>CALRQX020000040.1:0-4023 GCA_943370435.1 Kapaibacterium sp. (SeqCode) | reverse complement strand
GCAGCACCGTCAGCGGCAGCCCGGGTGAGCTTTCTTCCCGTTGAATATGACCCACCCCCGAAGCGCCTTCGGCTCCCCGTGCGGCCACCAGAGGTGGCTGCCTTTCGGGCACGTCCACGCCTGCGCAGGCAGGCCTGGAGCCGCGGCCCTCAGCCCCTCAATGGGGCGCCACCAGCGGCCCGGCAAAGCCGGTTCCGCGGTGTCCCCCGCAATGGCCGCGCGCGGCGCAAAGGAAGACTGATATGACAACAGGATTGGGCGGACTCAACAAATCGGCGCATGGCGTGGTCATGGGACTGGTGCAGCTGCAGCTGCCGGTGGTGGAAACACCGGCGCAGCTGGCAGCACAAACGCGGCGCATCTGCGAGATGGTGGGCAAGGCGCGGCGCAACCAGGCCGGCATGGACCTGGTGGTGTTTCCGGAGTACTCGCTGCACGGCCTGTCGATGGACATCAACCCGTCCATCATGTGTTCGCTCGACGGCCCCGAGGTCGCGGCCTTCAGGCAGGCCTGTGTGGCCAACAGGATCTGGGGCTGCTTTTCCATCATGGAGGCCAACCCCGGGGGCAACCCCTACAACAGCGGCCTGATCATTGACGACACGGGCGCCATCAAGCTGTATTACCGCAAGCTGCACCCGTGGGTGCCGGTTGAGCCCTGGGAGCCCGGCAACCTCGGCATTCCGGTCTGTGATGGGCCGAACGGCAGCCGCATCGCGCTCATCATCTGCCACGACGGCATGTTTCCCGAGATGGCGCGCGAGGCCGCCTACAAGGGCGCAGAGGTCATCATCCGCACCGCCGGCTACACCGCGCCGATTCGCCACAGCTGGAAGATCACCAACCAGGCCAATGCCTTCTGCAACCTGGCCGTCACGGCCAGCGTCTGTATGTGTGGCAGCGACGGCAGTTTTGATTCGATGGGAGAGGGCATGTTCTGCAACTTTGACGGCACGGTGCTGGTAGCGGGCAGCGGCAGGCCCGATGAAATCATCACCTGCGAAGTCCGGCCCGATCTGGTGCGTGAAGCGCGTACCGGCTGGGGCGTGGAAAACAATATGTACCAGCTCTACCACCGCGGTTATGTGGCGGTCAAAGGCGGCGCCCAGGACTGCCCTTACACCTATATGCAGGACATGGCGGCCGGCACCTACCGCTTGCCGTGGCAGGTGGCGGTGACCGATGGCAGCCCCTGCGGCTTTGAGGCACCCACACGCAGTTACAAGGGGCCCGAGGCGCACCCACTGCCTGATTCGCTGGCCTTGCCTTTGAAAAAAGCCGCCTGAGGGGGAAACACCATGCAGCGATTCATCCAAGCCCATCCCTACGCCTGGCCGTACAACGGCGACCTGCGGCCGGCCAATACCGCGCTGCTGGTGATTGACATGCAGACCGATTTTTGCGGCGCGGGCGGTTATGTTGACAAGATGGGTTACGACATCGCGTTGACGCGTGCGCCCATAGAACCCCTGAAAGCGCTGATGGCCGCGATGCGGCAGTCCGGTTACGCCGTGATGCACACACGGGAAGGCCATAGACCGGACCTCAGCGATCTGCCGGCCAACAAGCGCTGGCGCTCACAGCAGATCGGCAGCGGCGGCGTTGGCATCGGTGACGACGGACCCTGCGGCCGCATCCTGGTGCGCGGCGAACCGGGCTGGGAGATCATTCCCGAACTGGCGCCGCTGCCGGGCGAGGTGGTGATTGACAAACCGGGAAAAGGCTCGTTTTACGCCACCGATCTGGAGATGGTGCTGCACACGCGCGGCATCAGCAACCTGATCCTGGCCGGCATCACCACCGACGTCTGTGTGCACACCACCATGCGCGACGCCAACGACCGCGGTTTTGAATGCCTGTTGCTGTCCGACTGCACCGCCGCCACAGACCGGGGCAACCACGAGGCTGCGCTGAAGATGATCACCATGCAGGGCGGGGTGTTCGGCGCGCATGCGAGCTCGCAGGACGTGCTGGACGTTTTGTTGTGAAAGCCTGGCCATGACCCTGCACGTTGATCCCATGCCACAGCCCACTGGCGCGATGGCGCTGGAGATTTACGAACTCACCAAACGGTTTGGCAGTTTCACCGCGCTTGACCACGTGAGCATGAAAGTGGCGCCCGGTTCCGTGCATGCCCTGCTCGGCGAAAACGGCGCCGGCAAAAGCACGCTGGTCAAATGCATCGCGGGTTTTCACCGCCCCGAGGAAGGCAGCATTTTGACCGACGGGCGTGAGCAGGCGATTGCCAACCCGGTGGCGGCGCGGGCGCTGGGCATAGGCATGGTGTACCAGCACTTCACCCTGGCGCCGGGCATGACCGTGGCCGAAAACCTGCTGCTGGCCAGTGGCCAGATACCGGCTGTGATCGACTGGCGCGCCAAGCGTGCCGAACTGAAGGCCTTCCTGGCGCATACCCCTTTCAGCCTGGACCTGGACGCGCGGCCCTCCGAGCTGGCGGCCGGCGAGAAGCAGAAGCTGGAGTTGCTCAAGCAGCTCTATCTGCGGCCGCGCCTGCTGATTCTGGATGAACCGACCTCGGTGCTGACCCCGCAGGAAGCCGATGAGGTGCTGGGCCATGTGCGCGAGTTCGCGCGCAGCGGCCTGTGCACGGTGCTGATCATCACGCACAAGTTCCGCGAGGTGATGGCCTATGCCGACGACGTGACCGTGTTGCGCCGCGGCAAGGCAGTGCATCACACGGCAGTGACTGCCACAGCCCCCGCAACCCTGGCCCGGGCCATGATGGGGGAGGCCACAGCAGCCGCGAGCAGCGATGAGACCGCAGAGTCAGGGCAAAAAATGGCTGCAGCCCTTGCGCCACCTGCACAAGCAGCTCCTGAAAACATAGCGAATGCCGGATCGAATCCGCCCCTGCAAGTGCAGCAGCTTTCGGTCATGGGGGACCGCGGCACACTGGCGGTGCGCGGACTGAGCCTGCAGGTTGCGCGCGGCGAGATTCTGGGTATCGCGGGTGTTTCCGGCAATGGCCAGCGCGAGCTGGTGGAGGCCCTGGTCGGCCAGCGCGCCCGTGCCGCCGGCGTGGTCACGGTGCAGGGCCAGCCTTATGCGGCGCGGCGCGAAGAAAACCACCGCCTGCAGGTGCGCAGCCTGCCCGAGGAGCCGCTGCGCAACGCCTGTGTGGGCGAGCTGTCTGTGGCCGAGAACATGGCCCTGCGCGACTTTGACCGGCCGCCGCTGTGTGTGGGCGGGCGACTGCGTTTTGCGAGCTGGCGCAGCCGCGCGCGCGAGTGGATTGCGGCTTACGGCATCAAGACCCAGGGCGAAAACGCGCCCATCCGCAGCCTGTCCGGCGGTAATGTGCAGCGCGCGGTGCTGGCGCGCGAACTGGCCGGCGAGATCAAGGTGCTGATCGCCGCGAACCCGGTTTTCGGCCTGGATTTTGCGGCCGTGAAAGAAATCCACGCCCGCCTGCGCGGTGTGCGGGACCAGGGCGCGGCCGTGCTGCTGATCAGCGAGGACCTCGATGAGCTGCTGGAGCTGGCCGACCGCATCGTGGTCATGAGCGAGGGACAGATCGTGTTTGAAACGTCCGCTGCGGACGCCGAGCGGCATGTTCTGGGCGCGCATATGGGTGGGGGGCATCATGCGCCTGTACCGGAGCATGCCGCGTGAAGCCGGGCTCCGTCTGTCGCTGCGAGCGCGTGCAAAGTCTGCTTGCAACCGCTGTTCGGGCTGGGCCTGTTGAAGCTGTCTTTGCTTCGGATGTTTATGGTTTGCCAGCAAGCCGGTTCTCGCCCCGGCGGGCGAGGCACTTTTCTTTGCGTCGCCAAAGAAAAGTACCCAAAAGAAAGGCGACCCGATGGTCTGGGACCCTCCGCTTCGCTGCGGGCAACCTGCGGTGCTCGGCAAAAGCGGGGTCTCGCTCGAACTCGGCTTCGCCTCAGACAATCGCGAGCCCTGATCCGCTTTTGCCTGCGCTCCTCGGCCCAGCCCGACGGGTGGAGGAAGGAACCGGAAACCAATACCAATGCGGGGAGGCGAGGACGCGCTTTGCGCGTCCTC
>CALRQX020000039.1:0-5814 GCA_943370435.1 Kapaibacterium sp. (SeqCode) | reverse complement strand
GGGCAACCTGCGGTGCTCGCCGAAAACGGGGTCGAGCTCGAACTCGCCTTCGGCTCAGACAATCGCTCGCCCTGATCCGTTTTCGGCTGCGCTCCTCGGCCCAGCCCGACGGGTGGGGGTAACGAATACGAAAACGGGGAGCCTTGACGCGCTCCGCGCGTCAAGGCGTATTCGGTTGGCCGTCATGTTTGCACGCGGGAGCAACACACGCGGCCAAATGAAGTCCCCCTCCATCGCCCAGCGGGGCGAGGGAGGGGCTAGGGGTGGGAGTGGGGAGTTACCGCCTACCGCCCTGGGCGAGCCAGAAGCGCAGCGTGATGCTCCAGACGCTGACCGGTCAACCCTCAGAGCTGAATCAACCGGATCGCCTTGCGCGAACCGTCGTTCATCTCCCTGGCCACCTGCATCATGCGGTCCAGACAGGCCGGTGCCTGCTCGGGGGCCAGGCGTACCGGCCCCGCCAGGTAGCCGATGGCGATGTGGAACAACAGCGGATCGGCATCCGGCAATTCAGAGGTGGTGCGCAGGCCGCTGGCCAGGATTTTGGTGGCCAGCCGGTTCACCGAATCGCTGCTCATCGGCCCCTCCAGCAACAGCGCAAAGTGGCTGTCACCGACACGCGCCACGGTGTCGGTCGGCTTGCTCACGGCCAGTATGCGGGCGGCGGCCAGCACCATGGCGCGGTCGCCGGTTTCGCGGCCATGCTTGAGCTGCAGGCTGGCCTGATTGCTCAGGTCGATGATCATCAGCGCACAGGGCTGCTGGTAACGCTCGGCGGTACTCAGCGCCTGGCGCAGCTTGCCCAGCAGCGGCCGTGTGGTGAGCAGACCGGTCAGCGGGTCGGTGGTGCGCAGGGTGCTGGCCCGCGTGCTGGGCTCTTCACGCCGGGTGATGCGGCGCAGCAAACCGTAAAAAAGAATGGGCGCCTCGAGGGCCGAGCCCAGAATCAGCGCGTTCTGGGTCAGAAAACCGGTTGCGATCAGCCCGAAGTTGCGCAGCAGCGGGAACAAGGTGGCCAGGATAATGGGCAAAAACCCCAGCGCAATCCAGCGTGCGTGGCGGTCGCCTTCCACCAGCGAGACCCCGACCACCATCAGCAGCACCACCATGCCGGCGCTGACCAGGATGTTGATCAGTGCAAAACTCTCGGGCGTCGGAAAGGCGGCATCGAGCAGGCCGATCAGCGGCGCCAGCCACATCAATGCCAGGATCAGCCAGTCCAGCGCCCGGAAAAAGCGCCCGGGTGTGGTCACGGTGCGCACAAACCACAGCGCGGCGGCCGCGGCCAGCAGCGGCAGCAGGACAATCGCCATGTTGTTGAGCTGCGGCAGCTCCGGCCACAGGTACAAGCCGGCGATACCCTTGAAGGCGGCCTGGGAGCCGGCAAAGGTGCCGAGGTAAACCGCGTAACTTGCAAAACCACGGTCGCGGTAGGCCACTGCGTTGATCAGCGCGAGCACCGTCACCAGCAGCGCCAGTCCGAAATAGGCACCGAGGAACAGGTGCTCCAGCTGGCGCGAGGTCGTCACCCCCTCGGCGCTGAGCACCCGCGGCAGGGCTGAAAAAGGAACACGCGCATGCTCCACCCGCAGGTAATAACGCACGCTGGCCCCGGCCTCATGGCTCAGGGAAAAAATCGGGTAGCGCGCAGGCTGGGGCCAAACGCTGATGGGCAGACTGTCACCGGCTTGCTGCACCACCCAGCGGCCCAGGCTGTCGCGGTAATAGAGCGCGATTTTGTCCACGCCGGACATCGGCAGTTCAAGTCTCCAGTGAACCCCGGGGTCCTGCACTGTCGCGTCAAAACGCAGCCAGAGCGCCGCGTCGTCAAGCTGGTATTTTTTATCGACGACGACAGCGGCAAAAGGCAGGCGCCCGGCATCGGCTTCAATTTTCTCCACGGTGGTTTTGCCGTCCACATCGACCCAGAAATCCAGCGCCTGTGTCAGCGCCACCGGACCGTTGTCGCGGCTCAGGGTCAGTGAATCGCCGCCCCATGCGGGGCCGGCCAGCAGCAGCGCCTGTAAAAACACGAGGCCGGCAAGCGCCCTCACAGCGCGTGCCAGGGCGGCACGCTGGAGGGTCAGGGCTGGGACTATGGACACGCGCCTATTGTGCCGCAGCAGGCCGGATTTTCCGGGCTCAGGCGGCCGCGCACACCCGCAGGACTTCGTGGCCATAGGCCTGCAGTTTTTTGCTGCCAATGCCGCTGATGCCCTCCAGATCGGCCAGGCTGTGCGGCGCGCGCTCGGCGATGGCACGCAAGGTGGCGTCGTGAAAAATCACAAAGGCGGGCAGGTTGTGCTCGCGTGCCACTTCGGCGCGCCAGGCCTTCAGCCGCGTCAGGCGTTCCAGCGCGCCGGCATTGAGTGCGGCTTCGGCCATGCCCTTGACCGAGGTTTTGGTGCTTTTTTTGCGCTTGTCTGCCTTGCCTCCCGCCGCCTGTTCGCGCAGCATCACGCTGACCTCGCCCTTGAGCACCTGGCGCGCGTCCGGCAGCAGTTGCAGGGTGTTGAAGGCGTCGGGGTCGACCCGCACCATGCCCTTGGCGATCAGCTGGCGCAACACGCCGCGCCACTGCACCTCGGACAGGTCGGCGCCTATACCGAAAGTGCTGAGCTGGTCGTGGCTGTGCTGCAGCACTTTTTCGGTGGCTTTGCCGCGCAGGATGTCCATCAGGTGGCCGGCGCCGAAGCTGATGCCGCTGGCCTGCTGCACGCGGTAGATGCAGCTGAGCATCTTGCGCGCGGCTTCGGTGGCGTCCCACACCACCGGCGGTTGCAAACAGTTGTCGCAGTTGCCGCAGGGCAAACTGTCTTCGCCAAAATAGTGCAGCAGACTGACGCGCCGGCAGCGTGTGTCTTCGGCCAGGCTCAGCAGCGCATCGAGCTTGCCGCGCATCACCTGCTTGAACTCCTCGCTGGCCGCCTCGCTGGTGTCTATCATGCGGCGCTGGTTGACCACGTCCTGCAGGCCATAAGCCATCCAGGCGTTGGCCGGCAGGCCGTCGCGGCCGGCGCGGCCGGTTTCCTGGTAGTAGCCCTCGATGTTTTTCGGCATGTCCAGGTGCGCCACAAAACGCACATCGGGCTTGTCGATGCCCATGCCGAAGGCAATCGTCGCGACCATCACCATGCCTTCCTCGCGCAGGAAGCGGTCCTGGCGCTGCTGGCGCAGCGCACTGTCGAGGCCCGCGTGGTAAGCCATGGCTTTGAGTCCGGCGTCTTCCAGCATGCCGGCCACTTCCTCCACGCGTTTGCGCGACTGGCAATACACAATGCCGGCCTCGCCCGCGTGTTCGCTTTCGATGAAACGCAGCAGCTGGCGCGTCGCGTCGGTTTTTTCGACGATGGTGTAACGGATATTGGGCCGGTCGAAGCTGCTGACAAATTCGCGCGCGTCCTCGAGTTTGAGGCGCTCAATCATGTCCTGGCGCGTCAGCGCATCGGCGGTCGCCGTCAGCGCGATACGCGGCACGTCGGGAAAGGTTTCGTGCAGCAGGCTCAGCGAGCGGTACTCGGGCCGGAAGTCATGGCCCCACTGGCTCACGCAATGCGCCTCGTCAATCGCGAACAGGCTCAGCAGGCCGCGCTCGTGCAGCGAACCGAGCAAACCCTTCATGCGTGGCGTGTTGATGCGCTCGGGCGCGGCGTAGAGCAGGGTCAGCTCGTTGCGCAGCAGCTGCTTTTCAAGTGCGCTGCTTTCTTCCTGTGTCTGTGTCGAATTCAGGAAAGCCGCAGACACGCCGGCTTCATGCAGCGCGCCGACCTGGTCGTGCATCAGCGCGATCAGCGGCGAGATCACCACCGTCACGCCATGGCCGGCGTTTTGCCGCGCGATGGCCGGGATCTGGTAACACAGCGACTTGCCGCCGCCGGTCGGCATCAGCACCAGCGCGTCACCGCCTTGCACCACATGGTCCACGATGGCCTGCTGCGGGCCGCGAAAATCGGCATAACCAAAAACCTGGCTGAGGATGTCCAGCGCTGAAGGGTGGGGTGTGGCAGACGGCGGTGACAAGGTGGCGTGGCTGAAAATGCTATGAAATAAAGAGCTGCTTGTGCAGGCGGAAAAAGGGCTGCAGCCCTGTTTGACTTGAAAGACGGCTACATCTGCTCCCACGGCAACCCGTCAAAGCGCCAGCCGCTCAGGGTGGAGCGCTGAAACTGCTCGTCGAGTTCCCCCTCAAAGCCATGCACGATGTTGATCACCTCGGCAAAACCGGCTGCCTCCAGCGCCTGGCCGGCATCGAGTGTGCGTTTGCCCGAGCGGCAGATCAGCAAGACCGGCTGCTCCTTGCTGCTGGCTTCGCTTTCCACCGCCGCCGCAAACTTTTGCGCATCGGGCGTCAGATCCGGGTATTCGTACCAGGGCACGTTGACCACGCCGGGCGGCCGACCCACATACAGCGACTCGATTTCCATGCGCACGTCCACAAACAGCGCGTCGGGGCGCTGCTGCAGGTAGTCCCAGGCTTCTTTGGGTTGAAGGTGTTTCATGCGAGGGCCTCGGGCGGTGAGCGGTCCGGCTATTGTCCAGGGAAATCAGCATGATTCTGGCAGGCAAATGGCGGCCACCCTAAAATGCAGCCATGAAGCAAGCCATCTACACCCGCGGAGCCGCGCTCCCTGCCGTACTTGAACAACGCATCGCCATTCTTGACGGCGCGATGGGCACCATGATCCAGCGCTTCAAACTCAATGAAGCGCAGTACCGCGGCGAACGTTTCAGGGACTTCCACAAGGACGTCAAGGGCAACAACGAGTTGCTGAGCCTGACACGGCCCGACGTGATCCAGGACATCCACGAAGGCTACCTGGCCGCTGGCGCCGACATGATAGAGACCAACACCTTTGGCGCCACCACCGTGGCCCAGGCCGACTACGACATGGCCGAGCTCGCGGTCGAAATGAATTACGAGTCCGCCCGCATAGCGCGCGCCGCCTGCGACAAGTTTTCCACACCCGACAGGCCGCGTTTTGTCGTTGGCGCCCTAGGCCCCACACCCAAAACCGCCAGCATCAGCCCCGACGTCAACGACCCCGGTGCGCGCAACACCAGCTTTGAAGAGCTGCGCAAGGCCTATTACGAACAGACCGAAGCCCTGGTCAAGGGCGGCGCCGACGTGTTGCTGGTCGAGACGATTTTCGACACGCTCAACGCCAAGGCCGCGCTGTTTGCGATTGACGAGTACTTCGACAACAGCGGCGAGCGCCTGCCGCTGATCATCAGCGGCACGGTCACCGACGCCTCGGGCCGTATCCTGAGCGGCCAGACCGTCACGGCGTTCTGGCACAGCATCCGCCACGCCCAGCCGCTGGCTGTGGGCCTGAATTGCGCACTCGGTGCGACGCTGATGCGCCCCTACATCCAGGAGCTGGCGCGGGTGGCGGTTGACACCTTCATCAGCTGTTACCCGAACGCCGGCTTGCCCAACCCCATGAGCGACACCGGCTTTGATGAAACGCCGGACGTGACCTCGCGCCTGCTGCGCGAGTTTGCCGCCGAAGGGCTGGTCAATATCGTGGGCGGCTGCTGTGGCACCACGCCGGAGCACATTGGCGCGATTCACGACGCCGTCAAGCCGATGGCGCCGCGCGGGATTCAGCGCGGGTTCTTCTATAAGGAAGCGGCCTGAGCTTTTCTGGCATCACGCTCTGTCCCCGGTCGGCTTCGGACAGTAGGGTCTAACTCCCCACTCCCACCCCTAACCCCTCCCTCGCCCCGCTGGGCGATGGAGGGGGACTTCATTTGGCCGCGTGTGCTGCTCTCGCGTGCAAACATGACGGTCCCGTGGTCCGTCCTGACGCGCGG
>CALRQX020000038.1:0-9912 GCA_943370435.1 Kapaibacterium sp. (SeqCode) | reverse complement strand
TGCACGGGAATCCCAACAGACCGTCATGTTTGCACGCGAGCGCAGCACACGCGGCCAAATGAGGTCCCCCTCCATCGCCCAGCGGGGCGAGGGAGGGGTTAGGGGTGGGAGTGGGGAGTCGCTCCTACTGTCCCAGGCGAATCCGAGGCGAAGCGTGATGCCCGGAAAGCTTTGCTCGCTCTCTTTGGCGAAACAAAAGAAAGTTACTTGCCGCCGGGCAACCCCCGGCTTGTTGGCAAACCACCCAAATTCGAACCAACCCGGACTCAACCGATTTCGCCCCGACTTCATAAACAAAATCGACCTCCAGCCCTTACCCATCCAGCACAAGCAGCTATTAAATCAATAGCGCCACGGAGCCAACCGCACCGCAGCCCCCGGGTTAAACTCGACCGATGGCCTGGCACGCAACCCTCTCCCTCGACTACTCGCTGCAGGCCGGCAAAACCGTCGCCCACTTCCGCCACAGCGGGCCGCTGCGCATTTTGCAAAGCCTGTACCCCGAGGGCGACGCGGTCTGTCACAACGTGATCGTGCACCCACCGGGCGGTCTGGTCGGTGGCGATACGCTGGACATCGCGGTCACTGCCGCAGCCGGCAGCCACGGCCTGATCACCACACCCGGGGCCACACGGTTCTACCAGTCACTGGGCGAAACGGCGCTGCAACGCAGCCACATCAAACTCGCCGCCGGTGCACGCGCTGAATGGCTGCCCCAGGAGGCCCTGTGTTACAGCGGTTGCCTGGCTGAAAACCACCTGACGCTGGATCTGGCGCCCGGTGCCGAGTTGATGGGCTGGGACGTGACGGCGCTTGGCCTGCCCAGCGCTGGTCAGCCCTTTGTGCAGGGCAGTTTTTGCCAGCACATCGAGTTACCCGGCGTCTGGCTGGAGCGCGCCCGGATACGCGCCGACGACCTGCTGCTGATGAACAGCCCGCTGGGCCTGGCCGGACAGCGCTGCATGGCCACACTGTTTTTTGTCGCCGGCAGCAAGCTCGAACGCGCGCGCCGGCAACAGGCGCTGGACCTGGCGCGACAACTGACCGAAACGCATGCGCTGAGCAAGCTGGCGGGGGCCACCAGCCCGGACGCGCAGGTGGTGGTGCTGCGTGTGCTGGCGCCACTGGTGGAGCCGGCAATGGGGTTGCTCAAAGAGGTCTGGAAGGCCTGGCGTCAGCATTTCTGGGACAAAGCGGCGCCCAGCCCGCGCATCTGGTCGGCCTGATCTAGCCGGCGATCAGTTCGTTGATGCGCTGAAGAAGTTCAGCCAGGGGCGCCCTCTTGGCGACCCCGGGCCGCCCCCCCACATTGCCGCCCATCTCGCGCGTCTCCTCGGGAGACACCAGCGCCGTCAGGTACATCACCGGGATACCGGACGTCTGCGGGTTGTCGGCCAGCGCAGCCACCACATCACCACCGCCCATGCCCGGCATGTCGATATCGCACAACACCAGATCGGGCTGCTCGGCTTTGGCAAGATTCACCGCCTGGCGCGGGTCGGTGGTGCTGACCAGCGCATAGTGCGGGGCCAGCTTGGCGATCAGGTAAGCCAGCACGGCCTGGTCGTCGTCAATCAGCAGAATTTTCCTGGCTTCACCCATCACAACTCTCCAGTCAATGATCTTGAGGTCTGCAAACCGCAGCCACACATCTACAGAAACCGCATTATCGCTGCGCAGGCCCGCATGGCGCGCTCCATCACGGTATTTCACCGGCCACGATGCGGGCCGTTTGCAGATGCAACCGCAGGAGCTGTATCAAGGCCTGGGCCTGCGGGGGCGCCAGGGTGAAGGCTTCCAGCTCTATTTTTTTCGCCAGATCTGCAGCCCAGGAAAACCCATAAACGCCCAGACTGCCCGCCAGTTGATGCGCACCGCGCCTGAGGCCCGCACAGTCCGCAGCGGCGGCGGATCCGTCCATGGCGTTCAGGATGGCGTGCCGCGAAGCCATAAAATCCGGCAGCAAGCCCGCAATGTCAGGATCAATCACCACGGTGTCGGGCATGGCATGCCCCGCCACCGTGGGCATCCCGCCACCGGCCAAAGCCTGCATGGGCACGCCCGTGGCAACCAGGTCCAGCAGCGTTTGCTGGATCAGCTCGCGCGTGACCGGTTTGGTCAGGTAGTGGTCAAAACCCGAGGCCAGGCAGCGCGCACGGGTTTCCTCGTCATCGTGCGACGAGAGTACAACGGCAAAACAGCGTTTTCGACCGCTCGACAGCTCCTGCTCGCGCAACTTTCCTATCGCCTCCAAACCGCCCATGATGGGCATGTCCAGATCCATGAAAACGACGTCAGGTGCTTCTTCCATCGCCATTTCGAGTGCCACCCGGCCGTTGAAGGCGGTGGAAACCTTCAGGGGCGGGCACGGCAGGAAACGGCGCACGATCAGCAGGTTGAATTCGTCGTCGTCGACCAGCAGGACTTTCAGCGCAGGCAGGCTGGCCAGTGCCATGGGTTGCGAAGCCTGCCTTTCGCTGGCGTGCCTGACGATCGCCGGCACCTTGCCAGCAGGCGCTGCTCGCAGCATCACCGAAAGTGTGGTGCCTTCAGCAGCAGAAGTGCTCATGGTGACGTCGCCGTCCTGCACACGTGCCATCAACCTGGCCGAGTAGGTACCCAGGCCGGTCCCGCTGGCCTTGCCGGCGGTGGCGTATTTGACGAAAAAATTCTCGCGAATGGATGCCGGCACCACGCCGACATTGTGGATATGCAGCGCGACGCTGCCGCTGTCTTCAATCGCCTCAATCGCAACAGTGACCACCGATCCCTCGGGCGAGGCTTCGACCGCATTTTTAAGGAGGTTGGCGATCAGTGAGTAACACAGCAGCTCCTCGGCCCATGCACACGCGCGGGTGGCACTGGACTTAACCCGAAGGCTGACGTTTTTGGACGTGGCGTGGCTGTGAATGTCGACGGCGACCTTGTCAAACAACTCGACCAGATCCACGGCATCCGGCCGGAAGATATAACTGCCCTGCTCCATCTTGTACAGATCGAGCGAGAGGTTGACCATGCTCAGAATGCGATAGCCGGCACGCTCGACAATGCCGAGCAACTCGTCGGCTTCCTTCGTGAGGCGTCGCTCCTCGCGCAACAGCCGGGGCACGGCAATGATGCTGTTCAGCGGCGTCTTGATGTCATGCCGCGCAATCCGCTCGACCTCCTCACGCAGCCGCACGTTCTCAAGCAGCGCTTCATTCTGGTGTTCGAGCTGCGCGGCCTGGGCCGCCACCTGGTCCAGCGAGGCACGCAAGGCCTGGTCCTGGGCCCGGCGCTCGCTGACGTCAATGATGGCTGCGATCCAGCGCAACACGAATCCGGCCTCATCGCGCACCGCAATCCCGCTCACCTGCACCCACGCATAACTGTCATCTGCGCGCAACAGGCGGTACTCTTCGGGCGAGTAGAACTCACCATGTGGGCCTTCGGGCCCCTTGCCCCGGATGAAAGGCACCCAGCGGCGTATCACACGCTCCTGGTCCTCGGGGTGAATCATGACCTTGAAGTAGTCGGGCCAGTCACGGGTGTCGGCGTCTGGCGCATAGCCCCGGATTTCCCGGAAACGCGGCGAGTAATAGGTCTCGTGGGTTTGCCCGTCCCAATCGACGATGCCCACGCGTGCGCCCCGCACCACCAGGTCCAGCCGGCGCTGCTCGGTCCGGGTGAGTTCGACCTGCGCACGCAGTGCCTCTTCCTGTTCATGGAATGCGGTAACGTCGAGATAGGAGGTTATGAATCGTTTGGTGCGCCCTCGTTCGTCGACCTGCGAAATACCTTCCGCGTGGATCCAGATGTAGCTGCCGTCGATACGCCGCAAACGGTACGACATGGGTTCGCCCGGTTCCTGCTCCGGCTCGGCGCTGTTCTTGCGTTTGATCATCCTGCGGAACTGCTCGCGCGAGGCTTCGCGATCTTCCGGATGCATCATGTCGAAAATGCTGGGCCATGCTGCGGTGTCGGTATCGCCCGGGTAACCCAGCATCTCCTTGAAGCGTGCCGTGTAACTGACCACATCGCTCTGTGCGTCCCAGTCCCCAAAGCCGGCTTTGGTGGCACGCACCAGCAGTTGCAGCCGCTCGCGCTCAACCGCCAGCGCCTGCTCGGCCAGGTACTTCTCATGGATGTCGATGCTGGCGATCAGCACACCGATGATTTTTCCTTCGGAATCCGCCATGGCGGTGCGCGACTGCGCGTAGCGCCTGCCCCTGAAGGTGTTCTCGCGCGGGCCCACTGTGGCGCCGGGACCCAGCGCCAGCACTTCACGGTCCAGCGCTTCGATCAGCGCCAACTCGTCAGCGGGCGCGCGCTCACCCAGCGTTTTGCCAATGACGTCTTCACGCCTGGTACCCACATACTGCTCCCAGGCTTTATTGACGACCAGGTAGCGGCTGTCGGTATCACGCAAGGCCATGCCAATGGGAACGGTATCAAACAGGTCGGTGATGAACTTGGCCTGGTTGGACATGGCGATTTCATGACGCTTGCTGTCACTGATGTCGATGAAAGAGCAAATGAAGCGCAGTGTTTTTCCATCGCCGCCGATCAGCGCAATCCCCTCCGCATGCACCCAGATGTAGGTCCCATCCGCCCGCCGCATACGATAGTCCAGCGACCGGTGGTAACGCGTGGTGCTCCTGACACTGCGGTCGCGCAACTCCTCCAGAAAGCTCAGGCGGACATGCTCCCGCTCGTCGGGATGGACCAGATCGTTAAAGACCGGTAGTGCCGATGCCGCGGTATCTGCCGGATAACCCAGCATCTCCTTGTAGCGGTCGGAATAACTCACCGCGTTGGCGATGGCGTCCCAGTCCAGCAAACCGGCCTTGGTTGCCCGCACCAGCAGGTTGGTGCGATCGCGCTGTTCGATTGCTCGCAGCTCCTCAGCGGCAAGTGCACGCGACATGCGCCGAGCCAGCGTGATGCCAGGCGCAAGCGCAAAAACCAGAAAGCCGATGGGTGTCCAGTAGCCCGACTGCAGCGTCCTGAAATAAACAACGTCATGCGTGATGGCAATCACTATCGCGGCCATGCCACCCAGCAGAATAAATGGGCTGAGCCTGCCTTGCTTGCCTGCCTTTAAAAGCACATAAACCAGATAGGAGCCCAGCAACACCGCGCTGAGGGTCAATGCGGGAATCGCCAGTGTAAAAATGCGTGCCGGCGTCAATACCACCATCAGCACGGCGGCAGCACCCGCCAGCTGAATCGCGCGCCTTGGCTTTTCCCGGAACTCGACCGGATACAGCGCATGAACGAACAGGGCGAACAGGGTAAGTCCGCCCCACAGGTTCGCAAAAAGCAGCTTCAGGTAAATATTCCATCCCAGGGGGGCCAGCACAGGCAACAGCACGCGCTCGCCGGACAGGGCGATAACCGCTGCCGTCGACAGGCAGTACAGCCCGAGATAAAGCGGTGCACGCTCCTTGCGCCGCCAGATGAAAAACAGGATGGGCAACACCCCCATCAGTCCCACGCCCACCAGAGCCGCCGTGTCCCGTGCCAGGCCCCATTCGCGCCGATTCTGCATCTGCGCCGTGATGCCCAGCTCCATGCCACGAACCAGGCCACCGCGCCTATGATCGAAATTGGACACATGTACCGTCACCTGCAGAGGACAGGCAACATCACCCAGGGGCACATACTGTTGGCCGACGGCAGGCTGGGTATTGTCAGCAGTCGTTCCCGGCACGCCCTGGTTCGCCACCTCCCGTCCGTTGACATGGAGGCGCATGGCGCTGTGCTGGTTGGGAATAAAAAGGCTCAGGCCTTGTGCGCTTGTGCAGGGAATGTCCAGCCGGTAGGTGCCGTACCCGCTGGAGCCCAGCGGGTTTCCGCCCACCACCAGCCCGTGCCAGGCGCCAGGCACTTGCACCAGCACACTGGCAGGTTCGCGGTGATCCGCCGGCAACCGGGGGGCGCCGAACCGCTGCCAGTTCAACGACCACTCGCCGGCCAGCAGCACACTGCCGTCACGCTCGAAGTTCCAGCCCGTCAAGTCAAGCACGCCAGCCCTGGCCGCAGGCGCCTCGCCGGGCGCACCGGCCTGCACCTGACAGGCGACCCCCAGCGCCAGCAACAGCAGGAAGCGCAACAGGCCGGCAAGCAGGTGTGAGGGCATGGCGTGAGGATAAGGGATTCCCGCCGGCTTCAAACAGCCGGCGCGCAAATGCGCTCGGCTGGCCACTGGCGGCCCCAACCTACAGCGGCTTGAAAGCCAGTCCTACTGCGCTCCGACGCGGTATCCGCACAATTGTGGCTGGCAGCGTGTGCCTCTAACATCACCTGGTGAACCCGATGAAAAACTACCTTGTTCCTGTCGCCCTGGCTGCGGCCCTGCTGCTGACCGCCTGCGCCAGCACCACCGAAAGCGGCGCGGTAGGCGCATCGCGCTCGCAATTGCTGCTGGTGTCATCCGCAGAGCTGGACCAGATGGCCGTGCAAAGTTACAACAAGCTCAAGGCCGAAGCGGCAGCCAAAGGGGTGCTCAACACCGACGCGGCCATGCTGGCCCGTGTGCGCGCCGTCGCGGCCCGCATCCAGCCACAAACCGCCGTGTTCCGGGCCGACGCACCGCGCTGGCAATGGGAGGTCAACCTGATCACCAGCGAGCAGATCAACGCCTTTTGCATGCCGGGCGGAAAAATCATGTTTTACACGGGCCTGATCCGCAAGCTCAACCTCAGCGACGACGAAATTGCTGTCGTGATGGGCCACGAAATCGCCCACGCCTTGCGCGAACATTCCCGCGAACAGGTGTCCCAGGCGGCTGCGGCCCAGACCGCCATAGGCATAGGCACCCAGTTGCTGGGGCTCGGTGGCGGCAGCTCGCAGCTGACGGGTGCGGCCTATGAAGCACTGGTGGCCACGCAGTTCAGCCGCTCGCATGAAAACGAATCTGACCGCATCGGCCTGGAGCTGATGGCGCGGGCCGGCTACAACCCCCAGGCCGGCGTGACTTTGTGGCAAAAAATGGCCAGCGCCGGCAGTGCCGGCGGCGGCGGCTTCCTCAGCAGCCACCCCAGCGACAGCAGCCGCGTGGCACAAATCCAGGCACTGCTGCCCACCGTGATGCCGCTGTACCAGGCGGCGCGGCGCTGATGTTTCCCTGACATCGAATCCGGCGCGTCCATGACGCCCTGAACGCAAAAAAGTCGATCTGGCAACACTTGCCATCCAGACAGCGACAGCGGCGCCTGGCAGCCGGTCAAAAAAAACGGGGGGGAACCATGCACGCCGCCATGACGACGACAGAAATTTACCTGATCGCGATGGCGATCATCTTCACCGTTCCTTACCTGTTCTGGCGGCTGCTCGGCACCGACTACTACGCCCCTCTGGTGGTGGTCCAGATCATTGCCGGCATCCTGCTGGGGCCCGGCATTCTGGGCAAGATTTACCCTGACTACTACGCCTTCGTGTTCAGTGCGCCCGTGGTGCAGTCGCTCAACGGCATCGCCTGGTGGGCGGTCATGGTGTTCGTCTGGATAGCCGGGATTGAGCTCGACCTGAAGAAGGCCTGGGCGCACCGGCGTGAAAGCACCATCACCGCCGGACTGGCGCTGGGCACGCCCCTGGTGTTCGGCTGCGCGGCGGCGGCCGGCATGTTGATGTACGAGGGCTGGGTGGGCCCTCAGGGCATGCGCTGGCAGTTTGTCATGGGGGTCGGCATGGCCTGCGCCGTCACCGCCCTGCCCATACTTATTTTGCTGATGGAAAAACTCGCCATCCTGCGCGAGCCGATTGGCCAGCGCATCCTGCGTTATGCCAGCCTGGACGACATCGCCATCTGGGGCGTATTGGCGCTGATCCTGATGGACTGGGAGCGCGTCGGCAGGCAAGCGAGTTTTCTGCTGGCTTTTGCCGTCCTCAGTTACATCTTCCGCAAACTGATGGTCTGGATGCCCGAGCGCGACCGCTGGTACGCCGGCCTGATCTGGCTCATCGTCTGCGCCTTCGGCGCGGACTGGGCCGGCCTGCACTTCATGGTGGGCGCTTTTCTGGCCGGCGCAGTCATGGACAGCGACTGGTTCAACCAGGAACACATGGACCTGCTGCGTCACCACGTGTTGCTGGTGATGATGCCGGTTTTTTTCCTGAGCACCGGCCTGCGCACCAACTGGTCGGTCGGCGGTGAGGCCGTGTTCATCGCTGCAGCGGTGTTGCTGGTGGCTTCGGTAGCGGGCAAGCTGATCGGCGTGCATATCGCCGGCAGTATCCTCAAATGGGCGCCGGGCGAGAGCTCCATCATTGGCTGGCTGCTGCAGACCAAGGCGTTGATCATGATCATCTTTGCCAACATCCTGCTGGACAAACAAATCATCACCAACGAAACCTTCACCGCCCTGCTGCTGATGGCGATTGCCAGCACCATGCTGACGGTGCCTGTGGTGGCACCCCGGCTTCAGCGCATGAAAGAAATTATTTTCCGGTCGAAGTGAGCGGGCTGTCATCCCGGACCCCGGATCAAGTGCGGGGCAGGCCCGATCCGGGATCCATCTCGCATGAACCCCATTGCCGGTATGCGGGCATGGACTGCGGGTCAGGCCCGCAATGACAACCCGGGAAGCGACGGCCCGGCTTAAATCGCCACCAGTTGCCGCACGCCGTTGGTCTGCATGTCCTTGCCCTGGCCGCGCGCGATGAACTCGCCACGCTCCATCACGAGGTAGTCGTCGGCCAGTTCCTCGGCAAAGTCGTAGTACTGCTCAACCAGCAGGATGGCCATGTCACCGCGGTCGGCCAGCATGCGGATCACACGGCCTATGTCCTTGATGATGCTGGGTTGTATGCCTTCGGTCGGCTCGTCGAGTATCAGCAGCTTGGGTTTGGCCGCCAGCGCGCGCGCAATCGCCAGCTGTTGTTGTTGCCCTCCCGACAAATCACCGCCACGGCGGTTCAGCATTTGTTTGAGCACCGGGAACAGCTCGTACAACTCTGCCGGAATCGGTGTGCTGGCGCTTTTGTAGGCCAGCCCCATGCGCAGGTTTTCTTCCACCGTCAGGCGCGCAAAAATCTCGCGGCCCTGCGGCACAAAACCAATGCCCGCCCTGGCCCGCTCATAAGGCGTGGCGTTCTGGACCGCCTTGCCGTCGAACTCGATGGTGCCGGTCTTGATGGGCACCAGGCCCATCAGCGACTTGAGCAGCGTGGTTTTGCCAACGCCGTTGCGGCCCAGCAGCACCGTCACTTTGCCGAGATGGGCTTCGAGGCTGACGTCGCGCAGGATGTGGGAGCCGCCGTAGTACTGGTTGATGTTTTTGACAGTCAGCATTTGTTGATCTCCATCACGCTTGTTGGAGCTTCGGATCCGTGGTGGTACGCCTGCTGGCCGGGGGTTGCCCGGCGGCAAGTAACTTTCTTTTGCGTCGCCAAAAGAAAGTCACCAAAGAAAAGGCGACCCGGCTGTCCGGGTCCCTTCGCTTCGCTGCGGGCAACCTGCGCTGCTCGATTACGGCGGGGGGCGTCAGAACTCGCTTCGCTCAAACAACTGCCGCCCTTGACACCGCCTCCATCTGCGCTGCTCGGCCCGGCCAAACGGGCTTTGGGAGAGAAGCCGGATGCGGGGAGGCGAGGACGCGCTTGGCGCGTCCTCGCCGGAGCCTGCTGGCGAACCCGCTCCCGTTCCCGATTCCACCACCCGTCGGGCTGGGCCGAGGAGCGCAGCCGAAAACGGATCAGGGCGTGCGATTGTCTGAGCGAAGCGAGTTCGAGCTCGACCCCGTTTTCGGCGAGCACCGCAGGTTGCCCGTAGCGCAGCGCAGGGTCCCAGACCATCGGGTCGCCTTCTCTTTGCTTACTTTCTCTTGGCGACGCAAGAGAAAGTGAGTCGCCCGCCGGGGCGAGACCCGGCTTGCTCGAAGACCACCCAAAGGGAAAGCTCGCGCGGGCTTCAGCAAGCTCCGCCCGAAC
>CALRQX020000037.1:0-10052 GCA_943370435.1 Kapaibacterium sp. (SeqCode) | reverse complement strand
CGCTGATGCCGGCCGCAATGTAGAGCTGGGGCGCCACAATCTTGCCGGTCTGGCCGACCTGCCAGTCGTTGGGCGCGTAACCGGCATCGACCGCTGCGCGTGAAGCGCCCAGCGCCGCACCGAGCTTGTCGGCCAGCGGTGTCATGACTTCATTGAATTTTTCTGCACTGCCGAGCGCGCGGCCGCCGCTGACGATGATCTTGGCAGCCGTCAGTTCGGGGCGGTCACTCTTGGCGATTTCGCTGCCCACAAAGGTGGACTTGCCGCTGTCGGCCACGCCGGTGACCACTTCAACCGAGGCAGAACCACCGCTGGCTGAGGCCGCGTCAAAACCCGTGGTGCGCACCGTGATGACCTTGGTCGCATCCAGACTTTGCACGATGGCAATGGCGTTGCCGGCGTAAATCGGGCGCTCAAAAGTGTCGGCCGCATCGACCTTGGTGATGTCGGAGATCTGGCCGACGTCAAGCAGGGCCGCGACCCGCGGTGCGATGTTTTTGCCCGAAGCGGTGGCCGGAAACAGGATGTGCGAATAACTGCCAGCCAGCGCGATGACCTGGGCCGCCATGTTTTCCGCCAGACCGTGTTCAAAATGGGCGCCGTCCACATGGATGACTTTGGCCACGCCGGTTATGGCGGCGGCGGCCTGAGAGGCAGCACCGGCGTTCAGGCCGGCCACCAGCACATGCACTTCACCGCCACACTGGGCGGCTGCGGTCACGGTGTTCAGGGTGGCGGGGCGGACGGTGGTGTTGTTATGTTCTGCAATGACGAGTGCGGTCATGTCAATTCCTTAACTTAGATTACTTTGGCTTCATTGCGCAGCTTGTCCACCAGCGTGGCAACGTCGGGCACCTTGATGCCGGCGCTGCGTTTGGGCGGCTCGCTGACCTTGAGCGTTTTCAGGCGCGGCTTGACATCGACGCCGAGGTCTTCGGGCTTGAAGTTGTCGAGCTGCTTTTTCTTGGCCTTCATGATGTTGGGCAAGGTGACGTAACGCGGCTCGTTCAGGCGCAGGTCGGTGGTGATGATGGCCGGCAGGGCGAGGCTCAGGGTTTCCATGCCGCCGTCGACTTCGCGCATGACCACGGCCTTGCCGTCGGCCACATCGACCCTGGACGCAAAGGTGGCCTGCGGCCAGCCCAGCAGCGCTGCCAGCATCTGGCCGGTCTGGTTGCAGTCGTCGTCAATCGCCTGTTTGCCCAGGATCACCAACTGGGGTTGTTCTTTCTCGACCAGGGCCTTGAGCAGCTTGGCCACGGCCAGCGGCTGCAGCTCTTCGGTGGTTTCGACCAGGATCGCGCGGTCTGCGCCTATGGCCATCGCGGTACGCAGGGTTTCCTGGCACTGGGCCACACCGCAACTCACGGCAATCACTTCGGTGGCCACGCCCTTTTCCTTGAGCCGTGTCGCTTCTTCGACGGCGATCTCGTCAAACGGGTTCATGCTCATTTTGACGTTGGCGATATCGACACCCGTGCCATCGGATTTGACGCGGACTTTGACGTTGTAATCGACAACGCGTTTGACGGGGACCAAGACCTTCATGGGGAGGGCTCCAGAGTTGATTGAATTGACGTGTACGTAAAGCTCTTGATTCTATGCCGCAGTTGCCGGGCTTCCCGGCCAACCAGGTGTTCGGGACCCCGGGGACATAGTCAGCACACAAAAAAGAACGGTCGTTCTATTTTTATTATAGAGAGCCTGCTGGTCAAGATTAGAGCCACCGGCCCAAAGCCCTGTAGCGCCGGCGACAGATGGCCGCAACAATTAACAGACCGTTTGGTCGGTTAATTGGGGTAAGTAGGGACAGACTGGCACCAGACAGTGGCTTACAGTGCACTTTCCGAATGAATCAGGGCCCAGCCCTCCAACACCTCACCCGGTCAGCCCCTGACCGCACGGAGTCTTCATGAAAATCAAATCGCTAGCCGCCGCCCTGCTCACTCTGTGCAGTGGCCTTGTTTCTGCCCAGACCGTGTTGACGGTTTCCAGCTGGTTGCCGCCCACCCACTCCCTGAGCATGGCACAGAAAGAGTGGTGTGACCTGCTGGAGAAAAACACCACCGGCAAAATGAAATGCAACATTCTTCCGCGGGGCGTCACGGCCGCGCCCGGTACGCTGGATGCGGTGAAGAACGGCCTGGCTGACGTGTCGTACACCGTGCATGGTTACACGCCGGGCCGCTTCCTCTACACCCAGATGTCCGAGTTCCCCTTCCTGGGCAACACCTCGGAGCCGATCTCGGTGGCCTTCAACAAGGTGGCGATCAAGAACCCGCAATTCCTGGCCGAACACCAGGGCGTCAAGGTCATCTCCTTCTTCACCCACGGCCCCGGCATTGTGTTCAACACCAAGCGCCCGGTCACCAGCGTGGAGGAACTCGGCGGCCTGAAATGGCGGGTTGGCGGCGGCATGGTCAACGAAATTTCCAAGGTACTGGGCATGAATGTGACGCTCAAACCAGCGCCCGAGTCCTACGAGTTGCTGTCCGGCGGTGTCATGGACGGCACACTGTTTCCGGCCGAATCCACCGAGTCGTTCAGGATTGACAAAATCATCAAACACGCCACCATTTTCCCGGGCGGCCTGTACAACACCAGTTTTGTCTTCATGATGAACCAGGGCAAATACGACAAGCTCAGCGCTGACGAAAAGAAGGCCGTGGATGCCATCTCCGGCGAAGTCGCCGCGCGCATGTTTGGCCGGGGCTGGGACCGCGTGGACCGCCGCAGCATGGGCCTGATGCAGGCCAACAATGTGGCCATCGTCAAGGCAGACGCCAAATTTGTGGCCGAGGTCAAGGCAAAAACCGCTCCGCTGGAGCAGAAGTGGGTCAAGGAAGCCGAAGCCAAGGGCCTGAAAGACGCCGCCAAGGTGCTGGCAGAATTCCGGGCGGAAATCGCCCGCCAGGAAAAGTAAGCCGCCCGACGAACAGCTTTCGCAAGCGCGGCCTCATGCACAATGAGGCCGCGCTTTTTTATGCACAGAGGCACACAGATTGAACCAGTTGATAGAAAAGGTGTGCGGCCTGCTCGCCGCCGCCGCCCTGTTCGCCATCATGGCCTTGACGTTTTTTGATGTGGGCGGACGCAAGCTGCTTTCCAACTCCATTCCCGGTTCGCTGGAGTTGACGGAACTGCTGATGGTGGTGGTCATTTTTGCGGCTCTGCCGCTGGTCTCGCTGCGCGGAGAGCACATCGTGTTTGATTCGCTGGACCACTACCTGCCTGACGCGCTGCGCAAGGCCCAGCGCGCGGTCATGCACGGCCTGTGTGCTGCCGCCCTGCTGGCCCTGGGCTGGCTGATGTGGCAGACCGGCGGCCAGTTTCTGGAGTCCGGCGAAACCACCGCCCAGCTGAAAATCCTCAAAGCGCCTTTCATGTACGGCATGGCGGTGTTGTGTGTGCTCGCCGGACTGATTCACCTGCGTTTTGCCTTCAGGCCCTCGGTGGCTGCAGACAGCGGTGAAGGAGTCACCCTGTGACCGAAGCCCTGATTGGTTTTGCCGCCATTTTTGTCCTGGCGCTGATGCGCATGCCGCTGGCCTTTGCCATGGGCCTGGTCGGCATTGTCGGCATGGGCCTGACACGCGGCTGGCACCCGGCCCTGGCCAGTACCGCCCAGGTGGTGCATGAAACCGGCTTTGCCTACACCCTGTCGGTGATCCCGCTGTTCATATTGATGGGAAATTTTGTCGCCCGTGCGGGCCTGGCGCATGAGTTGTTCCATGCCGCCTATTCCTTCATCGGCCACTTGCGCGGCGGACTGGCGCACGCCACCATCGCCGCCTGCGCGGGTTTTGGTGCGATTTGTGGCTCGTCGATTGCGACTGCGGCGACCATGAGCAAGGTGGCCTACCCATCAATGAAAAAACTCGGTTACAGCGACTCCCTGTCCACCGGCGTGATCGCGGCGGGCGGCACGCTGGGCATCATGATTCCGCCATCCACCATCATGGTGATCTACGGCATCGTGACCGAGACCAACATCGGCAAGCTGTTTGCCGCCGGCGTGATCCCGGGCATGATGATTGCCCTGCTGCTGATGGTGGCGGTGCTCTTCATGACTTTTCTGGATCCGGAACACGCCCCCGCAGGCGAAAAATCGACCTGGGCCCAGCGCTGGACAGCCTTGCGCGGCATCTGGGGCGTATTGCTGCTGGTGATTGTGGTGCTGGGGGGCATTTATGGCGGCGTGTTCACCGCCACCGAAGGCGCGGGCATTGGTGCGGCAGGCGCATTTCTGTTCGCCCTGGCCCGGCGGCGCCTCAGTGTGCAAGCTACGCTGGAGGTGCTGGTGGAATCAGCCCGCACCACCGCCATGCTGTTCACGCTGCTGATTGCCGCCACCATTTTTGCCAACTTCGTCAACTTCACGTCCATGCCGAACGACCTGAAGGAATGGATCACCCATCTGGGCCTGTCACCGTTGATGGTGGTGGCCGCGATGATGGTGATTTACGTCATCCTGGGCACAGTCATGGAAGAGCTCACCATGGTGCTGCTGACCATTCCCCTGTTTTTCCCCATCGTGGTGGCGCTCGGGTTTGACCCGGTCTGGTTTGGCGTGCTGATCGTCATGGTGATACAGATCGGCCTGATCTCGCCACCGGTGGGCATGAACCTGTTTGTGATCAATACCCTGCTGCCCAAGGTCGGACTGGGCAACATCTTTCGCGGCACCTGGCCCTTCGTTTTCATGCAGATCGTGGCCCTGTGCGTTCTGCTGTGGTTTCCCTCACTGAGCCTCTGGTTGCCCTCCTTCATGAAGTGAGGCGCCGGCATCCGGCAGCGGCGGCAACTGGCGGGTATGGATCACGCGCTGCGGATACGGAATCTGGATACCGTGCTCCCGCAGTGATTTCAGTATGGCCAGATTGATCTGCGAGCGCAGGTTTTGCTGGCCGTTTTCGGGGTCCACCATCCAGTAATTGAGCGTGAACTCCAGGCCATCGGCGCCGAAGTTGGTCAGGTTCACACCGGGGGCCGGGTCCCGCATCACACGCTCCTGCGTGGTTGCGGCATCGGTCAGCAGACGCATCACCAGTTCCACATCACTGTCATACGCCACCGAGACCGCGGTGGTCTGCAGCAGCCGCGAATCGGCCAGCGAAAGATTTTCAATCCGGTTGCTGATGAACATCTCGTTCGGCACGATGGACTCACGCCCACCGAGTGAGCGCACCACGGTATAGCGCGCATTGATGTCGGTGATGCGCCCCTCGAAGTTGTCCACCCGCACGTTGTCGCCTATTCGCACGCTGCGCTCGGCCAGCATGACAAAACCACTGACATAGTTGGCAGCGAGTTTTTGCAGTCCAAACCCGATGCCGACACCGATGGCGCCGCCCAACACCGACAGCGCAGTGAGGTCAATGCCCACGGCCGACAGGGCCAGCAGGACACCCACCAGCATCAGCATGGCACGGGTGGCATTGCTCACAGCCTTGCGCAGCGACAACTCATTGCCGGTGGCCGAACGCAGCAGCCGCGCCTCGATCGCCGCCGACACCCACAGCGCAATCAGCAGCACCACCCCGGCAGTCAGCGCTCCTTCAATCATGGTGCGCACCGACAGTGTCGAGTCACCCACCTTCCATTTGATGCCGTCGAGTTCCTCCAGAATCACCGGCAGCAGGCCACTGACCCAAAGCACCATGGCCAGCCAGGCCAGCCAGGAAATGGTTCGCTCCAGGGCGCGCACCCAGGGCGCATTTTTAAACGCTGCCTGCAACACCTTCACACCCAGGCGAATCACGGCCAGCGAAAGCAGGACGGGAATCGCCACTTTGAACACCGCCAGCGGAAACACGCGTGACATGAACATGCTGGCGATGTAGGCCAGAAACAAAAGCAGCAGCGGAAACAACACGCCATCAATGATGCTTCTGCCAAACAGGATGGAGTCTTCGTTCGTGTTGGCGCTGGCCTGGCGCACCAGGCGCACCACCAGCCAGGCCAGCATGGCGCAGGCCATCACCACTCCGAGCTCCAGCAAGGCGGAAGGCTGGGTCAGCGAGGTCAGCCATTCGTCCAGGCTGTCAATCCGCCTCTTCGGGTAAGCCGCCGAGCCTGAAAACAGACCCGGCGGGAAAATATTGCTCAAGCTCATGCTGGCCATTGCGGCTTCCTCTTGTCGATAAACGCCTGCACACCTTCCTGCGCCGCCGGGTGGGCCATGTTGCAGGCCATGGTCTGCCCGGCCAGCTGGTAGGCGGCTGCAATTCCGGTTTCCCGCTGCTGGTAAAACAGCGCCTTGCCCATCGCAATCGCCTCGCGCGGTTTGGAGAGAATGGCCTGCAGCAACTGTTCTATCTCTGCATCCAGATCCTGCGGCGCCGCCACACGGTTGACCAGACCACGCACCCTGGCCTCTTCGGCGCTGATGAAGCCCCCGGTCAGCAGCATTTCCATGGCCAGCTTGGCAGGGATGTTGCGCACCAGCGGCACACTGGGCGTGGCGCAAAACAAACCCACGTCGATGCCGTTGACACCAAAACTGGCCTCGGTGCTGGCTACCGCCAGGTCGCACTGTGCCACCAGCTGGCAACCGGCGGCGGTGGCCACGCCCTGCACCCGGGCCAGCACCGGCACCGGCAGGGCCTGCAGGGCCAGCATCACACGGGTGCAGCGCGCAAACAGCTTCTGGTAATAAGCCAGTTCCGGCTGAGCGCGCATTTCCTTGAGGTTGTGGCCGGCGCAAAAGGCCTTGCCTTGCGCCGCCAGCACCAGGGCGCGTGCGCCCGCATCGCGGCTCACCACATCCAGCGCCGCCTGCAGGGCGGCCAGCATGTCTTCACCCAGGGTGTTGAAGCTTGCCGGGCGGTTCAGCGTGAAGGTGTGCACACCACGCACATCGCGGCTGTGTAACAGGGGGGAAGTCTCGTTCATCGCAACACGCCGCCACCGCCTACAAATCCGCCAGCACGCGGATATGGGCTTCCACACTGCGCGCCAGCGCGCCCAGGTTGTAGCCGCCCTCGAGCGACGACACCATGCGGCCCCGGGCATGGCGCTTGGCCACGTCCTTGATACGCTGCGTGATCCAGGCGTAGTCCTGCTCGGTCAGCCCCATCTGGCCAAGGTCATCCTCCCGGTGCGCGTCGAATCCGGCGCTGATAAAAATCATCTCGGGCCGGAACTCCTCCAGCCGCGGTATCCACATCATCTCTATCAGCTCGCGGATGTCCATGCCCTTGGTGTAAGCCGGCACCGGCAGGTTCACCATGTTGCTGGCCTGTGTTTCGCTGCCGGTGTAGGGATAGTAGGGATGCTGGAAAAAACTCACCATCAGGATGCGCTCATCGCCGCGAATGATGTCTTCCGTGCCATTGCCGTGGTGCACGTCAAAGTCCACAATCGCGACCCGCTTGAGCCCGTGCCGCTCCAGCGCGTATTTGGCAGCCACCGCAATGTTGTTGAAGAAGCAAAACCCCATGGACTTGTCGCGGCAGGCGTGGTGGCCGGGTGGCCGTACCGCACAAAAGGCATTTTCAGCCTCTCCCGCCATCACCGCATCGGTGGCGGCCAGTGTGGCCCCGGCGGCGCGCAAGGCCGCGTTCCAGGTGGACACGTTCATGGACGTGTCCGGGTCAATCTGGGCATGGGTCGGGCCTCCGGCGAGGATTTCGTCGGCCAGCTGGTCGCTCAGGCCGCGCAGCGCGGCAATCATCATGCGGCCATGCGCCAGCTCCAGGTCGGCCAGCGGCGCCAGCGGCGCATCGCGCCGGTCCAGCGCATCACCAACGCCGGTGATCAGCAGCCGGTCTTCAATCGCATCCAGGCGCTCCGGGCACTCCGGGTGGCCGGCGCCCATCTCATGCTTCCAGCAATCCTTGTGGGTGAAATACGCGGTGGCGTTCATAGAAAAAGAAATTTTGCGGTAAGGTTGAAGGCATGAACGCGAAACAAAAAATTCAGGCGCTTTTAAATCAGCTTAACACGGTCATTGTGGGCAAATCAGCCCAGGTGCAGGACTGCGTGGCCTGCCTGCTGGCAGGTGGCCACCTGCTGATCGAAGATGTGCCCGGTGTCGGCAAAACCACGCTCGCCCACGCCCTGTCGCGCTCCTTCGGCCTGCAGTTTTCGCGCGTGCAATTCACCGCCGACCTGATGCCCAGCGATCTGTCGGGCGTGTCGATTTACGAGCGCCAGAAGGAGAGTTTTGTTTTTCACCCGGGGCCGATTTTTGCCCAGGTTCTGCTGGCCGACGAAATCAACCGCGCCAGCCCGCGCACCCAAAGTGCGCTGCTGGAGGCGATGGAAGAAAAACAGGTGACGGTCGAAGGCGAAACCCGGCCGCTGCCGGTGCCATTTTTTGTGATTGCCACACAAAACCCGCATGACCAGCTCGGCACCTACGCCCTGCCGGAATCGCAGCTGGACCGTTTTCACATGCGGATTTCGCTCGGCTACCCGGACCGTGCTGCCGAGCGGGAATTGCTGGCCGGCAGCGACCGCCGCGAGATGGTGGACAAGCTGGCGACCGTGCTGACCCCGCACGACCTGCTGGAGCTGCAGCAGCAGGTGCAGCAGGTGTACGCCTCCGAGGCGCTGCTCAATTACCTGCAGGACCTGGTGGCAGCCACCCGTTCCGGACGCTGGTTTTTGCAGGGCCTGAGCCCGCGCGCCGGCATCGCCCTGGTGCGCGCCGCACGCGCCCAGGCCTTTCTGGGCGGCCGCGACTATGTGGCGCCCGACGACGTGGTGGCCGTGTTGCCGCAAACCGTGGCGCACCGGCTGATACCGGTGAGTGACGCCGGCCGTGGCTCCGTGGAGCAGGTGCGCGCCATGGTGGAGGCCGTGCCTTTGCCATGAACAGGGACGCCCCCCGAAGCGCCTCCGGCGCCTCCCCCCCCGGGGGGCGCCACCAGCGGCCCGGCAAAGCCGTCTCCGCGTTGGCCCGCGAATGGAATCCTGTGGCCCTTGTGCGCAACAGGTTTCGGCAATGGTGGCAAAGCCGGCTGCCGCTGACGGACAGCGTGCTGTTGACCCAGCGCAATGTGTACATCCTGCCCACCCGTCCGGGCTGGATGCTGGCGCTGACCCTGATGGTGCTGCTGGTGGCCTCGATCAACTACCAGCTCAACCTCGGCTATCTGCTGACCTTTTTGCTGGCTGGCAGCGCCCTCACCGGCATGCATGTGTGCCACGGCACGCTGCGTGGACTTGCCATGCATTTGACAGCGCCCCCCGCCCATTTTGCGGGGGCTGCAGCCGTTTTTGATGTCAGGCTCAGCAACACCCGGCGGGCCGCGCGCTACGGCATTGGTATCAGCGTGCTGCCTGCACCCGGCGGACCACAGGCCCCGCACTGGGTCTGGGCCGACGTTCCAGCGCAGGGCAGCCAGAGTGTGCAGGTCGCTTTCAAGCCGGCCCGGCGTGGCCTGCAGCATCTGCCCACGCTGACCGCCGAAACGCGCTTTCCCATGGGTACTTTCCGCGTCTGGACCATCTGGCGCCCGGCTGCGCAGATGCTGGTGTACCCGGCACCGGAACTGCAGCCACCCCCACTGCCGCCGGGTGAGCCGCGTTCTGGCGGCGCCGACGCCAGGGCGCGCTGGCAAAGCGCCGGCGAGTTCGACGGCGTGCGCGGCTACCGGCGTGGCGACCCGCTCAAACTGGTGATGTGGAAAAAAGCCGCCAAAGCCGACGAACAAGGCAACGGCCTGGTGGTGCGCGACACCCAGCAGACCCAGCGTCATGAGCTCTGGCTCGATTTTGTGCAGGCCGGTTCATTGGGCACCGAAGCGCGCCTGTCGCGCCTGTGCGCCTGGGTGCTGCAGGCCGACAAGTTGGGCGTGAGTTACGGCCTGCGCTTGCCGGGGCTGGAGGTCAAGCCTGCCAGCGGGGAGGCGCACAGGCGGCAGTGTCTGGAGGCGCTGGCTTTATGTTGAGGTTTTCTGCTGTTCGGGTTGGGCTTTTTGAGACCTGCTTCAATACCCCCGCAGGTGGTCTGCCTGCAAGCCGGGTCTCGCCCCGGCGGGCGACTCACTTTCTCTTGCGTCGCCAAGAGAAAGTAAGCAAAGAGAAGGCGACCCGACTGTCCG
>CALRQX020000036.1:0-12742 GCA_943370435.1 Kapaibacterium sp. (SeqCode) | reverse complement strand
CGCAGAGCGCGTCATCGCCTCCCCGCATCCGCATTTATTCCCCAAAACCCGTCGGGCTGGGCCGAGGAGCGCAGGTCAAAGCGGATCAGGGCGAGCGATTGTCTGAGCGAAGCGAGTTCGAGCTCGACCCCGCTTTTACCGAGCACCGCAGGTTGCCCGTAGCGAAGCGCAGGGACCCAGACCATCGGGTCGCCTTCTCTTTGCTTACTTTCTCTTGGCGACGCAAGAGAAAGTGAGTCGCCCGCCGGGGCGAGACCCGGCTTGCAGGCAGACCATAAGCAATCGAAACAATGAGAGCCTGGACACGCCGGGCCCCGGACCAAGTCCGCCTATTTCAACAAACCCTCATGCTTCATAGCCGCCTGCACCGCAGGCCGCGCCGCCATGCGCTCGCGGAAAGCCGCGATATTGGCAAAGCCGCTGATGTCAACCCCCACCCGCGGCGCCCAGTTGGTCACGGTGAACAGGTAGGGGTCGGCGACGCTGAACGTGTCGCCCATCAGGTACTGTTTGCCCGCCAGCTGGGCGTCCACCCATTTCAGGCGCGACATCAGCTTGTCGATGACCATGGGTTTGTACTCGGCAGGGGTGGTCGGAACGAAAAGCGGGCTGAAACCCTTGTGTATTTCGGTGCCAATGAAGGTCAGCCAGGACTGCAGCTTGTAGCGGGCCAAGGTGCCGTTGGCCGGCGCCAGGTTTTTCGCGGGCACCTGGTCGGCAATGTATTGCACGATGGCCGGGCCTTCGGTCAGGCGGGTGCCATCGTCCAGCTCCAGCAGCGGCACATAACCGAGCGGGTTGATGCTGTAGTAATCGGTGCCATCTTCGAGCTGGTGCGTTTTGGTGGGTGCCAGCACATGTTCGAAAGCCAGGCCGGATTCATGCAGGGTGATGTGCGGCGACAGCGAACAGGCGCCGGGGGAGTAATAAAGCTTCATGGGATGTCCTTCAGTTCTGTCAAAGAGGGGGCTGTGACCACAGCGCCTTCTTCATGCTAACCGCTGGCGCGTTTTCTTGCCGGGCGCGGCGTGCCGGGCAAAACGTGAAAAGTCCATCGGGCTGTGGTCCTTGCAGGATGTGCGCAACATGCTCCCGAAACCATAGCAAGCGACCATCCGACCTTGTCCTACAGGGGCATGCGCGGGCTGCTGATGGGTGGCGCACGGGGCTGTGCCTACCATCAGGGTTCAGGCGGGCCTGGCTGCCGCGCCGTTCATTTTCAGGAGAAACAAGATGTTGAAGTACGCCATTATTTTTGCCCTTATTTCGCTGATCGCCGGTGCGCTTGGTTTTGGCGGCATTGCTGCCGGATCCGCCGGCATTGCCAAAATCCTGTTTGGCCTGTTCCTGGTGCTGGCCGTCATTTTTATCGTGCTGGCCGCGCTGGGCGTGGGTGCGACGCGCAAGATTCTCAAGTAGATGCTGTTCGCATTTCCCGCAATGAGCAGCGGCAGGCAGGCCGCGCCGGAGGACACGTCCCCGGACGCGGCCCGGAACAAGGAAGTCAGGCGCTTGCGCCAGCAACGTGCGCCGATTGCCCAGTTGCTGCTGCTGCTGCGCCTGCGGGCCCGCAATCGCCGCGACCTCGCACGCGACTCGCTTGAGCGTGCGGCCCATGTGTTGTGGGTGACCTGCAAAAACTGGTTCTCCCTGGAGCGCGATGTGGCAGCCCCCACACCTGTTGTCACAAGCAGCGAAGAAAATCCTGACCAGAACAAACCTGCCAGCGCCAACCCGGCGATGGCCACCTCCTCCACCGAAAGCCCCCATGCACACCGCCACGATTGATTGCCTGCTGGACTACGATGTCGTCGCCCCCACGCACTTTTGCTTCAACATCGAAGCAGCGTTCCACGAGTCGCACCGGGTGGTGGAGGAACGCCTGAGCGTCACGCCCAGCGTCAAGGTGCGGCACTTCTGCGACGAACGCAGCGGCAACCGTTTTTTCCGGCTCGACGCGCCGCGCGGCCTGCTGTCGGTGAACTACCATGCCCAGGTGGAGCTGCAGCACGCAGCGGTGCCGCCGCACCTGGAAGAAGCCGCCGTGACGGCCGTGCCCGACGACGCCCTGCGCTACCTGATGCCCAGCCGCTATTGCGAGTCCGACATCATGAGCCGGGCGGCGCAGCAGCTGTTCGGCCACCTGTCGCCCGGCCTGTCACGGGTGCAGGCGATTGAAAGCTGGATTCACGACTCGATTCACTACCTGCCGGGTTTCAGCAACTCCACCACCACGGCGCAGGAGGTGTTTGTGCAGCGCGCCGGTGTCTGCCGCGACTTTGCGCACCTGGGCATCACGCTGTGCCGCGCGCTCAACATTCCGGCGCGGCTGGTGGTCGGTTATGTGTATTTTGACGAGCCGCCCCAGGACTTTCACGCGGTGTTTGAGGCCTGGCTGGACGGGCGCTGGGTCCTGTTTGACGCCACCCGCATGGCACCGAACGACAGGCTGGTGCGTGTGGGCACCGGGCGCGATGCCAAGGACGTGGCTTTTGCCACGATATTTGGCGCGGTCCAGATGGTGCGCAAGGAACTGGTGATTGACCAGGGCGACATGTCCGCGCATCCGGCCAGCCATGAGCGGCCCGCCGCCCTGGCGACGGCCTAAGCGCTGGCCACGGCGGGCGCGGATGTCCGCCTGAGCACCCCAAAACCAAACAGCGTCGCAGTGATGTACATGCTGACCGAATAAATCGCCGCAGGCAGCGCCAGCTGCAGGTTGTTCAGCACGCTGAGCGCCACAAAAATCGCCAGCGTCGAATTGTGAATGCCAATTTCGTAACTGATGGCCGTCGCCATGGGTTTGTCCAGTCCACTGGCGCGCGACAGGTAATAACCCGCCAGCAGGCTGATCAGGTTAAAACCCACCACCGCCGGGCCGACCACCGAGAACGAGGCCGTCAGCGCAGGCCACTCCTTGACGATGGCGCCTATGGCCACCACCGCCAGCACCACCGCGCTGAAAATTTTCATCGGCTTTTCGCTTCTGGCGGCAAAACCCGGCTTGCGCGTGGCCACCCACATGCCGATCAGCACCGGGATCAGCACAATCGCAATCACCTCCAGCACCTTGCCAAATTGCAGCGGCACCACCTGGCCGGTTTTGGCAAACGTGCTGATGGCCCAGTTGCTGATCAGCGGCAGGGTGATGATGGACAACACCGTGTTGATCGCCGTCAGCGAGATGTTCATCGCCACATTGCCGCCAAACAGGTGGCTGAACAGATTGGCCGAGACGCCGCCGGGTGAAGCCGCCAGCAGCATCAGGCCGACCGCAAACAGCGGCGGCACCTGCAGGGCGACGATCAGCAGGTAACAGGCCAGCGGCAGCACGATGATTTGCAGCAGCAGCGCCACCGCCACGGCTTTCGGGTGTTTGAACAGCCGGGTGAAGTCCTGCACGGTCAGCGACAGGCCCAGGCCAAACATGATGAGCGCCAGCGCACCCACCAGCAGCTGCGGAATCAGCACATTGCTGTTCACGGGGCGGCCTCCGCGCTGCGCACTGGACGCCGGCTCATGACTTGTAGCTTTCGTCGAGCCGGTCCAGCTTGCGGATCAGCGAGGGCCAGACAAAAGCGCCGCCCATGCCGCCGGTCTGTACCCGCATCGCTTCCCCCACCCCCTTGACGATTTGCGGATTGACCTCGGTCAGCGCACCGCCGGCCTGGGCATCAAGCTGGATGCGGCAGGTGTTTTCAAAGGTGTACATGGACAAAAAGGCGTCGGCTATGGTTTTGCCGACCACCAGCAGGCCGTGGTTGCGCAGCATCAAAAAGTTGGCGCGGCCCAGGTCGGCCTGCAGGCGCGGTTTTTCGTCGTCGCGGAAAGCCACGCCTTCATAGCCGTGGTAGGCCAGCGAGGCCAGCACAAAGGTGGACTGCTGGCTGATCGGCAAAATGCCGCAGGCCTGTGCGCTGACGGCCACACCGGCGCGCGTGTGGGTGTGGAGCACGCAGCCGGCGTCGGCGCGCGCCTCGTGCACCGCACTGTGAATCACAAAACCGGCAGGGTTCACCGGAAACGGCGAGTCGATGACCTTGTTGCAGGCTTCATCGACCTTGACCAGGCTGGAGGCGGTGATCTCGTCAAACATCAGGCCATAGGGGTTGATCAGGAAATGGTGCGCACCGGCACCGGAAACCGACTCGGGCAGCTTGGCGCTGATGTGGGTGAAGACCAGGTCGCTCCAGCCGTACAGCGCCACCAGGCGGTAACAGGCGGCCAGGTCGCAGCGCAGCTGCCATTCTTCGGCGCTGACGAGTTCTTTCAGTGAGGGGATGTGCATGTTTGTCTCCGGGGGTGATGAACAGAGGTCCTGAAACGGGCCGCTAGCTGCACGATACGTAAGTGCTTGACCGACAACTGTCAAAAATCTAACAATTGCCGCCATGACTGTACTGCCCGCGACTCCCGTCAACCCGCCTGCGGCAGATACGCTGTTGCTGCGCATGTCGGCCAACCCCTGGTTTGGCGCGCTGCGCCTGGCCGACCGGCAGGCCTTGCTGCGCGCGGCGGAGCTGCTGCGCCTGCGGCCCGGCGAGATGTTGTTCCGCCAGGGCGACGCGCCCGGTGGTTTTTACGGCCTGCTCAGCGGCAAGCTGAAAATCTCGTCGCTGCGCGAGGACGGGCGCGAGGCGATATTTGTGGTGCTGGAGGCCGGCAACTGGATGGGCGAGATTTCGCTGATGGATGGGCAGCCGCGCACCCACGATGCCACCGCGCTGGGCGCGGTCGAGGTGCTGGTGGTGCCGCAGCCGGTCTTTGCGGCGCTGATGGACGAAGCGCCGTTTGCGCGCGCGGTGGCCGCCATGCTGGCCACGCGTGTGCGTTCGCTCTACGGCATGGTGGAAGATGCAGCGCTGCGTTCCACCCGGGCCCGCATTGCGCGGCGTTTGCTGCTGCTGGCACGCGGCGATGTCACCATGGCCGACCAGGCCCGGCCGGTGGTGCCGGTCTCGCAGGAGGCGCTGGCGATGATGCTGGGCATGACGCGCCAGACCCTGTCCAAAGAGCTCAAGGTGCTGGTGGCCGAGGGTGCGGTGACGCTGCGTTACCGCCGGATTGAAATCAGCTCTGCCGCCCGCCTGAAGGCCTTGAGCGATCCTTCGCGTTGATCAATGACGCAAGGGCGGCAGCGCCAGCGCAGCGCTGCGGGTCAGCGACAGCTGCCGGAACTCGCTCGGGCTCAGGCCGGTGTGGGCGCGGAACACGCGGCTGAAATGCGAGAGGTTGTTGAAACCCCAGGACAGCGCAATCCCGGTGATGGGGCCGGACTGCGGGCCAGCCTGCTGCAGCTCGCGCAGGCAGGCCTGCAGCCGCATTTGCAGGATGTAACTCGCAAGCGTGTCGGCCTCGCCGGCAAAAGCGTTGTGCAGATGCCGCTTGCTGCAGTTCAGCGCCTGGGCAATTTGATCGATGCTGAGCGCCGGGTCCCGCAGCCGCAGCCTCACATAGGCGCAGATGCGGTCTTTCAGTGCTTCGCGCTGCGTCACGGCGGTTTCCTGCCCGCTGAGTTCCAGCAATGACAGGCGCACCATCTGGGCGATCAGCTCGCCCGCGCCACGGGCCGCCACCGCGCTCATGTGCGGCAGCTCCTGGTAGGTGCTGCGCATCGTGGCCAGGGCCACGCGCGCAATGCCGCTGGCGCCGCCCACATGGCGCGCCATCAGTTTGTCCAGCGGCAGGCCGCGCTCGAGCAGCTGGGCCTTGGGCAACATCACGATCAGGTGTTCAACGCGCTCGGGGTTGTCCACCGCATAGGCGCTGCTGGTGTCGTAAATGGTCCAGCCGCCGGGACTGACCCAGGCCCGCCGCCCCATCTGCTCGACACCGGCGCGGCCCTGCATGGGGGCGACGATCTTGAAGTAACCCTCATCGCTGGCACGTGCCATGTCGGCGCTGCGCACCACGCGGTGGCGATTCGCCTCGAGTTTGGTCAGGATGACATCCCCGGCGTGGCCGGAGGCCATGTGGCCGTCGAAATCGGTGTCGCCGTAGAGATCGGACTCGAGCCCGCCGAAGTGTTTCCAGACCCACTCGCGCCACACCGGCGCGCGCTCGCGCGGGGCGAAGTTGTCGGTGGATACCAGGGTGGCCGCAGTCATGTGTGTTCCTGCCAAAGATTATGGGCGTTCTGCCTTGTCCTGTCGGGCTCTGCGGTCAAGGGTTAACCCCGATCGGCGTGCGCTATGCGGCAACTTTTTTGTGCGCGTTCAGCATAGCCACGGGCACGGGCTGCGCTTACCATTCGGCTTCAAATGCCCGCAGCGGCACACCCACACAGGAGACATCACCATGGTCCAGTCATCCAAACGTCATTTGCTCAAGGGCGCCGCCGCCGCAGTCGGTGCCGCCGCCTTTGCCCCTTCCCTGTTTGCCCAGGCCAAACCGGTGCGTGTCGGTTACGCCATTGCGCGTACCGGCCCCTGGACCGGCGGTGCGCAGGTCAGCCAGGAGCCCAATTACCTGCTGTGGGCCGAGCAGCAAAATGCGGCGGGTGGCCTGAGCGTGGGCGGTACACGCCGGCCGATCGAGCTGATCAGCTCGGACGACCGCAGCGACATCGAAACCTGCGTGCGCTCTTACGAAAAACTGATGGGCAGCGACAAGGTCGATCTGGTGCTGCCGCCCTGGGGCTCAAATGCCAACTTTGCCGTGGCACCGCTGGCCAACCGCTTCCAGTATCCGTTTCTGGCACCGACCGCGCTGTCCCGGCGCCTGGCCGAGATGAAGCTGCCCTACTTCTTCCTGCTGCTGCAGCAACCCAAGCCGATGTGCGAGGCGCTGGTGGACATGCTCAAGGCCAATGGCGTCAAGAGCATAGCCGTGATTTACGTGGACGACCTGTTTGGCCTGGAAAATTTCGCCGCGCTCAAGGTGGCGCTGCAGGGCACGGGCATACAGATGGTGGAAGACAAGAGTTACCCCGGCGGCGTGAAAGACCTGTCGCCGGTGCTGCGCTCCATGAAGGACAAAAATCCCGACGCCTTTGTTGGTTTTACCTACCCACCCGACACCATTCTGGCGAGCAAGCAGTCCAAAGAGGTCGGCTTCAATCCGAAGTTTTTCTATGCCTCGGTGGGCACGGCCTTCCAGCTCTACAAAAACGTCATGACACCGGCCGGCGCGGAAGGCGTGCTCGGCATGGGCTCGTGGAACAGCAAAACCAGCCCCGCGGCCAAGGCCTATTTTGACGCCCACACCAAAAAGTTTGCCGGCAAGGAGCCGGACCGCTGGGCCAGCGGCGCCTGCTGGGCCGGCCTCGAGATCCTGACGGCGGGTGTGGCCAAGGCCGGCCTGGACCGCAAGGCGCTGCGCGACTACATCGCCGGCACCACGCACAAAACCATTATTGGCGACATCAAATTCACCGGCAGCGAAAACACCGCCACGCCGGGCACGGTCAGCCAGTGGCAAAACGGCGAGTTTGAAGTGGTGTGGCCGCAAAAACTGGCCACCGCCAAACTGAACCCGGCCAAGCCCGTCTGGAAATAAAAAGACTTCTCCCCCCCGAAGCGCCTTCGGCGCCTCCCCCTCCGGGGGCGACACCAGCGGCCCGGCAAAGCCGGTTCCGCGGTGTCCCTGAAACAGACACCCATGACTCTTTTTTCCTGGCTTGAACTGCTGGCCTCGGGGCTGATCACTGGCGGCATTTATGCGCTGGTGGCGCTCGGGCTGAACCTGCAATACGGGCTGATGCGCATCCTGAACATCGCGCACGGCGAGTTCCTGATGCTGGGCGCCTACCTGACCTGGATGGCGCAGACCTCGCTCGGCATCTCGCCGCTGCTGATGGTGCCGGTGTCTTTTCTGCTGCTGATGGCCCTCGGTGTGGTGATCCACAAGCTGTGTTTCCGGCGCCTCACCGTGACCTCGCCGAATCTCGACATCTTCGAGGCGCGCGGCCTGATGGTGGCGTTTGGCCTGATGTTTCTGGTGCAGAACTTCGCCTCCTTCATGTGGGGCGGCGACCTGCGCGGCTACGACTACCTGACCGATCCGGTCAAGGTCGGTGAGGCGCAGTTTGCCGGCAACAAGCTGCTGGTGTTTGGCCTGGCGCTGCTGTTCAGCGGCATCCTGATCGCGGTGCTGCGTTTCACCCTGCTGGGCAAGGGCGTGCGCGCGCTGATGCAGTCGCCGGTGGGCGCGCAGCTGGTGGGCATAGACACACAACGCCTGCACCCGCTGATGTTCGGCATCGGCCTGGGCCTGTCGGGCATGGCGGGCTGCCTGCTGTCCATGGCCTACACCATCACACCCGCCATGGGCGAGCCCTACACCGTGACGGCGCTGATTGTCATCACGCTGGGCGGTTTTGGCAGCATGAGCGGCGCACTGGCCGGCGGGCTGCTGCTCGGCGTGATCGAAGCGCTGGGCATGCACTTCACCAACCCGTCGCTCAAGGCCCTGCTGTCCTACAGCGTGTTTATTGCGGTGCTGCTGCTGCGGCCGCGGGGATTGTTTGCAAAATGAATGACCGGCCCACCCTGATACGCGACCTGCTGCTGCTGCTGGCCTTTGCCGGCTGGGCGCTGGCCCTGCCGCATTACGGCAGCGAGTTTGTGGTGTCGATGGCGCTGACCTGCCTGATGTATGTCGCGCTGTCCTCAAGCTGGGGCCTGTTTTGCGGCAGCACACGTTATCTGTCGCTCGCGACCTCGGCCTTTTTTGGCATAGGCGCTTACACCAGTGCGATTGCGCTGGAGCATTTTTCCTGGCTCGAGTCGATCGCCATGGGCGCCGCTCTGGCGGCAGTGGTGGCGGTGGTCATGGGTGCGGCCGTGCTGCATTTGCGCGGCACCTACTTCGCCGTGCTGACCTTTGGCATGACCGAGCTGATACGCCACGCGGTGACCTATTTTGAAAAGTCGGTGACCGGCACGGTGGGCCGGGTGCTGACGGTGATCCCCGACCGCGACACGATTTACCTCACGGTGCTGGGGCTGGCGGTGCTCGCCGTCGCGGTGTCCATCGTTGTGCGACGCAGCCGCTTCGGGCTCGCGCTGATGGGCATAGGCGCCGATGAACAGCGCGCGCAGACCCTGGGTGTCAACACCCGCCTGATCAAGATCGCCGGTTTTGCGATGACGGCGGCGTTTGCCGGTGCCGTGGGCGCCGCCATGGCGGTGCGCTGGACTTATATCGACCCGCACACGGTGTTCAACCCCTTCATCGGTTTCCAGACTGTGCTGATTGCGCTGATAGGTGGTGCGGTGACGCTGTGGGGGCCGCTGATTGCCGCGATTGTGTTCAGCGTGCTGGCCGAAACCCTGCGCCTGCAGGCGCCGCAGGTCTACATGATGTCGCTGGGCCTGCTGCTGATCCTGAGCGTGCTGTACCTGCCCGGTGGCCTGGCCTCGCTGCGCTGGGCGACCTTTGGCGGCTGGTGGCGCGACAGCCGGGGCTGGCTGCGCGGCCTGACAGACAGGAAAGACAAGGAGCGCGACCGTGGCTGAGCTCTTGCTGCAGGCGCGTGACATCAGCGTGCGTTTTGGCGGGCTGACCGCGGTCGATGCCGTCAGTGCAGATTTTCACGCCGGTGAACTGGTCGGCATCATAGGCCCCAACGGCGCCGGCAAGACCACGTTCTTCAATGCGATTTCGGGCGTGATTGCGCCTACCTCCGGGCAACTGCTGGTGGCCGGGCGCAACCTGGCCGGGCGCGGCCCGCACCTTTATGCGGCCGCCGGCATTGCGCGCACCTTTCAGACCCCGCGTGTGTTTCCCGACATGGCGGTAGCGGCCAACATCGCTTTCGGCCTGAAGTTTGCCGGCAGATCGCGCAAGGGTTCCTGGCATCTGCGCGACGAGGACAGCATTCTCGAGCTGATCGGTTTGTCGGCACAGGCCGCGCTTCCCGCAGCAGCCATCACGCCCTCGCAGCAACGCCTGCTCGAAATCGGCATGGCACTGGCCACGCGGCCGCGTTTGCTGCTGCTCGACGAAGTGGCGGCCGGCCTGACCGAAACCGAGATTGAAAACATGGCGCAGCTGATACGCCGCATGCGCGACGAGCTCGATCTGGCCGTGGTGTGGATTGAACATGCGGTCACCACGCTGCTGCGCCATGTCGAACGTGTGATCGTGCTGCACCAGGGCCGCAAGATTGCCGACGGCACGCCTGCAGAGGTGGTGCGCAACGCTGAAGTGATTGAGGCCTACCTTGGGGACGAGATGGTGCAGCCTGGTGAGGCAACAGCATGATGTGGTACGCCCCCCCCTTTGTATTGGGCTCTTCCGGCCACGCACACCTCAAAGTCCAGGGCCTGAGCGCCGGTTACGGCGCCTTTCTGGTGCTGCGTGATGTCACGCTCGAAATCAAACCCGGCCTGACCGTGATCCTCGGCCCCAACGGTGCCGGCAAAACCACTTTGCTCAAGGCGCTGTCGGGCCTGATTCCGCGTGGTGGCGAGGCCTTGCTCAACGGTGACACCCTGCCCAAAAAAACCAGCGACATCGTCAAACGCGGCATGGCGCTGGTGCCCGAAGGCCGGCAGTTGTTCCCGCAGATGACGGTGACGGAAAACCTCGAGCTCGGCGGCTGGCTGGTCGGCAAGGCCGAACGTGCGCGGCGGCTCGAGCAGGCATTCAGCGATTTTCCCAAGCTGCGCGAACGCGCGCAGCAACTGGCCGGCACCATGAGCGGCGGCGAGCAGCAGATGGTGGCCGTGGCCCGCGCCATGATGAGTGCGCCGCGCCTGCTGATGCTGGACGAACCCTCGCTCGGCCTGGCGCCGCGCATGGTTGATGAGCTGCTGGCGATCACGCGGCGTATTGCCGACGCCGGCACCACGGTGCTGATGGTTGAGCAGAACGTCAAGAAGGCACTGGCCGTGGCCGATCGCGGCTACGTGCTGGAGCGCGGCACGCTGGTGGCCAGCGGCCCGGCCGCGCTGCTGGCGCGCTCAACCGTGATCCGTGAGGCCTACCTCGGTGCGGCGCCCGCCACATCCAGTTCAGCGGCTCCCGCACGGGGCTGATTCATTTTTTTCCATCCAAGGAGTACGCCATGTCCGACATGTCCATGTTGATCAACGGCCTGAAGGTCACTGCTGAAAAAGGCGCCACGTTTGAACGCCGCAACCCGCTGGACGGCAGCGTCGCCACACGTGCGCCGGCGGCATCACCAGCCGACGCGGTGATGGCGGTCGAAGCCGCGGCCGAAGCCTTCAAGACCTGGAGCGAAACCGGCCCCAGTGCGCGCCGCGCGCTGCTGCTCAAAGCCGCCGAAGCGCTCGAGGCCAAGACACCGCAATTCGTGGAAGCCGTGGCCGCCGAGACCGGTGCCTCCGGCATGTGGGCCGGCTTCAACGTCATGCTGGCTGCCGGCATGATCCGCGAGGCGGCGGCACTGACCACACAAATCAGCGGCGAGGTGATTCCGTCCGATGTGCCGGGCAGCCTGGCCATGGGCTTGCGCCAGCCGGCCGGTGTGGTGCTCGGCATTGCGCCGTGGAACGCACCCATCATCCTCGGGGTGCGGGCCATTGCGGTGCCGCTGGCCTGCGGCAACACGGTGATTTTCAAGGGCTCGGAAAACTGCCCGCGCACACACCAGCTGATTGCCGAGGCGTTTGCCGATGCGGGGTTTCCGCCCGGCGTCGTCAACTACATCACGAACGCACCGGCCGATGCCGGCATCGTGGTCGAAGCCATGGTGGCGCACCCCGCGGTGCGCCGTGTCAACTTCACCGGCTCGACCAAAGTCGGCAAGATCATCGCGATGACCTGCGCCAAATACCTCAAACCCGTGGTGCTGGAGCTCGGCGGCAAGGCGCCGCTGGTGATTCTGGACGACGCCAATATTGACGACGCGGTGAATGCCGCAGCGTTTGGCAGCTTTGCCAACAGCGGCCAGATCTGCATGTCGACCGAACGCATCATCGTGGACCAGAAAGTGGCCGATGCCTTTGTGAAAAAGTTTGCCGCCAAGGCCAGCGCCTTGCCGGTCGGTGATCCGCGCAAGCCTGCGCCCGTGGTGCTGGGCTCGGTCATCGGCATGGGCACGGTCGAGCACTGCAATGCGCTGATCGACGACGCGCTGGCCAAGGGCGCCAAACTGGCCTGCGGCGGCAAGGCCGAAAACACGCTGATGCCTGCAACGGTGCTGGACCATGTGACACCCGCGATGCGGATTTACCACGAGGAGACCTTTGGCCCGGTCAAGTGTGTGGTGCGTGTCAGCGGCGTCGAAGAAGCCGTGGCCTGCGCCAACGACAACGAATACGGGCTGTCCGCCGCCGTGTTTGGCGCCGACATCGCACGCGCCTTCAATGTGGCCAGACGCATAGACTCCGGCATTTGCCACGTCAACGGACCGACGGTGCACGACGAGGCACAAATGCCGTTTGGCGGCGTCAAGGGCAGCGGTATAGGGCGCTTTGGTGGCAAAGCGGGGGTGGCCGAGTTCACCGAGCTGCGCTGGGTCACGATACAGACCGCGCCCAGGCACTATCCGTTTTAAGTGTCATCCCGGACTCGATCCGGGATCCATGTTGGATAACTCGTACAGCTTGGCGCGCCAACAAGCCGGGGGTTGCCCGGCGGGCGACTCACGTTCTTTGCATCACGCTCTGTCCCCGGTTCGCCTTGGGTAGTAGGGTCTAACTCCCCACTCCCACCCCTAACCCCTCCCTCGCCCCGCTGGGCGAAGGAGGGGGACCTCATTTGGCCGCGTGTGCTGCGGACCGCGTGCAACCTTGACGGTCCCGTAGTCCGGCGATGACGCGCAAAGCGCGTC
>CALRQX020000035.1:0-23618 GCA_943370435.1 Kapaibacterium sp. (SeqCode) | reverse complement strand
TATCGGTGGGGTGTCGGCCCAGGCGGGGAAGGCGGCCTGGGCGGCCGCCACTGCGGCATTCACTTCAGCGGCGTTGGCCAGGGCGACCTGGCCTGTCACTGCGCCGGTCGCGGGGTTGAAGACCGGCTGGCTGCGGCTGGAGCTGCCGGGGACCACCAGCCCGTTGATCGCGTGGCCAATGCCGGGCGCAGCAGCGCTCATATTTGGGCGGCTCATATCATTCATCGTTTTGTCTCCTTGAACAACTTCAGAGATTAGCGGACTCCGCTTCCCGGCACCAGTTTGAATTTCTCAGAAGTGTTATAAATAATTCTAATAATGGACATCCAGACATTGCGGATTTTTGTGGCCGTTGCCCGGGAGGGCAATTTATCGCGTGCGGCCGACAAGCTGGCCCTGACCCAGCCTGCTGTCAGCCTGCAGATTAAAGGCCTGCAAGCTGCCACGGGGCTGACACTGTTCATACGCGGTGCCCAGGGCATGAATCTGACGCGCGATGGCGCGGCCCTGTTGCCGCTGGCCGAAAAAGTGCTGGCCGCGCAGGGCGATTTCAAAAATGCCGCCGCCAGGCTGCACACCCAGGTGCGCGGCCGGCTGCGCATAGGCACCATCCTGGACCCCGAGTTCACCCGGCTCGGGGCCTTTTTGAAAGTGCTGGTGGAAACCGCGCCCCAGGTCGAGACCGAGCTGCGCCAGGCCATGAGTGGCGACGTGCTGCTGCAGATTGAGCGCGGTGAGCTCGATGTCGGGTTTTACCTCGGCACACCGGCCCAATTCGCTGCTGCGGCCCAACACCTGGAGGAAAATCAGCCTTCAGCCCTTTCTGGATATGCGCAAGGCGCTACTCATTCAGGAGCAATGGAGGGGCCTGGACGCCTGACCCCGTTTGCCATGCGGGCCTTGATGTCCTTCAGCTACCGTGTGCTGGCGCCGGCCGGCTGGGGTCCGCAGGTGCAGGGCAAGGACTGGAAAGCGCTGGCCGCCTTGCCCTGGATTGCCACGCCGCCAGCATCTGCGCACCACCGCCTGCTGGCCGGCGTGTTTGGCCCGCTGGGCGTCGAGCCGCACCGCGTCGCGCTGGTGGACCAGGAGGCCTCGATGCTGGACCTGGTCAAGTCCGGTGTCGGGCTGAGCCTGGTGCGCGACTCGATTGCCATGCGCGAGTCCCATGCCAGCGGCCTGGTGATCGCCGATCAGGTCAGCCTGCAAAGTGTGCTCGGTTTTGTCAGCCTGGAGACGCAGCGCCAGGCGCCCGTGGTGGCCAGCGCGTGGAAGGCACTCGACGCTGTCTGGGCCTGAGCCGCGCAGGCCGCGCTGTAGGACGCAGCGGGCGGTGCTTTGGGGGCAAAAGCTTTCCTTGTCCGCAGGCACGCTGGCTTAATATGTGCTGAGCTGGCGGTGTGGCGCTTGTAGCCTGCACAGCGCCCTGTTCTGTTTCTCCAACCACTGGCGGTTTGCCCCATCGACAAAATGCCCCCCAAGGACGAACCCGCCGCGAGCGAGTCCGCGCCGCACATCAACCAGCAAGACACGCCCGATGGCGGGTGTTGGCAGGTGCTGGGCGCGTGGACGGCCGCCGAGCTGACCGTGCAAGCGGTGTGGGACGCGCTGTCGGCCCGATTGAAAACGCTGGGACCAGCCGCCGACGGGGCCACCGGCCTGTGGGATTTGCGTGAGATTGAGCAACTCGACCACCTCGGTGCCCAGGTCTTGTGGGACCACTGGGGCCGGCAGTGGCCGGAAAAAATAGAGATTCAAGCCGCGCAACGTGCGGTACTCGAGCGTGTGGCCGAGTTCAGTGTGGACCGGCCGGCCCTGGTGGCGCCCGGTTTCAAACAATCGTTTTTGAAGCTCGGTGAAGGCCTGCTCAACCTGTTTGACCACTTCACCGGCCTGGTGGCGCTGGTGGGCCGCCTGTTTCTGAACCTCATCAAACTCGCCAAAAACCCGCGCGAAGGTCCCTGGCGCGACCTGTCGGGCCACCTGTACCACATCGGCGCCACGGCCTTGCCCATTACCGCGCTGGTCGGCTTTCTGATTGGGGTGGTGCTGGCCTACCTGATCTCCCAGCAGCTGCGCCAGTTTGGCGCCGACGCTTTTATTGTCAACATCCTCGGGATTTCGCTGATCCGCGAGCTCGGGCCGGTGCTGGCTGCCATCCTGATCGCCGGGCGCTCCGGTTCGGCCATCACGGCGCAGATCGGCGTGATGCGTGTCACTGAAGAGCTCGACGCCATGCGGGTCATGGGGATTGCGCACAGCTACCGGCTGGTGATGCCACGTGCCATGGCGCTGGCCATCGTGATGCCGCTGATCAGTGTCTGGACCACGGTGGCCGCACTGCTGGGTGGCATGCTGGCGGCCGATCTGGTCATGGGCGTGACCCCGTCTTTTTTCATCAACGCGCTGCCGGAAGCGGTCAAGGTGGCGAATCTCACGCTGGCCACCGCCAAATCGGTGGTGTTTGGTGTGCTGATTGCGCTGATCGGTTGTCATTTCGGCCTGCGGGTCAAACCGAATACCGAAAGCCTGGGCCAGGGCACCACCGCGTCGGTCGTCACCTCGATCACGGTGGTGATCCTGGTTGATGCGCTGTTTGCGGTGCTGTTCAAGAGCATCGGAATATGACGATGAACGACAACGTCGTCGAGATCAGCAAGCTGTGGACCGTGTTCACGAACGGCGACAAGGAGTCCGTCATTCATCAGGACCTCGACCTGAGCATTGCACGCGGTGAATTTCTGTCGCTGGTGGGTGGTTCGGGCACCGGCAAAACCGTGCTGCTGCGCGAGATGCTGGGCCTGGAAGACCCGACGCGCGGCGAGATCACCGTGCTTGGCAAACCCGTGGCCGAGCTCGGCAAACGCGGCGCGGCGCGGCGTGTGGGCATGTTGTTCCAGCAGGGCGCGCTGTTTTCGGCCTTCACGGTGCTGGAGAACATTGCCTTTCCGCTGCGCGAGCTCAAAACCCTGCCCGACGCCCTGATCCGCGAGGCGGCCATGGTCAAGCTGCAGATGGTGGGCCTGGCGCCGGAACATGCCGACAAAATGCCGGCTGATTTGTCCGGCGGCATGGTCAAGCGGGTGTCGCTGGCGCGCGCCCTGATCATGGACCCGCCGCTGCTGCTGCTTGACGAGCCGACGGCCGGCCTGGACCCGGAAAGCGCCGACAGTTTTTGCGCGCTGCTGCGCTCGCTGCACAAGGGCATGGAGTTGACTGTGGTGATGGTCACGCACGACCTGGACACGCTGTTTGAGCTCAGCACGCGGATTGCCGTGCTGGCCGACCGCCAGGTCATTGTGGCGGGACCGCCGCGCGACGTGATTGCTTTTTCGCATCCGTTTATCCGGAGCTTTTTTCTGGGTGAACGGGGCCAGCGCGCGGCGGAGTTGCTGCGCGAATACCCGTTTACGGTTTGATGCATCGCTATAGCTATTAGAGAGGTTTTCAAAAAATGGAAAACAAAGCCCACGCCCTGGCCGCCGGCGCTTTTGTGCTGGTGGTCGCCGCCCTGCTGGGCCTGCTCGCGGTATGGCTGACGCGTGACGACAGCGAGCGCAATCTGTATGAGCTGTCCACCCGCGAAACCATCTCTGGCCTGCAGCCGCAGGCGCAGGTGCGTTTTCGCGGCGTGCCGGTGGGCAAGGTCGAGTTCATCGGTTTTGACCACAAGACCAAGGGCAATGTGTTGATCCGCATTTCGGTCGATGTCGGCACGCCGCTGACGCAATCGACGTTTGCCACCATCAGCTCCCAGGGCGTGACCGGTCTGGGTTTTATCCAGCTCGAAGACGACGGCCCGCTGACTGTGCTGCTGGTGCCCAATGACGACGACCCGCCGCGTATTCCGCTCAAGCCCGGCCTGCTGCAAAAGCTGCTGGACAAAAGCGAGGTCATCATGGACCAGGTGGAGCAGGCCAGCACCAAAATGAACAAGCTGCTGGGCCCCGAGAACCAGCAGGCCCTGATGGGCGCGGTGAGCCAGATAGGCGCGGCGGCCGACAGCTTCAACAAGCTGGCGCTCAAGATGGACCCGGTGGTGGCCTCGCTGCCCAAACTCAGCCAGGACGCCAGCGCCACCATGAAGTCGCTGAAAACCGCAGCCGACGATGTCTCCAAAACCGCCAACAGTGTCACCGCCACCTCCGAGCGCCTGAACGCCAAGGGCGGGCCGATTGACAAGGTGGCCGAAGGCGGCGCCGCTCTGGCGGCCACGGTAGAAACCTTCAGCGCCGCCACCCTGCCACGCCTGGGCGAAGTGGCCGAAGAAACCGCCCGCGCCATGCGCCAGCTCAGGCGCACGGTCAATGCGGTGGACGACAACCCGCAATCGCTGATTTTTGGCAACGGCCCGCCCACACCCGGACCGGGCGAGCCCGGCTTCACCGCTCCCGGAGTAAAACCATGACACGATTACTTGCTATGAATTTGGTAGCTGCTTGCGCTGACCAGCCAAGGACAAAGGCCCGATTTGGCTTGATGCTTCTGGCTGCACTGCTGCTGGCCGCCTGTTCGGCCCTGCCCGACAAACCGGTACGCGCCGCCCTGTACGACTTCGGGCCCGGGCCGCTGACGACCCCGGCCAGCACCCGGCAGGCGCCCTTGCCGCCGCTGGCGCTGGCCGACATTTCCACGCCCGGTGGTGTGCTGGACAACCAGTCGGTGCTGTACCGCCTGGCTTATGCGAATGCACAAAACCTGCGGCCCTATTCGCAGGCGCGCTGGAGCATGCCGCCGGCCCAGCTGGTGCGCCAGCGCCTGCGTGACGTACTGAGCCGCAATCGCGCTGTGCTCAACGCCGGCGAAGGCCCGGCCTTGAACCGCGGCGTCAACCAGGGCGAGTTGCCCCGGGTGTTGCAACTCGAACTGGAAGAGTTCAGCCACTTCTTTGAGGCACCGGCCAGCAGCGTTGGTCTGGTGCGGCTGCGCGCCACGCTGGTGGAAACCACACCGAGCGGAGAAAAACTGCTGGCCCAGCGCAATTTCACGGTGCAGCGCCCGGCGACCAGCGCAGACGCAGCCGGTGGTGTGCGCGCGCTGACGGCCGCCACCGACGCGGCGATTGAGGAGATCTCGACATGGCTGCAGCAAGTCCCCTGACTCCCGCTGGCGACCCGCTCGAACAGCGCCTGCAGCAGGCCGGGCTGGAGCTGCTCGGCAATTGCCAGAAGATGTCCGGGCGCGGCCCCACGCTGCTGACACATTCGGCGCTGCTCGAAGACTTCACGCCGCAGGAGCTCGACACCCTCGGTGAGGCCATGCTGCTGGTGCGCGCCCAGCCGGGCCAGGTCCTGATCACAGAGGGGGATCAGGGCGACTGGATGCTGCTGCTGCTCAGCGGCACGGTCGATGTGACCAAGGCCACTCCGCCCGATGAAAACGACCCGGCCGCCGCTGACAATGTGTCGCGCCTGGGTGTGGTGACCGAAGGCGCGGCACTTGGTGAAATGTCGATGTTTGACCGCGACCTGCGTTACGCCACCTGCACCGCCCTCGACGCGGTCGAGGCCGCTGTGCTGAGCCGCGCCGCCATCGGGCAGCTGATACGCCAGCACCCGGGCGTGGGCGCCAAACTGGTCGTCAAGATCACCCAGTTGCTGGCCCAGCGCCTGCGCAACACCAGCAACCGGCTGGTTAAAATGCTACAAAAACAGTAGCTGCTTGCGCAGGCCAGATAGGGGCCAAAGGTCGCTATCACCTCCAATCCTGAAAGCCGGACCATGAATTCACCCGCTTTGCGCGGCGGCTTGCTGGCCCTGCTGGCAGCCACGCTGTTTGGTATCAGCACGCCGCTGGTCCAGTACTTCGGCGCTGGCCTGGGCGCGCTGAGCACAGCGGCCCTGCTGTATGCCGGCGCTGCGCTGGCCGGTGCCCTGCTCAGGCGCGGCACCACGCGCGAGGCCGGGCTGCGGCGCAGCGACCTGCCGCGCCTGCTGCTGGTGGTGGTATTTGGCGCGGTGCTGGGCCCGGTGGCGCTGGCCTGGGGCCTGCAGCGCACCAGCGGCGCCAGCGCCTCGCTGTTGCTCACGCTGGAGGCCTTGTTCACCGCCGTGCTGGCCTGGCGGCTGTACCGTGAAAGCATGGGCGCCCGGGTCTGGGCTGCCATGGCGCTGTTGCTGGCGGGCGCGGTGGTGCTGATTCTGGGTCAGGGCCGTCTGGGCGGCACGCAACTGGCGGGCCTGCTGGCCGTGCTGCTGGCCACCGCCGCCTGGGGCCTGGACAACACCTTGTCGCGCGCCCTGGCCGAGCGCGACCCCGGTCAGGTCGTGATGCTCAAGGCGGCGCTGGGCGCAAGCGTCACCGCCTTGCTGGCCTTGGTATTTTCAGAGCCCGCGCCGCGCTGGGGCGCCGCAGCCGGTTTGCTGGCCGTGGGTGCCACCGGTTACGGCCTGAGCCTGCGTTTTTACCTGCTCGCGCAACGCGCGTTTGGCGCGGCACGCACCGGTTCGGTTTTCGCTTTTGCACCGTTTATCGGTGCTGTGCTGGCGCTGGCCATGGGCGACCGGTCGCTCAGCGTATGGGTCGGCGCCGGTGGCCTGCTCATGCTGGGCGGCGTGTTGCTGCACCTGATGGAGTCGCACGGCCACAAGCATGTCCATGCGGCGCTGGACCACGAACATGCGCACACCCACGCCGACGGTCATCACCAGCACACGCACAGCCCCATGCCTGACGGCTCCCACAGCCACCTGCACCACCACGAGCCGCTGGAGCATGCCCATCCCCATGTGCCCGACGCGCACCACCAGCATAGGCATGGCTGAGGTTTTGGCTGCTTCGCTATAAAAACGGGAGCTGTCTGTGCCCGTCCAGAAAGGGCTGGAGGCCGATCCGGCTATAAGGCCCGGCCCAGAATCGGAAACAGCTTGTGCAGCCCGTCGGCCATCACTTCGACCGCGAGCGCGGCCAGGATCAGGCCCATCAGACGGGTCATGACGTTGATGCCGGTTTTGCCGAGCACACGCGCAATCGGTTCGGCCAGCGCAAAACAGACGGCGGTGGCCAGGCCTATGACCACGCCGTAACCGACCAGCAGGCCCAGCTCAAAAAAAGTTTTGGCTTTTTCGGCGTAAATCACCACGGTGGACATGGTGGCCGGGCCGGTCAGCAGAGGAATCGTCAGCGGCACCACCGCAATGCTGGCGCCCATGGCGGCCTTGGCGGCGCCGTCTTCCAGCTCGTGGGTTTGCGGCTTGGCCTCGGCCGGCTGTGCGTTGAGCATGTTCATGGAACTCAGCAGCAGCAGCATGCCGCCGCCGACCTGAAAACTTGCCAGCGAGATGCTGAAGAAGTCGAGGATTTGCAGGCCCAGCAGCGCACTGGTGGCAATCACCACAAAAGCACTGAAGGACGCGGTGACGATGGTGCGGCGTCGCTGCGCGCTTGAAAAGCCCTGCGTGTAGTGGATAAAAAACGGCACGATGGCCAGCGGGTTGACGATGGCCAGCAGGGTGACCAGGGGCTTAAAGTCCATCGTTGCTCCCAAGAAGCGATTCAAATTCCAGCCGGGGCCGCGGAACCGGCTTTGCCGGGCCGCAGGCGCAGCGCCCCCTCGGGGGGCAGCGACATACACGCAGTGACGAGCGTGGGGGCCACATTACCTGCCTCCACCAATGTCCAGCAGGGCGCCGGTGGTGTAGCTCGACTCGTTGCCCAGCAGCCAGAGAATGCTGCGCGCCACTTCATCGGCCGTGCCGGCGCGCTGCATGGGCACCAGCGGCGCCATCTGGCGCGCGCGGTCCGGCAGGCCGCCCGAGGCATGGATGTCGGTGTCTATGATGCCGGGGCGCACCGCATTGACACGTATGCCTTCGGCCGCCACCTCTTTGGCCAGACCCAGGGTGAACACATCCACCGCGCCCTTGGCCGCCGCGTAATCGACATACTGGCCGGGCGCACCCAGGCGCGCGGCTACGCTGGAGACATTGACAATTGCGCCGCCCGTGCCGCCATACAGCGTGCTCATGCGTTTGACGGCTTCGCGCGCGCAGACCATGGTGCCAAGCACATTGATGTCAAACATGCGTTTGAGGCGCGCCACACGCATGCCATCGACCCGCGCCGTCTGGTCCACCACACCCGCGTTGTTGACCAGCGCCGTGAGGCGGCCCAGCTGGGCATCGACTTTTTCAAACATGGCCAGCACCTGGCTTTCCTCGGCCACATCAGCCTGTACCGCGACCGCGCTGCCTCCGCCAGCCCGAATTTTCCGCACCACTTCATCGGCGGCCAGCGCGTTGGCGCTGTAATTGACCGCCACGGCGTAACCGGCGCGGGCCGCCAGCAGCGCGGTGGCCGCGCCTATGCCGCGCGACGCGCCGGTGATCAAAACGACTTGGGACAAAACCAGCCTCCAGCAAAATGTGGCAATCCCGGTTACAAACCGGGTTGACCCGAATCTACAGCAATCGGCGTTAGTGCAGTGTTGCACGCTATCTGGAACATAAAAATGCGTCTTTTGCGCCATGGCTGCCTTACAAATCCGCGCGATACCTTGGGGGATCGCTGTGGTTTGCGCCTTGCCCTGACCCAAAATCCATCATTTTTATTGGTTCCATCCAGCATGCAACACTGCACCATGCCGAAACGGAGACAGCCTTGAGTACCACGATTGACTACTACTTCACCCCGCAAAGCCCCTGGGCCTACCTGGGCCATGCGCGTTTTGTGCAGATGGCGCGTGCGGCGGGGGCCAGCGTGCGGGTTCTGCCGGTGGATTTCGGCAAGATTTTCCCGCTCTCCGGCGGCCTGCCGCTGGGCCAGCGCGCACCGCAGCGCCAGGCCTACCGGCTGGTGGAGTTGCAGCGTTTCAGCGATCACCTGCAGCTTGCACTGAACCGGCAGCCGAAGTTTTTCCCGGTGGCGGGCGATCCGGCGGCGCGCCTGATCACGGCCACCAGCGAGCAACTGGGCAGCGATGCGGCGCTGCAACTGGCGGGCGCGGTGTTTCAGGCCGTCTGGGTGCAGGAGCGCAACATCGCCGATGCGCAGGTGCTGGCAGACATTCTGGAAGAATGTGGGCTCGATGGCGCGTTGGCTGAGCGGGCCAACAGCCCGGAGGTGTTGCAACGGTATGAAGCCCAGACCGGGCAGGCGATTGATGCGGGTGTTTTTGGCGCGCCCAGCTATGTCCTGAACGGTGAAATTTTCTGGGGCCAGGACCGGCTGGACCTGCTGGCAAAAAAGCTCGCTGCCTGATTTTTTCAAACCTCCAAGGACATTTTCATCATGGGTACATTCATCGATCTGAAATCAGCCGACGGTTTTGTGTTTCCGGCCTATGTGGCCGAGCCGGCCAGCAAGCCGAAAGCCGCCGTGGTGGTGCTGCAGGAAATTTTCGGCGTCAATTCACACATCCGCTCGGTCGCCGACGGCTACGCGGCGGCGGGTTACCTCGCGGTGGCGCCGGCCACCTTTCACCGCGTCAGGACTGGCGTGGACCTGGGTTACACCGAGGCCGACATGAAAGCCGGCATGGAGCTGAAGGCGGCGGTGGAAGCCCTGCCCGCGCCCGGCGTGTTGCTCGATGTGCAGGCCGCCATCAACCATGCGGCACAGACGACGGGCGGCAAGGTCGGCATCGTCGGTTATTGCTGGGGCGGCCTGCTGAGCTGGCGCTCGGCCTGCACCCTGTCCGGCCTGTCGGCAGCCGCGCCTTATTACGGCGGCGGCATGACGGTGGAAGGCGAGCCCGCGCGCCAGCCGGCCTGTCCGGTGATGGTGCACTTCGGCAACAAGGACCACTGGATTCCGATGGATACCGTCGAGGCCTTCCAGCAAGCCCAGCCCGGCGTACAGGTGTTTGTGTACGAGGCCAACCACGGTTTTAATTGCGATCAGCGCGGCTCCTGGAACGAAGCCGCAGCGAAGCTGGCCAGAGAGCGCACACTGGCGTTTTTTGCCCAACATCTGGGCTGATGCCGCTTGCCGCCGTGTGGGTGCGGCGCAGGCAAAACTTTCGGCGCAGCCCTGCCCAGGCTTGAGGATGAGGTGAGAACATGGCCAAAACAACGGTGCAACGCATCAATGCCACGCGTGTTTACCTGCAAAACACGCCGCTGGTGACGCTGGCTGAAAGAACCGCAGCGCACCAGCTGGTCCAGAACTACATGCTGGCCCGGTTTCCGAACGGCTCCCTGTCGGCCGGCTACGACATATTGTCCAACAGCCTGTCGCTGGGCAAACACCTCTTCGACGATCCGCGCCGCGACATGGCGCGCGCGCTGTTCCTGCTGTGGTCGGCAATCCGGCATTTTGAGCCGGCCTTCAACTTTCCCCAGGCGCAGATTGGCCAGATCAGCCTGGGGACTGTGGCCGTGCGGCTTGCAAGCTATATCCGCAAGGCATGTTGCGTGCTGGACCAGACCCAAGGCGGCCATGCCGGCGCGGACTGGGTCCTGGCTGCGCTGCAGAACAATCCGCTGGCTTTCCTGAGGATCAACAAGGTGGTGGTCAGGGGCTCGGGTGCCTATAACCCGGCGCTTGCGCAAAACATACAGGGCTGCGAGTTTTTTTACGAGGCGGCGCGGGACCGTTTTATTTTTGCCGTCGCTGGTGGCGGCTGGCCGGCCTATGCCACGACGATCCAGGTGGAAAGCGTGACGGCATTTCACTGGACGGACCCGCGTTATGTGCCGGCGCTGTTGCCGGTGCTGGTGCCGCCGACCCAGCACAATATCGCCACAACCAACTTCAACAACCTGACAGGCATTGAACTCAGCGGCGCCCACATCATGGTCACCACGCAGTTCACCGGCTGTGCCTTTTGCATGGCCGAGCACGGGGGCCACATGTACTGCGCCCATGTTTCGCCGGCCGGGGTGCCCAACATGGCGCCCAACACCACGGGCAACATCCTGGCGACAAGAATCATGGCCACGGGCCAGATGCAAAACGCCGGGGCTGTGGTGCCCCGGGTCTTCGGGCGCAACATCGGCAGCCCGCCCAACGGGGGCGGCTACAACATAGGCGGTGGCGGGGGCAACACCACCTACATGACGGTGCTCGGCTTTCCGGGCGGCGCCACTTACCAGATTTATTCACAGACGACGATCAATGACGCCATTGCCGGCGTGCCGGTCCAGATTTACTGACGCGCCGGCAGCTGCCATCATGTGTTTGTTTTCCTTCTGCCAATCTTCGACCGAAAATCCGGGCTGAACCATGTTTTTTCTTTCATCTCTCATGTCTTTCCGGCCTCTGGCCCTTGTACGGTGCGCGCAGGCAGCTATTGTTTTGATAGCGTTTTCGGCGGCTGCGGAAGCCGCCGACTACAGCGGCCCGCTGTTCGACGCGCACCTGCACTACAACGAGGAAGCCTGGAATTGCGGCGAACGCAGCGCCGGGCCGTCCCAAGCAAGTTCAGCCCCCGCGGGGGGCAGCGCATTACACGAAGTGAAAAGCGTGGGGGCCGTGTGCAACGGGCCGCACTCGCCGGCCGACGTGCTGGCGCGCATGCAGCGCAACGGCGTGAAGGCCATCGTCGCCAACTCGCGGCCCAATGACGGCACCAGGGCGCTGGCCTCGCTGGAGCAGACCAGGCAGGCCGGCGTCACGGTGGTGCCCTTCATCCGCCTGTACCGCAACCGCGCCGATTACGACAGCTGGTTTCGCGATGAGACGATTTACGAGATGGTGCAGGCCGAGTTTGCGCGCGGCGTCAGCGGTGCCCAGGCTGGGCCGTACAAGGGCATTGGCGAATTCCATTTGTACGACAGCGCCAACGCCAACGGCCCGGTGGCCAGAAAGCTGATGCAGTTTGCCGAAAAAAACAATCTGGCGGTGTTGGCGCATGTGGACGATGTGGCGATTGACCTGCTGCTGGCGCATGCACCCAAAACCCGGCTGGTCTGGGCGCACACCGGCATAGGTGGAGCGCCGGCCACGCGGGTGGACGCGCTGTTCGCACGTTACCCGACCCTGATGGGTGAGTTGTCCTACCGCCCCGGACTGACCTGCGACAGCGGCAAACTCTGCCCCGAGTGGCGCGCGCTGCTGCTCAAATACCCCACACGTTTCATGATCGGTTCCGACACCTGGGTCAACCAGCGCTGGCAGTATTACGACGAACTCATGAAGGGTTACCGCGCCTGGCTGGGCGACCTGCCGCCCGATGTGGCGCGCAAGATCGGCTGGGACAATGGTGCAACCCTGTTTGGCGTGAAATGAAGAGAAATTTGCTGGTACCAGAACTTCCCACACGACTTGCTGCCAGACCAGCCGGGGCCGCGGGTCCGGCTTTGCCGGCCCGCAGGCGCAGCGGCCCCCTCGGGGGGCAGGGAGCTACACGAAGTGAGCGAGCGTGGGGGTCATGATCCATCTGCACTATTACCCCAGCACCGCAGCCATGGTGCCGCACATCCTGCTCGAAGAAATCGGTGCGCCTTACCAGCGCGTGCTGGTGGACCGCATGCAAAACGCGCACAAGACGCCGGACTACCTCGAGCTCAACCCGAACGGGCTGATTCCGGTGCTGGTCGACGGTGATCTGGTGCTGTATGAAACCGCGGCGATTTGCCTGCATCTGTGTGACACCCATGCCGACGCGGCGCTGGCGCCGTCGCTGGGCACGGCAGAACGCGCCCACTTTTACAAATGGCTGATCTGGCTGACCAACACTTTGCAGGCCACGCTGATCACTTATTTCTATCCTGAGCGTTCGGTCTTGCCCGGCAACACTGTGGGCGCGGCCGAGGTCAAGGCGCAGGCCGAAGCCAAAACCGGCGGCCTGCTGGACCAGCTGGACGCCGAACTGGCGCGCCACGGCGGCCCCTGGTTTGCCGGCGCGGCCTACAGCGCGCTCGACGCCTATGTATTCACGCTGTGCCGCTGGACGCGCAACTTCAGCTCGCCCGCCGCGCGCAGCCGGCCGCAGCTCGGGCCCTATTTGCAACGCATGCTGGCCAGGCCGGCGCTGCAGCGCGTGCTGGCAGCCGAACAACTCGCGCCGCCTTTTGTCTGACGCGCTGCGCGCGCTACGGACTCAACGCGCGGTCCGGGCCAGGTACTGCTTGCGCCAGAACACCGTGCCCACCACGATCACCAGCAGAACCATGAAGCCGAAAATCCACCAGAAGCCATAACGGGTGTGGATCAGCGGCAGAAACTCGAAGTTCATGCCGAAAAAGCCGGTGATCAGGTTCAGCGGCAGAAAAATCGCGGTTAATGCGGTCAGCGTGCGCATGATGCTGTTGGTGCGGTTGCTCTGCGCGCTGAAGTGGATCTGAACCACGGTCTCGGCCGACTGCTCGAGCCGGCGCGCATGGTGCACCACACGCTGGATGTGTTCGATCACGTCGCGCGCCCGCGCCACCATCTGGTCGCGGCGCGTCTGAGCCAGCTGGGCGTCGGCGGCAAAAGACGACATCGGCTGCTCGCGCAATGAATCGAGCCATTCCTGCATCGCGTCGTGCTGCTCGTCACACAGGTCTTCCAGCACATGCAGCTGGCTGCGCGCGCCCATCAGCGAGCCCCAGTTGATGAAGCGTGAATTGGGCTTGAGCAGCTCGGCCTGCCAGTGCTCAAGCTGGGTGGTCAGCTCCTTGCGCACGTCCAGGTAGCTGTCCACCATGGCGTTGACCATGCGCAGCACCAGGTCGGCCGGACTTGACGGAATGCGGCTGCGCGCCGACACGGCGTCGACGCTGAACTTGGCGTCAGTCAGCGAACGCTCGATGAAACTTTTGGCGGTGTAGCAGCCGCGCGGGTGCACGCTGATCAGCAGCCGGTCAAACACGACAAAGCCGACAGCGCGCGAGCTGATGCGGTTGAAGGCGGCCAGGCCGCCGCGCGGCTTGATACGCGTCTGCCCGTGGTAGTCCTGGATCGCCGACTCATGGTCGACTTCGGCGCGTGTTTCGGCCAGCGTGGCCAGCCGGCGGAAGATGACCAGGTCGTAAATCGAGGTGAAGTCGTAGTGCGAGGGATGGACGGCGTTGCCCAGGTCCTGGCAGTGCAGGTCCAGCAGCGCAGAGCCGCCGAGTTGCTGCGCCGCCTGCTGCAGCAGCGGCTGCTGGGTGTCAAATTCCTCGCGGTCAAGAAACAACCAGACAAAACCATCTGCGGGCGCCTGCGCCGGCAGGGTGTCGGAAAAGCGCAGGCTGTCGGCGGTGAATTCAACAATTTGCACGCTGTCTGTCCGGTGGTTGGTTAGATTGGCCCGCAGCCCATGTCGGTTGTGCGCAAGCAGCTATGTTTTTTGTAGCAACCGCGCGGCTGCAATGGCAAAGTAGCTCAGCACGCCGTCGGCCCCGGCGCGTTTGAAGGCCAGCAGGCTTTCCATCATGACCGCGTCATGGTCCAGCCAGCCGTTTTGCGCCGCAGCCTTGAGCATCGCGTATTCGCCGCTGACCTGGTAGGCAAAGGTCGGCACACCGAATTCGTCTTTCACGCGGCGCACCACGTCCAGATACGGCATGCCGGGCTTGACCATCACCATGTCGGCGCCTTCGGCAATATCCATGGCGACTTCCCGCAGAGCCTCATCGCTGTTGCCCGGGTCCATCTGGTAGACCTTTTTGTCGGCCTTGCCGAGGTTGCCGGCAGAGCCCACCGCATCGCGAAACGGGCCGTAAAACGCACTCGCGTATTTGGCGCTGTAGGCCATGATGCGGGTGTGGATCAGCTTGCGCGACTCCAGCGCCTGGCGGATCGCACCAATGCGGCCATCCATCATGTCGCTGGGCGCGACGATGTCGACACCGGCTTCGGCCTGCACCAGCGCCTGCCCCACCAGCAGCTTGATCGTTTCGTCGTTCAGGATGTAGCCGGTTTCCTTGTCCGGCAGGCCGTCCTGGCCGTGGCTGGTGAAGGGGTCCAGCGCCACATCGGTCATCACGCCGAGTTCGGGAAAGCGTTTTTTGAGCTCACGCACCACACGTGGCACCAGACCCTCCGGGTTCAGTGCTTCCTGGCCGTCGTAAGTCTTGAGCGAGGCATCAATCACCGGAAACAGCGCCAACACCGGTATGCCAAGCGCCACACATTCCTCGGCCAGGGGCAGCAGCAAGTCCAGGCTCAGGCGCTCGACGCCGGGCATGGAGGCCACCGCCTCGCGCCGCTGGCTGCCTTCGGTCACAAACACCGGGTAAATCAGGTCATGCGGGCTCAAGGCATTCTCACGCACCAGGTTGCGCGTGAAGCTGTCGCGGCGCAGGCGGCGCGGCCGGCCCAGCGGATAGGGGGCATAGGAGGTCATGGGCAAATTGTGCCAAAGCTTTGTCAGGCGCGACAATTAATCGCGCGGCGTGGTGTTATGTACGCTATCGCACATAGACGGTGGACCTGTCTGCGCCTTTCGGCGGACTTTGCTTGTCATGGCCTCAGAGCCGTGGTTAGAATGCGGCGTGTTGTCGCTTTTGGCGGCAGCATCCCGCTTTTCCTCCCTGAGCGGGTGCCTTGAAGTGTCACAGCAGAAAAGGCTTCCAGGCCCGGCTGACTTGCGTCATCCGGGCATTTTTTTTGCCCCAGCACGTCGCTAAATCCAATTGCCGGGCGAATTGCGGCGTTGCGCGGTGCTCGGAATCCTCATGGACTGGAGTCCATTCCGGTGTCCTGTGCTCCAGGCGCCTTGCACTTCATCCCGGTAATTGAATTTCCCCGACGCGCCGTACCGCACATTCATAAATCCGCTGGCCTGGCAAATCCTGGAATGCGCATAAGCAGCGCACCACTCGGATAACAGGATTGACAGGCTGCGGACTAAACTAGCTCCATGCTCTGGGTCAAATCACTTCACATCGTTTTTGTCGCCAGCTGGTTTGCGGGCCTGTTTTACCTGCCGCGCATTTTTGTGAACCTGGCCATGGTGCCGGCTGAAAGTGTCGCCGAGCATGAGCGGCTGATCCTGATGGCGCGCAAGCTGCTGCGTTTCACCACGCTGCTGGCTGTGCCCGCGCTGGGCTTTGGCCTGTGGCTGTGGCTCGGTTACGGCATAGGCCGCGGCCCGGGCAGCGGCTGGATGCACGCCAAGCTGGTGGTGGTGGCCCTGGCACTCGGTTATCACCATGCCTGCGGCTTGCTGCTGAAAAAATTCATCGACAGGCGCAACACCCGCAGCCACCGCTGGTTCCGCTTCTTCAACGAGGTGCCGGTGCTGCTGCTGCTGGCAGCCGTCGTGCTGGTGGTCGTCAAGCCGTTCTAGAAGGAAGGCCGCCAAGTGCACCCCCCGTCTTCACCGGCAGACGCGAGCGAACCGGCTTCGCCGGGCGCGATGCGTCGCCCCCTGGAAGGGGGAAAGGAACTACACGAAGCGCAGCGCAGTGAGAACGATGGGGGTACCGCTTCATTTCCTCTGGCTCTGGCCACGGTGTGCCTGATTGTGTATGCCAGCCTTTACCCTTTTGCCGACTGGCGCAACCAGGGCATCTCGCCGCTGACCTTTCTGGCGGCGCCCCTGCCGCGCTACTGGACCGGTTTTGATGTGGCGGTGAATCTGGCCGGTTATGCGCCGCTGGGTTTCCTGCTGGCGCTGGCGGCCTTGCGCAGTGGCCGCACGCGTTGGGCGGTCGCAGCGGCGCTGCTCACGGCGGCGCTGTTGTCGCTGGTGATGGAGACACTGCAAAGTTATCTGCCATCGCGCGTGCCCTCCAATGTGGATCTGGTGCTGAACACCCTGGGCGCCTGGCTGGGCGCCTGCAGCGCCTGGCTGCTGGAGAAAGCCGGCGCGCTGGACCGCTGGAGCCGCGTGCGCCAGCGCTGGTTTGTGCGTGATGCCCGCGGCGGACTGGTGCTGCTGGCACTGTGGCCGATGGCGCTGCTGTTTCCGGCTTCTGTGCCGCTGGGGCTGGGGCAGGTGATAGAGCGGCTGGAGTTGTCACTGGCAGAGGTGCTGGCCGACACGCCTTTTCTCGAGTGGCTGCCGGTGCGCGACATTGAGCTGCAGCCGCTGGTGCCGGGCGCCGAGGTGATCTGTGTCGCGCTGGGCGCGCTGATTCCCTGCCTGCTGGCTTACTGCGTGGTCCGCACGCTGATGCAGCGTGTGGCCCTGCTGCTTGCCGCGCTGGCGGCGGGCGTCGCACTGACAGCCCTGTCGGCCGCCCTCAGTTATGGCCCCGACCATGCCTGGGCCTGGCTGGACCTGCCGGTGCAGGTGGGGCTGGTGATGGGCGGTGTGCTGGCGCTGCTGTTGCTGCCGGTGCCGCGCCGGGCCAGCGCAGCGCTGCTGCTGCTGGGCTTGAGCATCCATTTGTCGCTGCTGAACCAGGCGCCGGCCAGCCCCTATTTCGCCGAGACCCTGCAAACCTGGGAGCAGGGCCGGTTTGTGCGTTTCAACGGCCTGGCGCAGTGGCTGGGCTGGCTCTGGCCGTATGCCACGCTGATGTATGTGCTGGTGCGTTTGTCCAGCCGCAGGGCCGCAGAAGCCGCCGAAAGTAAAATCACTGCATGACCCCAGACACCCAGCCAGCCCCTTCGTATTACGAACGGCACATCTTTTTTTGCCTGAACCAGCGCGACAGCGGCGAAGACAGCTGTGCCAACCACGAGGCGCAGGCTGGTTTTGACCGCTGCAAAGCCCAGGTCAAGGCCGCCGGCCTGGCCGGGCCCGGCAAGGTGCGCGTCAACCGGGCCGGCTGCCTGGACCGCTGCGCTGCCGGTCCGGTGGCGGTGGTTTACCCCGATGCCGTCTGGTACACCTATGTGGATGCGCACGACATCGACGAAATTGTCGAGTCGCACCTGAAAAATGGCCAGGTGGTCGAGCGCCTGCGGACACCGCCGCAGCTGGGGCGTTAAGTCGCATCCGGCTCTCCGCACTCACACGTCATGCATCATTTGTGCCTCTAGCCCTTATGCAATGAGCATGAGCAGCTCCTGTTTTTATAGCAAACAAAGCCATCCAGACACCTTTGATGAACGCCCATACCCAAAAAATCAGCATCGCCGGGCCGGCCGGTGCGCTGGACCTGGCGCTCGATGTGCCGACCGGCGCCTCGCGCGGTGTGGCTGTGATCGCGCACCCGCATCCGCTGTTTGGCGGCACGCTGGACAACAAGGTGGTGCAGACACTGGCACGTGCGTTCACGCAGGCCGGCTGGACCGCTGCGCGCTTCAATTTCCGCGGTGTGGGCGGCAGCCAAGGTGTGTATGACGAAGGCCGGGGTGAGGTCGACGACATGCTGTCCGTGGTGCAGCATGTGGCGCCCGCAGGCGAACTGGCGCTGGCCGGGTTCTCCTTTGGCGCTTTTGTGACCTCGCAGGTGTTTGCCCGCCTGCAAGCCACGCGCCCGGTGGCCAAACTGGTGCTGGTGGGCACCGCCGCCAGCCGCTTTGCAGTGGCGCCGATTGCCGAATCGGCACATGAACAGACGCTGGTGGTGCATGGCGAGCTCGACGATACCGTGCCGCTGCAGGCGGTGCTGGACTGGGCGCGTCCGCAGCTACTGCCTGTTACGGTTGTGCCCGGGGGCGGACATTTCTTTCATGGACAATTGCCGCTGCTCAAAAGTCTGGTGCTTCGCCACCTGCGCTGACTCTCCCTTCCCGCCTTTTTTTATTTCCAGGTTTTATTGCTCCATGCACCGTTTTTTCACTGCTTTTCGTGGCCTGGCCACTTCGTTGGTTCTGACTGTTTCCTGCGCTGCGCAAGCCCAGGCGCCGCAGCCGCCCGAAGTGGCTGCCCGCTCTTATCTGCTGCTGGACGTCACGGCGAACCAGATCCTGGCCGCCAAAGACATCGACTCCCCGGTCGAGCCTGCGTCGCTGACCAAACTCATGACCGAATACCTGGTGTTTGACGCCCTCAAGTCGAAAAAGATAGACCTCAAGCAGACCTTCCCGGTCAGTGAGCGGGCCTGGAAAATGCCCGGCTCGCGCATGTTCATCGACCCCAAGATGCAGGTGCCGGTCGAAGACCTGATCAAGGGCATGGTCGTGCAATCGGGCAACGACGCCACCATGGCGCTGGCCGAGGGCGTGGGCGGCAGCGCCGAAAACTTTGTCAAACTGATGAACGAGCAGGCCAGGGCACTCGGCATGAAGTCCACCAGCTACAAAAACCCCGAGGGTCTGACCGAGCCCGGCCACACCACGACCGCGCGGGACCTGAGCATTCTGTCCACCCGCCTGATGCAGGATTTTCCCGACTACATGGGGTTTTCGGCCATCAAGAAATACCGCTACCCCGGCACACCGGCCGCCAACGACACCAACCGCAACACCCTGCTGTTCCGCGACCCGACGGTGGACGGCCTGAAAACCGGTCATACCGCCGCTGCCGGCTACTGCATGATTGCCACGGCCAAGCGCGATTTCCCCAATCTCGGCGCCGCAGGCGCCCCCGGCAGCCGGCGCCTGATCGCCATCGTCCTGGGCACGGCCAGTGACAGCGCCCGCGCCAACGAGTCGCAAAAGCTGCTGAACTGGGGTTACACCGCCTTTGAAGCCGTCAAGTTGTTCGACGCCGGCCAGGCGGTCGCCTCGCCGGCTGTCTGGAAAGGCAAGTCGGCAAGCGTCAAACTCGGTCGCCCGCAGGCCATCGTGGTGGCGATTGCCGCCGGCAGCTCCGCCAAGGTCCAGACCCAGGTGGCCCGGCCCGACCCGCTGGTCGCCCCGTTTGTCAAAGGCCAGCCGCTGGGCATGCTCAAAGTCATCCAGGGCGGCGAGCAGGCCGTGCTCGAAATCCCGCTGGTGGCACTGGAAGCGGTGGAAGAAAGCGGCATTCTGGGCCGCGCCTGGGACTCTGTCCGGCTCTGGATCAAATAACAAGGCCAAAAAGAAGGCCTGACGGGGCTGGCCGACCGGCCGGGGCACTGGTTCGGCGAGCTGGGTGTTCGGGCTGCACCATCACCCAGGGCCAGCTCAATTTGCCAATAGGCAGCCAAACTGCTACACTCGAGGGCTTTTCCGGAATTTCCGGGGAGATTCACGTTTTCGCATAAATATTTCACGTATTTAGTCAAGTCAGATACCAGACGTTTAGGGACGTTTTTACATGCCAACCATCAATCAGCTAGTTCGCCAGGGGCGCGAGGTCGAAAAGATCAAGTCCAAGAGCCCTGCGATGCAGAACTCTCCCCAGCGGCGTGGCGTGTGCACCCGTGTGTACACCACCACCCCCAAGAAGCCAAACTCGGCTCTGCGTAAAGTCGCCAAAGTGCGCCTGACCAACGGGTTTGAAATCATTTCTTACATCGGCGGCGAAGGCCACAACCTGCAGGAACACAGCGTGGTGCTGGTTCGTGGTGGTCGTGTCAAGGACTTGCCCGGTGTGCGTTACCACATCGTCCGTGGTTCGCTCGATCTGCAGGGCGTGAAAGACCGCAAGCAGTCGCGCTCCAAGTACGGTGCGAAGAAGCCAAAGGCCAAATAAGCCGGTCCGGCTCGGGTTTTATTGCCCGCGCCCGAAGAAGTTGTCACAACGTCTTCAAAACAAGGTGTTTCAATCGTCCTGGCAGATGCTTGAAACGAAGTGACCCAAGCGCAAATTGTTGCGCCGGTCGAGTAAGTGAGGGTTTTGATAACCCTCGCGGTGCCGCCAAAAGCAGCACCAACTGAAGCAAAGAGGTGAAAAAATGCCACGTCGTCGCGAAGTCCCTAAACGTGAAATTCTTCCTGATCCTAAATACGGCAATGTTGACCTTGCCAAATTCATGAACGTGATCATGCAAGGCGGCAAGAAGGCCGTCGCAGAGCGCATCATTTACGGTGCGCTCGACTTCATCGAGAAAAAGAACCCGGGCAAAGACCCGCTGGAAGCTTTCCACATGGCCATTGGCAACATCAAGCCCATGGTTGAAGTGAAGTCCCGCCGCGTGGGCGGTGCCAACTACCAGGTGCCGGTTGAAGTGCGCCCTGTCCGTCGCATGGCTCTGGCCATGCGCTGGCTGAAAGAAGCTGCCAAGAAGCGCGGCGAGAAGTCCATGTCCCTGCGTCTGGCCAATGAGTTGATGGAAGCCACCGAAGGCCGTGGCGGTGCCATGAAAAAGCGTGACGAAGTTCACCGCATGGCCGAAGCCAACAAGGCATTCAGCCACTTCCGTTTCTGATTTTCGATTGCAGCATTTGCTGCGCTGATTGACGGATTGCTGGGCGGTTTCAAAGTGTCATTACCTTGATTCCTGCCGGTTCAACCCCAATTCCTGGCGGCTGGGCGCACAACGCACAGCTGGCAGGCGTCTAGAAAAACATGAGAGATGCCCGGTTGGGTAGTTTTTCAACGAGTCTTTGTTCTCTTTGTTCGCAATCCCGAACTGAAAGTAATTTATGTCCTCCCGCGCTACCCCCATTCAAAACTACCGCAACATCGGCATTTCCGCGCACATTGACGCCGGCAAGACCACCACCACCGAGCGGATCCTCTTTTACACCGGCGTGAACCACAAGATTGGTGAAGTTCATGACGGCGCGGCCACCATGGACTGGATGGAGCAGGAGCAAGAGCGTGGCATCACAATTACTTCCGCTGCAACCACCTGCTTCTGGAAGGGTATGGACACGTCCCTGCCTGAGCACCGCATCAACATCATCGACACCCCCGGTCACGTTGACTTCACGATTGAGGTCGAGCGTTCCATGCGTGTGCTCGACGGCGCCTGCATGGTGTACTGCGCCGTGGGCGGCGTGCAGCCCCAGTCCGAGACGGTCTGGCGCCAGGCCAACAAGTACAAAGTGCCACGTCTGGCCTTTGTCAACAAGATGGACCGCACTGGTGCCAACTTTTTCAAGGTCGTGGAGCAGATGAAACTGCGCCTGAAGGCCAGCCCTGTGCCCATGGTGATCCCTATCGGTGCTGAAGAAAACTTCACCGGCGTGGTCGACCTGATCAAGATGAAAGCCATCATCTGGGACGAGGCTTCGCAAGGCATGAAATTCACTTACAGCGACATCCCGGCCGAGCTCGTCGAGCTGGCCAAGGAATGGCGCGAAAAGATGGTTGAAGCCGCGGCTGAAGCCTCGGAAGAGTTCATGAACAAGTACCTTGAAGAAGGTGACTTGACCGAAGATGAGATCAAGCTGGGCATCCGCACGCGCACCATCGCCAGCGAAATCCAGCCGATGTATTGCGGCTCGGCCTTCAAGAACAAGGGTGTGCAGCGCATGCTGGACGCCGTGATTGAATTCATGCCGTCGCCGATCGACATTCCACCCGTCAAGGGCATGGACGAAGACGAAGCGCCTGTCACCCGCAAGGCCGACGATGGCGAGAAGTTCTCGGCACTGGCATTCAAGCTGATGACTGACCCGTTTGTGGGCCAGCTGACGTTTGTGCGCGTGTACTCCGGCGTGCTGAAAAAAGGCGACAGCGTTTTCAACCCGATCAAGGGCAAGAAAGAGCGTATCGGCCGTATCGTGCAGATGCACGCCAACAACCGCGAAGAAGTCAGCGAAATCCGCGCCGGTGACATTGCCGCCTGCGTAGGCCTGAAGGACGTGACGACCGGCGAGACCTTGTGCGATCCGGACGCCATCATCATGCTCGAGCGCATGGTGTTCCCCGAGCCTGTGATTACCCAGGCGGTGGAGCCAAAGACCAAGGTTGACCAGGAAAAAATGGGCATCGCCTTGCAGCGTCTGGCGCAGGAAGATCCTTCTTTCCGCGTCAAGACCGACGAAGAGTCCGGTCAGACCCTGATTGCCGGCATGGGTGAGCTGCATCTGGAAATCATCGTGGACCGCATGAAGCGCGAGTTCGGCGTGGAAGCCAACGTGGGCAAGCCGCAGGTGGCTTACCGCGAGACCATTCGCAAGACCATCGAAGATGCCGAAGGCAAGTTCGTGCGTCAGTCCGGCGGCAAGGGCCAGTACGGCCACGTGGTGCTGAAGATTGAACCCAATGAAATGGGCAAGGGCGTGGAGTTCGTCGACGCCATCAAGGGGGGTGTGGTTCCGCGCGAGTACATCCCTGCGGTTGAAAAAGGCATTCACGAGGCTGTGACCTCGGGCGTGCTGGCCGGTTATCCGGTGGTGGACGTCAAGGTGACGCTGCATTTCGGCTCATACCACGATGTGGACTCGAACGAAATGGCCTTCAAGATGGCTGCCATCTTTGGTTTCAAGGAGGGTTGCCGCAAGGCCAACCCGGTGATTCTGGAGCCGATGATGGCGGTCGAGGTGGAAACGCCTGAAGACTACGCCGGCAACGTGATGGGCGATCTGTCCTCACGCCGCGGCATGGTGCAGGGTATGGAAGACATGGTCGGTGGCGGCAAGGCCATCAAGGCCGAAGTGCCGCTGTCGGAAATGTTCGGTTACTCGACCACACTGCGCTCGATGTCGCAAGGCCGCGCCACCTACACCATGGAGTTCAAGCATTACTCCGAGGCCCCGCGCAATGTGTCCGAAGCCATCATGGCTGCACGCGCCAAGTAAGTAAAAAAAGATGCCGGCTCCGCAAGGGCCGGCATCGCCAATTTCTTGTCTGCGATTGTGTGCCCCTCACTGCCCGTGGTGATGGAATCAGCAATACAGTGCAGACGTTAAACCATACACGGGCACGTTCTTTACTGGAGTTTTAAATGGCAAAAGGCAAATTCGAGCGGACCAAACCGCACGTCAACGTTGGCACCATCGGACACGTTGACCACGGCAAAACCACACTGACAGCGGCGATCACGACCGTGCTCGCCAGCAAATTCGGCGGCGAAGCCAAGGGTTACGACCAGATTGACGCGGCGCCGGAA
>CALRQX020000034.1:0-29611 GCA_943370435.1 Kapaibacterium sp. (SeqCode) | reverse complement strand
CTCCCGACTCCACCACCCGTCGGGCTGGGCCGAGGAGCACAGCCGAAAACGGATCAGGGCGAGCGATTGGCTGAGCGCAGCGAGTTCGAGCTAGCCCCCGTTAACGGCGAGCACCGCAGGTTGCCCCGGAGCGGCAGCGAAGGGGTCCCAGACCATCGGGTCGCCTTTTCTTTGGTGACTTTCTTTTGGCGAAGCAAAAGAAAGTTACTTGCCGCCGGGCAACCCCCGGCTTGTTGGCACACCACACCAGCCAGAACAAGCTGAGTAGTCAGCAAACATGGATCCCGGATCCAGTCCGGGATGACAGCCATTTCCGGCCTCAGCCCTTATTTGGCGAGCGTAGCCAGCTACAAAATCAGTAGCGCCCGAAAGTCATTGACATTGGTATGCGTCGGCCCGGTGACGACCAGATCACCGAGCGGCTCGAAGTAGCCATAGGCATCGTTGCGGTCCAGGTAGCGGTCCACCTTCATGCCGTGCGCCACCGCGCGCGCCAGCGTATCGGGCGCGACAAAGGCACCGGCGTTGTCTTCCATGCCGTCTATGCCGTCGGTATCGGCTGCCAGCGCGTACACACCGGCTTGCCCCTGCAAGGCCAGCGCCAGGCCGAGGCAGAATTCCCCAGCCCGGCCACCGCGACCCTTCGCGTCGCCCGGCTGCCGGGGCCTGACCGTCACCGTGGTTTCGCCGCCGCTCAAAATCACACAAGGCCTGGCAAAAGGCTGGCCACGCAGCGCCACGGCGCGCGCCAGCGCCGCATGCACCTTGCCGACCTCGCGCGACTCACCCTCCATTTCGTCGCTGAGGATGTAAGCCGCCAGCCCCGCTGCACGCGCCGCCGCAGCGGCCGCTTCCAGCGACTGTTGCGGCGTGGCCACCATGTGCACCGCCTGGCCGGCAAATGCCTTGTCGCCGGGCTTGGGTGTTTCCAGTGCACCGCTTTCAAGCTGCGCCCTCAGGGCAGCAGGCACATCGATGTGGTAACGCTGCAGAATCGCCAGCGCATCGGAGCAGGTCGTGACATCGGGCACGGTCGGCCCGCTGGCAATCACCGACGGGTCGTCGCCGGGCACATCGCTGATGGTCAGCGTCACCACCTTTGCCGGCGCACAGGCCGCCGCCAGACGCCCGCCCTTGATGCGCGACAAATGTTTGCGCACGCAGTTCATCTCGCCGATGTTGGCGCCGCTGTTGAGCAGGGCCTTGTTGATGCCCTGCTTGTCTTCCAGGCTCAGGCCATCGGCCGGCAGCGTCAACAAGGCCGAGCCGCCGCCCGAAATCAGGCACAACACCAGATCGTCCGGGGTCAGCCCCTGCGTCATCTGCAGGATGCGCTGCGCGGCCGCCAGCCCGGCGGCGTCGGGCACCGGGTGTGCAGCTTCAACGATTTCAATACGTTGCAGCAATCCCTGGGGGCGCGGCGGGATGTGGTGGTAACGCGTCACGACCAGCCCCTCGAGCGGCGCATCGGCCGGCCACAGGGCCTCGACCGCCTGCGCCATGGAGCCGCCCGCCTTGCCGGCGCCGATGACGATGGTCCGGCCTTTGGGAGGCTTGGGCAAAAACGTGGCGGTGTTGTGCAGCGGCAGGGCGCGCAACACGGCGGCCTGGTACAGATGCTCGAGAAACTGGCGTGGATGAGCGGCGGGATCGGGTGCAGTCATTCAATGTCTCCTGCCCCGTATTGTGCCGCCGTCACCCACCGGCAAGCCCGCTGCCGGACAGGCAGGCGCAGAAGCCGGGCGGTGCGCCTACTTCTTCCCCAAACCCAGACGCTGCGCACCTTCGGTGTACAGCCGCGTTTTGTCTTTCATGAAGGCATCCATCTGATCAATACCGACGTTCACCAGCTCAAAACCGCTTTTGGCGGCCAGCTCTTTCATCTCGGGGTCGTTGTTCAGCGTGGCCCACATGTCGGACAGCTTTTTGCGTGCCTCTGGCGGCGTGGATTTGGGCACCCCAATGCCGCGGTAAGCGCCGTCCACCCAGTCCACACCGAGCTCGCGGAAGGTCGGCACATCGGGCAGCAAAGGATGGCGCTTTTCCATGGCCACGGCCAGCGCGCGTGTTTTGCCCTTGTTGTTGATGGCAAACGCGGTATAGGTCACCGCGCCATCAATCTGGCTGCCCACCACCGCCAGCGCCATATCGCCGGTTCCCTTGTAGGGGACATAGGTGCTTTTGATGCCGAAGGCCGCGTTCAGGCGCTCGTGCGACGCGTGATTCGCAGAGTTCAGGCCGGAGCCGCCCAGGCTCATCTTGCCGGGGTCTTTTTTCGCGGCAGCCAGGAAGTCGGCAAAAGTCCTGTACGGGCTGTTTTCCGGCACCACCAGCGCATCGGGCGTGAAATGAAACCAGAACACCGGCGTCACGTCGGCGGTTTTGTACTGCACCAGGCCCTCAATCGGCTGAAACACGATGTGCGGCAAATTCACGCCGACCACGTTCACGCCGTCGGGCGGAAGCTGGTTCATCTGCGACCACATCAGCGCGCCACCGGCACCGGCCTTGTACTGGATGATGGTGTCCACCGCCGGGCATTTCTTCTTGAGCACCACCTGCTGGTGGCGCGCCGACAGGTCGGACTCACCGCCTGGCGGGAAGGCCTGCCAGTACAGCAGGTTCTTGTCGGGGCAGGCCTGGGCCAGCGCCAGTGGCGCCAGCAGGATCAGGCTCAGGGCAGAAATCAGCTTTTTCATGGGTTTGTCTCCGTTCATTTTTTTCACTGTCAAATCTTCAAGGGCTCAGGCGGCACGGCGCGCCACCTCCTGCATGCTCTGGATGCGATCACACACCGCCTGCGTGACCTGTGCCGTGCCGGCGCTGCCGCCGAGGTCGCGGGTATGCAGGGCCGGGTCTGCCGTGACCTGCTCTATGGCCTGCATCAGGCGCTGCGCCGCTGCGGGCTCGCCGATGTGCTCAAGCAGCATCACACAACTCCAGAAAGTGCCAATCGGGTTGGCCAGGCCCAGGCCCATGATGTCGAAGGCCGAACCGTGGATGGGCTCGAACATGCTGGGGTAACGGCGCTCGGGGTCTATATTGCCGGTAGGCGCAATGCCCAGGCTGCCGGCCAGCGCGGCGGCCAGGTCGCTCAGGATGTCGGCATGCAGGTTGGTGGCCACCACCGTGTCCAGCGAGGCCGGCCGGTTCACCATGCGGGCGGTGCAGGCGTCCACCAGTTCCTTGTCCCAGGTGACGTCGGCAAACTCCTGGCTGATCTCTGCGGCGATCTCGTCCCACATCACCATCGCATGGCGCTGGGCATTCGATTTGGTGACCACGGTCAGCAGCTTGCGCGGGCGCGACTGCGCGAGTTTGAAGGCATAACGCATGATGCGCTCGACCCCGGCACGCGTCATCATCGACACATCGGTCGCCACCTCGATGGGGTGGCCCTGGTGGGCACGGCCGCCCACGCCTGCGTATTCACCTTCGGAGTTCTCACGCACGATCACCCAGTCCAGGTCTTCGGTACGGCAGCGTTTGAGCGGCGCATCTATGCCCGGCAGGATGCGCGTCGGACGCACATTGGCGTACTGGTCGAACCCCTGGCAGATTTTCAGGCGCAGGCCCCACAGCGTGATGTGGTCGGGGATATGCGGGTCACCGGCCGAGCCGAACAGGATGGCGTCCATGCCGCGCAGCGCGTCCAGGCCGTCGTTCGGCATCATCACGCCGTGTTGGCGGAACCAGTCGCCGCCCCAGCCTAAGGAGCTGAAGACAAAGTCAAAACCCTGTTGCGAAGCCGCCAGTGCCTGCAGCACCTGCTGTCCGGCAGGAACCACTTCCTTGCCAATGCCGTCGCCCGGGATGCAGGCAATTTTGTAGGTTTTCATGAGAACGTTGGATGTCGGTTGCAGAAAAAACGGGAGCAGGTAAAAGCACGACTCTAGCGATTGCCTGTTTCAATAGAACCGTCTAAAGTAATCCTGTTGTTAACTTTGATTCAACAATGTCCCAGTCCGCTTCCGCCCCCTCCGAGATGGCATTTTTCAGCCTGCTGGCGCGCCGCGGCAGTTTTTCAGCGACGGCGCGCGAGCTGGATGTGACCACGCCGGCCATCAGCAAGCGGCTCGCGCAGATGGAAGCGCGGCTCGGCGTGTTGCTGCTCAACCGCACCACAAGGCGCATCAGCCTGACCTCGGAAGGCGAGATTTACCTGGGCCACGCGCGGCGCATCCTGGCCGAGATCGACGACATGGAGCAGCTGGTTTCCAGCGCCCTGGCGGCACCCAAGGGCCTGCTGCGTGTCAACGCCACGCTCGGTTTCGGGCGCAGCCACATTGCCCCGCTGATCTCCAGTTTTGCGAAGATGCATCCCGACGTCCAGGTGCAGCTGCAACTCACGGTCAACCCGCCGCCGGTCAGCGAAGATTCCTTTGATGTGTGTGTGCGTTTTGGCGAACCGCCCGATGCGCGCGTGATGGCCCGCAAACTGGCACCTAACCGGCGCCTGCTGTGCGCCGCGCCCGCCTATCTGGCCCGGCACGGCACACCCAGGGTGCCGCACGATCTGGCGCAGCACAACTGCATAGGCATACGCCAGGGCGACGAAGCCTACGGCAGCTGGCGCCTGGGTTCAGGCAAACGCACAGAGACCGTGAAAGTGCGTGGCAGCCTGAGCACCAGCGACGGCGAAATTGCCGTCAACTGGGCGCTGGCCGGCCATGGCATTGTGATGCGCGCCGAGTGGGATGTGGCGCGTTACCTGCGCAGCGGCCGGCTGCGCCAGGTGCTGGAGAACTACCAGACCCCGCCGGCCGACATCCATGCGGTCTGGCCGCAACGCCACCAGGTGTCGGCGCGTGTGCGGGTTTTTGTCGACTACCTCGCGAACCACTTTGAAAAGTCGTCCACGCGCGCAGCCGGACTGGTGGTGAACTGGTAAGCGCCTGAAGGCGTTTACTGGCGCACCCGGCCAGACGCCGTGATGATGGTCAGTTCGACAAACTTCGAGCCCGAGCGCATGCCCGGCTTGAAGCCCACGCGGTAACCGCCCAGGTCCAGGTTGTCTATGCTGTCCAGCGCCTTGACAAAACCCTCGCGCGAGGGCTTGGCCCCCATGCGGCGGGCCGCCTCGACAATCACGGCGCCCGCGATATAACCCTCCATCATCGCGTAGCTGGCCGGCACTTCCAGATTCGGCGTGGCCGTCACGGCTTCATTGAACTCCTTGGTCAGCCGGCCCGATATCTTGTAGGGGCTGGGCGTGACCTGGGTGATGGACAGGCCCTTGAGATGGTCTTCGCCGAGGCGCTGGGAGATCTGCTCGATGTCGGCACCCGACTGCGCAAACAGCTGCGCTGTGCCGCCATCAAGCCGGTACTTCTCGATGAAGGCGGCAGCCGCCGAACCGCTGGCCACCACAATGATGGCCTGCGGCGCTGCGTTGATGAAGGTGTCCACCACCGAATTGGGAACCTTGTTGGTGCCCTGCGCATACGTGGCTTTGGCGGTCAGCCGGGTGCCGCGTGTTTTCATCACCTCTTCCGTGGCGGCCAGCAGCCCCTCGGCGCCCGGCCCATCAGGGTAAAACAGGCCAAAGCGGCTGATGCCGACGGTGGACAGGTGTTCGGCGATCTTGCCGATTTCATCACGCACATTGGCCCGCACGCTGTAAATCATGGGGACTTCGGGACGGATTTCGTTGACGCGGTAACCGACCAGCGCCAGACCTTCTTTTTCAAGCAGGCCGGCGCCCGTCAGCTCGCTCAAGCCGCGGTTGCCAAAATAGCCCGCCAGCACCAGGGGCTTGTTTTCTGTCAGCAACTGTCGCGTGCCCTCCAGGGTATCGGCGGGCCGGCCGCCATCGTCCTTGCGCACCAGTTTGAAGGTGTTGCCGTTGACGCCACCGGCCTTGTTGGCCTTGTTCAGCGCCAGCTGTATGCCGGTGGAATAAGCCCTGGCCTGGGTGCCCTCCAGGCCAGAGAGCGGCGCCACCTGCCCGATCACGAGCTCGACAGCGCCCGCCGCCATGCAGGCAGCCATCGCACCAGCCGCAGCCAGCGCACGAAACAGCAAAGGGATACGCATCATGTTCTTCTCTCCTCGTTCGTATCTTCGGCGACGCACGCAGGCAAGCGGCCTGGCAGCCACAGCAAACACTGCTGTGGATGTGGATTGAATCACACGAGCCCGGTCCGGTCGATACGCGATATTACGCAGACCAGCCGGCAGGGTTTCGGCCCCCTGCGGGCACACCCAAACACGGGAAAACCCGTACTTCTCAGGGCAAGGGGGCGCCCGCTTCAAACCATTGCCGGATCAGCGCCCTTTCGGCGTCCAGCATGCCGGTGACATTGTTCATGGGCATGATTTTGCTGACCACCACCTGCTGGTACACGGACTGCGCATGTTGCCTGAGCAGGGCCGGTGAATCGAGCCGCACGTTTTTCATCTGCAGCTGCGCGCCGTGGCACTGGTAACAGCGCTGCTCCAGCACCTTCTGCAAATTGGCATAGTCATTTTGGCCTGCAGCCCTTTGTTCGTGGGCGCCAGCAGCTACTGAATTCATAGCAATCGCAGCTTGCGCCGGCGGTTTCATCCAGACGATGGCCCCGGCGATCAGCACCACGCCCACCAGTGCATACGGCAACGGATGCCGGTTGCGCCCCAGCTTGTAGCCATGGCGCATCACAAAAAACTGGCGGATCAGCGCGCCGGCCAGCATCATGATGATCAGCACCAGCCAGTTCTGCGGGTGGCTCCAGGTGAAGCTGTAGTGGTTGCTGAGCATGGCAAACAGCACCGGCAGCGTGAAATAGGTGTTATGCACACTGCGCTGCTTGCCGCGCAGGCCGTGCACCGGGTCCACCGCCTGCCCGGCCTTGATGCTGGCGATGACCTGGCGCTGGCCCGGGATGATCCAGAAAAACACATTGGCGCTCATGGCGGTGGCAATCATCGCGCCCACCAGCAAAAAGGCCGCGCGCCCGGCAAACCAGTGGCAGGCCAGCCAGGACGCCACACAGACCAGCACCAGCACCAGCGCGCCGACAATGGCGTCCCCATGTTTGCGTTTGCCGAAGATCTGGCAAATGCCGTCGTACAGTATCCAGAACACCACAAAAAACGACAAGGCGACGCCGATGGCGGCGCCCGGTGACCAGTTCATCAGCGATTTGTCGATCAGGTAGGTGCCGGCGCTCCAGAGGTAAGACACGGTGAACAGCGCAAAACCCGACAGCCAGGTGCTGTAACTCTCCCAGTAAAACCAGTGCAGGTGCGCCGGCAGCTCGGGCGGCTTGACCGCAAACTTGACGGGGTGGTAAAAACCGCCGCCGTGCACCGCCCAGAGCTCGCCGCTGACCCCCTGCCTCTTGAGGTCTTCATCGACCGGCGGTGTCAGGCTGGAGTCGAGAAAGACAAAATAAAACGAGGAGCCTATCCAGGCGACGGCGGTGATGACGTGGACCCAGCGCAGCAGCAGGTTGGCCCAGTCCAGAAGATAACTTTCCATGATCTCAACCTCTCGGCACGCTGCTCACCACTGCGGGCGCTGTAAGCAGACAAAGGCCACGAACAACAAGTGCTCCGCTGCGACCAGATTCATGAAGCACAGACCAGTCCCCTGCAGCGCAAGGGCTGTTCAGCGCTTCCCTAAAAGTGTATGCGATCTACTTCACAATCCCTTGCAACAACTGTGCCGCCACCGACACCGCAATCACCTCCGGCTCCTTGCCCGTGATGCCGGGCAGGCCAATCGGGCAAGTCACCTGGGCCAGTTCCTGCTCGCTGAAGCCATGCGCCGCCAGCCGCTGCCGGAAGCTCGCCCACTTGGTCTTGCTGCCTATCAGGCCGATGTAGGGCAAATCGCCCTTCTCGCGCTGACGCTTCAGGCATTCGGCCACGATGTCCAGGTCTTCGGCGTGGCTGAAACTCATGATCAGCACCCGTGAGCCCGGTGCCAGGCCCGGAACGGCGCGCTGCACGGGGTCAGAGTGTTCGCAAATCACCTGTTCGGGCACCGCGTCCGGGAAAATCCCGTCGCGGCTGTCTATCCAGGTCAGCGCAAAAGGCAGAGCTGAGAGCACCTGCACCAGCGCATGGCCCACATGGCCGCCGCCAAAAAGAGCAAGCGGTTGTAACTGGCTGTCAAGGCGCTGCGCCAGCGCCGCTACATCGTCGGCGCCCAGGGTTTCAAAACGCAGGTGCACCACACCGCCACAACACTGGCCCAGCGAAGGGCCCAGCACGACGCGGCTTATGGCCTCGCCCTGCACACCCCGCAGCCGCTCACGCGCGCTGCTTATCGCCTGGTATTCCAGATGGCCGCCACCTATGGTGCCCACCACCGTGCCGGCAAAAACCGCCATCCAGGTGCCGGCCTCGCGCGGCACCGAACCCTCGGTGGCGGTGACCTGCACCAGCACCGCCGCCTCTGTCTGCAGGCGCGCCAAAAACACCTTCTTGTGCTCGTTCACGGTAAAAACCCTCTGATTTGCGACAATTTTTTTGATCTTGCGCGCTTATAAGCCTGCAAAATGTGGTTTGCGCCTACAGCACTGCATGCCAGCGCAAGCCCACACTGAACATAGAGCGTTTGGGCAATACCTCAAGGATACGTATGTCTGACACCTCTCACCGCAGATTCTGGCTGCTGGCCCTTTTATCCACCGCTGTGGGCGTTGTCGTCTCGGCCTGCAAAACCGCGCCCGAGTCGCCGGCCCCCGCGCCCGCAGCCGCCGCGCCAGAGCCCAGCTCACCGGTCGTGGGGCCGATTGCCGGACCAACCGGTTCAGCCCGCAGTTCCCCGGCCACCACGCCGCGCGCCTACCGCGAAAGCGGCGCCAGCCACCTTTACGGCCTGCACGCCGACCGCATTTACAAAGGCCGCATGCCGCCCCTGCTGTACGCGGTGGGGGTGTTGAACGTAGAGATCAACCAGGTCGGCATCGTCACCCGCCTCGACTGGATGCGTGCGCCGCGCCATGCGCCCGAAGTGATTGCCGAGATCGAACGCATGATCCAGAAAGCCTCACCCTTCCCGGCACCGACCCGCCTGGGCAAAGTGGTTTATACCGACACTTGGTTGTGGCACAAAAGTGGCAAGTTTCAGCTTGATACGCTGACTGAGGGGCAGAACTAGGGCTTCATGCTTGTGAAAGGTCTATTTGGTCTTTCGATCCATCATTCGCGTGCCAATAGAGTCACAAGGGCCAACCCAGACACCTTTATAAGAAACCATCTCATCGCAGCTAATGATCAATTGAACCGCTCCTGGCGGTAGCGGCTCTCGCAGATGGTTTTATGAATTGTCGATTTCAGTACCGCTGATAACGACCATCACAGCCATTACTGCTGCTCAAATTCTGGGCGTAAGCGCTTTAGCACATCTCGATGGGCCTTTTCTCTGTAGGTTGTCGTGGTTTTAACCTTTAGGTCTGTCGGCGTTTCAAGCATGCGCCCGAGAACTTCACTCCTCACAACTTGACGCTGGTCTTTCTCTTCCTCATGGAGCTTATTCATGTTCGAACCCTTTAAAAAAGGCACCACTACCTCAAGCCTAAAAACCCTACAAGAGCGACCGAAGCTCGCCGCGCATATCGGCTTAATCATGGGCATGTGGGCAGTAGTTGAGTCTGAGCTAAGCCGCCTACTATCCATAATGTTGCAGTCTGATGCCGAGGTCGGCGCTACGCTTTTCAGCGTCATAAAGGCTGAGGCAGGCCGGCTGGCGATGATAGAGGCTATCGCCAAGGACCGTCTCACTTCAGAGCAACAAGCAGAGTTCGCCGGTCTAAAAAAAAGGGTGACCAGCGTTGGCGGCTATCGTGATCGACTCGCGCACAACATTTGGGCCATCTCCGAAGACCATCCTGACAGTCTCATTCTTTTTGACGCGCGGGCCGGGGCTCAATTCATGGCACACCTGACCAGCAACGTGCCAGGACGAGGAATTTTTCCTAGGCAAGATCCTGAGAAAAGCACTTCGGCCCTTATGAACCACCTCGACTCTGCACGCGAATACACAGAAAAAGAATTCCTTTATATCGAATCAGAAATTGCGGCAGTTTCGGTTGCGATTGTTCGGTTCTCTCAAAAACTAACTCCACCAAGTCCTTGGCAAAATTTTCCAGAAAATCCATAGAAAGGCAAACCTTGCGCTGTACGCGAACGAATTGAGTTCCGGTACAACAACCGCGCCAACGCAGATATTTTTGGTACTGCCATGCGCGCCTCCTGCTAAACAGCCTCTTCAGTTGAGCGCTTTGTTATTTTCACCTTCATGTCGCTAATCCATCGCCCGAACATAAGTGTGGTTTGAAGGTAAGCTTCTCGCTGAGGCTGAATGAGTACTAATGTTTTTTGCGGTGTTGGTTCCGGCAGTGAATTAACGGCCGCTATAAATACCTGAAACCCGTCGGATATGGGGGCCTGCACCCTGAAGGCATCACCGAGCATCCTCACGATATCGTCGAATTGGTTGTCGATGGCAGTAACTTTTTCCATTTGCACAAATACTTGGGTTACGGCGGCATGCATGGCGACCAACTTTTTATAGAAGAATCCTGGCCCCTCTTTGAGGATGTCGTCCTGCCAGATGTAAGCCAGCATTTCAGCATCCTGGCGCACGCCTTTTTCTGCCTTCCCCAATATCCCCAAGAGCTCCAGATAAATCTCGCTGCGTTTTTGGAGGATTGCACCTGTAAATCGCGGCTTGGGCGATTCCGAAACAACAACCAACTGAGCTTCGGGTAACGTTGGCGCTTGAATTTCCTTGAGGCGCGGCTCAATCCATGCCCGTTCTGCTTGATGTTCGCTGAAAACCTGGGCATCCGCTCTTCCCCACCATCTTCCATGCCCAAAAAAATAAATCGCAGCACCTAGCAAGACCGCCGAAATCCCATATTGCACGACGTGGGTGAGGATCGTGGCCTCATGCGGCTTAATCATGTGAATAAGCCAATCGTAAAAACGGGCTTTTGCCAACTCAACAAACCCGGCATGCCATACAAACGCACCAATGGCCCACGGCCAAGCCCTTTGCCCCATAGTTTTCCCCTCAGTATTTGAGGGGCCAGAATACTCGACGCCTTGTTACAAGTCACGTATTGCACAATCGCCAAAAAATCACCAGAGCCTTTTGCTGATCTCTATAGTCGCATTGGCAAGTGCGTAGCCATTCACCTATGCACAAATTTTGGATTAGTTGCCTTCTGCTTTGGGCCGCCTTAGCCCCTCTAGTCGCGGACGCCCGCCCACAGCGCTCCACTGGCGAGATTCTGGCTTTCAAACGCCACAACCCTTGTCCTGTCACCGGCCTGGCGCGTGGCCCCTGCCCTGGCTACCAAATTGACCACGCCAACCCCTTGTGCGCAGGCGGCAGCGACACCCGAGACAACATGCAGTGGCTAACCTTGGAAGAACACCGGATGAAAACGCGCAGCGATGTGCGGATGTGTCGGCGCACAGTGACGGGCCAACCCTCCGCCCCGCCCTATGACCCGCGATAGGTGGAATAACTCCACGGGCTGACCAGCAGCGGCACATGGTAATGCTGGCTGATGTCGGCCACGCCGAAATCAATGCTGACCTTGTTCAAAAAATTGGGCTCTGGCAAGGTGACGCCGCAGCCCCTGAAGTAGGCAGCCACATCAAACACCAGCCGGTAGGTGCCGGCTTGCAGATTGGTGCTGTCATACAGCAGGCCGTCCGGGTTGCGGCCGTCGCTGTTGAGGCTGAAGCTTTTGACCAGCACCGCGATGTCGCCATTTGTGGTGTAAAGCTCGACCAACATGCCGGCCGCCGGTGTGCCGTGCATGGTGTCCAGCACATGTGTGCTCAAACCCATGGTTTTTCCCCTGTTTTCTGAAGCTGGCGGTGAATGCGTCCACTGAAAGTGTATACACTTTTACCGGGCCCGGCTATCATTTGCACCATGGAATCATCCACCACCAGCACCATTGTTGAAGCGCTGACCAAGGCGATTGTGGAGCACCGGCTGCACCCGGGCACCAAGCTGGCCGAGCAAAAACTGGCCGATCACTTTGGGGTGTCGCGCACGCTGGTGCGGCAGGCGCTGTTTCAGCTTTCGCAGAACCAGCTGATCCGGCTGGAGCCGGCGCGCGGCGCCTTTGTGGCCGCGCCATCGGTCACCGAAGCGCGCCAGGTGTTTGCGGTACGCCGCATGCTGGAAGCGGAAATGACCCGGGCTTTTGTGCGCAGTGTCACGCCGGCAAAAATCAGGGCCCTGAAAGACCATGTGGCGCAGGAAAAACTGGCGGTGGACAGCCAGGACATTGGGGGCCGCACCGAGCTGCTGGGCGACTTTCATGTGCGCATGGCCGAACTGATGGGCAACGAGGTGCTGGCGCAAATCCTGGGCGACCTGGTGTCACGCTGCTCGCTGATCATGCGTTTGTACCAAAGCGCCAGTGCGGCCGAACACTCGCACGAAGAACACGCCGACATTGTCAAGGCGCTGGCCGCCCGCGATGAAGAGCGGGCGCTGCGGCTGATGGACGAACACCTGGTCCATGTTGAGGAAAGCCTGCGTTTTGACCGCCAGATGCCGGTCAACGACATTTCGATGGCGCTGTCATGAATAGGCCGAGTCTGGCCGCCGGGCCGCCCCAAGGGCAGACAGCCCCCTCGGGGGGCAGCGCAGCACACGCAGTGGCAAGCGTGGGGGCCATATACCCGCGCGATCTCGTCGGTTACGGCCGCACGCCACCCCACGCGCAGTGGCCGGGCCAGGCCCGGATTGCCCTGCAGTTTGTGCTGAACTACGAAGAAGGCGGCGAAAACTCGGTGCTGCATGGCGACGCTGGCTCGGAACAGTTTTTGTCGGAGATGTTCAACCCGCCAAGTTACCCGGAGCGGCACTTGACGATGGAAGGCATTTACGAATACGGCTCGCGCGCGGGTGTGTGGCGCATCCTGCGCGAGTTTGAAAAACGCCGGCTGCCGCTGACGGTGTTTGGTGTCAGCATGGCGCTGCAGCGCCACCCCGATCTCACCGCTGCTTTTGTGGAGCTGGGCCATGAGATCGCCTGCCACGGCCTGCGCTGGATCAATTACCAGAACGTGGATGAAGCCACGGAACGCGAACACATGCGCCTGGGCCTGGACATCATCACGCAGATGACGGGCCAGCGCCCGCTGGGCTGGTACACCGGGCGCGACAGCCCGAACACGCGGCGCCTGCTGGCCGACGATGGCCAGCTGGTTTACGACAGCGACTATTACGGCGACGACCTGCCGCTGTGGATGAAAGTGGCGCGCAGCGACGGCAGCGTGGTGCCGCGCCTGGTCGTGCCCTACACGCTGGATGCCAACGACATGCGTTTTGCGCTGCCCCAGGGTTTTGCGCAGGCCGATGACTTCTTTATTTACCTGCGTGACAGCTTTGATGCCTTGTATGCCGAGGGCGACCCGAAGGGCCTGAATGCTCCGAAGATGCTCAGCATAGGCATGCATTGCCGGCTGCTGGGCCGGCCGGGCCGCATCGTGGCGCTGCAACGCTTTCTGGACCATGTGCAGAAGCATGAGCAGGTCTGGATCTGCCGGCGCATCGACATTGCCCGCCACTGGCAGCAAACCCACCCTTACCGCGAGTGACCATGGCCCTGACCCTTGAACAATTAAACGCTGCTTCCGAAGCAGAGGCCGCCAAACTGCTGGACGGCCTGTACGAACATTCGCCCTGGATTGCGCAGGCCGCACTGGCGCACCGGCCTTTCCGTTCGCTGGCGCAACTCAAACACCAGATGGCCGGCATAGTCCGCGAAGCCGGTCCCGAGGCCCAGCTCACCCTGATACGCGCACACCCCGAGCTGGCCGGCAAGGCCATGGTCAGCAAGTCGCTGACGGCTGAGTCAACCAACGAACAAGGCAAGGCCGGCTTGGCGGACTGCACGCCCGACGAGTTTGCGCGTATCCAGGCACTGAACAGCGCGTACAACGCCAAATTCGGCTTCCCTTTCATCCTCGCGGTGCGTGGTCCGCGCGGCAACGGTTTGAGCCGGCAAGACATCATCAGCACCTTCGAGCGGCGCCTGGCCAACCACCCCGACTTTGAGCTCGGTGAAGCGCTGCGCAACATCCACCGCGTTGTGGAGCTGCGCCTGAACGACAAGTTTGGCGTGGAGCCGCAACTGGGCAACCAGGTCTGGGACTGGCAGGAACAACTGTCTGCCTTCAGCGACCCGGGCTACAAAGAGCAAGGCCAGCTCACGGTGACTTATTTGACCGATGCCCACCGCGCCGCAGCCGGGCTGATAGAGCGCGTCATGCGCGACAGCGGTTTCGATGAAGTGGTCATTGATGCGGTCGGCAATGTGGTGGGCCGTTACAAGGCCGCCCAGCCCGGCGCCAAAACCCTGATGACGGGCTCGCATTACGACACGGTGCGCAATGGTGGCAAATACGACGGCCGGCTGGGCATCTTCACACCGGTCGCCTGTGTGGCTGAGTTGTCGCGGGCCGGCCAGCGCCTGCCTTTTGATTTTGAGGTGATTGCTTTTGCAGAAGAAGAAGGCCAGCGTTACAAGGCCACCTTTTTGGGCTCGGGCGCACTGATTGGCCAGTTCAACCCGGCCTGGCTGACACAGCAGGACGCCGAGGGCATCAGCATGCGCGAGGCCATGCAACAGGCCGGCCTGCCGGCAACGCTGGAGGCGATTGCCGCGTTGCAGCGCCAGCCGTCTGACTACCTCGGTTTTGTTGAAGTGCATATCGAGCAGGGTCCGGTGCTCAATGAACTTGACATCCCGCTGGGCATAGTTACTTCCATCAATGGCGGCGTGCGTTATGCCTGTGAAGTCACCGGCATGGCCAGCCACGCCGGCACCACACCGATGAACAGCCGCCGTGACGCGGCGGTGGCGGTGGCCGAGCTGGCGCTCTACATCGAACAACGCGCAGCGCGTGACGGTGACTCGGTCGGCACCATAGGCATACTCAATGTCCCCGGCGGCTCCATCAATGTGGTGCCTGGCCGCTGCCAGTTCACGCTGGACCTGCGGGCCCCGAACAATACCCAGCGTGATGCGCTGGTGGCCGATGTGCTGGCCGAACTGGCGGCCATCTGCGAACGCCGTGGCGTACACCACACGGCCGAGGAAACCATGCGTGCGGCCGCAGCACCGAGCGCGCCCGACTGGCAGCAGCGCTGGGAAAACGCGGTGGACAGCCTGGGCGTGCCGCTTTACCGCATGCCCAGCGGCGCAGGCCACGACGCCATGAAGATACACGAGGTCATGCCCCAGGCCATGCTGTTTGTGCGCGGCCAGAATTCCGGCATCAGCCACAACCCGCTGGAAAGCACGACCAGCGACGACATCGACCTGGCGGTGCGGGCTTTCCAGCATCTGCTCAAAGGTCTTGCCGCATGAGCCCCGATCAGCAACTCGACGCCTGGGTTGATGCCCATTTTGAGGAGGAAGTGCGCTTTCTGCAGGCGCTGATTCGCGTCCCGACGCCGACACCGCCCGGTGACAACGCGCCGCATGCAGAGCGCACTGCCGAATTGTTGCAGGCCTTCGGCTTTGAAGCCGAAAAACACCCGGTACCCGCCGCCGAGGTGCAGGCCTACGGGCTGCAATCACTGACCAATCTGATCGTGCGCCGCAAGTACGGCCCTGGCCTGACCATTGCGCTCAATGCCCATGGCGACGTGGTGCCGCCCGGCGAAGGCTGGACGCAGGACCCGTATGGCGGCGCCATTGTGGACGGCCACATCTATGGCCGCGCTTCGGCGGTCAGCAAGTCGGACTTTGCGAGTTTTACCTTTGCCGTGCGGGCGCTGGAGTCTTTGGGCATCGCCCTGCACGGCGCCGTCGAGCTGCACTTCACCTACGACGAAGAGTTTGGCGGCGAAATGGGCCCGGGCTGGCTCCTGCGCCACCAGCTCACCCAACCCGACCTGCTGATTGCGGCCGGTTTCAGCTACGAGGTGGTCACCGCCCACAACGGCTGCCTGCAGATGGAAGTCACTGTGCACGGCAAGATGGCGCATGCGGCCATTCCCGACAGCGGTGTGGATGCGTTGCAGGGCGCGGTACAAATTCTGAACGCGCTGTACGCACAAAACACGCTGTACAAAAAGATCAGCTCAGCGGTGGCCGGCATCAGCCACCCCTACCTGAATGTGGGACGCATCGAGGGCGGCACCAACACCAATGTGGTCCCCGGCAAGGTGATGTTCAAGCTGGACCGGCGCATGATCCCCGAAGAAGACCCGGTGGTAGTGGAAGCGGCCATACGTCAGGTGATTGCCGACGCCGCCGGGGCCTGCCCGGGCATCACGGTCGACATCAAACGCCTGCTGCTGGCCCGCTCCATGCGCCCCCTGCCCGGCAACCAGCCCCTGGTCGATGCCATCCAGAAACACGGGCTGGCGGTTTTTGGCCAGCCCATACCCGCGATGGGCACACCGCTGTACACCGATGTGCGCCTGTATGCCGAGGCCGGCATACCGGGCGTGATTTACGGCGCCGGGCCACGCACCGTGCTGGAATCGAACGCCAAACGCGCCGACGAACGCCTGGCCCTCGATGATTTGCGGCGCGCCACCCAGGTGATTGCGCGCACGCTGCGCGAGTTGCTGGCGCCGGCGCCATGACCGCTTGCGGCCCTGCCTGGCCGCTTCAGGGCATATCCCGATGGTTCAGCACCGTGCCCAAGGGACAATTCCCGGGCAGCGGGTGGCCCTCAAACCACACCCGGCATTTTTCTTGCTTGATCTGATTACCTGTCCCTATTTCCTGGAGCCCCCATGACAAAACGCCTCTTCATCAAGACCTTCGCGGCACTGGCCGTCACGGCAGCCACCACCGTTTTCAGCGCTGCCCAGGCGCAAAACACACCCATCAAGTTCCAGCTCGACTGGCGTTTTGAAGGCCCGGCCGCGCTGTTTCTGACGCCGGCCGCCAAGGGTTATTTCAAGGACGCCAAGCTCGATGTGACGGTGGACGCGGGCAATGGCTCGGGCGGTACCGTGACCCGGGTAGCCTCGGGCAGTTACGACATGGGTTTTGCCGACCTGGCGGCGCTGATGGAGTTTCATGCCAACAACCCGGATGCGCCGAACAAGCCGGTGGCCGTGATGATGGTTTACAACAACACGCCAGCTTCGGTCATGGCGCTGAAAAAGTCCGGCATCAAGACCGTGGCCGACCTGAACAACAAAAAACTGGGCGCACCGGTGTTTGACGCGGGCCGCCGTGCCTTCCCGATTTTTGCCAAAGCCAACAGCGTGACCGGTGTGCAGTGGACCGCCATGGACCCGCCGCTGCGCGAAACCATGCTGGTACGCGGTGATGTCGATGCCATCACCGGTTTCACCTTCACCTCGCTGCTGAACCTCGAGGCGCGCGGCGTGAAAGCCGAAGACGTGGTGGTGCTGCCCTATGCCGACAACGGCGTCAAGCTGTACGGCAACGTCATCATTGCCTCGCCAAAAATCATCAAGGAGAACCCCGCCGCCGTGAAAGCCTTTTTGCTGGCCTTCACCAAAGGGGTGAAAGAGGTGATTGCCAAGCCGGCCCTGGCGATTGAAGACGTGAAGGCGCGCGACGGCATCATCAACGTGCCGCTGGAAACACGCCGCCTGCAACTTGCCATAGACACCGTGATCAACAGCCCGGACGCACGCGCCGAAGGTTTTGGCCAGGTCAAGGGCCCACGCCTGTCGCTGATGGCTTCACAGGTGTCGGATGCCTTCAACACCAAAACCCGCGTCAGCCCCGATGGCGTGTGGAACGGCTCCTTCCTGCCCACCGTGGCTGAATTGAACGTCCTGCCTGCGGTCAAGAAGTAAAAAAGCAGCCTGCAAGGGCTCTCCAACAAGGGCCAGCCTGCAAACGCTGGCCCTTGTTTCAAGCGAACCAGAAACATCCCCTCTCATGCAAGCACCTGCCAGCAATCATTTTGTGGACTTCAGCGATGTCTGGCTCGCCTACAACGAGGACTTGCTGGCGCAAAACCATTTTGCGGTTGAAGCAATTGACCTGAAGGTGCGCGAAGGCGAGTTCATCGCGATCGTCGGCCCCTCAGGCTGCGGCAAATCGACCTTCATGAAGCTGACCACCGGGCTGAAGATGCCGTCCAAAGGACGCATCCTGATCGACGGACAGCCGGTGACCGGGCCGCTGAAAATATCGGGCATGGCTTTCCAGGCGCCGTCCCTGCTGCCGTGGCGGACCACGGTGGACAACGTGTTGCTGCCACTGGAAATCGTCGAACCGTTTCGCAGCCAGTTCAAGACCCGGCGCAAGGAGTTTGAAGAACGCGCGCGCAAGCTGCTGCAAAAAGTGGGTCTCGGTGGTTATGAAGACAAGTTTCCCTGGCAGCTTTCCGGCGGCATGCAGCAGCGGGTCAGCATTTGCCGGGCGCTGATCCATGAACCCAAGATGTTGTTGCTGGACGAGCCCTTCGGCGCACTCGACGCCTTCACGCGCGAAGAGTTGTGGTGCATTTTGCGCGACCTGTGGACCGAGCAGCGTTTCAACGTGATCCTGGTCACGCATGATTTGCGCGAGTCGGTTTTTCTGGCCGATACGGTGTATGTGATGAGCAAAAGCCCGGGGCGTTTTGTCGTCAAGCGCGAGATCGACCTGCCGCGCCCGCGCGACCTCGAGGTGACTTACACCCAGGCTTTTGGCGACATCGTGCATGAGCTGCGCAGCCACATTGGCGCCATCCGTACACCTGTCATCAACCCGGCGCCAGCCACCGAGGGCACATAGGCCATGACAAAAAAACAAATGGAACGCTGGTCCCCGGTACTGCTGCTGCTGGTCATCCTGGCACTGTGGCAGCTGGTGGTTGCTGCGTTCGACATTGCCGAATACATCTTTCCCGCGCCGCTGGCGATTGCGCAGGCCATGGCCGAGTTTGCCGGCCCGATTGCCCAGGCCGCCTGGAAAACCTTCTGGGTCACCATGGTCGGCTTTGGCATTTCGATTGTGGTGGGTGTCATGCTGGGCTTTCTGGTCGGCTCTTCGCGCCTGGCGTATGCCGCGGTGTACCCGCTGCTGGTCGCCTTCAACGCCGTGCCCAAGGCGGCGATTGTGCCCATCCTGATTGTCTGGTTCGGCATCGGTGTCGGCCCCGGCATCCTGACCGCCTTTTTGATTTCGTTTTTTCCGATCACCGTCAACATGGCGACCGGCCTGGCCACACTCGAGCCCGAACTCGAGGACGTGTTGCGTGTACTGGGCGCCAAACGCTGGGATGTGCTGGTCAAGGTGGGCCTGCCGCGCTCCATGCCCTACTTCTACGGCTCGCTGAAGATCGCGATCACGCTGGCTTTTGTCGGCACCGTGCTGGCCGAGATGACGGCGGGCGACTCCGGCATCGGCTACCTGATGCTCAGCGCCGGCTCGCAGCAACGCATGGCGCTGGCGTTTGCCGGCCTGGTGGTGATTGGCGCGATGGCGATGATCATGTACGAGCTGTTCAGCTACATCGAAAAACACACGACGGCCTGGGCGCACCGCGGAACGCAGGGCGAGTAGGCCCGGCGTCTCAGCAGGCTGCCAGTTCCTGTCAGGAATTGGCCTTCAGCCCTTGTTGGCTGGGCGTGAGCAGCTATTAAATTGCTAGCATTTTTCGATCTCCCATCCTACAAAAGTAGTAATGGAGAGGGCGTGAAAACAGGGTTTCTGCCGCACACAATTTCTCCTATACTCCGCCGAATCAAGGGGATTGGGGGCAAACATGCATCCAGCGTGCATCGCGGCCGCAGCTCTTACGGCGTTCGGCTTTCTTTCGAATCTGGCGGCGCAATCGATGCCGCCCAAGTGGGGCGCGCACCTGGACTTCGAGGCGAAGCCGGGCTCCAAACGCAAGCTGGCGGAGAGCGACCTCTTCCTGCCGCTTCTGCAGACCGAGCGCACACTCCTGTTCGGCAACCTGCGCGGGCGCATGGACAACCAGAGCAGCCGCGAAGGCAACCTCGGCCTGGGTGTGCGCCATATGCTGGAGGGCGGCTGGAACATAGGCGGCTACGGCTACCTGGACCGCAGAAAAACCGCAAACGACAACTACTTCAGCCAGGCAACGCTGGGCGGCGAGGCATTGGGGCGGGATTGGGATTTCCGCGCCAACGCCTACCTGACTCACGGCCAGCGGGTGCGCGATCTCGGCACTGTGAGCACGGCTGCCCTTTCCGGTACCACGGTGCTGGTGAGCAATGTCACGACGCAAGAGCGTGCGCTCAAAGGGGTTGACGCCGAGGTCGGCTGGCGCGTGCCGCTGTTCGACGTCGAAAGCCCGCGGCAATTGCGCCTGTATGCCGGGGCTTATCGCTTCAGCGACCAGGTCACCCGGCTATCGGGCCCGCGGCTGCGCGCGGAGTTCACGGTCGCCGACCTTGCGCAACTCTGGCGCGGCGCGCAGCTGGTGGCCAACGCAGAATTACAGAACGACAACATCCGCGGCAGGCAGGCATTTTTTGCCCTGCGGCTGCGGGTTCCGCTGGACGGCGCGACAGAGCGGCCGCGACTCAACTGGCAGGAGCAGCGCATGACCGCGCCCGTCCTGCGCGATGTCGACATCGTGGCCCCGGTTGTGGTGCGCGCGCCGGTCGTCGAAACCGCCACGGCGACTGCCAGCGGCCAGCCGCTGACCATCCTCAGCAGCAGTACAACCACAGGCGCCGCGCTGCCTGCGGCGGTGGCGGCGGCGGGCGCCAACAGCACCGTGGTGCTGACCGGAACCTATGCCACCACCGCGGCCGTGGCGCTGCAATCCGGCCAGACGCTTGCGGGCACCAGCCCCATCGTTGTGCGCGCGCCGTCCGGCGCCATAGCCACACTCACAGGGCCGGGCGCCACCATCAACGGCAGCTTCAACACAACAGGTGCGGCGGTCGTCACACTGAGCCCGAACAGCACGCTGAGCGGGATGACGATCCATAGCGACGGCGGCGGAAGCACCGAGAGCGCCGCCGTGCGGGCGTCTGCTGCCAGTGGCGCCCGCATCCACGGCAACACGATCACGGCCACCGGCAGCGGCGGCGCTGCCACAAACGTGAACGGCATCGTGCTCCTGAACGGTTCCAGCAACGTCGTTGTCAGCAACAACAGCATCAACATCACGAGCAACAACGCCCAGAACCTCCAGGGCATCAACGCCAGCCCGGCCGGATTCAGCACCGTGACCATCAGCAACAACACCGTCACGGTCACCGGAAACTCGCTCAGCAAGTACGGGATAGGAACGGCCGGCGGCGTCCCTGGCGGGACCATCGCCACCATCACCGGAAATACGATCAACGTCAGCGGAACGGGAGGCGGCAACAGGGCTGTCCAGGTGGTGAACAGCACCATCAGCTCAGGCTCCACCGGCAACGTCCGTGTAAACGGTGTGTGCAGCTACCTAGCCGGCACTTCGGGATCGATTGGTTTCACCGACGGCACGCCTTGCCCCTAGGCCTGGACTCGTCCCGGCCCAGGCGCGCGAGGCCAAAACTCAGAGAAAGCGCTCCAGCAACCGCCGCGAAGCCCGGTCCAGCGCCCCCATGTCTTTCACGCTGAAATGCACGCCATGGCCGGCGGCGATCAGCAGGGCCTGCCGGCTCAGGCGCCGTATGTCTTCCTCGCCCTTGAGCACAAACGAGGTGTCGCCGCGGTTGGTCTCGACCGACCAGGTGCTCGGTGTGCCAAAGCTGGAGACACTTTTGATGCGTGTGATCTCGGGCACAAAATCGCGCAGGGCCAGTTCTTCCTCCAGCAGGCTGCGCAGCGCCGGCGGCAAGTTGTCCAGCCGCTCCAGCCAGGCCAGCTCATGGCCCTCGCTGCTGAGCAGCGAGATGCCTTCGTCCGGAGCAGCAATCGGAAAAGCCCGCACCGGAACCACACCGGCATGTTGCTGGCCGTGGCTGTCGGTCAGCAGCAGCCGGCCCGAGGCGTGGCGCACCAGCTCAAAAGCAGGGGGGGCAGAGGGGGTGTAAGCAGGGCTCATGGGTGTTCTTTCAGACGCTGCCGGCGCGCTGGGCGGTGTGTGTCACCTGCGAGGTCGCCAGCGCAATACGCCCTTCTTCGGCATCTGCATTGCCCTCGCTGTCCACCTGGCGCGCCTGCGCCTCATACAGCCGCCAGTAAGCGCCCTGTTGGGCCATCAACTCGTCATGCGGGCCGACCTCGACCACCTGGCCGCGGTCCATCACCACCAGCCGGTCGGCCTTGCGCAGGGTGGACAGGCGGTGCGCAATCGCAATCGTGGTGCGGCCCTGTACCAGGTTGTCCAGGGCTTTCTGGATTTCCTGCTCGGTCTCGGTGTCCACGGAGGACGTGGCTTCGTCGAGGATCAGGATGCGCGGGTCTATCAGCAGTGCGCGTGCAATCGAGATGCGCTGGCGCTCGCCGCCCGACAGGCCCTGGCCGCGCTCGCCGACCAGCGAGTCATAACCCTGAGGCAGCCGCAAAATGAACTCATGCGCATGGGCGGCGCGGGCAGCGGCCACAACCTCGGCGCGGCTGGCGCCGGGTTTGCCATAGGCGATGTTCTCGGCAATCGTGCCAAAGAACAAAAACGGTTCCTGCAGCACCAGGCCGATGTTGCGCCTGTAGTCGGCCACAGCAAAACGCCGTATGTCGGTGCCATCGACACTGATGCTGCCATCGGTCGCGTCGTAAAAGCGGCAGATCAGGTTGACCAGCGTGCTTTTGCCGGAGCCGCTGTGGCCGACCAGGCCTATCATCTCGCCGGGTTTGATCGTGAGGTCGAGTCCGCGGATCACCGCGCGGTTGCCGTAGCGAAAGCCCAGGCCACTCATCTCGATGCGGCCCTGCAGCGGCGCCATGGCCACCGGGTTGGCCGGCTCGGGCACGTTGGAGACATGGTCGAGGATGTCAAAAATGCGCTTGGCGCCGGATGCCGCTTTCTGCGTCACCGACACGATGCGGCTCATGGAATCAAGCCGGGTGTAAAAGCGGCCGATGTAGGCAATAAAGGCGGTCAACACGCCCACGGTGATCTGCTGCCTGGACACCAGCCAGATGCCAAAAGCCCAGACCACCAGCAGGCCGATTTCGGTCAGCAGCGAAACCGTGGGCGTGAACAGCGACCAGACCTTGTTGAGCTTGTCGTTGACCATCAGGTTGTGCACATTGGCATCGCGAAAACGCTGGGCTTCGCGTTTTTCCTGGGCAAAGGCCTTGACCACCCGGATGCCGGGAATGGTGTCGGCCAGCACATTGGTCACCTCGGACCAGACCCGGTCTATTTTCTCGAAGCCGGTGCGCAGGCGCTCGCGCACCGCGTGGATCATCCAGGCGATGAAGGGCAAGGGCAGCAGGGTGACCAGCGCCAGCCAGGGGTTGATCGAAAACAGGATGACGGCGGTCATCAGGATCATCAGCACATCGGTCGCAAAGTCGAGCGCGTGCAAGGAAAGGAACACGTTGATGCGGTCGGTTTCCGAGCCGATACGCGCCATCAGGTCGCCAGTGCGTTTGCCGCCAAAGTAGTCCAGCGACAGCTCCAGCAAATGGTCAAAGGTGGCGGTGCGCAGGTCGGCACCGATACGTTCAGACACCAGGGCCAGCAAATAGGTGCGGGCCCAGTTCAGGCCCCAGCCGACCAGCGCCGCCGCCAGCAGCGCGCCCAGAATGGCCAGCACCTTCCAGGACTCGATCTGCTGGCCGTTCTGGAACGGAATCAGGATGTCGTCGATCAGCGGAATCGTCAAATAGGGCGGGACCAGCGTGGCGGCGGTGGAAGCCAGGGTCAGGGCAAAACCGGCCGCCAGTTGGCCCTGGTAGGGCCTGGCAAAACGCCACAGCCGCAGCAGCACCCAGGTGGAAGGCGCAGTGTGTAATTCGCGGGCGCAGGCCGGGCAGTCGTCGCTGTCGGGCGGCAGCACGGCGTCGCACAAGGGGCACAGGGCAATGTCATCGCCGCCCAGGCTGTCGCCCTGGGGTTCCGCCTGTTTGGCAAAAAGTCGCACCAGGCGCAAGACCTGCAGGTTGGCCGCCAGCGTGAAACGCCAGCTGGCCAGCCGCTCATCGCCGAGGTGCAGTTCCAGGGTGCCCACACCGGCATGGTCAAAATGGCGCAGGGTCAGCGCCGGCCGGCCGCTTTGCTGCAAAGGCCAGCTGTGCCACTGGCCGGTTTCGGGGTGTCGGCTCATCAGGCGGCGGTCGGTCAGGGCCAGCCAGCCGGGGGAAAACCGAAGTTGCTGGTTCAGGTCAACCAGCACCGTGCATAAAACGTTCTCATGGCTGGCGAGTTGGGCGTGCAGGTCTGTTTGTGCCTGGTCTGTATCGCTGGAGGCGTCAACCGGATGGGAATGTTGCATTGTGAAGTGGAAGCGGTAAAAGCCGGTGCGTTAAAGGGTTTTGCTGCCGGAAGCTGCATTTTCACCTATGAACCCGCCCGGCGGCTTGAGCCCCGCCAGCGCTCCTGACCTGACACTTTGCTCACACGAAACAAGCGTCCCTGCCGGGCGCCCGACCCTCCAAGAACGTTGCCCCGGCCCGGCCGGTTGACCGAACACATAAAAACATGAGCAAAAAGGACGACATCCAGCTGCTGCGCATCAACTACCTGCGCGGCCCGAATATCTGGACTTACCGCCCGGTGCTGGAAACCTGGCTTGATCTCGGTCCGCTCGAGGACTTTCCGTCCAACCTGCTGCCCGGCTTCAGCGACCGGCTGGTGGAACTGCTGCCAGCGCTGGTGGAGCACCACTGTGGTGTCGGCGAGCGCGGGGGGTTCATCGAACGCCTCTACGAAGGCACGTGGCTGGGCCATGTGCTCGAACATGTGGTCATCGAACTGCTGAATCTGGCCGATATGCCGACCGGCTTCGGCCAGACCCGCAGCACCTCGCAGCGCGGCATTTACCGCATGGTTTTTCGCGCCCGTGACGAACAAGTGGCGCGCAGTGCGCTGGCCGAGGGCCACAGATTGCTGATGGCTGCCGTCAACAGCAGCACCGGGGGCCCGGCTTATGGCGAGGCCGAGTTGCAGGCCGCCGTTGACCGCGTGCGCGCAAAAGTCGACGAGTGTTACCTCGGCCCCAGCACAGCGGCCATTGTTGCCGCGGCCACCGAACGGCGCATTCCGCACATTCGCCTGAACGACGGCAACCTGGTGCAGCTCGGTTACGGCGCCACCCAGCGCCGCATCTGGACCGCTGAAACCGAGTTCACCAGCGCCATTGCCGAGGGCATTGCCGGCGACAAGGACCTGACCAAAAGCCTGCTGGCCTCCTGCGGTGTGCCGGTGCCCGAGGGCGAAATTGTGGACAGCGTCGACGCCGCCTGGGAGGCCGCGCAGGAGATTGGCCTGCCGGTGGTGGTCAAGCCCAGCGACGGCAACCACGGGCGCGGGGTCTCGCTGGACCTCAAGACACAGGCCCAGTTTGAAGACGCTTTCCACCTGGCGGCCCGGCACGGCAGCGAGGTGATGGTGGAGCGCTTTATACGCGGCCATGAGCACCGCCTGCTGGTGGTCGGTGGCCGGGTGGTGGCTGCGGCCCGCGGTGAAACCGCGTCCATCACCGGTGACGGCCGGGCCAGTGTGGCCGAACTGGTGGAAAGCCAGCTCAACACCGATCCCCGGCGCGGCGCCAGCGAAGACTTTCCGCTCAACCCGATACGCCTCGCGACCGACACCGCGATCCAGCTGGACCTGCTGCGCCAGGGGCTGACACCGGCGTCTGTGCCTGCGGCCGGCCATGAAGTCCTGATCCAGCGCAACGGCAATGTGGCGATTGACTGCACCGACGAGGTTCACCCCGACGTCGAGCACATGGTGTCGCTGGCGGCCCGCGTGGTGGGCCTGGACATCGCCGGTGTTGATCTGGTGGCACAGGACATCTCCAAACCGCTGCATGCCCAGGGCGGCGCCATTGTCGAGGTCAACGCCGGCCCGGGCCTGCTGATGCACCTCAAACCGGCCGAAGGCGCGCCGCGCCCGGTCGGCCGCGCCATCTGCGAGCACCTGTTTCCCGGCACGCCAGAAGCGGGGGTCAGCGGGCGTATTCCCGTGGTCGGCATCGCCGGTTCTGTCGGCACCCACAGCATTGCCCGGCTGGTCGCCTGGCTGCTGCAGCTTTCCGGGCGTTACACCGGTCTGGCCTGCCGCAGCGGCCTGTTTCTGGACGGCCGCTGTCTGGACGCGAGCGACAGCACACACTGGGAGGCCGGCCAGCGCCTGCTGATCAACCGCGCGGTGCAGGCGGCGGTGTTTGAAAACGGTGCCGACACCATTTTGCGCACCGGCCTGGCCTATGACCGCTGCCAGGTCGGTGTGGTCACCGATCTGGAGGGCTCGGACGCGCTGGGCGAGTTCGACATCTTTGACGACGAGCCGATGTTCAAGGTCATGCGCTCGCAGATTGACGTGGTGCTGCCGGAAGGTGTGGCGGTGTTGCATGCTGCGCACGCCCGCATCGTCGAGATGGCTCCGCTGTGTGACGGTGCTGTCATCTTTTACGCCGCAGACCCGACACTGGCGGCCATCACGGCGCACCTGGAAACCGGTGGCCGTGCGGTTTTTGTGCGCCAGGGCCAGGTGGTACTGGCCACGGGTTCCAGCGAGGTTTTTCTGCCGGGCCTGGACAAACTCGCCACCTGGCAGGACCGCCATATTCCCACCGACCAGGCAAGCCTTCTGGCCGCGATTGCGGCTGCGTGGGCGCTTGGCATTTCCTTCAGCCTGATTGGCGCGGGCATAGAAGCCTTCGAGTCCAGCGCCATCCAGACCGGAAAGAGCACCCGATGAAAGTCTCACGTATCCGCGCGCTGCGTGGCCCCAACCTCTGGAGCCGGCACACGGCGCTGGAGGCCATCATCACCTGCACCGAGGCAGAAAGCGCCATCGACAAGCTGCCCGGCTTTGAGCCGCGGGTGCGCGCGCTTTTCCCCGCCATAGGCGCACTGCGGCCGGGTGGCTATGTAGGCCCGGTCTCGCTGGCCCACGTGCTGGAGTCGGCGACGCTGGCCTTGCAGGCCAACGCCGGCTGCCCTGTCACGTTCAGCCGCACGGCGGCGACCACGGAAAGCGGCGTCTACCAGACCGTGGTGGAGTACAGCGAAGAAGCGGTAGGCCGTGCGGCGCTGGAGCTGGCGCAAGCGCTGGTCCATGCCGCCCTGAACGAAACCGGCTTTGACCTGGATGGCGCGCTGGCCCGCTTGCGGGATCTCGATGAAGACGAGCGCCTGGGGCCCAGCACTGGCGCCATCGTCGATGCGGCGGTTGCGCGCGGCATTCCCTACAAACGCCTGACCAAGGGCAGCCTGGTGCAGTTTGGCTGGGGTGCCCGCCAGCGCCGTATCCAGGCGGCCGAGCTGGACGGTACCAGTGCGGTGTCCGAGTCCATTGCCCAGGACAAGGACCTGACCAAAAAGCTGCTGCTCGCCGCCGGCGTGCCGGTGCCCACAGGACGGCCTGTGGCCGACACCGATGACGCCTGGGCCGCGGCGCAAAAAATCGGCCTGCCGGTGGTGCTCAAACCGCAGGATGGCAACCAGGGCAAGGGAGTGACGGTCAACATCGTGACCCGCGAACACCTCGACATCGCGTTTCATGCAGCCGCCGAACACGGCGACGTGATGGTTGAAAAATTCCTGCCGGGTAACGACTACCGCCTGCTGGTGGTGGGCAACAAGCTGGTGGCGGCCTCACGGCGGGAACCGCCGCAGGTGCTCGGTGACGGCCTGCACACCGTGCGCGAGCTGGTCGATATCGTCAACCAGGACCCGCGCCGCGGAGAAGGCCACGCCACCTCGCTGACCAAAATCCGCTTTGACGACATTGCCGTGGCGCGGCTGGCGGTGCAGGACCTGACCCCCGAATCGATTCCGGCCCGGGGCCGGCGTGTGGTGCTGCGCAACAACGCCAACCTGAGTACCGGTGGCACCGCCACCGACGTGACCAGTAATGTCCACCCCGAGGTGGCCGCCCGTGCCGTCGCTGCCGCACAAATGGTGGGCCTGCACATCTGCGGCGTGGATGTGGTCTGCGAAAGTGTGCTGCGCCCGCTGGAAGCGCAAAGCGGCGGCGTGGTGGAAGTCAACGCCGCGCCCGGCCTGCGCATGCACCTGTCGCCCTCCTATGGCAAGGGCCAGGCGGTGGGCGGCGCGATGATCAACGAGCTGTTTGCAGCCGGCGACGATGGCCGCGTGCCGGTGGTGGCCGTGACCGGCACCAACGGAAAAACCACGGTAACGCGTCTGATCGCCCACCTGCTCACCGCCAGCGGTTTGCGCTGCGGCATGACCAACACCGACGGTGTCTGGGTCAACGGCCGGCAGACCGACAGCGGCGATTGCAGCGGCCCGAAAAGCGCGCGCAATGTGCTGATGCACCCCGACGTCGATGCCGCCGTTTTTGAAGTGGCGCGCGGTGGCGTGCTGCGTGAGGGCCTGGGTTTTGACCGCTGCCAGGTGGCGGTTGTCACCAATGTCGGCAGCGGCGACCACCTGGGCCTGAACTACATCACCACGGTGGAAGACCTGGCGGTGCTCAAACGCGTGATTGTGCAAAACGTGGCGCCCAGCGGCTACGCCGTACTCAATGCAGCCGACCCCATCGTTGCCGCCATGGCCTCCACCTGCCCGGGCAACGTGATCTTTTTTGCCGCCGACCGGCACCACCCGCTGATGGCCACCCACCGCGCCCAGGGCAAACGCACGGTCTACCTGGACGGCAATGCGCTGGTCGCCGCCGAAGGTGCCTGGCGTGAACGTGTGCCCTTGCAAAACATCCCGCTGACGCGCGCTGGCAGCATAGGCTTTCAGGTCGAAAACGTCATGGCAGCGCTGGCGGCGGCATGGGCCGTGGGGCTGACATGGGACACCCTGAAAAGCGGTCTGGCCAGCTTTGTCAGCGATGCGCACAATGCACCGGGCCGCTTCAACGTGCTGGACTACCGCGGTGCCACGGTGATTGCCGACTACGGCCACAACCCCGACGCCATGCGCGCGCTGGTGGCAGCGGTGGACGCGATGCCGGCCACCCCCGGCCAGACGCGCAGCGTGGTCATCAGCGGCGCGGGTGACCGGCGCGACAGCGACATCCGCGACCAGACCATCATTCTGGGCAAGGCCTTTGACGAGGTGCTGCTGTACCAGGACGCGGCCCAGCGCGGCCGCGCCGATGGCGAGGTCATGGGCCTGCTCCGGCAAGGGCTGGCTGGCGCCAGCCGCACCCGCCGCATCGATGAAATCCGCGGCGAGTTTCTGGCGATTGACACCGCTCTGGCACGTTTGCAGCCCGGCGATCTGTGCCTGATCCTGGTGGACCAGGTGCAGGAGGCGCTTGCGCATCTGGCAGAACGGGTGAAAGAGACGCGCGACTTCAAGCAGGTCGCTGCGGTCTGAGCTTGGGGCCGGCTGGTCCGGCTCGGTCCGGCTGAGTTTGCCTTCTTTGCCTCGACCGTCGTCGGTCTGCCTGCAGGCCGGGGGTTGCCCGGCGGCAAGTAACTTTCTTTTGCGTCGCCAAAAGAAAGTCACCAAAGAAAAGGCGACCCGATGGTCTGGGTCCCTTCGCTTCGCTACGGGCAACCTGCGGTGCTCGCCGAAAACGGGGTCGAGCTCGAACTCGCCTTCGGCTCAGACAATCGCTCGCCCTGATCCGTTTTCGGCTGCGCTCCTCGGCCCAGCCCGACGGGTGGGGGTAACGAATACGAAAACGGGGAGCCTTGACG
>CALRQX020000033.1:0-29682 GCA_943370435.1 Kapaibacterium sp. (SeqCode) | reverse complement strand
GCCTGGCATGGCTTTGGCGGCTGGAAGAAGAGCCTGTTTGGTGACATGCATGCCTATGGCGAAGAGGGCGTGCGTTTCTACACCAGACAGAAGTCCATCATGCAGCGCTGGCCTGAGAGTATTGGCAAGGGGGCGGAGTTTGTGATGCCAGTGTCCAAGTAACCCCCCGATGCGGCCTGCGGCCGCCTCCCCCAAGGGGGCGCCAGCTGGCGGACTGGCAGAGCCAGATCCGCGCTGACCTGAGGCGCACCCCGGCTAAACGGCGCCGCATGGCACTGATTCAACCAAAAAGAACGGCGAGACAAGCGGCATGAACGAAAACACTTTTGACTACATCATCGTCGGAGGGGGAACCGCAGGTTGCCTGTTGGCGAACAGGCTCAGTGCCGACGCCAGCAAACGGGTGTTGCTGATCGAGGCCGGGCGCAAGGACGACTACCACTGGATCCACATCCCGGTCGGTTACCTGTACTGCATTGGCAACCCGCGCACCGACTGGCTTTACAGCACCGAACCCGATGCCGGCCTGAACGGCCGCAGCCTGCGTTACCCGCGCGGCAAGACGCTGGGCGGTTGCTCCAGCATCAACGGTATGATTTACATGCGCGGCCAGTCGCGCGACTACGACCACTGGGCGCAGCTGACCGGCGACGATGCCTGGCGCTGGGACAACGCCCTGCCCCATTTCATGCTGCATGAAGACCACTACAAAGGCGCGAATACCATGCACGGTGCGCGCGGCACGGCGCCGGCGCTGATGCAGGATCAGGGCGTGGCGTACCAACAAACGCTGCGGCACCGCAACTCGGGCGGGGAGTGGCGTGTCGACAAACAGCGGCTGCGCTGGGACATCCTCGACGCCTTCGCCAAAGCGGCGCAACAAGCGGGCATTCCCGCGACCGATGACTTCAACCGCGGCGACAACGAAGGTGTGGGCTACTTTGAAGTCAACCAGAAAAAAGGCTGGCGCTGGAACACCGCGAAAGCCTTTCTGCGCCCGGCCTGTTTTGGCCGCCCCAATTTTGAAATGTGGACCAGTGCGCAGGTCAGCAAACTGCTGATTGAGCGGCAGGACGACGGCAGCCAGCGCTGCACCGGCGTCGAGGTCTGGACCGGCCAGGAAAAAGTCCCGGCTTTTGCCACGCGCGACTCGGGCAAGGCCCAAGGCAAACTCGGTGAGGTCATCCTGAGCGCGGGCAGCATAGGTTCGCCGCAGATTCTGCAGCTCTCGGGCATAGGGCCAGCGGCATTGCTGCAAAAACACGGCATCCCGGTGCTGGTGGACCTGCCGGGGGTAGGCGCCAACTTGCAGGACCATTTGCAGATCCGCTCGGTGTACAAGGTCACAAGCGCTGCTGCCAAAAACTTCACGCTCAACACGCTGGGCACCTCGCTGTGGGGCAAGGCGAAGATCGGTCTCGAATACGCCCTGAAGCAAACCGGCCCGATGAGCATGGCACCGTCGCAACTGGGCGCTTTCACGCGCAGCTCACCCGATCAGCCCTGGCCCAACATCGAGTACCACGTGCAACCGCTGTCGCTGGACGCTTTTGGCGAGCCCCTGCACACCTTCAATGCTTTCACCGCCAGTGTCTGCAACCTGAACCCGACCAGCCGGGGCTCGGTGCAGATCAAAACTGGCCGTTTTGAGGATGCCCCGGCGATTGCCCCCAACTACCTGAGCACCGCCGAGGACCGGCAGGTGGCAGCCGATTCGCTGCGCCTCACGCGCCGCATTGTGAGCCAGAGCGCCCTGGCGGCTTATCAGCCGGAAGAGTTCCGCCCCGGCGTGCAGTTTCAAAGCGATGAAGATCTGGCGCGGCTGGCCGGCGACATTGCCACCACCATTTTTCACCCGGTGGGCACGACCAAAATGGGGCCGGCAGATGACCCGATGGCGGTGGTGGATTCGCACCTGCGGGTGCGCGGCGTCACCGGTTTGCGCGTCGTTGATGCCGGTGTCATGCCACTGATCACCAGCGGCAACACCAATTCACCGACCTTGATGATTGCGGAAAAAGCCGCGCAGTGGATTCAGGACGGGGTGTAGGCACCCCCGCGGCGGGCTTCAGCGGCTGGTATCAGCGCCGTCAATCAGGGCGGAAATCGTCAGAACGTCGGCCTTTTGCTGGCGCGCCCTGAGCTCGTCCGCGCAACCCATCCAGGTCTTGATCCGCGACGTCCAGTCCTGCGCCTCGTCATCGGTCAGAGGCGCTTTGCCCTTGATGGCCGCTGCATAGGGCTCGGGGCCACACTGGCTTTGCGCCACGTCCATGAAGCCCAGGCGGTAGGACACGGCAGTCAGCAACTGCTGCTCAACCAGCCAGCGCTGGCTGATGACAAACATGTCGGCCGATGCAGTGGCGTTCATCTTGTCGAGGATGGTGCGCGGCGTGCCCAGCGCTGCCATGTAGTTTTCGACACGGCGCGCAATGCTGGCAAAGCGCTCGGACGACGGGTCCATGGCTTCCCCGGCTACGTTCACATGGATACGGTGTACCCCCAGGGTGGCCCCGGCGGACACATTGCGGCTGACACCGCTCATCCACAAAATGAAACAGGCGCTGTAGCAGCGCGCTTCACGCACCACATGGGTGGCGGCATGGCTTTTTTCGAGCAGGTGGGCGATCTTGACGGCTTCCACCAGATCGCCGCCGGGCGAGTCGAGAAAAACAGTGCGGGCAAACCGGCCATAGTTGTCCGGGTGCCGTACAAACGCGATGAGTTTGGCGTAGTCGCCTTGCTGGATGCGGCCCTGAATCAACACACCGCGCTGGAATGCGACGATATCGGCAGCGGCGACCGGCAAGCATGCGCCGCACAAGGCACAGGCTAAAAAGGTGATCAAGGCTCGCAGCATGATGGCTCCTGCTTCAGCACCATTGCTGAAGTGGCTTTGAGAATATAGGCCGGCCCGCGCGCTTGCAGTCATGAAATACCGGTGGCGAGGTAACTTATTCACCTTCGCCCGGCCATCCCGTCCGCAAGGGTGGCCTTTCGACCTACTTGCCGCGAAGAACCATGCGATCGCCGGAAAGCAGCACCTCGAAGCGAGAGAGAAAGGACTGACCCAGCAAGGCCATGTCCGGGTCAACGCCGACCAGCCCGACGCCAACCCGCGTGCCCGACACACTGGCAGGACCGACAGACACCGTGACACCCGGCACAATGCGGCCCTGCAAATCGCCGCTGGCGGTTTTGAACGTGGCCGTCTGGCCGCGTGCCAAGCCTGCTGCATCGGCAAATTTCTCGCTGACCACCACCATGGACGCGCCGGTGTCGACCAGAAACGTGACCGGCCGTCCCGCTACCATCCCCGCCACATAAAAATGCCCGTCACGCGAACGCATGATCAGCAGCTCCCCGGCAGCAGACACCACCAGCGGTGCCGGCTTGAGCACCTGGTTCATGACGGCGTACAGAACGCCCATCACGAGCAGCCAGAACGCCAGAATGGCCAGCGGTCCCCAGCCCAGTCCCGCGCGTCGGGCGCCGCCCGGGCTGCGGCCTTGTTCGTCGCTTGAAGCCATGCCTGTCAGCGCCTCAGGAGCGGGGACGTGCGGGGTGGCATGCGCATGCGGGGCATGGCTGCATGATACGTTGGCCGCCCAAACGCCAGGCCCCCGGTGCCAGGGTCGGCCCGATAATGCAGACAGCCCCGACCCATCACCCAGACCATGCCCGTCACCAGTCTTGCCCTTTTCATGCAGCAGCAGCGCGCGGCCTATGCGCAGAATCTGCCGGCAAAAATCGCAGCGCTGCACGCCGCCCTGGGGGACCTCAACGAACACGGCAAGCCCGCGGCGCTGGACAGCGCGCAGGCTCAGGCCCACAAGCTGGCAGGCTCAGGCGGCACCTTCGGCTTTCCTGCCGTCAGCCGGGCAGCCGCACAGATCGAAAACATCCTGTCCCGCGCCGGTAACACCCACCAGCTGCAAGCGGCTGAACGCGGCGCACTGCTGCTTGGACTGCAGGCGCTGAACGCCGCACTCGCCTCCGATGGCAACGCGGGTGACGCCAGCGCCGACCTGGCAGCGACCACCGCGGCCGCGACGGTGGCAGCCGCCGGCACCGGCCCGGCCTCACAGCCCTCCGGTATATCCCCTCTGGTGGGCGTGTTTGAACCCGACCGCGCCGCGGCCCAGGGATTGGTGCGCCAGTTGAGCCTTGGCGGCTACCGCAGTTTTTTGCTGGACCAGCCGCCAGCTGCAACGCTTGTCGTGCCGACGGAGCGGCCGGTCGCAGTGCTGGCCAATATCGGCTTGCCCGCTCCGGCGCTGTCGGCTTTGCGCAGCTGGCTCCAGACCTGGGCCGATGGTGGCGCCGAGCTGCCCCTGATCTTCATGTCGGGCGCCACGGATTTCCGTACCCGCCTGCAGGCGGTACAGGCCGGGGGCGCCGGCTATTTTCCCGCGCCGGTGGATGTCTCTGCCCTCACTGCACTGCTGGATCACCTGAGCTCGGATGAACCGGCGCGGCCCTACCGCGTGCTGCTGGTGGACGACGACCAGGTCCTGGCCGATCTGTATGCCGGCATGCTGCAGTCCGCCGGCATGGAAACCCTGGTCGTCACCGACCCGAGCCAGGTCATGGCGCCGCTGGTCGATTTCCAGCCCGACCTGCTGACCTGCGACATCCACATGCCCGAATGCAGTGGCATAGAGCTGGCCGCACTGATACGCCAGCAAGCGGAGTTTGTACGGCTGCCGATTGTTTTTCTTTCTGCTGAAACCAGTCTGAGCCGGCAGGCGCTGGCGCTCAAGCAGGGCGGTGACGAGTTCATCCTCAAGCCGGTGGCCCCCGCCGTGCTGATTTCCGTGGCGCAAAGCCGGGCCCGGCGCTACCGCAGCCTGGTCGCCGCAGAAGACACCCTGCGCATCAGCGAGGAGCGTCTGCGCATGGTGTTTGCATCCAGCCTGGACGGTTTTATCCAGGCCCTGGCGGACGGTACCGTGCTGGCTGTCAACCCGTCGGCCTGCGCCATGTTTCGCATGACAGAGGCGCAAATCAGGTCCGTCGGTGTGTATGGGCTTTTTCATTCGGCGGCGCCGCTGCTGGGCAGCGCCAGCGGCAAATATCGGGGCGAACTGGACTGCCTGCGCGCCGATGGTTCGCACTTTCCGGCGGAAGTGTCGTCCTCACAACACCTCAGCAGCGACGGCGCTGTGCAGGTCAGCGTGGTCTTGCGTGACATCACCGAGCGCCAGCTCGCCGAGCAGCAGATCCTGCGGCTCAACACAGAACTGGAAGCCCGCGTGGAACAGCGCACCGCCGAACTGCGTGAGGCGCACCAGGAACTGCAGGCCTTCACCCAGTCGCTGGCCCACGATCTGCGCCAGCCCTACATCGCCATCAACGGCTTGACCCATCTGCTGGAAAGAGAGCTGTCTGCCGGAACCAGCGAGCGCGGAAAACACTACCTGGAGCGCATTCGCGCCGGGGTTGGCCAGATGAACGAGCGCACCGACAGCCTGCTGGCGCTGGCGCAGCTGTCCCGCACGCAAACCCGGCGCGAAGCGGTGGACCTGGGGGCCATGGCCGGCGAACTGCTTGGCACGCTGGCGCAGCAGGAGCCGGGGCGCATCGTGCAGGTACAGGTGCAGCAGCCGCTGCTGGTACAGGCCGACGCCGGACTGTTGCGGCACCTGCTCGCCATCCTGCTCGGCAACGCCTGGAAGTTCACTTCCCGACAAGCCAGCGCCGAGATCACGGTGGGCGCTGAACCCGGCCTGACCGCAGGCCCGGGCAACACAGGGGTCTTTTTCGTCCGGGACAATGGCGCCGGGTTTGACATGGCGTATGCCGACAAGCTGTTTGGTGCTTTCCAGCGTCTGCACGCACCCGCCGAGTTTGCCGGTGCAGGCGTGGGGCTGGCCACCGCGCGCCGCATTGTCACGCGCCACGGCGGCCGCATCTGGGCCACGTCCTCACCCGGTGCGGGCGCAGTTTTTTATTTCACCCTGGACAAGCCGCCGCTGGACGCTGCAGGCCGCCCCCCCGGCGGCGACACCGCCTGACAGCCTGTCAACGCAGGCTCTTCACATAACGCGGCAAGTCCGGGTCCCGCGGTTTGCGTTCACGCGTATTTTCGCTGTCGCCAAAGCGTGACTCGATGAAACCCGACTCGGGGTACACCTCTTCCCGGGTATCGACGCTGCGCGAACTCTGCTGGTCAGGCGGCGGCATCGCAGCAACGGGTACCGCCACGGCTCTGACCGCATCGGCCATCAGTTTGACCAGCGGCACACGGTGTTTTGCGTCTGGCGTGAGCATGATCTCTTCCAGCCGTTCGGCCCAGACACTGAGGTCCAGATGCCCGTCTTCTGCCGCTTTACCACGCGCGAAACGGACAATTTCTGCCGCGTATTCGTGGTTGGTCGCCATCCACTCGGTATCGGTCACACGCCCGGTTTTTCTGCGCAACAACACGTGCAGATGGGCGGCAATCGCAATTTTTTCGCTACTCGGCATGGCAGAGCTTTGCATGATGGTTACCGCCTGTTTTTAGGGCCTGTTCACACTAGACAACCCGCTCGGCATGCTGGGAGATATCGAGGCCATCGGATTCGCCGTTTTCACCAACCCGCAGGCTGATCAGCAGCGAAGTGATCCAGAGCACCAGGCCGGTCATGACCAGGCTGTAACAAAGCACCGCACCGACGCCGATGAACTGCGTGAGCAGGCTGCCCTCCACCCCCGAAATGGTCTTGCTGGCAAAAACACCGGTCAACAGCGAACCGACAATACCGCCCACCCCGTGAACGCCAAAAACATCCAGCGAGTCGTCGGCATTGAGCAGGCGTTTCAGCCCGGTCGCGCCCCAATAACATGCCACGCCAGCCACCAGCCCGATGACCAGCGCGGCCAGGGGCGAGACAAAACCTGCCGCCGGCGTGATGGCCACCAACCCCGCCACCAGCCCTGTGCACAGCCCCAACAAGGTGGGACGACCACGAATCGTCCATTCGGCCGCCATCCATGACAAGGCACCGGCGGCAGCCGCAATGTGGGTGACCGCCATGGCCAGACCGGCACGGCCGTCCGCCGCCACGGCCGAACCGGCATTGAATCCAAACCAGCCGACCCACAACATGCCGGCGCCGGCCATGGTCAGGCCCAGATTCAGCGGCGGGAAGGCTTCACGCCCATAACCCCGGCGCGGCCCGAGCGCGTAGGCACACACGAGCCCGGCCACACCCGCATTGATGTGCACCACCGAACCGCCGGCGAAATCGAGCGCACCCATGCGGGCCAGCCAGCCATTGGGCTCCCAGACCCAGTGCGCAATGGGCGCATACACCACCAGCGTCCACAGGCTGATGAAACACAACATGGCAGAAAACCGCATGCGCTCCACAAACGAGCCGACCAGCAGCGCGGCGGTGATGATGGCAAAGGTCAGCTGGTACATCGCGTACACCGACTCGGGAATGTTCGGGGCGATATGGCTGACCGCCACCTTCTGCGCCTCCTTGGCGTAGTCAAGCCCGGCAAACCACAGGCGTTCGCCGCCGCCTATGTAATGCCCGAGCGCACCACTGCCGGGCGTGAAGGCGAGTGAATAACCGACCGCAAACCACAACAGGCTGACCACCGCACAGATCACCACCACACTGGCCATGGTGTTGAGCACACTTTTCTTGCGCACCATGCCGCCGTAAAAAAGGGCGATGCCCGGCAGCGTCATGAGCAACACCAGCGCGGTGGACGTCATCATCCAGGCGGTGTCTGCACCATTCAGGGTGTCGGCCGCTACCAGCCCGGGATGGGTCAGTGCTGCGGGCGCGGGCGCGGGCACCACAGGCGCGGCGACTGCAGGAGGTGCTGCCACCACAGGCGCCACCGGCGGGGCAGCGGGCGCCACCACCGGCGCTGGCGCCGAGGCAGCATCAGCAACCGGTGCAGGGGCCTGGGCACCCGCCTGGAACACTGACAACAGCAAGCACAAACCCCAACCCAGAGAGACGAATTGCTTGTGATGCATGAAAATTCCCGTTGAAGAACCGATGAAGCTGACATTCGGTTACAGGCATAAGTCGTGCCAACGCGCATTGCCCCCTTGCGACGGGGGGGCGCTGGAGAGGAAGGGAAAATCCTGATGCACTATGTGAGTGCGCATCCTATAGTGGCCCACCTGCACATGAGCCGAGTGCTCGCAGAGGGCCGAGGAGACAAACACATTTGAGCAAAACAGCATTGGCATCCCGAGAGATGTTTTTTACAAAGCGCCGGCAAACCCGGCGCTTTTTTTTGTCTGCATGGGCCGAATCGGTGCACTTTGCGCCGCGTGCGCGAATGAGAGAATCGGTGCATGGAACTGCTGATCGTCACGCTGGCTTCGCTGCTGGCCGGTTTTGTGGACGCGATCGTCGGTGGCGGCGGCCTGATTCTGGTGCCCGCACTGTTTGCGGTATTTCCGACCACCCACCCCGCCACGCTGTTCGGCGTCAACAAAGGCGCCTCGGTCTGGGGCACAGCCGTGGCCACCGCGCAGTACGCCCGCCGCGTGAACCTGCGCTGGGCCGCCCTGCTGCCGGCGGCGGCCGCTGGTTTCACGGGATCGCTGGCGGGTGCCTGGCTGGTGACCGTCATTTCCCCCGGTTTTCTGCGCAAAGCCCTGCCCTTTGTCCTGCTGGCTGTGCTGCTTTACACCCTGGCCAAAAAAGAGCTGGGCCGCCACCACACGCCGCGCTTCAGCGGCCGTGCCGAAACGGCGGCGGCCTGCTGCGTGGGCCTGGTACTGGGTTTTTACGACGGGTTTTTTGGCCCGGGAACCGGCAGCTTTTTTGTCTTTCTGTTCGTGCGCTGGCTCGGTTATGACTTCCTGAACGCGTCGGCATCGGCCAAGCTGATCAACACCGCCACCAACCTGGCGGCGCTGCTGCTGTTCGCCTGGAAAGGCCATGTCTGGTGGCATTTCGCGCTGACCATGGCGCTGGCCAATGTGGTGGGCAGCCTGCTGGGCACCCGCCTGGCGCTCAAACATGGCGCGGGTTTTGTGCGTGTGGTGTTTATCGGCGTGGTCAGCGCGCTGATTCTGAAAACAGGTTTCGACGCCTTTTTCAGATAGACCCGCACCCAGGACGCCTAATCAGGGTAGGCATCAACCGCCGGCAAGGCCGGCACCAGCTTGCTCAGGGCTTCGGCCAAAGCCGCCGCCTTCGCCGCGCTGGCGGCTGCCGCCGTCGCTGACTGTGCGGTGGCGCCCGGCAGACCTGTCGCCAGCAAGCCCGGCATGTCCGAGGCCAGGCGCGGTTTGCCAATGGGAGCACCGGCCAGGCCTTTTTGCACGGCGGCCATGTCGATTTCATTCGGGTATTGCCCCAGCAGCAGATAGTCAAACACGCGCCGGGCAATCGGTGCCGCGTGGGCCGCGCCAAACCCGGCGTTTTCCACCACCACGGCCAGCGCAATCCTGGGTTTGTCAGCCGGCGCAAAAGCCATGTACAGCGCATGGTCGCGCTGGTGTTCCTCGAGCTTGCGTGCGTCGTACTTGTCTTTTTGCCCCACACTCACCGCCTGCGCAGTGCCGGTTTTGCCGCCGCTGAGGTAGGCGGCGCCGGCAAACACCCGGGCCGAGGTGCCCTCTTGCGTGACCCCGACCAGCGCCTTGCGGACCACCGCGACATGTTCCGGTTTGTAGCCCAGGTCCTGGCCCGGTTCGGCATCGATAGGCTGGATCGCGCGTGAGACCGGGTCCTGCGTGGCAATGACCAGGCGCGGCTTGTGTTTGACACCGTTGTTGGCCAGCACCGCCGTGGCCTGTGCCAGTTGCAGCATGGTGAAGGTGTTGTAGCCCTGGCCTATGCCCAGCGATATGGTCTCACCCGGGTACCACTTCTGCTGGTCGGCCTTTTTGTAGGTCTTGCGCTTCCATTCCTGGCTGGGCAGGACGCCGCGCACCTCGCCATGGATATCGATGCCGGTGATCTGGCCGAAACCCAGCGGCTTCATGAAGTCGTGCATCGCATCGACGCCCAGGTCGTTGGCCAGCGAGTAGTAGTAGACGTTGCTGGACTTCACGATGCTCTGGTGCATGTCCACCGGTCCGAGTCCGGCGCCATGGCTGCGGAACTGGTGGCCGCCGAACATCCAGGAGCCCGAATCCTGGGTGATGCTGCCGGGCTGGCGTTTGCCGGACTCGAGCGCGGCCATGGCCATGAAGGGCTTGTAGGTGGAGCCCGGCGGGTAGGTGCCGCGCAGCGCCCGGTTCAGCAGCGGCTTGTCAATCGACTCATTGAGGCCTTGCCAGCTTTCGCTGTCGATGCCATCGACAAACAGGTTGGGGTCAAACGTGGGCTTGCTGACAAAGGCCAGCACCTCGCCGGTGGCGGGGTCCAGCGCCACCAGCGCGCCGCGCCTGTCCCCAAACAAGTCTTCCACCAGTTTTTGCAACTTGATGTCCAGCGACAGCATGATGGTGTGGCCCGGTGTCGCGGGCTGGCTGGCCAGCTTGCGCACAGCGCGCCCGCCGGCCGAGGTTTCAACCTGCTCGACGCCGGTGCTGCCGTGCAGCTGGGTTTCAAAACTCTGCTCGACACCGAGTTTTCCGATGTAGTCGGTGCCCCGGTAGTTGCCTTCTTCGTCGTTTTCCTCGATGCGCAGCTTTTCGGCCTGGTTGATGCGTCCGATGTAACCGACCACATGGCTGGCCAGCTCGCCGTGCGGGTAGTTGCGAAACAGCCTGGCCTTGATTTCCACCCCCGGAAAGCGAAAACGCTGGGCCGCAAAACGGGCCACCTCTTCGTCCGTCAGCCGGGTGCGTATGGGCAGCGATTCAAAACTGCGCGATTCCTCACGCAGTTTTTTGAAACGGCGTTTGTCACGCGGCTGGATGTCCACCAGACGGGACAGCGCTTCGATGGTCTGCTCCAGATCGGCCACCCGAGAAGGCGTGATCTCCAGCGTATAAGCCGAGTAGTTGGTGGCCAGCACCACCCCGTTGCGGTCCAGGATCAGGCCCCGGTTCGGCACAATCGGCACCACCGCCGTGCGGTTGGTCTCTGCCTGTTCATTGAGGTCGTCGTGACGCACCACCTGCAGATAAACCAGCCGCGCCGCCACCAGCACAAAAGCAAAAAAAATCACCAGGCCGGCGACCAGCACACGCAGGCGAAAACGCGACAGGTCGGCTTCGACGTTTCTCAGTTCAGTCATGGGAATACGACCCGGCGACGCTCAAAAAGTGCCCCTGTGCGCAAAGCGGCACCATCTGGCGGCCAATTTTCCCTTTCAAGCAGGGGCCGCGGGTCTGGCTTCGCCAGCCCGCAGGCGCAGCGGCCCCCCCTGGGGGCAGGGAGCTACACGAAGTGAGCGACCGTGGGGGCATTACAAGGGCCGGTTCTGGTCCGGATTGGGCGCGCGGCGTTGCGGCGCGAGCAGGAGCACGCTCACCACCGGCCACAGCACCGACTCAGCCACAGGCGCAAGCAGCAGCATCCAGCCCGGAAAGTTGCCGCCGCTGAGCATGCGGATGACAATTTCCACGCCATGCGCCAGCGCGAACAAAGGCAATATCTGCAGCGCCTGTGACGGCACGGTGAACCAGAGCAGACGGCGGTGAATCATGGTGGCAAAAAAGCTCAGCGCGGTGTACGACAGCGCATGTTGCCCCAGCAAGGCGGACTGGTGCACATCCACGCCGAGCCCGAACATGAACGCCAGGCCTATGCCCACACGCTGCGGCTGGTGCACGTTCCAGAACACCAGCACCAGGGCCAGAAAATCGGGCATCCAGGGCACGCGGCCCAGCGGCAACATGTCCAGCAAAAGCGCAGCAATCAGGCTGGTCCAGATGAAAAACGGATTGGCCGGCAGGAGCAGCTGCTGGCCGGAAGGCATGATCATTTGGCAGTTCCTTTTTTGGCGGGAGCGGGCGCGGCCTCGTCAGCCGGTCTCGCCGGAATCTGGTCCGCCACCGGCTTGACCACCATCACATGAAACGCAGCAAACACATGGGCCTGCGGGGTGCAATAAATCCGCGAAAACGCCGACTCGGCGCGGCGCTCTATCTTGTCGATTTTGGCCACCGGCAAACCCGGCGGGTAGACGCCGTCGACACCGCTGGTGGTCAGCAGGTCGCCTGGCTGCACGTCAGAATTGCTGCCCATGAAGCGCAACTCCAGCCCGCCACCGGATGCGGTCGGCTCGCCATAGGCCACGCTGCGCGCGCCGGTGCGGGTGTTGAGCACGGGGATGGCCAGGTCACGGTCTATGACCAGCGTGACTTCACTGACAAAGGGGTGCACGCGGGTCACTTGTCCCAGCACACCGGCTTCATCCAGCACTGGTGAACCCAGGTCCACCCCCTGGGCCAGGCCCTTGTCGATGATGACTTTTCGGGTGTAGGGGTCGGGCGCGTCGTACAGCACCTGCGCCGCCATGCCGGTGATGGCCAGGCGCTCGCGCAGGTCCAGCAGCCTGCGCAGACGGGTGTTTTCAACGCCCAGCTGCTCGACCTGGCCGGCGCGCAGCGATTGCAGGGCGAGCTGGGCCCGGGCCGACTCCTCGCTGGAGCGGGCCTGGCTCAGGGCCGTGAAGTATCCACCGCCATGCTGTAGCGCACGCACCGGCTGCAGGGCCAGCCACTGCACCGGGTAAAGCACGGTGGCGACTGCGGCGCGGACCGGCTGGGTGATCCTGAAACGCAGGTCAGCCACCATCAGAAACAGCGCCAGCGCGCTGAAAACCATCAGCTTGGACAAGGCTGAAGGCCCCTGCTTGAAAAAGGGCGGCGGGGTTCTGTCCAGGGTTCCTAAAGGCATGGTGGGCGGTCAAACGGGCCGTGGGGCCGGGCCTTGTTGTGCAAACCAGTGCTGGCAGTCACGCGCACCCGGCGCCCTGGCTTATTCAGAGGTGAAGATGGAACCCAGGCGGTCCATGCGCTCCAGCGCAATACCGCAGCCGCGCACCACGCAGGTCAGCGGGTCTTCGGCCACCAGCACCGGCAGGCCGGTTTCTTCGGCCAGCAGGCGGTCCAGATCGCGCAGCAGTGCACCGCCGCCGGTCAGCATCATGCCGCGGTCGGCAATGTCGGCGCCGAGTTCGGGCGGCGTGTGCTCCAGCGCGGTTTTGACGGCGCTGACGATGTTGTTCAGCGGGTCGGTCAGGGCTTCGAGGATCTCGTTGCTGGAAATGGTGAAGGAGCGCGGCACACCTTCAGACAGGTTGCGGCCCTTGACTTCCATTTCCTTGACTTCGCTGCCGGGAAAGGCCGAGCCAATGTTTTTCTTGATGGCCTCGGCCGTCGGCTCGCCGATCAGCATGCCGTAGTTGCGGCGTATATAGCTGATGATGGCTTCGTCAAACCGGTCGCCGCCGACGCGCACGCTGCCTTTGTAAACCATGCCGCCGAGCGAGATCACGCCCACTTCGGTGGTGCCACCACCAATATCCACCACCATGGAGCCGCTGGCTTCGGACACCGGCAGACCAGCGCCTATGGCGGCTGCCATCGGTTCTTCAATCAGGTAAACGTCGCTGGCGCCGGCGCCCAGGGCGCTTTCGCGGATGGCCCGGCGCTCGACCTGGGTGGAGCCGCAGGGCACACAGATGATGATGCGCGGGCTGGGCTTGAAGAAGCTGCGCGGATGCACCATTTTGATGAACTGCTTGAGCATTTGCTCGGTCACGGTGAAGTCGGCGATCACGCCGTCTTTCATCGGCCGGATGGCTTCGATGTTGCCCGGCACCTTGCCCAACATGGCTTTGGCTTCGTGGCCGACGGCCTGGATGGTTTTTTTGCCTTGCGGCCCGCCTTCGTGGCGGATCGCAACCACCGAAGGCTCGTCCAGCACAATGCCGCGGTCGCGTACAAAAATCAGGGTGTTGGCGGTACCAAGGTCAATCGCCAGGTCGGTGGAAAAATACCGACGGAAGGTTTCAAACATATTGTGGGGGTCCGGTTTTGGGCATGGAACAAACTTCGTTGCTCTATCGCCTTTTATGATTAATCAATGAACGCGCTGAAATGAAAACGGTGAAGTGGCCTAACACCTTGATAAATAACGCATAAAGCGTGCATCCTGCCCTGATTTCACACCAAAGGCGGGATAATAACGCATCCCCCGTGAGTCACTGGCTGGCACACCAGCCATTATTTCACCTTTACACCCCGTTTCAGCTGTAGTTTTTCTCCCATGGCATTGACACCCCAAGACATCCAACGCGTCGCCAACCTGGCCAGGCTGGAATTACGCCCCGACGAAACCGAACACACCCTGAGCCAGCTCAACGGCTTTTTCGCGCTGGTGGAACAGATGAACGCCGTCAACACAGACGGCGTGGAGCCGCTGGCGCACCCGGCGGCGGTGCTGGGGCAGGTGGCCCTGCGCCTGCGCGATGACGTCGCGAGCGAGCCCAATCAGCGCGAAGCCAGCCAGCTCAGCGCGCCTGCCGTCGAGCGCGGTTTGTTTCTGGTTCCGAAGGTGATCGAATGAGCGCACTTGGCGAGGGGCCCCGCGCAGCGGGGATCGACACAGCGCGAATTCGATCCGCTGCCGACACTACCTACGGTTCCAATCTGCACGCTGTTCAGGAGGCAGCTGAGTCATGAACGCCGATCTGCACGACCTCGGCGTCGCCGAACTCGCCGCCAAACTGGCCGCCCGCGAAGTCTCCAGCGTCGAAGCGACGCAGCATTTTCTGACACGGATCGGGCAGGCCGGCGCTCTTGGCGCATTCCTCGCCACCAACACAGACGTTTCGCTGGCCCAGGCGCGCGCCGCAGATGCGCGCCTGGCCGCCGGTGAGTCCACGCCGCTGCTGGGCGTGCCGCTGGCGCACAAGGATATTTTTGTCACGCGGGACTTCCCGACCACCGCCGGCTCAAAAATGCTGGCCAACTACCGCAGCCCGTTTGACGCCACCGTTGTCGGCAAGCTGGGGCAAGGCGTGCCGGGCCAGGGCCCGGGTGCCGGCATGGTCACACTGGGCAAGCTCAACTGTGATGAATTCGCCATGGGCTCGGGCAATGAAAACAGCGCCTTCAACCCGGTGCAAAACCCCTGGGACAGCAGCCGTGTGCCGGGCGGCTCGTCGGGCGGCTCGGCCGCGGCGGTCGCGGCGCGGCTGGTGCCAGCGGCCACCGGCACCGACACCGGCGGCTCCATCCGCCAGCCGGCCTCGCTGTGCGGCATCACCGGCATCAAGCCAACCTACGGACGCTGCTCGCGTTACGGCATGGTGGCTTTTGCGTCCAGCCTGGATCAGGCCGGTCCGATGGCACGCAGCGCACTCGATTGCGCGCTGCTGCTGTCCAGCATGGCAGGCCCCGATCTGGACCGTGACTCGACCTCACTGGACTTGCCGGCCGTCAACTACGCTACTGATTTGATAGCTGCTGGCGCACAACGGGCGGGGGGGAAACCCCTGAATGGCTTGAAGATTGGCCTGCCTGTCCAGTTTTTCGGCGCGGGCTGCTCGGCCGACGTCCTGAAAGCCATCCGCAGCGCGCTGGCCGAGCTGGAAAAACTCGGTGCCACGCTGGTCGATGTGGAACTGCCGCTGACCGAGTTGTCGATTCCGGTCTATTACGTGATTGCCCCGGCCGAGGCCAGCAGCAACCTGAGCCGCTTTGACGGCGTGCGTTATGGCCACCGCGCGGCGCAGTACACCGACCTCGGCGACATGTACAAAAAATCGCGCTCCGAAGGGTTTGGCGACGAAGTGACGCGCCGCATCATGATAGGCACCTATGTGCTGTCGCACGGCTACTACGACGCCTACTACCTGAAAGCGCAAAAAATCCGCCGGCTGATTGCCGAAGATTTCCAGAAGGCCTTTGCGCAGTGCGACATCATTGCCGGGCCGGTCTCGCCGACCGTGGCCTGGAAAATCGGCGAAAAGTCGGAGGACCCGGTGGCCAGCTACCTGGCCGATATCTACACGCTGTCGTCCAGCCTGGCCGGTCTGCCCGGCATGAGTGTGCCGGCCGGTTTTGGCGCGGGCGGCATGCCGGTGGGCCTGCAGCTGATAGGCAACTACTTCAAGGAAGCGCAGTTGCTGGGCGCAGCGCACCAATTCCAGCTGGCGACCGACTGGCACCAGCGCCAGCCCTCAGGCCTTTGAGTGATTTGACATGAGCCAGACCCAACCCAGCGTCAACCCCTTCGCCGAGATGCAGGCCGGCCGGCCCACCGGCCCCCTGGTGCAGGGCTATGAAGTCATCATCGGCTTCGAAACCCACACCCAGCTGACCACGCAATCGAAAATTTTCAGTCGCGCGTCCACCGCGTTCGGTGCCGAGCCGAACACCCAGGCTTCGGCGGTGGACTTTGCCCTGCCCGGCGCGCTGCCGGTGATGAACAAGGGCGCGGTGCAACGCGCCATCGAGTTCGGCCTGGCGGTCAACGCACACATTGCCGAGGCCAGCGTCTTCGCGCGCAAGAACTATTTCTACCCGGATCTGCCCAAGGGTTACCAGATCAGCCAGTTTGAAATTCCGGTGGTGCAGGGCGGCACGGTGGAGTTTTTCCTCGGCGATGAGAAAAAATCGGTGCGCCTGGTGCGCGCCCACCTGGAGGAAGATGCCGGCAAGTCGCTGCACGAAGACTTTGTCGGCATGAGCGGCATTGACCTGAACCGCGCCGGCACACCGCTGCTGGAGATTGTCACCGAGCCCGACATGCGCTCCAGTGCAGAAGCGGTCGCTTACGCCAAAGAGCTGCACAAGATCGTCACCTGGATTGGCATCTGTGACGGCAACATGCAGGAAGGCAGCTTTCGCTGCGACGCCAATGTGTCGGTGCGCAAACCCGGTGCAGCGCTGGGCACACGCCGAGAAATCAAGAACCTGAACAGCTTCAAGTTCATGCAGCAGGCGATCGACTACGAAGTGCGCTGGCAGATCGAACAGCTGGAAGACGGCCACGCCATCGAGCAAGCCACGGTGCTGTTTGACCCGGACAGCGGCGAGACCCGCGCCATGCGCAGCAAGGAAGATGCGGCCGATTACCGCTACTTCCCGGACCCTGATTTGCCGCCGCTGGTGATTCCGCGCGAGTGGGTGGAGAAGACCCGCGCGGAGATGAGCGAGTTGCCGCGCGTGATGGCTGCACGTTTTGTTTCCGACTACGGCTTGCCTGAGTACGATGCCGGCCAGTTGACGCAAAGCAAGGCCACGGCGGCCTATTTTGAAACTGTCGCAGCTGCCAGCAAACAAGCCAAGCTGGCCAGCAACTGGGTGATGGGCGAACTGTCCAGGCGCCTGAACAGCGAAGAGACCTCCATTGAGGCCTCGGCCGTCGCGGCGGCGCAGCTCGCCAGCCTGATAGGCCGCATTGCCGACGGCACGATTTCAAACAACGCTGCCAAACAGGTGTTCGACGCCTTGTGGACCGGCGCAGGCAGCGATGTTGATGCCTTGATCGAGGCCAAAGGCCTCAAACAGATGAGCGACACCGGCGAACTCGAAAAAATCATCAACGACGTACTGGCCGCGAACGCCAAAAATGTAGAGGAAGTCCGCGCCGGCAATGCCAAAGCCTTCAACGCGCTGGTCGGTCAGGCCATGAAGGCCACCAAGGGCAAGGCCAATCCGGCCCAGGTCAATGAGCTGCTGAAAAAGAAACTCGGATAAACGCCTGAGCGGCATGTTCAGCTCGCTATCAAATATATAGCTGACTGCGCCCGTCCCACAAGGACTTCAGGCCTTTTTGGTATTGAGGTTATTTTTTCGCGGCAGCTGGAGGCGGCGTGGGCGCCGGAGCCGCTGCAGCTTTGGCTGGCACCGTACCGGCCATGGGCCACAGCTGCCGGAGTTTGGCCAGCTCTTCGTCAAAGCGCTGGTTAATCCTTTTTTTCTCCATGTCCTGCTCGGCGATAAAGCGCTTCTGCGTCGCCTGGTTGCTCTCGTTTTCCTCGAGCCTGCGTTTGAGTGAAGGTGGCGCGCGTGTGGGTTCGGCCTTGTAGAACTGCATGTCGACAACAATGGCCTTGCGCTGTTCGCTCAGTTCAGAGGCGCGCTTGGCTGCAGCCTGGATGACCTCATCGATCTGGCCCAGGGCCTCAGCCCGCTCCTTGTCGTGCAGGGCGCGGCTGGGATAACGCTGCATCAGGGCGCGGTCGCGGCGCTTTTCTTCCACCTCGCGCTCGCGCAGCTCGGCGGCACGTTTTTCCTTTTCTTCCCCGGCGGCCCGTTCGTCGGCGGTCAGCGTCGGTTCCAGCACACCCTGGAGCGTGCCCGAGGGATTGATTTTTTTCTGCACGCGGTCACGGCATTCGGCAATCGGCCGGTCGGAAGTGATTTTTCGGCCGGAGCCGTCGACACAGCTGTAAATGGTCTGCGCAGACACCGCGCTGGACAGGCTCAGCAGCGCCAGCGCCGTTGGGCCGGTCCACACCAGGTTTTTGACAAGTTTGCGCAACAACAAGAACAAGCCCTCAATCAACACCATAACGCTGGCGGTAATCCAGCACACGCTGGTAGTGGGTAAAAAGTGAATCACCGGTTTTGACTTCTGCGGCGCCTTGCGGCGTCGCCCCCACCTGAGCCAGATAGTGCAACAAGTCGGTCAGGCGGGCAATCGAGAAAACCTGCAGGCCCAGCTGGTTTTTAACGTACTGCACGGCACTGTAGTTGACGTCCATGCCGTTTTCCGTGGCCTTTTCCTGACGGTCCAGCGCAATCGCCACCGCATGCGGCCGGGCGCCCGCCGCCTGAATCAGGGCAATCGACTCGCGTATGGCGGTGCCTGCGGAGATCACATCGTCAATAATCAGAACCCGCCCCTTGAGCGGCGCGCCCACCAGCGTGCCACCCTCTCCATGGTCTTTGGTTTCCTTGCGGTTGTAGGCATAGGGCAGGTTGCGGCCCAGGCGCGCCAGCTCAATCGCGACGGCCGCAGCCAGGGGGATACCCTTGTAAGCCGGACCAAAAATCATGTCGAACTGCAGGCCGCTGGTTTTTTCTTCGAGCAACAAGCCGCGCGCATAAAATTGCGCCAGACGGCCCAGCTTGGCCCCGTCGTCAAACAATCCCGCATTGAAAAAGTAGGGGCTCAAACGCCCCGCCTTGGTCTTGAACTCGCCAAAACGCAGCACCCCCGACTCAATGGCAAACTGCACAAATTCACTGGCCATGTCGCTGGCGGCTTGCGTCTGGCCGCTGCCCTGCTTGTCCTGACCTGGCGTTCCCGTCGTTTTGCTCATTGGAGTCCCATGTTTAAGTTAACCAGCCTGAACCTCAACGGTATCCGTTCCGCCGCCAGCAAAGGCATGCAGGAGTGGGTGGCCCAGACCCAGCCAGATTGTATTTGTGTGCAGGAGCTCAAGGCCCAGGCCGCCGACGTGGCTGGCCGTTTCGAGGAAATCGCCGGGCTCCAGGGCCATTTTCACTTCGCCGAGAAAAAAGGTTACTCCGGCGTGGCCATCTACACACGCCATGAGCCCAGCGACGTGATCACCGGCTACGGCTCGACCGAATTTGATGCGGAAGGCCGTTACGTGGAGTTGCGCTTTGACCGGCCCGGCCGCAAACAGGCACCGAAACTGTCCATCATCAGTTGCTACTTTCCGAGCGGCTCCTCCGGTGAAGAGCGGCAGGCGGCCAAGTTCCGTTTCCTGGCCGAGTTCTACCCCTACCTGGCTCAATTGAAGGAGACGCGCGACTTCGTGCTGTGCGGCGACATCAACATTGCGCACCAGGAGATCGACCTGAAGAACTTCAAGGGCAACCGCAAGAACAGCGGCTTCCTGCCGGAAGAACGCGCCTGGATGAGCGAACTGTTGCGCGATGCGGAAGCGGCCGAAGACGCGCTCGAAGAACTCACGGACGGCACCGGCCAGCCTGCGGTGAAAGCCGTGCGCGGCGGCGGCATGGTCGATGTCTACCGCAAGCTGCAGCCCACAGCCACCGACGCGGCCTACACCTGGTGGAGCAACCGCGGCCAGGCCTATGCCAAGAACGTCGGCTGGCGGCTGGACTATCACCTGGCGACACCGGCGCTGGCGGCAATGGCGAAAAGCGAAACGATTTACAAGACCCAGCGCTTTTCTGACCACGCGCCGATCACCGTGGACTACGCCCTCACACTTTGACCGCTGCGCCGGCGTCAGGCACCAGGGCAGCGGGCAAGCGCAAGCTGGCATTCAGCCCACCTCCCGCAGCTGCCTGCAGGCTGAGCTCACCGCCGTACAGGTCGGCGAGGTCCTGCACGATGGCCAGGCCCAGCCCGGTGCCGGGCACCGATTCGTCCAGGCGCACGCCCCTGGCCCCCACCAAAGCGAGATGGGCCGCGTCAATCCCGGGCCCATCGTCCTGGATCTGGACCTGCATCCGGGGCGGCTCACTGCCCATGACGGATTCGGCATGTACCGTCACGCTTGAACGGGCCCACTTGCAGGCGTTGTCCAGCAGGTTGCCAACCATTTCCTGCAAATCCTGCTCCTCACCAGCGAAGAACAGCGGCGCATCAGCCGCCAGCACGGTGATGGATACGCCTCTTGCGGCATGCACCCGCTCCATCACCCGCACCAGGCCGGCCAGCACCGGCCCGAGCGCGGTGCGCTGGCCGGGCAGGCGCTGGGTCGCAGCCATACGGGCGCGGGCCAGATGCCAGTCGATATGGCGGCGCGAGAGGCTCACCTGCTCTTTCACCAGCCGGGCCAGCGCGCTGCCCGACAGCGCCGGGTGCCCGGCCGCGGCCTGATCGAGCACCGACAGAGGCGTCTTGAGCGCATGCGCCAGGTTGCCCGCCTGGGTGCGCGCGCGCGCAACCACCTCGGTGTTGCGGTCCAGCACCGCGTTGAAATCGTCGATCAGGGGCTGCACTTCGGTGGGGAAGCGCCCCTGCAATCGCTGCGCCCGCCCCTCATGCACATCAGCCAGCGCACGCTGCATGGCGCGCAGCGGCGACAGTCCCACCGCCACCTGCGCCAGCGCGGCCAACACGAGCAAGGCCAGCAGCACCGCCAGCGAAGCTGCCGTCACCCCGTTGAAGCTGTCCACCGCCCCAGTGACTTCCTGCATGTCGGCAGCGGCCACGATGCGCCAGCGGGCATCGGGCTGTTCGGCGATTTTTACCTTGCGCTCGAGCATCAGCAGCGGGGCGTCCAGTGGGCCCTTGCCCTGGTGCACATGCACCGCGCCGTCGGCCAGTTCGTCGGCGAGGAGCGGCAGACTGGTGTCCCACAGCGAGCGCGAACGCAGCACACCCACGCGGGACAGGCCATCGCCGGTGACGCGATCGAGCTGCCAGTACAGCCCCGAATAGGGTTTTTGCCAGCGCGGGTCGGACAGGGTCTGGGGGTCGATCAGCGGCTGGCCGGTGGCATCGAATTCAAGCCGGGCGGTGACCTGGTCGAGCTGCTGCGTCAGGGCAGCCTCGAACTGCCGCATCACGTGGTCGCGAAACAGGCCGCTGAGCAATACGCCCGCAAGCAGCAGCGCCAGCGCCAATGCCACCAGCGTTGCAGCCAGCAGGCGCAAACGCAGCGAGGTGGCGCGGCGCCAGAGCTTCACGGCGGCGACACCAGCCGGTAACCGAGTCCGCGCACGGTTTCTATCAGTCCGGGTGGCAGTTTGCGGCGCAGGCGGCCCACGAAGACCTCGATGGTGTTGGAGTCGCGCTCGAAATCCTGGGCATAAATGTGTTCAGTCAGTTCGGTGCGCGACACCACGGCGCCGGGGCGGTGCATCAGGTAATCAAGCAGCTTGTACTCATGGCTGGTCAGGCTCACGGGCTGTCCGGCCAGCGTGACGCGGCCGCTGCGCGTGTCCAGCGCCAGCGCGCCGCACTGCAGCACCGCCGAGGCCAGACCGCTGGCGCGGCGGATCAGCGCGCGTACACGGGCCAGCAGCTCTTCCATGTGAAAGGGTTTGGTGAGGTAATCGTCGGCCCCGGCATCAATGCCCGCCACCTTCTCGTGCCAGTTGTCGCGCGCCGTCAGGATCAGCACGGGCATCGTTCGCCCACCGTCACGCCAGCGCTTGAGCACGGTCAGTCCGTCGAGCACCGGCAGGCCCAGGTCGAGCACCACGGCATCGAAGGCTTCGGTGTCTCCCAGGAAGTGGGCATCGCGGCCGTTGTCGGCCTCGTCCACCGCGTAGCCGGCTTCCATCAACCCGCCCCGTAGCTGGGCGCGCAGCGTGGGCTCGTCTTCAACCAGGAGGATTCGCATGGGCGGGCAATGCGCTGTCAGGGGCGCTTGTCACGGCTGCTGCGGCGCTCGTCGCTGCTGCTGCCCCGGGCCGGCAACATTTCTGCGGTCCGGGCATCCAGCTTGAGCTTGAGCAGCTGGCCCTGCGGCTGCAGCAGCTTGACTTCGTAGATCCAGCGCCCCTCCTCCTGCTCCAGCTCAACTTCCATGACCTGACCCGGGTGCTCGCGCTCCAGCCGCTCCAGCACGCTGCGCAGCGGCAACACCTGGCCGGCCTGCACCGCCTGGCGCGCACGGTTGTGGTCGTCCTTGCTGCCGGACCAGGCCGGCGGCAGCCCCAGGCTGCCCACCAGCAGCGCCAGCAGCCACAGCCCGCCCGGCCGCGAACGGCGGCGTTTGCCGGCAAGGGGGAGGGGCTGGACGGAGATCATGGCGTGATTGTCCTGCACCCATTGTGAACCGCAGATGAACGGCGTCTTCAGGAAGGGTTCAAGCGCGCTTGCCAAAAATACATCCCATCGCCTGCAAGACATCCCTCAACGGCCACCAACCCCAAACGCTGAAAGCCCAGCCATGACCCTGATTCGCAGCTTTTTTTTCGCAGCCTTGCTGCTGGCCGCCACACTGGCCAGTGCGCTCCTGCCCGCCACCAGCCAGGCGTCCGACACATCGCCCGCAGAGCAGCTCAGCTACTGGAGCGCGCAGGCGGGAACCCCTGGCAATGCCGACAAGGGCCGGACCTTCTTCAACACCAGACATGGCGCTGAATGGTCCTGCGCCTCGTGCCACGGCACCCCACCCACGGTGCAGGGCAAACACGCCAGCACCGGCAAACCGATAACACCGCTGGCCCCGGCGTTCAACCCCAAGGCTTTCACCGACAGCGCCAAGGTGGACAAGTGGTTCCGCCGCAACTGCAAGGATGTGCTGAGCCGCGAATGCAGCGCTGGCGAAAAGGCCGATCTGCTGGCCTACCTCAACAGCCTCAAGCCCTGATCCATGCCGCTTGCCCAAGGAAGTTTCTTCATGAACACCCGCCTCACCGTCCGCTCCCTGCTGTTCGCCGCCACCTTCGCCCTCGCTGCGCTGCCCACCCTGGTCCGGGCCGACAGCAGCCGTTTGCTGCCGGGCAACATGCCTGCGGCCTACACCCAGGAGTGCGCCGCCTGCCACACCGCCTATCCGCCGGGCCTGCTGCCGGCACGCTCCTGGGAACGGATCATGACCGGGCTGGACAAGCACTACGGCACCGACGCCTCGCTGGACGCAGCCACGGTGCAACAGCTGAGCAGCTGGCTGAATGCCAACGCGGGCACCTACAAACGCGTGACGCAAGAGCCGCCGCAAGACCGAATTACCCGCTCGGCCTGGTTTGAACGCAAACACCGCAAGGTCGATCCCGCCGTCTGGAAACACGTCAGCGTCAAGAGCGCAGCCAACTGCGCGGCCTGCCACACCGCGGCCGACAAGGGCGACTACAACGACGACAACATCCGCTTCCCGGTCGGGCTCGACGCCCGTTACCGCCGGGCCTGGAACGACTAGGAGCACCACCATGCATGCCACCCCCTCCCTCCACAGCACCGACCAGGCCGCGCTCGCAGCGGCCACGCCAGGCCGCCGGGTGACCGACGCACCCACGCGCATGTTTCACTGGCTTTTTGCGCTGAGCTTTCTGGGCGCCTACGTGACTGCTGGCGGCGAAAGCTGGCGGCTGCTACATGTCACGCTCGGCTACACCATGGCCGGCCTGCTGGTGTTTCGTGTGTTTTACGGCCTGTTCGGTCCGCGCCACGCCGGCCTGGGCCTGATGTGGCGCAAGCTGGCCGGCGCGCCGGCGTGGCTGCGCTCGCTCAGGCCAGGCGGCTCGACGGCCGGCATCAACTGGCGCCAGGGCCAGAACCTGCTGATGGCCCTGGCCGTGGTGGCCCTGCTGCTGATGGTGCTGCCGCTGACACTCAGCGGTTATGCCACCTACAACGACTGGGGCGACCTGCTCGGCGGCGACTGGGTGGAAGACATCCACGATTTTTTTGGCGAGGCCTTCCTGTTCGTTGTTCTGGCCCACCTGGCGCTGATCGCGGGCCTGAGCCTGCTGCGGCGCAAGAACCAGGCCCTGTCCATGTTGACCGGTCGCATCGCCGGCAAGGGGCCGGACCTGGTGCAGAAAAACCGCGCCTGGCTGGCCGCCTTGCTGCTGCTCGCCGTGCTGGCCTTCGGTGCCTGGGAATGGCAGCAATCACCGAATGGCCTGATTTCCGGCAACCCGGCGAGCAGCCGGGCACACGATGACGACTGACAAACCGGCGTCCGGCTCCCATCATCTTCAGTGAGGACTTCATGAACGTTTACATCTGTGTCGTCTGCGGTTTTATCTATGACGAAGCGGCCGGCCGGCCCGAAGACGGCATCGCCCCGGGAACGCCCTGGGCCGAGGTTCCCGCCGGCTGGGTCTGTCCGGAATGCAGTGTCGGCAAGGCCGACTTCACCATGGTGCCGGTCTAGGGCCTGAACGGTTGCCGGGCAGCTTGACACGCCGGATTCAAATCCGGGCGCAGCCGCGACTCCTTGCAAAGCGGACCCAGCTGGGACTGAACACCGCAGCTGTGGGGCCATGAAGTCCGGGCCTGTAGGGCATCCCCTACAGAGGGGGAAGCCACTTGTCCCTGAGGCCTTGCGTGGCACGCTGTTTGCATGCTAACCCTTGGCGCGACCATCCCGTTTGCGCAGCAGGCTTTGTCTTATCAGCCTCTACCTCAAGGAATACTGCATGACTTCCACACGACGTTCCATGTTGGCCCGGGCCTCTGTCGCCGCCGCTGCCGGCACGGCGCTCGGCTTTCCGATGATTGCCCGCGCCCAGCAAAATTTCAGCTGGAAGATGACCAGCGCTTATGGCAAAGGCTCGCCGTTTTACATGGAGGGCCCGGGCAGCGCGACCGACCTCGCCAAACGCATCGACGCGATGTCGGGCGGACGGCTGAAGATCCAGGTTTTCGGCGCCGGCGAACTGATTCCGGCCCTTGAAGGCTTCGACGCCGTGCGTGCCGGCACGGTGGAAATGAACCACGCCAACAGCTACTTCTGGACCGGCAAGACCTTTGCGGCCCAGTACTTCACCGCCGTGCCTTTCGGCCTGAACTTCCAGGGTATCAACGGCTGGCTCTACGACGGCGGCGGCCAGCAGTTGTGGAACGAGGTGTATGCACCGTTTGGCATGGTCGCCATGCCCTGCGGCAACACCGGCGTGCAGATGACCGGTTGGTTCAAGAAAGAGATCAAGTCGAGCGCCGACCTCAAGGGCCTGAAGATGCGCATTCCCGGTCTGGCCGGCCGTGTGTACGCGGCGCTGGGTGTCGATGTGAAACTGCTGCCCGGCGGAGAGATCTTCCCGGCCCTCGAGCGCGGCGTGATCGACGCCGCCGAGTTCGTCGGCCCCTTCCAGGACCGCAAGCTGGGCCTGCACAAGGCCGCCAAATACCTCTACACCACGGGCTGGCACGAGTCGGCCACGGTGTCGGAACTGCTGATCAACAAGGCCGCCTGGGACAAGCTGCCCAAGGACCTGCAGGCCGTGGTCGAAAACGCCTCGGCCGCCTGCAACGTCATCAGCGAGGCCTGGTGCCAGCGCAACAATGCGGAGGCCATGGACGACCTGGTGAAAAACCAGGGCGTGATCGCCAAGCCGCTGCCCGACGAAGTGCTCAAAAAGCTGCGCGAGGTCACCAACCAGGTGCTGGCCGAGGCGGTGGCCAAGGACGCCATGACCAAAAAGGTGCACGACTCCTACATGGCCTACAAGAAAAAATACGACGCCTGGGCTGGCTACAGCGAAGGTCCGTACCACAACAAGATCCTGACGGCCTGAGCAGTCGATGACAGCTTCAAAAACTGCCGGCGCCTCCGGGAGCGCCGCCGGGCCGGCCCGCGCCTTCGTGACGCATGTCGAGCGTGCGGTGGACCTGATCGGCCGCGCCGCGTCCTGGCTGACGCTGGCCATCGTGGTGCTGATGGCCATCGACGTGCTGATGCGTTACGCCTTCAGCATCGGTTCGGTCTGGGCCCAGGAGCTCGAGTGGCACCTGCTGGCACCGCTGGTGCTGTTCGGCATGACCTACGCGCTGCTCAAGGGTGAACATGTGCGCGTCGATGTGTTCTACGCGCGTTATTCGCCGCGCACCCAGGCGGCGGTCGATCTGCTGTCGGCGCTGCTGGCCATCGCGATGGCGGCCCTGGTGATCCGCTACTCGATCCAGTTCGTGACCCAGTCCTATGTGATCAACGAAATATCGTCAGACCCTGGCGGCCTGACGCACCGCTGGGTGCTCAAGGCGCTGATCCCGGTGGGTTTTGCCGTGTTCGGCCTGATGGCGGCAGCGCAGGGTGTCAGCGCCGCGCTGCGCCTGTTCGGCCCGCAGCCGCCCGCAGCGCCGGAGGCCCGGCCATGAGCATGAATGAATGGCTGGCGATCGGCCTGCTGATCGGTTTTTTCGCGATGCTGATGGGCGGTATTCCGGTCGGCATCACGCTGGCCGCCAGCGGCTTCATATTCGGCTTCACGGGTTTCGGCGAATCGCTGTTCAACCTGCTACCGGCGCGCATTTACGGCGTGGTCGCGAACTACCAATGGCTGGCGATTCCGCTGTTTGTCTTCATGGGCGTCATGCTCGAAAAGTCGCGCCTGGCCGAAGACCTGCTCGACGTGATCGGCCACCTGGCCGGCGGGCTGCGCGGCGGCATGGCGCTGGGCATCATCGGCGTCGGTGTGCTGATGGGGGCCACCACCGGGATTGTCGGCGCCACAGTGATCACGCTGGGGCTGCTGACGCTGCCGACGCTGCTGCGGCGCGGCTACGACCCGGCGATCTCCTGCGGCGCCATCTGCGCATCCGGCACGCTGGGGCAGATCATCCCGCCCAGCCTGGTGCTGATCCTGCTGTCCGACATCATGCAGCTGTCGGTCGGCACGCTGTTCGCCGCGGCGGTGTTTCCGGGCCTGATGCTGGCCGGGCTGTATGTGAGCTGGATCGTGGTCTACGGCATGATCCGGCCCGATGCCATGCCGCCGGTGCCGCAGGCCGAGCGCGACGCGGTGTCGCGCTCACAGCTGTGGATACGCGTCGTCAAGGTGGCGCTGCCGCCGGTGGCGCTGGTGCTGTCGGTGCTGGGCTCCATCATCGGCGGTATCGCCGCGCCGACCGAGGCCGCCTCCATGGGCGCGTTGGGCTCCATCCTGGTGGTGGCGCTGGCGCGCCGGCTCTCGCTGGCGGTGCTGCGCGAGGTGATGCAGACCACCACACGCATCTCCGCCATGGTGCTGTTCATCCTGATCTGCTCGCAGGTGTTCAGCCTGGCGTTTCGCGGCCTGCAGGGCGAAAAGCTGATCGAGGACCTGTTCGCGTTTTTGCCGGGTGGCATCAACACCGCAATATGGTTCCTGATGGGCCTGATCTTCGTACTCGGCTTTTTCATCGAGTGGATCGAAATCAGCTACATCGCGGTGCCGCTGTTTCTGCCAATCTTCGCGGCGGCCGGCGTAGACATGGTCTGGCTGGCGATGATGATCACCGTGAATCTGCAGACCTCGTTTCTCACGCCGCCCTTCGGTTGGGCGCTGTTCTTCCTGCGCGGTGTGGCGCCGCCGGGCGTCACCACGCGCCACATCTACCTCGGCGTGATTCCATTTGTGGGCTTGCAGATCCTGGGCATCGTGCTGGTATTTTTCTTTCCGGCGATTGCGACCTGGTTGCCCAAGGCAATTGGCTGGTAAGCCCGAAAACGCTATAAAAAGTGTAGCTGCCTACGCCCGTCTTTCAGGGGCTGACAGCCGATTTGATACATGAGTCTCAGCGGGCCTGCGCGCCCAGCTGGCGCGCCAAATGCACCTGATGCAAGGTGATCTTGCGCACTTCGGCCTGGCTGGTCTGGATGTGTGAACGCAGCAGCAGCGCGGCCTGGTCACCGCGCTTGCGCTGGATCGCCTTGAGGATCTTGGCATGTTCCTCGTAAGTCGCGTCTATGCGCGGCTGCTTGGTGAAGTCGAGCCGGCGGATCACACGTATGCGTTCGGTCACGTCGCGGTGCACACGGGCCATCTCGGCATTGCCGGCCGCCGCCACCAGCGCGCAGTGAAAGGCTTCGTCCCACTGCGCCACCTGCACGGTGTCGCTGCTGCGCTGGTCCGGGCTGACCAGCCAGATCGCAGCCAGCGCTTCGAGCATGCTGTTGTCCACCTTCAGGGCGTCATCACACAGCCGGTGCGCCGCCGTGGTCTCCAGCACCATGCGCAGGTCGTACAGCTCCTCAAACTGGTTGAAGTCAAACGGCAACACGCGCCAGCCGCTGCGAAACAGCACCTCGACAAAACCTTCCTGTTGCAGCTTGAACAGCGCCTGGCGTACCGGCGTGCGCGACACGCCCAGCCGCTCGCTGATTTCGGTCTCGGTGAAACGGTCGCCCGGCACCAGCTTGAACTCGGACACATCGCGCTTGAGCTGCTCATACACCTCGTCGGCACGCGAGCGGTGAACGGGCGCACCCACGAGGGCGGCTGGATGGCTGGCGGCAGTGTGCATGGTCAAACTCTAGCAGCCTTGCAGCAAACCCAGCAGCTGGCCGCTGGTGGCGGTCCAGCCCACAATCGCACCCTGGGCGCGCATCATCTCGACCGCAGCCGCCTTGAACTGCGGAAAGTAACTCTCGGTGCAGTCCTCGAGCAGCAGACAGTCATACCCCCGGTCGTTGGCTTCACGCATCGAGGTCTGCACACAGACCTCGGTGGTCACGCCCATGAAAACCAGGTGGGTGATGGCTGTCTGTTGCAGCAACTCATGCAGCGGCGTGGCATAAAAAGCGCCCTTGCCCGGCTTGTCGAGCACGATCTCACCGGGCAGCGGTGCCAGCTCGGGAATGATCTGGTTGCCCGGCTCGCCGCTGATCAGGATGCGGCCCATCGCGCCCATGTCGCCGATGCGCAAATCGGGCTTGCCGCGATTGAGCTTGGCAGGCGGACAGTCCGACAGATCGGCACGGTGCGCTTCACGCGTGTGCACCACCAGAGCGCCAGCCGTGCGCCACGCGGTGAGAACGGCCTTGCAAGCCGGCACGATGGCCTGGAGCAGCGCAACATCGTTGCCCAGGGTCTCACCAAACCCGCCCGGCTCGATGAAGTCGCGTTGCATGTCGATGATGACAAGTGCGGTTTTCTTCAGATCGAAGTTGTAGGGGAAGGGTTGGGCCTGGTTTAGTTGCATGGTGTTTTTTTGGTGACTCATGCTGGAGTCTTTGCCAGTACCGGCTTGTAAGGTGCTTCAAACAAGCCGGGGGTTGCCCGGCGGCAAGTAACTTTCTTTTGCGTCGCCAAAAGAAAGTCACCAAAGAAAAGGCGACCCCGCTGTCTGCGTCCCCCTTCGCTGGCGCTACGGGGGCAACCTGCGGTGCTCGGTCCAGCCGGGGTCGAGCTCGAACTCGCTGCGCTCAGACAATCGCTCGCCCTGATCCGGCTGAACCTGCGCTCCTCGGCGCAGCCAGAAGGGGTGGGAGACGAAATCGGGGGCGGGAGCGCAATCGGGCTCCGGCGAGGAC
>CALRQX020000032.1:0-29880 GCA_943370435.1 Kapaibacterium sp. (SeqCode) | reverse complement strand
AGCCGGGGGTTGCCCGGCGGCAACTCACTTTCTTTTGCTTCGCCAAAAGAAAGTAAGCAAAGAAAAGGCGACCCGACTGTCCGGGTCCCTTCGCTTCGCTGCGGGCAACCTGCGCTGCTCGATTCCGGCGGGGGGCGTCAGAACTCGCTTCGCTCAAACAACTGCCGCCCTTGACACCGCCTCCATCTGCGCTGCTCGGCCCGGCCAAACGGGATTGGGGGAAGAAATCGGATGCGGGGAGGCGGGGGCGCGCAAAGCGCGACCCCGCCGGAGCCCGCTGGCGAATCCGCTCCCGACCCCACCACCCGTCGGGCTGGGCCGAGGAGCGCAGGCAAAAGCGGATCAGGGCTCGCGATTGTCTGAGGCGAAGCCGAGTTCGAGCGAGACCCCGCTTTTGCCGAGCACCGCAGGTTGCCCCGTAGCGTAGCGCAGGGGACCCAGACCATCGGGTCGCCTTTCTTTTCCTTAGGTTTCTTTGGCGAGACAAAGAAAAGTAAGTCGCCCGCCGGGGCGAGACCCGGCTTGTTGGTGAACCAAGCTGTACGAGTTATCCAACATGGATCCCGGATCAGGCCTGCCCCGGACTTGATCCGGGGTCCGGGATGACACGCGGAGTTACAGCAACGCCGCCGGCTCTTCGCTGGCCAGCACATCCTGGGCCCAGCGCTGCAACTTGCTGGCATCGGCGCGCAGCACCTGCTGCTTGACCGCCAGGATTTGCGAGGGGTGCATGGAGAAGCTACGCAGCCCCAGGCCCAGCAGCAACCGCGTCATGCCCGTGTCACCGGCCATCTCGCCGCAGACGCTGACGCCCTTGCCCTGGGCCTTGCACTCGGCAATCGTGTCGGCAATCAGGCGCAGCACCGCCGGGTGGCAGGGGTCGTACAGGTGCGACACCGCTTCGTCGGCCCGGTCAATCGCCAGCGTGTACTGGATCAGGTCGTTGGTGCCTATGGACAGGAAATCAAAATACTTCAGGAACAGCTTGACGGTCAGCGCTGCCGCCGGAATTTCTATCATCGCGCCCAGTTGCACCGGGCCATAAGCGACGCCCTTGTTGTCGAGTTCGGCACGGGCATGGTCCAGCAGCGACAGGGTCTGGCGGATCTCGCTGGCATGGGCCAGCATGGGCACCAGCAGGTTCACCTGGCCATGGGCCGCGGCGCGCAAAATCGCGCGCAGCTGTGTCAAAAACATGGGCGGGTCGGCCAGGCTCCAGCGGATCGCGCGCAGGCCCAGGGCCGGGTTCAGCTGCCCATCCTGGACTTTGCCGGCGAGACGGTCCAGCGGTTTGTCCGAGCCGATATCGACCGTGCGTATGGTCACCGGCAGGCCCTGCATGCCTTCAATCGCCTTGCGGTAGGCCAGGTACTGCTCCTGCTCGTCGGGCAGTTTGCCGGTGCGGCCCATGAACAAAAACTCGCTGCGGAACAGGCCCACGCCCACCGCACCCACCGCCACCGCGCCGGCCGTGTCGTCGGGCATTTCAATATTTGCCAGCAGCTCGACCTTCTGGCCGTCAATCGTCAGCGCCGGTGTGTGTTTCAGGCGGTTCAGGCGCTGGCGTTCGAGCTCGCCCTGGCGCTGCTTGAAACCGTATTCGGCCAGGATGATGGGTGAGGGGTCGACAATCAGCACCCCGGCGTCGCCGTCGATGATGACCCAGTCGTCCTGCTCGATCAGCTGGCTGGCACTGCGCGCGCCCACCACTGCCGGAATGTCCAGGCTGCGCGCGACGATGGCGGTGTGCGAGGTCTTGCCGCCCACGTCGGTGGCAAAACCGACAAACAGGCTTTGCTTGAACTGCAGCATGTCGGCCGGCGAGATGTCGTGCGCAATCAGCACCAGCGGCACGTCCATGGTGTCGTCGAGCAGCAGGTCCTGCTGGCGCGGCTGGCGGCTGGCGGCCTGGGCGGCCGGAAACACCGGCGAGGCCACACCCTTCATGAAACCCAGAATACGTTCGACCACCTGCTCCAGGTCGGCCTTGCGCTCACGCAGGTACTCGTCTTCCATGTCGTCGAACTGGCGCGCGATGATTTCATATTGCGTGGTCAGTGCCCACTCGGCGTTGTAGAGCCGGTCGGTGATCCAGTGCTTGACGCCGTCACTGAGCTGCTCGTCCTGCAGCAGCATCAGGTGCACATCGAGCAGCGCCGACAGCTCATGCGGCGCATCCTTGGGCAGCTCACGCTGCACGCGTGCAATTTCCTCAGCCACCGCATCACGCGCCACACGCACGCGCTGGATTTCTTCCAGCGTCTTGTCCGCGTCTATGAAGTAGTGCGCCACATCGGCCCGGCTGGAAGCCACCAGCACGGCACGCCCGATGGCGATGCCGCGTGAGACTGCCAGACCGTGGACGCTAAAGGTCATGGCCTGGAGCCCTCGTCGCGTGGATTTCGCGGAACGGGCGTCGAGCCCGATCCGCGAGTGATTGAAACCCTGGTCGATCCCGCCTTGCGGGGCCCTCGCCCTTCGGGTTTCATTCACCTTCCCCAAATTTATCGGCGATGAGCGCCAGCAAGGCCTCCATCGCCTTCTGCTCGTCAGCCCCGTCGGTCTCGAGCTCGACCGTGCTGCCTATGCCGGCGGCCAGCATCATCACACCCATGATGCTTTTGGCGTTGACGCGGCGCTCGCCCTTGGCAATCCAGACTTCGCAGGCGAAGCTGCCCGCCAGTTTGGTGAGTTTGGCCGATGCCCGGGCGTGCAGGCCCAGCTTATTGTTGATGGTCGTGCTGGTCTTTATCATGGTTTCTTCGAGCCTGATTTTGCGGTGCGGTGATGGCCACCTGCATCACACCCTGTGTGCCCCCCATCACCGCGCGTGCCACCAGCGCATCGAGCGACTCGTGCCGATACGACACGGTGCGCAGCAACATGGGCAGGTTGACGCCGGTGATCAGCTTGGAATGCACGCCGTCCACCAGCTTTTGCGCCACATTGCAGGGCGTGGCGCCAAACACGTCGGCCAGCACCAGCGCGTGCGAGGTGCCCATCTGTGCAAACACGATGCGTGCCTGCGCCAGGGTTTCTTCCGGCGGCATGTTGGGCTGCACGTCCAGCGCAGCCACACTGGCCGGGTTGTCGGGGAAAACATGCAAAACGCATTGCCGCAGGGCCGAAGCCAGGGGCGCGTGGGCGATGATGAGGATGCCGTTCATTGGGGTGGATTATCGCGGGTGGGGGTCTGCTTTGGCGCCGAGGAAGAAAACATACGATGCGATACAACAACACAAAACCACGGTCAGCGCCGCCTGGAAACTGGCCGTCTCGCCCAGGCCCGCGGCCCGGAAAACATCAATCAACAGGCCAATGCCCCACTGCATGACAAACACGCCGGCAAAAATCACCAGGTTGTAGCCCGACAAAGCACGGCCCGCCAGCGCCTGCGGAAAGGCCATGCCGACGGCCGGCTGGGCCAGGCCCAGCACACTGGCGCAGATGCAAAACAGCGCCCAGCCAGCCCAGCCGGTGTCAGCGCCCGCCGCAATATTGAGCGCCAGCACCCCCATGCTCAGCGGTGCGCCCCAGGTGATCAGGCGGTTGGCGCTCCAGCCTTGCTGCGCCAGCCAGGGGTTGACCAGTCCCCAGAGCCAGAAGGTCAGCAACATGGCGGCGTTGATCCAGAACAGGCCGGTCGCAGCCTCGAGCGGCGAGTAGCCCGCCACCCGCACCATCCACGGCCCGGCCCACAGGGTCTGGATCGCAATCACGCCGCCATAGTGGAAAAAAGCCACCGGCGCCATCTTGCGGAAATAGCGGCTGCGCCAGATGGGGGCATATCCCGGCACCTCGGCCGCGTCTGCTGCAGCCGGGGCAGGAGGTTTCTGGCCCTGCCAGGACGGCACCACCGAGGCAATCGCCAGCATGGCCAGAACCACCAGCCCCGCCAGAAGCCAGAACAGCGGGCGCCAACCGCTCAGCGGCAGCAACCACTGCACCGGCAGGGTGGACGCCAGCATGCCCAGGGAGCCGGTCATCAGCATCCAGGAGTTGGCGCGCAACAGCGTGCCGCCGTCAAACCAGCGCCGGTAACCGGTCAGCGGCGCCATCAGGCAGGCGCTGACCCCCATGCCCATGCCAATCCGCGCCAGCAGCAGCCCGCTGAAACTGCTCGCCATTGAAAACGCCAGGCAGGCCAGCACCGCCAGCCCCAGAAAATACAGGATCACACGTTTGGGCCCATGGCGGTCCAGCCAGGCGCCCAGCGGCAATTGGGTGACCGCAAAACCCAAAAAGTAGCCGCCGGCCAGCAGCCCCAGGTCCCGCGCGTGCAGCGAAAACTCCTGCGTGAGCACCGGCGACAGTGTGGCGGTGATGGCCCGGATCAGGGTCGAGCAAAAATAGGCGGCCGCAAAAGCCAGAAACACCACCATGCCGGCGCGCCGGCCCAGCCGGCCAGCCGTGTCGCCGCCTTCCGGTGCAGCCTTGGGCTTTTGCACAAGAGCCATCAGCGCTTGCTTTCGGCGTCGAACTGCAGGCTGGCGAAAAAGGTCTCGGCCACCCCCGGCTCCAATTTGCCAGCGTAGATGACCGCCTGAAACAACTGGCTGCCCTGCGCAAAATAAGCCGCCTGGCTGCTCACCCCCTGGCCGTCGGCGCGCTGGCCGCTGGCCTGCACCAGCACGGCCGCTGGCTGCAGCGATGCACCGGGAATTTTGAAGGGTGTGATCCGGGCCGGGCCGCTGGCCTTCATATTAAGCAAGGTGGCGGTCTGCCAGCCGGCCTGTACAGCAGCGATCTGGCTGGCGTCCGCCACGGTGATCACCGCCAGCGCAAAAGTGGCACCGCCCGCGTCACAGCCCAGCATGGCCAGCTCGGTCGGCTGCCCGCCCAGCGGCACACTGCGCTGGGCCTTGTCAGGCTTGCAGGGCAACAGCAGGCGCAGGCCGGTGTGGTCCGGCCGGACATCGCGCCAGTTGAAGGCCGGGCTGCAGGCCGGCAGCAGCAGGCTGGCCGCCAGCACAACAAGCGCGCTCCAGCGCGGCGTCAAAGGTGTCATGTCATTCATGGGGGAACTCTGACTTTACAGGGATTCGAAAAACAAACTCATTTGGGGCAATCCTGCCCTGTAAGCCGTATTTGCACCGATTTGGCGCAAGCCGGCGCGGGCGCCGCGCACCAAGCTGGGCACGATGTTTGCTGCAAACCCCGCATGTATGCCGAAACCGCCCCGCTGTCCCCGTCCGCGCACCTGCCTGGCGCAGACCAGCCGGTCTGGCGCGACAAACTGTCGCAACTGCTGGAGTCCACCGGCGAGGGCATTTTTGGCATCGACATGGACGGCTGCTGCACCTTCATCAACCGCGCCGGCGCCGAACAGCTGGGCTTTTCGCCGGCCGAGGTGCTGGGCCGCAACATGCATGAACTGGCGCACCACAGCCATGCCGACGGCGCGCATTACCCCGAGCATCTGTGTCCCATCTTCAACGCCTTTCGCAAGGCCTTGCCCTGCCGTATTGACACGGAGCTGTTCTGGCGCAAAAACGGCAGCGCCTTTGCGGTCGAATATTCGTCCTACCCCATCGTGGATGGCGGTGTGGTGCAGGGTGCGGTGGTCACTTTTGTCGATATCTCCGCGCGGCGCCAGGCCGAAGACGCCTTGCGCCAGGCCCATGCCGTGCTGGAGCAGCGCGTCAGTGAGCGCACGCTGGCGCTGTCCGAAGCGCTGCAGCAGCTGCGCGAACTCTCGGCCTACACCCACAGCGTGCGCGAGGAAGAGCGCACCCGGATTGCGCGCGAGGTGCATGACGAGCTCGGCAGCCTGCTGGTGGCGCTGAAAATGGACGTCGGCTGGCTGGACAAACGCCTGGGTGAGCAGCAGCAGCGCGAGCCGGTGGCCGCCCAGGCCATGCGCGACACCATGCGCAGCAAGTGCCAGAACATGGGCCGGCTGATAGAAACCGCGGTGGACAACGTGGGCCGCATCATCACCGACCTGCGCCCCAGCATCCTGGACCACCAGGGCCTGTGGGCCGCGCTGGACTGGCAGGCGCATGAGTTTGTGCAGTCGGCCGAACTGGCGCTGGACTGGCAGATGGACGTCAGCGAGGCCGCCGCCCTGCCCGAGCCGCAAGCCATCGCGATTTTTCGCATCTTCCAGGAAATGCTCAGCAATGTGGGCCGGCACGCGCAGGCCAGCCAGGTGGCCATCACCATCCAGGCCACGGCCAGCGAGATCGATATCCGCGTGCAGGACAACGGCCGGGGCGCCGCGCCAGAAGCCTTTGAGGCGGCCGACGCCTACGGTGTGATGGGCATGCGCGAGCGCGCACGGCATCTGGGCGGCACACTGGAGATTACAAGCCAAATCGGGCTGGGAGCCTTGTTTCACTTGCGTATCCAGCTCCTTAATTCATAGCAATTTGACACATGGCCAACATCAAGATCCTGATCGGTGACGACCACCGCATCGTGCGCGAAGGCCTCAAGCAGGTGCTGGCCGACGCACCCGACATTGAAGTGGTGGCCGAAGCCGAGACCGGCCCGGACATCCTGCTGCAGGTGGACGCCCTGGGCGGCCACGAGGGCTTGAACGCGGTGCTGCTGGACATCGCCCTGCCCGACCGCGACGGCATGGACGTGTTGCAGGCCCTGAAAAAAAGCTGGCCGCTGCTGCCGGTGCTGATGCTCAGCACCTACCCGGAAAAGCAATACGCAGTGCGTTGCATACAGCTGGGCGCCGCCGGTTACCTGAACAAAAGCGCCAACCCCGACGACATGATTGCCGCCGTGCGCAAGGTCGCATCCGGCGGCATGTATGTCTCGGCCGTGGCCGCCGAGGCGCTGGCCAGCGCCATGTCCAAAGGCTCGGGCAGCAGCGCGGCACGCGGCACGGAAGCCCTGTCGCACCGCGAGCACCAGGTCTTCCGGCTGCTGACCGCCGGCAAGTCCGTGGGCGAAATTGGTGCGCAGCTCGGCCTGGCCTCGAACACGGTCAGCACCTACCGCCTGCGCATCCTGGAAAAAACCGGCACCAAAAACGATGTGGAGCTGGCGCTGTATGCCGAGCGCCACGCCAAAACGCCGTTCAGCGCCTGAAACTCAGGGCCAGCGCGCTACTTTTGTAGTGCCCGCCCTACACGCCGTCATGCAGGGCAGCGCGATCTGCAGCGCTGGCCGCCGTCCTGGCCCAAAGTGGCGCGCCCCTTGCAAGGTGCAAGCATCTTCAACTGAAAGGTGCGCGCCATGTCTGACCGTTTCTCCCCCTACGACGCCGACCGGCCCCTGATGCTCAAGTGCAGCTGCGGCGGTGACCACGCCCCAGCCGACCACCACCCGGAGATGAACGCCGACGGCGCCGCCGCCGAACTGCGCCGGCGCAGCCTGAGCAGCGAGTTCGAGGCCTACTCGAATGAATTCATTGAAGCCACCCTGGTCAAGGCCCTGTTTCCGCAGGACGAAGTACGCCGCCGCTTTCTGCGCGCCGTCGGCAAGGGCACGGCCATGGCCGCGATTGCCAGCGTGCTGCCCATAGGCACCATGCAGGCCATGGCGCAGGACAAGGGAAAGCTGGAAAAAACCAACCTGAAGATCGGCTTCATCCCCATCACCTGCGCCACGCCGCTGATCATGGCGCACCCGCTGGGCTTTTACAGCAAGGAAGGCCTGAATGTCGAGGTGACCAAAACCGCGGGCTGGGCGCTGATCCGCGACAAGATGATCAACAAGGAATACGACGCGACACACTTTCTGTCGCCGATGCCGCTGGCGATTTCCATGGGCCTGGGCTCCAACGCCACACCGATGAATGTGGCCACCATCCAGAACATCAACGGCCAGGCCATCACGATGGCGCTGAAACACAAGGACAACCGCGACCCGAAAAACTGGAAGGGCTTCAAGTTTGCGATTCCCTTCGAGTATTCGATGCACAACTTCCTGCTGCGTTATTACCTGGCTGAAGCCGGCCTGAACCCCGACACCGATGTGCAGCTGCGCGTGGTGCCACCGGCCGAAATGGTGGCGAACCTGCGTGCCGGCAACATCGACGGCTTCCTCGGCCCCGATCCTTTCAACCAGCGCGCGGTGTACGAGGAAGTCGGTTTCATCCACGTGTTGACCAAAGACCTGTGGAACGGCCACCCCTGCTGCGCCTTTGGCACCAGCACCGAGTTCATCCAGAAGAACCCCAACACCTTTGCCGCCTTGTACCGCTCGGTGCTGACGGCTGCGGCCATGGCGCGCGACCCGAAAAACCGCGAGCTGATTGCCAAGGTGATTGCCCCCGCGCAGTACCTGAACCAGCCCGAAGCGGTGCTCAACCAGGTGCTGACCGGCAAGTTTGCCGACGGCCTGGGCAACATCAAGACGGTGCCGGACCGCGCCGACTTTGACCCGATGCCCTGGCAGTCGATGGCCGTGTGGATGCTGACACAGATGAAACGCTGGGGTTATGTCAAGGGCGAGGTCAATTACAAACAGATCGCCGAAAAAGTCTTCCTGATCACCGACGCGAAGAAACACATGAAAGACCTGGGCCAGAAAACGCCGGACGGCGCTTACCCCAAGTTCACCATCATGGGCAAGGAGTTCGACGCGGCCAAGGCCGACGCCTATGCCAAGGGTTTTGCCATCAACAAGATGAGCTGAGCATGCCTTCTGCCTCAGAACTCTGTCATTGCGGGCTTGACCCGCAATCCATGCCCGCCTGCCACTGCTGCCAGGACATGGACCCCGGACCGAGTCCGGGGTGACACGCTTCACCACAGACGCCGCAACCCCCTGATCACACCATGAACCTTTTCAAAACCCTGGGCTTTCGCGCAGCCATTGTTTCTGCCGTGCTGTTTGTGGTGTTTATCGCCATCTGGTACGCGGCCACAGCGTCGCCGGCCAGCAGCGGCGGCAACGTCAGCGGCATGACGACCGAGCAGATCGAGTACCAGAAGATGATGGGCAAGGACCCGGGTGCCAGCAAGGGCTCGGGCTTCCCGACGCCGCTGCAGATGGGCCAGACCTTCCTCACGCAGCTCGGCGATCCGTTTTACGACCGCGGCCCGAACGACAAGGGCATTGCCATCCAGCTCGGGCATTCCCTGGCGCGGGTCGGCCTGGGCTTTTTGCTGGCCTGCCTGGTGGCCGTGCCGCTGGGTTTTGTCATCGGCATGTCGCCGCTGATGCGGCGTGCGCTGGACCCTTTTATCCAGGTGCTCAAACCGATCTCGCCGCTGGCCTGGATGCCGCTGGCGCTGTACACCATCAAGGACTCATCAACCTCGGGCATTTTTGTGATTTTTATCTGCTCGGTCTGGCCCATGCTGATCAACACCGCTTTTGGTGTGTCGGCCGTCAAGCGTGAATGGCTCAATGTCGCCAAGACACTGGAAGTCAAGCCGCTGCGCAAGGCCTTTCTGGTCATCCTGCCGGCCGCTGCGCCGACCATTCTGACCGGCATGCGTATATCGATGGGCATTGCCTGGCTGGTGATTGTGGCCGCCGAAATGCTGGTGGGCGGTACCGGCATTGGCTACTTTGTCTGGAACGAATGGAACAACCTGTCACTGACCAATGTGATTTTTGCCATCATCGTCATCGGTGTGATGGGCATGCTGCTGGACCTGATGTTTGCGCAACTGCAGAAGTGGGTGACCTATGCTGAATGAAGGCAAGCCCTTTCTGCAGGTCGAGGCACTGGCCAAGGCCTACCCCGGCACGACGGAGCCGGTGTTTGACGAAGTCAATTTCAACATCAACCGCGGCGAGTTTGTCTGCATCATCGGCCACTCGGGCTGCGGCAAAACCACCATTCTCAATGTGCTGGCGGGCCTCGAAACCGCCAGTGCAGGCCATGTCTTCATGGACGGCCGCGAGGTCGCTGGCCCCAGCCTGGAGCGCGGTGTGGTGTTTCAGGGCCATGCGCTGATGCCCTGGCTGACTGTGCGCAAAAACATTGCCTTTGCCGTGCGCTCCAAATGGCCGGACTGGACCTCGGCGCAAGTCGATGCCCATGTGCAGAAATATGTGGACCTGGTGGGCCTGTCGGCCGCCATCGACAAAAAGCCCTCAGCACTGTCAGGCGGCATGAAGCAGCGCGTCGGTATTGCGCGTGCTTTTGCGATCGAGCCCAAGATGCTGCTGCTCGACGAGCCCTTTGGCGCGCTCGACGCACTGACACGCGGCACCATCCAGGACGAGCTGCTGGCCATCGTGCGCGAGACGCAGCAAACGGTTTTCATGATCACGCACGACGTCGACGAGGCCGTGCTGCTGGCGGACAAGATCCTCTTGATGAGCAACGGCCCGCAGGCCCGTGTGGCCGAAATTGTGCGCAACACCATGCCGCGCGACCGCCAGCGCGCCACCGTGCACCACGACCCGCAGTACTACCCGCTGCGCAACCACCTGGTGGACTTTCTGGTGGCGCGCTCCAAAGATCTGTCGCACGGCAAAGCGCCGGCGCACCCACCGACGGTGGAACCGGGCCGCGGCGTGCTGGCCGATGCCCCGGCCTCCGTCACTTTGAAAGCCGTCGCATGAGCACAGAACAAGCCCGCCCACCGCTGCCGCCTTTCACGCTGGAAAGCGCGAAAGAGAAAGTGCAAAAGGCCGAAGACGCCTGGAACAGCTGCGACCCCGACCGTGTGGCGCTGGCCTATACCGAAGACTCGGTCTGGCGCAACCGCGCCGACTTTTTCTCGGGCCGGCCCATGATCCGCGAGTTTCTGAAACGCAAATGGGCCAAAGAGCTGGACTACCGCCTCAAGAAAGAACTCTGGGCCTTCACCGGCAACCGCATTTCGGTGCGATTTGAGTACGAATGGCACGACGACGCCGGCTTCTGGTTCCGATCCCACGGCAACGAGCAATGGGAGTTCAGCGAGCTGGGCCTGATGCAACGCCGCGAGGCCAGCATCAACGACGTGCCGATCAAAGAGGCCGACCGCAAGTTTCACTGGCCACGGCCTGTGGCCCCTTAATCCTTTTCATTTCTTTCTTTTAAACACGGAGACCAAGCCATGAACCGCAACGACATCACTGAAAAAATCATCACCGCCAAAGTCAGCAAAGGCATCACCTGGGAATCGGTTGCCAAGAAAATCGGCCTGAGCAAAGAGTGGACTACCGCTGGCTGCCTGGGCCAGATGACGTTTGACGAGAAGCAGGCCAAGATCATCGGCAAGATTTTTGGCCTGAACGCCGAAGAGCAGAAGTGGCTGCAGGTAGTGCCCTACAAAGGCTCATTGCCCACACCCGTGCCCACCGACCCGCTGATCTACCGCTGGTATGAAATCGTCAGTGTGTACGGCACAACCATCAAGGAACTGATCCACGAAGAATTCGGCGACGGCATCATGAGCGCGATTGATTTTTCCATGGACATCGTGCGCACGCCGGATCCCAAGGGTGACCGCGTGAATGTGGTGTTGTCGGGCAAGTTTTTGCCGTACAAGACTTATTGATGGCTATGGTCCGGGGTGCCGCCTGGCACCCTGGCGTCCCGCGCCGAAGGCCTGAAGCCCTAAAGCCCCTTCACCCGGCAGGCAATCAGCAGCAGGCCGAAACCAATAATCCATGACCAGGTCGCTATCGGCGCGCCCAGGCGGATCACGCCAAACTGCGCGAGCAGGGCAACAATAAACAGAACCAGGGAAATCACCCACACAACGAAGGTTGGGGCTTTGCCAGAAAAATTGCGCATGGTGGATTCCTTTTAGGTTTGCAGATGAAGCACGTCCAGTCTAGAGGCAGCCATCTGCACGAAATCCACAAGGGGGTGAGGTCTGACAGATTCACGGGATGCGCGGCTACGTGGCGGATGCGCCCAGCAATTTGCTGTGTGTTGGATGTATGTATCTAACGTTTGAGTGGGACCGCACTCGACGCTTTGGCCCAGCGCTCTCGAACGAACGCAACGCCAACAAGGACAGCTCCGAGAACATAGAAGATGCGAAGGAGCGAATTCCATCTGCGTTCTTCGTCTTCGATCTCGTTATAGCGTTTGTAGTTGCGAGGAACCAAGACCCCGGCCGACTGTAGTTCAATATCGCGCAACTGGTCGGCATGCGAGATGACCTTGCCATATTCCTTCTCGCGATAAGCGGCCTTCGCGCTTTCGAGTCGGTTCTCCCGAAATTCGGCAAATTGGTTCCTCTCGTTCATGTTCTCATTGTCCCAAGCGACTGCGGCCTGGAGGACATTCAAAGTGAATTCCATGTAGAACAGAGACGCCATGGCGATGGCCTCGACGTTTTTTTCGGGTTGTGAGTGGAGCAATCGCATGTGGCTGTACCACACCTGAGCAATGGTGTGGTTGCTAGACATGCGCACTTGGATGCGGTCGAGGTCCTCACGCCGATTCTTAGCCTCGTACTCAAAGTGCTTCTCGCTCAGCCACGAACAGAAGAGCAGCAAACTTCCGATGCAGTAGAGCAGCGGGAGCTTCCTAAGGACACTAAGAGCGTTCGGGGTATTGGACATGGCCAGTCGCAGGTTGGTGCGGTCTAACGCTTGAGTTGATCGAAATGCGACTCACTCGGCGAATCCGCAGCATGCAATTGCATTTCCGTGTCGAGTGACTTGTTAGGCATCGGCGTGCTCCATGGCTAAGGGTACCAAACGAGCGAACTGCCTTCACTAAAGGCACCTTCATAGTGCTTGCGGAAGGCTTGCAGTGCTGGCGCGTTGAGCACCTCAACGGCAATGGGTTTACCTTGAACCAATTCAATATCCGAAAAGCCAAAGCGAGCCAATTCTGCGGATGCTGCTTCCTGTTGCGGGGAATCAACGTCCTGAGCCAAGAAAAGAATGAATCGATGAGTGCTTCCCATGTCAGGGCTGCTCCACTCAAATTCGCCGTTGCCGGTAAATGCCCCCATGCCTCCGTAGAGATAAACGATCTTCATTGATGCCTAACGCAAAGTTACCCGGCGATTTGCAAAAGAGGCCGCAAGGCGCCCGTGTTGAACGAAATGTTAGATCGCACGCCTTCTCACGGTGCTGCACCCTCGCTGACCTTCAACATATACACGCGTCGTTTCGCCAGGTACAGGGTGAGGTTGTACTGAGGATAGCGAGCGGTCTTGGTGACGCCGTCAATTTCCTCTGACGCGGGCGTGCCAAGTTGCGACAGCACATCATCTTCACCCGATCCATCTTGGATGCCAAACAAAGCCGGGCACGAGTAGGAGCTTTCCGAGAAGCACGCAATTGACGTGACCCGCCCTTTTGGCTTGTCGAACACGACATCTGTACGTCTTTGACTGCCTGTGTAGAGCCACTCCCTTGAATCGAGGTAGGTGACCTTCTCTTCAGGCTTCTTGCCGTCTACGACGCGTCCAAATTTGGAAAACGAATTTCCATCATTGATCGGAGGCGCAGGGTCGATGAAGTGAGGCGGTGGCCCCAGTACATACAGAACTTCCTTTTGCGCGTCCCCAATGCTGATCTCGGCGTACCTGAAGGCGCGATAGGGTCTATTGTCGAAGTATTCCTTCCCCTTCACCCAGCCGAGCGCCAGAACGAAAATGATGGCCACGCTCGCAACTAGCCAAAGCGCCCATTTACCCAGACGTTTGACAACGATCAGAAATGCTTCCGCCCCGTTATGCATGGACGAACACCTTGTGCTCTTGGCCGCGATCATCAGTGGTGGAGACAATAATTTCGTGCCCCATTTTCACCAGTCGGTAGCGCACCCGGATTTCTGACAAGCGCTCGAACTCGAGCTGGTGGTGGGCAACGTGCTTGGGCAACCAGTCTCTCCAGTAGGAAATGGATTTGTGGAGAACTGCCGGATACTCGCCCGGAGGAGACACCTGCCCATTTGAAAAATTGATACTGATTTCGTAGCTAGGTGAATGGCGGGCCAGTTCAGGCAAGACATCAAGAATGTATTGCTCATCAACGTAGTTCATCAGGCTCACAAATGAATGTCCAAAATTGTGAAGCATTGTGTTGATGTGCTTGTACTTCATGATGCATAACGCTTGAGCTGAGCGGCCCTCGCCGGATTGGCGTCATGAGGCGGAAGATAGGCCTGAGAGCTTCGCGGCGCCAAGCCGGTGGAGGCCCGCTCGAGCGAAGGGTTAGACCTACCACACATCAAAAGTCGGAGTGCGTAGGCTGTGCTTACCGCAAAGTTCGGCTAGTGAGCGCACGATAGCCTCATAGTCTTCGCGAGTTGCGACTTGCGCAAACTGTGAGCGGTAGAGCGTTCGCTCGGCTTCCTGAAGATGGGGGCCAGCAATGATTAGTAATTGGTTGAAGTGCGTCGCGGCTCGGTTGACATACGACAGTTGCACAGTTTGCACCAAGGAAAACGCACTAACAAACACAACGAAGGCTACCGCGAATGCGGCGAAGAGGCGATCGGACCCCAAGGCAGGGAGCGGTCCCTTGTTTGCCTTAGCCCGGAAGTGCGCAAAAACAAGGAAGAAAACAAAGCCCATCAGAAATCCTGGGAGGAACGAAAACACAAGCGAAACTAGCCGTAAGCTCGGGCCTTCGTGAAGGCCTCGCGCAATCTCAATGTAAACGGAGTCCTTGAACGTTTTCATGCCCAGCGTTCCAACACTCAGCAGGAAATCCGTAGACCCTGCAAGCGCCGGCCTAAGCAGCCATTCCCAAACGCCTGAGCCAACAGCGCCGAGAACCACCGTCACGACGGTGAACTTGAGAGTCTTAGTATTCAGTACGTCGGATAGTTTCATGAGCTTCGTACGGGAGGTCTAACGTAATGTGTGCCGCAAACCATGCGGTAAAACTTGGCGGCTGCGGTTTAACTTGGACACGGAATCCCCCTGGAAAGGCCGCCAGCATTGGCTTTGCGAAAAATTGGGCCGAATTTGCAGGGATAAATGAAGTCACCAAACTCGGCAGCAACTGCCGACAAATTCTAGGCCTCTATCGCATCCGGCCCCTCCCCCAATCGGAGGAGTTGTGGCTTTTTAACGCCAGAAGCCACACCCACCGTACCGACACCTGCTTTGCCACACCAAGGCAAAATGCCCCCATGAACTCCCTAGACGGCATCCGCATCCTCGACCTCTCCCGCGTACTCGCGGGCCCCTGGTGTACCCAGACCCTGGCCGACCTGGGGGCTGACGTCATCAAGATAGAACGCCCCGGCACCGGGGATGACACGCGCACCTGGGGGCCGCCGTTTTTGCAGGACAGTGCGGGGGCTGATACGGCCGAAGCCGCCTACTACCTGGGCACCAACCGCAACAAACGCTCGCTGACCTGCGACATTGCCAAACCCGAAGGCGCGGCGCTGATCCGGGAGCTGGTCACGCATTGCGATGTGTTTGTGGAGAACTTCAAGGTCGGCGACATGGCGCGGTATGGGCTGGACTATGCCTCGCTCAAGGTGCTGAACCCCAAACTGGTGTACTGCTCGGTCACCGGTTTTGGCCAGACCGGCCCGTACGCCGAACGTGCGGGGTATGACTACGCGATTCAGGGCATGGGCGGGCTCATGAGTGTGACGGGCGAGCGTGATGACTTGGGTGGTGGCCCGCAAAAGGTGGGCGTGGCGGTGGCTGACCTGATGACCGGCATGTATGCCACCGTCGGCATTCTGGCCGCGCTGCGCCATGCCGAAAAAACCGGCGAGGGCCAGCAGGTGGACATGGCGCTGCTCGACACCCAAGTGGCCATGTTGGCGAATCTGGGTGCCAACTACCTGGTCAGTGGCAAGGTGCCGGGGCGCGCGGGCAATGCGCACCAGAACATCGTGCCCTACCAGGTCTTTGAAGTGGCGCCGGCTGCCGATGGCACCAAAGATCACCTGATACTGGCCGTGGGCAATGACAGCCAGTACGCCAAGTTTTGCGCGGTGGCCGGCCGGCCCGAACTGGCCAGCGATGTGCAGTACGCCAGAAACCGCGACCGCGTGCGCAATCGCGCGGTGCTGGTGCCGATTCTGGAGGCCATCATGCTGACACGCCGCAAGGCCGACTGGCTGGCCGCGCTGGAAGCGGCCAAAGTGCCTTGCGGCGCCATCAACAACCTGGGCGAGGTGTTTGCCGACCCGCAGGTCAATGAACGCGGCATGGTCACACACTGGGAGCACCCGGTCAAAAGCGGCTTGCGCCTGGTGTCCAGCCCGATCAAACTCAGTGGCACGCCGGTGCGCGCCCCCGGCAGCGGCGGGCTGCCGCCGCCGCTGCTGGGCCAGCACACCGACGAGGTTTTGCGCGATGTGTTGAACTACACAGCTGCGCAACTGTCTGAGCTGAAAGACAAAGAGGTGATCTGATGGCCAATTTTGTTCTGGTGCATGGCGCCTGGCACGGCAGCTGGTGCTGGCAGCGCGTGACCGCCCTCTTGCAGCAGCAGGGGCACCGCGTACACGCGGTCACGCTGACTGGCCTGGGCGAGCGCGCCCATCTGCTTTCGCCCGCAATCACGCTGGACACCCACATTGACGACGTGATCAGCGCCATCGAGGTGGAAGAGCTGCATGAGGTGGTGCTGGCCGTGCACTCTTACGCCGGCATGATTGGCACGGCCGTTGCTGACCGCATTGGCAAACACCTCAAACACCTGGTGTATGTGGATGCGGTGCTTCCCAAACCCGGCGAAAGCTGGAGCAGCACCCAGTCTGCCGCCACACAGCAGCAGCGCCTGTCGGCAGCCCAGGCCTCGACGCGGTTCAGCTTTCCGCCGCCCGACCCCGAGGTGTTTGGCCTGAAGGATGCCGACCACACCTGGGTCAAGCGCCGGCAGACGCCACACCCCGGCAACACCTACCAGGCACCGTTGAGCTTTGATGTGCAGCGTGTGGCGGCGATCCCGCGCACCTTTGTCAACTGCACCCAGCCCGCGCTGGGCACCATAGAGCCGAGCCGGCTGCGCGCCAAAGACGCCAAGTTCTGGGACGGCGCCTGGCTGCCCAACTCAAAAATTGTCGAGATCAAAACCGGCCACGACCCGATGATCAGCGAGCCTGCGGCGCTGACCAAAATTCTGCTGGACTGCGCATGACGCTGCTGGCCCGCCGCCACTTCAGCGCCGCGCTGGCGGGTGGCTTGTTGCTGCCCACCCTGGCGCTGGCGGCGGACACGGCCCTGCCGGTGCCGGTATCGCTGCCCGGTGCCGCGCAAACCGCCGCCGCCAAAAAGGAACCGCTGGTGCTGCTGATCAGCCTGCCCGGTTGCCCTTACTGCGAGGTGGTGCGGCGCAATTACCTGCTGCCGGCCCGGCGCGACGAGGGCCTGCACGCCTGGCAACTCAACATCACCGACCGGACCACGCCGCTGGTTGGCTTTGACGGCAAGGCCAGCACGGCCGCCGCGCAAATTGCGGTGTGGAAAGCCGGCTTCACGCCCACCGTGATGTTTTTGGGCCCGGCCGGGCAAGAGCTGGCCGAGCGCCTGGTGGGCCTGGGCTCCACCGACTTTTACGGCGCCTACCTGGACGACCGCCTGGCCACCGCGCGCAAGGCGCTGGGCGGGCGGGCCTAGGCAGGGCAAAGGCGGGACGCTTCGTGAAACCCTTTGCCGACCCCGCTGTTGAAGCCGTGTTTAATACCAGCCCGGCGCCGGTCAAAAAACGCCTCCTGGGCCTGCGCAAGATGATTTTTGAGGTGGCGGCCAGCACGCCGGGTGTCGGTGAACTGCAGGAAACCCTGAAGTGGGGCGAGCCAGCCTACCTGACCCCTGCCTCCAAAAGTGGCAGCACGATCAGGATTGCCCCCAGGCCCGGCAGCCCGCGGCAGTACGCGCTGTATGTGAACTGCCAGACCACTTTGGTCGATAGCTGGAGAACCCTGTTTCCGGCGGAGTTCAGCTACGAAGGCAACCGCGCCATCGTCTTCAGCGCAGATGACGAGGTGCCGCAGGACGCACTGCGCTTTTGTATGGCCATGGCACTGACTTACCACCGCAACAAGCGCAGGCCCGCATGAACGACTCCGAGTCCCTGTACGAGGCCATCCACGAAGAGGTGAACCTGCAGGCCTATGACGCCGCCTGGCCGGCGAAGTTTGTGGCCGAGCGTGACCGCCTGCTGGCGCTGTTTCCGGTCAACATCATCGACATTGAACACATAGGCAGCACCGCGGTGCCTGGCCTGCTGGCCAAACCGGTGATTGACATTCTGGCGGGGGTGGCGTCCATGGCGGTGGCGCGGGCACTGACCGGGCCACTGCGCGAAGCCGGCTACTCGACATCGGCCGGGTTCAATGCCACGCTGACAGACCGCCAGTGGTTCATGCGCTGGGCCGACGGGCACCGCACGCACCACCTGCATGTGGTGGTGCACCGCAGCAAGGCCTGGGACCAGCGTTTGCGCTTTCGCGACGAATTGCGCAACAGCCCGGTTCTTGCCGCGCGTTATGCCGCGCTCAAGGCCAGGCTGGTGCTGCAACATGCCAACGACCGTGAGGCCTACACCCACGGCAAATCTGCATTTGTCCGGGCAACGCTGGACAGCCTCTGAACGCCACCCCCGCACGCCGGGGGGCGTCACGCGCATGCTCTGTTTTTGATAGCTGCCTACGCACACTCAGCAAGGGTTGAAGGCCATTTTTGCCTGCAAACCTGGCGCATGCGGCTGCGTGGGCCAAGGCGCAAGACTTGTCACGGCAGCCCTGTGGCCGGCCTGTTTCAGCAGGCCGTTTCCCTGTTTTTGCCACACCGCTGTGACTTTTATGACAAACCCAAACGAATCAAATGGAACAAAAACGCGGCAAATCGCGTTTTTCATGCACACTGGCTGGTCGGGCGACCGTTGACGCCCCCGTGCAGGTCAAGCGACCTCGCGTTTATCCAGAAATCACTTTGAGGAAATTGCCATGAAAATTCGTATGTACTGCGGGGTCGTGTTGTCAGGCGCCGCTTTTGCACTGGGCCCGGTGTCGGCCCAAACCGAGGGCGGCAGCGCCCCGCGGCCTAAAGCTGCAGCCAAGCCGGCAACGGCGGCACCCGCGTACAGCGGGCCGCGGGAAAAGCTGGTGGTCGCCATGCCCAAAACCTACGGCAAGAGCGAAACCATGGCGCTGTGGGGCGACTACTTCAGCCACCTGTCGCGCTGCGGCAATATCGACTTGCAAAACCACCAGGGCGAGTCGCTGGACAAGACCACCAACGTCGACATCCTGGGTGAAAAAGAGCTGATCGAGGCCGTTTCCACCGGCAAGGCGCAGCTGGCCCAGGTCAACCCCGGCCTGGCCGCGCAACTGGTCACCGCCGGCCAGCCCGCGCCGTTTGGCGTGCCGGGCAACAAGGCCAGCGGTGTTCGCAACTCCTACAAGCTGATTCTGGTCACCCGCATCGACAGCCCCTACAAGGAGCCCAAGGACCTGATCGGCAAGAAAATCGCGCACACCACGCCGACATCGAACTCGGGCAACCTCGCGCCGCGCGCGTTGTTCCCGGCGCTGGGCCTGACGCCTGACAAGGACTACGAAGTGGTGTTCTCCAACGGGCACGAGCGTTCGGTCACGGGCGTGATGCATGGTTTTTACCCGGCCGCGGCCGTCGCCAGCGATCTGTACCAGCGCATGATCGTCAAGGGCGATATCAAGGGCTCGAGCATCCGCACGATCTGGGAAAGCCCGCCCTTCATGACCGAAACCTGGACCATGAGCAAGGATGTCTCTCCCGAGCTCCAGGCGCGGGTCAAGAAGTGTTCTTACAGCTACAACTTCTCGCCCAACCTGCGCAAGCAGCTGCCGGGTAACGACACCTTCCTGCCGATCAACTTCGACCGCGACTTTGCCACGGTGATGGAGGTCTACCGCAAGACGCAAGCCGCGAAGAAGTAGAACCACCCCCGTCCAGGCTCACTGCGTGTAGCCTGTTCCCCCCTCAAGGGGGCGGCGCCTGCGGGCCGGCGGAGCCGGACCCGCGGCCCCTGCTGGCATGAAGTCAGCGACGGTGGAGGCCCTACTTCATCGAACCGAAAACGCGTTTCAAAATTGCGCTGCCGGTGCCCACCGGGTCCTGGCGGATTTTCTTTTCTTCCTCGCCAATGATCAGGTACAGCCCGTCGAGTGACTTGCCGGTGACGTATTGCTGGATGTTGGCGTCTTCTTTTTTGACCAGGCCGAATCCGGCGGCCTTGCCGGCAAACTCGTTGTATTTGTTGGCCAGGCCCACCTTCTCGGTGGCCCTGGTGACCACCGGCAAAAACTTTTCGCCCAGCGGCGTGCGGGTTTTTTCGGCGAAGAAACTGGTGACCGATGTCTCGCCGCCCTGCAGGATGTTTTTGGCGTCGTTGACGTTCATGGAGCGCACGGCATTGACCAGCAGGTCTTTGCCCATGGGCACGGCGGCCTCGGCAGCGCGGTTGAGGGAGGTGACCAGCTCGTCGATGCGTTTGCCCTGGCCGAAGTTTTTCAGCAACTTCGACGCATCTTCCAGATAACCTGGCAGCGGAATGCGAACTTTCGGGTTGCCAAGGAATCCATCTGTTTTGCCCAGCAGCGCGACAGCGGCCAGAGCGCCTTTTTCCAGAGCGGTTTTCAGGCCGTTGCCGGCCTCCTGGTTGCTGAGGTCAGCCAGCGTCAACGCATGGGCTTGTTGATAAGTGGCCAGGATCAGGATGCCCAGTGCACCGAGACCGGCCTGGTTAAAATTGCGACGTTGCATGAAATGATCCTTTCCCGATATGAATCCCGTTTTTAACGCAGTATGCCGGATGGTGCTGGCCTCGGCGCTGGCGCTGGGCGCTTTGGCCGGCCTGAGCGCCTGTGGGGGTGCGCAGTCGGCGCCCGATACCGGTTTTGTGCTGCTGGACGGCAGCAAAAAAACCACGGCCGACCTCAAGGGCAAGGTCACGCTGGTCAACTTCTGGGCCACCAGCTGTGTGACCTGTGTGGCAGAGATGCCGAAGATCATTGCCACTTACAACAAATACCAGGGCCGTGGTTACGACACCATGGCCGTGGCCATGAGTTACGACCCGCCCAGCTACGTGGTCAACTTCGCCGAAACCCGCAAGCTGCCGTTCAAGGTGGCCATCGACAACACGGGCGCCGTGGCCAAGGCCTGGGGTGATGTGCAGCTGACACCCACCACCTACCTGGTCAACAAACGCGGCGAAATCGTCAAGCGTTATGTGGGCGAGCCTGACTTTGCGGCCCTGCACCAGTTGATTGAGAAGTTGCTGGCCGAAAGCTGATCAAACGACCACCAAATACAAAAGGCCAGGTTCGCAGGAACCTGGCCTTTTCTCCCGCATCGCGCCTGCGCAAGCAGCTGTCAATTGGGTAGCACACCCTGGCGCGCCATCACCTGATGTCGGTTTGGGCGGACCTTACTCCGGATAAGCTTCGATTCCGATGGCGAGCTTGATGTCGTCGGCGATGGCCGGCACGCCGAATTTCATGCCGAAATCCGTACGCTTGATGGTTGCTTCGGCATTGGCGCCGCACATGGGCTTCTTGTTGAAGGGGTGGGGACCGCACTTGAAGGAGGTCACCTGTAGCTTGACCGGCTTGGTCACGCCCAGCAGGGTCAGGGCTCCCTCGATGCTTTCGAGGGCTTCTCCATTGAAGTTGAACTTGGTCGATTTGTAGACCATCTCGGGAAATTCAGCACTATTGAAGAAGTCAGCCGCGCGCAGGTGCTCGTCGCGCGAGCGTGTGCCGTCCGCACGCTTGCCATCGCCGGTGGACACCGAGGCAGTGGCGATCCGGGCTTCGAGCGATCCGGTCTTGGCGGCTTGGTCGAGCACGATTTTTCCGCTCATTTTGTCGAAACGGCCATGGATGGTCGCCATGCCAAGGTGGTTGACCGAGAAGTTGGGGTACGAGTGCGTGGGATCGACGTTGTAGGTCTGGGGCGCGGCCATGGCCGACAACGGCGCCAGCAAGGCCAAGAGGACAGTGGAGAGGCGAGGCATGTTTGACTCCTGTTGATATGGGTTGAAAGAACGGAAAATCCCACTTACGTGGACGGTGTACCTGCGGTGAACCAGGCCAGGCCCAGCGCGAGCAGCAAAGGGATGAAGGCCACGATGGCTGTGAGGAAGGCGGTCAGCCAGACAGGCCGCGAGCCGACCGGCACCAGGCGGGTCGCCCATGGAATGGCCAGTGTCGGCAACAGGCAGTACCAGGGCAGCGAACCCGTGAACACGGCCAGCAAGCCCACGAGCCCGGCAACAACGCTGGCGGGCAATGAGAGGGTGGCACCCACTGGCGTGCGCCTGCCCGCGATCATCTGCACCAGCAGCGTAGCGCCCGCTGCAGCGCCAAGCGCGATGCCCACTTGCGCCAGCAATGCCGAGGCACCCAGCAGCGCAAGCGCGCCGCTGGCCAGTCCCAGCACCAGCCCGTTGGCGGCCCCGCGCACGGTGTCGCTGCCCACGCGCAAGGTGGATTCGACCAGGGCAGCAAGGTATAGCGCGCTGGCGGCCCCGGCCAGCAGCGCAGTAGTGGTTTCCATTTGCTGCAGGACCCTCAGGACGACCCAGACGGCGGCCAGGCCCGCCAACAACGCAACGGCCGTGCGCGCCACGGGACGCATCGACCAATCCTTGAGTTCAAGCAGCAACAGAGGCAGGAACGTGAACAGCCCGACCAGAACCAGCTTGCGGGTAGAGGTCAGCGACTCGAAGGAAAAGCCTATGGCCAGGGCAACCAGGGCCGCGAAGCCGACAATTTGGGCCAGCCCCAGAAAGCGGGTCCGCACAAGCAGGCCGGTAGCGACCAGTGCAACGACAAAAGGCGCGACGCCGGCCTGGACGGCTGGGTTCTGAAGCAGTTCATCCATCAAATATCCCTCATTTTTTTTCTTGGGTCAGCACATTTTCCATTGCCGTCCAACCCGTGTCTGTCCACACGCCCCGGTAAGGCCATGGGATTATCGGCCTTGCGACAAAGTTCCCGCGGTCGCGCGGTGCTGGATCAGCACGCTGGCGGCGCCGGCCAGCAGGTGCCGGCCAAAAGTCGATACACTTATTTCGACGCACTGCCCATGCCCGACCCTTCTCTTCCCCCCCAGTTCATCACACCGGTCACGCCGGCCCAGCTGGATGCCGCACGCGCGGTCTTCCAGGAATACGCGGCGCAGCTCGGTGTGGACCTGTGCTTCCAGAACTTCGAGGCCGAGCTGGCCGGCCTGCCCGGCGACTACGCTGCGCCCCAGGGCTGCCTGCTGCTGGCCATGGTGGACGGCGAAGTCGCCGGCTGCTGCGCCATGCGGCCGCTGGACAATGTGGACTACCCGAACGCCTGCGAGATGAAACGCCTGTATGTGCGCGAGGGCTTTCGGCGCTCGGGGTTGGGCCGGCTGCTGGCAGAGGCGGTGCTCGATGCGGCGCGTGTGGCCGGTTACCACAGCGTGCTGCTGGACACGCTGAACGACATGGAGGCCGCACGCGCTTTGTATGAAGACCTGGGTTTCCGGGACATCCCGCCTTATTACCACAACCCGATAGCGGGCGCTCACTACCTGAAAGCGGACTTGGCATAAACAGGCCCTGGCCCTTTTGTGACAGGCGCAAGCAGCTATTATTTTTATAGCGATTGAGCCCACGCCTGACGTTATGCGAGTCAGCCACAGGCGAAAAAAAGCCGCAGACCCTGGGGCTTGCGGCTGTAGCAAGGCAGGAAACGGCGGCGGCTCAGGCCTTGGCTTGGGCCAGCAGGGTGCCAGCGTCGCTGACCTCGAATTTGCCCGGGCCTTCGACATTCAGTGCGGCGACCTTGCCGTCTTTGACCAGCATGGAATAACGGTTGCTGCGCAGGCCCATGCCGCGCGCCGTCAGATCCAGCGTCAGGCCGGTGGCCTTGGTGAAGTCGGCGCTGCCGTCGGCCAGCATGCGAACCTTGGTGCCGGTTTTCTGGTCCCGCGCCCAGGCGCCCATGACAAACGCGTCGTTGACACTGACGCACCAGATTTCATCCACACCGGCGGATTTGAGCTCATCAAATTTCTCGACATAACCGGGCACATGTTTGGCCGAGCAGGTCGGTGTGTAGGCGCCTGGCAGAGCGAAAAGGGCAATGGTTTTGCCGGCTGCGGCCTTGGCCACATCGACCGGATTCGGGCCGATGCTGCAGCCATTGCCTTCCACCTCGGAAAATTCCATCAGGGTTGCGGCTGGAAGGGTATCGCCTACTTTGATCATGGGTGCTCCTCAGGGGTTGGTGAAAAATTGCTCAACCCGCATTTTCAACCATTGTCCGAAGTCTGTCAGAACCGGGGGCAAAAACAAAAGCGGCCCACACAGTGGGCCGCTTTTGATGAAGCAAGGTCAAAGTCGGGAAAGACTTAAACGACGGCCGCTTTTTCCAGCAGCTTGGTCACAACCCAGTTCTTGGTCTTGGAGATCGGACGGCTTTCGGTGATCTCGATCAGGTCGCCGGTTTTGTACTCGCCTTTTTCGTCATGGGCGTGGTACTTGCTCGACAGGGACACAATCTTGCCGTAGAGCTCGTGTTTGACACGACGCTCCACCAGCACGGTCACGGTTTTGGCGCGTTTGTCGCTCACCACGCGGCCAACCAGGGTGCGCTTGAGGGATTTTTTAACTTCCGTCATTATTTCGCTCCTTCGCGGGCGTTGGTCTCGGCCAGAATGGTCTTGGCACGAGCGATGTCACGGCGTGCGGAGCGCAGCGTGGCGGTGTTGGTGAGTTGTTGCGTGGCTTTTTGCATGCGCAGGCCGAAGTGGGCTTTTTGCAGCTCTTTGACTTCGGTTTTCAGGCCGGCAACGTCTTTTTTGCGCAGATCAGCGGATTTGGTCATGTTCATTTCCCCTTACTGGCCAATCATGCGGCTGACGAAGGTGGTGCGCAGCGGCAGCTTGGCAGACGCCAGGCGGAACGCTTCGCGGGCCAGCTCTTCAGGCACACCGACGATTTCAAAAACGATTTTGCCGGGCTGGATTTCAGCCACGTAGTACTCGGGATTACCTTTACCGTTACCCATACGCACTTCAGCAGGCTTTTGGGAAATCGGCTTGTCCGGGAAGACACGGATCCAGATACGGCCGCCACGTTTGACGTGGCGGGAAATCGCACGGCGTGCGGCTTCGATTTGACGGGCCGTCAGGCGGCCACGGTCGGTGCATTTGAGACCGAAGTCACCGAACGCCACCGAGTTGCCTCGGGTGGCGATGCCGGTGTTGCGGCCTTTTTGCTCTTTGCGGTATTTTCTGCGCGCGGGTTGCAGCATTTGTATTCTCCGTAGTTAGACCGATTACTCGGTCTTGGCACCGTCAGCTGCTGCAGCTGGCGCGGCTTTGCGGACGCGCTTAACGGTGGTTTTCGGGGCGTCACTACCAGGGGTAGCTTCAGCCGGTTTGTCGCTGCCATCTGCAGGGGCCGTGTTCACGCCACCCACAGCGCCGCGCGCTGGGCGTGCGGCTCCGCGGGGCGCGGATGGACGGTCTGTGCGCTCACCAGGACGGGCATCACGGCGGGGGCCGCGCGGCTTGCGTTCTTCGTCCGACGGAGCGGCATCCAGGCGGGCGCCCGGCGAATCGCCGCGGCCCAGGGTGTCGCCCTTGTAGACCCAGACCTTGACGCCGATCACACCATAGGTGGTCTTGGCTTCAGAGGTACCGTAGTCGATGTCGGCGCGCAGGGTGTGAAGGGGCACGCGACCTTCGCGGTACCACTCGCAACGGGCGATTTCAATGCCATTGAGACGGCCGGACGACATGATCTTGATGCCCAGGGCACCCAGACGCATGGCGTTTTGCATGGCGCGCTTCATCGCACGGCGGAACATGATGCGTTTTTCAAGCTGCTGGGTGATGCTGTCAGCGATCAGCTTGGCATCAATTTCAGGCTTGCGAACTTCTTCGATGTTCACGGCGACCGGCACACCCAGCTGGCGGCTCAGTTCTTTCTTGAGGTTCTCGATGTCCTCGCCTTTTTTGCCGATCACCACGCCCGGACGTGCCGAGAAAATCGTGATGCGGGCATTTTTGGCAGGGCGCTCGATCAGAACGCGCGACACCGCAGCGTTCTTCAGCTTGGCTTTGAGGTACTCGCGCACCTTGATGTCTTCCGCCAGCATGCCGGCGAAATCCTTGTTGCTGGCATACCAGCGGCTGGACCAGTTACGGCTGATCGCAAGGCGAAACCCGGTTGGGTTGATTTTTTGTCCCATATCCTGTCTGCCTTCTTAATTGCCAACCACAACGTACACATGGCACGTTGGCTTGCTGATGCGATTGCCGCGGCCCTTGGCGCGCGCCGAGAAACGCTTGAGCGTGGTGCCTTGTTCGACGTAGATGGTTTTCACCTTCAGCTCGTCGATGTCGGCGCCATCGTTGTGTTCTGCGTTGGCAATGGCCGACTCGACCACCTTCTTGATGATCCCCGCAGCTTTTTTCTGCGTGAAGTTCAGGATGTTCAGGGCCTGATCCACCTTTTTGCCGCGAATCAGGTCAGCGACCAGACGGCCCTTGTCGACCGACAGACGAACGCCCCGGAGGGTTGCACGTGTTTCCATGGTCTTTTCCTTACTTTCTCACAACTTTTTTATCAGCCGGATGACCTTTGAAAGTCCGGGTGAGTGCAAACTCGCCCAGCTTGTGGCCAACCATTTGATCGGTGATGTAAACAGGGACATGCTGCTTGCCGTTATGCACGGCGATCGTCAGACCGATGAACTCGGGCAGGATCATGGAGCGGCGTGACCAGGTCTTGATCGGCTTTTTGTCTTTGTTGGTAACGGCTTTGTCAGCCTTGGCTACCAAGTGGTGGTCGACAAAGGGACCTTTTTTGAGTGAACGTGTCATGGCTTAACCTTACTTCTTGCGACGCGAAACAATCATCACTTGCGTGCGTTTGTTGTTGCGGGTGCGGTAGCCTTTGGTCAGGTTACCCCATGGATCGACAGGATGGCGACCTTCGCCGGTCTTGCCTTCGCCGCCACCGTGTGGGTGATCGACCGGGTTCATGACCACACCGCGAACGGTCGGGCGGATACCCATCCAGCGCTTGACACCGGCCTTGCCCAGACGGCGCAGGCTGTGCTCTTCGTTGGCGACCTCGCCAATCGTGGCGCGGCATTCGATGTGGATCTTGCGAACCTCACCGGAGCGCATGCGCACCTGGGCGTAAATGCCTTCGCGGGCCAGCAGCGTCGCAGAGGTACCGGCAGAGCGTGCGATTTGCGCGCCTTTGCCAATTTGCATCTCGATGCAGTGGATCGTCGAGCCGACAGGGATGTTGCGGATGGGCAGGGCGTTGCCGACACGGATGGGGGCTTCAGCACCGCTGATCAGCGTGGCACCAACTTCAAGGCCGCGCGGGGCGATGATGTAGGCGCGCTCGCCGTCGGCGTAGCAGATCAGCGCAATATGGGCCGTGCGGTTGGGGTCGTACTCGATACGTTCGACCTTGGCCGGAATGGCGTCCTTGTTGCGCTTGAAGTCCACCACGCGGTAGTGGTGCTTGTGACCGCCACCTTTGTGACGTGTCGTGATGTGCCCGTTGTTGTTACGGCCGGCTTTCTGGAATTGTGGCTCCAGCAGCGGTGCGTAAGGCTCACCCTTGTGCAGGTGGTCCCGGGAAATCTTCACCATCCCGCGCATGCCGGGAGAGGTGGGTTTCATTTTGATGACAGCCATGATTACGCAGCCTCCCCACCGATGTTCAGCTCTTGACCTGGCTTCAGCGTCACATAGGCCTTGCGAATGTTGTCGCGGCGGCCGGTGGATTTGCCAAAACGCTTGGTTTTGCCTTTTTGGTTCAGTACCGATACGGCCTTGACGTCCACCTTGAACATCAATTCCACAGCGGCCTTGATTTCAGGTTTGGTGGCATCCTGCAGCACCTTGAAGAGCACCGCGTTGGATTTGTCGGCGACCATGGTGGCTTTTTCAGACACGATGGGGGCGACCAGCACCTGCATCAGGCGGCCTTCGTCAAATTTTGGTTTGGTGTTCACGGCGCTCATGCAAACATCTCCTTGAGTTTGTCCATGGCGGCCTTGGTGACCAGAACCTTTTTGTAGTGCACCAGCGACAGCGGGTCTGCGTAACGCGGCTCAACCACAAGAATGTTCACCAGATTGCGTGAAGCCAGGTACAGGTTTTCGTCAACCTCGTCAGCGATGACCAGCACCGATTTGAGGTTCATGGCCTTGAACTTGTCGGCCAGGACTTTTGTCTTGGGCGAGTCCACGGTCAGCGAATCAACCACAGCCAGGCGGCCTTCGCGGGCCAGCTGGGAGAAGATGGAGGCCATGCCGGCGCGGTACATCTTCTTGTTGATTTTCTGCGTGAAATTTTCGTCAGGCATGTTCGGGAAAATACGACCACCGCCACGCCACAGCGGGGAGGAAGTCATACCGGCGCGAGCGCGGCCGGTGCCCTTTTGCTTGAACGGCTTTTTCGTCGAGTGCTTGACCTGCTCACGGTCTTTTTGCGCACGCGTACCCTGGCGGGCGTTGGCCTGGAAGGCCACGACCACCTGGTGAATCAGGCTTTCGTTGTATTCGCGACCAAACACGGTATCGGGCACGTCCACTTTGGACGAAGCCAGACCCTGGTCATTCAGGAGTTCGACTTGCATCAGTTCGCTCCTTTGGCGGCGGCAACGGGTTTGGCCTTGATGGCGGCGCGAACCGTCACAAAACCACCTTTGGAACCAGGCACGGCGCCGCGGATCATCAGCAGCTGACGGGCTTCGTCGATGCGCACGATATCGAGGTTTTGTGTGGTCTTGGTGACATCACCGAGGTGACCCGTCATGCGTTTACCAGGAAACACGCGACCGGGGTCCTGCGCCATGCCGATGGAGCCGGGCACGTTGTGCGAACGGCTGTTACCGTGCGACGCGCGCTGCGAGCTCATCTTGTGGCGCTTGATGGTGCCGGCAAAGCCTTTACCAATGGAAGTGCCCTGCACGTCCACCTTCTGGCCGACTGCAAACACGTCAGCGGCGGGCACCACAGTGCCGGCGGCATATTTGCCTGCGACGTCGGCCGTCACGCGGAATTCTTTCAGGATTTCACCGGCTTCAACGCCTGCTTTCGCAAGGTGGCCAGCGGCTGGCTTGGTGATACGCGACGCTTTGCGCGCACCAAATGCCACTTGAAGGGCATCGTAGCCGTCGTTTGCTTGGGTTTTCACCTGGGTCACGCGGTTGTTAGACACATCGACCACTGTGACAGGAACGGTATCCCCATCATCAGTGAACAGACGCATCATGCCCACCTTGCGGCCCAGCAACCCTAGGGAGTTGCTCAGACTCATGCTTTTCTTTCGTAACTTCCACCGCTGCGACTTCAATTGGCCGCAGACGTTTTGATGTGAAAGACAGTTGATAAAACCGCCCCGGACTTGGCAATGCCAGCTCAGGACAGCCCAAGAGTATAGCGCGGACTTGCCTGATTGGCAAATCCGCGCTGAATCCCGGTCTTTTTGGGGCCCGGCTTTTGCCAAAACCCCGATTTCTTCTTACTGCAGCTTGATTTCGACGTCCACACCGGCGGGCAGATCGAGCTTCATCAAGGCATCCACGGTTTTGTCCGTTGGGTCGACGATGTCCATCAGGCGCTGGTGGGTGCGGATTTCGAGCTGGTCGCGGCTGGTCTTGTTGACGTGGGGCGAACGCAGGATGTCAAAACGCTTCATGCGGGTTGGCAGGGGCACAGGGCCCTTGACAATCGCGCCAGTGCGTTTGGCAGTGTCAACAATTTCAGCTGCCGACTGGTCGATCAGCTTGTAGTCAAACGCTTTCAGGCGAATGCGGATTTTTTGCTTGGTGGCCATGGTAATTCCTTGAGGTTTTGCAGAATTACGCAAGAATCTTTGCCACGACACCGGCGCCGACGGTTTTGCCGCCCTCACGGATGGCGAAACGCAGACCCTCTTCCATCGCGATCGGGTTGATCAGCTTGACGGTGATCGACACGTTATCGCCTGGCATCACCATCTCTTTGCCTTCTGGCAACTCGATCGCACCGGTCACGTCCGTCGTGCGGAAGTAGAACTGGGGACGGTAGTTGTTGAAGAAAGG
>CALRQX020000031.1:0-30521 GCA_943370435.1 Kapaibacterium sp. (SeqCode) | reverse complement strand
CCTTCCCCATCAGCATAGGCAATGAAAAAAACGACCCGCTGCCCCTTGGCACCATGGCGATCAAGAACGAGGTGAAAAACCCCGGCTTTACCTACGACCCCAAGCTGCTCAAATCCGCACCCAAAGACGCCGCCAAGGTGGATATTGCGGCCGGCCCGAACAACCCGGTGGGCAGCATCTGGCTGGGCCTGACCAAGCCGCACTGGGGCATTCACGGCACGCCGAATCCATCCAACGTCGGCCACACTGAAACCAACGGCTGCATCCACATGACCAACTGGGACGCCGAACGCCTGTCCACGCTGGCCAGGGCCGGCTTCAAGGTGGACGTCAAGTTGTGAGCCCGGCTGCCAAACCGCCGCCCTGGCGCAAGGCCCTGACCCTGGGCGCGGTGCTGGCCGTGCTGGCCGGTGGGGTGATTGGCACCTGGCTGCGCCCTGCGGCGACGACACGGACCACAGCAGCGCAAGCCAGCCCCACGCCGCTGCAAGCTGCGCCGCCTGAGCCGGTGCAGGTGCAGGCCTTGCCCCAGACCAGCAGTGCGGCGCCAGCCTCCGAACCCGCGCCCAACACCGACGTGACGCCAGTCGCGCCAGCGCAACTGGCCGATGTTCCGGATCTGTCCCGTTTGCGCGCCCGTGACCTCACGCTGCCTGTCAGCGGGGTGAAGGCCGCGCAACTGGCCGACACCTACACGCAGGCGCGTGCGGCCGGCGCACCGCATGAGGCGCTGGACATCATGGCCGTGCGTGGCACACCGGTGCTGGCGGTCGAGGACGGCCGTGTCGCCAAACTGTTTCTGAGCAAACCCGGCGGCATCACGCTGTACCAGTTTGACCCGGGCAGCGAGTACGCCTATTACTACGCCCACCTGGACGGCTACGCCGACGGCATCGCTGAAGGCGCCAGCCTGCGCAAGGGCCAGGTGATTGGATATGTCGGCAGCAGCGGCAATGCCTCGCCCGATGCGCCGCACCTGCACTTCGCGGTGTTTAAACTGGAAGCGCAAAAGCAGTGGTGGCGCGGCGCGCCCCTCAATCCCTTTCTGCTCTGGCGCGACGCCAAACCCTGAGCCGGCCGCCGCTGCCAGTTTTCACGGTCGGCGTATTTTCTTCAAGCCATAAAGGCCACCAGCCCTTGTCTGGTGAGCGCAAGCAGCTATAAATTCCATAGCGTATGGCCGCCCCCCGCAGGCCGGTGGGCTGGCTTCACGCCAGGCGGCAGCGCGATCAGGGCCTGTTAACGCTATTTTTGCGAATGCGAACGGGGTGAAAACAGTACCAATCAAGGCGCGCGACGACGCCCAGACTGGGCGTCTGAGCTAGGAGCGCAACGCCGAGTGGTGCTGTTTTCACCCCGTTCCCTCCGGGTTGCGATCAAAAAGACCCTGCGCTGCGTTGCAAAGCCTTGTCGGGGGCGGCCCGTAGCCGTCCGGGCCGCGAAGAGACCCGGCGAAGGGCCGCCGCTGATGGCGCTGCTCCGCTGTACAGCTTCGCGCACGGACGCTCCGCAGCGCCACTCCGACGGCGTTTTGCGCCTTGCTCAGCGCCTTTTTGACTCGCAACGCATCTTGCAGAAATAGCGTTAACAGGCCCTAAACTGCCAGTGGCCGCCTGACAGCTCCCGTCCCGTCCGTTGCGGCGCGCCCTTTCCAGCCAGGAGCCGCCGTGTTTTCACATGTTTTTCTGGGTGTCAGCCACTTTGAACGTGCGCTGGATTTTTACAACGCCCTGATGGGCAGCCTGGGCATCACCCAGCGCTTTTGCGAGCCCGGCAGGCCCTGGGCCGGCTGGCACAGCGCCGGTGCCACGCGGCCGCTGCTGGTGATTGCGGCACCGCACAACGGCCTGGCGCACGAGGCCGGCAACGGCCAGATGGTCGCCCTGCTGGCCAGCAGCCGGGCGGCGGTGCGGCTGGCCCATGCCACCGCGCTGCGCCATGGCGGCAGCGACGAAGGGGCGCCTGGTCTGAGGCCGCACTACCACCCGCATTACTACGGCGCCTACTTTCGCGACCCGGACGGCAACAAGCTCTGCGTCGCCTGCCATGAGCCGGAGCCGTCCGATCCGCCGGACTGAGCGGCCTCATCGATACCCCCCGACTGGCACACACACCCCGCATGGATCGCTCCCGCATGACCCCAGGCAACACGCTGGCCGGCCAGCACCGCTGGCTGCGTGAGCTGTCGGGCGGGCTGATCACCGGCCTGGTGGCCGTGGTGTATGCCGTGACTTATGCGGCGCTGCTGTTTTCGGGGCCGCTGAAAGCCGGTCTGCCGCTGGGCATCTCGCTGTGCCTGGTCAGCGCCGCACTCGGTGCGTTCTGGCTGGCCTGGCGCAGCGAGCTGCCTTTTGCGATCGCCGGACCGGACGGCAGCACCCTGTCCATCCTGGCGGCCATGGCCGCCACAGCGGCTGCGGCCAGCGGCACCGGCCTGCTCAAAGGCCCGCTGGAGCATGTGCTCTTGCTGCTGCTGGTCACCACCGCGCTGTGTGCGCTGCTGTTCCTGCTGCTCGGTTTTGGCCGTCTCGGCGCCTGGGTGCGTTATGTGCCGTTTCCGGTGATTGCGGGTTTTCTGGCCGCCACCGGCTGGCTGATTGCCACCGGGGCGCTGCAGGTGGCCATCGATCAGGCGCCGGGCTGGGAGCTGCTGCACTGGCGCCGCCACCTGGCCGACCCGCGCCTGCTGGCTACGCTGGGGCTGGCAGCGGTGTTTCTGCTGGTTCTGCCCAGGCAACGTTCTGCCGGCTGGCTGCCGCTGTTGCTGCTGGCGGCCTGCGGGCTCTTTTTTGCAGCGCTGGCGCTGTCCGGCCAATCGCTGGACGCCGCGCGCCAGCAGGGCTGGTTTCTGGGCGGCATGGCGCGCGCGCAGTGGCTGGCGCCGTGGACGCTGCTGGACACCCGCGCTGCCGGCTTTGACTGGTTCTGGCTCGCCGACCAGTGGCTGGACATGCTGGCGGTGGTGTTTGTGGCTGCCCTCACCGTGCTGCTGGGCGCCAGCGGGCTCGAGATCATGTCGCGGCGCGACATCTCGCTGGACCACGAGCTGCGCACCCACGGCTGGCTCAATCTGCTGGCCGCCTGCACGGGCGGCTGCATCAGCCTGGTGTCGGTCAGCCGCAGCGCAGTCATGCTGGAAAGCGGCGCCCGCACGCGCCTGGCCGGCATGCTGGCTGCCGCCGTGTGTGGCCTGGCGGCGCTGGGTGGCGGGCTGCTGCTGGGCTGGGTACCGAAGATCGTGCCGGCGGCTTTCCTGCTCTACATCGGGCTGTCCATCCTGCGTGAATGGGTGCTCGATTCACGCCAGCGGCTGAACCGCGCCGACTGGTGGCTGGTGCTGATCATCCTCGGCATTTCTGCCACGGTGGGTTTCACCACCGCGGTGCTGGTGGGCATGGTGGCCAGTTGCCTGAACTTTGCGCTGAACTACAGCCGGGTCGGTGTGATCCAGCACGACCTGGATGGTACGGCCCTGCACAGCAAGCTGGTGCGGCCCGCCGCACAGCGCCAGTTGCTGAACCAGCACGGCAGCCAGATCCGGGTGCTGATGCTGCGCGGCATGATTTTTTTCGGCAGCGCCCACAGCGTGCTGGAGCGCGTGCGCGGCTTTTTGCAGGCCGCGCAGCAGGGGCCGGCCGCAGCCCGCACCCTGGTGCTCGATTTCAGCCATGTGGCCAGCGCCGACTCCTCGGCCGGCCTGACTTTCGCCAAAATTTTCCAGCTGGCCCAGGCCGCCGGCGTCGCGGTGGTGCTCAGCGGCTTGCGCCCTGCGGTGCAGGCCGCACTGAGCCAGCCTGATGGACAGCCGGACGCGGCAGCGGCCCCTGCCCCGGCACCCGTCAGCCATGAGACGCTGGACCAGGCGCTGGAAGCGGCCGAACACCACTTGCTGGCGGCACACGGCGCCGCGGAGCCGACCGAGGCGCTGGCGCCCTGGATGCTGCGCGAACTCGGGCAAGCCGCACACTGGGCTGCGCTGCAGCCGCTGCTGCAACGACACACCCTGGCGGCGGGGCAAGTGCTGATGCGCGAGGGCGAGCTGTCTGACACCCGCCTCTACCTGATAGAAAGCGGCCGCCTGACGGTGCGCCTGCAGGGTCAAGGCGCGGGCCAGCGGCTGGCCGGTCTGCTGGGCGGCACCATGGTGGGCGAAATGGCCCTGTACTCAAGCGCCGAGCGCTCCGCCAGCGTGTTGGCAGAACGCGATTCAGTGGTCTGGGCCCTGAGCCGGCAGGCGCTGGAGACCCTGCAACTGAACGCGCCCGAGACCGCCATGCAGGTGCACGCCTTTGTCATGCACACCATGGCCGAGCGCCTGCGGCTGGCCAACAGCACCCTGGCCGCCCTGCAGCGCGGCAGCTGAACACAGCAACTGTAGGTGCTGCCTGACGGTGGGTCAGCGCCACTGCCTGCGTGCGGACGACTGCGCAGCGGCCACACTGCATACACATACCAACAAGGAGTTTCCCATGTCGATCTCAATGATCCTGCTCATCGTCCTCATCCTGATCCTGGTCGGCGCACTGCCCACCTGGGGTCACAGCCGCGCCTGGGGTTACGGTCCCAGCGGTGGCGTCGGCCTGATTGTCATCATCCTGATCGTGCTGCTGCTGATGGGCCGAATCTAGATCTGAAGCCAGCACCAAAAAAGGACTCAGCCGCAGGGCTTGAGTCCTTTTTTTTGGCGCTTGCAAAGCGTGGAGGGCAAGCGTCAGGTGTCCACACTGTTCGTTGAGCTGTCATTGCGGGCTAGCCCCGCAATCCATGCCCGCGCGTCATGGATGCCGGATCGGGTCCGGCATGACAGGAGACGAACCGTATGGAATCAGGTGTTGATCTGCGCCCAGGCTTTTTAGCTACGGCGTGACAAGCCCTGCGGGCAGTTGTCAGCCTGCGCTGAAAGGCTCGGCCTTAACCCACCAGCTGCTGCCAGGCTTTTTAGCTACGGCGTGACAAGCCCTGCGGGCAGTTGTCAGCCTGCGCTGAAAGGCTTGGCCTTAACCCACCAGCTGCTGCCAAGCCTTTTCAATCCGCTTAATACTGACGGGCTGCGGTGTGCGCAGCTCCTGCGCAAAAAAGCTGACCCGCAGTTCTTCCAGCAGCCAGCGCAGCTCCTGCAGGCGTGCATCGCTCGCACCCTTGCGTTCTGCCACCAGCCGCCAGTAACGCTGCTCCTGCGGGCGCAGCTCGGCCAGGCGCGCGGCATCCCGCGCCGGGTCGGCGCGCCACTTTTCCAGCCGCAGCGTGATGGCCTTGAGGTAACGCGGAAAATGCTGCAGCTGGGTCCACGGCGTCAGCGTCAAAAAGCGTTTTGGCACCAGGCGCTGCAACTGCTGGGCCGCGTCAGCAGAGGCTTCCGCAGCGTTTTTTGTGTCCTTGATCTTGCGCTGGGCCACGGCGAACTCCAGCAAAATTGCCGCCGCCAGGCGCGCGACTTCGCTGGCAATCAGGGTCAGGCGGCCGCGCCCGTCGTCGATGCGTTTTTTGAAGCCGGCTTCGTCGGTAGGCAGCGGCTCCTGCAAAAAAGCCCGGTCCAGCGCGACTTCGATGATCTGCTCGCGCAGCTCTTCGAGCGTGCCGCCGCCCGAATTGTCGGCGGCGCGGCCGACCAGCATGTAGGCGGTCGCCATTTTCTGCAGCTCGGGCAGGTTTTTTTCGAGGTATTTGAGCGCGTCCCGGATCTGCAAGGCAAACAGCCGGCGCAGGCCGGCGCGGTGCCGGGACGCCGCCAGCTCGGGTTCGTCAAACACCTCGATGGTCACCGCGTCGCCCAGATCAATCAGCGCCGGAAAACCAATCAAGGTCTGTTTGCCCTTGCTGATCTCCATCAGCTCGGGCAGCTCGCCAAAACTCCAGCTGGTGTAACGCTCGGGGATGCGGGCTGCCGCAGGCTTCTGATTTGCTATGCTTTCAGGAGCTGTTTGCGCCCGTCCCGCCTGGGCAGAAGGCCGATTTGACTGATCATCCTGGGCAGCGTCTGGGGCCAGGCGTGTTTTGAGCCCGGCCAGGGCCTGGAAGGCGCCGCGCGCCTGGGAGCCGAGTTCGCCCTTGAGCGCACCGAGGTTGCGGCCGGCACCGAGCTGGCGGCCGTGTTCGTCCAGCACGCGAAAGTTCATGAACAAATGCGGCGGCAACATGTCGAGCTTCATGTCGTTGCGCTTGATGTCCAGCGAGGTGGCATCACGCACCAGTTTGAGCACCGCATCGGTCAACGAACCGGCGCCGAATTTTTCCGGCTGCAGCAGCTCGGCCGCCATGCGCGCGGCAGTATCGGGCAATGGCACCAGGCGTGAACGGGGCCGCTGGTGCAGGGTTTTGATCAGGGCCTGGATCTTGTCCTTGAGCATGCCGGGCACCAGCCACTCACAGCGCTCCTCGCTGACCTGGTTCAGCGCAAACAGCGGCACATCCACCGTCAGGCCGTCTTTGGCATCGCCCGGTTCATGCAGGTAGGTCGCCAGGCAATCGACACCGCCCAGGCGCAGCGTCTTGGGAAAGGACTGGGTGGTGATGCCGGCGGCTTCATGGCGCATCAGCTCTTCGCGGCTTAGCAACAGCAGCGTCGGCTGCTTTTTGACCTCGTCCCTGTACCAGCGCTCACAGCTTGCGCCGGTGCAGATGTCGGCCGGCAGTTGCTGGTCGTAAAACGCGTAAATCAGCTCTTCATCGACCAGCACGTCCTGGCGCCTGGCCTTGTGCTCCAGGTCCTGCACCTGCTGGATGAGCTTCAGATTGGCCTGCAGAAACGGCAGCTTGCTGTCCCAGTTGCCGGCCACCAGCGCCTCGCGGATAAAAATCTCGCGTGCCGTGACCGGATCGACGCGGCCAAAGTTGACGCGGCGGCCGTTGTAAATCACCAGGCCGTACAGCGTGGCGCGCTCCAGCGCGGTCACTTGCGCGGCCTTCTTTTCCCAGTGCGGATCAAGCAACTGCTTTTTGAGCAGATGGCCAGCCACCTGCTCGACCCACTGCGGCTCGATGTTCGCAATGCCACGGCCAAACAGGCGCGTGGTTTCCACCAGTTCGGCCACCACAATCCAGCGGCCCGGCTTTTTGCTCAGGCGTGCACCGGGATGGCGGTAAAACTTGATGCCGCGCGCGCCCAGGTACCAGTCGTCCTCGTCACTCTTGATGCCGAGGTTGCCGAGCAGGCCGCAGAGCATGGACAAATGCAATTGTTCATAACTGGCAGGTTTGTCGTTCAGCACCCATTTTTGCTCACCCACGACGCTGTGTAATTGCGAGTGGATGTCGCGCCACTCGCGCACCCGCCGGATGTTGATGTAGTTCTCTCTCAAGAGGTTTTCGTACTGGCGGTTCGACAGTTTGTGGTCTTCGCCGTGGCCGCCGCGCACATCGCCCAGCCATTTCCAGAGTTTCAGATAACCGGTGAATTCGCTTTTTTCATCGTCAAACTTGGCATGTTGCTGGTCCGCCTGCGCCTGCTTGTCCATCGGACGGTCGCGCACGTCCTGCACGCTGAGCGCACTCGCAATCACCAGCACCTCGTCGAGCGCCTGTCTGTCCCTGGCTTCCAGGATCATGCGGCCGACCCGCGGGTCCAGCGGCAAGCGGGCCAGATTGCGGCCCACAGGGGTCAGTTCGTTGTCGTCGTCCACCGCGCCGAGTTCAGCCAGCAACTGGTAGCCGTCGGCAATCGCCCTGCCCGGGGGTGGCTCGATGAAAGCAAAACTTTCTATGGTGCCGAGGTGCAGCGCCTTCATGCGCAAAATCACCGCCGCCAGCGAGCTGCGCAAAATTTCCGGGTCGGTGAAACGCTGGCGTCCGAGGAAGTCCTGCTCGTCGTACAGGCGTATGCAAATGCCGTCGGCCACCCGGCCGCAACGGCCGGCACGCTGGTTCGCGGCGGCCTGCGAGATCGGCTCGACCATCAGCTGCTCGACCTTGTTGCGAAAGCTGTAACGCTTGACACGCGCCGTGCCGCCATCAATCACATACCGGATGCCAGGCACCGTCAGCGAGGTTTCGGCCACGTTGGTGGCCAGCACAATGCGCCGGCCGGTGTGGCCGTCAAAAATGCGGTCCTGCTCGGCCTGACTCAGGCGCGCAAACAGCGGCAACACCTCGGCACCACGAAGCAGCGGCTGGTGCGCCAGGTGTTTGCGCAGGTGGTCAGAGGCTTCACGGATCTCGCGCTCGCCGGGCAAAAAGATCAGGATGTCGCCGGCACTGTGCGGGTTGCGCCAGAGTTCGTCGACACCGTCGGCGATTGCATCGTTGAGGTCGTGGTCGCGCGACTCTTCAAAAGGCCGGTAACGCTGCTCTACCGGAAACATGCGGCCCGAGACCAGAATCACCGGCGCCGGCCCTTTGGAGGAGGCAAAGTAGTCCGCAAAACGCTGCGCATCAATCGTCGCGGAAGTGATCACCACTTTCAGGTCGGGACGGCGCGGCAGCAACTGGCGCAAATAGCCGAGCAGAAAGTCGATGTTCAGGCTGCGCTCATGCGCCTCGTCAATGATGAGGGTGTCGTAGGCGTTGAGCTGCGGATCGGTCTGCGTCTCGGCCAGCAAGATGCCGTCGGTCATGAGTTTGACCGAGGCGTCGCGGCTCAGCCGGTCCTGAAAACGCACCTTGTAGCCCACCACCTCGCCGAGCGGGGTTTTGAGTTCTTCGGCAATCCGTTTGGCGACGCTGGAAGCGGCAATCCGGCGCGGCTGGGTGTGGCCTATCAGCCTGGCATGTTGTCCCGCCGGGTAGTTGAGCTTGCCCCGGCCCATGGCCAATGCAATTTTGGGCAGTTGCGTGGTTTTGCCCGAGCCGGTTTCGCCGCAGACGATGACCACCTGGTGCGCCTGCATGGCGGCGGTGATTTCCTCACGCTTGCCGGAAACGGGCAGTGATTCGGGAAACTCTATGCGCAGGGAATGGGGCAAGGCAGGCGTCGGCAAGGGATGGGATGTCAAAGCCTTGCATTATCGGCGCTGGCCGCCTGGCGCCGGGTTGAAAGGGACAAAACTCAGGCAACTTCGAGCACCGGCAACTCCACCGGCTCGCCGCTGGCCTGGTCAAACCAGGCGACCCGGCTGGCGTAAGTCATGGCGGTGCGCGACATGGCCTTGGCCTTGGCCAGCACAGTCGATGCCCGGGCTGCGGGGTCGGACACCAGCAACACCCCAATGCCGATATCCGCCTGCCAGCGGGTTTGTTCGCTTTCGCGGCGGCTCGCGTCCAGGCTGGTGTTGAGCGCCACCGATTTGGACAAACGGGCCTCGACCCGGTGCGCCAGCCGGATCAACTGGCCACTGTCGCTGCAATGGCGCATCACCAGCAAAAAACCATCGGCCGACAAGCGGCCCGGCTCCACATGTGCCGACACCGCACGCCGCAGGCGTCCGGCACAGACAAACAGCGCGTGGTTGACCGCCGCCATGCCGTGCAGGCGTTCCAGTGCATAAAGGTTGCCAATGGTGACCACCACCACACCCACCCCGGTACCGGGCAGGCGGTCCTGCCGGAAAATGTCGCCCAGCATCTGGCCGGTTTCTGTCAGGGAACGCAAGCGGGTCACGGGGTCGTAACTCGGGCCCAGTGCCATCACCTGGTGCAGCTCGATCAGGTAGGCGTAACGCGCCCAGAGCGCCGCGGACATGGTCACCACATAGGCGGTACCGGCCAGGGCGCTGACCGCATGCACCTGCCAGGGCACCGGCACCGGCGCCGTCGCCAGCGCAATCCAGCCCAGCCCGGCAATCGCCACCAGCATGAAAAAAACCCCGCCGACAGCGATCCAGCCCAGCCGTTCACCGCGAAAAACGCTGCGCAAGCCCGCACCGAGCGCCACCAGACCGAGCAGGCAGGCCATGCCAAGACCGAGTGCCAGCGACTGCCGGGCGCTCAGCAGCCAGCCGATGGCGATGCCGGCCAGCACCATCGCGGCCAGCGCCAGCTGGATGACGCGCCGCGTCTTGCGGCGGCCCAGCACGCCGACGATGGAAAAAAGCAGATAGGACATAAAGGCCGACACCAGCATGGCCACATGCGCCTGCACGCGCGCCTGTGCCGCGTCATCATCGATAGGCAAGCCGCCCAGAAAGGCGACCACAAAAAAACTGGAGGCCATGGCCGACGAGGCGGCATTGAGCGAAATGCGGCGCAGGGAACGGGCATAGGCCAGCGCAGCGCCAGCCAGCATCAGGGCCGTCATGCCAAAAAAACAGCCCCAGAAGCCAAACGCCAGTTTGTCCATAGATGGGCGCATTATCAGGCGTAAGTTGTACTGGCGGGGGTGCGTTATTTGCCAGCCAGAAGGGGCTCAGAACAGTGCGGCCCTGCCGCCATCGTCCCTTACACTCTCTGCCATTGCCCGGAAAGGCCGCCTGTGGCCAGGCTTTTCCCCTGTCGAATGACCTGCCCCGAACCCGAAAGCGCGCCCCATGTCTGCCGTCTTCAATTTCACCTTTGTGCCCTGGTTTCGCTCGGTGGCACCCTACATCCACCTGCACCGCGGCAAGACCTTTGTGGTCGGCATTGCCGGTGAGGCGATTGCCGCCGGCAAGCTGCAACATCTGGCGCAGGACCTGGCGCTGATCCAGAGCATGGGCGTGAAAATTGTGCTGGTGCACGGCTTCCGGCCCCAGGTCAATGAACAGCTCGCGGCCAAGGGCCACGCGGCCCAATACTCGCACGGCATGCGCATCACCGACACGGTGGCGCTGGACTGCGCGCAGGAGGCCGCAGGCCAGTTGCGTTACGAAATCGAAGCGGCCTTCAGCCAGGGCCTGCCCAACACACCGATGGCCGGATCGACCGTGCGTGTCATCTCGGGCAACTTCATCACCGCGCGGCCGGTCGGCATTGTCGATGGGGTGGACTTCAAACACTCGGGCCTGGTGCGCAAGGTCGACACGCGGGGCATTTTGCGCACGCTCGAATTTGGCGCCATGGTGCTGCTCTCGCCCTTCGGTTTTTCACCGACCGGCGAAGCCTTCAACCTGACCATGGAAGAAGTCGCCACCAGCGTGGCGATTGAGCTGCAGGCCGACAAGCTGATTTTCATGACCGAGATCCCCGGCCTGCGCATCCACCCCGACCAGCCCGAGGGCGAGGACAACCCGATAGACACCGAGCTGCCGCTGGCCGCGGCCGAAAAACTGCTGGCGCAACTGCCAAACCCGACGCAGCCCACCGATACCGCGTTTTACCTGCAGCACTGCGTCAAGGCCTGCAAGTCGGGCGTGGAGCGCAGCCACATCCTGCCGTTTGCAGTGGACGGCGCCTTGCTGCTTGAAATTTATGTGCACGACGGCATAGGCACCATGGTCATCGATGAAAAGCTCGAGAGCCTGCGCGAAGCCACCGCCGACGACGTGGGCGGCATCCTGCAGCTGATAGAGCCGTTTGAACAGGACGGCACACTGGTCAAACGCGACCGCACCGAGATCGAACGCGACGCCGACCTGTACACCGTGATCGAGCACGACGGCGTGATCTTCGGCTGCGCCGCGCTCTACCCCTACCCGGAAGCCAAGACCGCCGAAATGGCGGCACTCACGGTGTCTCCGCAAAGCCAGAGCCAGGGCGACGGCGAACGCATCCTCAAACGCATAGAACAACGTGCCCGGCTGGCCGGGCTGGACAGCATTTTTGTGCTGACCACACGCACCATGCACTGGTTCATCAAGCGCGGTTTTGTACAGGTCGATCCCGAGTGGCTGCCCGAGGCGCGCAAACGCAAATACAACCTGAATCGCAAAAGCCAGGTGCTGGTCAAGAAGCTGTCCTAGACTTTGACGGCGTGGCAGCGGCCCGCGCCCCGGCCAGCACCTCTCAGCCGGCCTGGCCGTCTTTCGGCGTGAAGATCGCGAAGCTGCCACTGGCCCTGGCCACCAGCACATCGTCGACATACACGGATGACTCCATGTTGGCGACACGTCGGCCCTTGTTCACGACCTCGCTAAGGCACACCAGCTGCCCGCTCACTATGGGTTTGAAATAGTTGATCTTGATCTCTATGGTGGCGCACAACTCGCCGGGTGCCAGAGTGGGGTAAAGCGCAGCGCCCATGCCGGTATCGGCGAGCGTGAAGGCCACACCCCCGTGCACCCGGCCGATCGAATTGCGGTGAAAAGCCTGTACTTCCAGGGTGCAGCGGCTGCGGCCATCACCCGGCGCTTCAATGGACATGCCAATGTGTTCGACGAACCTGGGTGTCATGGCGCTCAGTGCTCCGATCCGGCGTCAATCCACATCGGCACGGTGGCGCCCGCCCGCTCAAACCCGAGCGCACGGTAAAAGTCCACCGCAGCCCCGTCGGCCGTCAGCATCTGCTGGTGAAAACCGGCATAACGCCCTTGCAGGGCCTGCATCATTTTTTTGCCAATGCCGCGCCGCTGCCAGTCGGGGTGCACCAGCATGTGCGGGTAATACACCACGAGGTGGCCGTCCGAGATCGCATTGCCCAGGCCCATCAGCTGCCCCCCGGTCCGCGCGGTCACAAGGCCATGCGAGTGCAACAGCGCGGCCATCAGCCGGGCCGGTTTGTCGGCCGCCGACCAGTGGTTGGCGCGGTACAGCGCCAGCACCTCGGGCTCACGCACCACGTCGTCGAGTCTGATTTCAAAGTCCATGCAAAACACCTGTCGGTCCCATGACCCGCATCATGCCCCAGCCCGCGGGCGGCCTTGTCTTTCAAGCTGAAAATGGCTGAGAATGTGGGCATGCTCCAACTCCGCCCCAACTGCGAATGCTGCAACAAGGACCTGCCCGCCGATTCCCGGGAAGCGCGCATCTGCACCTTTGAATGCACCTTCTGCAGCGACTGCGCCGGCAGCAAGCTCCAGGGGATTTGCCCCAACTGCGGCGGCGAGCTGGTGGTGCGGCCACGGCGGCCGGCTGGCAAGCTGGCGACTTACCCGGCGTCCACTGAACGTGTCTTCAAGCCGGCCGGTTGTGGGGCCCCCGCATGAACAGCACCTCGCTCTTTCTTTTTGCCCTCGTCGCCCTGGCGGTGATTGCCACGCCGGGCCCCACGGTCTTGCTGGCGCTGATCAATGGCTCGCACTATGGTGTGCGCCGCTCGGTGCCCGGCATGCTGGGCGCGGTGGCCTCGGACTTTGTGCTGGTAGGCGCGGTGGCGCTGGGCCTGGGTGCGCTGCTGGCGGCGTCCGAGTTCTGGTTTTCGGTGCTCAAGTGGGTGGGCGCGGCCTATCTGGCCTGGCTGGGTGTACGCATGCTGCGTTCAAAGGGCGGCTTTGAACTGCCGGCCGCCGGTGCCGGCCCGGTCGAACGTGACGGCCGCGCAATTTTCATGAAGTCTTTTCTGGTGGCAGCCACCAACCCCAAGGGTTATCTGTTCTGCTCGGCCCTGCTGCCGCAGTTCATAGACCCGGCCGCCGCGCAGGCGCCGCAATACATCGCCATCGCCCTGGTGTTTGCGGGGCTGGACTTCAGCGTGATGCTGGCTTATGCCTTTATCGGCGCACGTGCGATCCGGCTGCTCAAGGCCCGTGCCACACGCTGGCTGAACCGCCTGTGTGGCGGCGCCCTGCTGGCCCTGGCCGGCTCACTGGCGGTTTACCGCCGCAACCCGGCCTGAGCCAGGCCACCCCGCTCACCCCGCCGCAGCAATCTGCCGCAGCGCCTGCTCAAACACCTCGGCCGGCTGCCCGCCCGAGATCAGGTGTTTGTCATTGATGATGATGGCCGGCACCGAGCGTATGCCTTGCTGCTGGTAAAACTGCTCGCGCTGGCGCACCTCGGCGGCGAACTCCTCCGAGGCCAGGATTTGCTGCGCACGGGTGGCATCCAGACCGACTTCACCAGCGATGCGAGCCAGCACCGTGTGGGAGCCCGGGTTTTCGCCGTCGGTGAAGTAGGCCTTGAACAAGGCTTCCTTCAGCGCCAGCTGGCGCCCTTGCCCTTCGGCCCAGTGCAGCAGCCGGTGCGCATCAAAGGTGTTGTAGACGCGGTTGCGGGCCCCGACGGTAAAGGTAAAACCCAGGGCCTGGCCGCGCTGGCGGATCATCTCGCGGTTGTGCTGCAGCTGTTCGGGCGTCGAGCCATACTTTTCGGTCAGGTGTTCGGTGATGTCCTGGCCTTCAGCCGCCATGCCCGGGTTGAGCTCAAAGGGCTGGAAATGGATGTCGGCCTGGACCTCGCCGCTGACCCGGCCCAGCGCATCTTCCAGCGCTTTCAGGCCGATCACGCACCAGGGGCAGGAGACGTCGGAGACAAAGTCGATTTTCATTTTCTGGAGGACGGGTGTGTTCATGCTGGTTGCGGCCTTGTTGAAACGGGTGGCAGGCTCCATGCTAGGGGATATTCAGGAACCTTGCGATGCGCGGGTATTAATGAAAATCCCGGCTCGCTGTACCGAGCCGTCCGAGCAGCGGCGTCAGGTCTTCAAGACGCTGCGCCACCAGGTTGCGCACCGCGCCGTAACCTTCGGGGGTACCGCTTTCCTCGCTGCGCTGCCAGACACCGTAGACCGCCAGCAGGCGCGCATGCAAGACCTGGGCGCGCTGGGATGTACGCAGGGATTTCCAGACAATCACATTGACCGGGCCGGTCTCGTCTTCCAGCGTGATGAAGATGGTGCCCTTGGCGGTTTGCGGCTGCTGGCGCACCGTGACGATGCCGCAGGCCGCCACCTCCAGCCCGTTGGGCAAGGCATTCAACTGCCCGGCGCTCAGCAGCCCGCGCCTGGCCAGCCGCGGCCGCAACAAGGCCAGCGGGTGCCGGCGCAGGCTCAGGCCGGTGGACTGGTAGTCAAACAGGATGTTTTCACCCTCGGGTGTGTCGGGCAGTTGCAGCGCGGTTTCGTGGGTGGGGACAGTCTTGAACAGCGGCGGTGCGGGCCGGATCGCGGCGGCCTCCCAGACCTGCTGGCGCCTGTGGCCGGCCAGCGGCAACAAGGCATCGGCGGCGGCCAGGGCGTTGATCTCCAGCGTGCCCAGTCGCGCGCGCGAAACCAGGTCTTCCGTCGAGGTGAACGGTGCGTCGTCCCTGGCCTGCACCAGGCGCAGGGCGGCGGCCTCGGGCAGGCCGGACACCAGGCGCAGGCCGAGGCGGACGGCAGGCTGGTTCTCATGGATGTCGGGGCAGGACGGCTGCGGCCTGTTTTCAGCAGGCTCCAGCGTGCAGTCCCAGTGGCTGTGCATCACGTCCACCGCCCTGACCTCGACCCCGTGCCGGCGCGCGTCCTGCACCAGCTGTGAAGGCGCATAAAAACCCATGGGCTGGGAGTTGACGAGCGCCGCCAGAAAACAGGCCGGCTCGTGGCATTTGAGCCAGCAGCTCACATAGACCAGCTTGGCGAAACTGGCGGCATGGCTTTCGGGAAAGCCGTAATCGCCAAAACCCAGGATCTGCCTGAAGATGCGTTCTGAAAACTCGGGGCTGTACTTGTTTTTCACCATGGCATTGACCAGCCGCCCATGAAAACGCTCTACCCCGCCTTTGCGTTTCCAGGCCGCCATGGAGCGCCGCAGGTCGTCGGCCTCGCCCGGCGTGAAGTCGGCGGCGATCATGGCGATCTGCATCACCTGCTCCTGAAAAATCGGTATGCCGAAGGTGCGTTCCAGCGCCGGATTGAGCGCCGGGTACTCGGCGCTGATGCAGCCATCGCGCCTGACCACCTCGCGGTTTTTCAGGTAGGGATGGACCATGCCGCCCTGGATAGGCCCGGGCCGCACGATGGCGACTTCGACCACCAGGTCGTAATAACAACGCGGTTGCAGGCGCGGCAGCATGGACATCTGCGCCCGGCTCTCGATCTGGAACACACCCACGGTATCGGCCGCGCAGATCATGTCGTAGGTGGGTGTGTCATCCGGGGGGATGGTGTGCATTTCAAGCTGGCTGCCGCGTTGCTGGTTGACCATGTCCAGGCAACGGCGAATCGCCGACAACATGCCCAGCGCCAGCACGTCCACCTTGAGCAGGCCCATGGCCTCGAGATCGTGTTTCTCCCACTGGATGATGCGGCGCTTGTCCATGGAGGCCGGCTGCACCGGCACCAGTCGTGTGAGTTTGCCCTGGGTCAGCACAAAGCCGCCCACATGCTGGCTCAGGTGCCGCGGAAAACCGGTCAGCTGCAGCGCCAGCTCCAGCCACTGCAACACCGGCCCGGCCTGCGCCTGGAGGCCGGCCTCCGCCAGTTTTGTGGCCAGCGCCGCGCTGCCGTCGAACCAGAAATGTTCTTTGGCGAAACGTTCTATCAGCCCGGGCGCCATGCCCAGCGCCTTGCCGGTGTCGCGCAGCGCGCTGCGCGGCCGGTAACTGATGACGGTGGCGGCAATCGCAGCGCGGTCGTGGCCGTATTTTTCATAGATGTACTGAATCACCTCCTCGCGCCGCTGGTGTTCAAAGTCTACGTCGATGTCGGGCGGTTCCCGGCGCTCGCGGCTGATAAAACGCTCGAACAGCAGATTGCTTTCAGCCGGGCTGACCGCCGTGACTTCCAGGCAATAACAGACCAGTGAATTGGCCGCAGAGCCGCGCCCCTGGCAGAGGATGTTTTGCTGCCGGGCAAAACGCACAATGTCGTGCACCGTGATGAAGTACATCTCGTAGCCCAGTTCTTCAATCAGGGCCAGTTCCTTGTCGACCTGCGCCTGCAGTGCCTCCCCCAGCCCGTCCGGGTAACGTTTTTTTGCGCCTTCTGCCGTCAGGCGCCGCAGGCACTGCGCCGGTGTTTCAGCCGCAGGCACCATGTCCTGCTGCGGGTAGCGGTACAGGGCGCGGATCTCGTCCAGGCTGAACGTGCAGCGCGCCGCCACCTCCAGCGTGGCGCGCAGCAGAGCGGCCGGGTAAATGTCGCTCAGGCGCATGCGCGGGCGCAGGTGGGCTTCGGCATTGGCCTGCAGGGCAAAGCCGCATTCATGCACGGTCCGGCCCAGCCCGATGGCCGTCAACACATCGTGCAGCGGCTTGCGCGAGCGCACATGCATGAGCACATGGCCCGCAGCCACCAGGCGGATGCCGCTGCGCTGCGCCACGTCCTGCAGTTGCTGCAGGCGCAGCGCGTCGTCCAGACCCTGCAGCAGCTCGACGGCCAGCCAGGCCTGTATGCCAAACAGGCCTGCAGCCCAGGCAGCATGTGCGCAGAGCGCTTCTGTATCGATAGCGCCTGGCAGCGGCGAAAGCAATACCTCGCAATCAGCGAGCAGCGCAAAATCGGTCTCGCCCAGTGCCACGCGATAGCTGCCTTTGGCGATCAGGTCACCGGCCTGTCGGGCCGCAGTGATGAACTCGCACAGATTGCCCCAGCCTGCGGCATTGTGCGGCAACACGACCAGGCGGAAGGCAGGGTCGGCAGTGACCCAAAATTCAGCGCCCGGCAGCAGCTGGAGCCCCAGCGCTTTGGCCGCCTCATGCGCCCGCACCACACCGGCCACCGAACACTCGTCGGTGATGGCCAGCGCTTTGTAGCCGAGTCCAGCCGCGCGTTCCACCAGTTCCTCGGCATGTGAGGCGCCGCGCTGGAAGCTGAAGTTGCTCAATACATGCAACTCGGCGTAATCGGGAAGTGTGTAGCCGGCCATGCGCGCTCAGGCAAAAAAACCATGCAGGTACCAGGCCCGCTGCTGGGCCGACTGCGACGTGGCCACCAGGCGTTCGCTGTAAATCCACAGCAGGTCGCCTTGCCGGCTGCGGTAAACAAAGTAGTCACGCAAGGCCCAGGGCTTGTCGCAAACCCCTACAGGGCGGGCCGCGCCGCCCTCGGCCAGCAGCCATTCGGCGGCCTCCAGCCGCTGCGGCCCGACCAGCCGTTGCAGCGGGCCCTGCCAGACCGGGCTGTTGCCGGAGATCGCCAGCCGCAGCGGTTCGGGCAGCAGCCAGCTCGGATAAAGGGCTTCGGTCCGGATCCCGGCGGGGACCAGTGGCTTCAAGCCCTTTGGGCCACTGGCCCTTATGGGGCGAACGTCGCCAGCTATTAATGGCATAGCGCCCTGGGCGTTCACCCAGCGCTGCATCTGCTCGGGCCGGTGGTCGGCCGCAGGCTGCCAGAGCTGGACCTGCGCCTCGCCCAGGCGCGCGCTCAGGCGTTCGATCAGTTCGACCGCGCTGTCGCCCTGCTTGCGCTCCTGCATCAACAGGCTGCCCGTGGCGGCCGCCGCATCGGTCAGCCGCTCGGTCACCAGCGACTGCAGGCTCAAGGCATACACAGGCGCTGGCAGTTTTTGCTGCGCCAGCTGTTCAGCCAGCAAGCGGGCCACATGGTGCAGGTCCTGCGCGGGCTGGGCCGTGCGTATCTCGAGCTGACCGACAGGCGGCACGTCCCGGCGTTTGTCCAGGTGCCAGGTCAGCCGCAGCGCGCTGAGCCCGCTTTGCCGGCCCAGCAGCCAGGCCTGCAGGCTGGCCAGCAGGCGCTGGGCGCCGGCCATCAGCGCGGGCGCGTGGCTGACCAGCGCAGGGAGCTCGATTTTTTCCTCGAAGTGCTCCGGCAACACCTGCCAGGTGTATTCATCGGCCAGCGTGCCGCGTGCGCGGTCCAGCGCCTGCAGCAGTTCGGCATCAAAACGCCGGGCCACGCCGTCGCGCGGCAAACGCAGCAGGTCGTCCCAAGTTCGGCAGCCTGTGCGCCCCAGCACCCCGAGGTGCGGACGCGCCGCGCTGAGGGTGTGCAGGGGCAGGTCGGCGACGCGTATTTTACCGCTGCCAGACGGCTCAGCCTGCCAGCGCAGCCGCCCCAGCGCTATCAAGGAAGTAGCGCCTTGCGCACGCTGGACTACAGCCGGAGCCTGATTGGACTCAAAAAATGCGAGCAGCCGGGATTCCAGCCCCTGCATCAGCCGCGCCAGCCCGCCGAACAGGCGCAGGCTGCCGCTCACGTCCACCAGCACGGCTTCATCGAGCAGCGCCACGCGCGGCGAAAAGCCCAGCGCGATGCGGGCCACCGCGCGCTGCACCGCCGCAGCCTCCCACGCGACCTCCGGAGCCTCAGTGGTGATCGAGGTGTGCAATGCGATCCAGCAAGGCATGGAGAGGGCTGTCCGGTGAAGTGACGGGTAGTTGCAACGGTGCCAGCTCTTGCCGCTGGCGGCGCACACGTTCGCGACTGGCCGCCAGCAGCGCCGACAGCCGCGCCGGCCGCGTGGCCAGCAGCAGCGGCTCTGCCAGCGGCGGGCCGCGCCGCTTGAGCACATGGACGCGCAAATTGCCGCCCTCCTGGTTCACACCTTCGAGCAGCAGGCGCAGCGGCGCGGGTGAGGACTCCTGCTGCGCACGCGGTGTGCGGAAAACAAACAGCAGCTTGTTGTGCGCATGGGCCGCAATCTGCAGCCGGCGCAAATGGGCACTGCGCACATCGGGCAGCCAGGCCAGCACGGCGGCCACATCGGCGCATTGCACCGCCTCGCGTGTGGCCCAGAGCAGCGCCGGCCCATCGCTGTTGTGGGCCTGCACACACAGCAGGCGCTGCATGTTGAGCTGGCGTGCGCCCAGCGCGGGACCAAAGGGCTGGCAAGGCGCGCCTGCCAGCACCAGCCACTGGCCAGGCGCGCGCGCCTGCACAGCAGCCAGCGCCGGCGCCAGCAAGCCCCACTCATGCAGGCCCGCCTGCGCCTGCAGCACTTCAACCAGCGCACCTTGCGGCCAGCCGCCGCCCGGCAGGGCCTGGTCCAGCAGCGCATAACCGGTGTCCACCAGTTGCTGGCAAGGGGTGCCGAGTTCACCCGCACGCCAGACGCCAGGGGCGAGCTCAAAGCCCGCCGGCCTTGAGCGGCCCGGAGGCAAAGACAAGGCAGAAACGGCAGGGGAACAGGCAGACATGGCAAGGTATCGCGAAAAAACAAGGCAAAAGGTGGCGTATAAAATACTGGTTATTCATACAGTATTACACCTTTTATCCTCGAAGAGGAAAATCAATGTTTTTAGGGCCCGCTCAATGAAATTTCTCCTGCGTTGTCTGTGGGGCAGCACCGGAATTGCCGCGCTTTTGCTGGCTGCGGCCTGCTCCAGGGAGCCAGGCACGGACGCTGCGGCCCCGACCACGCCGCCGGCCAGCGTGAAGCCGGGTTTTGTCAACAAGGTGTGGGAAGTCAGCCTGTCCACCGGGGTGTCGCCCGGCATGTTGTATGTATTTTTGTCCGACGGCACACTGGTGATCACCTCGCCCCACAGCAAGGCCGCTTTCGGCGCCTGGACTTACAAAAACGGCAAGCTGACCATGATTGAGGGCTCGCAGGAATACAAGACCGACATCCTGAGCCTGAGCCACGACGAATTGCGCCTGCGCAGCCACAACCCGGGCGGCAGCATCGAAATTGTGCTGGTACCGGCCAGGGTGGCACCGCTGCCACCGTAGCAACCGCCCGTCAGGCTTGGTGATTCAGCATGGATTGCGGGTCGGGGCCCGCAATGACAATTCAGGTCAACGGCGGTTTGGTCTGGCCCCGCGCGCCTGAACCACCAGCAGGACCAGCATCAGCAGCGCGATGCCGGCAAAACAGAGAAACGACCAGTTGGCAATCGACAGGCCCAGAAAGGTCCAGTCGATCTTGGTGCAGTCGCCACTGCCCTTGAAGATCATCGGGATCACGCGCTGCAGCGGAAAGGTTTCTATCATTCCGTAAAAATCCCGCCCGCAGGAGGCCTCCTCTGGCGGGTACCACTGCAGCCAGCTCTGGCGGGCCGCCACAAAAGCGCCGAAGCCGGCCAAAAGCAGCGTTTTGGCGGAGCCAGCCATGATCAGCCATTTGGTGCTGAAGAAAGCCGTCACACCGGCAACCAGCGCCACCAGCGCCAGCGCATAACGCTGCACGATACACATGGGGCACGGCTCCAGACCCACCACATGCTGCAGGTACAGCCCAAAAGCCAGCATGGCCACACAGCCCACGGATACCAGTGCCAGCACGCGGCGCGGTGCGGTTTCAAAATACGTCAGCAACATCAGGGCCCTTTTTATCTACACGCGAATTGTCCGGTGGTTCGTGAGTTTAGGCGGTGATAAGTTCCCCGACCGGAAGAAGTCGCGTCTGCCAGACGGAACAAGGCCCGGATTGCAGTGCAGAAACAAAAAGTGCCGCCGCGGAAAGCTCCGCGCGGCACCTTGAACAATCGCAGGACCGGACTTATTTGGCCGGTGTCACTGTGACGGTCGGTACTTCAATTTTTTTCTCTTCCACCTTGACGGTCGGAACAGCCACCGTTTTTTCGGTGGTTCCTACGGTGACGTCCGGGGTCTTGACCTCGTACTTGGGCAGCGTGACGTCACCCTCCTGCGTTTTGGTGACTTCAACTTTAGGCACGGTGATGTTGCCTTCCTGTGTTTTTTTGACGTCACAGGCGCTCAGGCCCAGAGCGCTGGCTGAAAAAAGGGCGATAACAAGGGTGGTTTTCAACATGGGTACTCCCGGGTAAATAGGTCAAAGGTGCTTGAGTGGAGACATCAAAAGCCTGCTTCATGAAGACCTGATCAAGGCCTCGGGCAGAAACTTTGAACAAATTTTCCCCGCGGATCACCGGCCGGTTTTGTAGGGCAGCTTCCTGCGTCCGTGTGGGCAGTGTCGCGCTTTGAACCCCCTCAAATCCCCTCCCCCGCATCCACAAACACCCGCGCGTTGCGCGGCGTCAGTACCAGCAGATCCCCCTCACGCAGCCCCATGTCGCGGTATTGCTGTGAGGGAATCTGCGCCTCGATCAGCGGATCGGCCTGGCCGCTGTCTTCGGACGGCAACAACTCCAGCCGGGCGATCGGCCCGATCACGATGGCGCGGCTCAGTTGCGCCGCGATGCCTTCGGCGCCCGGGGCATAACGCTGCACCTCGAAATCATGCGGCCTTACATAGGCATAGGCCCTGGCGTTCTGCGCAGCACTGTGTTCGGGCGAATCGAGCCGCATGCCTTCGAGCTGGATCTGGCCTTCATGCGCGCGGCCGTGGAACAGATTGACGTCGCCGAGAAAACCGTACACAAAGGGGCTGGCCGGGTGGTCCCAGACCTGTTGCGGCGAGCCGATCTGCTCGACCTTGCCCTGGTTCATCAGCACCACGCGGTCGGCCACTTCGAGCGCCTCTTCCTGGTCGTGCGTGACAAAAATACTCGTGACATGCAGGTCGTCGTGCAGGCGGCGCAGCCAGCGCCTCAGCTCTTTGCGGACCTTGGCGTCGAGCGCGCCGAAAGGCTCGTCGAGCAGCAGCACCTTGGGTTCGACCGCCAGCGCGCGTGCCAGCGCAATCCGCTGGCGCTGCCCGCCCGAAAGCTGCGAGGGGAAGCGGTCGGCCAGCCAGTCGAGCTGCACCAGGCCCAGCAACTCGTGCACTTTCTTTTTGATGTCGGCATCGCTGGGACGCAGGCCACGCGGCTTGATACGCAGGCCGAAGGCGACGTTTTCAAACACCGTCATGTGGCGGAACAGCGCGTAATGCTGGAACACAAAACCGACCTGGCGCTCGCGCACATGCACATCGGTCGTGTCTTCGCCGCTGAACAGAATACTGCCCTGGTCGGCCGTTTCGAGACCGGCGATGATGCGCAGCAAGGTGGTCTTGCCGCAGCCCGAGGGACCGAGCAAGGCGACCAGTTCGCCGGAGGCTATGTCCAGGCTCACGTCATTGAGCGCCTGGAAGGTGCCGAAGTGTTTGTTGATGTTGCGGATTTCAATACTCATGAGGGTTCCCGTTTCTTTCAATCAGGCGGCTGCGGGTGTTGCGGGCCGCTCAGGCGGCAGGTCGGCGGCGGCTTTGAGCTCCTGCGCGGCGCGCCATTCGGCGACCGACTTGATCAGCAGCGTGACCAGGGCCAGCAGCGCCAGCAGTGACGCCACCGCAAAGGCGGCGACCGACTGGTACTCGTTGTAGAGAATCTCCACATGCAGCGGCAAGGTGTTGGTCTGCCCGCGTATGTGGCCGGACACCACCGACACCGCGCCGAACTCACCCATGGCGCGTGCGTTGGTCAAAATCACGCCGTACAGCAGGCCCCACTTGATGTTGGGCAGGGTCACATGCCAGAAGGTCTGCCAGCCGGTCGCGCCGAGCACAATCGCGGCCTGCTCTTCGTCTGTGCCCTGGGCCTGCATCAGCGGAATCAGCTCGCGCGCGATAAAGGGAAAGGTCACAAACACCGTGGCCAGAACAATGCCGGGCACCGCAAAAATCACCTTGAGGTCATTGGCCTGCAGCCACGGGCCGAACCAGCCCTGGGCGCCGAAAACCAGCACATACATCAGGCCGGCCACCACCGGCGAGACCGAAAACGGCAGGTCCACCAGCGTCGTCAGAAAGGACTTGCCACGGAACTCGTACTTGGCAATCGCCCAAGCCGCCGAAACGCCGAACACCAGGTTCAGCGGCACAGCAATCGCGGCGGCGATCAGCGTGAGCTCGATCGCCGACCAGGCATCAGGCTCCTTCAGCGCCGCCCAGTAGGCGTCAAAGCCCTTGCGCAAGGCCTCGGTGAACACTGCTGCCAGCGGCAGCACCAGAAACAGCCCGACAAACAGCAGCGCGATGGTGATCAGGGTGTAACGCACCCAGGGCGCCTCTGTGGTGCCTGAACGAGCCCCCACGCTTTTCGCTACGCGTAATGCGCTGGCCCCCGAGGGGGCCGTGCCTTGCTTGGGGCGGCCCTGCGCTGCGGCGGCCCTGGTTTCCGAAGAATTTGCACTCATGCAGGGGCTCCCGCAAAACGCCGCTGCCAGGCCTGCAGGCCGTTGATGACCAGCAGCAGCACAAAGGAAATCACCAGCATCACCACCGCCACGGCGGTGGCGCCGGCGTAGTCGTACTGCTCGAGTTTTCCGATGATGATCAGCGGCGTGATCTCGGAAATCATGGGCATGTTGCCGGCAATGAAAATCACCGAACCGTATTCACCAATCGCGCGCGCAAACGCCATCGCAAAACCGGTCATCAAGGCCGGCGTGATGTGCGGAAGAATCACGCGCGTGAAAATTTGCAGCCGCGTCGCGCCCAGCGAGGTGGCGGCTTCCTCCAGTTCTTTCTCGGCGTCTTCCAGCACTGGCTGGACCGTGCGCACCACAAAGGGCAGACCGATGAAAATCAGCGCAATCACCACGCCGGCCGGCGTGAAGGCCAGCTTGATGCCCAGCGGTTCGAGGTACTGGCCGATCCAGCCGTTGCCGGCCAGAATGGCCGTCAGCGAAATGCCGGCCACCGCCGTCGGCAGCGCAAACGGCAGATCCACCAGCGCGTCGATGATTTTTTTGCCCGGAAATTTGTAGCGCACCAGCACCCAGGCCAGCAGCAGGCCAAACACCAGGTTCACCAGTGCGGCGAACAGCGAGGCGCCGAAGGTCAGGCGGTAGGACGCCATCACACGCGGCGAAGTCACCGCCGTCACGAACTGCTCCCAGCTCAATGAGAAAGTCTTGAACAGCAGCGCCGACAGCGGAATCAGCACGATGATGCTGAGGTAAAACAGCGTGTAGCCCAGCGTCAGGCCGAAACCGGGCAGCACCTTTTTGGCGGCACGCCGGACCGGCACCGCAGCGAGCGGCACCGAAAGGGAAGCAGCAGTCATGGCCTACCTGACGGTGTAAAGCTTGTCGAACTGGCCACCGTCGTTGAAGTGAACCTTCTGCGCTTCAGCCAGCGAGCCGAAGTAGTCCTTGACCGTGAACTGCTGGATCGGCTTGAAGACGTTCGCATACTTTTTGAGCACGGCCGGTGAACGCGGGCGAATCGCATGTTGGGCCGCAATCTCCTGGCCCACGTCCGAATACAGGTAGGCCAGATAAGCCTTCGCCAGTTCGCCCGTGCCTTTTTTGGCCACGGTGCGTTCGACCACGGCAACCGGGTTTTCGGCCACGATGCTGGACGAGGGATAGACCGCATCGACCTTGCCTTCGCCAAACTCGCGATTCACCGACAGCACCTCGGACTCAAAGGTGATCAACACATCACCGGTGTTGCGCTGCAGGAAGATGGAGGTCGCGTCGCGGCCGCCCTTGGCCAGGATGGGCACGTTTTTGTAGAGCTTGCCAACAAACTCGGCCGCCTGTGCGTCGCTTCCGCCCATTTTGCGCACCGAACCCCAGGCCGCCAGGTAGGCCATGCGGCCGTTGCCGCCGGTCTTGGGGTTGACCACAATCACCTGCACGCCGGGCTTGACCAGGTCGGCCCAGTCCTTGATGCCCTTGGGGTTGCCGTTGCGCACCAGGAACACCATGGTCGAGGTGGTGGGTGAGGCATCGTTGGGGAAACGCTGGGTCCAGTCTTTGGCGACCAGGCCCTTGTCGGCCAGGAAGCCGATATCGGTGGTGGTGTTCATGGTCACCACGTCGGCGTCCAGGCCGTCGGCCACGGACCGCGCAACTGCGCTGGAACCGGCATGCGACTGGTCGATCTTGATGTCCTTGCCCGTGGTCTTTTTGTAATGGGCGATGAAGGCTGCGTTGTAGTCCTTGTAGAACTCGCGTGCGACGTCGTAGGAGCCGTTGAGCAGAGTCTGGGCGCAAGCCATGCCGCTGGTGGCCAGGGCAAGGGAAGCGAGGGCGAGTTTGATTCGGAGGGTCATACAGTGTCCAGGGGTGCAGAGGGAGAAAAAGAAAAGGAAGGTGAATGCAGGCGCGAGGCAACATCGAGGTCACCGGCCAGCGACTGCAGCAGGGCCACGCCCAGCGGCCATTCGCCGTGGCCCGACTCGATGTTGATGTGGCCGCCGTCCTGGATGCGCACAAACTCGCTGCCCCAGGCCCGCGCATACGCGCCGGCCAGGCGCACCGGGCAATAGGGGTCATTGCTGCTGGCCACCAGCACGCTGCGATACGGCAGCTTCTGGTAAGGCACGGGGGCAAAATCACTGAGGATGGCGCGGCGCTCCGGATCGGCCGGCGCGACCAGCAAGGCGCCCCGGATCGCGGCAGCGGCATCGGCAGGCAGATGCGCGCAGGCAATGCAGCCCAGGCTGTGCGCCACGATGACCACTGGTTCGCGCTGCAGCAAAATGGTTTGTGCGAGTGTCGCCACCCAGGCCTGGCGCGATGGGGTGATCCAGTCGTCCTGCCTGACACGCACGGCTTTGGGCAGGCGCCCGGCCCACAGGCTTTGCCAGTGGCCGGGGCCGGAATCGCGCCAGCCGGGGACGATGATGAAACGCACCTGTACGCCCTGCCTTCAAGACCTGGGCGTGAGCTTGCGGGATGGGGGAAAACTCATGGGGCTCCTTCAATGCTTATTCAAAAAATGCATTTTGGGGAGTAAGCCTTAAAACTCAAAAGAATATATCGTTCTAAATTTATACGATATGAAGACTATGGGACGGGCCTTTGGCGAGGAGCCGGGCAGGCTTCTAGAGCAGCGTCTCGCCGCACATGTGGGCGCCGAGAAAATCCAGAAAACTGCGCACAGCCGGCACCTGGCCCCGGCGCGACGGAAAAACGGCATGGGCCACACCAGGCCTGGGCGCCCAGCCCGGCAGCACAGGCACCAGCAAGCGGGCCTGCTGCTCTGCCGCACTCATGGATTCGGGCAAAAAACCCATGCCGGTGCCGGCCAGAATGGCCAGCTTCAGCGTCTGCAAATCGTCGGCCACATAACGCGGCTGGTGCTGCAGCAGGTACTCCTGGCCTTCGGGACCTGTCAGGGTCCAGGATGAGCGGCCATCGACCCAGGACATGGCCACCGTGTCCAGCCGCATCAGGTCTTCGGGCTTTTCAGGCCTGCCCTGGCGCGCCAGCAGCGCCGGGTTGGCCAGCAACTGGCCGCCCGACATGCCCAGGTTTTTCACCACCAGGCTGCCGCTGTCGTCCAGCGTTGGCCGCACCCGCAGCGCGATGTCTATGCCGTCTTCCACCAGGTCCACCACCCGGTTGGTCACCCGCATGTCGATTTTGACCAGCGGGTGCTGGGCCATGAAACGCGGCACCAGGTAACCCAGCGTGCTTTGTGCCAGCGTGACCGGGCAGCTGATGCGCAGGGTGCCGCGCGGCTCCACCTGCAACTGCGCCACGGCCTCGTCGGCGGCCAGGGCCTCATCACGCATGGCGGTGCAATGGCCCAGGTAGATCGTGCCAACCTCGGTCAGCGACAACTTGCGGGTGGTGCGCTGCAGCAAGCGGGCACCGAGCCGCGCCTCCAGTTCCGCCACCCGGCGTGACAGCCTTGACTTGGGCAAGCCAAGCGCGCGCCCGGCGGCGGCAAATCCGCCCCGCTCCACCACTTCGGCGAAATAAAGCATGTCGTTGAGGTCCTGCATGGTCACTCCATTGTCCTGCTGATAGAACAATGTATCGCGATTTTGCCGACTTATCAATCAATAGACTCATCCGCACAATCTATCCATGGTTCAGATTCACAGGAATCCGGCCCACAACCCGAACCTCCCCTTTTAAGGAATCCATCATGAGCAAACTTCTTCACATCGACTCCAGCATCCTCGGCGGCAACTCGGTGTCGCGCCAGCTCACGGCGCAAATCGTCGCCTCCTGGCGTGCCGGCCATCCCGCCACCGAGGTCAGCTACCTGGACCTGGCTGTGGACACACCCAGCCACCTGTCGGCCGAATCACTGGGTTTTCGCATGCCCGCAGGCAGCGACCTGAGCGAGGTGCAAAAACGCGAAAACGCGGTGTCGGAGGCGCTGGTGGCGCAGTTTCTCGCGGCCGACGTGATTGTGGTCGGCGCACCGCTGTACAACTTCTCGATCCCGACCCAGCTCAAGGCCTGGATTGACCGCGTGGCGCAAGTCGGCCGCACCTTTACCTACACCGACAAGGGCCCGGTTGGCCTGGCCGGCGGCAAGACCGTGATCGTCGCGTCTTCGCGCGGCGGCATGTATTCGACCAGCGACGCAGGCAATGCGATGGAACACCAGGAAAGTTACCTGAAGGTGGTGTTCGGTTTCTTCGGCATCACCGACGTGCGTTTTGTACGCGCCGAAGGCCTGGCCATGGGTGAGGCTGCCAAAGCCGCTGCCCTGGCCGCCGCCACGGCTGACATCGCGCTGCAGGCCAAAGCCGCCAACGAAGCGCAGGCCGCTCTGGCCGCCTGAAGAGGCACAGCGGCTTCAGGCCGCTGACACAGAAAGGGCGGCCTGGTGCCGCCCTTTTTTTGCGCAGCATGGCGGGGCTTCGTGGTTTTTCCCAAACACTGACAGGGTTGCCGGTCTGTACGTTTTGTAACGAGTCCGCTATTCTGGAAATATCTTCAGGAGGGAAACATGGAACCGTTCTTGAATGTCGAAGACCACGGGGAGTGGCTGAGCTTTGAGCTGGCGCATGCCGGTGGCGTCATTCCGGCCAGGATTTCGCGTGAGGCCATGGAAGAACACTTCGGCGCGGGCCAGGGGCCGGGCGCCCTGAAAGCAGCCTACGCGCTGGATGCTGAAATGATCAACGCCCGGGCGCTCGACTTCGTTCTTCCGGGCGTCAGTTACAGCAGGGACAGCCCCCTGGTGCTCAAGACCGAAGACTTCTAGCCCTCGCTTCAGCCTCGCTGCTTCTGCCCCGGCCTGCCTTTTTGCTACGTTTTCAGTAGCTGCCCGCGCCCGTCATATAAGGGCCAGGTCCTCTTTATCCTCTTAGGCCCTGCCGGCGCGGCGAAACGTCAGGTTGATGCGCCGCGGGCCCAGCAAGGCGTGGTCTCCCGCGGCCAGTGGCGCCACGCCGTGAAAGGCCAGGCGCGCCGGCCCGCCCCACACCACCACGTCGCCGTGGCTCAGCCGGTAACGCTGCGGCCTGTCGCTTCGGCGCGGCGTGCCGAACAAAAACACAGCCGACAAACCCAGAGAGACCGACACGATGGGCGCAGAAAAATCCTTCTCGTCCTTGTCCTGATGCACGGAAAGTTTCGCGCCGGGCTGGTAGCTGTTGATCAGGCAGGCGTCGGGCCGGAAGTGATCGAAACCGGCCCGCGCAGCGGCCTGTGTGGCCAGTTCCACAAAACAGGCGGGCATGGCCGGCCAGTTTTGACCCGACAGCGGATCCAGCGCGCTGTAGCGGTAGCCGCTGCGGTCCGACACCCAGCCCAGCGCGCCGCAATTGCTCATGGCCACCGACATGGTGTAGCCGCCCGGCGTCACCAGGTGGCGCAAGGGCGCCTGTGTTATGACCCCCTCGAGCGCCTGCAGCAGGGCTGGCGCTGTCGCGCGGGCAAAACCGCGCAGCAACACGGCCCCTGGCGCCAGTGTCTGCGGCGGCCCGTCGGGCAGCACATCATCAAAAAGATCGGTGGTCAATCGGCAGCTTTGGGGAGAGGAGGAAGTGCGAGAGCCCCATCGTAGCCGCGCCCCGGTCATCAGCAGATGCAGTGATCTAGATCACCTGCTTTTGCCGCTATTTATCACCCACGATAGACAGGATGGTCATGACACCGCCATAATTTTTGCTGACCCGCGTCGTATCGCAGATTCTCATCCGCCAGCCGAGGTCCTGAATTTTTTCGAAAGACCGCATGAACGCCATCAAAAAAGCCCGCAAACTGATTGAAAGCAAACCCGGCTCTGAAGCCGCCAAAACCCTGGCCGGCCTGGTACGCGCGCTGGAATCAGACGAAAAGTTTGAGCTCAGCCAGATCTACAAGCTGGACTACGACAACTTTGACATCTGTATCGAGGTGTTGAAGGACTGGCGGCTGGAGCGTTACTACCTGGGCAAGATCAGGTTGCACGATCTGTCGGTGCAGATGGCAGAACTGAAGGCCTGAACCGGCTTTAGCGCAGCTGGGCGCGCGTCCAGCGGACGATGTCTGCTGCGCCCATGGCGCCGGCCTGGCGCGCGACCTCACGGCCATCCATGAACAGGGCCAGGGTGGGAATGCTGCGAATGTTCAGGCGCGTACCCAGTGTGCGGGCCTGCTCGGTATCGACCTTGGCCACACGCACCAAAGGCTCCAGCTCGGTCGCTGCCTGTGCATAAGCCGGGGCCATCTGCAAACAGGGGCCACACCACGGCGCCCAGAAATCAATCAACACCGGAATCTGGCTGCGCGCGATGTGGCGTTCAAAGGCCGACTCATCGAGGTTGACCGGCTTGCCGGTAAACAGCGCCTGGTGGCAACTGCCGCAGTCCGGCGCTCTGGCCAGATCGGCACTGCTGACACGGTTCGTCGTGTGGCAGTGCGGGCACACGATGTGCAGGGATGGCGTCATCTTGCCCCGGCTGCAGGCTGGATCAGCTGTTGTTGGCTTCGTCGAGCGCCTTGCACGACGGTGCACAGACGGCGTGGGATTTGCCCAGCACCTTGCGTGTGCCCATTTGCGAACGCGGGCGGTGTTTGCCGCACATGAAGCAGGACATGGTGGCGGCCCCGAAAGAGGCGGACGCGACAAACGGGGAGCCCGACACCTTGGATTTGTAACGCAGTCCGTCGGCAAGGACGGTGGTTTTGGCATCAGCTCTGGCCATGGGTGTTTCCTTGGTTGGGTTGGCGCATTGCGCGCTCTATGGCTTGCCTGGCCTGCCGTTCGGCAGCCAGCGCCGGATCCAGCGGCGAACGGCAAAGGCCCGCATGCTGGTAGAACGTATTTTCGTACATTTCGGCCGCGGCCGGGTGAGCGTCGAGCAAAGCACCCAATTCAGGCCCGGGCTCTGCCTCTTTCAAGGCGCCGGCCAGACGGCTCACCACCGAGCGGTATTGCTCAGCGCCCACC
>CALRQX020000030.1:0-38941 GCA_943370435.1 Kapaibacterium sp. (SeqCode) | reverse complement strand
TATCGGTGGGGTGTCGGCCCAGGCGGGGAAGGCGGCCTGGGCGGCCGCCACTGCGGCATTCACTTCAGCGGCGTTGGCCAGGGCGACCTGGCCTGTCACTGCGCCGGTCGCGGGGTTGAAGACCGGCTGGCTGCGGCTGGAGCTGCCGGCGCGGGCCCTGCCGCCGGTCCAGTGGCCCAGCGGGGAGGGCGATGTTTGCACGAAAAAGGGAAGGGATGCGGTCATGTACTTCTTTGGTGGATGGGCGTCGTGCCCGGCCACTCCACACATGGCGCGGGCGTCACGAAAACAAAAGATCAGGCGGGCTGAAGTTGTTGAAGAAAGTCCTGCGGGCCGGATTCCAGGCTGGGTGCCAGGGCACCCAGATAGGCGCGCACCCTCGGGTCGGCCGTCAGGCTGTTGAAGTCCGGCGCCTGGGTCACCACACCTTTCTGCACAAAAATAAAACGTTCGCAGCTCTTGCGCAGAATGTCGATGTGATAGGGCTCGTTCGGGTGCAGGCAAAGGAACACCACACGGCCCTGGCTTTTGAGTTTGCTGAAGAAGTCCAGCATGAACCCGATGTAGCCGTCCTGTGTGTTGAACTGGGGTTCGTCAAACAGGTGCACCAGTGGTGAGTCTGCCGCAGCGTGGTCCAGCATGAAATCAGGCCGGCTTTTCTGGAACGAGCGCACCTGGTAGGACTGGTGGTAATGCACCGCCAGACGGTCGCGCTCCGTGGTGCGCACCGCGTGAATGTCCTGGCCATTGACCAGAACACGTCCCGCCGTTGGCAGGTTGCTCCCGGTGATCAGCTCAAACAGCGTGGTCTTGCCCGATCCGTTGGGCCCCATGACGCCAATCACGCAAGGCTTGTCCACCTCGAAGTCGGCCGTCAGCGAAAAAGTAGTGGTCTTGCGGAAAATACCGCGTTGATAACGCTTGGCAACATTTTCAACGCGCAGCAGTGGGTGACTCATACGGACTAAACTCCCAGTAAATGCAGGCGCAGGGCTGCGTTATTGCGCAGCTCGGCTGCGGGGCCTTCATGCACGATCTGACCCTGGTTCATCACGTAAACCCGGTCGGCGACCTGTAACGCGCTTTGCACGTTCTGCTCGACAACCAGGACCGCAATGCCTTCGGCCTTCAGGCGGGAGATGGTTTTCATCACATCCTGAACCACCTTGGGTGCCAGCCCCTGACTCGGCTCGTCAAACAACACCAGGCCTGGCGAACCCAGCAGTGCCCGCGAGATGGCCACCATCTGCATTTCGCCACCAGAGAGGTTCTCGCATTCGCGGTGCATCAGGTACTCCAGCGCACTGAAGATCTCAAAACACTCGTTTTGGCTCCATTTGCGAAAGCGCGTGTTTTTGCGTGCAATCGCCAGGTTGCGGGCCACCGTCAGGGTCGGAAAAATGCGTCTGTCGTCCGGCACCCAACCCATACCGGCCTTGGCAATTTCGTGTGTCGGCGTGTGTGTGATGTCCTGCCCGTCAAAGCGGATCGCACCCTTGCGCGCCTGAGTCAGCCCCAGAATGGAGCGCAGAGTGGTGGTTTTGCCCGCGCCATTCGGGCCCAGCAAGGCCACGACCTCCCCGGCACCGACCCGCAGGGAAACGTCGAACAAGACCTGTGTCTCGCCGTAAAAGGTGTCGATGCGGTCTATGGACAACATGTCGCTGGTTTGCGCAGATGGCTGGAGGACCGCGTTCATGCCATCGCTCCCAGATTCGAGCGGCGCACCCACTCGTTTTGCCGCAGCTCGGCAGGTGTGCCCTGGGTGATGACCTGACCCCAATGAATCACGGAGATCTGGTCGGCCAGACTGAAAAGAAAATTCATGTCGTGCTCAATGATGACAATGGTCAGCTGCCGCTTCAGTTCCCTGACCAGCCCGGCAAGACGCGCCGTGCCTTCGGCGCCCAGTCCCGCGGTCGGCTCGTCCAGAAACAGCATGCGTGGCTCGGCGGCCAGGGCCACACCGATTTCCAGGGCGCGGCGCTCGCCGTAGGAGAGGCTGCTGGCCAGTACGCGCTCCTTGCCCTTGAGGCCGACACGCTCCAGCACGGCGGCGGCCAGCTCCTGCGCCGTGCTGTCGGCGCCCAGATCGCGCCAGGGGTTGAAGCCCTGCTTGCGTACATGCGGTGTGGCGACCAGCACGTTGTCGAGCGCGGTGTAGTTGTCAAAAAGATTCATGATCTGGAAAGAACGGGACACACCTTTGCGGGCGATTTCGCGTGGCGACAGGCCGGTGATGTCCTCGCCGCCAAAGGTGACCCGGCCCCGATCCGGTTTGTAGCGGCCGGTCAACACATTGAAGCAGGTGGTTTTTCCTGCACCGTTGGGCCCCATGATGCCGGCCAGCTGGCCTTCCTCAAAGCCCAGGGAAATGTCCTGCAGCACCACCTGGGCACCGAAACGTTTGGAAAGGCCGGTGGCCTCAAACAGCTTCACAGTGCGCCTCCTGCGGGGACTGCGGCGGACGCAGGCACAGGCTTCAGTCTGGCCCGCCAGGCCTGCCACGCACCTGCAATACCTTCAGGCTTGTAAAGCACCATCGCCATGAAAATCAGACCGTACCAGAGCAGCCAGGTTTCGGTGTAGGCGCCGAGCAAATCGCGTGCGAGGATAAAAAAGACAGCGCCTATCAGCGGTCCCCAGAAACTCACCAGGCCACCGCCAATCAGCACCATCATCACGACAAATCCCGAGTTGTGCAGGCTCATCACATTGGGATAAGCCGACTGCTGGGCCATAGCAAAAAGGGCGCCAGCCAGGCCGGCCACGGCGGTGGAAAGCGTGAAGGCCAGCCACTTGTAAAGCCAGACGTTGTAGCCCACAAACGCGGCGCGGGTCTCGTTTTGCTTGATGGCGCTGAAAATGCGCCCGAGCGGCGAGTGGATCAGGCGCCAGAGTCCCAGCAGCACCAGCGCAAACACGGCCAGACCAAAGAAAAACAAGGCATCGTTGCTGGCCAGGCTGAAGGACACAAAGCCGAAGTCTGCCGGCAGGCGCTTGATGTTGAGCAAGCCGTCCTCGCCACCCGTGACCGTATGCCATTTGTTGGCGATGAACCAGAACACCTGGCCGAAAGCGATGGTCAGCAGCGCGTAATAAATGCCGCGACGGTGGGAAATAAACAGCGCCACCAAAGCCCCCATGAGGGTGGCAACCAGCACGGCACCCAGCAGGTCGAACCACAGGTTGGGCCAGACGCGCAGCTGCAGCAAACCAAAGGCATAGGCACCGACCCCGAAAAACGCGCCGTGCCCGAAAGACGGCAGGCCGGTAAAACCGAGCAGCAGGTTGTAGCCCATCGCAAACAGGATCCAGATCATGATTTCCAGGGCCAGGTATTGATACAGGCCCACATGCGTGACCCAAAGCGGCGTGGACAGCAGGATGGCCAGCGTGATCAGCATGGGCGGTGGGAACAGGGGCGCGCGGCCTGAGGCGAGTTGCATGACGTTGTCTCTGAAGGAATAAATAAAAAGAGCTGGACAAAACAGAATATACGTTCTAATATTTGAAAATGCAAGAATATTTATTCTATTTACACGTGACGCCGGACCTCTTTTCCGGCGCACATTTTCGCGGCAGCGCAGGGTACTCATGGAATCTGTGACCACTTACGAAGAGTTGAAGGACGTGATCAGCCGGACCTATCCCGGCATGTCCAAACAACTGCAGCGCATCGCGCGTTTTGCACTGGAGCAGCCGCATGACATGGCGCTCGGGACGGTGGCAACGGTGGCCGAGGCCACCGAGGTGCAGCCCTCGGCCATGATCCGCTTCGCCAATGCGCTGGGCTACGGCGGCTTCTCCGAAATGCAGCAGGTTTTCCGCGGCCACCTGCTGGAGCGCTCGGACACCTACCGGGAGCGCATCGACCAGATGCGGCGCAAGCAGGTGCGTGGTGCGCGTGCCCCGTCGGGCGTCCTGCACCAGCTGGTGGCCGAGTCGGTTGCAGAGCTGGGTCACCTGGAGGAAAAGGTTTCGCAGCTGGACCTGAAGGCCGCCGTCAAGCTGCTGGCGGCAGCACCCCGCATTCATGTGCTGGCGCAGCGCCGGGCTTTTCCGGTGGCGGGTTATCTGGCCTACGCGTTGAGCCAGCTTGAACTGAGAACCCATTTGCTCGACGGTGCTGGCGGCATGCTGCGGGAAAGCCTGCGCTCGATTGCTCCCGGCGACGTGCTGATCGCCGCGAGCTTTCGCAACTATTCGCCCGAGGTGATAGAGGCGGCTGCCACGGCAAACCGATGCGGTGCGTCGGTCATCGCCATCACGGATGGACCCCTTTCACCGCTCAAAACGTCGGCCACCGTGTGTCTGGAGCTGGCCGACGACTCCTCCAAACCGTTTCGCTCGCTGGTGGCGCCGCTTTGCCTGGCGCAGGCCCTTGTGGTCAGCACCGGTCACCATCTGGCCGAGCAGTTGGCGGAAAAACCGGCGCGTGCTGCGCTGCGTCGCAAGGAACCCCGATGAAACGCGCGTTTGATCTGATTTGCATGGGCCGGGCTGCGGTGGACCTCTATGGCGAGCAGACAGGCGGGCGGCTCGAGGACATGCTGAGTTTCACCAAATACCTCGGTGGTTCTCCCGCCAATACAGCCGTCGGTTCTGCGCGCCTCGGGCTGAAGGCCGCCATGTTGACACGGGTCGGGGATGAACACCATGGGCGTTTTGTGCGCGAAACCCTGATGGCCGAAGGCGTGAATGTCAGCCATGTCGGCACCGACCCGAAACGGCTGACTGCTCTCGTGTTCCTGGGCATCCAGGACCGCGACACCTTTCCCCTGATTTTCTACCGCGACAACTGCGCCGACATGGCCATCAGCCCGGACGACTTTGACGCAGACTTCATCGCGTCCAGTACGGCGCTTCTGCTGTCGGGCACACACCTGTCGCAGCCGAACACCTATGCCAGCTGCGGCAAGGCGATGGCGCTGGCCCGTGCCGCCGGCACCCGCGTGGTGCTGGACATCGACTACCGGCCGGTGCTGTGGGGACTGGCCAGTCCGGGCATGGGTGAGCAGCGTTTTGTGCCTTCACCCGAGGTCAGCGCACACCTGCAGACGGTGATCGGGCAGTGTGATCTCGTGGTTGGCACCGAAGAAGAGATCCACATCGCCGGCGGCAGCACGGACACCCTGGCCGCATTGCGCCGCCTGCGTGAGTTGACCGCGGCGACGCTGGTGGTCAAGCGCGGACCCATGGGCTGCGTGGTGTTTGACGGGCCGATTCCGGACGACCTTGAAAAAGGACTCCGGGGTCCGGGCTTTCCGGTGGATGTCTACAACGTGCTCGGTGCCGGTGACGCGTTCATGGCGGGGTTTCTGCGCGGCTGGATCAGGGATGAGCCCATCGCCCGTTGCTGCGCCTACGCCAACGCCTGCGGTGCACTGGTGGTGTCGCGCCACGGTTGCGCCCCGGCCATGGCGAGCTGGGAGGAGCTGCAGTTTTTCCTGCTGCATGGTTCTGCCACGCGGCGCCTGCGCGAAGACGCCCAGCTCGAGCACCTGCATCGCGTCAGCACACGAACCCGCAGGTGGGCAGAACTGGTCATTCTGGCTTTTGATCACCGGGTCCAGCTCGAAGAGCTTGCTGCACGGCACGGCGTTGACCATGAGCGTATCAACCGCTTCAAGTCGCTGATCGCCGAGGGCGCGCGCCGCGGTGCCGGGCGCAGGCAGGGTGTTGGCATCATTGTGGACGGGCGCTTTGGAGAGGACGTGTTTCCGGAGATGACGGGCAAGGGTTGGTGGATTGCCCGACCCGTCGAGTTGCCGGGATCGCGACCGCTGCGATTCGAGGCGGGCGCCCACCTGGGGCTGGCCATGCGCGCCTGGCCCGGGGAACATGTGGCCAAGTGCCTGGTGAGTTACCACCCGCAGGACCCGACCGCGCTGCGCGAGGCACAGCTGTCGCGTCTGTCGGAGTTGCAGCGTGCCAGCGTGGAGACCTTTCATGAGTTCCTGGTGGAAGTGATACCGCCCCAGGACATGCCCAACGATCAAAGCACCGTGCCAGAAGCCCTGGCGCAGATCTACGCGGCCGGCATCTTCCCGGACTGGTGGAAACTGCCGCCCGCAGAGTCGGCCAGCGAATGGTTGGCCATATCCGCGGTGATCAAGCGGCACGATCCGTTTTGCCGCGGCGTGCTGGTTCTGGGCCTGGAGGCCAGCGAGGACGAGCTGGAGCAGAGCTTTCGCATCGCTGCGCCACACCCGGTCTGCCGCGGGTTTGCCGTGGGCCGGTCCATCTTCTCAGAGGCGGCGGCGGCGTGGTTTGCCGGCCGAATGAGTGATGCCGACGTGGTCAGCGATGTGGCACAGCGGTATGCGCGGCTGATCAAGCTGTGGGATGAGGCACGAAGCGGGGCCACAGAGGCACTGAGCAACTAGCACAACAAAGGTAAAAAAGCATGACACCCAAAATCGGATTTATCGGCATCGGCATGATGGGACACGGCATGGCCAAAAACCTGCTGGCCAAAGGGTTTGCGCTGACTTTCAAGGTCAACCGCAACCGTGACAACCTGGCTGACCTGATTGCAGCCGGCGCTCAGGAGGCCGCTACCCCTGCGCAATGTGCGCAGTCCTCGGACATCGTCTTTATCTGCGTGACCGGATCGCCGCAGGTCGAAGAAATTGTTTATGGCAGGGACGGCTTGCTGGGGGCCGGCCGCGAGGGCCTGATCGTGGTGGACACCTCGACCGCCGAACCGGCGTCGAGCGCGAAAATCCGCGCGGACCTCGCCGCCAAAGGCATACGCCTGATCGACGCGCCGCTGGCGCGCACCCCGAAAGAGGCCGAGGAGGGCCGCCTGAACACCATGGTCGGCGCCAGTGCGGAAGACTTCAAGACCCTGGAGCCTGTGCTCAAGGCATTTTGCGAAAACATCTTCCATGTGGGACCGCCCGGCCATGGCCATGTGCTCAAGCTGGTCAACAACATGATGGCCATGAGTTTTGCCGCTTCGATCGCAGAGGCCTTTGCGGTTGCCGCCAAGAGCGGGCTGAACCTGAACCGGCTGTATGAGGTCATCTCGGCGGGCGGCGTCAACTGTGGAATCTTCCAGATGATGACGACCAGGACCCTGCAGGAGGGCGATGTCACCGGATTCAAGTTTGGCATCGCCAATGCGCAGAAAGACCTGCGCTACTACACCCACCTCGCTGAAATGCTGCCGGTCACCAGCTTCATGGGCGAGGCGGCGCACCAGAGTTTTGTACAGGCCGTCAACGCCGGATTTGGCGACAAGCTGATTGCCTCCCTGTTCGAAGCCCAGGAAAAACTGAACGACGTCCAGATCATTCCCCGTTAAACCCACCCACCCCTGAAGGAGACAAACATGAGCGATATCAACAACGAAACCACATCAGGTACAGGCCTGGACGCGGCATCCGCGTCCAGGCGCAAGATGCTCAAAAATTCAAGCCTGGCGCTGGTCGGTGCTGGGCTGTATGGCGTCGCACCGTTCATGGGCCCCTGGAAGCACAACCATGTGTGGGCCCAAACCGGCCAGAAGAAACCCCTGACCATTGGCCTGACCATGGATGCATCCGGCCAGTATGGCGCCTCCGGTTCGATGGAGCGTCTGGGCGCCATGATGGCGATCAAGGAGTTCAACGACAAGGGCGGCGTATTGGGCCGGCGCATTGAGGCCATCCATATCGACACCGAGACCACGCCCGCAACCGGGTCCCGCGCCGCGGAGCGCATGATCACACGCAATGAGGCCTCCTTCCTGATCGGTGCCGTGCATTCCGGTGTCTCCAACGCCATCTCGCAGGTGGCGCAGAAATACGGCACCATTTTTCTCAACACCAATTCCAGCTCGCCCACCGAAGCCGGCAAGGACTGCCACCGCACCAAGTTTGTCTGGGACGGCAACGGCACCAACTTTTCCAATGCCATTGTCAAAAACGCGATCAAGGCCAGCGGCCGCAACTGGGTGCTGCTGACCAACGACTATGTGTGGGGCCACACCACCTCCAAGGCGACGCGTGCGATTGTGGAGGCCAATGGCGGCCGCATCATCGAAGAGCTGCTGGTGCCGCAGAACACCCGTGACTTCGCCTCTTACCTGCTCAAGCTGCAGCAGCTCAAGCCGCATGTGGTGGCCACCGCTGTGGGCGGTGACGATATCAAGGCACTGCGCCAGCAGGTGGTACAGCTCAAGATGAACCAGAGCATGGCCTGGATCAACAACCAGCAGGACTGGCCCGATGTCTATGGCCTGGGCCCGGAGTCGATTTTCGGCGTGTTCGGGACCACCTGGTACTGGCGCCTCAATCTGCCTGGCGTGAAGGAGTTCGTGGCGGCTTACCAGAAACAGTTTCCCGGCATGGCGATCCGGGTGCCCGGCAATGTGTACCACAACGGCTACATGGCCACGCGCGAGTTGCTGCGCTGTGCCGAAGAGGCCGGCACCACCAACAACATTGCCGTCATCAAAAAGCTCGAGGGCCGCAAGATGAGCGCCGTGGATCGCCTGCAGCACTTCGATGCCTGGATAGACCCGGTGACCCATCAGTGTCAGCAAACCATATACATGGCCACTTACAACGAGGCGCCGGCCGAGAAGGATGACATCTTCAAGATCCTGACGCAGAGCGATCCCAGGGATGTGCAGGATAAGGACGCCCAGGCTGCCTGCAAGCTGGAGAGCTACGAAGCCACTCCGACCTACGACGTCTAGGCACCCCATGAGCACCCGGCAAAACAGCGGCGCCGCAGGGGCGCAGAGCGCAGCCATCCCGTCCCTGCCGCAGCGGCAGAGACGCCAACTGATTCAGGGGACCGGTGCTGCCGTCCTGGGCTGTTTTGGCCCCTGGACGGTGCACCGCGCCTGGGCGCAGGCGAATGGCAAAAAACCCCTGCTCATCGGACTGACCACGGATGACACCGGCCAGTACGGGGCCAGCGGGCAGGATGAGCGCCGCGGCATTCTGATGGCGATTGCAGAAGTCAACGAGCGCGGCGGCGTGCTCGGACGTCGCATTGAAACCGTTCACTCCGACACCGGAGGGGATGCCGTCAAGGCAGCAGCGGTTGCTGCCGAGTTGCTGAGCGCCAGGGAAGTGGCCTTCCTGCTGGGCGGCGTGCACTCCGGTGCAGTCAATGCCATTTCCAGAGTGGCCCAAAAATATGGCTGCATCTATTTCAATACCAATTCCAGCTCACCGACAGAAGCCGGCAAGGACTGCCACCGTGTGAAGTTTGTCTGGGACGGCAACGGCACCAATTTTTCGACATCGGTGGTCAAAGGCGCCATGACCGGATTTGGCCGCAACTGGCTGCTGCTGACCAGCGACTATCTGTGGGGCCACAACACCGCCAGGGGCATACGCAGCATTGTTGAAAACAACGGCGGGCGCATCGTCGAGGAATTGCTGGTGCCGCAAAATACGCGCGACTTCTCGGCCCAACTGAAAAAAATCCAGCAGCTCAACCCCGGCGTGATTGCCACCGCAGTCGGCGGCGAGGACCTCAAGGCGCTGCGCGAACAGGTGCGCAAGGCCGGGCTGGACCGCAGTTTCGGCTGGATCAACAACCAGGCCGACTGGCCCGACGTGTACGGCCTGGGGCGCGAGGCCATGTTCGGCATATTCGGCACCACCTGGTACTGGGGACTGACCTTGCCCGGCGTCAGGGAGTTTGTGGCGCGTTACCAGCGCAGCAACCCGGGGTATCGCATCAAGGTGCCGGGCAACGTGTTCTACAACGGTTACATGGCCACCCACGAGTTGTTTGGCGCGATCGAGCGGGTGGGATCGACCAACAACCTGAAAATCATCCGTGAGCTGGAGAACCTCAAGGTTCCGGCCGCGCGGCGCATGCAACACGAAGACGCCTACATGAACCCCGTGACGCACCAGTTGCAGCAGAACATCTACATGGCCTCGTACAACTCCTACCCCAAGCAGGATGACGACATCTTCCGCATCCTCGGACGGCTGCGGCCTGATGAGGTGGAAGACAAGGACGCCCTGCAGCAATGCAAACTCGAGTCCTACGCCCTGACGCCAACTTACGAGCCGTAATCAGCCCACGCGCAAGCCACTCCCCCAACGCAAAGACTTTCATGGATTTCATTTTTCAAATTCTTCCGCACCTCGTCAACGGCGTTTCGCTGGGCCTGTTGTTTGCGCTCATCGCGCTGGGCTTCATGCTGATTGTGGGGGTCATGGAGACCATCAACCTTGCGCATGGCTCGCTCTTTGCACTGGGCATGTATGTCGCGCTCTTCCTGGTCGCTCCGCAACTGGGCATGTTTCCTGGCCTGCAGGCCTGGTACATGGCTTTTCCGATTGAAACGCGTTACCTGATTGCGCTGATTCTGGCGCCGATATTTGTGGGTCTGTTTGGCATGCTGCTGGAGCTGTGCATGCGGCGCACCTACGGCCGCGATCCGCTGTATGGGCTGCTGCTGACCTTCGGCGCTGCGCTGGTGATTGAAGAGGGCATACGGGTGATCTGGGGCTCGTCTGAAAAACAGCTGGCGCTGCCACAGGCGATTTCCGGCGCTTTCCTGCTGGGTGATCTGATTTACTCGAAGTACCGCTTTTTTGCCAGCGGTTTTGCCATACTGATGATTCTGCTGCTCTGGCTATTCCTGCAGAAAACGCCTTACGGTGCCATCATCAAGGCGGGCGCGCATGACAGCGAAATGGTGCGCGCCCTGGGCATCAACCTGTCGCGCCTTCGCCTGTTTGTGTTCGGCCTGGGCGTGGCGCTGGCAGCGATTGCAGGCGTGGTGATGGCGCCCATCTGGGGCATACGGCCGCATGTGGGTGTGGACGCGGTGGTGCCGGCCTTCCTGATCATTGTGCTGGGCGGGGTGGGGTCGCTGTGGGGCGCGGTGATCGCCGGACTGATGGTCGGCATGGTCGTGGGTCTGACGGGCTCCTATGCCTCCGAGTGGTCGCTGATGTCCATGTACCTGTTGTTTATTGCCGTGGTGACTTTTCGCTCACGCGGCCTGTTTGGAAAGAAGAGTGTGCTCGATGCCTGAGAACCCACAACCCTTGCAGGGAAAGGTGGCACTGGTCACCGGCGCCGCAGGCACCATGGGCCTGGCGGCCACGCGCGCCCTGCTGGCGGACGGCTGCCGGGTGGCGATGGTGGATGTCAGCCACGAGCGCAACAGTGCGCTGGCCGCCGAACTGGGCCCCGGTGCCCTGCCTTTTTCCTTTGACATCAGTGATGCGGCTGCAGTGGCCGCAGGCCATGCCGGGGTGGTGAAAAAACTGGGCCCCATCGACATTCTGGTGAACAACGCGGGCATTCTGTCCAACAACAAGGTCGAAGCCACCAGCGCTGATGAGTGGCGGCGCGTGATGGGGGCCAATCTGGACGGCGCTTTTTACCTGGCACAACAAGTGGTGCCGGGCATGAAGGCCAGGCGCTACGGACGCATCATCAACACCAGCTCGCTGGCCGCCAAAACCGGTGGACTGACCGCGGGCACGGCGTATTCGGTGTCCAAGGGGGCCATGAGTTCGCTGACTTTTTCGCTGGCGCGCGAGCTGGCGTCGTTCGGTGTGACGGTCAACGCGATTGCACCGGCCTATGTCAAAACGCCAATGATCACCGAGCAGCTCACTGAAGAGCAGCGCCAGAAGCTGCTGCGCGATATCCCGGTGGGCCGTTTTTGCGAACCGGAAGAGTTTGCGCATGTGGTGCGCTTTCTGGCCTCGCCGCTGGCCGGCTTCATCACGGGTGAGATCATTGACCTGAACGGCGGCCTGCTGATGGACTGACGCTGGACGGCGTCCCACGTAAACAAGCATCATTTTCCCGAGCACTTATGAGCATCACCCCGCGTATCGATTTCACTTCAGCACTGTCCGGGCTTTTTGACCTGCGCGGTAAAACGGCCTATGTTCCCGGGGGTTACGGCGGCATTGGCGAGGCCATCGCCTGGGCGCTGGCCCTGGCCGGCGCGCGCGTGGCAGTGTCCGGGCGCGACGAGGGCAAGGCGCTGGCGGTTGCCGCTGCGTTACGGGCCGCCGGCCATGAGGCCCTGGGCCTGGCGATGGACGCCCACTCGGTGCCGCACATCCAGCAATCGGTGGATGCGGTAGCGGGGCACTTTGGAGGACTCGACATCCTGGTCAACTGCGTGGGCATGCAGCGTGAGCAGGCGCTGCTGGAGGTCACCGAGGAAGTGTTTGACGAGGTGCTTGAGGTCAATCTCAAGGCGGCGATGTTTCTGGCCCAGGCGGCTGCGAAAAAACAGATCGATGGCGGCCGCGGCGGTGCGCAGATTCATCTGCTGTCGGTGCGCGCCCAGCTTGGCCTGCGCGGACGCGGTTATTCGGCCTACTGCAGCAGCAAGGGCGGGCTCGTGATGATGATTCGCCAGCATGCCAGTGAGCTGGCGGTTCATGGCGTCACGGTCAACGGCATTGCGCCCACGGTGGTCAAAACCGACATGGCGCGCCATTGGCTGGAAAACCCGGACACCCGCAAACAGGTGCTGGAGCGCATTCCGCTGGGCCGCGTGGCCGATCCTCAGGATGTGGCAGGCGCTGCCGTGTTTTTTGCTGCGCCCGCAGCGTCTTTCATCACCGGTCAGGTGCTGTACCTGGACGGCGGCATCACGGCGTCGCAGTGAGGCGCCAACTGGCTGCTCACCCGCCCGGTTTGCGGTTCACCAGCACAATGCCCACAGCCACCAGCACCAGTGCGGCCATCAGGCTGGGCGTGATACTTTCGTGGAGCCACAACGCGCCGAAGACCAGCGCAAACAGTGGCGTCAGGAACACAAACACGGATATTTTGGTGGCCGGGTAACGCCCCAGCATCCACATCCAGGCCAGATAGCTGGCAAACGCACCGACCACCACCTGCACCAGCAACGAGCCCAGGGCAAAAGGGCTGAAGGTCCAGACCCACTGTTCACCGAGCGCCATGGATAAAAACGGCAGGACCGCCGCACTCACCGCGACCTGATAGAACAGCAGTTTTTCGGGCGACACCCGGGTCAGCGAGGAGGCACGTATCACCACCGTGGTCAGGCCCCAGAACATGCCGGCCACCAGCGCGAGCACATCCCCCGTCCAGGTGGAAGTGCCGCTGCTGCCAAAGCCTTCACGCAGCGCAAACACCACCGCGGCGAAAGCACAGGCCAGACCGCCCCATTGCACGGCGCCGAGTTTTTCCGCTTTCACCCAGAGGGGCAACAGGGCCGCCACCCAGAACGGCGAGGTGTAGAGAAACACCGTGAGCCGTGACGCACTGGTGTACTGCAGGCCCACGTACAGGCAGGCAAACTCCAGCGCGAACAGCCCGCCCGCGAACAGCCCCGCAGCCAGCGACCCGTCTGCGGCAAACAGCCGCACCCGGCGCCAGGCGCACCACAGCAGCAGCAGCAAGGTGGCGCCGGCAAACCGCAGAGAGGCCTGAAACACAGGGGGCAGCTCGGCCAGCGTGGCTTTCACCAGCACCTGCTGGAAGCCCCAGAACAGGCAACAGGCCAGCAGCAGGGAGATGGCCAGCGCGTCGAGATGGGTTTTTCGGATCGGCATGCAGCGATGGTAGTTGAGGCAAGCGCCTTGCCGCCGGACTTCAGGGCGTCAGCGGTGGTTCTGGCGACGCCGGTTGAAGCAGCGGCCGGGCGCTGCTTCGGGCCAGCAGCCTGCGCCGGGATATCCGCCCACCCCGCGTAAAATCGGGCCATGCATTTTGCCTGTGTCGTCGCCATTGTGGCTGCATCCTTGTCCATGGGGGTGAGCGCGCAGCCGGCGGGCCCGTGCGACGAGTTTGTTCGCCGCTTGCCGAATGTGAAGCGCCATCTGTGCGAATCCGTGAAACTGCAGGCGACCACTGCCCGTTCGGTCCAGGGCCAGACCCTCTGGAAGCGCGATGTGAAACCGGATGACGTGCGCCAGCGTGTGCTGGTGATCGGTGCCATCCACGGGGATGAGTTGTCGTCCGCTTCGGTGGCTTTGCACTGGATCAGGCTGGCCGAGGAAACCAGCGCGCCATGGTCGCAGGCGATCCATTGGCGCTTTATCCCTGCGCTGAACCCCGACGGGTTGCTGGCCATACCGCCGCGCCGGGTCAACGCCCGCGGTGTCGATCTGAATCGCAACTTCCCCACACCCAACTGGGAGCGCGACGCCGGTGTGTACTGGGAAAAGCGCACACGCAAAGACCCGCGCCGATGGCCCGGTCCGACACCGCTGTCAGAGCCAGAATCGCGGTTTTTGCATGAGGAGATGAAGCGCTTCAAGCCCGATCTGATCGTCAGCATCCATGCGCCCTATGGTGTGCTTGATTTCGATGGCCCATCGGTTCCGCCCTCCCGGTTGGGGCGGCTGTATCTGGATCAGGTCGGCATTTTTCCGGGGTCGCTCGGCAACTACGGCGGCGTGCACAAGGGGGTGCCGGTGGTCACAATCGAACTGCCGAACGCCATGCGCACACCGCTGGATGCCGAGATGCGCCAGATGTGGCTGGACTTGCTGCGCTGGATGAGCGAGCGCATGGGCCCCGTCCTGCCCGGGCCCCGGGTCCCGTGACCGCCTGGTCGCGCAGGACGCCAAGCAAAGTCGGATCGCAGCCCTTATCTGACGGGCGCCAGCAGCTATCAATAACGTAGCAGATGGTGGCCTGATGGGCCAGCCTCACGGGCGCCTGAGCTTTTGATAGGCCTGGTCCATGGCAGCGCTTTTGCCGGTGTCCTGCAAATGCTGCTTCAGGTCGTGCGCGGCTTGCCGGATCTGCGGGTCCGGCTGCGCGGCGGTCATGTGGCTGGCCTGGTCGCGCTCATGGGGCAAGGCCAGACTGCTCTCATCCGATGCGTCTTGCGGCGTCACGCTTTGGCCCGGACGCGACCGGCCGGCTGCCGGCGTTTTGGCCGGCATGCCTTCGCTGCTGCCCGGCTCTGCTGGCGCTGCCGCCGGCTGGTGCTGCGCCGCTGCAACGTTATCGGGCGGCCAGGGTGCCTGTGATGGACGCGGACTGCGCATGGGTTTTCTCCTTGAAGTGAGGCTGATCCTGCCTGCACGATGGCGCCTGGCCGCCCCCCCGTCTGTCAGCGCAGGACATGGCGCCCTGTAGGAAGGCCTGCTCTTGAAGCCTTGAGCCGGCAGGCAGCACCAGGCCATGAGCCCCTTGATTCGCCCTGCGCCGGTCAAAAGGCTACGATGTCACCTGCGGCGTGGGCGTTTGGGCCTGAGCAGTCAGCCGCTCGATGGCCGGTCAAAAAAGGGACACAGGGGCGTATGGCATGCTGACTTCGTGGGGGCTTCGTTCTCGTCTGGTGGCGCTGATTCTGGTCGCCATGCTGCCCCTGCTTGGCCTGCTGGTGTGGGCTCTGGTGGCCCTGCAAGCGGACGCAGCCCCGCTGGCGCTACAGGCGCTTGTCCTGCTGGCTGCCGCCCTGGCAGGCCTTGCCGTTGCCTGGTTCATGGGCCAGCGCATGATCGTCGATCCGGCGGCTGCCATTTTGCGCGAAGCCCGGGAGCTGGCGCGAGGCAATCTTGCGGCGCGGGTTGCCATCGTCACGGTGGACCGCGGCGAGCTGGGGCAGCTTGCCAGCACGTTCAACAGCATGGCCGAATCCCTTCAGATGCGCCAGCGCGCGCTGGACCAGACGCTGCTGGAGGTCGGCAAAGAGCGCGCCATGCTGGACCTGATCATCAACAGCATGAGTGAGGGCGTGATAGCGGTGGATCTGCAGGATCACTTCCTGCTGTTCAATGCGGCCGCGAGAAAGACCTTTGCAGAGCATCAGGTCGGCATGACGCTGACGCAATGGCGCCAGTGCCACGAGTTGCTGTCGCTTGGCCAGGAGCGGGTGTGCGAGCCGCAGGACAGGCCCTTGAGCCGTGCGCTGCGCGGGGAAAGTGTGGACGGTCTGGACATGGTGCTGCGCCTGCCTTATCAGGATGACCGGGTGCTGCGCAACAACGTGCGGCCGCTGCATGATGAAAGCGGCAGCCTGGTGGGGGCCCTGGTGGTGTTCACCGATATCACCGAGCGTCAGGCGGCCAAGGACTTTGCCCGCGACCAGGAGCAGGTGCTGGAGCTGATGGCCGGTGGCGTGCCCCTGCAGGAATCGCTGGATGCCATCGTGCGGCTGATTGAAGGCCGCGCGCCGGGCAGCCTGTGCGCCATCATGCTGCGGGTGGGTGCGCAGCTGCGGCATGGCGCTGCCCCCAGCCTGCCAGCAGAACTGAACCGCCGCCTCGACGGCCTGGAGATTGCCGAAGGTGCGAGTGCCTGCGGCACGGCAGCGGCGCGAAAAAAGGCCGTGGTGGTCAGCGATATCGAACACGACCCCCTGATGCGCAACTACCTGGCGCTGGCGCACGAGTTTGACCTGCAGGCGTGCTGGTCCACGCCGGTGCTCTCGGCCAGCGGCGCGGTGCTGGCCACCTTTGCGATTTACCACCGCGCACCGTATGAGCCACAAGCGCGCGACCACACCCTGGTGGAGTCCGCCGTCAGGCTGGCGCGGATTGCGATCGAAAGTGCCCGCGCCGGGCAAGCCCTGCTGGTCAGCGAGGCGCGGTTTCGCGAGCTTGCGGAGAACGTCGATTCGGTGTTTTACAACCGTGACTTCGCCAGCGGCCGGTTTCTGTATGTCAGTCCCGCTTACGAAGAGCTGTGGGGCCGCAGCATAGCCAGCATCGATGACCAGCCCGACTCCTTTGGGCGCGGCATCCACCCGGACGATCAGGCCCAGCAGGCGCAGGGCGCACAGGCGCAGGCCAGCGGCGTCAGCACGCACCTGGAATACCGCATCATCCGACCCGACGGCGCGGTGCGCTGGATTCGGGACCATGCCTATCCGGTGACCAATTCTGCGGGTGTGGTGGAGCGGGTGGTGGGCACCGCGCGCGACATCACCGACCGCAAGCTGGCCGACCTGGAACTGGCGCGCACCCACCGCGCGCTGCAAATGCTCAGCCGCTGCAATGAAACCGTGATCCGCGTGGACGACGAAGCCGGTTTGCTCAATGAGGTCTGCCGGCTGGCGGTGGATCTGGGCGGCTACCGCATGGCCTGGGTCGGGTTTGCGCTCGACGACGAGGCCGGCAGCATTGTGCCCATGGCACGCGCCGGACATGATGAGGGCTACCTGGCCAGCATCAAGCTCAGCTGGCACGACAGCGAAGAGATAGGGCGCGGCCCCGCCGGCGAGGCCATCCGCAGCGGCCAGCCGCAGCAGCGCAGCGACATCAGCCAGCCGGACGCACATTTCAACTGGCATGTCCCGGCGATGGAGCGCGGTTACCGCAGCGCATTGATGCTGCCGCTGCGCGATGGCACCCAGACTTTCGGCCTGTTGGGGCTGTATGCATCCGAGGTGCAGCATTTCGCCGCTGAAGAGGTCAAGCTGTTGCAGGACATGGCCGATAACCTGGCGTTTGGCATCGGCAATGTGCGCGCACGCCTGGAGCGAAAGCGCGCGCAGGAAGAAGTGCTGCGCCTGAACGCCAGCCTGGAAGACCGGGTGCAACAGCGCACCGCGCAGCTGGAGTTTGCCAACAAACAGCTCGAGGCCTTCTCGTACTCCGTGTCGCACGATCTGCGCACGCCGCTCAGTGCTGTTGACGGGTTCAGCAACCTGCTGGCGCGCGATATGGACAACGCTGCAGCGACCGAGCGCAGCCGGCACTACCTGGCACGCATACGGGCCGGGGTCGCGCAGATGGGCGAGCTGATTGACGCCCTGCTGTCGCTGGCCCAGGTCTCGCGCACCAGCCTGCGCTGGGACCAGGTGGACCTCAGCGCGATGGCCGATACCATCTTCGCTGCGCTGCGCGAGCGTGAGCCCGAGCGCGACGTTTTGCTCGATATCCAGCCGGGACTGCGGGCCAAAGGCGACGCGCGCCTGTTGCAGCAGGTGCTCGCCAACCTGCTCGGCAACGCCTGGAAGTTCAGCGGAAAACAGCCGCAGACCCTGATCTCGTTCCGGCGCGAAAGTTCGTCGGACGCAGAAGACATGTACGCCGTGCAGGACAACGGCGCCGGCTTCGACATGAGTTATTCGGACAAACTGTTTGGCGCATTCCAGCGCCTGCACACGGTGTCAGAGTTCAGTGGGACCGGCGTCGGGCTGGCCACGGTGCACCGCATCATCACGCGCCACGGCGGCAGGGTCTGGGCGACCTCCGAGCCGGGATACGGCGCCACCTTTTACTTCACATTGGGCAGCGCGCCCAGCGACGAGGGCTAGGCTTCTGCGCGGCGGAAGGAACGTCGGCGCCTGGGGCGATGATCGAAGAGGGTCAATAAAACCCGCGCTGCAGCAGGGTTTCGCGCAAGCTCGTGGCCTTGCCGGCATCAAAAGCGCCAGCGGCGCGGGCCAGTACCTCGCCATCCCGGTTGATGACCACGGCATACACCTGGTCGGTGCCATCCAGGCCGGCCGAGCGGACAAAACGCTCCCGGTCGGTGAACACCGGCAGCAGCCGGGCGCGTTCTGCACCTTCGGGGTAGTGGCGCAAAAGCCTGGTTTCTATCAGCCCGCGCGCGTCGGGGTTGCCCGGGTCATTGAGTATCGGCATGCGCATCCAGGCTATCGACGGGTCGGCCCGCAGGTTCAGGCCCTGGATCCAGCCTTCAATGTGTTCCCGCTGGGTGCTGCGAAACGCAATCAGCGCCAGCGTGCGTTCGGCCGGCAAGCCGCCGGGAACAGTGATCGCTTGCTGGGTCAGGGTGCGCGCCATGAATGCCGGAAGCTGGCCCATGACGCTGCTTTCGCTGGGCGCTGCGGCCGCAAGCAGCACAGCGGTGGAGACAGCCAGCAGCCATGCTGCAATTCCGGGCCAGGGTGTGATCATGTCGAGCTCCCAAAAGCGAAACCAGAAATCCCGTTGATGCAAGATACCTGCCTGCCAGAACCGGGCGGAGCTATTTGGGAACAAACTGTTTATTACTGTTCGGTAATATTTTGACTTTGTGGTTGAAAATAACTCAGAGGCTTTGCGTTTTGACGTGACTGGCTAAAATGAGGGCATGAGCACCACCATCACTTCCCCCATCAAGGCGCGCGCGGAGCAGGCCGCCGATCGTCCGGCCAAGGTCTCTTTCAAGGCGCAAATGCTGGCCGCGCGGGAAGACGCGATTATGCGGGCGGTCAATCGCCTGCTCGCAGAAAAGGGGTTTGATCTGATGACGGTGGACGAGGTGGCGGCGGACGTCGGCATTGCCAAAGCCAGTCTTTACAAACATTTCCCGAGCAAGGAAGACCTGGCCGCTGCGGCCATGGTGCGGGTGGTGGAGCTGGCGCAGGCCTTTCTGGCCGGTCTGCCGGCAGACGCGGAGCCGCTGCAGCAGCTCAAGGCCATGGTGCGCTGGATGCTGAAGCTGCAGCTGGCCGGGGAGATGCCGTCGTTGCCACACCAGAACTCCAGCCTGCGCACCACGCTGGTCAACAACAAGGCGTATCTGGATGGCCTGGTGCGCATCAGCGACCAGATCGGTGCCTGGATAGAACGCGCGCAACAGGCCGGATCGCTGGACCCCAGCCTGCCGCCCCTGCTGGTGCTGTACACGCTGTATGCCAGGGCTTGCGACTCGGTACTCGAGTTTTTGCGGGCCAGCGGTTTGTACAGCGATGAAGAAATCGTCGAGCTGGTGATCCGCACCTGCTTTGATGGCCTGAACGCCAGACCGGCCCGGTAGCGCCGCGCTGGCCTGGGCGCCGATTACATGGCGTAACCATTTGGTGGCACTGCCCCCGCGCCATGCAGGGGCCGGGGCTGCGCCCCGGGTAAGCTATCGATACGATAGCTGGTGCCGCCCGCCCCATAAGGGCTAGAGCCCGACTTTGATCAACAAATCGGGCTGAAAGCCGTCCTGCTCACCCTTGCGCGCGTAGCCCAAGGGGTTGGCCACCACCCTGCAGCCGTTTTGCACATAGTCGCTGGGGCAGTGCAGATGGCCATGCAGCCACAGCTGTGCCTGGGCCAGCAGATCATCGAGGGCATTGCAAAAACCCGCTGTGCCCGGCGCCAGGCCGTAGCGCGGGTCGGCACTGAGCAGGCTGGGCGCAAAGTGCGTCACCACGACCGTGGGGCCGGCAAAGGGCCGGGCCAGCGCCCGGCGCAGCCAGGCCTGGCTTTGCACACCCAGAGCGCGCACCGCGTCGGCCAGCATGGGCTCGCCCTTCTGCAATGCATGGTGCTTGCGCAGGTAAAAGTTGGCGGCGCGAAAGGCCTTTTCCCTGGCCTTCAGCTGCCCGGCCAGCGTCTGGGCGGGGTCTGTGGCAGGGTCAGGTGCCAGCGCATCAAAGTCGGTCCACAGCGTGCTGCCGACAAAACGCACGCCAGCGATTTCCAGCACCTCGCGCTCCAGCCAGATCAGCCCCAGGCGCCGGCAGACCTCGCGCAGCCGTGCGCCTGCGGCGGCAAAATCCAGACCGTCGTATTCATGGTTGCCAGGCAAAAAAAGCACGGGGGTCGGCCAGCCAGCCCCCCCTTGCGCCACCGGCAAGGGTGAAAAACGGGCCAGTCCGAAGTCGCTGTCGTGCAGCAGATCGGCCAGCAGGGAGCCGGGCTGGTAAGAGCCGATGTCGCCGGCCAGCACCAGCAGGTCAGCGCCGGGGACATGCCGGGCGACAAAATGCGGGTTCGATTCAAGGTGCAGATCGGACAGGAGCTGGATGTTCACCAGTCGATTGTGCAGGAAGGCCTGGGCGCGCTGGATGCCCAGGGTTTGCCGGAACCCATGCCCGCTTTTCACCAAACCATGCAGTTTGTGCATGGCAAACGAGCGGCTTTGGGCTTGCAACCCTAGGGAAAACCCTTAATCTGGAGGTATTGCAACTCTGGACGCCGAACCGGCGAGCCTCCATGTACCAACTTTTTAAACAGGTCTTCCGTTTTCTTCCCCGTCTGAAGCGTGTGGCGCCGGTCAATGGCGTGGCCCACAACCTGCTGGAGCGCGCCGAGGCGCGTGCCGGGCGCAACCCGCACCAGGCGCAAGAGCTGCGCCGCGCGGCGTCTGCCTACCTCAGCGTGGTCCGCTGACCGGCCGGCAGATCAGGCCGGTCCCTAAAGTTTCACGCCCGCCCCTTTGACGGTCGGGGCCAGCAGCGCGACCTGGTCCTTCACGAAGCCGGCAAAGGCGGAGGGGCTGCTCGGGCTGGTCGTGATGCCGAGATCGAGCATGCGTTTTTTGATGTCCTTGCCCGCCAGGATGTCGTTGCAGGCTGCGTTGAGCCTTTCCACCACCTCGGGCGGCATTTTGGCCGGACCGCTGAGGCCGAAAAAGTTCTCCAGCACCAGCTTGCGGTAGCCAAACTCCAGCACGCTGGGCACTTCGGGCACCAGCGCCGAGCGGCTGGCCGAGGTGACAGCCAGCGGGACCAGCTGGCCACTCTTGAAGTAGGGCACAAACGCCGTCAGGACATCAATGCCGACGGGGATCACGCCGGCAATCAGATCCGTCGTCATCGGTGCGCCGCCCCGGTAGGGGATGTGCACCAGGCTCACGCCCATGCTTTTTTTCATGAGCTCGCCGTAAATGTGTCCAATCGACGCCGGCCCCCCCGAACCAAAGTCTAGCCGCCCCAGTTTGCGCGCCTGTGACTCCAGGTCGGGCAGGGTTTTGATCGGTGCGGCCGGATTCGCCATCACCACGCAAGGTGCGTTGCCGATCAGCGCAATGTGGGTGAAACTTTCAACCGGGTCGTAGGGCTGCTTCTCGAGGGCAAAAGGACCGATTGAAATCGGCGTGGAGTTGCTCAGCATCAGGGTGTAGCCGTCGGCGGGCGCCTGTGCGACCAGCAGGCCGCCCACACTGCCGCCGGCGCCTGGCCGGTTGTCGACCACCACCGCCTGCCCGAGTTTTTTCCCGAGCTGCTCGGCCAGGACCCTGGCCACAATGTCACTGGCGCCGCCGGCTGGAAAGGTCACCACGATGCGGATCGGTTTGTCCGGCCAGGCCGCCAGCGCTGGCAAGGCCACGGAAGCGGCGCCCAGGGTCAGCGCCTTCAAGGCGCTGCGGCGGCGCAGCAAAAGGGGAGAGCGTGTGGTGTGGGTTGGCATGCCGGGTCCTTCGTGATGAGTCTGACGGCAGATGCAAATAACATGCCTTGGCGCGGGATGCTCAGCTGGAGAAGGCCTTGTCGGCTGCCCGAACCAGCGCCTGGCGCAGCCAGACATGCCCGCTGTGCTGCTGCGCACGGCGGTGCCACACGGCATCCACGTGCACGGGTGACACGTCAAATGGCAAGGGCCGGAGCACCAGCTGTTCGGCGATACCCGTGACCCGCACAAAGTGGCGCGGCAGCACGGTCAGCAGGTTGGAGTTGGCCACCACCCGGCCAGCGGTGAAAAACTGGTTGACGGTCAGCACCACCTTGCGCTCGCGGCCCAGCGAGGCCAGCGACTCGTCGATAAAGCCATAAGGCCGGCCGGAAAAACTCACCAGCATGTGACGCGCTGCGCAAAAACGGTTCAGCGTCAGCGGGCCGCTGGCCAGCGGGTGACCGGTGCGCATCACACACACATACTCGCCGTCGTACAGCCGCAGGTGGTTAAACGGCATGGCCTCGCCGCTCTGGGCCCGGGCGGTGATGTCGGCCAGCACCGAGGGGAAGTGACCGACCGCGAGGTCACAGCTTTCTTCGTCCAGCAGGCGGCGCGGATCGCGCGTGGTCAGCGGCACCACCCGGACGGAGACGCCCGGGGCTTCGAGCTCCAGGGTCTCAACCAGTCCGGGTATCAGTTCGGCGGCGGTCGCATCGGCCATGGCCAGCACAAAGGTGGTGCTGGCGGTCGCCGGGACAAACTCGCTGGGCGTCAGGGACTCCTGCAACTGCTGCAACGCTTCGCGCACCGAGGGCCAGATGGCCAGCGCCCTTGGCGTGGGCGCCATGGCCTGACCGCTGCGCTGCACCAGCTCATCGCCCAGGGTATCGCGCAGGCGGCGCAGTGCATTGCTGACGGCGGGCTGGGTCAGTGACAGGTTGCGTGCTGCCCGTGTCAGGCTGCGTTCGGCCATGACTTCATCAAAAACCCGGAGCAGGTTCAGGTCCAGGGTGCGAAAGTTGGGCGGTTTCAACGGAGCAGCTTCCTGTAGGTCGGGGAATTATCACCGTTATGAATAACTAGCATCATAAAGATAAAGTTGAATAGCATAAGTATTAACCCTAGTATCTGTTTGTGCCCAACCAATATCGGTGGTGGCACTCATCAGGGGAAGCACCATGACCAGTTTCATCAATGTCAAACATCCCGCCGAACATCCCGGCGTCGTCCGCGTCGAGGCCGCGCTGGCTGCCGCCGGGCAGCTGAAGAAGCAGGTCTCTGGCACACGCGGCCTGGCGACGCTGCTGCTGTCGGCCATGGTGGCCGCTGCCACGGTGGTGGCCTATCAGGTGATGGACAGCGTTGCCGAGGGCCATTTGCTGGTGATCTGGATCGCATTGTGGGCGGTGGCCTTTGCCGCATTGGCCCTGTTTGCCGGTGCTGCCCGCCGCCTGGCAGCCCGCACCTTGAGTGGCCTGAACGACTGGTCTCAGGCGATTGCACAGGCCCGCGCCGATGTGCGGCTTTGGGAAGCCGCCAAAGCGGACCCGCGTGTCATGGCCGACCTGCAAGTGGCGATGGCGCGCCAGGAAAGCAGCACGGAGGATGCCGGCGGCGCTGCTGCCCTGCCAAAGGGGGCTGCCAGGCCTGAGCCACGCAGCTTTTGGGACTTCGGGCGTGTGCTGCGCGACTACCCCAGCTACCGCCTCTGACGCGGCGCCTGACGCAGGTGAAAAAAAGCCACCTGGTCAGGTGGCTTTTTGCATTCCGGCGGCTGGCCGGAGATGCGTCGGGTGTGGCGCAGATCGTGCGCCCCGCCGAAACTCTTTCCGGTTGCCGGTCAGGCAGCCAGTCGGCGCTCAATCGCGGCTTTGGTCTCCCCCAGCTCTTTCGGCAGGTGATGTTCGAGTTGTTTGAACAGTTCGGTGTGTAACTCCAGCTCTTTGAGCCAGGCCGCCTTGTCAATGCTGGTGACGGTCGTGTACTGCTCGGCGCTGAAGTCGAGACCGGTCCAGTTCAGGTCTTCGTAGGCCGGGCTCACGCCGGTGAGGTGTTCTGCGCCTTTGCCGGTGCCCTCGATGCGGTCAATCATCCACTTGAGCACGCGCATGTTTTCGCCGTACCCGGGCCAGACAAACTTGCCGTCCGCGCCTTTGCGGAACCAGTTGGTGGTGTAGATTTTTGGCAAGGTGGCGCCCGTGGCGGCAAGCTTTTTGCCCATGTCCAGCCAGTGCTGGAAATAGTCGCTCATGTTGTAACCGGCAAAAGGCAGCATGGCGAACGGGTCACGCCGCACCACACCGGCTTGCCCGGTGGCGGCGGCGGTGGTCTCCGAGCCCATGGTGGCTGCCATGTACACACCTTCGACCCAGTTGCGCGCTTCGGTCACCAGCGGCACGGTGGTCGAGCGGCGGCCGCCGAAGATGAAGGCGTCAATCGCCACACCTTTGGGGTCGTCCCAGGCGCCGTCGAGGGCCGGGTTGTTGGTGGCAGCCACGGTGAAACGGGCATTGGGGTGGGCGGCTTTGGCGCCCGTGTCTTTGGCGATCTGCGGCGTCCAGTCCTTGCCCTGCCAGTCGATCAGGTGCGCCGGCAGGCTGCCGCTGTCCTTTTCCATGCCTTCCCACCACACATCACCGTCGTCGGTGAGGGCGACATTGGTGAAGATGACGTCCTTGTCCAGGCTGGCCATGCAGTTCGGGTTGGTGTGGAAGTTGGTGCCCGGGGCCACGCCAAAATATCCGGCTTCCGGGTTGATGGCGTAGAGTTTGCCGTCGCTGCCGGGTTTGATCCAGGCGATGTCGTCCCCAATGGTGGTGACCTTCCAGCCGTCAAAACCGGCAGGCGGAACCAGCATGGAGAAATTGGTTTTGCCGCAGGCCGACGGAAAGGCCGCCGCCACATGGTATTTTTTGCCCTGGGGGTTGCTGACGCCGAGGATCAGCATGTGTTCGGCCAGCCAGCCTTCGTCGCGTCCCATGTTGGAGGCGATGCGCAGCGCAAAACATTTTTTGCCCAGCAGTGCATTGCCGCCGTAACCGGAACCGTAAGACCAGATCTCGCGCGTTTCGGGGTAGTGCACGATGTATTTGGTCTTGTTGCAGGGCCATTTCACGTCTTTCTCGCCGGCCGCCAGCGGCGCGCCCACCGTGTGCACGCAGGGCACAAATTCACCGTTGACGCCCAGCACATCAAACACCGGCTTGCCCATGCGTGTCATGATTTTCATGTTGACCGCGACATAGGGGCTGTCAGACAGCTCGATGCCGATGTGCGCAATCGGCGAACCCAGCGGGCCCATGCTGAAAGGCACGACATACATGGTGCGGCCCCGCATGCAACCGTCAAACAGCGGCTCCAGCGTGGCGCGCATCTGCTCGGGCGCCATCCAGTTGTTGGTCGGGCCGGCGTCTTCCTTGTGGGCCGAGCAGATGAAGGTGCGGTCTTCGACGCGCGCCACATCGGTCGGGTCGCTCTGCGCCAGAAAGCTGTTGGGCCGCTTGGCCTCATTGAGTTTCTTGAACGTGCCGGCATCCACAAGTTGCTGGCACAGGCGCTGGTATTCGGCCTCGCTGCCATCACACCAGTACACGGTATCGGGTTTGCACAGGGCCGCCATATCGGCCACCCAGGCGATCAGCCGGGCGTTCCTGACATAACTCGGTGCATTAAGGTTCAGTCCTTGCATCGCGGGGTGGTTCATCGAAAGACTCCAAAGTTAAAAAGCGTGATTTCGATAAATGTCCGATGGCAGGCAGCGCAGTGCGGCAAGGGCTGTGGCATCGAGACATCTGTCGAAATGGCGCTGCTCGCGGCCCGGTGTCTGGCCGCGATGGGCCGGAAGCCGGGCAGAAACTGCCATCGGACAAGTCCCGGTCGGCGGGCGGGGCCGCAGCCGGATGTGCTGCGGCGCTGCGCCAGAAAAAACGGCGGATAGCTTGTTTTTTCGGCTTCCACGGGTCGGCCAGAAAACCCATTTTAAGAAGATCGCTGCCGGTTACAGGCGGGTTACAGGCAAAGTTCATGCGTAACTTGCATAAGGTTATGCATAGCCTGCCCCGCGGTTCTGGCAGTCATGACACGGGCGTGTTGAATGCCGCAATAATGAAGTTTTCAGAGGGCAGGTTTGATCATGGGTATGCAGATGCCGGGTACCCCGCGCTGGCGCCGGATGCTGACCGCCGCGCTGTGGCTGCTGCTGACGGGCGCGGTTCCGGCGCAAGCCGACACCCGGCCAAAACCCGTGCTGGTCGCGGCCGCCGCCAATATGCAGTCGGCACTCACCGAGCTGGTGCCGCTGTTCGAAAGCGGGCACTCGGCCCGCGTCAGCCTGACACTGGGCTCGTCGGCCACGCTGGTCCGGCAGATCCAGCAAGGTTTGCCGGCGGAGCTGTTTTTATCGGCCGATGAAGATTTTGTTTTCCGCCTGGCCGATGCCGGGCTGACGCAGGACCGGGGCGCGGTATACGCCACCGGTCGCCTGGTGCTGCTGGTGCCGGCGGGCTCGCTCCTGGTGCTGGACCCCGGGCTGGCCGGGCTCAAAGCCGGTTTGCCCGGGCTGCGCAAACTGGCCATTGCCAACCCGGAGCTGGCGCCTTATGGCAAGGCGGCGGTGCAGGTCCTGCAGCAGCAGGCGCTCTGGCCCGCACTGCAGGGCAAGCTGGTGCTGGGGGACAACATCGCGCAAACCACGCAGTTTGTCAGCAGCGGCGCGGCCGACGCGGGCATCACCGCCTTGTCGCTGGCGCTGGCGCCAGAGGTGGCGGCGCGTACGCGTCATGTGCTGATCTCCGAGGCGCTGCATGCGCCGGTCCGGCAACGCATGGTGTTGCTGAAAAATGCCGGTCCCGGCGCGCGGGCCTTCCATGACTTTCTGCAATCACCCGCTGCAAAGGCCGTGCTGCTGCGTTACGGCTTTCGGTAAAGCGGCCAGAACGCTCCTGAAATAATAGCCGCTTGCGTCCGTTGCGTCTGGGCTGAAGGCCGATTTGGCTTAACAACAAGGATGTCCGCGGCCAGGCGGGGGGCTGCGCGGTACAGTCAGAGCCGTCACCCGCTTTTGCCGCCCGGTCTCCGTGCGGAAGAAAACCCCATGAACCTGACCGCCCCATGTCCGCCCGCCGCACCGACCCAGGTGCGCATCGCCGCCTGCTTGCGGGGTCTGCGTGCGCGGACTGCCGCCCGGTGGCCAGGCTGAGCATGGATTGGCAGGCCGCCCGCGTATCCCTGCTGCTGGCTCTGTGCACGGCGGCCTTGCTGCTGCCTTTTGGCTTGTGGCTGGCGCGCTGGCTGGCCACCACGGCCTGGCGTGGCCGGCCGGCGGTGGAGGCCCTGTTGATGCTGCCCTTGCTGCTGCCACCCACGGTCGTGGGCTTTTACCTCCTGTCCACGCTGGGACAGGGCTCGCCGCTGGGGGCCTGGCTGGCCCGCAGTTTCAGTCTCCGCCTGGTGTTCAGTTTTGAAGGCTTGCTGCTGGCCAGCCTGCTGGTGAACCTGCCTTTCATGGTGCAGCCCTTGCAGCGTGCCTTTGCAGCCATTCCCGTGAGCCTGCGTGAGGCCGCCTGGGTCTGTGGCCTGAGCCCCTGGCGGGCTTTCTGGAAAATTGAGCTGCCGCTGGTCTGGCCCGGGCTGCTGGCCGGGGTCGCACTGACCGTGGCGCACACCCTCGGTGAGTTCGGCGTGGTGCTGATGGTGGGCGGCAGCATTGCGGGCGAGACCCGTACCCTGTCGATTGCCATTTATGACCGGGTGCAAGCCTTTGATCTGGCCGGAGCCCATGTCATGGCGCTCGTGCTGGTGCTGTGTTCGCTGGTGGCGCTGGGGCTGGTGTTTGCCGCCGGCAGGGCGCGACCCTTGCAGGAGCGCTAGAGCAATGCTGCAGGTGTCCCTCCAGAGCGACGGCCCGATCCGGCTGAACGCCCGCTTTGATTGCCAGCCTGGCGAGTTGCTGTGCCTGGTGGGTCCATCGGGCAGCGGCAAGACCAGTGTGCTGCGGGCGCTGGCCGGGCTGCTCAAAGGCCCGGGTCTGCGCGGCCGGGTCAGCATCAGCGGCGCGGGCGGCGATGCGCTCTGGTTTGACAGCGACCAGGGCCACTGGCTGCCACCGCAGCGCCGCCGTGTCGGCCTGGTGTTCCAGAATTACGCCTTGTTTCCGCACCTGACTGCTATCGAAAACGTCGCTATTGCTGCTGGCCCTGAAAGGGCAGAAGGCGCACTGGATGCCTTGTTTGAACGCATGGGGCTGACCGGCCTGCAACAGCGCCGGCCGGCGCAACTCTCGGGCGGCCAGCAGCAACGCGTGGCCCTGGCCCGCGCGCTGGCCCGCGAGCCGCGGGTGCTGCTGCTGGACGAGCCGTTTTCTGCGGTGGATGCGCCCACGCGCCAGACCCTGTACCACGAGCTGGCGGCGCTGCGCCAGCGGGTCGCCATCCCGATGGTGCTGGTGACGCATGACCTGAACGAGGCACGGCGGCTGGCGGATCGTGTCGTGATCCTGGACGCCGGCGAGTCGCTGCAGGTGGGCACGCCGGCGCGTGTATTTGCCAGCCCGCGCAATGCGCGTGTGGCCGAGCTGGTCGGTATCCAGAACCATTTCAGCGGGCAGTTTTTCAAAAACCAGCCGCAGGACCCGGCCGGTTACGGTCGGCTGGCCTGGCACGATGTGGCGGCTGCGCCGCAGCCTGGTGCAGGCACTCCCGTGTGGCTGCAGGTGCCCGACAAGGGGCGCCTGGACGATGGTGTGGCCGTCTCCTGGGTACTCAGTGGTGAGCTGGTGGATGTCGCCGTGGCGGCTGGCGCGGGCGCGGCGGGTAACAGCCTGCGCTGCACCCTCTCGGAGGTGCTGCCGCTGGGCGAAATCAGTCTGTGCACGCTGATACCGCTGGCCTTGCCCGGTCAGCGCCTGACGCTGAACCTGTCCACCGCTGCGCTGCGCCAGCTGGGTGCGGTGGCCGGTACGGCGCTGGATCTGCAGATACCGCCGCAAGCGGTGCATGTCATGCCGGTGCGGCAAAACCAGGCCGGCTAGCTACTGCTTGGCAAACGCCGCCACGTTGCCTGCCACATTCGGCTGGGCGGTGCTCAGCTGGGTGTTGCCGACCGTGATGGCGGCGGTATAGCCCTGCAGTGCGGCGCCTACAAACCGGCCGTTGATGGAGCCGGTGGTGCTGCCGGTGCAACCGCTGGTGCAGGTGGTGCCGCCCAGCGCGTGCGGACCACCGCCCACGGGCCAGGTGGTGTTGGCCGGAATGACATACACGGTGGCGGCCGCTTGCAGCGCATTGCCGCCAAAGCTCATGCTCATCGCGCTGGTGGTTTTGATCTGCCGGGCACCGAAGTCCATCAGCAGGTTGCTGCCGCTGAAGCTGCCCACCCGGCCAAAATTGTCGGTGGGCGCGGTACCGCCCACATAGTTGTACTGGGCAGTGCCTGCGCCCGGCAGCTGGATCTGCGGTGAGTCGCCCCAGGCGTGGTGCGAGCCCAGGCGCGAGCTGGAGCCGGACTCGGGCGCCTCGTACATCCAGAAGGCCGCAGCGGCCGCGCTGGCACCCACGGTTCGGCCTACCGAGCGCAGAGCGGTGGCCAGGGAGGCCGCGTCGACAAAGTGGATGCCGCTGACTTCGGAGACTTCGCTGCGCAGCTGCAACACGCTGTAGTTCCTGGCGTTGGCCTCGAGCTTGTTCAACGCGCCGACCTGCGTTTCAACCACGGTGATCTGGTTGTTATTGCCGTCGCTGGAGATGCTCGGCTGCTCGTTGCTGGCAACGGTGGTCAGTGGCGACAGCAGCTGCGTGGCTGGTGCGGTTTGCACCGTCAGCTGCGGGGAGGTCGAGGCCTGGGTGCCTGAGCTGCTGTCGGCCGCGGTTTCCCCGCCCGCCGTGCCGCCGGCGCCGCTGGCCGGGGCAGCCGCTGCGCTGCGCCCGCGCGCGCCGGCGCTGCGGTCGTTCAGTATGGCGGGCGGCGCAAGCAGCCGCACCGGCGCGGCGTCTGCGCCTGGCACATGAAAGTAGTCCTGCTGCCCGAACTCGTGCTGGCCGCTGCTGTTGGAGACGGTGATGCGCCCGTCGGTGACGCCGCCGAAGGTGCCGTTCGGCCCCGGCGTGCCATCGGTATTGCGGCAGTCGTTGCTGCAGGACACCACGGTGAAATGGGTGCCGCGTATGCCTATGGTCGACGTGGCGGTGCGGACCATGTAGTTTTTCTGGTTGCCTTTGCCGATCAGGCCGGTGATGGTGCGCATGCCGCCTTTGAGCAAACCCATGACAGAGCGGTCCTGCACCGCGTTGTTGTCAAAGCGGTAGTCTTCTATCCGGAACTCGCTGTTGGCCCTCAGGGCCACCACCGACTCGTCGGTAAAACGCACTTGCAGGGCGCTGCGCTCTCCCACCGCCAGCACATCGCCGCTTTGCACCATGACACCGGCCCGCAGGGGCAATTGCTGCCCGGCGCGCGACAAGGTGGCATCTCCGGCCAGCGCCAGAACCCGGCCGGCCGGCTGGGCGCGGGCAGCACCCAGGCCGAGCAGCGTCAGCAAGCCAATCGTCAGGACGGTTTTCATGATCATGGCTGCCGACGAGCCGCCTCCAGGCGGGCATGGCCTTGCAGGCCGCACTGCTGCGAGATGCAGCAGCTTTTCGTGCCGTCCAAGCCTGCGCGGGCAGGCTCGGAGCCGCAGCACTCAGCCCCCCTGGGGGGCAGAGAACGAATGTGAACGTGGGGGCTCATGTTTTCTCCCTTCATTTGAAGTCGTAACGCAGCTTCAGTGCCAGTGAGCGGCGGGCGTAGTCAAAAAAACCGATGCTGGACTGCTGCTCCACATGCTGGTACTCGCCGCGCAGGGACCAGTTCCGGTCCCAAGCATAAGCAGCGGACAGATCCAGCGCGTAATACTGGTCGCGCCGCGCCGGGATGCCGACTGCAAAGTCGCTGGCATAACGGCTGCCCTGGTAGCTCAGACCACTGCCCAGGGTCCATTTGGGCAAGGGCTGCGCCGTGAGCGCCAGCCTGGCGCCCCACAGATCGCGTGACAGGTCGGGCCGGTTTTTGCGGTTTCTTTCGCTGCCTGCGTTCACACTGGTCGTGAAAACCGGGTTCCAGCGGTGCGCGAGTGTGCGCGTCCAGGCGCCGGTCAGGCTGCTCAGGCTGCTGTCCCGGATGTCGGCACCGGAGCTCACGGCCGAGGTCTTGTTGATGTCGAGAAAGCTGGTGATGTTCTGGTAGCTTTGGCGCGAATGTTGAAGTGACAGCGCAAAACGGTTGTACTGGTCGTTCTGGTATTGCCACTCGCCCACCAGGGTGTTGAGCGCCAGGTACTTCTGGCTGTCCACCCCCAGCCTGAGCACATCGACACCCAGCCGGTACAGGCTGCGGCCTTCGAGCATGGAAATGCCGCCTTGCAAGGCAAGCAGCTGCTGATCAAACACATCGTTCTGGCTGCGGCTGTGGCTGCGGGTCATCAGCATGGCGCCGCCGTACAGGGACAGGCCGGGGGCAAACGGATACGCCCCCTGCACCCCGGCCAGCACGCTGTGGAAGGAGTCGGCCTGGCGCTCGGACGACTGGCCGGGCGCGACGATAAAGCCCAACGGCAGACCGCCCACCTGGCCGCTGCGGATGCCGCTGTTGATGTTGCTGTCGTAACCGGCGCCCAGCTCCACAAAGGCGCTGGCAGTGGGCTTGTAACGCGATTCACGGGCGCGGATCGCATCGAGAAAGCGGGTGATATGGTCCAGCTCGACCCCGGCGGCCCCCGGGGCCAGGCTGGAAAACTCCTCGCGCGCGCGCTGGTCTTCACCGAGGATGAAATAGCCGCGTGCCAGCTGGAATTGCGCCGACCGGTTCTCCGGAAACTGCAGCAGATAACGCTCCAGCGCCAGCACCCCTTCGCCCGGCACCCCGCCATTGAGTGCGGCGATGCCGAAGTAAAAATCAAACAAGGGCGTGCCCAGCGCGTCGGGCGCGGCTTTGCCCAATTCGTAAGCCTGCCGGTCCTGGCCTTGTTCCAGCAGGGCCTTGAGCTCATCGGCAGGCGCAGCCGCAGCCAGTGTGCAGGCCAGGCACAGCAGTGAACCCCATCCGCCAGCTTTGCGCATCGTGAACCCTTGCTTGTCCGCAGACGTGTAAGCAAAAGGTTAGCATGCGCTCCGATTTATGTAACGAAAAGAATCCGCCTTTGACGTCACGGGGCCGGCAATTGTTGTTTGGCCGCAGCCATCCAGGCCGGAGCGGGTCCAGGCGCGAGGCGGCGTGTCATCTAGAATTCAGAGTTGCGGGTCCTCCAGCACCTGCCAGCCCTGCCCACTTCCAGAGTTTCCATGCCCCTTGAACCGCCAGCCGCGCCGCCCTCCAGTCAGGCTTTGCCACAGGGGCTGGATGCGATATTTGTGATCCACGCCAGCGCTTATGTCGAAAGGCGGGTATTCATTGAGGCCCAGATGCGGGCCTTGGGCCTGCCGTTCGAGTTTGTGCTCGATTTCGATATTCCCGCCATTCCTGAAGCCCTGCGGCAGCGGCTGTTCCGGGGAAACGGTCTTTCACCCGCGCAGCAGTCATGTGCCCTGAAACACTGGCAGGCGCATCAGCTGATGGTGCAGAGAAACATCACGCGCGCCCTGATTCTGGAAGACGACGTGATTCTTTCCGAGGCTTTTTTGCCGGCGCTCAGGGGCTTGATGCACGAGGAGCTGGTGCTGGGCGACCCGCACGTGACTTTCCTGGGTTGCGGCGGCCACTACTACGTGCCGCATGAGCAAATCCGTGCTGGCCAATGGCTGTATCCGCGCAACCAGGGCAAGTTTGCCGACTCCTACATCCTCTCGCTGGCCACCGCCAAAAGGCGGCTGGACTGGATTGACGAACATGGCATCACGCTGCCGATTGACCACACCTTCGAACACATAGACCGCAGCCTGGCCACGCCGATGTTCTGGCTGGAACCGCCCGTCGTCGAGCAGGGAAGCCACAACGGAAAGTTCTCGTCCACACTGGACAAGTCGCATCCACTGTGGTTCCAGGCGCTGCAGTTTCGCTGGAAAAAACTCTGGCGCAGGCGTCGGCATGAATAAACAGACCGCTCCCGAATCTGGAAACACCCACCGATGATGGCCCTTCGCAAGCTGCGTCATGCCGCACCGCCGGCGCTGATGACCTGGACGCAGAACGCGGCGATATTTGCCGCCTGTGCCAATCTTTTTTCAACCGCACTGGCGAATGTCGGATTTGTCGTTTTCCTGTTTCTGTTTGCCTGGGTTTGTGCATCGAACCAGCGGCGCCAGCTCGATACCGACAATTTCCCGATGGGCGTCGCGTACGCGATGGGCCTGTACATCGCCTGGCAAGTGATTGGCCTGAGTTACACCGATGCCCCCCTGTCGTACGCGCTCAAGAACATTTTCAGCGAACGGAAAATCTGCTACATCCTGCCGCTGGCGCTGATTTTTTCCGCTGAGGGCCCGAAGAGAAAATTCCTGGCCGCCTTCATGGCGACCAGTGTGCTGGGTTTGGCGCTGTCCTTCGCCGTCATCAACCAGTACCTCCACGTGCACCTGCGTCTGAATCCTCCCGCCGTGTTCCGCTCGCATGCCACGCAGGGAATGGTTTTTGCGATCTGCGTCTTTCTGGCCCTGTGGTATGGCTTCAGGCAGAAAGTACCGGCATGGCGCTGGGGCTTTTATGGCCTGGCGGGGGCTTTTTTCCTGAACCTGGCACTGCTCACGCCAGGCCGCAGTGGCTACGTGGTTTTTCTGGTGTTGACCGTGTGGGCGTTTTCGATGTGGCGCGGGTTCAAGGGCGTGGCGATTGGCTTGCTCGTGGCCTCGGTCCTGGGTGTGGGGGCCTTCTATGCCTCATCATCGGTGCGCAGCCGGGTGATGGAAGGGGTCAACGAAGTGCGCAGTTATGAAACCAACCCCTATGAAACATCGCTGGGGCGCAGGATGGTCCAGTATGAAACAACCTGGGGGATGATCAAGGAAAGCCCGGTCTTTGGCGTCGGGACGGGGGCCTACAAAAAACATTTCAGCGAAATCGCCGAGCGCAAGTACACCGGCTGGCGGGCTGCTCCCTTTGATGACCCGCACAACCAGTACCTTTTTGTCCTGGCCGAAAACGGCATCATCGGCTTGCTCACATTCCTGGCCATGATCGGCATGCTGCTCAGGCATTGCCTGCAAAGCGGCAGCATCTACGGAAAAATGGCGGCGGGCTGTGTGCTGGCCTGGTGTGCCACCAGCCTGTTCAGCGGCCATTTCCGGACCTTTCCGGAGGGCCACCTGATCGCCTTTATTGTGGGCATCCTGATGGTCAGCCGCCGCGCTGTCACGGCTACGGCGACCCCATCCGGGACCACGGCGGCCTGAGGGCCGTCATGGCCGGCCGGGCGACTGCCCTCAGGCCATGTAGATGGCGATAAAAGCCAGCAAAAACATCAGCACACCGCCGGCAAGCGGCAGCACCAGCGGCATCAGTGGAACAATCGCTTCGACGATGTCCTGTTCCTGGGCGGGCGTGGGGCTGCTGTGTGCGGCATTGGTGGTGTGATCGGCTGGGCTAGACATGGCGATTCCTGCAAACGGGGATTAAGCCGCGATTTTACCTTCTCGGCCCGTGACCCGGCAAACCTCAGAGCAGCGCGTAAGTGGTCGTGAAGCGGCTGACACTTTTGCCGTCGCCGGCGCCCAGCAGGTCGATCTCGCCAAAAGCCAGGGACTTGCCGGCGCGGATCACGCGGGCTTTGAGCAGCGCATCCTGACCCGACAGGGGTTTGAGGAAGCTGCTGCTCATCTGCACCGTGGTGCAAGGCCGGAATTCGCCAAAATGGTTGATCAGTGCCAGCACCATGGCGCTGTCCGCCGCGGCCATCATGGCCTGTCCGCAGAGCATGCCGCCGGTGCGCGAGAGCTCGGTATTTTGCGGCAGGCGCAGGGTCACGCTCTGGCTGTCAAAGCTGTCCACCTGAAGGTTCAGTGCCTGCACCCAGGGGGCAAAATAGGCTGGCAGGGCCGCCTGCAAGGCTTGTAGGGTCATCATCAGTGTTGCTCCATCGCTTCAAATCCTGCTGCCTGCAGCACGGCCAGTACCTGGCCAATGTGTTCCCGGCCACGGGTCTGGATCACCAGCTCGATATCCACATTCTGCGCGGCCAGCATGGTGAAGGCCCGCTGGTGATGGACCTCGTCGATGTTGGCGCCGGCATCGGCCACGGTGGCCGTGATTCTGGCCAGTGAGCCCGGCACGTCGCGCGCACTCACGCGAATGCGCGCCAGCCGGCCCGCGCGCACCATGCCGCGCTCGATGATGGCGGCCAGCAGCAGCGGGTCAATGTTGCCGCCACACAGCACCAGACCGACTTTTTTGCCCTTGAAGCGCTCCGGGTATTTCAGCAGCGCGGCCAGGCCCGCCGCGCCGGCGCCCTCGACCAGGGTTTTCTCGATTTCCAGCAGCATCACCATGGCCTGCTCGATGTCGCCTTCGTCCACCAGCACCAGGTCATCGACCAGGCGCTGGATGATGGCCAGCGGGATCACGCCGGGTGTGCCGACCGCAATACCTTCGGCAATCGTGCTGCTGCCCTGGGGGTGGTGTGTGCCCTTGATGGCGTTGACCATGGCCGGAAAGCGAGAGGTTTGCACGCCAATGATTTCGATCCCTGGCTTGATGGTCTTCGCCGCTGTGGCCATGCCGGCAATCAGGCCACCGCCGCCGATCGCGACGATCAGCGTATCCAGATCGGGCACGGCGCGCAGCATTTCCAGGCCCACCGTCCCCTGGCCGGCCACAATGGCTTCGTCGTCATACGGGTGGATGAACACCAGGCCTTCGCGCTCGGCCAGGCCCAGCGCGTGGGTGCGCGACTCCTCCAGTGTGTCGCCGTGCAGCACCACCTCGGCGCCAAAGCCGCGCGTGCGCTCAATTTTCACACCGGGGGTGAAACGCGGCATCACAATCACCGCGCGCAGGCCCAGACGCTGCGCATGGTAGGCCACGCCCTGGGCATGGTTGCCGGCGCTCATGGCGATCACGCCGCGCCGGCCCTCCTCCGCAGACAGTTGCACCAGCTTGTTGCAGGCGCCGCGCTCCTTGAAAGAGGCGGTGTACTGCAAATTCTCGAACTTCAGAAAAACCTCTGCGCCGGTGATCTGCGACAGGGTTTTGGACGCCACACAAGGGGTATCCAGCAACTGGCCTTGCAACCGCTGTGCGGCGGCCTGGATATCAGTGAAAGCGAGCATCTTGCCTCCGGCCGGACGGCGTGCAGTGGTGGGTGTGCGGGTTCATGGGTTCCTCTGGGCGAAGTGGCGATTGTGGCGCGGATTTGTGGCGCAATTCACACGGCCCCCCTGGATTAGCGTCTTCCATCAGGCATAAACCTGCGTTATGGTGAGGTGTGTGCATATCGGGGTTCATGTGCAAAGGTTGTTGTCTTCCAGACCGGAGGTCCTTCAATGAGCAAGCGTTCAGGTGCGGATAAGCAGGGGCAGCTGCTGCTGTCGCCGGGCCTTAAAGAGGCGCCGGTGCTGGACCTGATGTGTTCGCATTTTGTCCTGACCCTGGCCGCCCGACAGGGCGCCAAGTTCAATGTGCGGCGTGACCTCAACAGCCTGCTGTCGCTGTCGGGCCGGCACCTGGTGTGGCCCTTGCCCGCGCTGCAGCGCCTGCGCGAATTCCTGGGCCGGCGTTGCCGTGACAACGAATTCTGGCGCGGCCATGAAGTCCTCAGCGATACCGAGTTCATGAACCGCCATGGTGCCTGGCGCGGCCCTTACGAAGAAGGCACGCTGTTTTTTTACCTCGATGAACACGCCAAGGACCAGCCCAAAGACCTGTTGTCGGTGCTGGGCGCCACCGGCGAGTGGCTGACCCAGGCGCTGAAAAAGCAATCCACGCTGGTGGAGAAAAACATTGCCGCGCTGGCCAATTTGCTGCAGCTCAACCAGGCCGAACGTGCGCTGCTGCTGTACGGCACGCTGGCGCGTTACCAGCGCGACCTGCGTTCCCTGCTGGTCGAGTTCAAGGTCAACAATGCGCCCGAAGCCTATGCCGCGATTGCCGAAGTGGCCGGCGTCAAGGCCAGCGAGGTGGCCGAAGCCTTGCGTGCCGGCTCGCGGCTGGAGCGCATCGGCATGGTGGAGAACCTGATTTCCGAGCACAACATCACCGACCTGGCCGACCTGATGAAAGTCAGCGAAAAACTGCCGCCGGTGCTGATGCGCGAGTACCGCGACCAGAACGAGCTGATGGCGGTGTTCACCCGGCCGGTGGACCGCAGCAGCCTGGGGCTGGCCGATTTTGCCTTTGCCCGCGACGATGTGCAGGTGCTGGTGGCGCTGCTGCGTCATGCGGTGCAGGGCAAGGAGCTGGGCGTCAATGTGCTGCTCTACGGCCCACCGGGCACCGGCAAGACCGAGCTGGCCAAGGTGGTGGCCCAGGCCGCCGGGCTCGATCTGTTCGAGGTCGAATACGCGGACCGTGACGGCAACTCCCTGAGCGGCAGGGACCGCTATCGCTCGCTGCAGATTGCCCAGGTCTTTCTGAAGGGCAGCGCCCATGCCGCCCTGCTGTTTGACGAGGTCGAAGACGTGTTTCCGGCGATTTCCAGCGAGGCCGCGCAATTGCTCGCGCGTTCTGAGCAAATGGCGGCGCCGGCCACCGGTTCCGTCAACGGCAAAGCCTGGGTCAACCAGATCCTCGAGTCGAACACCGTGCCCACCCTGTGGGTGACGAACCGCATCGAGCAGATCGACCCGGCCTTTCGCCGCCGTTTTGCCTACCACCTCGAGCTCCAGTCCCCGCCGCCTGGCGCGCGTGAGGCGCTGGTGCGCAAGACGCTTGAAGGGGTGCCGGTCAGCGAGGCCTTTCTCGCCAAACTGACCGGGCGCAAGGGCCTGACCCCGGCGCAGATTCGCACCGCGGTGCGTTTTGCCAAACTTGCCGGCAGTCCGGGCGTTGAGCCCGATGGTGCGGGCATGGCCGCCATGCTGCCGGGTGGCCACGCCGCGCTGACCGAATCGCTGATTGAACGGCAACTCAAAAATGCCGACCTGGCGCTGGGCAACAAGGCCGATGCCGCCGGGCGCCGCAGTGTCACCACTTACGACCTGGCCATGCTCAACGTCGAGTCGCGCTTTGAAGTTCCGCGCATCGTGGCTGCGCTCAAGGCCCGAGGCCATGGCACGCTGTGTTTTTACGGTGCGCCGGGCACCGGCAAGACGGCGCTGGCCGAGCACCTGGCCAAGGCGCTGGAGCGTCCGCTGCTGATCAAGCAGGCGAGCGACCTGATGAGCAAATACGTGGGCGAAACCGAGCAGAACATGGCGGCGATGTTTGCCGAGGCCGAGGCCGAGAAAGCCGTGTTGCTGCTCGACGAGGCCGACAGCTTTTTGCAGGACAGGCGCGGCGCACAGCGCACCTACGAGGTGACCGAAGTCAATGAAATGCTGCAGGGCATGCAGCGTTTCAACGGCATATTTGTCTGCACCACAAATCTGCTGGAAAGCCTGGACCAGGCGGCCTTGCGGCGTTTTACCTTCAAGATCAAATTCATGCCCCTGACCGCCGCGCAGCGGGAAAAAATGTTTGTCACGGAAGCGCTGGCCGGCGACGCCAGCCGGCTCGACGCCGGGCTGAGCCTGCGTCTGGACAGACTCGCGCAGCTGTGCCCCGGTGACTTTGCCGCAGTCAGGCGGCAGACCGACATCCTGGCGGTGGAATTCACGCCCGATGAGTTTTTAAGCCAGCTCGAAGCCGAGCACCGCATCAAGCCGGAAGTGCGGGAGGCACGGGGCATGGGGTTTATCCAGTAGCTGCTTGTCATCCCGGACTTGATCCGGGATCCATCTTTGGTGCCCCGTGCTGTGGGGTCTGCCTGCTAGCCGGGTCTCGCCCCGGCGGGCGACTTACTTTTCTTTGTCTCGCCAAAGAAACCTAAGGAAAAGAAAGGCGACCCGATGGTCTGG
>CALRQX020000029.1:0-43734 GCA_943370435.1 Kapaibacterium sp. (SeqCode) | reverse complement strand
AGGCGGTGCACGATACGTGCATCTGTTTCAAAAGCGTCTCGTTGCCGGGCCAGTTCCATGCGCGACAGCACCACACAGCCCAGTATCGTGATCAGGCCCCAGAGCAGGAGCCCGACCCAGCGGTGTTGTTGTGCTTTCAGCATCGCTGCATTTTTGCATAGCATGTCATGCATCGGAGACAATGGGCTGATGCCGCTGCCCTCATTGCAATCCCTGACGCCGAAACGCCTGCTCCAGGCATCGGTGCTGGTGGCCCTGGTCACCATCGTGCTCAAGACCGGGGCCTGGTACATCACCGACTCGGTCGGGCTGCTGGCCGATGCGATGGAATCATTCGTGAACCTGGCCAGCGCAATTTTCGGACTGGTCATGGTCACGATTGCGCAGCGCCCTGCTGATGAGGACCATCCCTATGGCCACCACAAGGCAGAGTATTTTTCTTCGGGTTTTGAGGGCTTGCTGATTGTCGGCGCCGCGCTGGCCATCATCTGGGCGGCGGGCCACCGCATTTTTGATCCGCAGCCCTTGCAGCAAGTGGGCTGGGGCCTGGCTTTGTCGGTGCTCAGCTCTGCACTGAATGGTTTGCTGGCATGGGTGATGTTTGGTGTTGCCGCCAAAAACCGTTCGATTGCACTCGAAGCCGATGCCAGGCACCTGGTGACCGATGTCTGGACCTCGGCCGGCGTGGTGGTCGGCATAGGCGCGGTGGCGCTGACCGGCTGGCTGTGGCTGGACGCGTTGGTGGCCATCGGTGTGGCGCTCAACATCCTGTGGGAAGGCTTCCGGCTGATGTGGCGCTCCTCCCAGGGCCTGATGGACGAGGCGCTGGAGCCTGAAGTGCTGGCCGATATCCACAAAACCCTGGCCGGCTTCGAACATGCCACCATCCGTTTTGACCACCTGAGCACACGCCGCTCCGGTCAGCGGCGTTTTGTGGATTTGCACATGCACATGCCGGGCAGCTGGTCGCTGGGCCGGGCCGCGGCGCTGCGCACCAGCGTCGAGCAGGCCCTCATGAGCGCCGTGCCGGGCCTGCGCGCCAGCATACAGCTGCTGCCGTCCGACGTCGAAGCCCATTTTGACGACGAGAGAGATTTGATTTGATCAGCGTGATCCAGCGGGTCAGCCAGGCCCGTGTGCTGGTGGCTGGCGAGGTGATCGGCGAGATAGGCACCGGCCTGCTGGTGCTGCTGTGTGCCGAGCGTGGCGACAGCGAGGTGCAGGCCGGCAAGCTGCTGGCCAAAATCCTCAAGCTGCGCATCTTTTCAGACGAGGCCGGCAAGATGAACCGCAGCGTGCAGGATGTCGCCGGCGGTTTGCTGGTCGTCAGCCAGTTCACGCTGGCGGCCGATGTGTCGGGCGGCAACCGGCCCAGCTTCACGGCTGCGGCGGCGCCGGAAGAAGGGCGTCGGCTTTACGACCACTTTGTGGCGCAGGCGCGGGCCCTGCATCCCGTCGTCCAGACCGGACAGTTTGCTGCCGACATGCGGGTAGAGCTGGTCAATGACGGGCCCGTGACCATTCCGCTGCGTATCGATTCGCTATTAAAACAGTAGCTGCTTGCGCCCGTGAAGCAAGGGCTCCTACCTGATGGGGTACATCGACGCAGGCAGGGGCAGGCGGCATGATGGCGGGAGATCAGGCCTGGTCAACGATAGGGGTTCCTGATCCCCAGGCCAGCCAGAATTTCAATCTCCCGCGCTTCCATGGCTTCGGCATCCTGCGGACTGGTCTCATGGTCCCATCCCTGGGCGTGCAGGGTGCCGTGCACCAGCAGGTGGGCGTAGTGGGCTTGCAGCGCTTTTTTGTTTTCGCGCGCTTCCTGGGCGATCACCGGTGCACACAGCACCAGGTCGGCCGTGACCAGCGGCGCACGGGTGTAGTCAAACGTCAGCACATTGGTGGCGTAGTCCTTTTGCCGGTAGCTGCGGTTCAGCGCCTGGCCTTCTTCGGCATCGACGATACGCACGGTCAGCTCGGCATCGCTGTCCAGCGCATGGCGAATCCAGCGCACCACGCTGTGGCGCGGCAGTGCCGCACGGTGCCGCCTGGCGTCCTGGAGGGCGCCGAACTGCAGCGACAGGCTTAATTTCTTAAGAGCCATTTCGGCTTTTTGTCCTTGTGGGGCGCGCGACAGGCGTTATCAGATCAGTAGCATCCCCGGTGCTGGCGGTTTTGCTGGTGTAGCCGTCGTAGGCGTCCACAATACGCGCCACCAGCGGATGCCGCACCACGTCGGCACTGGTCAGCCGGGTGATGGCAATGCCCTTGACCCGTTTGAGCACACGTTCGGCGTCAATCAGGCCGCTGAGCTGGGTGCGCGGCAAATCGACCTGGCTCACGTCGCCTGTGATCACTGCCTTGGCACCAAAACCAATACGTGTCAAAAACATCTTCATCTGCTCGGGCGTGGTGTTCTGCGCCTCGTCCAGAATCACAAACGCATGGTTCAGCGTGCGGCCACGCATGAAGGCCAGCGGCGCAATTTCGATTTGCTGGCGCTCAAAGGCTTTTTGCACACGCTCAAAACCCATGAGTTCGTACAGCGCGTCGTACAAGGGGCGAAGATAGGGGTCCACCTTCTGGTTCAAATCGCCGGGCAAAAAGCCCAGGCGTTCGCCGGCCTCGACCGCCGGGCGCGTTAGCACAATACGCTGCACCGCGCTGCGCTCCAGCGCATCCACCGCGCAGGCCACGGCCAGGTAGGTTTTGCCGGTGCCAGCCGGACCGATGCCGAAGGTGATGTCGTGCGTGGCGATGTTCTCGAGGTAGGCGCCCTGATTCATGGTGCGCGCACGCAGGTCGGCGCGGCGGGTGGACAGCGCCATCGCACCGTCCGGCGCCACGCTCAGCGCGGTGTCGCCGGCCAGCATCAGCTGCACCTGTTCTTCCGGGATCGGCCGCTGCGCCATTTCATACAGCGCCTGCAACACTTCGAGTGCCTGCTGCGCCCGGCCCTTGGGCCCGTCAATCTTGAACTGCTCGAAGCGGTGCGCAATCGTCACCTGCAACGCCGCCTCTATGGTGCGGATGTGCGAGTCCATGGGCCCGCAGAGGTGGCCCATGCGGGTGTTGTTGGGCGGCGTGAAGGTGTGGCGGAGGATCAAAAGGGCGTTTTCCTTGAGGCAAGGCAATCAGATGGGTGATTGTCCCTCGATATTCAAGCCGACGGGTGGGGGCGCACTGATAAGATTTGCCCATGATTGGACGCATCACTGGCCTGCTGGCCGAAAAAAACCCGCCCGAGCTGCTGGTGGACTGCAACGGCGTCGGGTATGAGGTGCTGGTGCCCATGAGCACTTTTTACAACCTGCCGGCACTGGGCGAAAAGGTCAGCCTGCTGACACATTTTGTGGTGCGTGAAGACGCGCAGCTCCTGTACGGCTTTGGCAGCGCCGGCGAACGCGCGGCCTTTCGCCAGCTGATCAAGATCTCCGGCGTTGGTCCGCGCACCGCCCTCAGCGTGCTCAGCGGCATGAGTGTGGATGAGTTGGCCCAGGCCGTGACCCAGCAGGAGGCCGGCCGCATCATCAAGGTGCCGGGCATAGGCAAAAAAACCGCCGAACGTTTATTGCTCGAGCTCAAGGGCAAGCTGGGCGCCGACATGGGCATCACCGTCAGTCTGGCCGACGATGCGCAGTCCGACATTCTTCAGGCGCTGGTGGCGCTGGGGTACAGCGACCGCGATGCGGCACTGGCGCTCAAAGCCCTGCCCAGGGACATTGGTGTCAGTGATGGCATCAAGCTGGCACTGAAGGCGCTGGCGAAATAGCATGACCATCCAGACCGACGACTTCGACATGTCCGGCGTACCGCCGGCCAGGCGCGTCATGTCCGCCGCGCCAGCCTCTCCCAACGAGGAAGCGATAGAACGCGCGCTGCGGCCCAAACTGTTTGATGAGTATGTCGGCCAGTCCAAGGTGCGCGAGCAACTCGAAATTTTTATTGGCGCCGCCAAAAAACGCAGCGAGGCCATGGACCATGTCTTGCTGTTCGGCCCGCCCGGCCTGGGCAAAACCACGCTGTCCCACATCATTGCGCACGAACTCGGCGTGAACCTGCGCCAGACCTCGGGCCCGGTGCTGGAAAAACCCAAAGACCTGGCGGCGCTGCTGACGAATCTCGAAAAAAACGATGTGCTCTTCATCGACGAAATCCACCGCCTGAGTCCGGTGGTGGAAGAAATCCTGTACCCGGCGCTCGAGGACTACCAGATCGACATCATGATTGGTGAAGGCCCGGCGGCGCGCAGCATCAAGCTCGACTTGCAGCCCTTCACGCTGGTCGGTGCCACCACACGCGCCGGCATGTTGACGAACCCGCTGCGCGACCGTTTCGGCATCGTCGCGCGGCTGGAGTTTTACAGCGCTGACGAACTCGCGCGCATCGTGCGGCGCAGTGCTGGCCTGCTCAACGTGCCCATGGACGAAGACGGCGGTTTTGAAATTGCACGCCGCTCACGCGGTACACCGCGCATTGCCAACCGCCTGCTGCGCCGCGTGCGCGACTATGCCGAGGTCAAGGGCGCAGGCCATATCACCCTGGACATCGCCAACAAGGCGCTGGCGATGCTGGACGTTGATCCCCAGGGCTTCGACGTGATGGACAGGAAACTGCTTGAGGCTGTCATTCACAGATTCGATGGCGGGCCTGTCGGCCTGGACAACATCGCCGCCAGCATTGGCGAAGAGCGCGACACGATTGAAGACGTGATCGAGCCCTACTTGATCCAGCAGGGTTATCTGCAGCGCACGCCGCGCGGCCGCATCGCGACGCTGGCGGCCTACCGGCATCTCGGCGTGACCCCGCCCGGGACGGGTGCAGGCTTGTTTGAACCCGGAACCTGAATTTTCCATGAACCTTGCCCACACCCTTTCCCTGAAACGCGGCTGGGTCTGGTTGGGAGTCGTGACCCTTGTCGTGGTGGCAGCCGGCGTGGCCTGGTTTGTCCAGAAAACGCCCAAGGTCGATGTGCTGGAGCTGCGTTATGCGCCGCTGCTGCGGACCCTGCAGTTTTCTGCCCGTGTGGCGACACTGTCGCGCGTGGACGTCGGCAGCACCGTGACCGGGCGCGTTGCGCAGGTGCGGGTGGTCGAAGGTGCACAGGTACGCCAGGGTGAGGTGCTGGTCCAGCTCGAAAGCGAGGAGCTGCGCGCCGCCGTGACGCAGGCGCTGGCTTCGGAGCGCCAGGCCCAGGCGCGGCTGGCAGGCTTGCGGAGTACCGGCCGCACGGCCTCCCAGGCCAGCCTCGCGCAGGCCGACTCGACGCTGAAGGCGGCCGAGGCCGAGCTGGCACGTACCCGGCAACTCGTGCAGCAGGGTTTTCTCAGCGAAGCGCGGCTCGATGAAGTCCGGCGCGCCGTTGAAGTGGCCAGTGCGCAGCAGGCTGGCGCCCGGGCACAGACCCAGGCCAATGCCGATGCCGGGACCGATGTGGCGCAGGCCCAGGCCCAGCTGGCCCTGGCCAGCGGTGCCACGGCGGCGGCGCGCGCCCGCCTGGCGCAGGCGGCCGTGCTCGCACCGACCGATGCGCGGGTGTTGACACGCGATGTCGAGCCGGGGCAAATCGTGCAACCCGGCAAGGCCTTGATGAGCCTGGCGCTGGCCGGTCCCACGCAACTCACGGCGCAGGTGGACGAGCGTTTCCTCGACCAGTTGCAGCCGGGGCAGAAGGCTGCCGTGGTGGCAGACGCTTTTGCCGACCAGCGTTTTGCCGCCCGCGTGTTGTCGATTGCCCCCGCGGTCGATGCCCAGCGCGGCGCGATCGAAGTCAGGTTCGCGCTCGAGCAGCAGGCCCCGGCCTTTTTGCGCGAAGACATGACGCTGTCGGTCGAGGTTGAAACCGGCCGGCGCGAACGCGCCCTGGTGTTGCCGCTGAACGCCCTGCGCAGCCAGGCCTCGCCCACCAGCGTGACGGTGCTGGTCGCCGACGCGGGTCGTGCGCACGAGCGCAAGTTGCGCCTGGGCCTGCGCACGCTGGACGCGGCCGAGGTGCTGGAGGGCCTGGCTGAAGGCGATGCCGTACTGCTGGGCAGCAACATTCAGGCCGGCGCCCGGATTCGCGCGCGCGCCGTGACCTGGGCGCCGGGCCAGCCCGTCGCCAGGGCCGCAGCCACGTCCGACGCGGGCCCGGCCTTGAGCAACGCCATGGGGCGCTGAAACGACTGCCATCGCATGATCCCCGGGCTCGGTTTTGAATGGCGCGTGGCGCTGCGTTTCCTGCGCGAGGGCCGCATGCAGACCGTGCTCATCATCGTTGGCGTGGCAGCCGGTGTGGCGGTCATTGCCTATATTTCGGCGCTGATCAGCGGCCTGCAGGGCAGCACCCTGACCAAGACCCTGGGCGCGCAGGCGCACATCAGCGTGCATGCGCCGGACGATGTGGTCACGCCCGCCTGGCCGGCCGTGCCAGGCACCACTGCACTGACCGACACGCAGCCGCGCGCGCAGCGCCTGCGCTCGGTCGCCAACTGGCAGGCGCTGGTGCCGCTGCTGGAAACCATGCCGGGCATCGCCGGTGTGTCACCGATGGTGTCGGGCGCCGGCCTGGCGCTGCGCGGTGAAGCCACCCAGGCGATTGCGCTGATGGGTGTGGACCTGGACCGTTATGACCGCGTCGTCGGGTTACGCAGCAAGGTGATCAGCGGCAGCGCGCGGCTGGCGCCGGGCGAGGCCATCGTGGGCCGTGAACTGGCGGCCGACCTGGGTGTGCGTGCCGGCGATCGCCTGACTGTGCAGACCGGTCTGGTCAGTGACTCGGTGCGTGTCACCGCGCTGGTGGATCTGGGTATCAAGGACCTGAACCGCCGCACCGTCATCGTGCCGCTGCGTGCGGCGCAAAACCTGCTGGGCCTGCCCGGCGGCGCCACCAGCCTGGACCTGACGGTGAAGGACGTCTGGTCGGCCCAGGAGCTGGCCGGTGAGCTGCGCCGGCAGTTTCCCTACAAGATTGAAAGCTGGCAGGAGAGCAATGCGCAGCTGGTGTCTGCCCTCAATGCCCAGTCGGTCAGTACCGCGCTGATACGCGGGGTGGTGCTGGTGGTGGTGGTGCTGGGCATCGCCAGCGTGCTGGTGGTGTCGGTCGTGCAAAAGCGCCGCGAGATCGGCATCCTGCGCGCCATGGGCGCCACGCGCGGGCAGATCCTGCGGCTGTTCCTGGTGCAGGGCGCGGTGGTGGGCGCGCTCGGCTCGGCGCTGGGCATTGTGCTGGCCGTGGCCATGATCTGGCTGTTCACGAAATTTGTGCGCGGCTCCGACGGGCTGCCGCTGTTTGTCATCAGCCTGCCGCTGGCCACCGCCGTGCAGGTGGCGCTGATCGCGACGGTGTGTGGTGTGCTGGCCGCGGTGGCACCGGCGCGCCGTGCCGCGGCGCTGGACCCGGCGCAGGCGATACGGATGTGACCCGATGACGGCAGCCACCGATTCCCGCGCGCTGATCGAGATGGGCGAGGTCCGCAAGAGCTACAACCTCGGCCTGCCCAGCGAGGCCGAGGTGCTGCACGGCGTCTCGCTGCAGGTGCAGCGCGGCGAATTCATTGCGCTGATCGGCCCCTCCGGCTCCGGCAAAAGCACGCTGCTCAACATCGTCGGCCTGCTCGAGGGCATGAGCGCCGGCAGCTACCGGCTGCAGGGCCAGGAGGTGTTTGGCCTGGACGACGCGGCCCTGACCCTGCTGCGGCGCAGCACGCTGGGCTTTGTGTTCCAGTTCCATCACCTGCTGCCGGCCTTCACGGCGCTGGAAAACGTCACCTTGCCGGCGCTGATGCGTGGCGGCCGCGTCAGCGTCAAACAGCGCGAACATGCGCGCGCGCTGCTGGCGTCAGTGGGCCTGGCCAAGGCCATGGACAAGCGGCCGGCCGAGCTGTCGGGCGGCATGCAGCAACGCGTGGCGATTGCCCGCGCCCTGGTGATGGAGCCGGCGCTGGTGCTGGCCGACGAACCCACCGGCAACCTCGACACCGCCTCGTCCGACGAGGTGTTTGTGCAGCTGCGGCGCATGCACCTTGAGCTTGGCACCACCTTTGTCGTGGTCACCCACGATCCGCGCCTGGCCGCGCGCTGCGACCGGCTGGTTGAGCTGATTGACGGGCGCATCGCGCGCGACGAGGCCATTGCCCACGCCGCAAGCTGAAGGCCTTCAGCCCCTGGGCGCCGACGGCCGCGCAAAACGCGCAATCAGGATCTGCGCGATGTAATAGGTGCTCAATATCCACAGCTGCGCCATCGGCAGCGGCGTTGCAAACTTGTGGGTCGCCAGCAGCGAGTCGCTGAGCATGAAAAACCCGGCGCCAATGGCCACCCAGACCGAGGCCTTGTCGCGCAGCACGGTGGCCCGCCCCATGGCCTGTGCGGCCATCAGCGCAATCACGACCACATAGGCGGCCACCGCAAAACGCAGGACTGGGTTGAGCCCGTCAAACAGGACGGCGTACATCAGCGCGCCGACGCCCAGGGTGGCCGCCAGCGCACGCCGGCTTGGCATCCAGGCCTGGCCCTGCCTGAACAGGGCGATGTAAAACAGGTGCGCCACCAGGAAAGACAGCAGGCCCGGGATGAAGAAACCGGGAAACATCAAAAAGCAGTCGCCCGCGAGTGAAAAAACCAGCCCGGCCAACAAGTATGAATCAAAGCGGCCTGCAGCCCTGATGGGATGCGCGCGAAGGGCTACAAAAACAATAGCAAATAACAGGGCCAGCGGTTTGAACACGCGGTGCAGTTCCAGCAGCCCCAGTGCGCCGGTGGCGGTGGCCAGCGCCGCCGCCTCGATCAGCAGCACCTCTGCCCAGCTGATGCGCCCCTGCAATGCCGCGCCCACCCCCCACAGACCGGCTGTCAACACGCCGAGCCAGATGGCCGCTTGCACACCGGGCAGCGTGTCTGCATGCCAGAGAAAAAGTACCACGCCCTGCAGCAGCACCACAAACTGCAGCGCGCCAAACCACATCATGCCGCGGCTGATCGGTGGGTGGTAACGCTGTACCGCGCTGATGTCAAAGGCCGGCCGGGGGAAACGCGCCACAAGATCCGGCGGGCGCCAGCCTGGTGGCTTGAACCAGACACGTATCTTGTCGCCCCAGTGGGCCGCATGCCACGAGTCTTTGGCCAGGGCCCAGTAGACCTCGGCGTTGGACCACAGCGGGTCCCAGCTGTTGAGCGGGCTGCGGGTGCCGTAAATACACTTCTCTTCCTCCTCGCGGAAGCTGCCAAACAGCCGGTCCCAGATGATGAAGACGCCGCCGTAGTTTTTGTCCAGGTAGGGGTCGTTGACGGCATGGTGCACCCGGTGGTTGGACGGCGAGCAGAACCAGCGGTCAAACCAGCCAAGTTTGGGCACATGTTCGGTGTGCACCCAGAACTGGTACAGCAGGTCCACCAGCACCACCACACCAAACACCAGCGGCGGTACGCCAGCAATTGCCATAGGCACATAAAAGATCCAGCCGAATAACGCGCCGCTGCTGGTCTGGCGCAGGGCGGTCGACAGGTTGTAGTCCTGGCTCTGGTGGTGCACCACATGCGCGGCCCAGAACAGGGCGCTTTCATGGCCGGCGCGGTGCAGCCAGTAATAACAGAAGTCGTAAAAAACCAGCGCGATCAGCCAGCCGTACCAGGTGGTCCAGAAAGCCTCATCCGGAAACAGTGCCACCGACGAATAAATGGCGGTGTAAATGCCGATGCGAAACAGCCGCGTGAACACTGCGCTGATCTGGCTCAGCATGCCCAGGCTGATGCTGTTGACCGCGTCGTTCAGCCGGTAGGTGTTGCGGCCCTTCGCATAACCCCAGGCGAACTCAATCGCGATCAGGACAAAAAAAACCGGGGTGGCAAGAACAATGATCTGGCTGGGGCTCATGCCCGCATTGTGTCGCAGCCGGGGTGGCTGCGGCTCTGGCATCTACCCTGATGAAAATCGCGTTCCGCTACCGTGCACCGTGGCCGTCATTCGACGGTCACGCTCTTTGCAGGATTGCGCGGTTTGTGCGGCCACGTAACTTCGCGTTGCGAAGTAAGTGTCCACCAAGCGAGAACCTGTCGGCTTCGCCGAGCGGCATTGCATGCCGCGTCCAAGTCAGTCACTCCACAGTGACTGACTTTGCCAGGTTCCTGGGCTTGTGTGGCCGCATAACTTCGCTGCGCGAAGTAAGCGTCCCCCAAACCGTGCAGTGCGCTGTCGCGCACCGTGGCCGTCATTCGACGGTCACGCTCTTTGCAAGATTGCGCGGTTTGTCAACATCCGTTCCGCGGGCGAGTGCTGTGTGATAGGCCAGCAATTGCAGCGGCACCACATGCAGCAGCGGGCTGAGCGCGCCGTAGTTCTCGGGCATGCGGATCACGTGAATACCTTCGCCGCTTTCAATTTTCGTGTCGGCATCGGCCAGCACATACAACATGCCGCCGCGCGCGCGCACTTCCTGCATATTGCTTTTGAGCTTTTCCAGCAGCGTGTCGTTGGGTGCGACGGTGACCACCGGCATGGCGCTGGTGACCAGCGCCAGCGGGCCATGTTTGAGTTCACCGGCCGGGTAGGCCTCGGCGTGGATGTAGCTGATCTCCTTGAGCTTCAGGGCGCCTTCCAGCGCAATCGGGTAATGCAGGCCGCGCCCCAGAAACAGCGCGTTTTCCATCTTTGCAAAGTCTTCAGCCCAGCTGATGACTTGCGGTTCCAGCGCCAGCACGGCCTGCAGGGCGGCGGGCAGATGGCGCATGGCCTTGAGGTGACTGGCTTCTTCTTCGTCGCTGAGCCGGCCCTTGTTTTGGGCCAGTGCCAGCGTCAGCAAAAACAGGCCGGCCAGCTGGGCTGTGAAGGCTTTGGTGGACGCCACGCCGATCTCGACACCCGCACGCGTGATGTAGGCGAGTTTGCATTCGCGCACCATGGCCGAGGTCGCCACGTTGCAGATGGTCAGTGTCTGCGTCATGCCCAGGCTTTGCGCATGGCGCAGGGCGGCCAGGGTGTCGGCGGTTTCGCCGCTTTGGGTGATGGTGACCACCAGCGTCCTGGGGTTGGGCACCGAGCTGCGGTAGCGGTACTCGCTGGCCACCTCGACCTGTGTGGGTATGCCCGCAATCGATTCCAGCCAGTACTTGGCGGTGCAGCCGCTGTAATAGCTGGTGCCGCAGGCCAGGATCAGCACCGAGTCGATGTCCTTGAAGACCCGGTAAGCGCCGTCGCCAAACAGTTCCGGAACAATGCCGTCCACGCCCTCCAGCGTGTCGGCGATGGCGCGCGGCTGCTCAAAAATTTCTTTCTGCATGTAGTGGCGGTAGGGGCCGAGCTCGGCCGCGCCGCTGTGTGCCTGCACGGTCTTGACCTCGCGTTGAACCGCCTTGTGGTTGCGGTCAACAATCCAGTATTTGCCGAGCTGGATATCGACCAGGTCGCCCTCTTCGAGGTAGACAATCTGGTCGGTCACGCCGGCCAGTGCCATCGCGTCGCTGGCCAGAAAGCTTTCGCTGCCGTCTTTGCCCACGCCCAGAATCAGCGGTGAACCCGAGCGGGCGCCCACTACACGGTGCGGCTCGTCCTTGCAGAAGGCGGCAATCGCGTAGGCACCGTGCAGGCTGGCCGTCGCCGCCTTCAGCGCCTCGAACAGATCGCCGTCGTACAGGCTGTCCATCAGGTGCACGATGACCTCGGTATCGGTCTGGCTGGCGAACACATAACCCTTGGCCTGCAAGGCGGCGCGCAGCTCTTCGTGGTTTTCAATGATGCCGTTGTGCACCAGTGCCACCTTGCCCGGTTTGTGCGCAGCGGCGCCAGGGCCGTGGCTGAAGTGCGGGTGTGCGTTGTGTACCGCCGGCGCGCCGTGGGTGGCCCAACGGGTGTGGGCAATACCGGTGCCGCTTTTGATGTGGTCGGCCTGGACCTGCTCGATCAGCTCGGCCACCCGGGAGGTGCTGCGCGCGCGCTGGAGCCCCTGGTCATACACCGCCACACCACAGGAGTCATAACCCCGGTATTCCAGCCGCTGCAGGCCTTGCACCAGGATGGGAACAATATTCCGGGAAGAAACTGACGCCACAATGCCGCACATAAGCTGCTCCAGAGAAATGAATCAGCGGATAGTAGGCCGATAGAATTTTTCTGAATCTCTATTTTTTGTAGAAATTTATATGAAAATTTCATTGCTACTAAAAGTTGGAATATTATTCCACTAAATATGCAATAGTGGAACAAAAATGGCTCCAAATACAGATCAGATCGACGTCAAACTGCTTGAAATATTGCAGGACGATGCCTCGCTGAGCAACCAGGCGCTGGCAGCCCGCGTGTTTATTTCGCCGCCCACTTGCCTGCGGCGCGTCAAGCGGCTGCGCGATGCCGGGCTGATAGAGCGCGAAATCGCGATTCTTAACCCTGACAAGCTGGCAGCCGCACTGGGTCATGGCCTGACGGCGCTGGTCGAGATCACGCTGGACCAGCAGGGCGCCGAATGGCAGCAAGCCTTCGAAGACCGTGTGGCGCAGGACAGCGCGGTGCAGCAGTGTTACCGCGTCTCGCCGGGCCCGGACTTCATGCTGGTCGTGCATGTGGCCAGCATGCCGGGCTACCTCGCACTGGCGCAGCGGCTGTTCACCAGCGACGCCAACGTGCGCAATGTGAAGGCGTTTTTCAGCACCAAACGTGTGAAGTTTGAGCCGAAAGTGCTTTTGGTCCAGTAGGGGCGGGCGTAAGCAGCTACTGAATTCATAGCAAGCTGAAAACCATGCGCCGGTGCCATGCCTTGCCCTGTGCTACTTGCGCAAAACACTTGAGTCGTTCAGCGCCTTGATCAGTTTGCTCAACGCATCGTTGGTGGCGCGAACAGCAGCCAGCGAAAAATTGCTTTTGAACTCCGCAAATTCAGCACGCCCCTCACCCGTCACCTTGATGGTCTCCACGGGTTTACCGCTGGGATCGGTAATGGCGCACACAAGGTTGACCGTAAATTCCGTCGGTGGCCAGGTAAACGCGCTGCTTGACGATGAACTGGTGCGGATTTCGGGAGTGATCAGCAGCGATATGCCGCTGCTCTTGACGGCAGCCACGTCTTTGGGGTCCACAATTTTGGTGACGCCGCGAAATGCCTCAGACAATGCCTTGTAGAAGCCCGGCTCAATGTCGCGATAGGGAAAGTAGCGGACTTTGTCCCCCCCGCCGCCCGGTGTGGTCACCTCCTGGGATCGCAGAGCGTCTGGCATGTAGTAGCCGACCTGCTTGTCGATGACCTGCTTGCCACCCGTCGCAGACAAGGCGGACAAATCCGGAGTCATGGTGATCGGGTGCGCACAGCCGAAAAGAAATACGCAGGCCAGCAAAGCAGCGCAGTAGGCAAAAAAACGATTCATGATTCGGGTTTCCTTATGGATGGTCTTATGGGTTTGTCTTATGGGTTGCGAATCGCTTTGACAAAATCAGGGTCACGCACGAGTAAACCAACCAGCTTTTGCACCATGACTGGATAATTCTGGGTGGCCAGGGGAACGGCGACAGCGCCAGCGAACGAGCTTTCCCACTGATGCTCGACCCGCTTGACCTTGTCAAAGCGTACCTCTTGCCTTACTTTCACGATAAAACGTGCCTCCATCTGGCCAACGCCGGTACTCACTCCGGCCGCGTTCATGTCGTTCTTCAGGAGGGTTCCGGTGATCTCGATGTCGGACTGGCGGTTGTGCAGCTTGGCCAGCTCAAGCTCCTGCCGCAAAGCCTCTGCCAGGTAGTCACCGTAATGGCCGCCGACGGGCGACACCATGGTGCTGCCCCGCAAACTGATGGACTGCGCCCCCTGCATGCCCGGCGCAACACTGATGGCACCGGTTTTCATGGCGCGGCCATTGGTTTTTTTCAGGGCTTCGACGTTGTCAATGGAGGGTGCATAGTTGGGCGCTGGTCCCGCGCAACCCACCAGACAAGCGGCCGCAACAATGGCCGCCGACAGATAAATGCGACTGAAAATTGTTTTCATGAATTGTCCTCCCGTGATTATTGGATTTGTCGCCACCCCTTGCGGGTGAACCAGCAGGATATTACCAACTGGAAAAATCCGCCATCTTCACTGCGCAGGCAAGCCGTTTATCAACTGCCAGGCAAGACGCACTGCACAGGACCGGACTTCGCACTGATGCGAGTTCCAGCCTATTTGCGTTGTTTCACCGGCCGCCGCCAGCCGGCAACAGTCACCTGCTTGCCGCGCGCCACACTGAGCGCGCCTGGCGGCGTGTCTTTGGTGATGGTGGAGCCGGCGCCCACCGTGGCGCCCGCGCCTATGGTCACCGGGGCCACCAGCACACAGTTGCTGCCGATATGCACATCGGCTTCGATCACGGTGCGGTGTTTGTTGGCGCCGTCGTAGTTGGCGGTGATGCTGCCGGCGCCGTAGTTCACCCGCTCGCCCACGCGGGCGTCACCGAGGTAGGCCAGGTGGTTGGCCTTGGCGCCTTTAGCCAGGGTGGAATTCTTGACTTCGACAAAATTGCCGATGTGCACGTCTGCCCCCAGTTGTGCGCCAGGCCGCAGCCGCGCAAACGGGCCGACCCGCGCACCTTCGCCCACCTGCACGCCGGGTTTTTCGCCGTCGATGTGGGTGAAAGGGTGGATCACGGCGCCTGCGGCTATCACCGCATTGGCAATGCAGCAGTTGGCGCCTATGCGCACACCGTCGCCCAAAACCACCGTGCCTTCAAACACACAGTTCACATCAATCTCCACATCCTGCCCGCAGCTCAGGCTGCCGCGGACATCGAGCCGGGCCGGGTCCGCCAGCCGCACGCCCTGTGTCATCAGCGCAATCGCCTGCCGCGACTGGTACACACGTTCGAGGGCCGCCAGCTGCAGAGGGTCGTTCACGCCCGACACTTCGGGTTCGTTGTCGGGGTGGCTGGCCACGACCTGCAGGCCGTCGGCCACCGCCATGGCGACCACATCGGTCAGGTAGTACTCTTTCTGGCTGTTGTGGTTGCCCAGCCGGGCCAGCCAGTTTTTGAGCAGCTTGTTGGGCGCGGCCATCACACCGGTATAAAACTCGCGGATCTCGCGCTGCGCGGGGCTGGCGTCCTTGTGTTCGACAATGCCCAGCACCGCGCCATCTGGCGCGCGCAGCACACGGCCATAACCACTGGCGTCGGCAATGCTCAGGGTCAGCAGCGCCAGCTTGTCGCCAGCACAGACATCGAGCAGCTTTTGCAGCGTCTGGGCCTGGATCAGCGGCACGTCGCCGTTGAGGATCAGCGTCACACCGTCGTCGGCCAGCAGCGGCACCGCCTGCTGCACCGCATGCCCGGTGCCGAGCTGCGGCTCCTGGCGCGCGAACTTTATCCGGGATTGAAGGTCAGATGTGCCTGCAGCCCAGTCGGCGCCTGCGCAAGCTGCTTCTACTTCCATAGCGCCGTGGCCGGTGACCACCACCACCTGGCGCGCCGATAACCGCGCTGCGCAGTCGATCACATGGCCCAGCAGTGCACGACCGCCCAATCGGTGTAACACTTTGGGCAGTGCGCTTTTCATCCGCGTGCCTTTGCCTGCGGCCATGATGACAACATCAACTGAAACTGGAATCGCCATGAAGTTTCCTGTACGTTTTGCAAATCGGGACAGCCATGGGGCCGCGGTGGCGGGGCGGCGCCGCAAGCCGATTATCGGTGTGCTGGCCGTCCTGCTGCTGGTCGCCGGCCTGCAGGCCTGCAGCGTGGTCAAAATTGCCTATAACCAGGCCATTGAGCTGTCCTTCTGGCAGCTCGATGCCTACTTCGATTTCAACGACCTGCAAAAGCCCCGGGTGCGGGAAGAGCTGGCCAAAGTTCTCCAGTGGCACCGGCAAACCCAGTTGCCGGTGTATGTCGAGGCCTTGCAGCGCTGGCAGGCCTGGCTACCCGGTGAAGTGACCGAGGCACAGGCCTGTGCCGTGTTTGACGAAGTCCGCAGCAGGCTGCAAGCCCTCTCCGACCATGCGCTGCCTGCAGCAGGCAGTGTCGCCGCAACGCTGGTACCCGGGCAACTGGACGCGATGCAAAAGAAGTTTTCGAAACTCAATGCCGAATACCGCAGCGATTTCATCGACGGCACAGCGCCCGCGCTGCTGGAAAAACGCCTCAAGAAAGCCGTGAGCCGGGCCGAAATGTTGTACGGCCCGCTCGAGGAGCCGCAGCTGGCGGTACTCAAGGCGAGGCTGGCCCAGTCGGTGTTTGATCCCAGGCTGTCTCTGGCTGAATTTCAGCGGCGCCAGCGCGACGCCCTGCAAAGCCTGGGCCCGCTGACAGCTGGCCAATCCACTGCCGAGCAGGCCAGGCCGGTGGTGCAGGCCTATCTACAGCGGGCCCTGAACTCGCCGAATGCCGCCTACCGCGCCTACCAGGAGCGCCTGACACGCGACAGTTGCGCCACCTTTGCCGCGCTGCACAACAGCACCACCGCCGCGCAACGCACCAAAGCGGTTGAAACCCTGACCAGTTACGCGCAGGATTTCAGGCTGTTGACCGCGCAGCGCTGAACAGTTTGCTTGAGGCAAAAGGCCTACTGACCTTTTGCCCTGGAATGCGACAGGCCTTCCTGTTCGGCTGCTTTGAGCTCGGCGGCTTCGGCAGGGTCAGCTGGGCGTGCAGCGCGCGCATCGGCGGCCACGTCAGCGTTTGCCAGGTAGCTGTCCATCCCTTTTTGGTAGTCGCGTGTGCCTTCGTAGCTGCCTTCGCCGATTTGTGAGGGTTTTGGTGCCGCGCTGTTGTCTGCGGCTTGCGGCGAAGGGTCAGGCGCTGGTGTTTGCTGGTTCATGCTGATCCTCTGAAAGTGTTGTGCGGGCGGGCATTGCGGTCGGTGAGGAGCGCTGCGTACTCAGGCAGGGGCAGCGCTGCCACGGCCGGTGTTGGCGGGAGTGGGCCGGGGCTGGAACTCGCCCGAGCCGCTGCTTTGCTGTTGCTGCTGATTCACCGGGCGACGCGGTTGCTGCTGCAGACCGGGGGGCCTGAAAACGATTTTGCTGTTCATGAAAAACTCCACCAGGACGCTTGTCTGCAACGACAGGGTGCAGAACAAGGACTGAGGAGACAGCGTAAAAAGCCTGCCGGCTGCGCGCTGTCGGTGTGCGGTACAGCCGGCTGTCAGCGCGGGACTACAACAAAGGTACCTGGCGCATGGGCAGTTCGTAATAGTCTGCGATGCGCTGCAGTGCCTTGGGGTTGAGCAGCCGCAGGCGACCGTCCCTGAGCTCGTGCAAACCGAACCTGTGCAGGGCCCTCAGGGTTTTGTTGGTGTGCACCAGCGACAGGCCCAGGGCGTCAGCGATGTGCTGCTGATTGATCGGAAATGCGATCGAGCCGTCTTCCACCAGCCCCAGGCGCTGCACGCGCCGGTACAGGTGCATCAGCAACATCGCCACCCGCTCTGTCGCGTTACGCCGGCCGGTGCTCAGCAGGTTGTCGTCAACCATGCCTTCTTCGCGCGCCGACAGCCAGGTCACGTCATAACCCAGGCTGGGGAACTGGCGAAACAGGTCCCACAGGCGGTCGCGCGGAAAAACGCACAGGGTGGTATCGGTCAGCGCTTCCACGCCGTGGCTGGGACCGTCGGCAAACTCCTGCTGCAAACCGATGAAGTCACCAGGCAGCAAAAAATTGAGAATCTGACGCCGGCCATCGCTCAGGGTCTTGTAGCGAAAAGCCCAACCCGCATACAGCGTGAACAGTTTGCCGTTGGGGTTCTGCTCGGAAATGATGGCGCTGCCCGCCTTGGCCAGCGCCGCGCCACTGCGAAAGCTCTCGATGAAGGCCAGCTCCGCGTTGTCGACGGGTTTGAAGGCCTCGGTGCTGCGCAAGCGGCAGTCGGCGCAATGCCTGGGGCAGACGCTGGAGCGGGTCAGTGGCGTGAAAATCACAAAAATTCCATTACCAAAACACTGTGTCTTTTGACATTGTGAGCAGCCGGTACGGTGGCTACATTACACGCCATCCCATGAAAAATGTATCCGAATTGCACGAAGTGCTCTACGTCAGCACACTCGCGCCAGAGGCCCCTCTTCAGGTGGTCGCCCAAATTGCCGCCAAAGCCCGGATTGCCAACGCGGCAGCAGGCATCACGGGTTTGCTGATTTTCGATGGCATGCGGTTTTGCCAGCAGATGGAAGGGCCGCGCAAAGAGGTGCTGGCCCTGACCCAGCGCATCCTGCAGGACAGCCGGCATGTCAACCTGGAAATACTGCGGCACGGCCCGCTGGAGGCGCGCCGTTTCAAGCGTTTTGCCCTGGGCTACGTCAGCGTGGACGATTCGGAGGTGCTGGCGACCATGGAGCACAGCGACCCCGAGCAGGCACTGGCGCAGTTTCTTGGCTTGCTGCCGGGTCTGGATATGGGCGGGTAAAGCCTTATCCCATGCCCTTGAGGTCCTGGTCCGTCCTCCATGTAACGTTCGCGCATCACCACCATGGATCCCGGATCAAGTCCGGGATGACAGGTTATCGAGTCAGGTCAGGCTTGCAGCGCGGCCCACATTTCTTTGTCACGCTCGGCCGTCCAGATGCGCGGCGAGCCGTTTTTCGACCTGCGAGGGGCCCCGCTTGCGGGGATCGAAGCGAAAAAGGGTGAGATGAAATCTGCGCTGTCCGCGCTGAGGGATCAGGCTTGCAGCGCGGCCCACATTTCTTTGTCACGCTCGGCCGTCCAGATGCGCGGATTCTTGATCCCGCTGGCCTCGTCAAACGCCCGGCTGACGTCAAACGGCAGGCAGTGTTCATAGATGAAGACCTGGCCAAAGACCGGGTCCATGCTTTTGCGCGTGTGGGCCATGGCGGCCTTGAGGTCCATTTTGGCCGCAGCCGCCTCTTTGCCGCAGCGGTACAGGGTCTCGACCCATTGTTTGGTGTAGTCGATGGCCTGATTCACTGCGGCAGCACCTTTCATGGCCTCGCCACGGCCCGGCACGATGGCCTCGGCCTTGAGCGCGCGCAGCGCTTCCAGGGTGGCGGGCCATTCTTCGAGCTGGGCATCGCCGGTATACACGCCGGCCTGGTACTCGACCAGGTCGCCGGAGAAAAGTACTTTTTCTTCTTCCACCCAGGCGATGGTGTCACCCCGGGTGTGGCCAGGGCCCGGGTGCCAGATCTGCACCTTGACGCCGCCGAGGTCGACCACCAGCTTGCCCGGGACTTCGCCCTTGACCGGGTTGCCACCGGCAATCACCATCGTCGGCCAGGTCAGGCCGGGCACACTTTCAGCGTTGCGGAACAGACGCGGAAAACGCTCCATCTCGCTTTGCATGTCTTCGGCGCCGCGCTCCACGATCAACTCGTAAGTGCCCTGGCTGGCAATGACTTCCGTCGCACCTTCCGTCTGGTAAGCGCTGGCGCCCAGGACACGCACCGCGTGGTAGTGCGTCAGCAGCACGTACTTGATGGGTTTGTTGCTGACGGCTCGTATGCGTGTGATCAGGTCCTGCGCCATCGCCGGTGTGGCGGTGGCATCGCTGACCATGATGAACTTCTCGCCGATGATCACGCCGGAGTTCGGGTCACCCTCGGCGGTGTAGGCCCAGCAATGGGCGCTGAGCTGCTCGAACGTGATTTTTTTGTCCGTGAGGTCGGACTGCGAGGCAAAGGCTTTTGACATGGGGTGAAGTCTCCGTGGGGTGCGGCCAACAGGCCGGCGTGCCGTGAAATTCTACTATACGTAACTTATTACGAATAGTAAAACGCCGTAAATCCCTGTCCCGGCGCGAGAGGCCGTGAAGATTTCGTAGCGAGCGGGCCGAGGTGGCTTCGAGGAGCGGAGCCGTAGAAACGTACGGTGAGCACCGCAGGAGCCAGATCGGGTCGCGCAGTAGAAAGATTGACAGCCTCTCAGGCCAGGCCGCGCTCCAGCATGGCGACCACCTCGTCGGCATAGTCGCGGTAAGTCATGGGTCCGCCGGGCCGCAACCAGGTGAAGGTCCAGTTCAGCATGCCGAACAGCATCATGGTCACCGCGGTCTGGTTGGCCGCCGTGATGCGCTGCGGGTAGGCGCGCTTGAGAAACCGCGTCATGGCCGACACCACGTCGCGTTGCCGGTCCAGTATCAGCTCGCGCTGCACATCGCCGAGAAACTTGGTATCGCCCAGCAGCGCGCTGTGGCGCGTGGCAGAGCTTTCGTACTGCTCGAGGAAGTTGCGGATCAGCTCATGCAGAGCCGCACGGTCGTCCAGGTTTTTGCGCTGGGCGCTGGCATCGGTCTGGCCAATGATGGCCAGCAAATGCTGGGTGTAGCGGTCCAGCAGGTCAAACAGGATGGCTTCCTTGCTGCCGTAGTAGTGATAAAGCCTGGCCTTGGAAGTGCCACAGGCCGCCGCGATGTCGTTCATGCTGGCGGCCACATAGCTGCGCTGGGCAAAACACTGGGCGGCCACGTCCAGAATGGCTTCGCGCTGGAGCTCGTGGGTGGCGGATTTGGGGCGGGCCATGCGCTATTGTGAAGCACCGCAGCAGCTAGACTGATGCCCATGGCCGCCGACCTCTCCTTTGCCCATTACTGCTGCGAGCTGCTTGGCAGCGCCGGCCCCTGCACGGCGCGCCGCATGTTCGGCGGGTTTGGCATCAGCACCGGCGGGCTCAACATCGCACTGGTGATCAACCTGGGCGGGGGTGACGCGCTGTGGCTCAAGGCGAACGAAGAAACCCGCGGCCTTTTCGAAGCCGCGGGCTGTGCGCCTTTTGTCTATGAGGCCAAAGGCAAGGCCGTCAAAGTGAACTACTACAGTGCGCCCGAGGACGCGATGGAGTCGCCTCAACTCATGGCGCAGTGGGCCCGGCTGGCGCTGGACTGTGCACTGAAAGCACGTGCAGCCAAGGCACCACGGGCGCGACCAGCTATCAAATCAGTAGCGAAGCGGGGAAGAACGGCCAGCACGGCCACACCTGCTCCGCCAAGCAGCCCGGCCACCAGGCGCGCTGACGCGGTACCCGCCAGACCAAAAGCCAGCCGCAGGTCACGCAGCGGCTGAGCCACGCCACCACGCCATTGCGGGCCAAGCGCCAGCAACGGTGACGGCCTGCTGCTGATGGCCACCGCGGCAGCGGCCGGCAGCGGATCCCAACTGAAATAGGCCGCCGACGGGGCCGGGGAGTTCCAGGACTCCATCACCAAGCTCTGCCCCGGCAGGAGATTCAGTGTGTCGCCTGCGCCCAGAAAGTGGTCGCCGCCACGCACGGCATCATCGCCCTGCGCATGGTCGAAAGTGATCCAGACCCGTCCGTGCGCGATACGCAACACGCCGGGCTGGCTGGGCCGCAGTGTCAATGCTCGACTGTCGCCGAGCTTCCAGCAGCCCGACACCTTTTCCGTGCCGGCGAATGATTGCAGCTCATGGTGGTGAAGGGGGTTCATGCTGTTCTCCTGAAGACAAAAGTCGTTGATGGGAATGAATGATCGCGCCGGGGGCCTTGGCAGTCCAATGAAATCGAGTTACGCTATTCATTCCATAATCGCATCAATCAATTTTTGGCCATCATGCTGCATTCCCAAACCCATTTGCGCTCCCGCCCGATTTCCGCCGGCCAGTTGCGCGCCTTTGACGCGGTGGCGCGCCACCTGAATTTCCGTGCGGCTTCCGAAGAACTGGCCCTGACGCAGTCGGCGGTCAGCCGGCAAATCCAGGCGCTGGAGGAAGAGGTCGGTCTGAGCCTGTTTCATCGCCATACCCGTTCTGTCGAGCTGACTGGCGCCGGCGGGGTGTTGCTGCGCGCGGTGACGCCTTCGCTCGAACGCATTGATGGCGCAGTCCGGCAGATACGCCAGACCGCCGGGCGCAGAAGTGTGTCCCTCACCACCTTCGCATCGTTTGCTTCCATGTGGCTGATCCCGAGGCTGGAGGCTTTCCAGCGCGACAACCCCGACATGGACATACGCATTGATGCGTCAGACGTCTCGATTGAGCTGGAGACATCGGACCTGGATCTGGCGCTGCGTTATGGCCCGGCCGCCCGCATGCCGCCGAATGCGGTGCGCCTGTTTGGCGAGCAGATGACACCGGTCGTCAGCCCCTGGTTGCTCAAAAGCAGCCCACGCCTGAAAAAGGCCGAAGACCTGGCGCACTTTGCCCTGATCGAGGCGGGTGACTCCCATTCCACCCACATGGAGTGGCTGACCTGGCGGCGCTGGCTGGAGGTGCATGGCACGCCCAAGCTCGAAGGCAAGCGCTGGCTCTACTTCAACTACGCCTACCAGATGGTGCAGGCCGCGCTGACCGGGCAGGGCGTGGTGCTGGCCAGGTTGCCGCTGATTGCCGAAAGCCTGGCCTCGGGCGACCTGATCGAGCCCCTGCCGCATACCCGGCTGGACTCGCCGATGGCCTATTGGCTGGTGGTCGGCACACGCAGCGCGGCGCGGCCGGAGGTCAAGGCGTTTTGCGACTGGCTGCTGGTGCAGAGCGCGCTGACGCGCCAGGCGATCGGGGATGTGCCGGATCCGGATACGGTGGATAACATCGATTGAGCACCTCTCAAGCGGGTGCCGCCTGCCGCAGCAACATGCGGCCGGCACGTGCCAACCCCTGCGCGCTGTCCTGGTCGCAGGCCAGCTGGCCGTTGACGTACACGCAGCGGATACCTTCCGAGCGCGCAATCGGCTGCTCGTAGGTGGCAGTGTCCCTGACTTTTTCCGCGTCGAATACCACCACATCGGCATACCAGCCGGGCTTGAGCTGCCCGCGCTGGTGCAGGCGGAAGTTGCGGGCAGACAAGCCCGTCATTTTGTAAATGGCAGTCTCCAGTGAAAACAGTTGCTGCTCGCGCCAGTAACGCGCCAGGACCCGGGGGAAGGCTCCCCACAGGCGCGGGTGCGGGTGTTGGTCGTGCGGCAGGCCGTCCGAACCAATCATGCTCAGCGGATGCTTGATGACGCGCCGCACATCGTCTTCATGCATCTGGAAATAACAGGCCCCGCCGGGCTGCAGGCGGCGGCAGGCTGTTTTCTGGTCGACGCCCCACTCTGCGGCAATCGAAGCCAGGGTGCGCCCCATCATCTCTGGATGCGGGGTGGACCAGCTGACGAGCACGTCGATCACACCGTCGACCAGGTCTTCACGCAGCACGGTGGAGCCTGCCACGTAGGGGTAGACGTCCATCGAGATGTCCTGCCGCTTCGCCAGCTCGTCGATCAGCGGCAGGGTTTCCCGGGTGCGGCCCCAGTTGGCCGGCCCCGCGCACTTGTGGTGGGAGATGATCAGCGGCACGCCGGCGTCGAACGCGCAGTCGCTGGCTTCGTGCATGGCGTCCAGGATGTCGGCCATCTCCGAGCGCATGTGAGTGGCATACACGCCGCTGTGCCGCGCCACGACGCGTGCCAGCGCGGTGACTTCTCCGGCCGGCGCCGGCATGGCCTCGGCGTAGAACAGGCCCGAGGACAAGCCGATGGCGCCTTCTGCCATGCACTGCTCCAGCAGCTGGCACATGGCGTCGGTTTCCAGCGCCGTCGCGGGGCGGGTGAGATCGCCCATGCAGGCAAATCGCAGCGTTGTATGGCCGATCAGCGGCGCGACGTTGACGGCCGGCTCGGCCTCGGCCACGGCTTGCGCGTAGCTGGCCACCGAGGGGTACTTGAACGAGTTGCCCAGCAATGTGAGCGCACCTTTCGGCTCGCTGACCACAAAAGCCGCCACGGACAGGCCGCAGTTGCCGGTGACCACCGTGGTGATGCCCTGTGACAGTTTGGGAAACATGCCTGGTGCGTTGACGATGATGGCGTCGTCGTGGGTATGCACGTCGATGAAGCCCGGCGCGATGGCCAGGCCCGTGCAGTCGCGCACATCCAGGTCCTTGATCGACAGGCCGGCCGGCAGCTTGTCGCGCAGTTTCGCTCCCACCGCCAGGATGCGGTCGCCTTGCAGCAACACGTCGCCGGGCTGGGCGGACGCGCCAGTCCCGTCAATGATGAGTCCGTTCTCCAGCAGGATCGCTCGCGTCATGGCGCCTTCCCGTCGCTGCCTTTGGCTGCCTTGCCCCAGTCCAGCCGGGGATGCTGGTGCATGTCCACGCCGCGCGTTTCCAGCGTGTGCTGGATGTTGGACAGGCGATGCACCGCCTTGTCACCCAGGATTTGGGCCACGAGCACGGTGAGGATTTCGATGACCGTGAGATGCGCGAGATAGGCCTCGGGGCCCACCGGCATCACCGGATCGGGTGCCACTTCGACGCTGAGCACGATGTCGGACATCCCTGCCAATGGCGAGCCGGGCTGGGTCAAGCCGATGATGGTCGCACCCTGCGAGCGGGCCACGTCCACTGCCTCCAGCAGGGAGGGCATGCCGCCCACGTAGGTGATGGCCATCACCACGCCGCGCGGGCCGATGGTGGCCGCCGAGATCAGTTGCAGGTGCGGGTCCAGGTAGGCGTTGGAGGCCAGGCCCAGCCGGTACAGACGCGCCTGCAGGTCTGAGGCCATGAAGTTGGAAGTGACACCAACGCCGTAACAATCCACGCGCGAGCCCTGCACGATCGCGTCCGCCGCGGCCTGCACGGCTTGTGCATCGAGTTGCGCCTGCACCCCTTTGATCACTGCGGCCGCGCCCCGCGTGACCTTGTCGATTACCTGCTGGGTGTTGTCGTCGATGCGCACACGCCGGTTCAGGGGCGAGCCGCCGACTGCCAGTTCCTGCGCCAGCGCGAGCTTGAATTCGCGCAGCCCCGGATAACCCAGGTCGCGGCAAGTACGCATGATGGTGGGTACCGAGCTGTTGGCCCGCTGGGCCAGCGTCTCAAAAGTTTCGTCCAGCACACGTTGCGGGTCTTCCAGGATCAGGGCCAGAACGGCGCGCCGCGCGGTCGGCGCGCGGTCCATGATCTCGGCAATTTTTTCAAGGAAGCGGGGGGTCATGAATGGTCCTGGAATTTCAAAAACAGGTGACGATGGCATCACACACCTTGTAGTCGGCGTCCACCACTGGCATCCAGCGCCATTTGTCGAAAGTGGTGCAGGGGTGCGAGATGCCGAGCACCACCAGGTCGCCCACGCGCAGCACCTGGTGCTGCTCGCCAGTGCCGCGCAGGTAGGCGTGCTGGTCGTTCATGGCGCTGATTTTCCAGTCGCCTGGGGCAGCCGCGACGGCACTCTGGCCCTGTGCGCGGTAGCCGGTGGGAATGGGCAGCTCCAGGTCGTAGGAAATGTCGCGCTTGCCCACCGAGAGAATGGCCAGGCCCGGCTCGGGGCAGGACTGGACCGCGGCCCACACTTCCATCGCCGCGTGCAGGCCATGACCGCAGCCCATGCGCGCCGCCACCGAGTTCATCATCCGGTGATAGGTACCGTGGTCGTGCGTGACATAACAACCGGAGCGCAGCAAGCCCTGGACCGGACGCGAAAGTTTAAGTTTGAGATGGTCGGCCACCAGGTCGAAGATGGCCGAGCCGCCGGCGGTGAGCAGGATCTCGTCGGCTTCGAACAGCTGCTGCGTGTCGCAAGCCAGGGCAATGTCGCGCACGCGCTTCATCAGGGCTTGGGCGTATGCCGCGTCAGCGTCCGATTGACCGGTGGCGCCCAGGCCTTCGTAACATTCAATGCCCACGAGTCGCGTTGCCGCACTGGCCCGCAAGCGCCGGGCAAGCGCCAGCGCCTGCTCGTGCGTGCGACAACCGGTGCGACCGCCGTCCACGCCGATCTCCAGCAGCACCTCGTGCGGCTGCGTGCCTTTGCCCCCTGCCTTCCAGGCCTCGATCAGCGCCAGCTGGTCCAGCGAATCGACGAGGAAAGCGACGCGCAATTCTGGGTTGGCCCGCTTCAGGTCGGCTATGCCTTGCAGGTCGATCGCACGGAACACCTGGTTGGCGATGATGCAGCGCGTGGCGCCCGCGGCCACACCGGCGCGTAGTTGCCCGACGGTTGCAAAGGTCAGCCCCCAGGCACCGGCTTGAAGCTGGCGCTGGAACAACTGCGGCGACATCGTGGTCTTGCCGTGAGGCGCGAGGCCGACGCCGTGGTCATTGGCGAAACCCTGCATCCATTTCAGGTTGCCAGCCAGCGCGTCGCGCCGGATCACCGCCAGCGGCAACGGCAGGTCACCGCGCAGCACGTTCCAGCCCTGGCTGCCGATGGCGGAACGGCGCAGCGGGCCGCTGTGGTGCGGAAAGCCTTTTTGTGACGCGTCCAGCATGGGGTCAAGCAGGTCTTGCAATGTCATGGGGTGGTCAGAGTGTCTATGTCGTCGCGGATGCAGGCCTTCAGCCGGCCGCCGCCCATGTCGCGCGGCTCGGGCCGGGTCTGCGCGCAGGCTTCGATGGCGTAAGGGCAACGTGTGCGGAACACGCAGCCCGAAGGCGGGTTCATCGGACTCGGGATGTCACCCTTGAGCGGGATGTGTGTGGTCTTGAGCAAGGGGTCGGGTTTGGGCGAGGCGGCCAGCAGCGCCTGAGTGTACGGGTGCAGGGGCCGCGAAAAGAGCGCCCCGGTGGGCGCCACTTCCATCACGCGGCCCAGGTAGAGAACCACCACGCGGTCGCACAGGTACTCCACCACATCCAGGTCGTGCGAGATGAACAGCATCGTCAGCGACAGCTGGTCGCGCAGGTCGCACAGCAGGTTGACCACCTGCGACTGGATGGACACGTCCAGCGCCGACAGCGGCTCATCAGCCACGATGAATTCGGGCTGCACCGACAGCGCGCGCGCCACACCGATGCGCTGGCGCTGGCCGCCGGAAAACTCGTGCGGGTAACGCGCGGCATGCTCGGGCGGCAGGCCGACCAGTTGCAGCAGCTCGGCGATGCGCAGCGCGGTCGCCTCCTTGCCTTTGGCCAGGCCATGAATCTGCAAGGCCTCACCCAGGATGTCGCGCACGCGCATCTTGGGGTTCAGGCTGGCGTAGGGGTCCTGGAAGATCATCTGCAGCTTGCTGCGCAGGGTGCGCATGCGGCTGCCCGATGCCGAGCCCAGGTCTTCCCCCCGGTAAGTGATGCTGCCGGAGCTGCTGTCGATCAGCCGCAGCAGGGCCCGGCCTATGGTGCTCTTGCCGGAGCCCGATTCACCGACCAGACCCAATGTTTCCCCGGGCTGGATGGTGAAGGACACATCGTCCACCGCACGCACAGGCTTTGAGGAGGAACCGAAGAACTTCTGCAGGTTCTTCACTTCGATCAAGGGCAACACGGAGTTCATGCGACCTCCGGAACCAGGATGCAGCGCGCACTGCCGCCGGCGTCGTCGGCGCGCAAAGCAGGCATCGTTTCGCGGCAGGCAGCCATGGCCTTGTCGCAACGCGGCTCGAAGGCGCAACCCGGTGGCGGCGCCAGTGGACTCGAAACCTGGCCGCGGATCGCGTACAGGCGGCGCTTGCCGTCCACGGTCTGCGCGCGCTGGCGCTGCTGGCTTGGCAGGCAGGCCAGCAGGCCCTGGGTGTAAGGGTGCTGCGGCCGTGCGAACAAATCGTTCACCGGTGCGGCCTCGACAATGCGGCCCGCGTACATCACGGCCACGTCGTCGGCGTGGTGCGCCACCACGCCCAGGTTGTGGGTGATGAACAGGATGCTCATGCCGGTCTCGGCCTGCAGCCGGCGCATCAGCGCCAGGATCTGCGCCTGGATGGTCACGTCGAGCGCTGTGGTGGGCTCATCGGCAATCAGCAGCGTTGGGTCGCAGGCCATGGCCAGGGCAATCATCACGCGCTGGCGCATGCCGCCCGAGAGCTGGTGCGGGTACTCGCGCAGGCGCTGCGCGGCGGCGGGAATCTCCACCAGCTCCAGCATGCGCAAGGCCTGCGCCATCGCCGCGGCCCGGTCCATGCCCTTGTGCAGGCGCAGCGACTCGGCAATCTGCTCGCCGATGGTGAACACCGGGTTCAGGCTGGTCATGGGTTCCTGGAAGATCATGGCCACCTCGTTGCCGCGTATGGCACGCATCTGCGGCTCCGGCAGGGTGAGAAGGTCCAGCGTCTGGCCCGCGCGATTCACGAACAGGGCCTGGCCGCTGACCTGCGTACCGGCTGTGCGCGGCAACAGACGCATCAGGGTCAGGCTGGTCACCGACTTGCCCGAGCCCGACTCGCCGACGATGGCCGTGGTCTTGCCGGCGCGGATGCTAAAGCTCACGTCGGCGACGGAGCGGATCAGCCCTTCGTCGGTGTCGAAGAAGGTGCTCAGATGGCGCACTTCGAGGCGGTTCACATCGACTTCCTCAGACGCGGATCCAGCAGGTCGCGGATGCCGTCGCCCAGCAGTTGCAGCGACAGCGCGGTCAGGATGATCGCCAGTCCCGGGAACAGCACGATCCACAGTGCCTGGTGCGCGTACTGCTGGCTGCCAGCAACCATGGTGCCCCAGGTCGGGATTTCGGGCGGCACGCCCACACCCAGGAAAGACAGCGCGGCTTCCGCCAGGATGGCGTAGGCGAAGATGAACGAAGCCTGCACGAGGATGGGCGACATCAGGTTGGGCAGGATGTGGCGCCAGAGGATGCGCAGGGTCGAGACACCGACCGCCCGGGCCGCTTCCACGAACAACAGCTCGCGCACCACCAGCGTGGACGCCCGCACGACACGCGCCACGCGCGGCGTGTACACCAGCACCAGTGCGAACACCACGTTCAACATCGATGGACCCAGGATGCCGACCAGCGCAATCGCCAGCAGGATGTCGGGGAAGGACATCATCGCGTCGACCACCCGGCTCACCGGCGCATCCAGGCGGCGGAAGAAGCCCGCGATCAGGCCTATCAGCGTGCCCGCCACGATGGAGCCCAGCGCCGTGAGCAAGGCGATCGTCAGCGAGTAACGGCCGCCGAAAGCGATGCGGGCGAACAGGTCGCGGCCCAGCTCGTCCGTGCCCAGCCAATGGCCCGCCGAAGGCTGGGAAAGACGTTGGGACACTGCGGTTTCGTTCGGATCCAAACCGCTCAAGGGCCCGGCGAACAGCGACACCAGAACCACCACCACCAGGGTGATCGCCGCAGCCAGCACGATGCGACGGCGGAACAGTTTGCGCAGGATCAGGGGTAGCTGCATCAGGCCTCCGACGAGCCGCCTCTAGGCAGGCCTGGGCCCCCTCGGGGGGCAGCGAACGTTAGTGAGCGTGGGGGCGCCATATCAGTATTTCACCCGCGGGTCGACGACCGTATACAGCAAGTCAATCAGGAAGTTGATGACCACGTAAATGGCGGCCACGACCAGCAGCGCGCCCTGGATCACGGGGTAGTCGCGCCGGATGACGGCACTGACCACCAGGTTGCCGACGCCGGGCAGGCCGAACACGGTTTCGGTCACCACCGCGCCGCCTATCATCAGCGCCACCGTCAGGCCTATCACCGTCACGATGGGCACCAGCGCGTTGCGCAAGGCGTGTTTGAGCACCACCGTGTTTTCCGAAAGCCCTTTGGCGCGCGCGGTGCGCACATAGTCTTCACCAAGCACGTCGAGCATCGAAGCACGCGTGAAGCGGATGATGAGCGCCGAGTTGAGCACGCCCAGCACTGTGGCGGGCAGCACCAGGCAATGGATGCGCGCGGCCAGCGAGGCGCCCGGTTCGCCATAACCCGACACCGGAAACCAGCCCAGCGAGACGGCAAAAATCTGCATCAGCACCAGGCCGAACCAGAAGCTGGGCACACTCGCGCCCAGCATGGCGAAGCCGGTGAAGACCTGGTCGATGGCCTTGCCGCGGAACACGGCCGAGACGATACCGCAGGGCACGCCGATCAGCGCCGCGATGGCGATGGCCATCAGCGAGAGCAAGGCCGTAGGCTCTGAGCGTTCCCACAGCGCCTGCGTCACTGGGCGCTGCAGGAAGATGGACTCGCCCAGATTGCCGTGCGCCAGCTCCTTGACCCACAGGCCAAACTGCACCGGCAGCGGGCGATCCAGCCCGTAAACCTTTTGCACGCGCGCGATGTCTTCGGCCGTGGCCTGGTCGCCCAGCAGCACCGCAATCGGGTCACCCGAGGCCGCGCGCGTGAGGATGAAAACCAGCACGGCCACGATGGCCATGACCACGAACATGCCGCCCAGGCGTGATAACAAATAGCGGGTCATTCCCTTGTTCTGTCCAGAGATGAGATGTTTGTTTCCATTGGAACCCGTTCTTCATTCCAGTCAAGCCGCGGAACCGACTCTACCGCTCGCACCGCACCGCCCCCCAGGGGCTGGAGCCTGCGGCTCCAAAGCTGCTTGAGCAGCTTTGGACAGGCGACAGAGGCGAAGCGTCTCGCGAGCCGCGGCCTGCAAGGCCTCGCGTATTACGCGAAGCGAAAAGCGTGGGGGCTCAATTGCTCAGGCTGGTGTTCCAGAAGAAGGGATAGGTGAAGGGCGTGTAGTTCTGCAGCGCCGGTGCCCGCGCCGAAAGGCTGGCGAACTTGCCGACATGGATGTAGGGCACCTCGTCATACACCACCTGCTGCACCTTGGCCCACAGCGCGCCGCGCTTGGCGGGGTTGGGCTCCTGGTTCAGCGCTGCCAGCGCCGCGGCCTTGGCCGGCGAGCTCCACCAGCCCGGCGCGCCGTCACCCAGCTGCGGCGGCGACAGCATGGGCTCGGGAAACAGGCCCGAATGCGTGATGTAGATGTCCCACAGTTTGGGGTCGGCGCGGCGCTGCAGCAGCGTGGCCCACTCGACCACGTTCAGCTCGGCCTTGAAGCCGGCCTTTTTGAGCTGCTCCGCCATGATGAGCGCCATGTTGTAGTGGAAGTCGTACTGCCGGCTGGTGAGGATGCGGATCGGCTCGCCCTTGTAGCCGGCCTGATCGGCCTGGGCCTTGGCTTTCCTGGCGTCGCGTTCGTTGTAGCTGGCGGTGCCGGCATCCGAGTAGAACGGTGTGCCCTTGGGGAAATGGTTGCCTTCGGCGATGAAAAAGCGCGTGTCGCCAAAACCGGCCGCCAGCATCTCGCCTTCGCCCAGCGCAGTCTGCACCGCCTTGCGCACCGGCTGCTGGGCCAGCGAGCCGTCCCTGGTGTTGAACACCAGGTAAGGAAAACCGAAGGAGGGTGTCATGATGGGCACCGCTTTGCCTGGCGCCTTTTCCAGCCGGGCCAGCGCCTCGATCGGCAGCAGGTCGGCGTAGTGGAACTGGCCGGCCAGTGCACCTTCGACACGTGTGTTGGCGTTGGGCACGGGCACGAAGCGCAGCTCTTCAACCTGGGCCACGCGCTTGCCGCCGTAGCCGCTGGCCGCTTCCGTGCGGGCCGAGTAGCCGTCGAAGCGGGTGAGCAGGACGTACTGGTCGGGCCGGCGCTCCTTGAACCTGTAGGGGCCGGTGCCGACGTATTCGCGCAGCGGCTGGGCCAGCGACTCTTTGGCCATGATGGCCGCCATGCCCGAGGCCATGGCCAGCTGCGACAGCAGGGGCGCATAGGCGTTCTTCAGGCTGATCTCCACCGCCAGCGGACCCTTCGCCGAGAGGTCGGCCACCTGGGCTGCGACCGACTTGCCGCGCGGCGAGACTTCCATCCAGCGCTTGAGGCTGGCCACCACGTCGTCGGCATGGAGCTCGCGCCCGTTGTGCAGCTTCACGCCCTTGCGCAGGGTGATGCTGTAGAGCTTGCCGTCGGCCGAGATTTTGGGCATGGACTCGGCCAGCATGGGCACCAGTGCAGCCTTGGCGTCAAAGGTGAACAGCGGCTCGTAGACGTGCTGCATGATGATGCAGACCAGGTCGGCCGGCGTGGACTGGATGTCCAGCGTTGGCGGCTCCGCCACCATAGCCAGATTCAGGGCCGACTTGGGCGCCTGGGATTGCGCCGTCAGCGGCAGGCATGCCGCCGCGCCAAGTACCAGTGCAAGCGCCGCTTTGCGGCGGCTCAGAGTCAAGGAATGCAGCATGTTCAATCTCCTGAATATGAAAGTAATTTTCAGAATTTGAAGAATAGGCCATCAAAAACATGCAAATATCGGGTGATACCCTGATATTTGCATGTATTTATGAAAACATATTTCATAATCATGCATCACCATTCCCCTCTTGGGGCAAGCAGCGATGAGGCAGCAACAGCCTGGTATCGCCGCTATGGACCATCAGCCAACAAGGAGTTTTGACATGGCATTGCAGTTTCTCGGCAACCCTCCCGTCGCGTCCGACCAGCAAGCCCGGCCGTTTTCGCCGGCCGTGCGGGCCGGCGACTTTGTTTATGTGTCCGGCCAGGTGCCGGCCGATGGAAAAGGTGAGATCGTGGCGGGCGGCATCGAGGTGCAGACGCGCCAGGTCATGAGCAATCTGTCCACCGCCCTCGCATTGGCCGGCTGCACCCTGGCCGATGTCTGCAAGACCACGGTCTGGCTGCAGGATGCGCGCGACTTCGGCAGTTTCAACCGTGTCTATATGAGCTACTTCGGCGAGGGCAAGCCGGCGCGGTCCACCACCGAGGCGCGCTTGATGGTGGATGCGCGGGTGGAGATTGATGTGGTGGCTTACAAGCCGCTGGTTTGATGGTCGAATTGCTGTTTTGCCCAATGCGGATGGGCGTAAGTAGCTATTGAATTCATAGCTGACTTTTCCTCGGCTTGTCATCCCGGACTTGATCCGGGATCCATGTCCGGTGACTCGTGCTGTGGGGTCTGCCTGCTAGCCGGGGGTTGCCCGGCGGGTTGAGAGTCCTTTCATTGCATCACGCTCCGTTTCCGGTTTGCCTCGGACAGTAGGACCTGACTCCCCACTCCCACCCCTAGCCCCTCCCTCGCCCCGCTGGGCGATGGAGGGGGACCTCATTTGGCCGCGTGTGCTGCGCTCGCGTGCAAACATGACGGTCTGTTGGGATTCCCGTCCTTGACGCGCGGCGCGCTTCAAGGACTCCGGATGGGAGTTTTGTATCTGTATTTGGATGTTTGACTTCATCCCCCACCCGTCGGGCTGGGCCGAGGAGCGCAGCCGAAAACGGATCAGGGCGAGCGATTGTCTGAGCCGAAGGCGAGTTCGAGCTAGCCCCCGTTAACGGCGAGCACCGCAGGTTGCCCGAAGCGAAGGGTCCCAGACCATCGGGTCGCCTTTTCTTTGGTGACTTTCTTTTGGCGACGCAAAAGAAAGTTACTTGCCGCCGGGCAACCCCCGGCTTGCTGGCACGCCACATCAATTCAATCGAAGCGAGTATTCAACAATCACACCGGCCAGACCACACCCTTGTCATTCAGAATCGCATCCAGCGCCACATCATGCGGCTCCGGCTCCAGGTCCGGCAGCCAGCCATGGCTGTAACCCAGCCCCACGGTGAAGGGCTTGGGTTGCAGCGTCGCCAGCGTGCGGTCGTAAAAGCCGCCACCGTAACCGAGCCTGAAACCGCCGGGGCCGTAACCGACACAGGGCACAAACAGCAGGGTCGGCACAATCACCTCGGTGTCCTTGGGCTTGGGGATGCCGTAGGCGTCTTCTTCCATCGGGCAGCCCGGGTACCAAGCGTGAAAGGTCAGGGTTTTGTGGACCTTGTTGACCACCGGCAGGCCGATCTTGCGCGGTGACCGGTTTGCTATGTTTTCAGTAGCTGCTTCCGCACGCCCCGCCTGGGCCTGGCCATTGTTTCCCTCTGACTCCTGGCTCAAAATCGCGTCTTCCTGCCAGCGGTACAGGGCTGGCAGCGGATCAAACTCGCCCTTGATCGGCCAGTAGGCGCCTATCACCGCGTCTTCGCGCCCCACCAGCCAGATGCGCATGACACGCTGTAACAGGTCGGCGCGCTGTAGGCGATCCGGCAGGTTCAGGCGTTGTTCAATCAAGGCTTTGCGCGCAGTTAATTTGTCCATAATGACCCGATGCTATCCAACTTTATTCGTACAGCCCTGATTTCGGGCATCTCCTGCTTTCTTGCATCAACGCCCGCATGGGCGCAAAACAACGCTTCGCGCGGCGACGATGTGCTGCTGGAGATGAACCAGGCCTTTAAACGTGGTGACAAAAACCGCCTCGCGCAGTTGCTGCCGCAGGCGCGCGGCCATGCGCTCGAACCCTGGGCCGCCTTCTGGGAACTCAAAAACAGGCTGGGTGAAGCCAGCGCCGCAGAGGTGCAGGATTTCATGGCGCGTTACGCCGGCAGCTACCAGGAAGACCGCTTGCGCAACGACTGGCTGCTGCTGCTGGGCCAGCGCCGTGACTGGGCCGGTTTTGCCGCCGAATACCCGAACTACCGCATGGGCGACGACAAGGATGTGCGTTGTTATGCACTGCTGGTCGAGCACCTGAAAAACCCGGCCGCGGACACGCGGCTTGCTGATGAAGTGCGCAAAAACTGGCTGGCCCAGCGCGAAGCGGCCGACGGCTGCACCTCTGCGGCATCGCGGCTGGTGGGCAACAAAAGCCTGTCCACCCACGATGTCTGGACCAAGGCCAGGCTGGCGACCGAAGCCAACCGGCCGCGCGCCGCGCGTGAAGCGGTAGAGATCATCGCGCCGGAAGCGCTGAACCTGCTGGCAGAGCTGAATGCCAGCCCGGCGCGGTTTCTCGGCAGCAAGATGGTGGCCATCCGCGACGTGCGCCGCGAAATCATTGTGCTGGCGCTGGTCAAGCTGGCCAGCACCGATGCCGACGGCGCTGCACGTTTTGTGGAAGACAAATGGGGCCTGCAGCTCTCCGGCGAAGAACGCAACTGGGTCTGGGGCGCGATCGGCAAACAGGCTGCCAGCCGCCTGAGCAACGAGGCCGCTGGCTATTTTGCGAAGGTCAGCAAGGACAGCGACCTCAGCGACGAGATGCTGGGCTGGAAGGTTCGCGCCGCGCTGCGCGCCGGCAGCACGCCGCGCTGGCCCGTGGTGCTGGGCGCCATCAACGCCATGAGCGACGACGCCCGCAAAGACCCGACCTGGGTGTACTGGAAAGCGCGCGCACTGCTGAGCAATGCGCCGGCGGCCTCGGCCAGCGCACCGGTCGCGCCGCAACGCGCTGAAGCCCTCGCCCTGTTGCAGTCCATCGCTTCGGTGCGCGGTTTTTACGAACAACTGGCGCTGGAAGAGCTGGGTCAAAAAATCACCACCCCCCCCAAACCGGCCGCGCCGTCGCCTGAAGAAAAGGAAGCCGCACGCCTGAACCCGGGCCTGAACCGCGCGGCCTACGCGATTGCAATTGGTTTGCGGCCTGAAGGTGTACGCGAATGGAACTACAGCACCAACCTGCACCAGCGCGGCGGCATGAGCGAGCGTGAGCTGCTGGCTGCCGCCCAGTTTGCCTGCGACCGTTCCATCTGGGACCGCTGCATCAACACCAGTGAAAAAACGTCCAGCGTGATGGATTTCGAGCAGCGTTTCCCGACACCTTTTCGGGAGGCGGTTTTGCAGCGCAGCCGCGACATCGGGCTGGACCCGGCCTATGTCTATGGCCTGATACGCCAGGAGTCGCGTTTTATCATGGACGCGCGTTCCGGCGTCGGCGCGTCGGGCCTGATGCAGGTCATGCCGGCCACCGCGCGCGAGACCGCGCGCCACATCGGCCTGACGGGTTTCACCGCCAGCCAGATCAACGACCGCGACACCAACATCGTCATAGGCACGGCCTACCTCAAACGCGCACTCGACGACTTTGGCGGTTCCATGCCGCTGGCGGCGGCGGCCTACAACGCCGGCCCGGGACGGCCGCGCAACTGGCGCAACGGCCCGGTGCTGGAGGCCGCCATCTGGGCCGAAAACGTGCCTTTCAACGAGACGCGCGACTACGTGAAGAAAGTGTTGTCCAACACCACCAACTACGCTGCGCTGCTGACCGGGCAGCCGCAGTCGCTGAAGGCGCGGCTTGGCATGGTGGGCCCGCGCGATGCATCGGCACCACCGCCCGATGAAAAAATGCCCTGAGGCGGCCAGGCCTTGCCCAACAGCCTTTTTTCCGACAGGACACAGCCATGAGTTCCAGCGTGCTGCAAGAAGTTGCCGATACCATCGTTTCTGAATTTTCGGATGGGGCCGACGCCGAACAGATCACGCGCGTGGTGTTGCGCCTGCTGACAGCCGCGCTGCTGGGCGGCCTGCTGGGTTGGGAGCGCGAGCAACAGGGCCATGCGGCGGGCGTGCGCACCCACATGCTGGTGGCCATGGGAGCCGCCCTGTTTGTACTCGCGTCGCAGCAGATGGGCATGCAGGCCGACGATCTGAGCCGCGTGATCCAGGGTGTCACGGCCGGGGTCGGTTTTTTGTGCGCCGGCACGATTCTCAAGGGTGATAAAACCGCGGATGTCAAAGGCCTGACCACGGCAGCAGGCATCTGGCTGACGGCGGCGATCGGTGTCGCCGCAGGCCTGGGGCGCGAGTTCACGGCCCTGCTCGGCACCTTGCTGGCGCTGGCAATTCTTTCCCTGGTTCCGCTGATCGTGAAGCTTTTCGGCAAGCGGCAGGAAGCCAGGGTCTTGCGCGCAGACGACGCGGACAAGGGGCTTTAAGGCGCCTGGATTTGCGGGACGCCCGGTTCAGGCCTTGACACGCTGGGACAAAAATTCACCTTCGTAATCCCTGGCCAGGGACAATTTTTCAGCCTCGGACAGCACCTTGCCGGCCAGCTGGAAAATGCCCTGTTCTTCATCCTCCAGATGGTGGTACACCTTGTGGTGCAGCTCTTTGGCAATGGCGATCCAGGCCGGCGAGCTGAAGCCGGTTTTCTCCAGCTTTTCCACCAACTCGTCCATCTCATGGTGTTCGGCGATGCCGTGACGCGAGGGCTCCTGCGTCATGTCGTGCGCGATCAGCGGCACGTAAAAGAAGCGCTCTTCGGCTGCGGCATGGGCCGCGAGTTCGGCCTTGAGTTCCTTGAAGAGCAGGTCGCGCTCCGGGCTGTCCCCCGAGGTCCTGATCAGGTTGTCCGCCAGGCTGCGTTGGGTGGTGTGGCTGGTGCGCAGGGCTTCAAAAATATTCATGGCCTGATTATCCGGAGGCCGGCGGCCAGAGGGTGTAGGCCGGCAAGCCGGTTTTGTCGGCGTCCAGGGCCTACACCAGCGCATTTTTTTTGCCCTTGTTTTGCGCACATCGCCCTGAAGGCGTTTAATAACGGCTATGAAAAAAATACTGGTGCTGGGCGGTACGGGTTTTGTCGGCAGCCATGTCTGCGAGAAGCTGACCCAGCTGCAATGGCGTGTGACGGTGCCCACGCGCCGGATTGCCAGTGCACGGCATATCCAGATCCTGCCTTCGCTCGATGTGGTGCAGGCCAGTGTGCACGACGAGGCGGTATTGACACAACTGCTGGCCGGGCACGACGCCGTGGTCAACCTGATTGCCATCCTGCATGGCAATCAGCAGGCGTTTGACAAGGCCCATGTCGAGTTACCGAAAAAACTCGCCCGCGCCTGCGCTGCCGCCGGTGTCCGGCGCGTGGTCCATGTCAGCGCCCTGGGCGCCGACGCGCGCAACCCCGATGTTGCGCCATCGATGTATCTGCGCAGCAAGGGCCATGGCGAAGTGGCCTTGCACCAGGCGCCGCTGGCGCTGACCATCTTCCGGCCGAGTGTGATTTTTGGCGCCGAGGACAAATTCCTCAATGTTTTTGCCGGTCTGCACAAAATCTTCCCGGTGATTCCGCTGGCCGCCAGCCATGCCCTGTTCCAGCCCGTGTGGGTGGAGGACTTGGCCAGGGCCATCGTGTCCTGTTTGCAGGACGCGCACACCCCTGCCAGCAGCGGCCAGACTTTCGAAGCCTGCGGCCCGGATGTCTTCACGCTGCGGCAACTGGTGGAGCTGGCCGGGCGCCTGAGCGGCGTCAACGAGGGCCGGGGCCGGCCGGTGCTGCCCTTGCCGGCGGCACTGGGCCGGCTGCAGGCCAGGCTGATGGAACTGGCGCCCGGCGAGCCGCTGATGAGCCGCGACAACCTGGACTCGATGCGCCTGCACAATATCGCCACCGGCAACCTGCCGGGGCTGCAGGCCCTGGGCATCACGCCCTCCGCACTGACAGGCGTCGCTGCCGCTTATCTGGGCCCGGGCAGCGGTGGCTGGGGGCCGCGCAGCAACCTGACGCTCAGGCGCAAGACGGCGGGCCGGTTCTAGGAGTCTGTGGAACCAGGATGCATCAATGGCCTGTCTTTTTTGCATCAATGCGCGGCCAGCCACGCGCTAGCATGAGCGGCTCTGACAACTCTTCGCCACGGACGCTCCATGCTCAAACTTTTCATCGGCAACAAAAATTACTCCTCCTGGTCGATGCGGCCCTGGGTACTGCTCAGGCAGGCGGATATCAGCTTTGAAGAAGTCCTGGTGCGTTTCGGTACCGACCCGTTTGCGTCCAACTCCAGCTTCAAGCAGGCCGTTCTTGCGGTCAATCCAGTGGGCCGGGTGCCCGTGCTGGTGGACGACGGCTTTGCGGTCTGGGACACCCTGGCGATCGCAGAATACCTGGCCGAGAAGTTTCCCGAGAAGCAGCTCTGGCCACAGGAGGTGTTGGCCCGCGCCCGCGCGCGCAGCGTCTGCGCCGAGATGCACTCGGGCTTTGGTGCGTTGCGCAGCGCCTGCCCGATGAACATCGAAGCGCCGCTGTCCCAGACCGGCGCCATCATCTGGCGCGACCAGGCGGCCGTGCGCAGTGATGTGCAGCGCATCGTGACGATGTGGACCGAGCTGCTTGAGCAGCACCAGGGCCCCATGCTTTTCGGCCAGTTTTCCATTGCCGACGCCTATTTTGCGCCGGTCTGCATGCGCATCAAAACCTACGGCCTGCCGGTGCCCGACGCCATCACCGGCTACGTAGCCCGCGTCTGCGAGCTGCCCGGCGTCAAGGCCTGGATCGAAGGCGCTCTGGCCGAGAAAGACTTTGTGGATGCGGATGAACCTTATCGCCTGACGCGATAAGCCATCATCCGGCGGACTGTACCGACCGGTCCCGCAGTACCTGCCCCTACACTTGAGCCATGGACATCTACATGGTCGGTGGTGCAGTGCGCGATGCCTTGCTGGGCCTGGCGGTCGTCGACCGCGACTGGGTGGTGGTGGGCAGCACCCCTGAAGAAATGGTGGCGCTGGGTTACCTGCCGGTGGGCCGTGACTTTCCGGTTTTTTTGCATCCGCAGACACGGGAGGAATATGCGCTGGCCCGCACCGAGCGCAACACGGCGCGCGGTTACCGCGGCTTTGCGATCCATGCGGCGCCCGATGTGACGCTGGAAGACGATCTGGCACGGCGTGACCTGACTATCAATTCGATAGCTGCTCGCGTAGATCCAGAAAGGGCCGGAGGCCAATCCGGCCTTGATCTTTCAGCGCTGATCGATCCTTATGGCGGGCAGGCCGACATCCGGGGCAAGGTGCTGCGCCACGTCACCGATGCGTTTCGCGACGACCCGGTGCGCATCCTGCGGCTGGCGCGTTTTGCCGCGCGTTTTGCCGATTTCACGGTCGCAGCGGAAACCTTGGCCCTGATGCGGCACATGGTGGCGGGCGGCGAGCTCGAAGGCCTGGTGGCCGAAAGGGTCTGGCAGGAACTGGCGCGCGGCCTGATGGAAAACACCCCGTCGCGCATGTTCGGCGTGTTGCGCGACTGCGCTGCGCTGGCCACCCTGCTGCCCGAAGTGGACAAGCTCTGGGGCGTGCCGCAAGGCGCCGAGCACCACCCCGAGATCGATACCGGTGTGCACCTGATGATGGTGCTGGACATGGCGGCGCGCCTGAATGCCAGCCTGCCGGTGCGGTTTGCCTGCCTCGGTCACGACCTCGGCAAAGGCACGACGCCGGTGGATGTGTTGCCGCGGCATATCGGCCACGAAGAGCGAGGTGCCCGGCTGCTCAAGGGCCTGTGTGAGCGGCTGCGTGTGCCCACCGAGTGCCGCGAGCTGGCCGATGTGGTGGCGCGCGAACACGGCAACATCCACCGCAGCGGCGGGCTGGGCGCGGCCGCGCTGGTGCGCCTGCTGGAGCGCTGTGATGCGTTTCGCAAGCCTCAGCGTTTTGCCGAGGTGTTGCTGGCCTGCGAATGTGATGCGCGCGGCCGCCTGGGGCTGGAGGACAGCGCCTACCCGCAGCGCGGGCGGCTGGCGCAGGCCCTGCTGGTTGCGCAGGCGGTGGCCACGGACACCGTTGCGCAAACGGCGCAGGCAGCAGGACTCAGCGGGCCGAAAATTGGCGAAACAATCCACGCCGCGCGTGTGCAGGCGCTGCAGGCCTGGCTGCTCACCGGCCAGCCGCCCTGAAAAAAGCGCTTTGGGTTGGCGCTGAAACGGGTCCAGGAGCAAGCTCCTGCCCTACAAGCGGCAGGTGCGGATTCTGCTAAGGTGGATTCCGATGCAAACGCAGACCAACAACAAGCTTCCGGGCGACCCCGATGTGCTGCCGGGCCAGTCCCCGGCCTCGCGGTACGCAGTGCTTCCCCGGCTCACGGCGGACATGGCGCTTTTTCTGGACTTTGACGGCACGCTGGTCGAGATCGCCTCGCAGCCGCAAGAGGTGCTGATTCCGGGCCGGCTCGGCGACACCCTGGCGCTGCTGCAGCGCCAGCTGGGTGGCGCGCTGGCGCTGGTCTCTGGCCGCCGCCTGCTCGATCTGGATGGTTTTCTGGCGCCCCTGCAACTGCCGGTGGCGGCCGAACATGGCGCCCAGCGCCGCGATGCGGCGGGCCGTATCAGCAGCGCGCCGGGCACCGATTTGCGGCAGGTGCTGCAGGCTGCCCAGGGCCTGGTCGCACAGTACCCGGCGCTGGTGCTGGAGCAAAAAAATCTCGCGCTCAGCCTGCATTACCGGCATGCCCCCGAGCTTGAGGCCTTGTGCCTGCAGGTGATGCGCGCCGCCCTGGCAGGCAGCCCCGGGCTTGTGCTGATGCAGGGCAAATATGTGATTGACATCAAGCCGGTTGATGTCAGCAAGGGCACGGCTATCGCCGCCTTCATGGCGGAACCGCCGTTTGCCGGGCGTGTCCCGGTGTTTGCGGGTGACGACGTGACCGACGAGGACGGCTTCGCGCAGGTGCTGCGTTTGGGCGGCCATGCCATCAAGGTGGGCGCCGGGCCCAGCCTGGCGCGCTTGCGCTGCCACAGCGTCACGGACCTGGCCGCGTGGCTGCGGTCGCCGTCTGCAAGCCTGCTTCAACCCCGATCTGAAAGCCTGCACCCATGAGCAGCTCCCAAACCGACGGCACATTTGCCGCACCGGCGCCGCCTTCGCTCTCACTGGGCGTGATCGGCAACTGCGGCTTCAGCGCGCTGGTGGATGCACGGGCACGTATTGTCTGGTGTTGCCTGCCGCGCTTTGACGGCGATCCGGTGTTCAATGCCCTGCTGGACCCCGGTGACAAGGGCAGCGCCTTTGCCATCGAGATTGAAAATTTTTCGCACAGCAAACAATGGTACGAACACAACACCGCCGTGCTGCGCACGCAGCTGTTTGACCACAGCGGTCAGGGCGTGGAAATCACCGACTTTGCGCCGCGTTATTACCGGCATTCGCGGTTTTTCAGGCCCATGACGCTGGTGCGCCGGGTCCGGCCGATTCAGGGCGCGCCGCGCATCCGGGTCTCGCTGGACATTCGCTACGACTGGGGCCGCATCCAGCCGGCGGTGACCCAGGGCAGCAACCACCTGCGTTATGTGGGCGACGCACTGACACTGCGCCTGAACACCGACGCGCCGCTGTCGCACCTGCTGTCGCGCCAGGCGTTTGTGCTGACGCGTGAACACAACTTCCTGCTGGGCGCCGATGAGTCGCTGACCGACGGTATTGCGGACACTGCGCGCCTGTTTGAAGAAGAAACGCTGAGCTACTGGCGCAAGTGGAGCCAGCGCCTGCACCTGCCGCTGCAATGGCAGCAGGCTGTCATACGTGCGGCCATCACGCTCAAACTCTCGCTGTTTGAAGACACCGGTGCCATCGTGGCAGCCATGACCACCAGCATCCCCGAGGCGCCAGGCAGCGGGCGCAACTGGGACTACCGCTATTGCTGGCTGCGTGACGCCTTTTTTGTGGTGCGTGCGCTCAACAGCCTGTCTGAAGTGGGCACCATGGAGGATTACCTGCGCTGGCTCAGCAACGTCGTGGTGCAGGCCGGCGGCGGGCATATCCAGCCGCTGTACGGCATCGGGCTGGAGCGCGAGCTGCCCGAGGCGGTGTACGACCACCTCGGTGGTTACCGCGGCATGGGGCCGGTGCGTGTCGGCAACCAGGCGCAAGAACATTTTCAGCACGATGTGTATGGCAATGTGGTGCTGGGCGCGGCCCAGTCTTTTCATGACCAGCGCCTGTTGCACCGCGCTGGCGAGGCTGAATTTCTGCGCCTGGAAGCGGTGGGTGAACAGGCGGTGCGCCACTACGACAAACCGGACGCCGGCATGTGGGAGCTGCGTACCCGTGCGCGGGTACACACCTCGTCGGCGCTGATGTGCTGGGCCGCCTGCGACCGCTTGGGAAAAATTGCGGTGACGCTGCAGCAGCCGGACCGCGCGATTTATTGGCACGGCCACGCCCATGTCATGCGTGAACGCATTCTGCGTGAATCGTGGAGCGAGGAGCGCCAGGCCTTTGCCGAAAGTTTCGGCGGGCGCGACCTCGACGCCAGTGTGCTGCTGATGATAGAAGTCGGCTTCATAGACCCGAAAGACCCGCGTTTTGTGGCGACGGTGGACGCGCTGGAAAAGTACCTGTGCGACGGTCCCTACATGCGGCGTTATGAGGCGCCAGACGATTTCGGCAAGCCCGAAACCGCCTTCAACATCTGCACCTTCTGGCGCATCGACGCGCTGGCCCGCATAGGCCGCAAAGAACAGGCGCGCGAGATTTTTGCATCCATGCTGGCGGCGCGCAACCACCTGGGCCTGCTGTCGGAAGACACGCACCCGGTGACAGGCGAGATGTGGGGCAATTTTCCGCAGACCTATTCGATGGTTGGCATCATCAATGCGGCAGTGCGCCTTTCTGCGCCCTGGGATAGCCAGGTATGAAGGATAGGTTCACCCCCTTCGGAGGCTCACTGCGTGTAGCCCCTTCCCCCCTCTCCGGGGGCGGCGCCTGCGGCCCGGCAGAGCCGGTTCCGCGGGCCCTGCTTGTCTTTATTTCTCCTCGGGGACTTGAACGATGAGTCGGCTGGTGGTGGTTTCCAACCGGGTCGCCGATCCGCGGAAAACCGCAGCGGGCGGTCTGGCCGTGGCGCTGGGTGACGCCTTGTCGGTCAGCGGTGGCCTCTGGTTTGGCTGGAGCGGAACGGTGGTCGAAGGGGGCACACCGGGGGAAGGCGAGGTACACACCCAGCAGGCCGGCAACGTGACGCTGAGCACGGTGGACCTGTGCCGCGAAGACCACGACAGTTATTACCTGGGTTACAGCAACGGCGTGTTGTGGCCGGTGTTTCATTACCGGCTGGACCTGGCCGACTTTGACGCCGGCTTCATCGGTGGTTACCGCCGGGTGAACCAGATGATGGCCAAAAAGCTGATGCCGCAGCTGCTGCCGGACGACATCATCTGGGTGCACGACTACCACCTGATTCCGCTGGCGGCAGAGCTGCGGGCCATGGGTTGCAAAAACCGCATCGGCTTTTTTCTGCACATCCCGCTGCCGCCACCGCTGATTCTGGCGGCCATACCGCAGCATGAATGGCTGATCCGCTCGCTGTTTGCCTATGACCTGGTGGGCTTTCAATGCCAGTCGGATGTGGACCATTTTTCGCGTTATGTCGGCCAGGAAGCCGGTGCCGAGGCGCTGGACCAGCACCAGTTCCGCGCCTTTGGGCGCACCGTGCAGGCCAGGGCTTTCCCGATCGGCATTGACGTGGACGAATTTGTCGCCCTGACCCAGGGCAAGGACGCGCGTGACATGTATGACAGCATGAAGGACGAGTACTCGCGCCGCCGCCTGCTGCTGGGCGTGGAGCGTCTGGACTACTCCAAGGGCTTGCCGCAGCGCCTGCGCGCGTTTCGCATGCTGCTGCAGACCTACCCGGAAAACCTCAATAGTGCGACGCTG
>CALRQX020000028.1:0-44109 GCA_943370435.1 Kapaibacterium sp. (SeqCode) | reverse complement strand
TGCGCGTCCTCGCCGGAGCCCGACCCGGTATCCGGTTTCCGGTATTTACTCCCACCACCCGTCGGGCTGGGCCGAGGAGCACAGCCGAAAACGGATCAGGGCGAGCGATTGTCTGAGCCGAAGGCGAGTTCGAGCTCGACCCCGTTTTCGGCGAGCACCGCAGGTTGCCCGCAGCGAAGCGCAGGGTCCCAGACCATCGGGTCGCCTTTTCTTTGGTGACTTTCTTTTGGCGACGCAAAAGAAAGTTACTTGCCGCCGGGCAACCCCCGGCTTGTTGGCAAACCACCGCACATGGAACACGGCACGAGTCCGGCGGCGGACTTACTCCGCCGTCAGATGTTTCCCAACAATCCCCGCCAACTCAAACATCGTCACCTGCGGCTTGCCAAACACGGCCAGCAGCTTGGCATCGGCATTGATGGCGCGTTTGTTGGTGGCGTCCTGCAGCTTCTCGGCCTTGATGTAGTCCCAGAGTTTCTTGATGACCTGGGTGCGTGCCACCGGCTCGGCGCCTATCACGGCGGCCAGGGCCTCGCTGGGTTTGAGGCCGCTGCCCGGCTTGGCGACGCGCGCGACTTTCGGCTTCGCGACCTTGGCGGCTGGCGTTTTTTTGGCGGCGACTTTTTTCGCAGCAGGCGCTGCCTTCTTCGCCGCCACGGTTTTGCCAAACGGGGTTTTCACCGTGCCGGTGCGTGGCGGACCGGCGGTTTTGCGCGGCGGGAATTTGGACGGAGCAAATTCAAAGTTGACCTTGCCGGCCTCCGCGTCCCAGGCCAGCATGGCCTTGAAGGGCCGGCGTGTGCGCATCGAGACAAACTTGTCGAGCAAATCGGTTTTGCCGCTGGTGAGCAACTTGACCATCTGCTCGCGCTCGACCGGCTGCTGCAAAATCACCTGGCCGGTCTTGAAGTCGCAGCTCGGTGTCGGCTGCGCGTTGGTGGGCACGGACTTTTCACAGACATAGTTCTTGCCGTGTTCAAACACAGCGGCGCCGCATTTGGGGCAGGCGCCCAGCGACTGCTGGCCTGAAAAATCAACAATCTCGCCGGTCTCGGCATTTTTGTCGTCGCCGAAATCAAACTCGAGCTTGTAGTTTTTCGTCTCTTCGTCAAACTTGATGACCATCTCGGCGGTGAAGGGCCAGCCCGCTTTGGAACGAAAACCGTCGAGCGGGCCAATTTTCTTGTCGCGCAAAAACTGCTCGACCTCGGCCACCTCGAAGGTGCGTCCGGCCGGTGTTTTGCCAAACGAGAAGCCACAGCCGCTATCGCTGTCCTTGCCCGTTTTGCCGGTGCAGGTATAGCGCCTGTAGTTTTCCTTGATGACACCGCCGCAATTCGGACACGGTGCGGCCAGTGTCGCGTAGTCGCCGGGGATGGTGTCCTTGTCATAACCCTTGGCCTTGGCCACCAGGTTTTTGGTCATGTCGGCAATCTCGGCCATGAAGGTCTCACGGCTGAGCTTGCCGTGTTCCATCTGCGCGAGTTTGTATTCCCACTCACCGGTCAGGTCAGCGCGCGACAGTTCTTCCACGCCCAGACCGCGCAACAAGGTCATGAGCTGGAAGGCCTTGGCCGTCGGGATCAGCTCGCGGCCCTCGCGCAACATGTATTTCTCGTTGATCAGGCCCTCTATGGTGGCCGCCCGGGTGGCCGGTGTGCCCAGGCCTTTTTCCTGCATGGCTTCACGCAGCTCGTCGTCGTCAATGGTTTTGCCGGCACCTTCCATGGCGCCCAGCAAAGTCGCCTCGCTGTAGCGGGCCGGTGGCCGGGTCTTCAGGCCTTTGGCTTCGACCACCTCGGCGCGCACCATCTCGCCGGGTTTGACCGGCACCAGGGTTTTGCTGTCTTTTTCGTCGGTGTTTTCGTCTTCGGCTTCCTTGCCGTAAATCGCCAGCCAGCCCGGCTTGACCAGCACCTTGCCCTCGGTCTTGAAACTGTGGCCGACGGACTGCGAAATGCGCGTGGTCACCAGGTATTCCGCGCTCGGGAAAAACACCGCCATGAAGCGGCGCACCACCAGGTCATACAGCTTCTGCTCGGCATCGCTGAGGCCGCTGGGCGCCTGCAGCGTGGGGATGATGGCAAAGTGATCACTCACCTTGGCATTGTCAAAAATGCGTTTGTTCGGCTTGATGTAGTTGCCCTTGAGCGCCGTCAGTGCATGCGGCGCCAGGTGTTTCATGCCGCTGTCGGCCAGCATCTCAAAAGTCTGCTTGACGACCGGCAAATAATCTTCGGGCAACGCGCGTGAATCGGTACGCGGGTAGGTCAACGCCTTGTGGCGCTCGTACAGACTTTGCGCAATCGACAGCGTGGTCTTGGCGGAAAAGCCAAACTTGCCGTTGGCCTCGCGCTGCAGCGAGGTCAGGTCAAACAGCTGGCCGGCCGCCTGCGTCGTGGGTTTGCTTTCTTCGGTGACGGTGGCGGCCTTGCCACGCACCGCCTCGGCAATCGCCAGTGCTTCACGTTCGGACCAGACGCGGTCGGCCTTCAGCTCGGCATCAGGCTCTGCGTTGTCGGCATTGGCGGCGGCTTTTTTCCACTTGGGGTCAAACCACTTGGCCGGGTATTCGCCGGCCTCAGCCAGAAAACTCGCATGGATTTCCCAGTAGTCACGGCTGACAAACTTGCGGATTTTTTCTTCGCGCTCCACCACCACCGACAGTGTCGGTGTCTGCACCCGGCCCACGGTGGTCAAAAAGAAACCGCCGTCGCGCGAGTTGAAAGCCGTCATCGCGCGGGTGCCGTTGATGCCGACCATCCAGTCGGCTTCGGAGCGGCAACGCGCCGCATCGGCCAGCGGCAGCATCTGCGCATCGGTGCGCAGCGCTGCAAAACCGTCGCGGATCGCGGCCGGTGTCATGGACTGCAGCCACAGGCGGCTGACCGGGTGTTTGCTCTTGGCGTATTGCTGGATCAGGCGGAAGATCAGCTCACCCTCGCGGCCCGCGTCACAGGCGTTGACCAGGGCGCCCACGTCCTTGCGTTTGCTGAGCTTGACGATGGCATTGAGCCGCGTCTTGGTCTTGTCCATGGGCTTCAAGTCAAAGTAGGGCGGAATCACCGGCAGATTGGCAAAACTCCATTTGCCGCGCTTGACGTCAAACTCTTCCGGCGCCTGGATCTCGACCAGGTGGCCCACGGCCGAGGTGATGACCCAGTCATCACTCTCAAAATATTCATCATGCTTTTCAAACTTGCCGGCGGTCGGCGTCATCGCCCGCACAATGTCTTGTGCGACCGAGGGTTTTTCTGCAATCACCAGTGTTTTCATAAAAACTTCTTCAAACCTTCTACATCTTCGGGGAACATTTCCCCGGCTTCGGCAAACACGACTTTTCCGTCCTTGCCATTCCTGTTGACCCTGAGCACCACCACCACCGGCAGGCCGTCCGGCTTGGGCAGCCGCCTGGCCACTTCGGGGCTCAGCATCCCGGCGGGAAAACTGTAGCCTTTGGCCTTCATATAGCTGGCCGCCGCAGCGGCCTCCTTGTCAATCGACAACGCCAGCACTTCCAGGCCGCGCGCCTTCTGCGCCCGCCACAACGCTTCCATATGGGGCGACTGCAGCGCACAAAAAGGGCACCAGCTGGCCCACCAGTAAACCACAAGCACCTTGCCGGCCACTTTGCGGGGCGTCCAGACCTGTCCGTCCAGCAGCGTCACGGCCGTCAACAACAGCGTGCTGCCCAGAGGCGGCAGCGGGCTGCCGGAACCCCTGGCCAGCGCCGGCCAGGCCATGCCCGCAGCGGCCAGTGCGGCAGCGGACTGAAGGACCTGGCGGCGTCTGAACATGGCTTGCTCCTTGCATGCGTCACTACAATAGCGGCTTCGCGCGTACGCACGCGCGCACCCGCATGTGCGCGCACATGCATGAATTAACCATACCAAAAAAATACGTCGTGTCCAAAACTCAGGTCTTCGCCCCCTCTGCTGCCCCGTCCTCCAGCGCGCCAGCCAGCCCCCCCAGCGACAGCGGTCGCCGCATTCAAACCCGTGTGTCCCCCGTGCACGGCAAGGGCGTGTTTGCAGTGCAGGACCTGGCCGAAGGCGAGACCCTGATCGAATACGTGGGCGAAGTGGTCACCTGGAAAGAAGCGCTGCGCCGCCATCCGCACGACCCGAAAGACCCGAACCACACGTTTTACTTTCACATCGACGAAAAACATGTGATCGACGCCAAATTTGGCGGCAACTCCTCGCGCTGGATCAACCACAGCTGCAAGCCCAACTGCGAAGCCGACGAGCAGAAGGGCCGCGTCTTCATCAAGGCGCTGCGCAACATCAAGGCCGGTGAAGAGCTGTTTTACGACTACGGCCTGATCATCGACGCCAAGTACACCAAAAAACTCAAGGCCGAATACCCCTGCTGGTGCGGCGCAAAAAGCTGCCGCGGCACGCTGCTGGCGCCCAAGGACAAGGACGGCAAAGACGACAAGGACAAGAAGAAGTCGAAGAAAAAGAAGAAGGGCAAGAAAGACTGATGCACCCCTCATGTTTGTCATTGCGGGCCTGACCCGCAATCCATGCCGCGCTGACCCATCCATCTGCGACCTGCCCACATGGATCCCGGATCGAGTCCGGGATGACAAAACCCGGACCTTCCATGAACGCCACCCCGCCCACCCCCATCCGCTGGCCGGCAGAAGCCATCTGGGAAGCCGTCGCCCCCGGGCTGCCAGGCTTCACCGTGGAAGTACTGCCGCAGATTGACTCGACCAACACCGAGCTGATGCGGCGCTTCCGCGAGACCGGTGCGCCCGAGCCGGTGTTGCTGGTGGCCGAGCAACAAAGCGCGGGCCGCGGCCGCATGGGACGCAGCTGGCAAAGCAGTGCCGGCGACAGCCTGACCTTTTCGCTGGGCATGGCCCTGCAACCGGCCGACTGGTCCGGCCTGTCGCTGGCGGTGGGCATCAGCCTGGCCGAGGCGCTGGAGCCCGGCAACCCGGCGCGGCCCGCCATCGGCCTGAAATGGCCGAATGACTTGTGGCTCCGTGATGCCGGCGGTGAACGCAAGCTGGCCGGCATTCTGGTGGAAACTGCCAACCGCGGCGAGCAGCGTTATGTGGTGATGGGTGTGGGCATCAATGTGCGCGCCCTGGCGCAGCCGCTGGCCGCTTCCGCCGCCGGCCAGCCTGCCGCCATGGCGCCCGCCGCGCTGCAGGAGTTGCTGCCTGGCATGGACGTGGCGGCGGCACTGCTGCAGGTGGCAGCGCCGCTGGTGCGTGCGGTCCAGGCTTTCGGCTTGTTTGGCTTTGCCCCTTTCCAGGCGCGTTTTGCAGCGCGGGATGTGCTGGCCGGGCGCGCCGTGTACCTGTCGGACGGCCGCCAGGGTATGGCCCATGGCGTCGGCGAAAACGGCGCCCTGCTGGTGCATACTGCGGCTGGCATGCAAGAAATCACCAGCTCTGAAGTCAGTGTCCGGCCCGTGGCCCCAGTTGATGGCGGCGCGCTTCCATGCTGAGGCTGGCGGTGTTGCTGCTGGTGCTGGCCAATTGCGCGTATTTTGCGTGGTCGCAAGGCCTGCTGGCCGGGCTGGGCCTGGCGCCCGCCGTACAGACCGAGCCACAGCGTCTGGGCGCGCAAATACGGCCCGAAGCGATACGGCTGCTGAGCGCCGACGAAGCCAGACAGCGCGAGAGCAACGGCAACGGCGCCCCAGCCTCGGCAGCGCCGGCCCCGGCGCCAGCCGAATGCCTGCAGGCCGGCTTGTTCAACGAGCAGCAAACCGCCACCCTGCGTACCAGTCTGGAAAACACCTTGCCGGCCGGCAGCTGGCAGCTTGAAAGCAGCGTCGAGCCGGCGCGCTGGATTGTTTACATGGGCAAGTACAGCAGTGAAGACGCCCTCGCCAAAAAACGCACCGAGCTGCGCCAGCTGGGTGTGTCTTTCCGCGCCGTGAACAACGAGGCGCTGGCTCCCGGGCTGGCGCTGGCCAGCTTTGCCAGCCAGGCCGATGCTGAAAAAGAACTCGCGCGTGTGGCCACCCGCGGTGTGCGCACCGCCCGTGTGGCGCAGGAGCGCGCCGAGGCGCGCGGGCAAATCCTCAAGCTGCCTGCAGCCGATGCGGGCCTGCGCAAACAGCTCGACAGCCTGAGCGCGCAGCTGGAAGGCAAGCCGCTGCAGCCTTGCCGCTGATCACGCTGCTCCTTTTTTTATAGCTGGCTACGCAATATCAGTGCGGGCTTGTAGCACTTTTTAGCATCTTGTTGCACTTGACGCAGGTTTTTCGCTTCTGTCGAATCCGTCCTACAAAGTGTCCCGCCCGGCGGTGCTACAAACGGCGTTTATCGCGGCGTCCCCCACGCCGCCCACCAGGGCACGCCATGCTTCTGAGCACCTTTCTTGTAGAAGACAAACCCGAAATCCGCAACACCATGCTCGAGTCCATGGAGTCCGTCGCACCGATCAAATTTGTCGGGCACGCCGACGGCGAAAGCGCTGCGCGCCTGTGGCTCAAGCAGAACACCGCCAACTGGGAGCTGGCGATTGTGGATCTGTTTCTGGCTGAAGGCACCGGCTTTGGGGTGCTCAAAGACTGCCAGAGCCGCAAGCCGAACCAGAAGGTGGTGGTGCTGACCAGCTACAACCACCAGCTGATCGCCAGCAAATGCCTGAAGCTGGGCGCCGACATGGTGTTTGACAAAAACTCCGAGCTGGACCTGCTGGTGGCGTTTTGCAGGTTGCACGCCGAGCGGCTGGACGAAATCGGCAGCCCGCGCTCACTGCACTGAAAGCCGGGCACGCGGCCTCCAGCCTGGCAGCCGGTGTATCGTCAGGCGCATGAGTTCTGCTGCGTCCCCTCTTTCGCCACCGCCCACACGCGCCGTCTGGATCATGCTGTTTGCGCTGATTTCCGCCTTTGCGCTGAGCCAGGCTTTTCGCAGTGTGGCCGCCATCATGGCCACGCCGCTGCAGGCCGAACTGGGTCTGGATGCCAGGGCGCTGGGCCTGTTTGCCGGGTCTTTCCACTTTGCGTTTGGCGCCATGCAGCTGTTCATGGGCATTGGCATAGACCTGCACGGCGTGCGCCGAACCGTGCTGCTGGCTTTTCCGGTGGCGGTGGCCGGCGCTGCGCTGTCGGCGGCGTCCACCAGCTTTGGCATGTTGCTGGCCGGTCAGGTGCTGATTGGCATCGGCTGCGCGCCGGCCTTTCTGGTGTGCACCGTGTTTATTGCGCGGCACATGCCGCCCCAACGTTTTGCCGCCATCTCCGGCCTGGCCATGAGTGTGGGCGGCATTGGCCTGATGCTGACCGGCACACCGCTGGCCTGGCTGATTGAGGCCAGCTCCTGGCGCATGGGCTTCTGGGTGCTGGGTGCCTGGGCCGTGCTGGCCTGGCTGCTGATCTGGGCGCTGGTGCATGAGCCCGCCCACCCGGCGGATGCCGGCCGGCAAAAGGAATCGGTGCGCCAGGCGCTGGCTGGTTTTGGCACCCTGTTCACGCTGCCGCACACCTGGGGCATTTTGCTGCTGGCCAGCGTGGGTTATGCGTCCTTCGTCTCGCTGCGCGGGCTGTGGCTGGGGCCGCTGCTGATTGAGCGCCACGGTTTTTCGCTGGTGCAAAGCGGCAACGTGGCGCTGGTCATGTCGCTGGTGTCGCTGGCCGGGCCGCCGCTGTTTGGCCGCTTTGATCCGGGCCCGGCGACGCGGCGACGCTGGATCACCGGCTTTACCTGGCTGGTGGCCGGCCTGTTTGCCGCGTTTTCCTTTTCGCACAGCGCCGTCATTGACGTGGTGGCACCGGTTGTGATCGGCCTGCTGTCGGGCTTCATGATCCTGCAGTACGCCGACGTGCGTGCCGCCTACCCGGCCGCGATGACCGGGCGCGCGCTGTCGGTGTTCACCATGGCGATGTTCATGGGTGTGGCCACCATGCAGTGGTTCACCGGCATCGTCGCCAGCGCCGCGCAGGCGCAGGGCGTGGAGCCCTTTACCGCCGTGCTGGCCAGCATTGCCGCTTTGCTGGCGCTGGGCGCGCTGGCCTTTGTGGGACTGCCTGGGCCGCCCGCCCAGAAGTAGGCGGTCCAGGCAGCCGGGCGGCAGGCGCCCCGGATTACGGCGGAAAAATCGCCCATACTGCTTACACTACAGCGGCAGGCTGACGGACTGTGTGCCCGTGAAGACCGGCCGGGGCGAGACAACCACAGGACACGCATGAAGCACGAGGAGCACAAGGAGGAAGCCCAAGCGCCAGGCCTGCAGGACCGCGTGCTGGCGCTGACGCAGCGGGTGCAGGACCTGCAACAGCAACTGCAGCAGCGGGCCGCCCGGCTTGAGATCTATGAGCGCGCTGCCGCCGACCCGTCCAGCGGCCAGCAGTTCACCAGTGCCTTCGAGAACGCCGCCATAGGCATGGTGGTGCTGGGAACCGACTTTCACCGGCTGCGCGTGAACCGGGCGTTTTGCGCCCTGCTCGGATATTCTCAGGAAGAACTGCTGGCCCCGGGCGCCGCCGACTCCACCCACCCCGACGACATGGCGGAAGACCTGCGGCAGCGCAAGCGCGCCCTGGCGGGCGAGATTGAAACCTACCAGCGTGAAAAGCGTTATCTGCACAAGTCGGGCCGCCTGATCTGGGCCACGCTGACCTGCTCGCTGGTGCGTGATGCGCAGGGCCGGCCGCTGCACTTCATCTCGCAGTTGCAGGACATCACCGAACGCAAAAACGCCGAACAGCTGTCGCGCGAAAGCGAGGAACGTTTTCGCGCGCTCACAGAGTTGTCGTCCGACTGGTTCTGGGAGCAGGACGAGCACTTTCGGTTTGTCCAGATTTCCGGCGAAACACGGCAAGCGCACACGGCGGCGTTCAGCGGCAACAGCGCCATCGGCAAGACGCGCTGGGAGCTGCCCTATGTGGGCATGAGCGACAGCGTCTGGGCGGAGCACAAGGCACAGCTTGAACGGCATGAGGTTTTCCGCGACTTTGAAGTCACCCGGCTCGACAGCAAAGGGGAGATACGTTATGTGGGCATCAGCGGCGTGCCGATTTTTGATGCGTCGGGGCGTTTCACCGGCTACCGGGGCACTGGCCGCGACAACACCGAGATGCGCCGCTCCGGTGACCGCGCGCGCGCCAGCGAGCTGCAGCTGCGCGAGATCACCGACGCGGTGCCGGCGCTGATCGCCTATGTGGATGCCGACCAGCGCTGCCGCTTTCACAACCGTGCCTACCAGGAGGCCACCGGCCTGCGCAGCGAAGACATCCTGGGCAAAAGCATGCGCGAACTGATGGAGCCGGCCTTCTATGAGGCGCTGCGGCCCAAAGTGGAAGAGGTGTTGTCCGGCTACCCGGTGGTGTATGAGCGCAAGCAGCGATCGGCCACGGGCGGGGTGCGCCACTACGTGGTCAATTATTTTCCGCGTTACGGCGAAGGCGCCGATGAGGGCCAGGTCATAGGCTTTTATTCACTGGCCACCGACATCACCGAGCTCAAACGCATAGACCGGCTGAAAACCGAATTTGTCTCCACCGTGAGCCATGAGTTGCGCACCCCGCTGACGTCAATCCGCGGCTCGCTGGGCCTGATCTCCGGCGGCATCGCCGGCCAGCTGCCCGAAGCCGCGATGAAGCTGATCGGCATTGCCAAGAACAACTGCGAGCGCCTGATCCGGCTGATCAACGACATCCTGGACATCGAAAAAATCGAGTCCGGCAAGATGCAGCTGGACCTGCAGCCTATGGCGCTGATGCCGCTGATGGTGCAGGCGATTGCCGCCAACGAAGGTTACGGCCTGGCCAACCAGGTCAGCCTGACGCTGCACTGTGACGACCCCGGCCTGCAGGTCAAAGTCGAGGCCGACCGCCTGACCCAGATCGTCACCAACCTGCTGTCCAATGCGCTGAAGTTTTCGCCCCCAGGCGGCACGGTGGAGGTGCATGTGACCCGGGCCGGACTCGGCGTGCGGGTCGAGGTGCGCGACCATGGCCCGGGCATTCCCGAAGAGTTTCGCAAGCGCATTTTCCAGAAGTTCTCGCAGGCGGACTCGTCAGACACCCGGCAAAAAGGCGGTACCGGGCTGGGCCTGAACATCTCGCGCGCGATTGTGGAGCGCATGGGCGGCAGCATAGGGTTTGAATCCCGGCTCGGCGAAGGCACAACGTTTTTCTTCGAGCTGCCGCTGTGGAACGGGCCCGCTGAGCTGGCGCCGCCTGCGCCGCGACCGCGGATTCTGGTGTGCGAAGCAGACCGGGACGTGGCCAGGCTGATCGCCATCATGCTGGACAAGGGCGGCTTTGACAGCGAGCTGGCGCACAACGCGCAGCAGGCCTCAACGCTGCTGGCCACCGGCAGCTACGCCGCGGTGACGCTGGACCTGCGCCTGCCGGATCAGGCCGGCGGCGCTTTTTTGAACAGCCTGCGCCAGAATGAAGCCACACGCGCGCTGCCGGTGATCGTGATCTCCACCGGGGCCGGCGACGGCCAGCTGCAGCTGGACCACACCCCTTCGGCCGTGTCGGACTGGCTGACCAAACCGATTGACGAGGTGCAACTGGTCCTGGCCATGCAGCGCGCGGTGGCCGAGCTGCACGGCCGCAAGCCGCGCATCCTGCATGTGGAAGACGACGTGGACATCCAGCACATCGCAGCCACCATCGCGGCCGATTTCGCCAGCTTTGAGTTTGCCAGCAACCTGACCGAGGCGCGGCAGAGCCTGCGCAGCAAGCCCTTTGACCTGGTGCTGCTGGACCTGGGCCTGGGCAAGGAATCCGGCTGGGACCTGGTGGAACTGATAGACAGCCTGCAGCCCCGGCCTGCGCTGGTGGTGTTTTCTGCCAGTGAAGTGTTGCCCCCCGCCGGCACCCGTCCCGACGCGGTGCTGGTCAAGGCCTCCACCTCGAACGACGACCTGCTGCTGACCCTTCAGCGCGTGCTGAAGCTGCCGGCAAGCCCGCCTGGCGCAAATACCTGAGCCGGGGCCGGTCTGTCATGGCGGGCCCCGACCCGTCCTCCGCCCAAAAGCTCAGCGTGGCCGGAACATGCGAAACAACTGCTGCGGCCCGACCGTGAAATAGTCGCCCGGCCCGCCACCGCGGAGCACATGGCCGGCAGCGGCCGTGTCGTAAATGCCGTCTTTCAGCAGCGCCCGGGCAATGTGCACCGCCACCACTTCACCGAGCACCAGCCAGGTGTCTATGGTCTGGCCACCCAGGCCTTCAAGCCGCAAAACCTGCGTGCGCCGGCATTCAAAGGACACCGGGCTTTCCAGCACACGCGGAACCGCCACCACGCGTGAGGGCGCGGGCGTCAGGCCGGCCAGCTCAAACTCGTTGACCTCGGGCGGCACCGCCGCGCAGCTCTGGTTCATCTGTTCAGCCAGCGCCCGTGTGGTCAGGTTCCACACAAACTCGCCCGTCGCTTCAATATTGCGCAACGTGTCCTTGTAGCCAATGCTGGCAAAACCCACGATGGGCGGGACATAGTTGAAAGCGTTGAAAAAACTGTAGGGCGCCAGGTTCAGCGCGCCGGCCGCATTCACGGACGAGATCCAGCCAATCGGCCGGGGACCCACGATGGCATTAAACGGGTCATGCGGCAGGCCGTGGCCCAGGCGGGGTTCGTAGAAATAGGTGGTGTCTGGCATGGTGCTGGGGGGCTGAAAGGCTGGCTTTGGACCTTAACCCGAAGCGCCGCCCTTTGCAGGCCCCAGGGTTTGGGGCCAGAATCGCTCCTGTTTTGATAGCTGCTTGCGCGCGCTGCGCTTGGGCCTGATGCCTGTTGGGCTCAAGGTTTTCGCAGACGTGCTGGCGACAACATGGCCCCAGTCAGGCCAAAACCGGCAATGCGCCCGGGCAGCGGCAGGCCGCGGGCCAATGCTGCGCAGGCCTCGCCCATTGCGGCCGAGGTCTGTATGCCGTAGCCACCCTGGGCTGCGAGCCAGAAGAAGCCCGGCGCCTGCTCATCAAAGCCGCCCACCAGATCACCGTCCGCCACAAACGAGCGCAGCCCGGCCCAGGTGCGCGTGGGCCGGCGTATGGTCAGCGTGGTCATCTCTTCGATGCGGGCAATCGCCGTGGCGATGTCCAGCTCTTCGGGCTGTATGTCCTGCGGCGCCACCGGATCGGCATTGGCCGGTGAGCCCAGCAACATGCCGGCGTCGGGCTTGAAGTACCAGCCCTCGTCGATGCTCGCCGTCAGCGGCCAGGCGCTGCTGTGGATGCCCTCGGGCGGCGCAAAGATAAAGGCCGAGCGCCGCCGCGGCTCCAGCCCAATGGTCTGCACACCGGCCAGCGCCGCCAACACATCGGCCCAGGCGCCGGCCGCGTTGATGACCACAGGCGCTGTATAGGTCTGGCCGCCCGCCTGCACCTGCCAGGCGCCGCCCGCGCGCACCAGCGCCGTGACCTCGGCCTTGCAAATCACCTGGCCGCCAGCGCGCCGCAGGCCGCGCAAAAAACCCTGGTGAATCGCATCAACATCCATGTCGGCGGCATCGGGCTCCAGCACCGCACCCAGCACTTTTTCTGGCCGCAGCACCGGCACCAGCGCGCAGGCCTCGGTACTGCTCAGCAAGCGCGCATGCGGCGTGACACTGCGGAACACCGCCCACTGTTCGGCCAGCAGCGCCTCTTCACCCTGCGTGGCGACCATCATCGCGCCGCGCGGCGAAATCAAGGGGTGGTCGCTGAAGCCTTCAGGCGGGTTCGCAAAAAACGCCCGGCTGGCCATGGTCAAGGCGCGCACCTGCGCCGTGCCATAACTTTCCATGAACAGCGCCGCCGAGCGGCCGGTGGAGTGGTAACCGGGCTGTGACTCGCGCTCCACCAGAACCACGCGACCGTGGGGCGCCAGCCAGTAGCCGACCGACGCTGCGGCGATGCCGCCGCCTATGATGATGAAGTCGGTCGGTTCAGGCATGGTGATGCAGCTTATTCCTTGTTGCGGCGGCGGCGCTCAACGACCAGCTTCTTGCGTTGCCTGTCCAGAAACCATGCCAGGAACGGCAACAAGACCATGGAGCCCGGAATCGCCCAGATGAACAAATAAGGGCTGACCGAAGAGGCCGAGCGCACCATGGCCTTGAGCTGGACCTTGTCCTCAGGCGTCCAGGTGCCACCCTTGCGCTGCTTCATCAGCAGCGGCCACGCCCCCTTGATATGCGCCAGCTCTTCGCGAAAGCGGTGCCTCTCGCGGTGATTGCTGGCCACTATGGAGACGAACCAGACCGGCGCCCGCGTCATCTTCGTCTGGAAGTGCGCGGTGCTGTTGGGGTCAAAGACCTGCTGAGTCTCAACCACCGTCACCTCCCCGACCTCTACCACCGTGACCGTCGTCATGCCGGGCTCGTCTGGAAGGACGATGTCGGGCATCGCGGCGTTGGGCGGCATCTGGGGCATGACGCGATTATCGGACCGGGGCTTGACGGCGTTTGTGGGAAAACGGCTTGTCAGCGGCGTGGGCAGGGGTGGGCTGCGCAGATTAAGGTCAGACGGTAATCGTGCGTGTTCTTGTGATTTATTTACATTGAGATTTCGCCCCGCAAACGTTGGTTGCCTACCTCATCAAGGGGACAGCCCTGTAGCTCTTGCGGTCAATAGCAGCGATGATGGTTGTCACAAATTGTTAGCTAGAAGCCCAGATACCAAATGACTGACACAACAAAACTTAAAAATATATCTGACCAAAAGATCTCGGAGATAGCGCTCGCAGCAAAGAGCCTTTGCAGCTTGCCAGGACTTAAATTTGAAAATAGGGTTGGGGAGGCCACCAATCCGCCTGAGCGGCACTTACAGCCTGAAATTCTGCAGGAGCTCCCACCTCATCAGTCATCCGGTCTGCAAGACGCGCGGCGCTCATTAGCGCAACATGTCGAGTCTGGAGAAATTAGTCCATCCATGCTAGCTGTGGTGTATGACGGTGAGGGTTTCTTACCGATTGAAGGTCTGTTGATTGACTACAAAAGGGAAATTCCGACCGACAAGTTCGGACTAGCGAAATTCTTAAAGCACATCTTGGCTTTTCACAATACCTTCGGAGGCTTCTTGGTGATAGGGGCGGAGGAGCAACAAAAAGATGTACGTATTGTCCCCGTCGAACACGACCCGGCAACTGTTGACGCAAAACGGATTCGTGACCTTTGCAGAGAGTTCTTTTCTTCGCCAATTGAAAGCCAGTCTCTGCCCATTAGTGTTAAGTGGGATGGGCAAGACTTCCAACTTAGCGTGCTTCATATCCCCAAAAGAACTTCTAAAGAGCCCGTCTTAGTTAGGAAAGATGGACCCCGAGATGCCTCTGGAAATTTCGCATTCTTGAGGGATGAAACCTATCTAAGGGAAGGCGATAACACAGTTCGCGCATCTGGTGCGCACCACTGGAGACTACTGTACGGCGACCGTTCAAATCCCTATGTGCTCAGTGCAAACACACCGCCCTCTAGGGAGCAGCCAATTTGGAACGACCTTCCGGACCGAGGTTTCATCTGCCAAGATTTCGTAGGGCGAGACGATCTACTCTCTCACCTATTCTCTTGGCTTGCAGACGACTTCACATGCGTAAGAGTTCTCGCGGGCGAGGGAGGGCTCGGGAAAACTTCGGCAGCGTACGAATTTGCGGCTGAGATATCCAAATCCAGATTAGTTGATGTTGAAAGCATTGTTTGGCTAACAGCAAAGCGACAACAATTCCGGGCGATGCTGAACCAATACGAAGAAGTTGCTAACCGTCACTTCAGTTCAAGCACCGAGTTATTTATCGCAATCGCATCAAATTTGGGTGATATCCGTTCCGACTGGACAGACGTCGGCGAGAACGAATACCCACGAATTTTGCGAAATCTCGCAACGCATATAAAAGTATTTTTTGTCATCGATGACCTTGACAGTCTTGACCTCGATGAACAAAAAAGAGCCATCGAGGTTTGCCAGCAGCTTTCAGGTCTGGGATCCAGGTTTCTCTTTACGACAAGGAAAAATGCCACCGCCTCAACGTCCACGTCAATAGAAGTAAAGGGCTTAGACAGTACAGATTATCCAAAGCTCATCGAATCTTGGCAAACTCGCTTAGGTCTCAAGCAGCTATCTACCAAGGAAATTGGGCGACTACAAGAAACCACATTGGGTTCTCCGCTATATACGGAGTCATTGCTACGGCTTGTGAAAGGGGGGATGCCTGTCGGTGAGGCGATCGCGAAGTGGAAAGACAACTTGGGAGTTGAGGTCAGGAATGCCGCACTCAAGCGAGAAGTTCTTCAGCTCGGAACTGAAGGGCGGAAAGTGTTGGTAGCGGCGGCGGTACTGGGGCAGTGTTCGCTTGCAGAAATTAAGCAAGCCACTGGCTATTCTGATCCAACTCTGATTGATGCTACGAATGAATTGCAGACTCTGTTTCTGCTTCATGCGCCGTCAATTGCAGATCAACCGAGGTTTTCCATTTCGAACACGACGCGCGAGCTGGTACTCGCTTTGGGGCCCGAGTTGATTTCTGAGTTCAACTCCTTCCAAGATTCAATTAAGCAAAAGCGCTACAAGTCTAAGGGGCAGAGTCTAGACCTCCGAGTAATTGGAATCGCCATCAATCAAGCAACGGCGCTGCTCGCCGCCCAGCAGCCGGAACAAGCGCTTAGAACAGTTGACGAAATCAACACACAGTTTGGCAACAAGAATCCCGATCTACTATCTATGCGTGGACGTATTCTTCTGCGGTTTGTTCCTCAAAGAAGAAGTGAAGCGCGTAAGTCCTTTAGACAGGCCTACTCTTTTGGACAGCGAAAGCCTCTGTTCTTTCAACTTTGGTATGACAACGAAACCGCCTTAGATAATTTTGAAGGTGCTGTGGACGTCGCATCAGCGGCTATTGACGCATCAATAGGCGATGGCCCGGAATGGTTAATACGTCGCGCAAACTCAAGAGTCCAGAGCGCGGTGCAACAGGATAAGCGCAGCGACTTTGAACTAGCGAAATCTCAATTAAGCGCAGCCGCCGATGATCTCCGCTTAGCAGTAGGGGGCGATCCGAGCTTACAGTGGGATGCAGTGTGGAAAGAAAGCATCTTTAAGAGTCACGATAGTCTCTGGACGATGATTACGCGCAGCGCCGAACAAATTCCAGATTGGATAGATGCACTTGACTCTCAATTGGCGGCCATCAAACGCGGTGATATGCGTGTGGACGTCTATCAACGTTTACAAATCTCCTTAAGTCGGCTTAGTTATTTGATCGCCGGCAAGAGCGGCGAACGATCTGAGCGCGATTCCAACTTGGTAGCGCAACGAGCTCGTTGGTGCCTTGAGGCGATTGATTCTGCGCCTAAGGAACTTAGGTCTTATAAGGAGTTTCGTGAGGTCAAGCGTGTGATTACTTCAATGCATTAACTACCGCGTTGACTCAAAGTAGAAGTGATAACTTTGAAGTCAATCTATGGAACCAGTTGTCGCGGAGGATCATGGCCAGTTGCGGCCTTGCGGTAGAGCAGCATTAGAACGAAGAACGATGACTACGATGCGCAAGCGCAGCGCGGGTACAGTGGCGCCTCGGGCTCCTTGCTTTAAAAGCTTGTGGAGTCCGCGCTAGCATTCCCCGGAAGCACGGCTAAGCGATCCATTACCATCCCCAAATCCCAACTCGCCCCATCGGGCACCCACGGAGACAAAAACAATGTTCAGCCACGTCATGGTCGGCGTTAACGACCTCGAAACCTCCAACAAGTTTTACAACGCGCTGTTTGGCACGCTGGGCATAGCCCCCGGCATTGCCAACAAGAACCGCTACTTCTACCGCACCAAGACGGGCACCTTCGGCATCACCACGCCGATAAATGGCGAGCCGGCTTGCCGCGGCAATGGCAGCACCATCGGCTTCAAGGCCGAATCACCCGAACAGGTTGACGCCTGGCATGCGGCCGGCATTGCCAATGGCGGCACGACCTGTGAAGATCCGCCGGGCTGGCGCGATGGGTCTGTGGGCAAGCTCTACCTGGCCTATCTGCGTGACGCCGATGGCAACAAGCTTTGCGCCTTGCACCGGCCTGCAGCCTGACCCGTCAAGCCGGAAGGGCGGGCGGGCCCGCCTGCCCGGGGGTGGACACCCCCGAACTTGAGTTTCAATGTTGCAGGTCTTGAGGCCGGTGATGCCCTGCATGCAGGCGGCCTGCCAACGAAAGAAAACGCGTGAAATCTGCAAGTGACTTATGGTTCGACGAAGCGTACTACCAGCGCTACTACTTTGACGAGAAGACCGGCGTGGTGGACCCGGCGCATGTCGCGCGCCTGGGTACCTTTGTATGCAGCTACCTGAAGTACCTGCGCGTGCCCGTGAAGCGGGTACTGGACATGGGCTGCGGCATTGGCGTGTGGCGCGAGATTGTGGCCACGCATTTTCCCGATGCCGGTTACCAGGGCGTGGAGTTCAGCGCTTACCTGTGCGAACGGTATGGCTGGGAGCGCGGGTCCGTGGTGGACTACACATCGAGCGAGCCCTTCGACCTGGTGATTTGCCAGGCGGTGCTGACCTACCTGAGCCCACCGGACCTGACGCGGGCCCTCAACAACTTGGGCCGCTTGTGCCGGGGCGCGCTGTATGTAGAAGCCGCAACGCGCGAGGACTACGAGCGTGACATCATCGACGATGAACTGGCCGACCCGCGCCTGCACCGCCACCCGGCGCAGCTGTACAGGCGCGGCCTGCGCGAGGGCTTGAGCGAGCTTGGCGGCGGTGTGTGGCTGAGCCGCAAGCTCGATGTGCCGCTGTTTGAACTTGAATGCGTGAGCAGCCGTTGAAAGCGCCCGGTTACCCAGGCTCAAAACACAATCTTTGCGTGCTGCACTAGCCTGCTGCCTGATCGGCAGCCCTTAACAGCGGGCGCCGCAGCGCAGTGCGGCATGGACCCACTGCTACAGTGCCTCATGCCCCTTCCCCCCGGCCCCCACGCCGTCAGCCGCCTGCGTACCGCGCGACTGGCGCGCAGCAGCAAACCGTTTCTGGCGCGTGGCGGCCCGCGCGGTGAACGTTGTGCCGGTTGCCGCCTGCTGCCCAGCCACTGCATCTGCGCCCTACGGCCGCTGCTGACGGTGCGTGCCGGCGTGTGCCTGCTAATGGCTGATATTGAGCCGCTCAAGCCCAGCAACACCGGCTGGCTGGTGGCTGATGTGGTGGCCGACACCTTTGCCTTTGGCTGGGCACGCACCGAGGTGGACCCGGCGCTGATTGCCCTGTTGGCAGACCCGCAGTGGCAACCTTACCTGGTCTTCCCCGGCGAGTTTGTGGCGCCTGAACGCGTGGTGACCGGCGTGCAGGCGCTTGAGCCTGGCAACAGCAAGCGCCCGCTGTTTGTGCTGCTGGACGCCACCTGGCCCGAAGCGCGCAAGATGTTTCGCAAAAGCCCTTACCTCGACAAGCTGCCGGTGCTGAGCCTGCAGAGTGAACAACTCTCGACTTACAAGCTGCGGCGCTCGCAGCGCGACGCACACTTTTGCACCTCGGAGGTGGCAGCCCTGTGCCTGGCGCTGGCCGGTGAGGACCATGCAGCACAAACCCTGGAGGCTTACCTCGATGTGTTCACCAGCCACTACCTGCTGGCCAAACAGCAGTTGCCGGTGGACGGGGAAGATGCGATGCACCAGCGGCTGCGGACACTGAGCCAGCACTGAGGACTGCGGCAACATGCGGGGCCATGGATGGCGGGTCAGGCCCGCCATGACACTCAACATTTGCTCTATTTTTGATAGCTGCTTGCGCGCACTGCACAAGGGCTGAAGGCCGGTTTGGCTGCAGGATTTGGTGCAGATGACCATGCGGCGACAATGGAGGCCCCAGCCGCCCACCCAAAAGCCCACCATGACCGACGACACCCCGCGCCAGAACGCATCGAAAAAAGCCGCGCTGTGCGAATCCTGCGCCGGCGTGCAGCAAAACTGGCGCAAGGCCCCGGGCCACCCCGAGCTGGTGCAGGGCGGCAGCCGGCAGGAAACGCGGCGCGGTCACCTGGCCACGGTGACGCGTTACAGCTGCGCGCGCTGTGGCACCAACTGGGACTATGAAAACGACAAGTCCAACCTGAAGGCCGGCTGGTCGGTGGTGACGCGTTAGGCCGGACGCCACAAACAGACGCGCAAAAAAAAAGACAGGCTTGCGCCTGTCTCTGAAAAGGCGCCGCAGATGGTCTGCGGCTCCCTGGAGGATTACTTGCTGCCGGCGGCTTTCACGTCAGCCTTGGCTTCTGCCTTGACGGCGTTGGTCTCGACCTTGGCGATGCCCTTGTCGGCAGCAGCACCGGCCTTGACAGCTTCTACCTTGGCGTCGGCCTTGATGACGGTTTTGTCGGCTTTGGCATCGGCGTTGATGCTGGTTTTTTCAGCTTTGGCCGTGGCCTTGGTTTTGTCTTCAGGGGCAGCCTTGGCAGCTTTGGCCCGGGCCTTGGCTTTGGTCGTTGCAGACTTGGCGACGGCCTTGGTTTTCTTTTCTACGGCGTTGGCTTCTGCCTTTTCAACCTTGGTGTCGGCCTTGGCGTCCACTTTGGCTTCGCTTTTGACAGCGGCTGCGACGGCCTTGTCGGCCTTGGCTTCTGCCTTGACCGCAGCGGTGGCCGCAGGCACAGCCGGGACGGCTGGTGTGGCAGGTGCCGTGGCCTGCGCAAAGGCAGAGCCGGCCAGCAGGGTGGCGATCAGGGTAGCGAGCAATTTGTTCATGAGAGTCCTTTGGGTGAGCTTTTGGTTTGACCAGATGAAATCATGTGGATCAGGTGTTCAACGTGGCGCAGCGCCGCGCTGATGACGCCATACACACAACGTTGCAATACAGCACCTGCGCTTTACATGGCGCAATGGGCCCGCTCGCACACCGCGCCAGGAAAACACGGCCCCGGCCTACACCAGACCGGGCCCGGACTGGTTAGCCTGCAAACACCATGCAACACCAGTTCACTTGCACCCTGAGCACCGTCGCCAGCACGGGTGCGCTGCTGCCTGCCGCGCAGGAGGCCTGCTGATGCAACGCCGGCAAATGCTGCATCTGGCGGCGCGCCTGACGCTGGCCGCTGCGGCCGCGTCCTTGCTGCAGCGCGCCTGGGCCCAGCCCAGCTACACCGTGACGGCCGAACAGATGCGTGAGGCGCTGGCCAAACGTTTTCCCAGGCGCTACAAGGCCGGCGGGTTTCTGGCGCTGGACATGCAGGCACCGGTGCTGCGCCTGTTGCCCAAAGAGAACCGGCTGGGCGCCGACATCCAGCTTGAGGCCAGCGGGCCCGCGCTGCCGGACCGTCACGCCGGCCTGTTTGAGCTGGACTTTGCGCTGCGTTATGAAGCCAGTGACCAGTCGATACGCGCGCACCAGCTCAAGGTCAACACCCTGCGGTTTTCCGGCATGCCGCCGCGCCAGGCCGAGCTGCTGACAGCCTACGGGCCGACGCTGGCCGAGCAGGCGCTGCGTGATGTGGTGCTGCACCAGCTGCGGCCGCAAGACCTGATGCTGGCCGACGGCCTGGGGCTGGAGCCCGGCAGCATCACCGTGACGGCCAAAGGGCTGCTGGTGGCATTTGTGGCCAAGCCAGTGCGCTGACGGGCGGCGCTGGCTGACCCGAAATCGCTATGAATTCAGGAGCTGCCTGCGCATGTCCACCGGGGGCTGCAGCCGGTTTTTGTTGTTAATCCCGATGTCACAAGCCCTTTTCCACCATGTCCAGCAGGCGTTGCCCGATCTGCTGCAGCTGCGGCCCTATCACCGGGCCCAGCGGACCGTCCACCACCAGCATGGCCAGGCCGTGGACCGCCGACCAGGCCAGGAACTCGGCGCCGGGCCGGCGCTCGGGCGGCATCACGCCGGCCTGCACCAGCTGGTCGAGTGCGGCGCCCAGCAGCTCGAAAGGGTTGAGCCCGCCCGGGCCGGCGGTAGGCGCCTCGGGGGTGGCCTGCATCAAGACCTCGGAGCGCGCAAAGGCGGTACGGAACAGGCCGGGCTCCGCCAGCGCAAAACGCAGGTAACCGGTGCCGACCGCGCGCACGCTGGCGCGGGCCAGGTCGGCGGGCGGCAGTCCTGCGGGCAGGCTGGCCAGCTCGGCTTCCATGGCGCCGGCCACGGCCGCCAGGGCGGCGGCCCGCACCGCCTGCAGCAGCGCCTCGCGGCTGGCGAAGTGGCGGTAAGCGGCATTCGGCGCCACGCCGGCGCGGCGTGTGGCTTCGCGCAACACGACGGCGTCCGGGCCACCGGCACGCGCCAGATCCATCCCGGCTTCCAGCAACACGCGCCGCAGGTCACCGTGGCGGTAGGTGCTGCGGGAAACCACAGAGACCGGGGGAAATGTCATGGGCTGTTACGCATTGATGTGGACAGTGTCCATTATGTTTGGTATTCTCTTGTGGACGGTGTACACAATAGCCTTGATCTTGAGCCCGGACAAGGACGGCATCAATACATGCCGGCGCACCCAACGGCGTTCACAAGGAGAACAGACTTGCAGAAAATCACCACCTTCCTGACCTTCAAGGACCAGGCCGAAGACGCGCTGAAGTTTTACACCTCGGTGTTCAGAAACGCCAAAACCGGCGAGACCCAGCGTTACGGCGACGGCGCTCCGGTGCCCAAAGGCAGTTTCATGAGCGGCAGTTTCGAGATTGCCGGACAGACCTTTTTTGTGCTCAATGCAGGCCAGGATTTCGGCTTTGCGCCTGGCATGTCGCTGATGGTCGATTGCCCGACCCAGGACGAGGTCGATGAACTCTGGGACAAGTTGTCAGAAGGCGGCAGCGTGCAGGCCTGCGGCTGGCTGACCGACAAATTCGGTGTGTCCTGGCAAATTGTGCCCAGCGTGATGCGCACTGTGCTGGCCGACAAGGACCCGGTCAAGGTCAACCGCGTGATGCAGGTCATGATGCAGATGATCAAGCTCGACGGCGTGAAGCTGCAGCAAGCCTACGAGGCGGCCTGAACCATGACCTACACCGGAAGCTGCCATTGCGGCGCCATCAGGTTTGAAGCCGATGGTGACATCGGCAGCGCGCTGGCGTGCAACTGCTCGATCTGCTCACGCAAGGGTTCGCTGCTGTGGTTTGTGCCGCGGGATCAGCTGCGTTTGCTCACGCCCCAGAGTGCCATGGGCAGCTACACCTTCAACAAACATGTCATCCAGCACCGCTTCTGCACGACCTGCGGCATACACCCTTACGGCGAAGGTGTTGACCCCAAGGGCAAGCCGGTAGCTGCCATCAACATCCGCTGCCTCGAGAACCTGGACCTCGCGTCGGTTCCGGTCACACACTTTGACGGCCGGGCCCTGTGAACGCCGGCAGAAAAAAATCCAGCCCCCCAACCCACCCCATGTAAAGGAAAGCCACCATGCAAGTTCAAGCCTATTTAAGTTTTGCCGGCCGCTGCGAAGAGGCGCTGGAGTACTACAAAAAACACGCGGGCGCCGAAGTCACCACCTTGATGCGCTGGAGCGACAGCCCCGACCCCGAAATGAAAGCGCCACCCGGCTACGAGAAGAAAATCATGCATGCTGCCTTCAAGATCGGCGAAAGCACACTGATGGGCGACGACGGCATGGGCCCGCCCGGCAAAGCCGAGTTCAAGGGCATCACGCTGGCGCTGAGTGCCGCCAGCGACGCAGAGACAAAACGCCTGTTTGACGCGCTGTCCGATGGCGGGTCGGTGCAGATGCCCCTGGCGAAAACCTTCTGGACCTCGGCTTTCGGCATGTTGACCGACCGCTTTGGTGTGCCCTGGATGGTCATGACGGCAACGGCATGAGCCGCTGACCGCCAAGCCCTCAGGGCAAAAGTACCAACCACAGGAGAACACCCATGATGGACACCCAAGCCCAACAGGAACATGTCTGGCTGCAGCAGATGCTGGGCGACTGGACCATGAGCGGCGAATGCGACATGGGCCCGGACCAGCCGGCGAGCCGGAGCACAGGCAAGGAACATGTGCGCGCACTCGGCGGCTTTTTTGTGGTCTGCGAAGGCCAGGGCGAGATGCCGGGCAGTGAAGACACCGGCACCATGCTGATGACGCTCGGTTATGACATCGCCAAAAAGAAATTTACCGGCAGCTGGGCCGGCTCCATGATGTCCGGCATGTTTTTCTACGAAGGCCAGCTTGATGCCACGCAAAAGGTGCTGACGCTGGACACCGAAGGCCCGAGTTTCACCGGCGATGGCAGCACCGCACGTTACCAGGACGTGATCACGATCAAAAGCCGGGACGAACGCACGCTGCATTCGCAAACCCTGCAACCGGACGGCAGCTGGAAACGTTTCATGACGGCGACTTACCGCCGGGTCAAGTAGGCCGGCCGGGCCCATCTGCCCGCGCCCAGCGGCATTCACGCGATCCAGTTACAGTGGCGCAGGCCGGTGCAGCGTCACCGGCGCCACCACACCACGGGACATTGAATTGCCAGCCATTATTTCCATCCGACAGCTCAGTAAAACCTATGCCTCCGGCTTTCACGCCCTGCGTTCGGTCAGCCTGGATATCCAGCAGGGCGAAATTCTTGCGCTGCTGGGTCCCAACGGCGCCGGCAAGACCACACTGATCAACATTGTGTGCGGCATCGTGACGCCCAGCTCGGGCAGTGTCACGGCAGACGGCCACGACATCGTGCGCGACTACCGCGCGGCGCGCGCGAAGATTGGCCTGGTGCCGCAGGAACTGTCGACCGACGCGTTTGAAACCGTCTGGTCCACCGTGAGTTTCAGCCGCGGCCTGTTCGGCAAGCCGCCCAACCCCGCGCACATTGAAAAGGTGTTGCGCGACCTGTCGCTCTGGGACAAGAAGGACAGCAAGATCATGACGCTGTCGGGCGGCATGAAACGCCGGGTGCTGATTGCCAAGGCGCTGTCGCACGAGCCGCAGATCCTGTTTCTCGACGAGCCGACCGCCGGCGTTGATGTCGAATTGCGCCAGGGCATGTGGGAGATGGTGCGCAAGCTGCGCGAAAGCGGCGTCACCATCATCCTGACCACCCACTACATCGAAGAGGCCGAAGAAATGGCCGACCGCATTGGTGTCATCAACAAGGGCGAGCTGATTGTGGTGGAAGACAAGGCGGTGCTGATGCGCAAACTCGGCAAGAAGCAGCTGACGCTGCAACTGCGCCTGCCCCTGCAAACCCTGCCTGAGGCGCTGGCCGGCCTGCCGCTGGAGCTGGCCGACGGCGGCCAGGCGCTGGTCTATACCTTTGACACGCAGCAGGAGGAAACCGGCATTGCGGAACTGCTCAAGCGGCTGGCCGGGCTGGGCATAGACTTCAAGGACCTGCACTCCAGTGAAAGTTCACTCGAGGACATTTTTGTCAGCCTGGTGCATGCCGGCAAGCCGAACGACAAGCAGGCGGTTGCACCAGCCGCCGCGAAGGAGGCCGCATGAACTGGCACGCGATCCGCGCGATTTACCGTTTTGAAATGGCGCGCACTTTCCGCACACTGACACAGTCGATTGCCTCGCCGGTGATCTCGACCTCGCTGTATTTTGTGGTGTTCGGCGCGGCGATTGGCTCACGCATGGGGGACATCGACGGCATCAGTTATGGCGCCTTCATCATCCCCGGCCTGATCATGCTGTCGCTGCTCAATGAGAGCATTTCCAATTCTGCCTTTGGCATTTACATGCCGAAATGGTCGGGGACGATTTACGAGTTGCTGTCGGCGCCGGTGTCATCGATAGAGGTGGTGATGGGTTATGTGGGCGCGGCCGCCAGCAAGTCCGTTTTGCTGGGCCTGCTGATTTTGGCGACGGCACGGCTGTTTGTGCCCTACAGCATTGCGCACCCGTTCTGGATGTTGTGTTTTCTGCTGCTGACAGCGCTGACCTTCAGCCTGTTCGGGTTCATCATCGGGCTCTGGGCCGACAACTTCCAGAAGCTGCAGATTGTGCCGCTGATGGTGGTGACGCCGCTGACCTTTCTGGGCGGTGCGTTTTACTCGATCAACATGTTGCCGCCGCTGTGGCAGAAAATTGCCCTGTTCAACCCGGTGGTCTACCTGATCAGCGGCTTTCGCTGGAGTTTTTACGGTGTGGCCGATGTCAATGTGGGCATCAGTGTGGCGGCCATCCTGGGTTTTCTGGCACTTTGCCTGACGGCGGTGTGGTGGATCTTCCGCACCGGCTGGAAGCTCAAGGCATAAAACCTGCGCGCCCAAAGAAAAAGCGCCAGTCACTTCCGTGGCTGGCGCTTTTTTTGAGAACGCTGCAAGTGCCGGACACCGGCAGCTGCAGGCCTTCTCTCCGCTTACTTTTGCGGAACGAGGATCACGGTGTCGCCGGTCGTGCCTTTGGCGCCAGTGGCACCGGTGGAGCCGGTAGAACCAGTTGAGCCGGTTGCGCCCGTGGCGCCAGTGGCACCGGTAGCGCCAGTGGCACCGCCGCTGGGGCCGGTGGCGCCAGTGGAGCCGGTCGAACCAGTAGCGCCGGTATAACCGGTGGAACCGGTTGAACCGGTGGAGCCGGTTGAACCAGTCGCGCCAGCAGGACCGGCAGGGCCGGGAACCGTCACGACAGCCGGGGTGGGCGTCACCACGGTGCGTTCGCAGGCGGTCAGGCCCAGGGTGGCAATCAGTGCGGCAAGGAGGATGGAATATTTCATGGGAAGTCCTTTGGAAGTAAGCGGAAAATGCGGGGTTGTGCGCAGACAGTTTTTGCTGTCTCGGCCCTGAACTGCCTAAAAGGATTTCTGGGTAGACAAAGGACGAATCCTGAAGATAGGCCGGGCGCCGCTCGCCGGCTGTAGGACGGGCGCACCGCTGTCTGTCCCGAATCGGCAGCAGCGCAGCCGGTCTGGCCCTTGAAAACGCGGGCAGGCAAGCCCATTTGCAGGGATTGAGCCACCTCACACGCCCGAAAGGCCCGCCTCCATGTCAGCCAGCCCCGCCAGCCACCCCGTCCTCCAGATCAAGCCGCTTGGTTTTCCGTGGGAAACCATGGATCCGTTTCTGTTTTGCGCCTACCACGACGACGCTTACCCGAAGGGCAATGCGCAGATGGGGCCGGCGGCACCGCTGACCGGCCGCGCCATCGGCCAGGATTTCAGCCGCAAGGACGGCTGGAGCATGTACCACGGTGAAACAGTGCCGGGTTTTCCTCCACACCCGCACCGCGGCTTCGGGACCGTCACGATTGTGCGCAAGGGCCTGATCGACCATTCCGACTCGCTCGGGGCAACAGCGCGTTTCGGGCGCGGCGACGTGCAGTGGCTGACGGCCGGCAAAGGCATCGTGCACGCCGAGATGTTTCCGCTGCTGGACCAGAACCATGACAACCCGCTGGAGCTGTTCCAGATCTGGCTCAACCTGCCGGCCCGCAGCAAGATGAGCCAGCCGCATTTCACGATGTTCTGGTCGCAGGACATCCCGCGCCTGCTTGCAAAGGACGGCGCCGGTCGCACGACCGAGGTGGCCGTGATCGCCGGCCGCCTGCAGGATGCCGGCGCGCCGCTGCCGCCACCGCCCGACTCCTGGGCAGCGCAGGCGGACGCCGAGGTGGCGATCTGGACCCTGCGCATGGAGCCCGGCGCGCGCTGGACGCTGCCGGCCGCCGGCAAGGGCACACAGCGCAATCTGTACTTTTTCAAGGGCAGCAGCATCAGCGTGGCGGGCCAGGGCGTGAACAGTCACGCGGTGATGGGGTTGCGCGCCGGCGAAGCCGTGGAGCTGGTCAACACCGGCAGCGAGGTCGCAGAAATGCTGATGCTGCAGGGTCGGCCTATCGGCGAGCCAGTGGCGCAGTACGGGCCCTTCGTGATGAACACCCAGGCCGAAATTGCGCAGACCATGGCCGACTACCAGCGCACACAGTTTGGCGGCTGGTCGTTTGACAGCGACGCGCCGGTGCACGGGCGCGATCCGGCGCGGTTTGCGGTGCACCCGGGCGGGCGTGAGGAAAGGCCGGCAACGTCACTGGACGCCGCGCAGCCGGTAGCCAGTAGCCGGAGCATGAGCTCAGCAGCTTCTTGAAGGAAGCGCACGCACCTTGAAGGTGAAAACCTTGCGCGGCGTTTCTCCACCTTCCAGGCGAATCAGCCCGCTGCGCAACGACCGGCTGCCCACCAGAAAAAGTCCCGCCCGCGCAGGGTCGCCATAAGGCACCGGCAGCTGCTCCAGCCGCATGAGCTCAAAACTGGTATCTGCACCCTCGACCATGGTCCAGCGATCCTTGAGGAGTCCGGGCACGCTGAGCCACAGGGTGTTGCGATCTGCATCCACATCGAAGGACACGGGTTCGCCGCCGGAGTCGGGCGCCAGCAGGGTCGGTTCACCACGCGGCTGGGCTTGCGGATACACCATGCCCAGTTCCACCAGCTGGCTCCAGCCGGATGCATCGGAAAACCGCAACTCACTTTTGCCAAAGCTGCTGGCGTAAACGTAAATCCACTTCCTGCCAGGTGGCGCTGAAGCGGGGACGTCGTCGCCCGTGAAGCGGAAGCGGCGGCTCGCGCGCGCGACCGCCTCGTCGGACAGCAGTTGCAGCGGTTCCAGCATCCCTTGCCGGACTACCCGGACACTCACATCGGCCTGCTGCGGCACCAGATAGGCATGCACAGACCCGATCACCATGTTGTGTTGAAGGGGCGCCTGCTGCTCGCCGGCCTTGATCACCGGCATCCAGCGCCGCGCCGCAATCGCGTCACTGTCTGCAGGCCTGTTGCACGCGCCCGCCAGGACCGGCGCGGCCACCAGCAAGCCCAGCAGAAATCGCTTTGTCATTTTTTTCAAACTCATGGTCATCCCTGGCAGGGCCGGGACGCCCCACAATTCATCATAGAGCTTGCTGCTGCGGCTCGGGTGCTGGCGCATTCAGCGCCACCGGCCCCAGCAGCCAGTAAGTGGACAAGGGACCGCTGCCCTTGATGTCCAGCGCTTCGCGAGCGCGAAATTCAAACTGGTCGCGGGTCTGCAGGTACACGGCTTCGGTGACATGGATCGCACCAGTCGCCCCGGTGCTTTCCATGCGGCTCGCCACATTGACGGTATCGCCCCACACGTCATAGAGAAAACGTGTCACCCCAATAACACCAGCCACCGCCGGACCGGCGTGTATCCCGATGCGCATGCCCAGCTGGGTGCCGTTGCTGCGGTTGTAGCGCTTGAGCGCCTCCCCCATCTCGAGCGCGAGCTGCGCCAGGCTGGCCAGCCGCTGGTCCGACACCACCATATAGGCGTCACCGATGGTCTTGATCTTTTCCAGGCCATGCCGTTCCACCAGTTCATCGAAGGTTGAAAAGATGTCGTTGAGCACCAGCACCAGCGCGTCGGGCGGCAGCGCGCGCGAAAAGCTGGTGAAGCCGGCGATGTCCGCAAACAACACACCCATGTTCTCGAACTTGACCGCCTTGACCTTGCCATCGCGCTTGAGTTCATCGGCAATGGTGGCGGGCAAGACGTTGTAAAGCACCCTGTCGGCGCGGGCACGCTCAGCCTCTGCCCTCAGGGTCTCGGTGTAGAGCTCGACATTGCGCGCATAAGTGAATTTGTCGAGTTCGACACACAGGACCACCACACAAAACGGGTTGGCCAGCGCAACCAGCACGGCAGCGCTGCCATCGCCCCGCAGCCCGGCCACCATGCTGAGCGTCAGAAAGCTCAGGACATACATCGGCAGACGCACCGGCCGCGGCGTACACATGACGGCGGCCACAAAGGTCAGTCCAGCGGCATAGATCGACAGGTCGGCGCGCATGCGGCCATCCACAATAGAGAGCCAGGTCGCCAGCGCCACGGCGCCCGCACAGGCGGCGTTGAGCGACCACTCGCGGCGGCGCAACTGCGGCCACCAGTGGTCGGCCAGCACGATGCTGATAAAAAACAGCTCGGCGCTGACCTGCCAGGCCAGCAGCCAGGCAAAACCGGGTGGAGGCGTTTGCCAGTCGCCGGCAAGAAAGCGGGCATGCACGGCCAGGGCTCCGAGTGGCAGCAGGCAGGCCACCACCTTGCTGTAGCGCACCCCCTGCGCCCAGCTTTTGCCAACCAGCCACTGCCGAAACGCCAGATCCTGCATGACGCCCCCCGCGCCACGCGGCCCGCGCGGCATCGCGCAACCATACGTGTGCCGCTGCGGGCCGTCAATACAGCGATGGTTTGCCTGTTGTACACAGGAGTCGCCGGTCGCCCTGGAAGCGGCCACAAAAAAGCGCCCGAAGGCGCTTTTGTATTTACCAGCAGGGGCCGCGGGTCCGGCTCCGCCGGCCCGCAGGCGCAGCGGCCCCCCCGGGGGGCAGGGAGTTACGCGAAGCGAACGACCGTGGGGGCCATTACTTCGCGACCACCCGAACCATTTCAAGACATTTATTGGAGTAGCCCCATTCGTTGTCGTACCAGGCCACCACTTTGATGAATGTGCTGTCCAGCGCAATGCTGGCGTCGGCGTCAAAAATCGAGGTGCGGGCGTCGCCGCGGAAGTCGGTGGCCACCACCTTGTCTTCGGTGTAACCGAGGATGCCCTTGAGCGCGCCTTCGCTTTGCGCTTTCATTTCAGCGCAGATTTCCTTGAGCGTGGCTTCCTTGTTCAGTTCGCAGGTCAGGTCCACCACCGACACGTCGGAGGTCGGAACACGGAAGGACATGCCGGTGAGCTTTTTGTTCAGCTCCGGGATCACCACACCGACCGCCTTGGCTGCGCCCGTGCTCGAAGGAATGATGTTTTCCAGGATGCCGCGGCCGCCGCGCCAGTCCTTGTTGCTCGGGCCGTCCACGGTTTTTTGTGTGGCAGTGGCCGCATGCACGGTGGTCATCAGGCCGCGCTTGATGCCCCATTTGTCGTTGAGCACCTTGGCCACGGGCGCCAGGCAGTTGGTGGTGCAGCTGGCATTGCTGATGATGGCCTGGCCGGCGTAAGTCTTGTCATTGACGCCGTAGACGAACATCGGCGTGTCGTCTTTGGACGGGGCCGAGAAAATCACTTTTTTGGCGCCGGCGGCCAGGTGTTTTTCACCCGAGGCCTTGTCCAGAAACAGGCCTGTGGCCTCAAGCACGATGTCGGCGCCGATGTCATTCCACTTCAGGGCCGCCGGGTCGCGCTCCTGCGTCAGGCGGATTTTTTTGCCGTTGACGATCAGGGTGTTGCCTTCGACCGAGACCTCGCCCTTGAAGCGGCCGTGCACCGAGTCGTACTGCAACATGTATTTGAGGTAGTCGGGCTCCAGCAGGTCGTTGATGCCAACAATCTCGATGTCGCTGAAATTCTGCACGGCTGCGCGCAAGACATTGCGCCCGATACGGCCGAAGCCGTTGATACCTAGTTTGATCGTCATCTGCTTTTGCTCCTGGAAGTTAAAACTCTGGAATTGTCATTGCGGACCTGATCCGCAATCCATGCATCGGAGGCATGGATCCCGGGTCAAGCCCGGGATGACCGCTGTATCTATTTCTTCAGCACCTTGCGCTTCAAAACAGCTCGCACTGTTTCTGCAAGGTTTTCCGGCGTGAAGCCGAAATGTTTGAACAACACCGGGGCCGGCGCCGACTCGCCATAACTGTCGATGCCGACCACCGCCGCACAGCCGTATTTCCACCAGCCGTCGGTGACGCCCATCTCGACCGCGATGCGCGGAATGCCTTCGGGCAGCACTTCGGACTTGTAGGCGGTTTTCTGTTTGTCAAAAGTGGTGGTGCTCGGCATGGAGACCACACGCACCGCAATCTTGTGGCCGGCCAGCAGCTCCTGCGCCTTGAGTGCCAGCTGCACTTCGGAGCCGGTGGCGATGATCACCGCCTGGGCTTTTTTGGCCAGGCCGACTTCTGCCGGCTCGGACAACACATAAGCGCCGCGGCTGATCTCGCCGAGGTCGTTCTTGGGCGCATAAGGCAGGTTTTGCCGGCTCAGCAGCAGGGCGGTCGGCTTGTTTTTGTTCTGCAGGGCCACGGCCCAGGCCACGGCGGTTTCAGCGGTGTCGCCCGGACGCCAGACGTCGAGATTGGGAATCAGGCGCAGGCTGGCGGCGTGTTCGATCGACTGGTGCGTCGGGCCGTCTTCACCGAGACCTATGGAGTCGTGGGTGAACACATGCACCACCCGCAACTTCATCAGGGCTGCCATGCGAATCGCGTTGCGGCTGTAGTCGCTGAAGGTCAGGAAGGTACCGCCGTAAGGGATGTAGCCGCCATGCAGCGCCACACCGTTCATGATGGCGGCCATGCCGAACTCGCGCACGCCGTAGTTGACATGGCGGCCAATGACCTTGCCGCCGTCGGCGCTGTCGGTCATGACCACATCGCCCGCCAGGTCAAAGCGCAGGGCGGGCGTGCTTTTGGTGTTGGTCAGGTTCGAGCCAGTCAGGTCGGCCGAGCCGCCCAGCATTTCCGGCAAGCCCGCGGTAAAGGCCTCGAGCGCGAGCTGCGAGGCCTTGCGCGAGGCCACAGTCTCGGCCTTGCTGTGGGCACCGACCACGGTGTCCACCGCGATCTGCGCAAACGCACGCGGCAGGTCGCCCTTCATGCGGCGCGTGAACTCTGCCGCCAGCTCGGGGTGCGCCACTTTGTAGGCCGCAAATTTGGCGTCCCAGGCGGCCTCCAGGGCCAGGCCTTTGGCCTTGGCGTCCCAGGCTTCATACGCTTCTTTTGGCATCTCGAAAGCCGCGTGGGTCCAGCCCAGTGCTTCGCGCGTGAGTTTGATTTCTTCGACGCCCAGCGGCTCGCCGTGGGCCTTGGCGCTGTTGGCGCGATTCGGCGAGCCTTTGCCGATGTGGGTTTTGCAGATGATCAGCGTGGGTTTGTCGGCGCTGTTTTTGGCATCGACAAGCGCGCGTGCGACCACATCCGCATCATGGCCGTCGATCGGGCCAATCACGTTCCAGCCATAGGCCGCAAAACGCAGCGCTGTGTTGTCGATGAACCAGGGCGCAACCTGGCCGTCGATCGAAATGCCGTTGTCGTCGTACAAGGCCACCAGTTTGTTCAGTTTCCAGGCACCGGCCAGCGCGCAGGCCTCGTGGCTGATGCCTTCCATCAGGCAGCCGTCGCCGAGAAAGACATAGGTGTGGTGGTCCACAATCGCGTGATCGGGCTGGTTGAATTCGGTCGCCAGCAGCTTCTCGGCCAGCGCCATGCCGACCGCGTTGCTGATGCCCTGGCCCAGCGGGCCGGTGGTGGTTTCAATGCCGGGGGTGTAGCCCACCTCGGGGTGACCCGGCGTTTTGCTGTGCAACTGGCGGAAGTTTTTCAACTCGCCTATCGGCAGCGCATAACCCGTCAGGTGCAGCAGCGCATAAATCAGCATGGAACCGTGGCCGTTGGACAGCACAAAACGGTCGCGGTTGAACCAGTTCGGGTTGTGCGGGCTGTGTTTGAGGTGCCGGCCCCACAGCGCCACCGCCATGTCGGCCATGCCCATGGGCGCGCCCGGGTGACCGGAGTTGGCCTGTTGCACGGCATCCATGGCAAGCGCCCGAATCGAATTGGCCATGAGGGATGAGGTGTTGTCAGCCATTGCGTGGGGTCCAGGTGGGTGGTGAGGCGGGTCAGGCAGATCCCGCTGAGGCAGGCATTGCCGCGAACACGGGAAAACCCCAGATTTTACGGGATGTACCTTGCCCGCCGGACGCGGCCGCAGCACACCACCGCGTGGACCGCGGTCGCTATAAATTCAATAGCTGTTTGCGCACATGGAATAAGGGCCAGAGGCCGATTGGATGCACAAACCGGAGATAATCGGCGCAGCATGACCACCCAAGCCCTGATTCTGGCCGCCGGTCGCGGCGACCGCATGCGGCCGCTGACCGACCAAATACCCAAACCCCTATTGCAGGTGCAGGGCAAGCCACTGATCGTCTGGCACCTGGAAAAACTCGCCGCCACCGGCGTGAAAGAGGTGGTGATCAACACCGCATGGCTGGAAGCGCAGTTTCCGGCCACGCTGGGTGATGGCAGCGCCTTCGGCCTGCGCATCCGTTACTCGCACGAAGGTGCGCGGTTTGGCGGCGCGCTCGAAACCGCCGGCGGCATTGCCACCGCCCTGCCGCTGCTGCGCGACGCGCCCTTCTGGCTGGTGGCCGGTGATGTGTTCATGCCGGGTTTTGATTTTCCGGCGGCCGATGCGCAGCGTTTTGCGGCCTCGTCGGTGCTGGCGCATATTTATCTGGTGCCCAATCCGCCGCACAACCTCCGGGGCGACTTCGGCATCAGCGCGCTGGGCCTGGCCTTGTCCCGAGCCGACGAACAGTTCACCTATAGCACGCTGGGGCTGTACCGGCCGGCCCTGTTCAAGGACACGCCGGCCGGTCAGAAAGCCGCACTGGCGCCGCTGCTGCGCCGGGCCATGCAGGACGGACAGGTGACGGCGGCGCTATATTCAGGCCCATGGACCGACGTTGGCACACCTGAACGCCTGGCTGAACTGAACACCACCCGCTGAGAAAGCGCTTTTGACATGACCACCATTTATGAAAAACGCCGCGCCGCTGTGGCGCGCGCCCTCAAGGCAGCCGGTGGCGGCATCGCCCTGCTGCCCACCGCGCCCGAGGCGCCGCGCAACCGCGACAGCAGCTTTGCCTACCGGCACGACAGCTACTTTTATTACCTGACCGGCTTCACCGAGCCCGGCGCCTGGCTGGCAGTGGAGGCCAGCGGCCGCAGCACGCTGTTTTGCCAGCCCAAGGACATGGACCGCGAAATCTGGGACGGCATTCGCCTCGGCCCCAGGGCTGCACCGGCGGCGCTCGGCGTGGACACGGCGTTCAGCGCGGACATGCTCGAGGAAAAGATGCCGGCACTGCTGGCCAACCAGAATGCCGTGTGGTTTCCGTTTGCCACGCACAAGGGTCTGGAAACGCAGGTCGATGGCTGGCTGGGCAAGCTGCGCGCACGCATCCGTTTTGGCACCGAATGCCCGCAGAGCCAGCACGACCTGTGCAAGCTGCTCGATGAAATGCGGCTGGTCAAGGACACACATGAAGCGGCCATCCTGCGGCGTGCCGGAAAAATTTCTGCCAGTGCCCATGTGCGCGCCATGCAGACCTCGGCGGCCATGCTGCGGGCCGGTATCAAGGGCGGGCTGCGCGAGTACCACCTGGAGGCCGAACTGCTGCACGAGTTCCGCCGCCACGGCTCGCAGTACCCGGCCTACACCAGCATCGTCGCCGCCGGTGCCAACGCCTGCGTGTTGCATTACCGCGCCGGAGATGCCGAGCTCAAGGCCGGTGATTTGTGCCTGATTGACGCCGGCTGCGAGCTCGACGGCTACGCCAGCGACATCACCCGCACCTTTCCCGCCAATGGCAAATTCACGCCGGCGCAGCGCACCTTGTACGACATCGTGCTGGCCGCGCAGGACGCTGCCGTCAAGGTGACCAAACCCGGCAAACGTTTCATGGATCCGCACGATGCCGCCACACGTGTGCTGGCCCAGGGCATGCTGGACACCGGCCTGCTGGCCAAAAACAAACACGGCAAGGTCGATGACGTGCTGGAATCCGGCGCCTACCGCCAGTTCTACATGCACCGCACCGGCCACTGGATGGGCATGGACGTGCACGACTGCGGCGACTACACCGAGCCTGGCAGCAAGCCGCGCGAGGAACGCGATGCCCTCGGCCAGACCGTGATGCGCAAGCCCTCACGCATTCTGCGGCCCGGCATGGTCACCACCATAGAGCCAGGCATTTACGTACGCCCCGCCAAAGGCGTGCCCAAAGAGTTCTGGAACATCGGCATCCGGATTGAAGACGACGCGCTGATCACGGACAAGGGTTGCGAACTGCTGACGCGCGGCGTGCCCGTCAAGGCCGATGAGATTGAGGCGCTGATGGCGGGTTGAAGTCCGCTGCAACACTTATGCCGGATCGGTGGTTTGCCTGCAAGCCGGGTCTCGCCCCGGCGGGCGACTCACTTTCTCTTGCGTCGCCAAGAGAAAGTAAGCAAAGAGAAGGCGACGCTATGGTCTGGGTCCCTCCGCTGCGCTACGGGCAACCTGCGGTGCTCGCCGTTAACGGGGGCTAGCTCGAACTCGCTGCGCTCAGACAATCGCTCGCCCTGATCCGTTTTCGGCTGCGCTCCTCGGCCCAGCCCGACGGGTGGTGGAGAAAAGACAAAAAACCAATACGGGAAGACCTGACGCGCTCGCGCGTCAGGTTGGTCTCAAGTGGCCGTCATGTTTGCACGCGGGAGCAGCACACGCGGCCAAATGAGGTCCCCCTCCATCGCCCAGCGGGGCGAGGGAGGGGTTAGGGGTGGGAGTGGGGAGTTCGACCCTGCTGTCCAGAGCAGACCCGAGGCGCAGCGTGATGCAAGACACGCCGCCAGAAATCCCTCCCCCACAGACTGGCTGATTTATTGCTAGTCTGTACCCATGGCCCCGACCACAACAAAAACCACCTCCGATCCGCAATGGCGCGCGCAGGAGCTGCTGCTCATGAGCGAGGTGATGCGCCTGGTCGGCAAAAGCCTGGCGCCCGAGATCGTTTTGCGCGAGATGCTGCACCTGATGTCTGAGCTGCTGGGCCTGAACCGCGGCCGCATCGTGCTGGCAGACTTTGTCGGCGACATTGCCCTCGAAGGGCTGGCGGACCGCAAATCCGGCACCGGGCCTGCCGGAGCACCCGCACCCAGCTCGGCCATCCGTTATGCCTACGGCCTGACCAAGACCGAAATGGCGCGCGGGCGTTACGGCCCGGGTGAAGGCATCACCGGCCGGGTGCTGGCCACGGCACAGCCCATCATCGTGCAGGACATTGACGCCGAGCCGCAGTTCCTGGCGCGTTCGGTCGCACGCGCGCAGCTGCCGCCCGACACCGTGGCCTTCATCGCGCTGCCGATCGAAGTGAACCGCGAGGTCATCGGTGTGCTGGCCTGTCACCGCATCCGCAGCCGCGACCGCCAGCTGGCCGACGATGTGGCGGTGCTGAAGATCCTGGCCACGCTGGCCGGGCAGCTGCTGCAGCTGCAGGCGCTGGTGGCGGACAAAACGCGTGCCCTGGAGGCGAAAAACCGGCTCCTGAGCCGTGCGCTGGAAACGGCGGCAGCGCGTTACGGCATCATAGGCACCTCGCCGGCGCTGCTGCAGGCGCTGGGCGAACTCGAGCGCGTCTCCGAAGCCACGGCCAGTGTGCTGCTGCTGGGCGAATCGGGCACCGGCAAGGAGTTGTTTGCACGCGCGGTGCACCTGTCCAGCCAGCGCCGCGACCAGCCTTTCATCAAGGTCAATTGCGCGGCGATTCCCGACACCCTGTTTGAGTCCGAGCTTTTCGGTTATGAACGCGGCGCCTTCACCGGCGCGCAGACCGCGCGCGCCGGCTGGTTTGAACAGGCCGACCGCGGCACGATTTTTCTCGACGAGATCGGCGAGATGCCGCTGGCCATGCAGACCAAGCTGCTGCGCACGCTGCAGGAGGGCACCATCGTGCGCCTGGGCGGCAAGCGCGAGATCACGGTGGCGGTGCGTGTGGTGGCGGCGACCAACCGCGACCTCGCGCAGGATGTGCTGGCCGGAACCTTCCGGCGCGACCTGTTTTACCGGCTCAACGTGATTCCGATCCGCCTGCCCTCGCTGCGCGAGCGCCGCCAGGACATACGCGCGCTGGCCGTGCATTTTTTAAGCCGCATCAACCAGGCCAATCAGCGCAATGTGAGCCTGTCCGCGGCGGCCCTGGCCCGTCTCGAACAACACCCCTGGCCCGGCAACATCCGCGAACTTGGCAATGTGATCGAACGCCTGGTGCTGCTGACCGACAGCGCCATGGTTTCCGCCGCAGAGCTGGAGCGGTTTTTGCCCCAGGAGCAGGGCAGCCGCACGCCCAGCGCGCCGGTGGCCCCCCAACAAGCGGCCACCCCGGCGCCCGTGGTCCGTGATTACCAGGCCGCGTTATCGCACCCGGCGCCGCAGCTGCAGCAGGCCTTGCGCGAGCACGGCGGCAACCAGTCGCGCGCCGCCCAGGCGCTCGGGCTGACGGTGCGGCAGTTCAGCTACCGGCTGCGCAAACTGGGTCTGCACAATGTCGACAATGTGTAGACATTGTGTCGGGCGAGGCGGCTACGGAACCTCAGGGGATCGCTTGCTTGCTATTGAATAAATAGCTGTCTGCGCTTGCCAGACAAGGGCTGCCGGCCTTTTTGGTCATTCATGTTGAGCACGGGACAAGATGGCACGCGGGTTGCAATAAGGAAGGGGACGGCATGTGCCGTGACTTCCTCTGGAGATTGCCATGACGACCCCTTCTTCGACCCCCAGCGTTCTCGTTTCTCCCCCACAGCTGTTCGCCATGATGGCGGCCGAGCCGGTGGTCATCATCGACACGCGGGACGCCGACACCTATGCCGCCGGCCATTTGCCCGGCGCCGTCAACATGCGCGAGATCTTCACTTTCCTGGCCACCTCCACAGCCGAAGGCCTGACCGCGCTCAAGTCCACCTTTGCAGAGCACTTCGGGCTGGTCGGCCTGTCGGGTGCCGAAACAGCGGTGTTTTATGAAGACGCGCTGAACAGCGGCTACGGCCAGTCCTGCCGCGGCTACTACCTGCTGACCTGGCTCGGTTACCCCAAGGTCAAGGTGCTCAACGGTGGTTTCTCGGCCTGGACCGCCGCTGGCCTGCCGGTCAGCACCGAGGCGGCAACACCCACACCCGCCACCTTCCCGGCCGACCTGGCCATGAGCGATGTGATGCTGACCAAGGAGGATGTGGCCGCCGCGCTGAACACCGAGGTCGCGCTGCTGGATGTGCGCGATATTGACGAATGGACCGGCGAAAGCTCCTCGCCCTACGGCAAGGACTTCGCGCCGCGCAAGGGCCGCCTGCCCGGCGCCAAATGGATAGAGTGGTACCGCTTCATGAAACCCTCGGCCCAGGGCCCGGTGTTCAAGTCACCGCTGGAAGTACAGGCCGAATGTGCCACCGCCGGCATCGCCACCGACGACACGGTTTACCTGTATTGCTTCAAGGGCGCACGCGCCTCCAATACTTTTCTGGCGCTCAAGCAGGCCGGCTTTTCCGACGTGCGCATGTACTTCGGCTCCTGGAACGAGTGGTCGCGCGACGACTCGCTGCCGATTGAAACCGACGCGCCGGTGATGAAGGCCAAACGGCCGACATTGGCCATGGCCGCCTGAACCAGGCCGCGCCGCTTTCCCTTCTTTTGTTGACAACCTGATCAGGAGACTTCCCCCATGTCCGTGGACACCCCCATCGCCCCCGCCGCACCAAGCACCGTGAAGGCTTACCTCAAACCCATAGACGGCGAAGGCCTGGCCGCCTTCGCCGCCAAAGGGCGCGCAAACCCGGCCTCGCGCGGCACCAACAAGGTCCACACCGTGATGCAGGGCATGTACCGCTCGCTGAGCTACGTCGGCGAGCACACGCCGGTGGTGGTGGACGAGCCACTGCATCTGTTCGGGGAAAACACCGCGCCGGCGCCCGGTGAAATTGTGCTGTCGGGCCTGGGCGGCTGCCTGGCCGTCGGCATCACCGCAGTGGCGACCTGGAAGAAGGTCAAGCTGTCCCGGCTGGAGGTGTTCATGGAGGGCGACATCGGCAACCCGGCGGCGTGGGGCGCCGGCGGTGCCCCCAAGGTCGCGTCCGAGATGGGCTTCCAGGCGATCCGCGTGAAGATCGTGATTGAGGGCGATGCACCGCGCGATGTGCTCGACGAGATTGTCCGGCATGCCAACTTCTATTCACCGGTGGCCAACAGCATGCGCAACCCCATCCCCTTCGAGATCGCCCTGGCCGACTGAGCCCGGCCCGGCACGCCCACCACCCCCGCAAGGACCTCCGCATGAATCCCGCCGACCTGCCCCGTGAACTCACATGCGTGCCGCCGCCGGCCACCGATGCCCTGCTGGCCGCCGTGCGCGCAATCGCGCAGGGGCCGCTGCAGCAGCAGGTGGAAGCGATAGACCGGCAGGGCCATTACCCGCGGGCCGTGCTGCAGGAACTGGCGAAACTCGGTGCCATGAGTGCGCACCTGGACGCGCCCGCGGGTGCCGGCAGCTACGCACTGGCGATCCAGGCCATGGCCGAGGTTTCGCGCGTCTGCGGCGCCACCGGCTTCATGATGTGGTGCCAGGCCGTGTGCGGCCTGTACCTGCAGCAGTCGGGCAACCCGGCCCTGATGGGTGAGGTGTTGCTGCAGCACGCCAGCGGCGCCGGCCTGGGTGGCACCGCGCTGTCGAATCCGATGAAGAGTTACGCGCAGATTGAAAGCCTGCTGCTCAAGGCCACGCCGGTCGAAGGCGGCTACCTCGTCAACGGCACCCTGCCCTGGGTCAGCAACCTCGGGCCGGACCACTATTTCGGCGCGATTGCCGCGGTGGCGGCAGGCGGCACAGCCGCTGCTGCGACAGAAAGCACCGCATCCGCGTCGCGCGAGGTGATGTTCCTGCTGCGCTGCAACGCCCCCGGCGTGGAGTTGCGCGAGTGCCCGAGCTTTTCGGCCATGGAGGGCACCGGCACCTGGGGCGTGCGCCTGAAGGACTGTTTCATTGGCGCAGACGAAATCATGGCCGATGCCGCCAAGCCTTACATTGCACGCATACGTGCGGCTTTTGTGATGTTGCAATGTGGCATGGCCGTCGGCATCACCCAGGGGGCGATCGACTCCATGTGGGCCGTGGAATCGCAGTTGGGCCATGTCAACCAGTTCCTGGAAGACCGGCCCGACACCCTGCAGGCCGAACTGGACGCGCTGACCGGACGCGTGATGCAACTCGCCGAAACGCCGTTTGAGACCTCGGCCGAATTTTTCATCGACGTGCTTGATGCCCGCGCCCACGGCGCCGAGCTGTGCCTGCGCGCCGCGCAGTCGGCGCTGATGCACCAGGGTGCACGCGGCTACCTGATGTCGTCCGAAGTGCAGCGGCGCGTGCGCGAATCACATTTTGTCGCCATCGTCACGCCGGCCATCAAACACCTGCGCAAGGAAATCGCGCGGCTCAGCGCCGAGGAGCAACCGGCATGATCCTGCCGCCGCAAGCGCGCCCTGCCGAAGCCCTCAGCACCGATGCGTCGGGCTTGCCCTGGGCGCTGTTTATCTGCAAGGCCTGCGGACTGATTTATGACGAAGCCCAGGGAGATGCCGACAGCGGGCTGGCGCCGGGCACACGTTTTGCCGACATTCCCGACGACTGGGCCTGCCCGCTGTGCGGTGTGGGCAAGGCCGACTTTGAACCCCATGTTGTTGCCGGTCAGCCGCAGCGAAGAAGCACCAGCCCGGCCAGCCGGCCGCCGCAAGGCGCCGCGACGCGGCACCAGGCGGGCACGGTCATTGTCGGGGCAGGGCGCGCCGGCTGGCAAATGGCGCAAGCCCTGCGCGAACGTGATGCCGGCATGCCCATCACCCTGGTCAGCGCCTGCAGCGGCGATGTGTACGACAAGCCCATGCTGTCGGTGGCCCTCGCACGCGGCGTGGCCGTCGACAGGCTGGCGCACGAAAGCGGCGAGCAGGCGGCTGAGCGCCTCGGCGTGCGGCTGCTGGCCCACACGCAGGCCATCAGCATCACACCGGGCAGCCGACAGTTGCGCACCACGCGCGGCACGCTGCGCTACCGGCACCTGGTGCTGGCGCATGGCGCCCAGGCACGCAGCCTGCCACAACTGCCTGCAGCCCTGTGCTGGCACATCAACCATCTGCAGACCTATGCAAAATTCCGCGCGCTGCTGGGCGCTTCCCCGCAACACATCGCGGTGGTGGGCGCCGGCCTGATTGGCTCCGAACTCGCCAACGACCTGGCGCTGGCGGGCCACCAGGTCAGCCTGCTCGATGTGCAGACGCGGCCGCTCGCAAGCTGCCTGTCGGAGCTGCAATCGCTGCAACTGCTGGCGGCCTGGCGCGACTTGCCGCTGCGCTTTGTCGGTGGCGTGAATGTCAGCGGGGTGACATCGCTGGCAGCGTCGGGCCAGGGGGACAAACAGCTCAGCACGGCATGTGGCCAGACCTTCACAGTCGATCACATCATCGTGGCCGCCGGACTTCAGACACCGAGCCGGCTGGCGCGCAGCGCCGGTCTGGTGTGGAACCAGGGCATTGATGTCGAGCCGGACTCGCTGGCCAGCAGCATTGCAGGCATTCACGCCCTGGGCGACTGCATCTCGATTGCCGGAAAGGTGAGCCGTTTTATCGAGCCGATTGGCCGGCAGGCGCAGGCGGTAGCCGCCGGCATTCTGGGTCAGTCACCGCAGCCGTATCAGCAATCAGCCGTGCCACTGCGGATCAAAACCACTTCCATGCCCTTCACGCTTCAAGCCTAGGCCTCAGCCAGGGAGGTCGGCTGGAGCCGGGGGCTGGTGCTCGACCAGCACGCCGCGCGGCGGTCCTTCGCGTGGCGCCTCGGAAATGGTCAACACCACCGAGCGCTCGCCGACGCTGACCCGGATCTGCAGGGGCAAGGCACCTGCAGGTGCGCCACTGGCTACAAACGACCGGCTGCTCGCGTCAAAGCGCAGCCACTCGGGCAGCGGGCCACCCGTTGGTGTGGTGGCCTGCACGGCGCCACCCCCTCCCAGGAAATCTGCCGGCAGCGAGAACCGGAAACCGCTGCCCGACCCGTCCTGCGTGCGGGTCACGGCGACAGAGGCGCTGCCGGCCTGCTGCCCTGTCGGCTCACGCAACATCGTGACCTGCGCTGCGCTGTCACCGGCCGCGGTCGGGGCGCTCTCCAGCAAGGCATTCGCAGACGCCACCATCTGACCAGGCTTGGCGAAGGCCTTGGGCAGCGCTGCCCCAGGCGACGACACGGGAAACAGTCCGCCCGTGAAAGAAGACAAGTCCCTGATACTGGCTGTTGTTCTGGCTGTGCTGTCCATCAGCGTGTAGTTGTCCAGGGAGTCCCCACCCAGGGTGAGGCCTGTGATGAAGACCGTCTTGTTGCTGCCTACCGAGGGATTGTCAAAATTGCCGGTGGCCGTGGCTACATGGAGCCTGTCGCCCACCACCATGTTGGAAAAACCAGCCGCGCCGGAGTTGAGGCCGGCGCTGGTATTGCCATCGACCGTCTTGTCTGAAGCCACAATGCCGGTTACGCCGGTGATACCGCGGCGGGTGATGGTCAGCAGGCCATTGTTCAGCACCAGCGTGTAGTTTTCGTCGTTGGTCGCGCCTGGTGTGATGGTGACAGGGCCTGCGGCCACCGGTGTGTTGAAGACGGCGCTTGTGCTGCGGAACACGCCCACACTGGCGTCCGTGTCGCCGTCAATCAAGCCGGTCGTCGAACCCGTGAACGCGGGGTTGGCATCACCGTAGATACGGGTGGCGTCGTCGGTATTGATCGTCAGGGTGGGCGCAATCCGGTACAGGAACATGTTGGCGCTGCCGCCGGGGGTGAAGCTCGAGGACGTGTTGTACCGCTTGTTGTAGCCCGTCATACCTTCCGTCGTGGTGGCGGGGTCGCCGCTGTACACCAGGTAACGTCCGGCGGAAGCCACAATGCCGCTGGCGCCCACGTTGTTGACCAGCTTGCCACCGGTGCTGGTTCCAGCTGCGTTGCTGCTGCCCGCCTTGAGCACAATGGCGTCGCCCGTACCGTTGGAGGTCACGGCATTGGCCAGTGTCAGGTCTGACGCGGCGCCTGTGGTTTCAATTTTGGCGGCAACGGCGGTGGTGACACCCACCACACCAGCCACGGTACCCACAGTCAGCGCGCCGGCCTGGCTGTAATCGATGCTGCCGGTGTTGGCCGCCAGCGTGCTCACCGCATTACCGGCATGGCGCAAGTTGTGGTCGCCGCCGGCGCCGGTCAGCGCCAGCCCGGATGCGCTGATCGCACCCGACTGGGTCACCGTGCCACCGGCCGAGAGCGTGGCATTGCCGGTGGTCAGCACGGCCGCCACATCGAAACCATTGACGTCGGTGTATTGAATCGTCCCGGCCGAGGTCGTCTGAAGATGGATCGTTCCGGCGTTGTTGCCGCTGTTGGTCAGCGTGATGGGCGAGTTGGCGACCGAGTTCTGCACCTTCAGCGTGCCCGCCGTGATGTTGCCGGTGGAGGCCGTCTGGGTCACAGCGCCGCCGGCCAGCAGGTCGAGCGTGCCGGCGACGTTTGATGCTGCGCTGCCCACCCCCATGTTGATCGCGCCAGTCGCGACGAAGGCACTGCCACCCGCGGTGGTGTTGACGCCCAGATTGGTCGCCACCACATTGATGCGGTCACCGCTGCTGCCAATGTTGCCGTTGGCATTGAGCGTGACGTTGGTGGCGGTGATGGTTTGCGTACCGGTGTCGGTGATTGATCCCGCATTGAGCGTCAGGGTCTTGCCCGCCAGATTAACCGGGGCACCAATCGTCAAAACGCCGGTGCTGGCGGTATCGCCGATCACGATGGGGCCGGTGGCCCCTGTCGCAAACGCGGTGATTTCCGCTGCTGCAATATCAAAGCCGGAAGCGCCGGCCAGCGACATGGCCCGTCCGGCCGTCTTGGCCTTGATGGTCAGCGTGCCACTGGTGGCCAGCGCGTTGCTGCCTGCATTCGTCGTGCCAATATTCACCGTATCAGCTGTCACCGTGATGGACCCGCTACCTGCGGTGACGTCGATGTTGTTGTTTTGTGTATAAGCGCCGGTCCCGGCGTCCACAACAACCGTCCCGCCGGTGCCCACCGCAGCACCACCGCTTGCGCTACCGCCCACAGCGCTGAGGTTGCTGGCCAGCGTGATGCCCAGCCCGCCCCCTGCCGCATCGAGCGTGATGGCCCCGGCATTGCCGCCCGCCGCCACGCCGGTCACGCCGTTGCCGCCTGAGCTTGTGATCGCCCCTACCGCAACGCTTCCGCCCGTGGAGCTGATACTCACCGCAGCACCGTTGCCGCCGGCCTGGTTGGCGCCGTTGCCCGCGCTGCCACCGGCATTCACTGTGCCCAGCGCGGTGATGCCGCCGTCTGCACTGACCGTGATCGCACCCGCGTTACGCCCAGCCGTATTTGCATTCGCCGTACCGCCTGTGCTGCTGATCGTGCTGGCACTCAGGGTACCGGTAGTGGTCACACTGACCGCACCACCGTTGCCGTTGGCCCCGCCTACAGTGCTCAAGGCACCCAAAGTGGCGTTGCTGCCCGTCAGCGTGATGGAGCCGGCTGCACCGCCTGCCCCCGTCCCTGTGGCTGCACCCGTGGATGCGGTGATGGTGCTTGTGCCCAGCGTGCCCGCGCCCGTGATCGACACCACCCCTGCCGCGCCGCCTGCCTGGTCCGTGCCGTTGGCTGCGCTGCCGCTGGCGGTGATCGCGCCGGTGATGCTTCGGTTCACGCCCGTGATCGTGATGTTGCC
>CALRQX020000027.1:0-48794 GCA_943370435.1 Kapaibacterium sp. (SeqCode) | reverse complement strand
GCCTGGCATGGCTTTGGCGGCTGGAAGAAGAGCCTGTTTGGTGACATGCATGCCTATGGCGAAGAGGGCGTGCGTTTCTACACCAGACAGAAGTCCATCATGCAGCGCTGGCCTGAGAGTATTGGCAAGGGGGCGGAGTTTGTGATGCCGACGGCCAAATAGGCCCCCCGAAGCGCACCAAACAAAACGCCTCGCTCAGCTAGCGCTGAGCGAGGCGTGTGTGACCTGGGTTCCGGCAACTCGCTGAATGCGAAAAACCGGACCGCCGTGGTACCCCCTTATTTGGGCGTGCCCTTCATCATCATTTCAACGTCGGTCATCGGCACCATGCCGTTTTTGCTCGGTTTCATGTTTTTCCACATGGCGGTTTGATAACGATTCCATTCCCTGGAGGAGACCATGCCGTCGCCGTTGGTGTCCATACTGTTCATGGCGGTGTTGTTCACTTTGGTGTCAACCTTCATCTCGGCCTTGGCGGCAGGCGTGCCACCAGATGCGGACGGGTTGATTTGTGCATTGGCAGCAGCGCCGCCGGAGCCGGCCACGGGGTTGGGTGCCGACAGGGTGGAGCCGGTGGCTTTCTTGGCGTCAACCTTCATCTCGGCCTTGGCGCCGGGGGTTCCAGGCGCGGCGACCGGGTTGCTTTCGCCGGACGGCTTGGCAACGACGCCGGCAGGTGCCTGTGCAAATGCTGCGCTGCAGGCCAGGGCTGACAGCGCCAGGATCAATGATTGCTTTTTCATGGGTATCTCCAAAAATCTAGAGCGACTTGCTCAGAGCTGATAGTCACGCTCCCCAGACGCCGAGGCTGTAGGAAGAACACGCCGCCTGCCGTAAGCACCTGGCGGCTTGGTCAAGTGTGTTTTCTGAATCAAATGGTGACGGATTTCGTCCCATGCCCGGACAGCAGGGTCGCGGTTTGCACGGTTGAGCATAAAAAGCACAGTTGTGCTAATATTTGAAGCATGGATGCCAAAACCCAGAAAAGCGAGATGACCCGCGCCGCGATTGTGGGTGCGGCGCTGGACCTCGCTTCGGCCGAAGGTCTGGAGGCCATCACGCTGCAGGCTGTGGCGGACCGGCTTGGCCTGTCCAAAAGCGGCGTGTTCTCGCGCATCGGTTCACGCGAAGCCTTGCAGAAGGCGGTCATCGAGGAATTTGGCCGGCGCTTCATCGCCGAGGTGTTTGTGCCCGCCATGCAAAAACCCAAGGGCCTGCCGCGGCTGGACGACATTGTGCAGCGCTGGATTGTGCGCATGCGCGATGTCGAGGTGCACACTGGCTGCATCTACACGGCAGGCGCTTTTGAGCTCGACGACCGCGAAGGCGAGCTGCGCGAGACCCTGCTGCAGGAAGTCACGCGCTGGCGTGCCGCGCTGCGGCGCACGGTGCAGCAGGCGATCGAGTCCGGCGACCTGAGAGCAGACACCGACCCGGAACAACTGGTCGGTGAGATCAGCGCCATTTCCATCGGGCTGTTGCATGACGCCCGTTTTTTACGTGATACACGCGCTGCCGAGAGAGCCCAATCGAGCTGGCAGCGCCTGATGAAAAGTTACCAGGCTTGAGTTGTTGTCGCGCCCCACAAGGGCTTTTTGTTGGTCCATATTTCGCACAATCGTGCGGAAAAAGGCTATGCCATGTTGTTCATCCTTGCAGCCCTCGCCGTGTTTGCCGGCGTTCAGGCGGTCCGCGCCGCCCTTGCCTCCCTGCGTGCCCTGCCACGCAGCAATGAAGACTGGATCTGGTACTGATCCGGAAAAACCGAGGAGCCCCTTCCATGACACGTACATCCCTTGAAACAACGGCCGCGTATTACGGCGCCAGTCCGACCACCAAACTGTTCCGCCTGGGCCTGGGCGCCTCGCAGCGCCTCTGGCCCGCCCTGGCGGTTCGGGCGGCTTACCGGCTGTTTGGCACACCGCTGCCACCCAAATGGCTGAACCGCCGCCGCGCCTGGTCACCGGACTGGCGCATCAACAGCTGGGCTTTTGAAGACGCCAGCCTGACCGTGTATGAGCGCCCCGTGGCACCACATGGCCCGCTGGTGCTGCTGGCCCACGGCTGGGGCGGCCATGCCGGCCAGATGCTGGCGCTGGCTGGCGCCCTGCAGGCGCAGGGCCTGCGGCCGGTTCTGCTCGAAATGCCGGCGCATGGCCGCAGCGCCGGCGCCACCAGCAACCTGCCGCAATTTGCGCGCGCCATCGACTATGCGGTGGCACGCCTGCGGCAGGAGGGCCACCAGGTGCAGGCGCTGGTGGCACATTCACTGGCCGCCAACGCCGGTGCCTACGCACTGAGCCGCGGTTTGCCGGTGGACAAGCTGGTGTTGCTGGCGCCGCCAGCTTCGCCCTATGAATACACCCGGCTTTTCGCCCACGTGTTCGGCCTGCGCGAGACCACACGTGCGGCCATGCAGCAACGCATTGAAGCGCGCGAAGGCATACTGATGCCGCAGTTCGAACCGGCCGCCGTTGGCCCGCGTATTCACCAGCCCACGCTGGTGGTGCATGACCGCCGCGACAGCATCAACCGCTTTGCCGACGGTGTGGCCTACAGCCAGGCGATAGCCGGCGCGCGCCTGCTGGCCACCGATGAGCTGGGTCACAGGCGCATCCTGAAAGACGAGGGCGTGCTGCGCGAGATTGCCGCTTTTGTCAGCCGCTGAACAAGCCAGGGCTGACCGCCTGCCCCTTGTGCCTCGCGTCCATTGCCCCTAGGATGGCGCCACTTACAAGGAGCGGGACATGGACAAACCAACAGGTGTATTTGGCTGGACGGAAAAAAGCAGCGCGGTGCTGCAACAAGGCGGCGTGATCGCGCCTGACGAGCGCCTGCCCTGGCCGCAAACCGCGGTGATGGGCGTGCAACACGTGATTGCGATGTTCGGCGCCACGGTGCTGGCGCCCATCCTGATGGGCTTTGATCCGAACATCGCCATCCTGATGAGCGGCGTGGGCACGCTGATCTTTTTCCTGATCACCGGCGGCAAGGTGCCCAGCTACCTGGGCTCGAGTTTTGCCTTCATCGGCGTGGTGATCGCCGCCACGGCTTATGCCGGCAAGGGGCCGAACGCCAACATCGGCGTGGCACTCGGCGGCATCATTGCCTGCGGCGTGTTGTACACCCTCATAGGCGTCATCGTGCAGGCCGTGGGTACGGGCTGGATCGAGCGTTTCATGCCGCCGGTGGTGACCGGCGCCGTGGTGGCCGTGATTGGCCTGAACCTGGCCGGCATCCCGATCAAGAACATGGCTGCCAGCAATTTTGACTCGTGGATGCAGGTGGTGACCTTCGTCAGTGTGGCGCTGGTGGCCGTGATGACGCGCGGCATGGTGCAACGCCTGCTGATCCTGGTTGGCCTGATTGTCGCCACGCTGATTTATGCGCTGCTCACCAACGGCATGGGCCTGGGCAAGCCGGTGGACCTGTCGCCGCTTGCCAACGCCGCCTGGCTTGGATTGCCCGGTTTTGCCGCGCCGGTGTTCAGCGCCAGCGCAATGCTGCTGATTGCGCCCGTGGCCATCATCCTGGTGGCAGAAAACCTCGGCCACATCAAGGCCGTCACCGCCATGACCGGCAAGAACCTGGACCAATACATGGGCCGCGCCTTCATCGGCGACGGTGTGGCCACCATGGTGTCGGGCGCCGCGGGCGGCACCGGCGTCACCACCTATGCGGAGAACATCGGCGTGATGGCAGCCACCAAAATCTACTCGACCGCGGTGTTTGTGCTGGCCGGCCTGATGGCGGTGTTGCTGGGTTTCAGCCCGAAGTTCGGTGCGCTGATCCAGGCGATTCCGCTGCCGGTGATGGGCGGCGTGAGCATTGTGGTGTTTGGCCTGATTGCGGTGGCCGGCGCCAAGATCTGGGTCGACAACAAGGTCGATTTCTCGAACAACAAAAACCTGCTGGTGGCGGCCATCACGCTGGTGCTGGGCACCGGCGACTTCACACTTAAGTTTGGCCAGTTTGCGCTGGGCGGCATAGGCACCGCCACGTTTGGCGCCATCCTGCTGTACGCCCTGCTGAACCGTAAAAAGTAAGCCCCTAATTCGCCGGGTTGGCGTTTTGCGCCTCCACCAGGGCGGCCTTGGTCGCAGTCAGCTCGCGCTCTACATCGGCGCGTTCATCAATCTCCTGCTCAAGCAATTGATTGACATGCGCCAGGTCGGCGGCTGACTCGCTGATGCGGCTCTCGATGTCGTCGGTTTTCTGCAAGGCTTCTGCCACATCACCGGTCTGGACATGGTCGGGGATTTCCTGCTTGAGCACCGCATTGATGACCAACAGCTCATCGGCCGACTGTTTGACGACCTCGTGCACCACTTCGCTGCGGTCCAGGGCTTGTTCCAGTGGCTTGGTGGCAGTGGACGGCTTGGATGACATGAATAAACCCCGGAATGGATAAGCAATCGAAAGCTGGAAACCTGGGCCTGGGCCCGCAGACGCTGGGTCATGCGGGGGCCCGGAAGGCTTGATCTCTTATTGTCCCCCAACTTGCCCCCTCCGGCAAAACGCCCTCCCCGCTGCCAACCCTTGCCGTATCAGGGTTTTTTCTGCACGGGCGCCGGCTTGTTGCTGGTGCCGGGACTGAAAATTTGCCCCATGGCTGCGCCCAGTCTGGCCCCAATGGCGGTGCCAACGCCGGGCAAAATCACCGTACCCACCGCCGCGCCGGCCAGCGCGCTGCGCGGCACCGACACCTCCACCTTGTCCAGCGGGCCGCTGACTTGCAGCGGCACACCCACCAGGCCATCGACCAGATCCACTGAAAATTCGCCCTCGATCTGACGGCTGGCAATTTTTGCCCTGCCCGAGGCGCTGAGCGCGCCCGAGCTGGCCCGGATGTCGGTAAAACTGACGACCATGCCTTTGGCTGTGTTCTGGGTGTCGAGTTGCCCGGTGATGGCATCCATCGCGGTCTGGCCGGTGCGCTCCTTGCCGAGGCTGCGAATCGCCTTGTCCACATCGATCTTCAGCAGCGAGCCCTTGCCCATGCTGAAGCTGGTTCGGGTGTGCAGCGTCTGGGCCAGCTCGCCGACTGTGTCGCCGGTGGCGGACAAGGCGGTCTGGCCCGAGGCCTTGCCCGACACCAGCGAGCGGCGATCAAACGCGGCCATCGCACTGCTCACCTCCACATCCTGGGGTTGCAACGTTCCGCTCAGATGCAAACGTCCATTGCTGCGTGTCTCCAGCTGAACTTCGCCGTTGGCCGTGCCGCCACCCAGATCAATACGTGTGGTCCAGCGGTCCTCCTGGCCCTGTCGCGTCAACACCAGCCGGGTCAGCGGCTCCACCGCCGGCCGGCGCAGCTGCGCCTGGCGCGGGCGCCAGTTCGGGTCAAAGTCCACTTCACCGTCAAACACCAGCGGCCGGCCAAAACGCGATATCCAGGTCACATCCCGGAACACCAGCCGCACCAGCGGCGTGGCGGTGCTGCCCAGGCTGGCGCTTTCCCCCGCCTTGTTGAGTCCGCGCAGGGCGAGCTGCGGCAACACGGCCGTTTCAACTTCGGCCCGTTCCACTTTCAGCCGCCCGTCGATCAGGTCGCTCAGGCTGGGGTACAGCACCAGTTTTTTCAGGGTGATCGGTTCAGGCTGACCGGTCGCCACCTCTTGCAGCACAACGGCAGGTACAGGCCACAGGGTCCAGCGCAGGCTGCCGATCTTCACTGGCACACCGAGCCGGCTTTGCAGGTCGGCAGCCACCCTGCGCGCCAGCTCTTCATCGCCGGGCACCAGCCGTGCCAGCGCGACCCAGACAGCGCCCAGCACCAGCAGCAGCACGCCCGCGGCAATCATCCATTTCGTCTGATGTCTCATGCAAGTCCTTCAGCTGTTGTCCTGTCGGCCGCGCCGCCTGGTCGTCCGCTCCCACAGCTTAGCGGCGCAGTGGCCGGGCACTTGTAGTCCGCAATCTCTTTATAGTCAGGGCTTCATGCCCTGTTCAGGCTTTCAAGGAAAAGGCGATGCGCATCTGGAAACGGCCTATCTCGGTGGAACTGCTGGCGGCCGCCAACGCAGACTCTGCGGTCACACATCTGGGCATTGAATTTATCGAGGTCGGCGATGACTTCATCCGCGCCCGCGTGCCGGTGGATGAACGCACCCGCCAGCCCTACGGCCTGCTGCACGGCGGCGTCTCGGTGGTGCTGGCCGAAACCCTGGGCTCATGCGGCGCGGCCTTTGCTTCCCCCGAGGGTCACCGAACCGTGGGGCTGGACATCAATGCGAATCACCTCAAGGGGACGACCAGCGGCTGGGTCACCGGCATCACCCGCGCGGTGCACATCGGCCGCAGCACCCAGGTCTGGGCCATAGAGCTGACGAACGACGCAGGCGAGCTGACCTGTGTGTCACGCATCACGATGGCGATGCTGGTCCCGAAGTAGGGGTTAAATCGGGCTCCAGCCCTTGTGATATGCGCGCGCGCAGCTATTGATTGGATAGCAGTTCAGTGGGGGCATCCGCCGCCCGTGCCAAACGTTCGCTTTTCCAGTAGACATCGTCGCCGCCGTTCATGCGGTTCAGCACACGCGACAGCACAAACAGCAGATCGCTGAGGCGGTTCAGGTAATGCCGCGGAGACGGCTTCAGGGTCTCGGCCTGATCCAGCGCGACCACCGCGCGTTCGGCGCGGCGTGCCACCGTGCGGCACACATGCGCAAGTGCAGCGGCGCGCGAGCCGGCCGGCAAAATGAACTCCTGCAGGCGCGGCAAGGCGGCGTTGTATTTTTCCAGCGCGGCATCGAGCAGCGCCACCGCTTCGGGCTTGAGCAGTTCAAAGCCGGGAATCGACAGCTCGCCGCCCAGGTTGAAGAGCTGGTGTTGCACTTCGACCAGCAGCTCGCGCACATCCACCGGCATCTCTTCACACAGCAGGACACCGATCTGTGAGTTCAGTTCATCCACATCGCCCATCGCATGCACACGCAGGCTGTCTTTGGAGATACGCGTGTTGTCGCCCAGTCCGGTGCTGCCGTCGTCGCCGGTGCGGGTGGCGATCTGGGTGAGTCTGTTGGCCATAAGTGAAAAATCCGGCAGGTTTACGCGGGGAAAGAAAATGTGTCGAAACGGCAGATGATGTCAACGCGGCAACACCCTGCAAAAGTGCTGGCAGCTGTGTGCGGCTTGCGTTGCAATGGCAGCTTCTTCAACTTCAAGGACCTGTCTGCATGACATCCGGATTTCATTTTATTCCCAACTTCGAACTGCGCAGCGTCGCGCTGCTGGCCGCGCTGACGGTGGGTGCCGCCCTGTCGGCCCAGGCCCAGACCACCGGGTCGGGTGCAGTCAAAGCACCCGCCATGCCGGGCGCTCCGGTCACCCAGAGCGCTGCCCCCAAAGCCGCGCCCACCAGCCAGGACACCGAGGCCGCTTTTGCGCGGGCGGATGCCAACAAGGACGGCAAACTCAGCCGCCAGGAGGCCGCCCGCTTGCCGGCGGTCGAACAACGTTTTGACCAGATCGACACCAACAAGGACCAGTTTGTGTCGCGCGAAGAGTTTGAAGCTGCCATCAAGTCCTGACCTGACGGGGTAGCCTGAAACCAGAGGCCCGATCCGGGCCCGTGGGGACCCCGGGGGGTCCCCACTTCAAAACACAGGCGACAAGCCGTAAACTGGTGCTCCCCCCTGGAGACACCATGAACGCCCCCACCCATCCCGACCACCTGTTACCGCAACTCAATCTGCGCGATGTGCCGCAGGCCCTGATAGACGCGCTGAAGACCCGGTTTGCCGAGCGTTGTTCGACCGCTCTCGTGGTGCGTGAGCAGCATGGCCGCGATGAATCCTCTTTCGCAGCGCCGCCGCCGTCCGCCGTGGTGTTTGCCGAAAGCACCCGCGACGTGGCCGATGCGGTCAAGCTCGCCGCGCAATACCAGGTGCCGGTCATTCCCTTTGGTGTCGGCACCTCACTCGAAGGCCACCTGCTGGCCGTGCAGGGCGGCATCAGCATTGACGTGAGCCGCATGAACAAGGTGCTGTCGATCAACGCCGAAGACCTGACGGTCACGGTACAGGCCGGCGTCACGCGCAAGCAGCTCAATGAAGAAGTCAAAAGCACCGGCCTGTTTTTCCCGATAGACCCCGGCGCTGACGCGACGATAGGCGGCATGAGCGCCACCCGCGCCAGCGGCACCAACGCCGTGCGTTACGGCACCATGCGTGAAAACGTGCTGGCACTCGAAGTGGTGACCGCCAACGGCGAGGTCATACGCACCGGCACCCGCGCCAAAAAATCATCGGCGGGTTACGACCTGACGCGCCTGATGGTGGGCAGCGAAGGCACGCTGGGCGTGATCACCGAGATCACCGTCAAGCTGTATCCGCTGCCCGAGGCGATTTCCGCCGCCATCTGCTCTTTCCCGAGTATTGAAGCGGCGGTGCGCACCACCATCCAGGTCATCCAGCTGGGTGTTCCGATTGCACGCGTTGAGCTGATCGACAGCAATACCGTGCGCATGGTCAACGCGCACAGCAAGCTGGGCCTGCGCGAAGAGCCCATGCTGCTGATGGAGTTTCACGGCTCACCCAGCAGCGTCAAGGAGCAGGCCGAAACCGTGCAGGAAATCGCCGCCGATCTGGGCGGCAATGCCTTTGAATGGGCCAGCACACCCGAAGAACGCACACGCCTGTGGACCGCGCGGCACAACGCCTACTTTGCAGCGATCCAGTCCAGACCCGGTTGCCGCGCGATTTCCACCGACACCTGTGTGCCGATCTCGCGCCTGGCCGACTGCCTGCTCGACTCGGTCAGCGAGGCCGATGCCAGCGGCATCCCCTACTTTCTGGTCGGCCATGTAGGCGACGGCAACTTTCACTTCGGCTACCTGATTGATCCCGACATTCCCGCAGAGCGGGAGATCGCCGAGGGCTTGAACCACCAGCTCGTCACGCGCGCACTGGCACTGGAAGGCACCTGCACCGGCGAGCACGGCGTGGGCCTGCACAAGATGGACTTTCTGGTCACCGAAACCGGCCATGGCGCGGTCGACATGATGCGCACCATCAAGCGCGCACTCGACCCGCTCAACATCATGAACCCGGGCAAGATCTTCACGCTCTGAGGGTGTTGCAGGCGATCCTTTTGCTATTAAAACAAGAGCTGTCTACGTATGTGAACAAAGGGCTGCAGGCCTTTTTTGCTTGTATAAATAGGGCCGCAGCGCTAAGCTTGCTGATCCATCACCGGAGCAACGCATGAAAACCCTGCCCGTCCTGTCCTTGTTGCTTGCCAGCGCCCTGCTGGCCGGCTGTGCCGCCCCCCGCCAGCCCAATTACGGCCACCCGGCTTTGAACCAGGCGGCGGTTCAGCAAAGCAGTTATCAACCGGCACCGCAAAATGACGCGGGACGCGTGGCCGCTGGCGCCTTGCTGGGCGGCCTGGTGGGCAGCCGCTTTGGCCAGGGCAATGGCCAGGTCGCCGGCGCTGCAGTCGGTGCGGCAGCCGGCGCGATGGCCGCGCAAGGTGGCTACAGCAACGAGGCCGCCGGTGGCGCCCTGATCGGTGGTCTGGTGGGTTCGCGTTTTGGCGGCGGCAGTGGCCGCACGGCTGCGGCGGCCCTGGGTGCAGGTCTGGGCGCGTGGCTGGCGGTGCCGCGCGACTAGCCCTCTTCGAGAGATAAAAAAAGACCCGCGCTGCGGGTCTTTTTTGTGGGGCCGCCGCTCAATTCACCAGTGCCGCTTCGATCTCGCGGCGAAACACCGGGTCGCGCGGATGGGCGCCAGGCTCCAGCGGGCCGGCCTCGGCCTGCAGGCTCAGCGGCGCCACCGAGCGGCCCCAGTAAAGCTGGCACGACGGCGTATTGACGAGCCGCGCTGCCGCCATCTGCGACGCGCTGCCCGCCGTGTCCAGCGCCACATTCAGGCTGCTGGCCGCTGATTTTTGCGCGCCGGTTCCGATCCAGACCGTGGCGGGCAGCTGCTCCCACTCGCGGATATCGGCTTGCGCCTGCGTGGCATTGGCCACACCCTGGGCAATCAGTCCGGCAAACATGCCCAGCATGCCAATGCCGGCCGCATCGCGGTTGCCGGTGGAGGCTGCCGCCAGCAGGCCAAACTCACCGACCGCGCTGGCCACTGTGGCCACGCCCTGCGCACCGTCCTTGAAAGAGGCCTTGCCGTTGAGCACGCCGTCGATAGGGCGGCCGCCGCGGGTGGTGGCCTGAAAACCGAGGTCGGCGCCCATCACAAAGCTGTTCACCGCGCAGCCGCTGCTGCTGGAACAGGCGGTTTTTGCGGTTTGCGCCGGCAGCTCATGCGCCTGCCATTTGAGGATTTCACCGGCCTTGCCGCTGCCGTATTTGTAGGGGGAACGGCCACTTTCAAACAGCACCAGCACCGGCTGGTCCACGCGCAGCGTGCTGAAGTTGGTGTCGCCCTTGATCGCCTGTTGCAAAAAATCCTTGGCCATGCCGGTGTTGCCGTCGCAATAACTGGCCCAACCGGCCATGTAAGGCATAAGGCCAAAGTCGCCGGCATATTGCTCGACCTCGGCCACCGTGTCCTGGTAGTCGGCCTGCTTGAACAAGGCGCGTGCGTTCTGGAAGTCTCCTTTGGCCGCATACACCAGGCCCCGGTAAAAGTGCGCCATGGCACGTTCATACGGCTCACCCTTGTAGTCCTTGATTTTCTCCGCGGTCCAGAGCGACTTCGCTTTTTGCGCCTCGGGGTTGTCGGCATAAATCAGGTCGATGCGGGTCACCGCGGCATCAAAGGCCTTTTCTGCCAGATCGATATCGCCGAGTGACAGCGCCGCCATGCCGATACGCTGGAAGTTCAGCGTGGCATTGCGCTCGCCTTCGATGTACAAACGCTGAAACAGGGGCCGCAGCTCGGCATTCGGCATTTTTTCTGCAAACACGGCAGCGGCGGCCAGCACATCGGGCGGCACCGGCACCGTCGCGGCCCAGCGTTTGGCCGGTTTCTGGCCGGCTTGCGCCGCCGCAGTGGCTGCCGCCTCCTGCTGGGCCTGCTGCATGGGCGCCTGCATCAGGCTCTGGAACAGGCCGCCAAACTGGGCCTGCGCCGGACCCGCCAGCGCGGCCAGCAGTGCTGCCGCAGCCAGCAGGAAGGAGCGGTGGGCAGGACGGGACCTGCCGAACAAAGGCTTCATCATCATGGAAACTCCGGTGGGGACTGCTGGGCGGCAGAAACGGTAGAACGCAAAGGCAGGTGAAAAAAGGGGGACGCTTAGCGGCCGAGCGCCTCGCCAAGCCGGGCCAGCGTCTGCTCGGCCACCAGCTTGCCGGTATCGCCCACCGTCACAGGTTTGACAATTTCACGAAAGCCGCCGCGCGGGTCGGCCTCAAAACGCGGCGCGGCTTTGGGGGTATCTTCCGGCAGCCGGCCGTCCATATAACCCTCGGCCAGCACCACACCGTCGGCCAGGCGCTTGATCGATACATAAGTGGCCCAGCCTGTCGGCGAGGCCGCATCACGGGTATTGAGCACTTCCATCAGCAGCCTGGCATGCTGGGTCAGCGCATCGGTTTCCACCTGCTGCGAGTCCAGGCCAGCGCCTTTTTGTTTGGCCGCCGTGGTGCGCATGACCACATTGCGGTCCACCAGCCGGACGCCCGACGAGGTGATGGTCTGCATGAAGGCGGCGCGCATCTGCAGGTCCACCCGCTCCACCGGGCCGCTGCGCTGGCCCTGCTGCGTTCTGACATCCTGCGCGGTGATGGTGGTGTTGCTCACCACCGCACCGCTGACCTGGGCCGCGGCGTAGCCGGGCAGGCGCACCGCCTCGGCATTCGACACGCCGGCACGCACCGTGTCTATGCTGAGCTGCGAGGCACTGCCCTGCTGCAGCATGTCGGTGAACTCGCGGTTCCAGAGCACCGCAATCGTCGGGCGGCCGGCGCGCGCATAAGCGCTGCTGAAGCCGGAGCGGTTGAACGTGGGGCCGGTGCTCACCACCACCGGCGGCGGCGTGATGACATCGGGCATGCCTTTGCGGTAGGCACTTTCAGGAATCACCGGCGCTTGCGCCAGCGCGCTGACTGCCAACACGGCCATGCCAAGGGACAGGAGGGGACGCTTCATGGAAAGCCTCGCTTTTCGGGCGGCCGCAGGGCGGCCTGTTTTTATCGGGGCGGAATCTGGTAGGTCTGGCCGGGCGCAAACTGCGATTGCCCGCGGTTGCCGTCATAAATGTCCACCGCCACCTTGTTGGTCGCCTGGGCGATGGCCGACTCGCCATAGGTGGCCTGGCCGCGTGGGGCCAGAAACACGGTTTTCCAGACACTGGGCGGCTCGCTCTGGCCACGGTCGCCGGTGAAACGGGTGCGCATGGTCAGCACCACGTCGACGTCCGAACAGTTGTACACCGTGGTTTGCACGGCGGCCATGCCGCTGCCGGTGCGCGAGGTGGAAACCTCCTGCACCCCAATGACTTTGGCGAGCTCGGGCGACAACACGGCCACCGATGAAAGCTGCGGCGAGCCGGCCTGCTGCTCCCAGGTCCGGCAACCGGCAAAGGTCGGCGGGGTGGATTGCGTGGTGGCACAGCCGGCCAGAACGGCAACAGCGGCGGCAGTGGCAAATATCCGGATCATGGGCAGTCCCTTTCCTTGTGCTGGCTCAGCGGTAAATGACATCGTCTGCGGCGGCGCGGGCAAATTCGTATATGCCGGACCAGACGATTTCGCCGGTCTCGAGATCGGTCATCTCGAAGGCAATCTGGGTATAGCGCTGGATCATGCCGGTCTTGGTGTTGCGGCTGTCAAGCGAGCCGATTTTTCCGGAGAGCCGGTAGTCGGCACCGAGCTGCGCCTTGGTCAGGCCGGTGGTGCCGACGTCGGTGGTGCCACTGCGCTTGAGCGCGCGCTCCTGCTCGATCATGGCCGTGTTCTGGCGGTTGATGAACTGCATGCGCGAGCGCGCCGCGCGGTTCAGATTGACCATCAGACGCTGCGTGATCAGGTTTTTGTTGATCGCCTGCGAACTCTCGTTGACAAAATACTGGCTGTCGATGATGACGCGCGGGCGTTTGCCGGTTTCGGCAAAAATCTGCTCGGCCAGCATGTCGCGCATCATCTGATCGGTCATGGACAGGATGTCCTGGCTTTCCACGCCCACGCCCGACACCGGGCCCTTGCGGGCGGGATCCACGTCCATCGACGAGACGCCGGTGGCGTTTTGCAGGGGCGGGTTGGTCTGGCAGGCGGCCAGGCTGCAAACCAGCAGCAGCAGGGTCGCTGCCTTGGTGGGGTAGGTGCTCATGTTCAGGCTCTTTCTTGACTGCGAGGGGGGCAGGGAAGGTCGTGGGCGGTCGCATCCGCAAACCGTAGAACAATTTACTACAAGATTCGAGGAACTTTACAACTTAGTGTGACACGGCCTGCATGGCGCGGCATCCCATGAATGGGGGAGAGCGTGAAACCGCCAAGCAAGCCCGGCCAGGCGGCGAGTGGGCTGAAAACTGCCTGAAGCCGGTCCGGCGCGGCGCTCAGCCTGCAGCCGGGCCAGGTCTGGCCAGGCGCTCGGCCACCACGCGCAACACGGCCGGGTTCCAGCCCATGCCGATGTGGCTGCCCTTGACCTCCACATCGCTGACCTGCCCGCCCGTCTTCTCGTGGCGGCAGCTTTGCCAGGCCACCACACCGTCGGAGCGGCTGTAGATCGAGGTGGTCGGCAGCTGCGGCGGCGTGCGCAGGCGCTGGCTCAGGGCCGGGTCACTGACTGGCGCAGCGCCGTTGAGCAGCCGGAACAGCCAGCCGGCATGGGTGTGGTCGGGCAAGCCGTTGAACGGCGTGCCAATGGTGATGACCTGGCGCAGCCGGGGCGTCATCAGCTTGCCCAGCTCGCGCGCGTAAATCCCGCCCAGGCTCCAGCCTATCAGTGTCGCGCGCTGGGTGTGGCCGGCCAGCAGGCCGGACACATGCTCCGCCAGTTCTGCCAGCCAGGCATCGATATCGCCCTGCGGCCCGGTGTTGAACCCACGGCCCCAGTCCATCGCGCTGTAACCTAGCGCCGCGCAATAGTCGCGCAGCGGCGCCACCGCGGCACCGTCGGTGGCCAGGCCGGGGAAGATGATCACCGGGTGTCCGTCGCCGGGCGGCACCGGCGCCTTGCGCGCCATTTTGTGTTGCACAAACTCATACGCAGCGCGCCAGGGCTCGGTGCCCAGCAAGGACAGGGAGGGTCGGGAAATCGGCGGGGAGGCGGCGGGGGTCATGACGGGGGCTTGGGAATTTTCCATGCCGCCATGGTGGCTGCCAGACTGGCCGCGCACGCCCTGTGGCCGCCGACATTTGCCGTAGGACGGCGGCGCCCGCGCGCCGTCGAAAGCAGAAGAGCCGCCGCTCTATTTTCCGCCGCGCAAACGCTCGATCAGGCCATTGAGTTCGTCCATCGAGGCAAACTGGATCGCCACCTCGCCGGTGTCCTCGCGGCGGCCATTGCGTTTGACCTGCTTTTTGATACGCACTTCCACGTCGGCCATCAGCAGGTCGGCCAGCTCTTCTTCCACCCGGCGGGTGTCGCGCGACTTTTCCTTGGTGGCTTTCTGCGGTTTCAGCAAGAACTCGGCACTGAGTTTTTTGACCAGGCTCTCGGCCTCACGCACCGACATTTTTTTGGCCGCAATCTGGTTGCCGGCGGTGATTTGTGTCGCCCGGTCCAGCCCCAGCAGCGCGCGTGCATGACCCATGTCGATGTCGCCGGCCATCAGCATGGTTTGTACCGGCTCGGCCAGGTTCAGCAGGCGCAGCAGGTTGGAGGCCGCGCTGCGGGAGCGCCCCACAGCCTGTGCAGCCAGCTCGTGAGTGAGCCCAAACTCTTTAACCAGCCTTTGCAGGCCATGGGCTTCTTCGAGCGGATTGAGGTCTTCACGCTGGATGTTTTCAATCAGCGACATGGCCGCCGCCGCCTCATCGGGCACGTCACGCACCAGCACCGGCACACTGTCCAAGCCGGCAATTTTGGCGGCCCGGAAGCGCCGCTCCCCGGCAATGATTTCGTACTTGCCGTCGTTGGCGCCGCTGCTCAGGCGCCGCACCAGAATCGGTTGCATGATGCCCTGGACCTTGATGCTTTCGGCCAGTTCATACAGGGCGCCCTCGTCCATGCGGGTGCGCGGCTGGTACTGGCCGGCCACCATATCGCCCAGGCGCAGCGAGGCCGGCAGCCCCGGGCTGCTCAGGCTGCTGTTGTTGTCGTCGCCGGATTCGCTGACCTTGGGGCCCAGCAGGGCCTCAAGTCCGCGTCCCAGGCCTTTGGGTTTTTTGGTGACCATGGTTTCTTTTCTCTCAATCTTCAAGGTAAATCATTCCAGTGTGCTGCCGCCCAGCGACTGCAACACACCGCGCCAGAGCGCGTCGCGCTCCTCGTAGGGCTGAGGGTCCTGCCGGCCGCTGGCGCTTTCCCAGACCGAAGTCAACACCATCACGATGCCGCTGGCCGGCTGTACATAAACGGTCTGGCCGTGGATGCCCTGCATGGCAAAGGTACGCTGCTTCATCGGCATCAGCCAGAACTGGTACCCGTAGCCAAAATAAGGCGTGGCCTTGCGCGGCTTGAACGCCGGCGGCTGGCGCGCGGTATCCGTGGCGTCCAGCAGGAAGGCTTGCGGCACCACCTGCTGACCGCCAGCCTTGCCATCGTTGGCAAGCAGCAAGCCCAGGCGCGCCCAGTCCCGCAAGCTGGCGTTGAAAGCGCCATAAGACTGCTCCTGTCCATCCACGCCAATGCGCCAGAAGGCGTCGTGCTCCGCGCCCATGGGTTTCCACAGCCATTCGCTGGTGAGTTCAGCCATGTTTTTGCCAGTGGCGGCCGTCAACACACGGCCCAGAATATCGGTCTCGGCACCCGCGTAAACGAATTTTTCTCCGGCCGGCGAGTGCCGGTCGGTGATGGAGCGCAAGACATCGGCCGGTGTGCCCGCACCCGGCACGCCTGTGGTGGCGCGCGAAAGCCGGGCGATGTCGTCCTTGCCGTCGTAGCGCTCGGTGAATGTCAGGCCCGAACTCATGCGCAGCAGCTGGCGCAAGGTGGTGGCGCCGTAGGGGCTGCCAGCCAGCGCCGGGACATATTTTTCGGCCACGTCGTCCAGCGAAGCAACCAGGCCGCGTGCATGGGCCTGACCCATGAGCAGGGAGGTCACGCTTTTGGCCATCGAAAACGAAATGAAGCGCGCATCGTCCTTGCGCCCGTAGCGGTAGTGCTCGGCCACAATCTCGCCGTTCCTGAGCACCAGCAGCCCAGTCACGCGCTGGCGGTCCAGATACTCCGCCAGCGTGTAGCCAATGTTGCGATAGCGGTAGCTGATGGCCCGCGGCTGCGCGGCGCGCGGCAAGGGGCTGGCCTGCAGCGCACGTGCGACCTGCCGGGTCTGGATACCCGGCACCTGGTCCAGCGCCGACCAGGAGCCCACGCGGTAAGGGTTGCGTTGCCAGCTGTTCGCGTTGCCCAGGGGATAGTTTTGCGTCTTGCCGAGCAGGTCTTCATCGGGCTCGGCCCGAACCGGCACGGCCAATACGGCGCTTGCGGCCAGCAGCAGCGCAAGGCGGGCCGGAAAACGGTGCGGTGGGAAGCAGTTCATGACACGGCCTGCAAGCCTTGCAGATGAAGATGCGCCTCGGGCCACTCGCCCAGGCCACTTTCGGCATTGATGTGGCCACAGGGGCCGACGTCCACAAAGTCGGCGCCCCAGGCTGCGGCAAAAGTCCGGGCACGCGCGAGATCACAAAAGGGATCGTTGCTGCTGGCCAGCACCAGCGTTCGAAACGGCAAGGCCTGCAGCGGCACCGGCGCCCAGCCCGGCAGCATCTGGCGCAGGTCGGCACGCTCGACATCGGGCGGCGCCACCAGCAAGGCGGCCTTGACACGCTTTGTGCTGCGCGAGTGCGATGCCCAGGCCGCAACCAGCATGCAGCCAAGACTGTGCGCCACCAGCACAGCCGGCCCCCCGCCCCCGTTATCCGCGTCCAGCAGCACCTCTTCCAGCCGGGCGCTCCAGTCGCCGCGCAAAGGCCGCATCCAGTCATGCTGCTCAACCCGCTGGTAACCATGCGCAGCTTCCCACAGGCTTTGCCAGTGGCCGGGGCCACTGTTTTGCCAGCCTGGCAACAGCAGCACGTTTTTACTGTTGACCATGTGGAAGCAGGTGTTGCGCCCAGTGGGGCCAGCGCTCCCGGCAGGCGATGTGAAGGCCAGGACCCGAACTGGCGAAGCCGTGTATGCCGCAGCGCTGCAGCAACAAAGTCAGACTTTTCTTGCTGTAGAGGCTGATGTGCCCATTGCGCGGACCGGCATACCACCAGTCCAGGCGTTTTCCCGGCTCGATCTCGCCGTCGCTGAGCAGTGTGCTGAACACCAGCAAGCCATCGGGCGCGAGATGGTCCTTCAGAAAATCCGTGAGTGCCGCCACATCCGCCACATGCTCGAAGACTTCGAAAGCCGTGATCAAGCCAAATTGCCGCCCGGCTTCGGGCGCCCTGGAGTCCGGCACAAAAGGGTCATACGAAGTCGATCGCCAACCCTTTTCGAGAAGCAACTGCGACAGCCGACCGCTACCGCTGCCGTAGTCCAGATGTGACACCTCGCTGGCGGCCAGTTGCGCGAACATCCCGCACAACATGGCTGCCGAGTCTTTCGGGCGCACGTCGATATAGTCGGGGTCCACCACCACATAGTCGGCGTTGTAAATACGGCTGGCCATATCCCGCACCGACCAGCGATGTAATGCCGGCGCAAAACAAAAGCCGCAGCCGCTGCAACGCGCGTAATACACCGGGCGACCCGCCAGCGGCAGGAAAACGCCGCGGGGTTCGGACGCGTTCTTGTTGAAGTCCACCACATCAAACCAGTCGCTTGCCCCGGCGCACACGGGACAAGCCGGTGCGGGCAAGGCGTCCCAAGTCCGGGAGGGCGCATCCGCCGGGGGCTTGTTGTCGTTCGCTATTGTTTCGATAGCAAACAAGCCCGTGACAGATGTGAGCGTGTACTTCATGGCATCGTCCGGATGCGCTGCACCATCTCTTCGGCAAAGGCGACAAAAGCCAACGCGCCTTTGGACGAGGGATCAAACACCACGCCGGGCAAGCCGTAACTCGGCGCTTCCGCCAGGCGCACGTTGCGCGGAATCACGGTGTTGAATACCTTGTCGCCGAAATGCTCCTTGAGCTGGTCGCTGACCTGTTGCTGCAAGGTGATGCGCGGGTCAAACATCACGCGCAGCAAACCAATGATGGCCAGGTCCCGGTTCAGGTTGGCATGCACCTGCTTGATGGTGTTGACCAGGTCGGTCAGGCCCTCGAGCGCAAAGTACTCACACTGCATGGGCACAATCACGCCGTGGGCGCAGCACAGGCCGTTGAGGGTCAGCATGCTCAGCGAGGGCGGGCAGTCGATCAGCACAAAGTCATACTCGGCCACCACCGCTTCCAGCGCCAGCTTCAAACGCTTTTCGCGGCGCTCCACCTCGACCAGTTCAACTTCGGCACCGGCCAGCTCGCGGTTCGCGCCCAGCACGTCGTAGCCGCATTTCTCGCTGTGCACCCGCGCTTCGGCAATCGAAGCCGACTCGAGCAACACGTCGTACACCGTCAGTGCCAGCTTGCGCTTGTCCACACCCGAACCCATGGTGGCATTGCCTTGCGGGTCCAGGTCCACCATCAACACACGCTGGCCGACCTTGGCCAGACCGGCGGCCAGATTGACGGTGGTGGTGGTTTTGCCAACCCCGCCCTTTTGGTTGGCGATACAGAAAATCTTGGCCATCTTGTTATTCTTCTTTTCTCAGAGGGACGGGATTATCTGGACACAGCCAGCTTGATGCCAAAGCCGATCAGGAAAACCCCGGCCGCCTTGTTCAGAAAGCCGGAGATTCTGGGATTCGCGCGAATCCGCTCGGCCAGAAAATAGGTGATCAGCACCGATGTCAGGCCATAGAGGAAAGTCAGCACGGCGATGGTGGCGGCCATCACCGCAAAAGTTTTCAGGCCCTGGTGCCGGGCCGGGTCCACAAACAACGGAAAAAAGGCCATGTAAAACACAATCGCTTTCGGATTGAGCAGGGTGATCAGCAAGGCCTGCCGGAAATAATGCCGGGGCTTGATCTGCAGAATCGGCGCATCACCGGCCCTGGCCAGCAACATCTTGAGGCCCAGCCACGCCAGGTAGACCGCACCCACCCACTGCACCAGATGAAAGGCGGTGGGATAGGCCGCCATCACCGCAGACACACCGGCCACCGCCGCCCACAACAAGACCTGGTCACCGGCGATCACCCCGAAAGTCGCACCCAGTCCGCCCGGTATGCCGCCCTTGCTGGTGGAGGTGATCAAGGCCAGATTGCCGGGGCCCGGAATCAGCAAAAACACAATGATGGCGACAACAAAAGCACCGTAGTCGGCAACGCCAACAAATGAACCCAGCATGGAAAACCTCCAGAAACAGAGGGCTTGAGTTTACGTCAGCCCTTGCGCCCGAAATTCAGGCCAGGCCCAAATCAGACCGCTTTGACCCGCATCCAGACGATGCAACGTTCGGCCGCCAGCCCCGGCACGGTCAGTTGTTCCACGTGAAACACCTCTACCGCGCCCGGCAAGGCCGTGATTTCGTCCGCAGGGTGTTTGCCCTTCATGGCCAGCCACACGCCCCTGGGTGCCAGAGCACCCATCGACCACTGTGTGAAATCCGGCAGCGAGGCAAAGGCGCGCGAACAGATCACGTCAAACGGCTGTTTGATGGTTTCGACCCGGGCATGCACACCCGCCAGCTTGGGCAGCTTCAGGGCCAGTGCCACCTGTTTGATAAACGCGGCTTTTTTGCTGACCGTGTCCACGCAGCTCACCGCGACCTCCGGGCAACAAATCGCGATCACCACACCCGGCAGGCCGGCGCCCGAGCCGACGTCCAGCAGGCTGGCCTGCTTCAGTCCGGCTTGCGCCAGGTGCCGCCGCAAGGGAGCTATCACCGCCAGGCTGTCGAGCAGGTGGTGCGTCAGCATTTCTGCCGGGTCCCGCACCGCCGTCAGGTTGTAGACCTGGGTCCATTTGGCGATCAGGTCCAGGTAGTCGAGCAACTGGCCCACCTGCGTATCGTCCAGGTCCAGCTGCAGCGCCTGGAGCCCGGCGCGCAATTCCTGTTCGCGCGGCCGCATCAGGCGTCGGCCTGTTCGGTGGTTTTGAGCGGCACCGTGTTTTTCCAGAGGTTTTTCTTCAGGTGCACCAACAGCAGGGAAACCGTGGCCGGAGTGATGCCTGAAATGCGTGAGGCCAGACCCAGGGTTTCGGGCCGGTGTTTGGCCAGGGTCTGGCGCGCCTCAAAACTCAGGGCCGAGACCTGCAGGTAATCCAGATCCGCCGGCAGTTTGAGGTTTTCGTAATGCGAGGCCCGCTCGACTTCTATCTTCTGCAGGTCGATGTAGCCGGCGTATTTGACCGCAATCTCGATCTGCTCAATCACACTGCGGGCCATATCGCCGGCCACCGACGTTTCACGTGAAACAGCCGGGGCCAGTTCGGGATTGACGTATTTGCCGTCCTCCAGCGACATCAGGCCGGCGTAGTCCACATCGGGGCGGCGCAGCAGATCGAGCAGGTTGTATTCATGCTCAATCGCCTTGCCCAGCACACGCTCAGCTTCTGCGGCAGGCAAGGTGCGCGGATTGACCCAGATGGCGCGCAGCCGCGCTGTTTCACGTGAAACAGCATCGCGCTTGCGGTTGAAGGCGTCCCAGCGGGCGTCGTCGACCAGGCCCAGCTCCCTGCCCTTTTCCGTCAGGCGCATATCCGCATTGTCTTCGCGCAGCATCAGGCGGAACTCCGCCCGGCTGGTGAACATGCGGTAAGGCTCGGTCACGCCCTTGGTGATCAGGTCATCGACCAGCACGCCCAGGTAAGCCTCGTCGCGCCGTGGCATCCAGCTGTCCTTGCCTTGGCACTGCAAAGCGGCATTGATGCCGGCAAACATGCCCTGGGCCGCCGCCTCTTCATAACCGGTCGTGCCATTGATCTGCCCGGCGAAAAACAGGCCGCTGATGGCCCGGGTCTCGAAGCTGGTTTTCAGGGCACGCGGGTCAAAGTAGTCGTATTCGATCGCGTAGCCGGGCCGCAGGATGTGGGCGTTTTCCATGCCGGCCATGGAGCGCACCAGCGCATACTGAATATCAAAAGGCAGGCTGGTCGAGATGCCGTTGGGATAAATCTCGTGAGTGCTCAGGCCTTCGGGCTCCAGGAAAATCTGATGGCTTTCCTTGTCGGCAAAGCGGTTGATCTTGTCTTCCACACTCGGGCAATAACGCGGGCCGACGCCGTCAATCTTGCCAGTGAACATCGGGCTGCGGTCAAAACCGGAGCGGATGATCTCGTGAGTCCGCTCATTGGTGTGGGTGATCCAGCAAGACATCTGCTGCGGATGCCTGATCTGGCCCCCCATGAAGCTGAACACCGGCACCGCCCCGGGTGTGCCGCCCGGCATGCCGTCGCCGGGCTGCTCGGTGCACTTGCTGAAGTCAATCGTGCGGCCGTCGATGCGCGGCGGTGTGCCGGTTTTCAGCCTGCCCTGCGGCAGTTTGAGTTCTTTCAGCCTGCTACTGAGCGACACCGCCGGCGGATCGCCCGCCCTGCCCGCCGCATAGTTGTTCAGGCCCACATGGATCTTGCCGTCCAGAAAAGTCCCTGCCGTCAGCACCACGGTGCGTGCGCGGAACTTGATGCCGACCTGCGTGACAGCGCCGACCACCCGGTCGCCTTCGACCATCAGGTCATCGACGGCCTGCTGGAACAGCCAGAGATTGGGCTGGTTTTCCAGCCGGCGCCGAATCGCCGCCTTGTACAAGACCCGGTCGGCCTGCGCCCGGGTGGCGCGCACCGCCGGCCCCTTGGAGCTGTTGAGGATGCGGAACTGGATGCCGCCCTCATCCGTGGCCAGCGCCATCGCGCCGCCCATGGCATCGACCTCCTTGACCAGATGGCCCTTGCCGATGCCGCCTATCGAGGGGTTGCAGCTCATCTGGCCCAGGGTCTCGATGTTGTGGGTCAGCAGCAGGGTTTTGCAACCCATGCGGGCGGCAGCGAGCGCGGCCTCGGTGCCGGCGTGGCCGCCACCGACCACGATCACATCGAATTCTTGCGGGTAAAACATGCTCAGCTCTCAATCAGTTCAGTCGCCAAACCCATGCTGCTGGCCACCTGCGCCTGCCGTTTGTCTGCGGTTACAAAAAAATCCGCCCGGCCGGCCAGCGCGCTGCCGATATGCAGCGCGTCCATGCCGCGCAGCGGGCCCAGCTCCATGGCTGAAAAAGCAAAACGTTCGACCCGTGCATCCAGCGGCACCAGTGTCATGTCGGCCACATCGTTTTGCGCCGCCGCCCAGGCCCGGTCAAACTCAGCCGCCGGCAAGCTGCCTTCACGGCGACGGCGCAGCAGGGCAGACGCCACTTCGGTCTTGCAATGGGCCGCAATCAATAACTCGCTGGCGGCTTCCATCAGGCTCAGTACCCGCTCGCGCCCGACTTCACTGGCATAACGCTTGGTCAATGCAGAGGCATCCAGCATCAAGCGCATTTCGCCGTCGCGCACCAGGCTGCGCGCCGTAGGCGGCGCTGCCGCATACACAGGGGTGCTTTTCACCATGGCGACTCATTGCGCTCTTGCAGCACAGCACCAGACAGGGAGGCCTCCTGCGGCAACGCCACCGGCTCAAAGGGCTGCTTCCAGCTCGGTACTTTCGCAGGCCCGTCCGCCTTCACGGGCACCAGCTCCGCCACAGGTTTGCCATGGCGCAAAATACGCACCGTTTCGCCCTGCTCGACCAGATCAATCATGGCCGCCGCGTGGGCGCGGAATTCGCTCAAAGGAATGATGTGCATTTTGTACAAGTCATGAAGTTTTGTACATTTTAATCGCTTTGTGCGCGCAGAGCTGCCGCTACGCAGTTTTTCTCCCTGCAGCCTGTGTTGAAATCAGCGCATGAGCGCACCCACCCAACTCCTGATTTTTGCCGGCAGCACCCGCCAAGCCTCCTTCAACCGCAAACTGGCCCATGCGGCTGCCGATCTGGCGCGCAGCAGCGGCGCAGCGGTCACCCACATCGAACTGGCGGATTTCGCCATTCCGATGTACAACGCCGACCTCGAGGCCCAGGGCACACCGGCCGACGTGATGAAGCTCAAGCAGCTGATGTTCGAACACCCGGCCTGGATCATCTGCTCGCCCGAATACAACGGCAGCTACACCGCCTTGCTGAAAAACACCATCGACTGGGTCTCCAGCCCGGTCAAAAGCGACCCGGCCTGGCAGGAAGGGTTCAAGTCATTCACGGGCAAGGTCGTCGGCATGCTCAGCGCTTCCCCCGGCGCCCTGGGTGGGCTGCGTTCACAAAGCCATCTGGCGCCGCTGCTGCTCAACGCGCAATGCTGGGTGGCTCCCAGAGCCTTTGCGCTGGGCCGCGCCGGCGAAGCTTTCGACACAGACGGCAAACTGGTCAGCGAGTCGCACCGCAAAAGCGTGCAGGCGGTGATTGACCAGGTGCTGTTTGCCGCCGTGCGGCTGGCGCCTTGACTCTGCTGGCAAATCCCGAGGCGGCTTGCCTGCCGCGCACCTATAGTGCTTGAACGTCGTCATCAACCCACCAAGGCATCGAATGAGCACACCCACTACCCGCAGAAGCGCTTTGCAATCCGGCTTGCGCACCGGCACCGCGCTGGTCGCGGCCACCGCCTTCCCCGCCCTGTGGAGCAGCGCCCACGCCCAGGCCGCCTGGCCCAGCAAGCCCATCCGCCTGCTGGTGCCCTTCGCGCCTGGCGGCAGCTCAGAGATCGTGGCGCGTTCAGCCGCCAATGAAATCAGCAAAAGCCTGGGCCAGAACGTGTTTGTGGAAAACAAGCCGGGCGCCAGCGGCAACATTGCGATGCAGGAATGCGCCGCCAGCACCGACGGCCACACCATGATCCTCGGCCACATCGGCACGCTGGCGGTCAACCCCTTCATCTTTGACAAGCTGCCCTTCGACACGAACCGTGATTTCCGGCCGATCTCGCTGCTCGCCAAGGTGCCCAGCCTGTACGTGGTCAACGCCGACGTGCCGGCCAAAAACCTCAAGGAGTTCATCGCACTGGCCAAAGCCAAACCGGGCCAGCTCAACTACGGCTCGGCCGGCAACGGCAGCGCCGGCCACCTGGCGTTCGAGTACCTGAAGATGGCGGCAAATATTTTTGTGCTGCATGTGCCCTACCGCGGCACCGGCCCGCAACTGACCGACCTGCTGGCCGGCCGGCTGGACGCCGCCAGCGTCGGTGCGCCGGCCATACTCGGGCACATCAAGTCGGGCAAGCTGCGCTGCATTGCCACAGGCACCAAGGAGCGCCTGCCGCAATTGCCCGATGTGCCGACGGTGGCCGAAAGCGGCTACCCCGGCTTTGAGATGACGCAGTGGTACGGCCTGAACGCACCGGCCAGCATGCCGCAAGCAGCCATCGACAAGATCGCCGAAGCCTGCGCCAAAGCCATGCGCAACCCGCTGGCCACCGAGCGCCTGCGCGGAGACACGGCGCAGCCGGTGGGCGACACACCGGCGCAATACGCGGCCTTCATCAAGACCGAGCAGGAGCGCTGGAAGCTCGTTGCGGCGCGCGCGAAGATCAAGCCCGATTGATGCCCTGTTTCATCGGCACGCCCCGTACTTTGGCATCCAGCAGGGCCCAGGCCCTTGCGTGGCGAGCGCCACCAGCTACTGTTTTGATAGCGACTGACACGCCGTGAACTGCCGCCCCGGCTGCGGCGCCTGCTGCATCGCCCCGTCCATCAGCTCTGCCATTCCCGGCATGCCGCAGGGAAAACCGGCGGGGGTGCGCTGTGTGCAACTCGATGCGGGCAATGCCTGCCGCATCTTTGGCCGGCCGGAGCGCCCTGCCGTCTGCGGGCAACTGACGCCATCGGTGGAGATGTGTGGTGACAGTGCGCCTGTGGCGCTGGCCTGGTTGAGGCGGCTGGAGTTGGCTACTGCGCCTCGCCTGTCCTCCCGGACTTGACCCGGTATCCATGTGTGACGCCTGGAGGGCCGCCGCGGGATCATCATTTGCATCACGCTGCGCCTCGGGTTCACCTTGGGCAGTAGGCGTTAACTCCCCACTCCCACCCCCTAACCCCTGCCTCGCCCCGCTGGGCGATGGAGGGGGACCTCATTGGGCCGCGTGTGCTGCTCCCGCGTGCAAACATGACGGTCCCATATGGTCCGACAGGACGCGCTGCGCGCGTCCTGTCTCCCCGAATTTGTATTGGCTCCCGCTCCCCCCACACCCGTCGGGCTGGGCCGAGGAGTGCAGCCGAAAACGGATCAGGGCGAGCGATTGTCTGAGGCGAAGCCGAGTTCGAGCGAGACCCCGCTTTGACCGAGCACCGCAGCTTGCCCGTAGCGCAGCGCAGGGGACCCAGACCATAGCGTCGCCTTTTGGCATTCGCGTAACTTCGCTTCGCGAAGTGAGCGAATCCCCACTACGTGACCTTGGGTGACTTTCTTTTGGCGACGCAAAAGAAAGTGAGTTGCCGCCGGGCAACCCCCGGCTTGTTGGCATACCGCAGCAGTACGGGCTATCCCACATGGATCCCGGATCCAGTCCGGGATGACGGGCGAGGAGCATGGCTACTGATGCACCTCGGGGCACAACGCACTGGAAAAACCACCGTTCCGCACCCTCGAGGTGCACTTTGTACACATTCCACTCAAAGATTGCGTACAAAACTTGGCACGCCTCATGCATAAGCACAGGCATGGACGCTGCCAAACTCCTGGAACCTGCCGCCGTTGAACTGGTCGCGCTGACCAAGCGTTATGCCCAGGGCGCGCCGGCGGTGGACAACATCAACCTGCGCATCGCCAGCGGCAGTTACTGCTGCCTGCTGGGCCCCTCGGGCTGCGGCAAAAGCACCACGCTGCGCATGATTGCCGGCCACGAAACCGTCAGCAGCGGCGACATCCTGCTGGAAAACCGCAACATCACGGCCCTGCCGGCCGCCGCGCGTGGCACCGCCATGATGTTCCAGAGTTTTGCGCTGTTCCCGCACCTGTCGGCACTCGACAACGTGGCTTTCAGCCCGAAGATGAAAGGTGTGGATAAAACCACGCGCCACAAGCAGGCGCAGGACCTGCTCGAACGCGTCGCCATGGGCCACCTGGCTCAGCGCAAGCCCGGTGAACTGTCGGGCGGGCAACAGCAGCGCGTGGCGCTGGCGCGGGCCCTGATCACCCAGCCGCGGGTGCTGCTGCTCGACGAGCCGCTGTCAGCGCTGGATCCTTTCCTGCGCATCCAGATGCGCGCCGAGCTGCGGCGCTGGCAAAAAGAACTGGGCCTGACCTTTATCCACGTCACGCATTCGCAGGAAGAGGCGATGGCACTGGCCGACACCATGGTCGTGATGAACCAGGGCCTGATCGAGCAGGTGGGTTCACCGCACGAGATTTACAACGCCCCGGCCACCGAATTCATCGCACGTTTCATGGGCGGACACAACGTGATCAACACCGGCGCCGGCAAGATTGCCGTGCGCAACGACCACATGCTGATTGCGCCGTCCGAGCCCAGTGCGCCGGCCGCCGGCATAGGCGGCATGGGCGCCGTCATCACCGATGTCGAGTACCAGGGCACTTACGTTTTGCTGGGGCTGGATGCGTCCACTGCCACCGGCCCGACCGGCGTGTCTGTGATGTTGCCCGAAGCCCAGTTCGCCCAGCGACCTTATGCCATGGGTGAGTCCGTTCACCTGTCCTGGCACGCCGCCCATACGCTGCGCGCCTGATCCCTGTTTCACGTTTTTAACCAAGGAGCCACCATGTCCAGCGACACCATCGATCAGCAACCCGAAGCCTCCGGCATGCAACGCCGCACCCTGCTCACCGGCATGGCCGGCATGGCCGGCATCCTGGCCAGCGGCATGGCGCCCGCCGTGCACGCGCAGGAAAAAATCACCCTGCGTTACCTCGGCACCGCCGTGAACCAGGACAAGGCGATTGCCGAGAAGTTCAAGGCCGACACCGGCATCACCATCCAGTATGTGGCCGTCACCACCGACGACGTCACCAAACGCGCCGTGACTGCGCCCAACAGCTTCGACCTCATCGACACCGAGTACTTCTCGCTGAAGAAAATTGTGCCCACCGGCAACCTCAAGGGCATAGACACCAAAAAGATCAAGAACGCCGACAAGATCACGTCGCTGTTCACCACCGGCACGGTGGCCGGCAAGGCCGTCGGCGACCAGGGCACAGCGCCCAAGAAGGTGATTTACCTCGAGGGCGAAAAGTCCAAGGTCTTCGCCAAGTCGCCGACACAATTCATGTCGCTGATCCCCACGGTGTACAACGCCGACACCCTGGGCATTCGCCCCGACCTGATCAAGCGCCCGATCTCCTCCTGGGCCGAGCTGCTGAACCCCGAGTTCAAGGGCAAGGCCGCGATCCTGAATATCCCGTCCATCGGCATCATGGACGCCGCCATGGTGGTCGAGGCCAAGGGCATTTACAAATACCCCGACAAGGGCAACATGACCAAGGCCGAGATCGACCTGACGATCAAGACCCTGATCGAAGCCAAAAAGGCCGGCCAGTTCCGCGCGCTGTGGAAAGACTTCAACGAGTCGGTCAACCTGATGGCTTCGGGGGAAGTCGTGATCCAGTCGATGTGGTCGCCAGCGGTGACGGCTGTGCGCACCAAGGGCATCGCCTGCAATTTCCAGCCGCTCAAGGAAGGTTACCGCGCCTGGGCCGCCGGCTTCGGCCTGCCGGCCACGCTGTCGGGCCGCAAGCTCGACGGCGCCTACGAGTTCATCAACTGGTTCCTCGACGGCTGGGCCGGCGCCTACCTGAACCGCCAGGGTTATTACAGCGCGGTGCTGGAAACCGCCAAGGCCAAGATGGAAGCCTACGAGTGGGCTTACTGGATGGAAGGCAAACCCGCCAGCCAGGACATCAAGAGCCCGAACGGCGACGTGCTGGCCAAAACCGGCAGCGTGCGCGACGGCGGCAGCTACGAAGCCCGCATGGGCGGCATCGCCTGCTGGAATGCGATCATGGACGAGAACGAGTACATGGTTCGCAAATGGAATGAATTCGTCGCAGCGTAACGATCTTGCTACTGCGGCCGCCGGGGCCGGCGCTGTGATGCTCACCGTACCGATGTACGGCTGCGCTTCTCGCACCAGCCGCGGCGCCCTCGCGACGCAACCTCGTCACGCCGCGCGCCTGATTTAAAACCCATGAGCACACACACCGCCCCATCCCGCGCCGCCAGCCTGCCTGCCCACACGGTCAAGGCCTGGTGGCAGGCGGCGCCGTTCACGGCGGTGTTTGTGCTCTTTTTTCTGGTGCCGCTGGCGCTGGTGCTGATGGTCAGCTTCTGGAACTTCAACGAGTACGAGCTGATCCCCGGCTTCACCTTCCGCAACTATTTTGCGATCTTCGAAGGCTGCAGCCAACTCACCGATAACGGCGACCTGTGTGTCTCGCTGTCGACTTACTTGTCCACGCTGAAGTTCTGCCTGCTGGTCTGGGGCATTACCCTGCTCATCGGGTTTGCCGTCGCCTACTTCCTGGCTTTTCATGTGCGTTCGCCGGGCATGCAGACCGCGCTGTTTGTGCTGTGCACCGTGCCCTTCTGGACCTCCAACGTGATCCGCATGATCTCCTGGGTGCCGCTGCTGGGCCGCAACGGCCTGGTGAATCAGGGCCTGGTCGGCGCCGGCATCGTGGAGCAGCCGGTCGAGTGGCTGCTGTTTTCCGATTTTTCGGTGGTGCTGGCCTTTGTGCACCTGTACACCATGTTCATGATCGTGCCCATCTTCAATTCGATGATGCGCATTGACCGTTCGTTGCTCGAAGCCGCCAGCGACAGCGGCGCCTCCGGCTGGCAGACGCTGTGGAACGTGATTGTTCCGCTGTCGCGCACCGGCATCCTGATCGGCTCCATTTTCGTGATCACCATCGTCATGGGCGACTTCGTCACCATAGGTGTGATGGGCGGCCAGCAGATCGCCTCCATCGGCAAGATCATCCAGGTCCAGACCTCCTACCTGCAGTTCCCGCTGGCGGCGGCCAATGCGGTGATCCTGCTGGCGATTGTGCTGATGATCATCTGGGGTTTGACGCGGCTGGTGGATATCAGGAAAGAGTTGTGAATCTCACGCTTGTCACTTCGTGTTCCTCCGGTGCGGCCTTGCCCCTCGCCGAGGGTATCGGGCAGCTCGCGGAGCGAAATCAAGGAGGAGGCGAAGCCGGGGGACATTCGCGCAGCGAGCTGCGCGATACCCGCCATGGATTGCGGATCAAGTCCGCAATGACAAGATCATGAGCCAACGCAGCGGTGAACAACGCTCCCCCGGCTTCTGGCCGCTGGCCATTGTTTTCGGCTTGTTCGTGCTGTTCATGTACGGGCCCATGCTGACGATTTTTGTGCTGAGCTTCCAGGGCCCCGAAGGCGGGCTGACCTTTCCGATGCGCGGTATCTCGCTGCACTGGTTCTACAAACTGGCCGAAGGCCTGGGCACGGTGGACATAGGCGCCGCCTTTCTGCGCTCGCTGATGCTGGGCGGCGTGGTGATGCTTTTTACCGTGGTGCTGTCGGTGCTGGCCGGTCTGGCCTTCCGCAAAAAACTCAGGGGCGGCAACGCGCTGTTTTTTATCACCGTCGCCAGCCTGATCATGCCGTCCATCATCGTCTCGCTGGGCATAGGCCTGCAGTTCCGCCTGCTCGACAGCGGCATCAAGGCGCTGCTGCCCGACAGCATGCTGGAGAACTACGGCACCGCGCTGGGTTTGATGACTTCGGCGCTGGGCGCACACCTGACATGGACGCTGCCCTTCGGCCTGCTTATCATGTTCGCTGTGTTCAACCGTTTCAACCCCGCTTACGAAGAGGCCGCGCGCGACCTCGGCGCCACGCCCTGGCAGACCTTCCGCCATGTGGTGCTGCCGCTGATCGGCCCCTCGGTGGTCGGTATCGGCATGTTCGGTTTCACCCTGAGCTGGGACGAAATCGCCCGCACCTCGCAGGCCATCGGCGACGTCAACACCCTGCCACTGGAGCTGCAGGGCCTGACCTCCACCGTCACCACGCCCTCGATTTACGCACTGGGCACGGTCACCACCATCGTGTCTTTCGCCGTGATGGGCATCGCAGTCGGTCTGGCCGCCTGGCTGGGCAAACGCCAGAAAAAGGCTGGCCCATGACCGAGGCGGTGGTGGTCCCCCTGAGCGACAGCGAGATGTACGAACGTGTGGTGTCGGCCATCCTCGACCATCGGCTGCCGCCCGGCACCAAACTGGTCGAGGACAAACTGGCCAGCGCTTTCGGCGTCTCGCGCACGCGCATCCGCCCCGTGCTGGTGCGCCTGGCCAACGAGCAGGTGGTCACACTCACGCCGAACCGCGGCGCAACGATTGCGCAGCCGAGCGAACAGGAAGCGCGCGAGGTGTTTGAAGCGCGCCGCCTGATCGAACCCCGGCTGGTCGAACTGTTCATCGCCCGCGCCGACAAGGCCGACATGTTGTGCCTCCAGCAATGTATTGCCGATGAAGATACCGCGCGCCTGGCCGGCGACATGCGGCGCGCGATCCGCCTGTCGGGCGATTTCCACCTGCACATTGCCGAACGCGCCGGCCACCAGACCCTGGGCCGCATCCTGCGCGAACTGACGTCCCGCACCTCGTTGATTCTCATGACCTACAGCCCGGCCCATGCGCGCGAGCGCGAGGAAGCCACCGCCTGCGGCTGCCGCGAACACCGCGCCCTGCTGGACGCCATCACCTTGCGCGACGCACCCGAGGCCGCGCGCCGCATGCACGAGCACCTGAGCCGGCTGGAGTCGCAGCTGCAGTTCGCACCACCCACAGACGCCGCACCCGACCTGGCCGCGCTGTTCGGCTAGAGATATGGCCCCCACGCTCGTCGCTTCGCGTACTTCGCTGCACCTTGCAGGCCGCCTGTGGCCCGGCAAAGCCGGTTCCACGGCTCATGCTGGCTTGAAGAATTCTGTGGGTGCGATCAGTGACGGAGGTGTTTCACCAGCGGGGGCCGCGATCCGGCTTTGCCGGTCGCAAGGCGCCGCCCCCTCGAGGGGGGAACGGGCGACACGCAATAAGCCTGGACGGGGGTGAACTCCTCAATGCGGCAGTTGCTGGTCATCAACCCCAACACCTCGGCCAGCATCAGCGCCTTGCTGCAAAACCATGTGCAGGCCGCAGCCGGGCTGCATGTGCGGGTGCGCACCGTCGGCGCGCGTTTCGGTGCGCCTTATATTGCCGACGAAGCCAGTTATGCCGTGGCCGCGCACGCCACACTCGACGCCTGGGCTGCGGCCCTGGCCAGCCCTGAACCCGCTCCCGACGCGGTATTGATAGGCTGCTTTGGCGACCCCGGCCTGCTGGCGCTGCGCGAAAGCAGCCCGGTGCCGGTCACCGGCCTGGCCGAAGCAGCTTTTATCGAGGCCGCGCGCCATGGGCGTTTTGCCATCGTCACCGGCGGCGAACGCTGGGGGCCGATGCTGGCCCGGCTGGCGCAGGCACTCGGCCATGCGCCCTCACTCGCAGGCATCCACACCGTGATTCCGACCGGCGCCGAACTGGCAGCCGACCCCGCAGCCGCACTGACCCTGCTGACCCAGGCCTGCCGCGATGCCGTGCGCCAGCTCGGCGCGCAGGCCGTCATCCTCGGTGGGGCCGGTCTGGCCGGCATGGCCAGTGCCGTCCAGCCCGGCGTGGCCGTGCCGGTCATCGACAGCGTCAGCGCGGGCGCCCACTGGGCGCTGCGCAGCCACACCCCCCCGCCGCAACGGGCCACAGCCGGCTTTGACGTGCCCTGGGAGCACCTGCCTGCAGAGCTCAGTGCGCTAGGCCAGCACCGGGTCCAGCCCTGAAATTGCTCACCATTTGATAGCTGCTTGCGCCTGTCCGGCAAGGACGAGCAGTGTTTTTTACCTGCAGGCGGGAAGCCGTGGGCAGACACCGGTGGCTGCCAAGTGTCAAAAAACTTTACGAAATCCTCACGCTTGACTCATGGGGCATTGACACGGGCCGCGCAGACTTGCTTTCAACCTGACGCCATTCCCGGTACCAGGCGTACACCCCAACGAAGGAAAGCTCACATGACCTCGACATTCCAGCCTCTCAAATCCCTCAACACCTTGCTGCTGGCCGGCATCATGGCCACCGCCGCCCTGGCCGCGACCGCGCAGACCGTGGCCCCGGCAGCGCCGGCCACTGCCGCTGCGCCGGCCAAGCCCGCCGGCCACCACGGTGAGCGCATGGGCCGCCATGACCCCGCCAAAATGCAGGCGCGCATGGCGCAGCACCAGGCCGAGCTCAAGGCGAAGCTCAAGCTCACGCCGGCCCAGGAAGGCGCCTGGACGGCCTTCACCGCCAGCATGCAGCCGCCCGCCCACGGTCCCCGCATGACGCCCGAGCAACGCGCCGAGATGGACAAGCTGACCACCCCCGAGCGGATTGACAAAATGCGCACGCTGCGCACCCAGCGCATGGCCGAGATGAACACCAGCATGGACAAACGCGGCGAAGCCACCAAAACCTTTTATGCGGCGCTGACTGCCGACCAGAAAAAGGTGTTTGACAGCCAGCGCATGGGCAAAGGCCGCATGGGTGGCATGGGCCACGGCGCCGGTCACGGCCAGCACCACAAAGGCTGACCGGCAGGGGCCAGCTCAGTGGCGGCCCCGACCAACAGCCTGCAACACGTCCTTACCGCCGTGTTGCAGGCTTTTTGCTGCCCACTGCCAGGGCCCGGCGGCTTGCCCGAAGTCGCGTAGGACAAACACGCTCACCGTCTGCGCTGGTGATGCGCCTGCCTAAACTGGCGGGATGACCGAAATCCGCAAAGGCCAGGCGCCGGCCGTGTTGTCGCGCACACAGTTCCACGAGCGCTTCATGGAGTCCTTCATGGACCCGGCCTTTGAAGCCGAGGCCCCCGCCATCTCCCGCGTCGAAAGCATCGCCTGGGAGGCCTACCTGGAAGGCCGCAAGGCGCCGCTGACCCGCAAGGCCGGGCCCGGTTATGCCGACCCCGACTATGAACTCTCGGTCGAGTGGCTGCAAACGCGCGAGCGCATTGAGCAGGCCCAGGCCGCCTGGCAGGACGCGGCGTCGCCATCGCGGGTGCTGCTGGTCTGCGGCTCTGCGCGCAACGACGGCACCTGCCCCGGCGAGGTCTCCAAAACCTGGCGCATGCTCCAGTGGGCTGAAGAAACCCTGCAAGCCGCCCACATGGAGGCCGACGTCCTCGACCTGAGCCTGCTCACGTCCAGCTACCACCTGAACATCCACCCGTGCAAAGGCTGCGCGTCCACCGCCATGCCGCTGTGTCATTGGCCCTGCAGCTGTTACCCGAATCACTCGCTGGGCCAGACCAGCGACTGGATGAACGAGATTTACACGCGCTGGACCGCCGCGCACGGCGTCATCCTGCTGACCCCGGTGTACTGGTACCAGTCTCCGAGTCCGCTCAAACTCATGATGGACCGGCTGGTTTGCGCCGACGGCGGCAACCCCGACCCGACCAGCACCGGTGGCAAAAAACCCGCCAAAGCCAAGGCACTGGAGCTCAAAGGCTGGGACTACCCGAAACATCTGGCCGGGCGTGTGTATGGCCTGGTGGTGCACGGCGACGTGGCGGGTATTGAAGGCTCGCGTCGCGGCCTGTCCGACTGGCTGGACTGGATGGGTCTGATTGACGCCGGAAGCCAGGCGCGGCTGGACCGCTACGTGGGTTATTACGAGCCCTACGCCACCAGCCACGACACGCTGGATGCCGACCAGGCGATGCAGGCCGAGGTGCGCAACGTGGCTCGCGCGGTGGCCAACGCGGTCGCAGAGCTGCGTGCCGGCACCTTGTCACAGCCCGACCGCAGCCTGACGCGGCCACGGCCGAAATAGGGCCCCGCGCCAGTCGCTCTCAGGCGTCCAGCAAGGCCTTGAGTTCGCCGCTGGCCATCAATTTGTCCAGGTCGGTCGCACCGCCTATCAGCGTGCCGCGCACAAAAATCATGGGAAAGGTGGGCCAGCCGGTCCACATCTTGAGCGCATTGCGCTCACGCCAGGTGTTGAGGTAGCTGCCGTATTCGAGGTAGTGATGTGCCACCCCTGCCGCGTCCAGCGTGCGCCGCGCCTTGCGCGGGAACGGGTTCATGGCCATGCCGACCACCACCACGGCATGGGCGGCCACGGCGGCCTGTACTTCCTGCACGATGGCCTGCTCATGGCGGGCGATCTTGCCTTCGATGGCCGGATGGATGCGGGACTCATCGAGTATGGCGCGGGGCATGACGGAATCCTTTCAGTGGGTGGGCGGCCGGGGTGTGGCCTGATGAGCCACGCCGGAACCAGACGCAGCATACGGCACAGCGCACTGACGCCTGCCCCACGGGGAAAAAAAGGGGCCGGGTCACCGGGAACATGCCCCGGCGGCCCGGCCCCGCGGGACCGTGTGCTCAGCGCAGGCTTATTTCACCTCGGCAGCGCCCGAGCCCTGCACGTTGACCTGGCCGTTGCCACGCGCGCTGGCGGGCAGGGCGTTCTGGATGCTGTTGCCGGCACGGCGGGCCGTATTGCCCACAGCGTTAGCGGCGCGCGAACCGACCCTGGCGGTCGCATTGGCGCCCCGTTCAACAGCGTTTTCAGCGCGGTTTGCCGTGCGGCTGACCGTGCCCTTGACGCCGCTGCCCGAGACCTGGGCACCGGCACGGGTGTCGGTGTTGGCTCCCATCGAGCTGTCGCTGCGTGTAGCCGTGCCGTACGAAGAGGCGGTGGTGTTCACGCCAACGCCTGCGTTGGCACGCACGTCGCTGCTGATGTTGTTGTTGACACCGGTGCGCACACCGACGTCAGCGCCGACACCCACCTGGGCATGGGCTGCAAAAGCCAGCGTGGCGGTCAGGGCCGCAGCGGCAGAAAGGGAACGCATGGAAAACTTGTTCATTTCAAACTCCTTGTGATGAAACAGGCAGGTCAGGACAGGTCGTGACCTTCTGAAGTAACTGCCAGCCTGCAGGGCGCCCGGAAAGGCATCTGCAGGCGCCAGAGCCTTGTCGGCACCGGCTGATTCAAATCTACTGTCCAATGCGGCTCCGGCCTGCCGGAAAGCCCCCTTGCTGCGCGTAGGACGCGGGCCTTTACGCCGCGTACACAAAGCCGTGCGCTGCCTCCGACGCTGTGCGGCGGCCCAAAAATGAGCTTGCTGTCCTACAGTTTCTGGGCGCCCGTACGTCCGACAATAGGCTTTTGACCTCCATCCTGACCCATGCTCCCTTCTGAATCCCTCATCCAGGTCGGCGAAGCCGTGGCCATCGCTGCCGCGCCGCCAGTTGATGCCGATGTGCTGGCCGAAACCCAGCAGGTGATCGCCAACGCCGCCCTGAGTTTTTCCCTCAAGGTACTCACGGTCAACATCCACAAGGGCTTTACCTTCTTCAACCGCAAGTTCATCCTGCATGAGCTGCGCGAGGCGGTGCGCACCGTCGGTGCCGATGTGGTGTTTTTGCAGGAAGTCACCGGCACCCATGCGCGGCACGAAAGCAAGGTGGCCAACTACCCGGTGACGCCGCACTATGAGTTTCTGGCCGACAGCATCTGGCCGCAGTTTGCCTACGGCCGCAACGCTGTCTATACCAACGGCCACCATGGCAACGCCGTGTTGTCCAAGTTTCCCATCGTCAGTTTTGAAAACCGCGATGTTTCCATCAGCGGCCCCGAGCGGCGCGGCCTGCTGCACTGCGTGTTGCAGATCCCCGGCCGCGAGACCACGGTGCATGCCATCTGCGTGCACCTGGGTCTGGCTGAATCACACCGTCTCAAGCAGCTGGCCATGTTGTGCGACATGGTGCACAAGGACATCCCGCCGAGCGCGCCGGTGATCGCCGCCGGCGACTTCAACGACTGGCGCCTGCGCGCCCATGACGTGCTCGAGCAGGGCGCCGGCATGCACGAGGTGTTTGTGCAGGCCAACGGCAAGGCTGCGCGCACCTTCCCGGCACGTTTTCCGATGTTGCGGCTGGACCGCATTTATGTGCGCAACGCCATCGGCCACGCGCCCGTGGTGCTGCCACCCAAACCCTGGTCGCATCTGTCCGACCATGCGCCGCTGGCCGCAGAAATCGAGATATGAACCCCTGGGTGGACGGCAACCGGCTCCAGCTGCTGGTCAACGGCGAGGAGTTTTTTCCGCGCGTGTTTGAATGTATTGCCGCTGCCCAACGCGAAGTCCTGCTCGAGACCTTTATCCTGTTTGAAGACAAGGTCGGCAAGGCCCTGCAACAGGCCCTGCTGGGCGCGGCCGCACGCGGCGTGCAGGTGGACATCACCATCGACGGTTATGGCTCGCCCGACCTGTCGCCCGGCTACATCACCGCGCTGACCGAAGCCGGCGTGCGCGTGCATGTGTTCGACCCGAGTCCCCGCCTGTGGGGCTACCGCACCAACCTGTTCCGGCGCATGCACCGCAAGATTGTGGTGGTTGACGGCGAGCGCGCCTTTGTCGGCGGCATCAATTATTCCGCCGACCACCTGGCCGACTACGGCCCCGAGGCCAAGCAGGACTACGCGGTGGAAATAGAAGGGCCGCTGGTGGCCGACATCGCGCAGTTTGTGCGCGCCCAGTTGCTGCTGGGCCAGCAAGCGCCAGCCGGCCGCCTGCAGCAGTTTTTGCGGCGCAAAGCGCCGGCAGCGGCCCGCGCCGCGCCCGCAGCCGCCGGCAGCGCCCAGGCCATGCTGGTGACACGCGACAACCGCGAACACACCAGCGACATCGAGCGCCACTACCGCATCGCCATTCGTGGCGCGCGGCAGCGCGTCATCATTGCCAACGCCTACTTTTTTCCAGGCTACCGGTTGCTGCGGCAACTGCGCAAGGCGGCCAGACGCGGCGTCGATGTGCGGCTGATCCTGCAAGGCGAGCCCGACATGCCGATTGTCAAGATTGCCGCCAGCATGCTGTACCACCACCTGCTGGGCGCGGGTGTCAAGGTCTATGAATACAGTGAGCGCCCGCTGCACGGCAAGGTGGCGCTGACCGACGGCGAATGGTCCACCGTCGGCTCCAGCAATCTCGACCCGCTGAGTCTGTCGCTGAACCTGGAGGCCAACGTCATCATCAAGGACCGCGCCTTCAACCAGCATCTGGGGGAACACCTGGAGCAGCTGATGGCCGCCAGCTGCAAACAGATTCACAGCAGTGATTTGCCCGAATCAAACCTGTGGCTCAAGCTGCGCAGCTTTTTGGTGTTTCACCTGCTGCGCCGCTATCCGGCCTGGTTTGGCTGGCTGCCGGCGCACACGCCGCGCCTGACACTGGCCGACAAGCTGCTGGGCGACAGCCGTGTGGACCACATCAATGAGGGCAAGGCCTCATGAGCCGAAAAACCGCCGCCCGCGACACCACCCAGCGCCCCGGCATACGCGGCAAGGCCTGGTGGCCCTGGCTCAAGCGCGCCGCCACGCTGCTTTTTTTTGCCGCCGTGGCCTGGCTGTTGTTCGAACAGGCCAAAGCCATCACATGGCAGGAGGTCTGGTCCACCTTGCGCGGCTACCCGCTGCCCTCGCTGCTGCTGGCCGCCGGCCTTGCCGCGCTGAGCCTGTTGCTGTACAGCTGTTTTGACCTGCTGGGCCGCCACTACACCGGCCACGGCCTGCGCACAGCCACCGTCATGGTGGTCACCTTCACCAGTTATGTGCTCAACCTCAACCTCGGCTCGCTGATAGGCGGCGTCGCCATGCGTTACCGGCTGTATTCGCGGCTGGGCTTGCAGGTCGGGCAGATCACCCGCGTGTTGACCCTGAGCATGCTGACCAACTGGACCGGCTACCTGTTGCTGGCCGGTGTGCTGTTCAGCTTTCACACCCCGGCCCTGCCGCCCGGCTGGAAAATCGGCAGTGGCGGCCTGCAGCTTCTGGGGCTGGTGCTGCTGGCTGTGGTGGCGGTTTATCTGCTGTTGTGCGCCTTCTCGCGCCAGCGCAGCTTCAGCCTGCGCGGCCATGTGCTGGAGCTGCCTTCTGCCCGCCTGGCGCTGCTGCAGGTGGTCATGGGCGCCAGCAACTGGCTGATCATGGGTGGCGTGGTGTTTGTGCTGCTGCAGCAAGGCATCGCCTACCCGACGGTGCTCAGTGTGCTGCTGGTGGCGGCGATGGCCGGCGTCATCACCCATGTGCCGGCCGGCCTGGGCGTGCTCGAAGCCGTGTTTGTCGCGCTGCTGTCGCATCAGATGCCGCAGCATCAGCTGCTGGCGGCCCTGCTGGCCTACCGCGCCGTTTATTACCTGTTGCCGCTGGGGCTGGCCGCTGCCGCATTTTTTGCCATGGAAGCCCGGGCCAAACGCCTGGGACGGGACAGCCCCTCCGGAAAAACCGCCAGCCGGGAACCCGCCCGCGCCTGATTGCCGGTTTCAGCGGGCGGCCGGCACGGCAATCGCCGGTACTGGTGCAAAATCCCAAAACACTGTATATTGATACAGTGTTTATTCATGCCACGCCCTGCCCATGCGGCCCACCCGGCCACTGCAGCCCCTGGGCCAGCCTGACTGTGGCGCTTCGTATTTTCAGCGCCAGGCCGGGGTTATCGCCTGCTGCTCAAGCGGCCTTGTCGCCTACAGCCCGCAAGCTGCTGCCGGGCGCACCATTCAAAGCAGCTTCCAGCCACCGCCCCACAAGGAGCACAGCATGGGTGTGATGAACGATCCGCTGACCAATGACCTTTTTCCGCAGGCCCTGCTGCCGGTGATGTTGCGCGGGCCGGTCGACCTGGAAGGGTTCCGGCGCGCTGCCCGCAGCTTGCTGGCCCGCCGGATTTTGCCCGCACAGGTCAGCTGGCATGGCAGCGACGAGGCAGCGGCAGACCACCTGGCCCTGCCGCTGGACCACGCCGCCCGTTTCAACGACGCACCGCCGGTGCAGGTGCCGCCCGAATTCATGGCGCTGTGCGAAAGTGTCATCCTGCACCGTGAGCCCGGCCGTTTTGACCTGCTGTACCGCCTGCTCTGGCGCCTGGCGCATGAGCCGGCCTTGCGCCACAACCCGCTGGACGCCGACATGGCCCAGGCCCAGCAGATGGCGCAAGCGGTGCAGCACGACATGCACAAGATGAAGGCCCTGGTGCGCTTTCGCAGCGTGCAGGACGAGACTTTTCGCAACCACCCCGAAGGCGGGCCCTTGCATGTGGCCTGGTTCGAGCCCGAGCACCATATCCTTGAAGCGCTGGCCCCGTTTTTTGCGCGCCGTTTTGCGCAGATGCGCTGGGCTGTCCTGACACCCCGGCGCAGCGCGCAGTGGGACTACATTGGCTCAGGCCCACACACGGCGCCAGCGCTGTCCGCGCTGCCCGGCAGTGGGCTCAGTGCCCTGAGCTTCGGCCCCGGTGTCAGCGCGCCAGATACACCCGCGCTGGGCGCCGACCAGCGGCTCTGGCTGCGCTGCTACCAGCAGGTTTTCAACGCCACGCAGCCCGGGGCCCGGATCGCGCAGCGGGCAAAGCCACGCCAGCACAGGCGCAAGCTGACCGAATCTTCAGCTTCTCTGGCCCTGGTGTCTGCCGCGCATCAGCGCAGCCGCCGCCTGCAGGCAGCACCGGTCGCGCATCTGGCCAGACGCCTGCCGCGCGCCCGCACCGAGTTGTCGGCCCCGCGGCCTGGGGTGCAGGGGCTATTGGCGCTCGGCGAGCGGGAGCTGAGCGACCGCTGTGCTGCAGCAGATACAGCAGATTCAGCGCAGCGCCGGGTTTGATGCCGGCGCGCTGACGCCGGGAAGCGGAACAGCCGGTGCGGACGCCGGTGCCTGCGCTGCAGGCGGCGTTGGCAACACGCTGCGGCCATCGGCCGGCAGCTGTGCCGGTGGCTGAGCCGGCCGCGTGCTGGAATCCCGCGCGTCGGGCAGCACCGGCGGCGCCGGCGGCAGGCTTTCCCGGTACACCGGATTCCGGTTGATACGCGGGCCGGGCGCGCTGTCCTGTGCCAGGGCCGGACTGCTGCCCAGCCAGCCGGCCGCTGTGATCAAAAGCGCAGCCAGCAGCTGCAGTAAACGGAAATCGCAAGTCCTCATGGCCACACCTTTCGCTTGAAGTGAGCAGACCCCCTCATCATGCCGCACGCTGACGCCAGCGCGCGAGCAACAGGCGCAGCCTGTCAGGGCGCCGGGCGCAAGGGTTTCTGGCTGTTGGGCTGCAGGCCGGGGCTCATTTCCGGCCGCATCTCGGGGTGTCGGTCCAGCTTCAGCTCATCCGACTTCATGCGCGGCTTCAGCTGGAGCCGCATGCGGGGTTTGAGGTCTGCCGGCTGGCTGGCCGCAGCGCGCGGTGGCAACACAGCGGTCTCGGGCGGCACCTCGGTGGCGCCGTCGGGCAGGGCGAGCGGCTGCGCCAGCACGCCCGCAGGCAGGGCCAGCAGGCTGCCCAGCACCAGTGCCAGGGCAATAAAGGGTGGATGCATAGGGGCTCCTTGACGCCGCAACAGGCGTGGCTATCGGTACTTTCAATTTACGCCCCAGGGGCAAGCGGCCTATCGGCCACCGGCCTGCCTGGCTGTAGGACCGCCCGCCCGCTGCTGCCGCGCAGGTGACAGACGTCCAACCCTCGCGCTGGGCGAAGCTTGCTAATCTGGGTGCATGCAAATCTCTGAACTTGCAAAACGCACCGGCGTCTCCGTCCATGCGCTGCGCCACTATGAAAAACTTGGCATGCTGGCGCCCGCCCGCAGCGCCAGCAGCGGTTACCGCCACTACACCGGGGCCCAGCGCCGCGAGGTGGTGTTTATCGCGATGTCGCGCGCCATCGGGTTTTCGCTCAAGGCGATTGCGGCACAGCTGCCCGCCTATCGCAGCGGCCGGCTCAGTGCGCAAGCCATGGTCGACGCCATGCTGCAGCGTGTGTCCGACATTGATACCCAGATCACCGAACTCAAAACCCGGCGCCGCACCGTGGTCTCGCACATCGCGTGGATGAAAAAGCAGCAGGCCAGCAACGCCGAACGCCAGGCCGCGCAGCAAAGCGGCAAGCTCCAGCCCGCCTGGCCCGGCGTCAAAAGCCGGGCTCCCACAGCAACGCGACCGCCAGGCCGCAGAAAGACCGACCCATGAAACCCAGCGCCACGCCCGTTCCGGACAACACCAGCCACTTGCAGCGGCTTGAACAAGCGGTACTGGCCATGCCCATGGCCCGTACCCTGGGCCTGACGTTCAGGCGGCTCGCGCCCGGCGAGACCGAGCTTGAAATCCCGGTGCAGGAGGCCTTCACTTTCCGCCCCGGCCAGTTGCAGGCCACCGCCGTTTTTGCGCTGGCCGACTTTGCCGCCGTGGCCGCGGCGGGCAGCTTGCTGGCGCCGGGCTGGATCAATGCCACGGTGGACGCCACCCTCAAAATTGTGGCCCCGGCCCGGGGCGCACTGCTGCGCGCGCGCGGCCGTGTCGTCAGCGCCGGCAGGCTGCTCACGGTGTGTGCGGCCGACGTATTTGCCGTCAGCCCGGCCGGTGAAGAAGTGTTGTGTGCCACCTTGCTGGGCACCGCACGCAACATCGACAGCACAGCACGAACACCTTGATGCTATTGTTTTTATAGCTGCCTGCGTGCGTCCAGTAGGTGCCGGTGGCATTTCTTGCTTCAAGAAACAGGCGACGCGGTGCATGACACCGGGTTTCATTCACTCACAACTGCGTACAAACAGCGCATGCCCCGCTGTTAAGATGCGTGCCTTTCAGACGGTCGCCCACGGCCTGCTTTTTTCTTTCTTTCCCCGCGCCACATTGCGCCGCCACCCCCTCATGACCGTTGCCTTGCCGGCCAGCTCCCCCGCCACCTTTGAAATCAAAAGCGCCAACCTGCCCCTGGTGGCGCTGCTCCTCAAGTCCACCGACCTGGTCGCGCTGTCGCGCGATCTGGCATTGCGGTTTGGCGACATTCCGGATTTTTTTGACCATGACCCCCTGTTGATCGACCTGGCTCAGCTGCCTGTCGAAGCGGACGCGGTCGACTTCGCCGGCCTGATGGCACTGCTGCAGGCTTACCGGGTGGCCCCGCTGGCCGTGCGCGGCGGCAGCCCGCTGCAAATGGCCGCAGCCAGCGCTGCCGGCCTCGTGGCTGCGCCCGACGCACGCATGACCAGCACGACCTCCGAGCGTGAGCGCCACAAAGCCCCTTTGCCCGCCGCCCAGGCATCCGCAGTGCCCGCCCCCGGCGCACTGGTGATCGACAAACCGCTGCGCTCCGGCCAGCAGGTGTATGCGCGCGGCCGTGACCTGGTGCTGCTGGCCATGGTCAACGCCGGTGCCGAAGTGATTGCCGACGGGCACATCCATGTGTATGCGCCGCTGCGCGGCAAGGCCATGGCCGGCGCACGCGGCAACACCGACGCGCGTATTTTTGCGCTGAGCCTGGAGCCCGAGCTGCTGTCGATTGCCGGCATCTACCGCACCAGCGACGTCCCGCTGCCCAAAAACATCTGGGGGCACCCCACACAAGTGCGGCTCGTGGCCGGTCCTGACGGCGACAAGCTGGTCATGGATCCGATCAAAGCATGACACTGCGCTGCGCGCGCAACCCCTCTTTCATCCTTAAGGACTTTCACTCCATGGCAAAAATCATCGTCGTCACCTCCGGCAAGGGCGGTGTGGGCAAAACCACCACCAGCGCCAGCTTTGCAACCGGCCTGGCCCTGCGCGGGCATAAAACCGCCGTCATCGACTTTGACGTCGGCCTGCGCAACCTCGACCTCATCATGGGCTGCGAACGCCGCGTGGTGTACGACCTGATCAACGTGATCCAGGGCGAAGCCAATCTGCACCAGGCGCTGATCAGGGACAAGCAGTGCGACAACTTGTATGTGCTGGCCGCCTCGCAAACCCGCGACAAGGAAGCGCTGAGCAAAGAAGGCGTTGAGAAGGTGCTGAAAGACCTGGCCGACATGGACTTTGAATACATCGTCTGCGACTCGCCGGCCGGCATTGAAACCGGCGCACTGATGGCCATGCATTTTGCCGACGAGGCGCTGGTGGTGACGAACCCCGAGGTGTCTTCGGTGCGCGACTCGGACCGCATCCTCGGCATGCTCTCGAGCAAGACCAAACGCGGCATGGAAGGCGGCGAGCCGATCAAGGAGCACCTGCTGATCACGCGTTACAACCCGAGCCGCGTGGACCAGGGCCAGATGCTCTCGCTCGAAGACATCAAGGACATCCTGCGCATCAAGCTGATCGGCGTGATCCCCGAGTCCGAGTCGGTGCTGCAGGCCTCGAACCAGGGCGTGCCCGCCGTGCACATGGAGGGCAGCGATGTGTCCGAAGCCTACAAGGACATGATTGCGCGTTTCCTCGGCGAAGACAAACCCCTGCGTTTTACCGAAGCGCCCAAAGTGGGCTTTTTCAAACGCGTGTTTGGAGGCAAATAAGCGCCATGGCTTCTTTCCTGTCCTTCTTTCTGGGTGAAAAGAAAAAAACCGCCAGCGTCGCCAAGGAGCGGCTGCAGATCATCCTGGCGCACGAACGCTCTGGCCGCACCAGCCACGAGCCCGACTACCTGCCGGCGCTGCAGCGCGACCTGATCGCGGTAATTTCCAAATACATCAAGATCAATCCCGACGACATCAAGGTCAACCTGGAGCGCCAGGACAACCTCGACGTGCTGGAAGTGAAGATTGAGTTGCCGGAGGCGGCGGAGAAGAAATAGGCGTCCGGCCACCGCGCTTGTCATCCCGGACTTGATCCGGAATCCCTCTTCGCTTTCTCGTTGCCTTGAGGTGTGCCAACAAGCCGGGGGTTGCCCGGCGGCAACTCACTTTCTTTTTGCGTCGCCAAAAAGAAAGTCACCCAAGGTCACGTAGTGGGGATTCGCTCACTTCGCGAAGCGAAGTTACGCGAATGCCAAAAGGCGACGCTATGGTCTGGGTCCCCTTCGCTGCGCTACGGGGCAACCTGCGGTGCTCGGTAAAAGCGGGGTCTCGCTCGAACTCGGCTTCGCCTCAGACAATCGCTCGCCCTGATCCGTTTTCGGCTGCACTCCTCGGCCCAGCCCGACGGGTTGGGGGGAAGAAGACAAACAGGCAATACCGGAGTCAATCCGGAGTCCTTGAAGCGCGCAGCGCTTCAAGGACGGGAATCCCAACAGACCGTCATGTTTGCACGCGGGAGCAGCACACACGGCCAAATGAGGCTCCCTTCTCTCGCCCAGCGGGGCGAGGGCAGGGCGGGGGGTTGGGAGTGGGGAGTTGAAACTACCGGTCAGGGCCACCCGGGAACGCAGCGTGATGCAAAAAATGACTTAACTGGAGTGCTTGTTGCCCGCCAGATCGTCAAGGATCGGACACTCCGGCCGCTCGTCCCCCTGGCAGCAATGGACCAGGTGGACCAGCGTCTGCTGCATGGCCTGCATGGCAGCGATGCGCTGGGCCAGGTCGGCGGCGTGTTTCTGCGCGATGCGCCGCACACTGGCGCTGGCGCGCCGGCGGTTTTGCCACAGGCTGACCAGTTCGGCGATCTCCGCCATCGAAAACCCGAGGTCGCGCGCGCGTTTGATGAAACGCAGCGTGTGTACCTCGGCGTCGCTGTACTGGCGGTAACCGCTGTCACTGCGCTGCACCTGCGGCAACAGCCCCAGCGACTCGTAATGCCGCACCATCTTGGCCGACACACCGGACTGGCGCGCGGCTGCACCTATATTCATCGGTGCGCTCATGGCGCGACGCTGTAGCCCTCTTCGGCAATGGCGGCGGCAATGGCTTCGCGCGGCTGGTCGGAGACCACATCGACCTGGCCCGATGCCCGGTTGATGTGGACCTCGGCCTGCGGATCGACGGTTTTGACCGCCTGGGTCACGGCGCGCTCGCAATGGCCGCAGGTCATGCCCTGTACGTTGAAGGCCTGGTTCATGGGAGATCCTTTCGGTTTCAGATGGAACGAGTCTGAAGCTTGAGCCTTGCCACGATGGTAAGGTCAAGCCAGCAAAAACCAAGCCCCTGGTACGGGTGGGGTTGATCTGCATCAAGGCTTGACCTTGCCATGATGGCAAGGTCCATCATTCAACCATGACTACCTTGACCTCCTCCCCCCCTCCTTCCACCCTGGACCTTGGCATCGGCGGCATGACCTGTGCGTCCTGCGTGTCGCGGGTTGAAAAGGCCCTGAAAAAGGTGCCCGGCGTACAGGACGCGACCGTCAACCTGGCGACCGAATCGGCGCGGGTACTCTACGCACCCTCGGCGCAGATCGACGCACAGCTGCGCCGCGCCGTGCGCAACGCCGGTTATGAGCCGCGCGCTGCCGAAGCCGCGCTGCCCGAAGACCTGTCGCCCTGGGCCGGGTTTGCACCGGTGGCCATTGGCCTGCTGCTGTCGGCGCCGCTGCTATTCCCCATGATCGGAGACCTGTTTGGCAAACACTGGATGTTGCCGGCCTGGCAGCAGTTTTTGCTGGCCACGCCGGTGCAGTTCATTCTGGGCGCGCGTTTTTACAAGGCCGGCTGGCATGCGCTCAAGGCCTTGACCGGCAACATGGATTTGCTGGTGGCCATTGGCACCAGTGCTGGCTGGGGCCTGTCGATGTGGCTCTGGCTCAGTGCTGAGCCTGACACGATGGTGCATCTTTATTTCGAGGCCTCGGCCGTCGTCGTGACGCTGGTGCTGCTGGGCAAATGGCTGGAGGCACGTGCCAAGCGCCAGACCACGGCGGCGATACGTGCGCTGCACGCTCTGCGCCCGGAGATCGCGCATGTGCTGCAAGCCGGCGGCGAAGAGGCCGACCTGCCGGTGGCCGAAGTGCTTCTCGGCGACCGGCTGGTGGTACGCCCCGGCGAACGCATCCCGATGGACGGCTTGCTGCAGGAGGGGCAGACGCAGGTGGACGAATCCATGCTGACCGGTGAGCCGCTGCCGGTGAGCAAACAGCCCGGCGACAAACTCACGGGCGGCAGCATCAACGGTGACGGCCGGGTGCTGCTGCAGGTCAGTGCGGTCGGCAGCGAAAGTGTGCTGGCCCAGATCATCCGGCTGGTGGAAGACGCGCAGGCCGCCAAAGCCCCGATACAGCGGCTGGTGGACCAGGTCTCGGCGGTGTTTGTGCCGGTGGTGCTGGTGATTGCACTGGCCACCTTGTTGGGCTGGTTGTGGGTGGGTGCCGGCATGGAGACGGCACTGATCCACGCGGTGGCGGTGCTGGTGATTGCCTGCCCGTGTGCGCTGGGGCTGGCCACGCCGGCGGCCATCATGGCCGGTACCGGGGTGGCGGCGAAAAACGGCATCCTGATCAAGGACGCGCAGGCGCTGGAGCTGGCGCACAAGGTCGACACCGTGGCGTTTGACAAGACCGGCACGCTGACTGTGGGCCGGCCGCGCCTGATTGCGTTTCTTGTGACGCCTGGGACTGACGAGGCGCAGCAACTGGCAGTTGCCGCCAGCCTGCAAAGCGGCAGCGAACACCCGCTGGCGCGCGCGGTCGTGGCTGCGGCGCAGGAGCGCGGCATGGCGGTGGCGCAGCCCGACGGCTTGCGCGCCGTGCCGGGCCGGGGCAGTGAGGGCGAGGTCGGCGTGCGCAGCTACCTGATAGGCAGCCTGCGCTGGATGGAAGAGCTCGGCGTGGGCCTGGGTGCGCTGGCGAACGAGGCGCAACGGCTGCAGGGCGAAGGCGCGACGCTGGCGCTGCTGGTGGAACGCACGGCCGCGGGCCTGAGCCCGCGTGCGCTCATGGCCTTTGCCGACGAGCCCAAGCCCGAGGCGAAGCAGGCCCTGGCGCTGCTGCGCGCGCGCGGCATCCGCATCGTGATGATTTCGGGTGACAACCAGGGTGCGGCTTTGGCCATGGGCGCGCGCCTGGGGCTGGGCGCCGACGAGGTGCTGGCCGAGGTGCTGCCGGGCGACAAGGCTGCGAAAGTGGCGGCGCTCAAAGCCGGGGGGCATACCGTCGTGATGGTCGGCGACGGCGTCAATGATGCGCCGGCGCTGGCGGCGGCCGACGTCGGCATGGCCATGGGCACAGGCACCGATGTGGCCATGCATGCGGCCGGCATCACGCTGATGCGTGGCGACCTGGCGCTGGTGGCCGGTGCGCTGGACATCTCGCGCCGCACTGTCATGAAGATACGGCAGAACCTGTTCTGGGCCTTTGCCTACAACGTGGCCGGCATTCCCCTGGCGGCGCTCGGGTTTTTGAGTCCGGTGGTGGCCGGTGCGGCGATGGCGCTGTCCAGCGTCAGTGTGATTTCCAATGCGCTGCTGCTCAAGCGCTGGAAGCTGCGCCGGGATTGACCTGGATCAAAAGCGGGCCAGCCTGCCTGTGCCAAGCTGGCGTATGCCTCACGCCACGCTGCAAATCATCCGCGACGAACATGCCGCGCTGGCGGCGGTGTTGCGTTCGCTTCTGATGATGATGGAGCGCGGACCGGGCGACGCACCGGAGCAGTTTTTTGATGTGTTGCGCGCCATGCTGTTTTACATCGACGAGTTTCCCGAGCGGCGGCACCACCCCAAGGAGTCGGATCTGCTGTTTCCCCGGCTGGTGCGTGCCGCGCCCGAGTTGATGCCGGTGATTCGCCAGCTCGAGGCCGACCACATGAGCGGCGAAGGCAAGGTCAGGGAGCTGCAGCACCTGTTGCTGGCCTGGGAGCTGATTGGTGAGGCGCGGCGCACCTCGTTCACCGACACCGCGCGGGTGTATGTGGCCTTTTACATGGCCCACATGCGAACCGAGGAAACGCAGGTCTTGCCGGCTGCTGAAAAAGCGCTGGGCGCTTCCGACTGGGCCGAGCTGGACGCAGCCTTTGGGCGTGACCGCGATCCGCTTGCCAGCGGCGTGCGCGACCCGTGTTACGAGCGTTTGTTCACGCGTATTGTGCTGACCACACCGGCGCCTATTGGTGTCGGACCGGCCTGAGCCCGGGCTCACAGTCTTTTGGGCCACTGGCCCTTATGCTGCGCGCACAAGCAGCTATTGATTCAATAGCAAAGCCCTGCGGGCCAGGCCCGTTCAGGGCTCAAAAAGACTGTTTCAGGCCGACGCTGAAAAGGTTCTGGTGGTTGTTGCGGCCCAGCGTCGCGTCCAGTTGCAGGCTGGAGCTCAGGTCTTTGCGGGCGCCGACCTGGAAAGTGGGCTTGGCCAGGCGCTGACCGAAGGCTTCGGCGTGTACGGTGACCGGGCCCCACTCGCGCTCATGCGCCAGGCCCCAGGTGCCGATACCCGGCCCGCCCGGCGCGCGCTGGGCACCGAGGTTGAAGTGTGTGGAACCCCAGGCGCTGTTGCAGCTCAGCAGGCCATTGAGGTAGGGCGTGTTGCCGCTTTGCCCGCGGGTCTGGCTGGCGCCCAGCACGGCGGCGCTGTTGCAGCCGTTTTCCTGTGACGGCGTGATGCGCCACTTGGCCTGCAGCAACTGGCTGGTGCTGGCCGCCGTGCGGTCGCGCGTGACCGACGCGCCCAGCTCCAGGCCGTCTATCGGTGCAAAAGCCGGGGCCACCGTCCAGGTGTTGGCGCGGCCCGGCTGGCGCGCATACCAGCCTTCGACATGGCCGCTGCCGGCCTCATCGGTGTTGGCGTCGTCCACCGTCAGCGGCCGGCCGGCCTGGGCCAGGCTGCAGGCCAGCAGGCTGGCGCCAAGCAGCAGGCGGGGCAAGAACGGAGGAGCAGAGGTGGTCAGCATGCCGCGCAGTTTAGCGCGGCTTTGCCGGCTCAGGCCAGCGCCGGGTAGTCGGTGTAGCCTTTTTCGCGGCCGCCGTAAAAGGTGGTTTTGTCCGGCGTGTTCAGGGCCGCGTTGGCACGCAGGCGCTCGACCAGGTCCGGGTTGGCAATGTAGGGGCGGCCGAAGGCCACCAGGTCGGCACCCTGGCGCACG
>CALRQX020000026.1:0-53135 GCA_943370435.1 Kapaibacterium sp. (SeqCode) | reverse complement strand
CCGTGTGAAGGCGGTGTCGACCTAGGGTTTACCCCCGGCCGTCTTAGAAAAACTTCTCTAGAAACCCCCACTGCTGGCGTGGGGTCATGGAAATGTTGCAAAATAGAACGGTCGTTCTTTTTTTTGTCTGGTTTCCATGTCTGTGACCGAACTTCCCGTCAAGTCAGCCCGCCCCGGGGCACGCGATCACGCCCGTGCGGCGCCGGCCGGTATGCAAAAAGGCCAGCAGACCAAAGCAGCCATTGTGGATGCCGCACTGGGTCTGGCGACACAAATTGGTCTTGAAGGTTTGAGCATAGGCGCGTTGGCCGAAGTCATGCGCATGAGCAAATCCGGCGTGTTTGCGCATTTCGGCTCGCGCGAAGAGCTGCAGATATCGGTCATCCGCGAGTATTTTGCGCGTTTTGAGGAAGAAGTTTTTTACCCCGCCCTGAAAGAGCCGCAAGGCCTGCCGCGTGTGCAGGCGCTGTTCGGCAACTGGATGAAACGGGTGGCGGTTGAATTGCAGTCGGGCTGCATCTTTATCAGCGGTGCAGTCGAGTTCGACGACCGCCCGGGGCCGGTACGTGATGCACTGGCCACCTCGGTGCAGACCTGGCTGGCCGCCATGCACCGGGCGGTGGTGCTGGCCAAACAGGCCGGGCATTTGCGCACCGATGCCGACGAGCGCCAGATCGCTTTCGAGATCCATGGCCTGATCCTCGCGCTGCACTATGAGGCCCGCTTCCTGAAAACACCGGGCGCGATGGCGCGCACCTTGCAAGCCTTTCAAAGCATTCTGGCGCGCTACGGCAACGAGGCCGACGTCCAGCCTGTTACCGCCGCATCAATAAAAAGCCGCGGCGCCAGGACGGCGCCCGAATCTTCACCACCTTCCACTTAATCCCTACAAAGGACGCTTCCTCATGCCCCAATATTCCCCGCCGCTGCGTGACATGCAATTTGTCATGCATGAAGTGCTCAAGGTCACCGAAGAACTCAAGCCGATTGCCAAGTACGCCGATGCCGATGTGGACACCATCAACGCGATCCTCGAGGAAGGCGGCAAATTTGCCAGCGAGGTTATTCTTCCGCTCAACGTCAGCGGCGACGAAGAGGGTTGCAAGCTGGACCCGGTGACCCACGCCGTCACCACACCCAAAGGCTTTAAGGAAGCCTACCAAAAATACGTGGAAGGTGGCTGGCCCGCCCTTAGCGGCGACCCGGAATTTGGCGGCCAGGGCCTGCCGCTGGTGGTCAACCAGTGTTTTTATGAAATGCTCAACAGCGCCAACCAGGCCTGGACCATGTACCCCGGCCTGACACACGGCGCGCACGCCGCTTTGCACAGCCACGGCACCGACGAGCAGAAAAAAACCTATCTGCACAAAATGACCAGCGGCGAGTGGACGGGCACCATGTGCCTGACCGAGCCGCACTGCGGCACCGACCTGGGCCTGATGCGCACCAAGGCCGAGCCACAGCCTGACGGCAGCTACAAAATCACCGGTAACAAGATATTCATCAGCGCTGGTGAACACGACATGGCCGGCAACATCATCCACCTGGTGCTGGCCCGTGTGACCGATGCTCCCCCCGGCATCAAGGGCGTGAGCCTGTTCATCGTGCCCAAGTTCCTGGTCAATGCAGACGGTTCGCTCGGTGCGCGCAACGGCATTTATTGCGGTGGCCTGGAGCACAAAATGGGCATACACGGCAACGCCACGGCGCAAATTGTCATCGACGGCGCGACAGGCACCATGGTGGGTCAGCCGAACAAGGGCATGCAGGGCATGTTTGTGATGATGAATGCCGCGCGCCTTGGCGTGGGCAACCAGTCTCTGGGCCTGACCGAAGTGGCTTACCAGAACGCGCTGGCTTACGCCAAGGACCGCATCCAGATGCGCTCGCTGTCCGGCCCAAAGGCCAAGGACAAACCGGCCGACCCCATCATCGTCCATCCCGATGTGCGCAAGATGCTGCTGACGGCCAAGGCTTATGCCGAAGGTGGCCGGGCATTGGCGATTTATTGCACCGTGCTGCTCGACAAGGAGCACTACCACCCCGACGAAAAGGTGCGCAAGGACAGCGGTGAAATCCTGTCGCTGCTGACACCGATCGTCAAGGCCTTCCTGACCGACAACGGCCACATTGCGACCAATGCCTGCATGCAGGTTTTTGGCGGCCATGGTTTCATCAAGGAATGGGGCATGGAGCAGTTTGTGCGCGACAACCGCATCAACATGATTTACGAAGGCACCAACACCATCCAGTCGCTGGACCTGCTGGGCCGTAAGATCCTCGGCAACAACGGCGCCACGCTGAAAAAATTCGGCAAGCTGATAGGCGCGCTGGTGGCGGAAGAAGGCGTCAACGAGAAAATGGCCGAGTTCATCAACCCGCTGGCCTATCTGGCCGACCAGATGACCAAGTTCACCACTGAACTGGGCTTCAAGGGCTTCCAGAACCCCGACGAAGTAGGTGCCGCTGCCGTGGACTACCTGCGTGTGGCCGGCCATCTGGTGTTTGGTTACTTCTGGGCGCGCATGGCGCAAGTGGCGCTGCGCGAAATTGCGGCCGGAAATACCGACGCTTTCTACATCGCCAAGCTGCAGACCGCACGTTTTTATTTCGCCAAATTGTTCCCCGAGACTGCGACATTGATGCGCACCGCGCGCAGCGGCAGCCAGGTGTTGATGGACACCGACGCGGCCCTCGCCTGATGCCCCGGTTCTTCCAGCCTTTTAGACCTGAAGCCCTTATGCGACGTGCGCTGACAGCTATTATTCTGGTAGCAACATGCGGTTCCGGATGGGCCCAGATGACGCCTGTGGGCCTGTGGCGCAACCTCGACGACAAGACCGGCGAGGCGAAAGCCGAGATCCGGATTGTTGAAACCGGCGGCGTGCTGAGCGGAAAAATCGACAGGCGTATTGGCAAGGACATCAAGCCCGACGATGTCTGCGACGAATGCAGTGACGACCGCAAGGGAAAACCCATACTCGGGCTTGAGATCATCCGTGGCGCTAAAAAGGCCGAGGGCAAAGACCTGTGGGAAGGCGGCAGGATTCTGGACCCTGAAAACGGCCGCAACTACAGCCTGCGCATGACGCCCGTAGACGGCGGAAAAAAACTCGAAGTCCGGGGTTCCATCGGCCCCTTCGGCCGCACCCAGACCTGGGTGCGCGTTCAGTAACCATTCATTCAGGTGCCGTCCGCTGTTGTTCACCGGCCGGTAAAAAGAAAGAGAAACCATGTCCCGCTTTCAAGTCAAAAAAGTTGCTGTTCTCGGCGCCGGCGTCATGGGCGCACAGATTGCCGCCCATCTGGTCAACCTCAAGATTCCGGTGGTGCTGTTTGACCTGCCGGCCAGGGAAGGCCCGAAGAACGGCATTGTGATCAAAGCCGTCGAAGGGCTGAAAAAACTCAAGCCAGCTCCGCTGGGCGTGCCTGAAGACGCCGCCTTGATCCAGCAGGCCAACTACGAAGAACACATGGAAGTTCTGAAAGAGTGCGACCTGGTCATCGAGGCGATTGCCGAACGCATGGACTGGAAGACCGACCTGTACCACAAGATCGCGCCTTTTATTGCGGACAGCGCGATTGTGGCCAGCAACACCTCGGGCCTGTCGATCACCAAACTCAGCGAAGCGCTGCCCGAGTCCATCAAGCCGCGTTTTTGCGGCATCCACTTCTTCAATCCACCGCGCTACATGACGCTGGTGGAGTTGATCAACACGCCGACGACCGAGCCGAAGGTGCTCGACGACCTCGAAGCCTTTGTCACCAGCGGCCTCGGCAAAGGCGTGATACGCGCACACGACACGCCCAACTTCATCGCCAACCGTGTCGGCATTGCCGGCATGTTGGCCACGATCAAGGAGGCAGGGACTTTCGGTTTGAGCTACGACGTGGTCGATGACCTGACTGGCAAGAAGCTCGGACGCGCCAGTTCCGGCACTTTCCGTACTGCGGACGTGGTGGGCCTGGACACCATGGCCCATGTCATCAAGACCCTGCAGGACAATCTTGGCCCCGGCAAGGTGGAAGACCCGTTTTCCGACATGTATGGCACGCCGCCCGTACTGGCCAAACTGCTCGAAGCAAAAAGCCTGGGCCAGAAAACCGGCGCGGGCTTTTACAAAAAGGTGGGCCGCGACATTCTGCGGCTGGACCCGGAAAGCATGGAGTATGTGGCAGCAGGCGCCAAGGCCAATGAGGTGGTGGGCCGCATGCTCAGGAAGCCGGCTGGCGAACGCCTGAAGCTGTTGCGCGAAGCCGAAGGCGACGAGCCGCGTTTTCTCTGGGCCATATTGCGCGACCAGTTCCACTACGCCGCCGTGCACCTGGAAAGTATTGCCGAGACCGCGCGCGACATCGACTTTGCCATGCGCTGGGGCTTTGGCGCCAAACAGGGCCCGTTCGAGCTCTGGCAGGAAGCCGGCTGGCTGCAGGTCGCCAACTGGATCCAGGAAGACATCGCTTCCGGCAAGGCCATCAGCAAAGCGCCTTTGCCCGACTGGGTGTTCAAGGGCCCTGTGGCCGAAGCGGGCGGTGTGCACACCGCTGAAGGTTCGTGGAGCGCCTCGGCGAAAAAATTCATAACACGCCGCAAGCTGCCGGTGTATGAACGTCAGTTCTTCCCCGAGGAAGTGCTCGGCTCCCAGGCGCCAGCGTTTGCATCGGCCGGTACCACGCTGCATGAAGATGATGCCATCCGCCTGTGGACGCTGGACGGCGAGCAGGGCGATGTGGTGATCGCCAGCATCAAGACCAAGATGCACGCCATCAGCCCGGATGTGGCTGAGGGCCTGGCCCTGGGTGTGGACCTCGCCGAGAAAAGTTACAAAGGTCTGGTCATCTGGTCCAACGATGAGATGTTTTCTGCCGGCGCCGATCTGCAGGCCATGTTGCCGGCTTTCATGATGGGCGGCGCCAGGGCGATTGAAGGCGCCGAGGCCGAGCTGCAGAACGTGATGCTCAAGCTGCGTTATGCGGCGGTGCCGGTTGTCTCTGCGATCCGCGGCCTGGCACTCGGCGGCGGTTGTGAGATGGCGGTGTATTCAGCCAAGCGTGTGGCCGCGATGGAAAGTTACATCGGCCTGGTGGAAGTGGGTGTGGGCCTGGTGCCCGGTGCCGGTGGCCTGGCTTACATCGCACGCCGTGCCGCCGAAAACGCAGCCGCCTCGACCAACAAGGACATCCTGCCTTTCCTGACCGAAGGTTTCACCGCTGCGGCCATGGCCAAAGTCGGCACCAGCGCGATTGAAAGCCGCAAGATCGGTTATCTGCTGGACAGCGACGTGATTGTTGCGAACAAGGACGAGCTGCTGTTTGTCGCATTGAACGAGGCGCGTGCCATGTTCAACTCCGGCTACCGCGCGCCGCACAGGCGGGCTTTCCCCGTCGTCGGGCGCAGCGGCGTGGCGACCATCAAGGGCCAGCTGGTCAATATGCGCGACGGCGGCTTCATCAGCGCCCACGACTTCCACATCGCCAGCCTGATTGCCAACGTGGTCTGTGGTGGCGACGTCGATGCCGGTTCGCTGGTGACGGAAGAGTATCTGATGACGCTGGAGCGCAAGGCCTTCTGCGCATTGCTCGAGCATCCCAAGACGCAGGAACGCATCATGGGAATGATGTCTACGGGCAAACCGGTTCGTAATTGATATGCACACCCCCGTCGGACGCTCACTGCGTGTAGCGCCTTCCCCCCTTGCAGGGGGCAACGCCTGCGGCCCGGCGAAGCCGGTTCCGCGGCGTTTGCTGGCTGGGGACAAGTCTTGAGCCATCACGAACCCCACCTCAACGCCATGACAACTCCTCACCACACACCCAACCGCCTGGAGCGGCAGCTGGAACGGCTCTCTGAAGTGCCGGCCTTTGCGCGGCCCTGGTTTCGCAGTGTGGTGCTGCGCCGCGCCGTGCCTTTCACCGGCACGGCCGGGCTCGACTTTTTGCAAATGACCCGCCATCAGGTGGAGATCGGCATCAACAACGAGAAGAAGGTGCAGAACCACATTGGCGGCATTCACGCTTCGGCGATGAACCTGCTGGCGGAAACCGCCACCGGCATGGTGGTCGGCATGAATGTGCGCGACGACTGCATCCCGCTGGCCAAGGAGCTGAAGATGGCGTTCAGGAAGCGCGCCAGTGGTGCTTTGCGCGCGGTGGCCACCCTCAGCGATGAGCAGCGCGCCTTGATGCAGGCCAGCGACAAGGGTGAAGTGACGGTGGCAGTGACCGTGACCGACGAGGTCGGCGTGAACCCGGTCGAATGTGAATTTGTCTGGGCCTGGATACCTTCCGGCCCGCGAAAAAGTTAACAGGAATTGAAAGAAATCATCATGGCCAAACAAGTCCAGGAAGCCTACATCGTTGCCGCCACACGCACGCCCATAGGGCGCTCGCACCGCGGTTTTTTCCGCAACACCCGACCCGACGAACTGCTGGTCCATGCCCTGCAGGCGGCACTCGCGCAAGTGCCTTCGCTGGACCCCAAGGCGATAGAAGACATCATCTGCGGCTGCGCTATTCCCGAAGGCCCGCAAGGCCTGAACATTGCACGGATAGGCGCGGTACTCGCCGGCCTGCCGACCAGCGTGGGCGGGATCACTGTCAACCGCTTCTGCGCTTCGGGTCTCTCAGCGATCCAGATGGCGGCCGACCGCATCCGTGTCGGTGAAGCCGATGTGATGATTGCCGCCGGTACCGAAAGCATGAGCATGGTGCCGATGTCGGGCAACTCGCCTTCGCTCTCACCGGCCATGTTTGGCAACGACGAGAACATAGGCATTGCCTACGGCATGGGCCTGACCGCCGAGAAAGTGGCGCAGCAGTGGAAAGTGTCGCGCGATGCACAGGACCAGTTTGCCCTTGAGTCGCACCTCAAGGCCATCAAGGCACAGCAAAGCGGTGAGTTCACTGCCGAGATCACACCGGTTGAAGTCACCGACCGTGCGCCCGACCTGGACAGTGGTGCAGTGATAGCCAAAACCCGCACCGTGAGCCTGGACGAAGGCCCGCGCCCTGACACCTCGCTCGATGGCCTGGCCAAACTCAAGACGGTGTTTGCCGCGCGTGGCTCGGTCACCGCCGGCAACAGCTCGCAGACCTCGGACGGCGCCGGCGCGCTGATCCTGGCCAGCGAAAAAGCCGTGAAGGAACATGGCCTGAAGCCACTGGCGCGATTTGTCAGCTACGCCGCCAAGGGCGTACCACCCCACATCATGGGCATAGGCCCGATCGAGGCGATTCCGGCGGCGCTGCGTTATGCAGGCTTGAAGCAGGACGACATCGACTGGTATGAACTCAATGAGGCGTTTGCAGCGCAGTCGCTGGCGGTCATCCACACACTGGGTCTGAACGCCGCCAAGGTCAACCCTATGGGCGGCGCGATTGCGCTGGGTCATCCGCTGGGCGCCACCGGTGCGATCCGTGCTGCCACCGTGATTCACGCGCTGCACCGGCACCAGCTCAAGTACGGCATGGTCACGATGTGTGTGGGGATGGGGCAAGGCGCAGCCGGCATCTTCGAACGCGTTTAGGGCTACTGCGCGGGCGCATTGCGTCGTTGCAGCCCAAAAAAAATCCTCACGACCCTTTAGGTCGCTCCGGTTTTCTTCGGGCACCCGCGCCTCGCACTGCATCCCGCTCGCTACGCCCTGCGGCAACGGTAGTTTTCCAGGAGAAAAGTCATGCAAAAGCAGATTCTTGAATCCGGTTCCCTGCAACTTTCGCTGCGTGTGTATGAGGCGGCGAGTCCGGCCCGTGCCAGCGTGGTCATAGGCGGTGCCATGGGGGTGCGCCAGGACTACTACGCGCCGTTTGCCGGGTGGCTCTCGGCTCAGGGCTTTCGTGTCACCACCTTTGATTACCGGGGTTCGGGTGACTCCCTGCCCGACACGGCCGATGGCAGCTTGCGTGGCTTCCAGGCTGACCTCATGGACTGGGCCCGCGACTATGAGGCGGTGGTGGATAAGGCCAAAACCGCGCTGCCGGACGCGCCCCTCTATCTGCTCGGGCACAGCCTGGGGGCACAACTGCCGGGTTTCCTGAAAAACCAGTCCAAGGTGGACGGCATGCTCAGCGTGGCAGCCGGCAGTGGTTACTGGCGCGATAACGCGCCGCAGCTCAAACGCATGGTGCTGTACTTCTGGTATGTGCTGGTGCCTGTGGCCACACACCTGTTTGGCTACTTCCCGGGGCGCAGGCTCAAAAAGGTCGGTGACCTGCCGGCCGGCGTGGTACTGCAGTGGCGCAAATGGTGTCTGGACCCGCAGTACAGCGTGGGCGCCGAGGGCGAAGCTGCGCGCCTGGCTTATGCGGGCGCAGGTTTTCCGGTATTGGCGCTGTCCATCGCCGACGACGAATTGATGACCTGGCGCGGCACCCAAAACCTGATCAACCTCTACACCGGTGCCGCGCGCAGCTTCGAGCGTGTCACACCGGCGGATCTGGGCGTCAAACGCATAGGCCATTTCGGATTCTTCCGCGAGCAGTTCAGCCAGAGCCTGTGGCCACGCGCCGTGGAAATTCTGGAGCGCATGCGTCCCGCAAACCCGGTGGCGGGCGTCTCCGGCACGACTGCCTGAGCGCGTCCAGGGCGGCATACTTCAGCCATGAGTTACCACCCCTTTGATTCGGCTGTCGCGCTGCAGCCCCAGGCCGATGGAAGTTTTCTCGGCCACACCAGCCCCGCTTACGCCAATATGGTCGGACCCTTCGGCGGTGTCACGGCGGCGCAGGCACTGAATGCGGCGCTGCTGCATGCGCAGCGCCTTGGCGACCCGATTTCGCTGACCGTCAATTTTGCCGCCGCGCTCGCCGACGGCCCGTTCACGCTGACAGCCAGACCGGTGCGCACCAACCGGTCCACACAGCACTGGGTGATAGAGATGCAGCAGCAAGGTGAGGTGGTACTGACCGCCACCGCCTTTTTCGGGTTGCGGCGAGAGACCTGGGGCACTGATGAACACAGCATGCCCGATGTGCCCGCCGCTGCGGATGTGGCGCGCGCCAGCGGTGCGGCGCGGGTCGAATGGGTCAGGCGTTATGAAATGCGTTTTGTCGAAGGCGCCATCCCGGTGCAGTGGGACGGTGCCGACCAGGGCCTGAGCCGCACCCGCCTCTGGTTGCGCGACGATCCGCCGCGGCCGCTGGACTTTGCCTCGCTCACCGCCCTGTCCGATGTGTTCTTCCCGCGGGTCTGGCGCCGCCGGCCGCTGCTGGTGCCCATAGGCACGGTGTCGATGACGGTGTATTACCATGCCGATGCCGCCCTGCTGCAGCGTGTTGGCAGCGGCTACCTGCTGGGGCAGACCCAGGCCCAGGCTTTTCGCAACGGTTATTTTGACCAGACTGCGCAATTGTGGAACGAAGCCGGCGAACTGCTGGTGACGACCCACCAGGTCGTTTACTACAAGGAATGAACAAGTGCGCCGGCGTAGCGACGTCTGAACCCACGCACGGTAGTTGCGAGCCTGGATGGAGAAATTCTGATGAGTAAAACGGTGGAGTTCTATTTCGACGTGGGCAGCCCGGCGGCTTATATCGCCTGGACCCAGCTGCCCGGTCTCTGCCGCCAGGCTGGCGGCAGCATCGTCTACAAACCCATGCTGCTGGGCGGTGTCTTTCACGCCACCGGCAACCATTCGCCAACCACGGTGCCGGCCAAGGGCAAATACATGCTCGACGATCTGGCGCGTTTTGCGCAGCGTTATGGCGTGCCCTTCGAGCACAACCCTTACTTTCCGATCAACACGCTGACCCTGATGCGCGGCGTCACCGGCCTGCAGATGCGCGAACCTGCACGTTTTGCCGCGGGTGTGGACGCGATGTACCGCGCCATCTGGGTCGATCGCAAGGACATGAACGACACGGCGGTGGTGGCTGCGGTGCTGCAAGCCGCGGGTTTCGATCCGCAGGCCTTGCTGGCACTGGCGGCGGAACCCGAGGTCAAGGAGCGCCTGAAGGCCGTCACGCAGGAGGCGGTGGAGCGCGGTGTTTTCGGCGCGCCCACTTTCTTCATCGACGGGCAGATGCACTGGGGGCAGGACCGCCTCGATTTTGTCAAACAAGCACTGGAAGCCAACACATGAGCAACGATATCCTGACCCACACCGAAGCCGGCGTGATGACCATCACCCTGAACCGGCTGGAGCGCAAGAACTCCATCACATCAGCGATGTATGGCGCCATGGCCGATGCGCTGGCTGCCGCCCAGACCGATGCGGCCGTCCGCGTGGTGGTCCTGCAAGGCCACGAAACGATTTTCAGCGCCGGCAACGACATCGGCGATTTCCTGAACAAGCCGCCTGCCGGTATGGACTCTCCGGTGTTCCGCTTTCTGCGCGGTATCGCGGCCTTCCCCAAGCCGCTGCTGGCGGCTGTCTGCGGACCGGCGGTGGGGGTGGGCACCACCATGCTGCTGCACTGTGACCTGGTGTATGCCGGTGACAACGCCGCTTTTTCCATGCCTTTTGTCAACCTCGGCCTGTGCCCCGAGGCGGCCTCCAGCCTGCTGGTGCCGCAGATGATGGGTTACCACCGCGCCGCAGAGGCCCTGCTGCTCGGTGAACCCTTCATGGCCGAGGCGGCGCTCGAAGTGGGCCTGGTCAATCGCGTCGTATCACCCACCGAGGCCAGCAACCTCGCGCAGGCGGTGGCGCGCAAACTCGCCGCCAAGCCCATGAGCTCGCTGATCGAGACCAAGCGGCTGATGAAAAAGGGCCAGCAGCAACTGGTGATGCAGCAGATGGACGAGGAGGGCGCGAGTTTTGGCCGTATGCTGGGCGAGCCGGCGGCGCGTGAGGCTTTTGGCGCGTTCATGGCAAAACGCAAGCCGGACTTCTCCACGGTATGAGCATGTAGTCAGGGTTTGGCCCTTATCCGGCGAGCGCAAGCAGCTATTGATTTTATAGCATTCAGGAGTCGTCATGAGTTCAGTTCCCGGTCTCAAGGGTAAAACCCTGTTCATCACCGGCGCTTCGCGCGGCATAGGCCTGGCGATTGCCACGCGTGCAGCGGCCGACGGCGCCAACATTGTCATCCTGGCCAAAACCACCGATCCCAACCCGAAGTTGCCCGGCACGATTTACAGCGCCGCCGAAGCGGTGAAAGCTGCGGGTGGGCAGGCGCTGCCGCTGGCGGTGGACATCCGTGACGAAGACGCGGTGACGGCGGCTGTGGCCCAGGCGGTGGAAACCTTTGGCGGCATCGACATCCTGGTCAACAACGCGAGTGCGATCAGCCTGACCGATACCGAACACACAGCCATGAAGCGTTATGACCTGATGAACGGCATCAATGCGCGCGGCACCTACCTGTGTACCCAGGCCTGCCTGGCCGAGCTCAAAAAATCCGCCCAGGCGGGCCGCAGCCCGCAGGTGTTGACCATGTCGCCGCCGCTGTCCATGAAGCCGCACTGGTTTGCGCAACACACGGCCTACACCATGGCCAAATACGGCATGAGCATGTGCACCCTGGGCCATGCAGCCGAGTTCAAAAAATACGGCATTGCCGTCAACAGCCTGTGGCCCCGTACCGCCATTGCCACCGCGGCGCTGCAAATGATTCCCGGTGTGGATCTGAAGCTGTGCCGCAAGCCCGAGATCCTGTCCGACGCGGCCTGGTTCATCCTGACCAGCACCGGTTTGGCCACCGGCAACTTCTACATCGACGATGAACTGCTGGCGGCGCACGGTGTGACCGAGCTGGACCCCTATGCGGTCACACCGGGCACAAAAAACTTCATCCCCGACTTTTTTGTGGACTGAAGGACAGGCATGGGCGACGCGTTTGACCAGGCCCGCCAGCATTTTCTGGAGGGCCTGGCGCATTTTCAGGCCGAGGCCCTGCCCGAGGCCGCGTTGTGTTTTGAGGCCGCGCTGGTCCTGCTGCCCGGGCGTGTCTCCACACTGACCAACCTCGGCGCCACGCGTGTCAAGCTCGGCAAGGCCGGCGCCGCCGTGCCCCTGCTCGAACAGGCCACGGCCGCCGAGCCGGACAATCTGCAGGCCTGGTCCTACCTCGCGCTGGCGCATGTCGACCTGGGCCAGTACGCCGAAGCGCTGGCCGCTTATGACAGGGCATTGGCGCTGGACGACACTGCAGCCGCTGTCTGGCTGCAACAGGCCCAGACCCTGGTGCGGCTGGCCCGGCCTGAACCGGCCCTGGTGTCGTTCGAGCGCGCGCTCGCGCTCGACGCCACCCTGACCGAAGCCTGGAGCCACCGTGGCACCCTGTTGCGCGAGATGCAGCGCCTGGAGGAGGCCGCTGCCTGTTTCGAGAAAGCCATCACACTGGGCGCAGACCCGCAGGTGCATGCCTACTTCCTTGCATCGGTACGTGGCGGCGCGGTACCTCAGGCGGCACCACGCGCCTATGTCGAGTACCTGTTTGACGACTATGCGGCCGAGTTCCAGCAGCACCTGGTGGGGGTGCTGCATTACCGTGCTCATGCGCTGCTGATCCAGCGCCTGCTTGATCTCGGTCCGCGCCGCTTCAGCTCGGTGCTGGATCTGGGCTGCGGCACAGGCCTGTGTGGCCCGCTGATTGCGCCGCTGGCTGACCGGGTGGACGGCGTGGACATCTCCCGGCGCATGTTGGACCAGGCGCGGGCACTGGGCATCTACAACACGCTGGTGCATGCCGACGTGGCCGACTACCTGCACAGCGCCAGCCGGCGCGACGACCTGGTGCTGGCTGCCGACGTGTTTATTTATGTGGGCGAGTTGACCCGGGTGTTTGCCGGTGTGGCCCGCGTGCTCCAGCCCGGCGGCCTGTTCTGTTTCACCGTCGAGCTCGCGGCAGAAGGGCAAACGCTGCAACTGCTGCCCAGCCTGCGTTACGCCCACTCCGAGGCCTATATCCGGCAGCTGGCCAGCGCCCATGGTTTTGCGCTGCAGACCTTGTTGCGCGCACCGCTGCGCGAGGACCAGCAGCAGCCGGTCCAGGGTTTGTACGTCTGCCTTTCAGCGCCCTGACGGCGCCGGCCGGCTCACGTATCATCGCCAGCAACTTTTGATGCGGAAAAACCATGCCTTACATGCTTGTGATCCATGAACCCAAAGGCCAGCGGCTCGAACGCAGCGAGGCACAGGGGCGCGCAGTTTATGAACGCATGTTGCGCTTTGGCGCAGAGCTGAAGTCACGCGGTCTGCTGCTGGCCGCCGAGTCGCTGGCGTCGCAGGACGATGCGGCCTGGGTCCAGGTGCGCGCCGGCCAGCCGCAAGTGCTGGACGGCCCCTTCGCCGAGGCCAAGGAGATGGTGGGCGGATTTTTTCTGCTCGATTGCGCCACGCGCGAGCAGGCCGTGGTGATTGCCGGCCAATGCCCTGCGGCCGAGTGGGCGACGGTAGAAGTGCGGGCGCTGGGACCGTGTTTCGCCTGAGCGGCGTTCCCAAAAGAGTAACAAGCGGTTTTTTTGGCGTGGCGCTGTCGATTTCGCAGCGCCTGCTTCGTCGTGGTGATGGAAGCTGCTGTTTTGCGGACCCTCCGGTTCCCGGCTTCCAGACGCATCACGAAGGAGACGCTCATGCGATTCATGATCATTGTCAAGTCCACGCCCGAATTCGAAGCCGAACCCACGCCCATGCCGGACGAGCCCTTGATGGCGGCCATGGCGGATTTCCACGAGGAACTGGCCAGGGCCGGCGTGCTGCTGGACGCCAGCGGCCTGCAACCCAGCCGCAAGGGCTGGCGCATTCACTACGACGGCCAGAAGCGCACCGTGATCGACGGCCCGTTTGCCGAAGCCAAGGAACTGATTGCCGGCTTCACCACCATCCAGGTGCGCAGCCGCGAAGAGGCGCTCGAATGGTCCCGGCGCTTTCCCAACCCCGTCGGCGAAAACGCAGCTGCCGTGATCGAGGTTCGCCAGCTTTTTGAGCTGGACGACTTTGCGCCCAGCGAGCAGGTCGAGCGTTTCCGCGAGATGAACACCCCCAGCCAGAAGTAAGGAGCGAGCCATGATCAAGACCCTTGTTCTGAGCCTGCTCGGCGTGTTGCTGCTGGCCATTGCCGTCATCGCGCTGATCGCCTCCCAGCGGCCCGACACCTTCCGGGTCGCGCGCAGCACCAGCATTGCCGCACCGGCTGACCGGATTTTTCCGCTGATCAACGATGTCAAGGCCTTCAACACCTGGAACCCTTACGCAGTGAAAGACCCTGGCATGACCGGCTCCTACAGCGGGCCGACCGCCGGCCCTGGTGCGCACTACGACTTCGCCAGCAAAAAAGCCGGCAGCGGCAGCTTCGAAATCGTGCAGGCCAGCGCACCGTCGCGGGTGCAGATGCGGCTGCTCATGACCGCGCCCTTCAAGGCGGACAACCTCATCACCTTCTCGCTGTTGCCCGAGGGTCAGACCACGCAGGCCACCTGGGCCATGGAAGGCCCCGCGCCTTTCCTGTCAAAGTTCATGGGAGTGATCTTCAATATGGACAAGATGATAGGTAGCGACTTCGAAATCGGCCTTTACAGGCTCAAGGCCAGGGCAGAAAACGCCGGCTGACTGCTCCCCCATCACCCTCAAGGAATCAATATGTCACGCCAGGTTTTTATCAATCTTCCCATCAAGGACATGGCGCGCAGCCAGGCCTTCTTCCGGAGTCTGGGCTTCGCCTTCAACCCGCAATTCACCAATGAGCAGGGTGCCTGCATGGTGGTCAGCGAAGGCCACAGTTACGTGATGCTTCTTGTGGAATCCTTTTTCCAGGGCTTCACCCAAAAAGCCATTGCCGATGCGAGCAAAACCACCGAGGTGCTGATTGCCCTGTCCTGCGACAGTCGCGCCGAAGTCGATGAAATGGTCGGCAAGGCGCTGGCCGCAGGCGGCACCGCGCCCAATCCGCAGCAGGACCACGGCTTTATGTACAGCCATGGCTTCACCGACCTGGACGGCCATGTCTGGGAGGTGTTCTGGATGACAAAGTGAGCCCCCACGGTCGCTCGCTGCGTGTAGCTCCCTGCCCCCCGAGGGGGCCGCTGCGCCTGCGGACTGGCGGAGCCAGATCCGCGGCCCCTGCTTGATGAATACCTCCATGTTGCGTTTTGCTCCCGGCGTCTGGTTCTGCCGGTAATATGGATTCATGCATTCCGCCACCCACCAGGCCATAGCCGCCGTCTGGCGCATGGAGTCCGCCAGGATTGTGGCGGTGGTGACGCGCATGGTGCGCGACATCGGCCTGGCCGAAGAGCTGGCGCAGGACGCGCTGGTGTCCGCGCTGGAGAGCTGGCCGGTGAAAGGCGTGCCGGATAAACCCGGCGCCTGGCTCATGACCACCGCCAAAAACCGCGCGCTCGATCACCTGCGGCATGCCAGGATGCGGGGCGAAAAACTCGGGCAGATTGGCGATGACCTGGAGGCGCAGCAAGCCCTGGTGGTGCCTGACTTTGTGGACGCACTCGACGAGGCGCGCCAGGACGAAATTGGCGACGACCTGCTGCGCCTGATTTTCACCGCCTGCCACCCTGTGCTGTCCACCGAGGCGCGGGTGGCCTTGACGCTCAAACTGCTGGGCGGGCTCAGCACCCACGAGATTGCCCGCGCCTTTTTGCTGCCCGAGCCCACCATCGCCCAGCGCATCGTGCGCGCCAAGCGCGCGCTGGCTGAGGCGCGTGTGCCCTTCGAGGTGCCGCGCGGTGATGCACTTCGCGCGCGCCTGGCCTCGGTGCTGGAAGTGGTTTATCTGGTGTTTAACGAGGGTTACACCGCCACCGCTGGTGAGGACTGGATGCGGCCGGCACTGACCGACGAGGCCCTGCGCCTGGGCCGCATGCTGGCCGGCCTGGCGGCAGACGAGTCCGAGGTGCAGGGCTTGCTGGCCTTGATGGAATTGCAGGCCTCACGTTCGGCCGCGCGCGTTGATGCGCAGGGCCGGCCGGTGCTGCTGATGGCGCAGGATCGCAGCCGCTGGGACCGGCTGTTGATACGCCGCGGGCTGGCAGCGCTGGAGCGTGCCCGGGAACTGGGCGGCGCGACTGGCCAGACGCCGGGTTCCTACCTGCTGCAAGCTTCGATTGCGGCCTGCCATGCGCGCGCCGCCACAGCGGAGCAGACCGACTGGCCCGGCATCGCAGCCTTGTATGACGCGCTGGCGCAGGTGGCGCCGTCACCGGTGGTGGAGCTCAACCGCGGTGTGGCGGTGGCCATGGCATTCGGACCAGCAGCCGGACTGAAGATCATTGATGCGCTGGCGCAGGACAAGTCGCTGCGCAACTACCACTGGCTGCCCAGTGTGCGCGGCGACCTGCTGGGCAAGCTGGGCCGTGCTGATGAAGCCGGCGTGGAGTTTGAACGGGCGGCTGCACTGGCCGGCAATCGCCGCGAGCGCGAGCTGCTGCTGGAGCGGGCGCACGCCGCCAGGCGGGCGCGGGATGGTATTGCGGGCGAGGGTGACGCCGGCCGGTAAGGTATGGCCTACAACCGTGCGCGCGACCTGACAGGCCCTGGCCGCACCCACCTACCGCTGCAGGGCGCGGCAGGCTACCCGCAGCTGGCGCCGGTCCGCAGACCATGAAGTTATTGCATCTGCCTGGAAAGGGGCCCGCCATGACCATGTTATTCACCCACGGTTTCCCCACCTCCCCCGGAGGCAGGCCGCCCGAGCCCGCGCGCACCCCGCCGCCGCTGCGCCTGCCCCGTTTTTTGCTGCAGCACCTGGCCCGGCCCCTGAACACGCCGGACGACGTGGACGAGCTGGTGGCACATATCAAACAGGCCGAGCACCGCGGCCTGCTTTGAGCGCTGCCAGCGCTTTTTATTTTTACAAAGCAACTGCTTGCTAAAAATACCCGGCTTTGATATGGTTCTGCCTTATGCAGAGCCCAGGCACCGACATCCACACACCGCGCAGGCCGCGCGGCCGGCCACGCAAAACACTCGATGAGCGCGATGACGGCAATCGCCGGGTAGAACTGGTCAACGCGGCGGCCCGGCTGTTCCGCCGCAAGGGTTTTGATGGCACGAGCACGCGCGACATCGCCACGGCGGTGGGCATGCACAGCGGCTCGCCGTTTTACCACTTCAAAAGCAAGGGTGCGCTGCTGTATGCGGTGATGGACGAAGGCATGCGCTCGGCCACCCTGCGCCAGACTGCGGCGCTTGAGCTGGCGTCTGCCGCGAAACCCGATGCAGCGGCGCTGCTGCGCGTGCTGGTGCGCAACCATTTCGACATTCTTCTGGGCCCTGGCAGCGACTTCATCCCGGTCATGCTGTACGAATCACGCTCCATCACGGCGCGTCAGCGGACATCTCTGGCCAGGCTGCAAAGCGACTATGAGTCTGTCTGGCAACCGGTGTTGCAGGCCCTGAGCGAGCAGGGGCGCCTCGGCTGCCCGGTCAAACTGGCGCGCCTGCTGATTTTTGGCGCGCTGAACTGGTCGGCCCAATGGTTTGATGCCAAAAAAGGGGCCTCACTCGACGAGCTGGCCGACGCGGCCATTGCCCTGTTCATAGGCGACAACCCGAAACCAGGCGCAAGGAGAGCCCGACCATGAGTTACCGATCTGTTTTCAGCGCCGGGCTGTTTGCCGGCAAGGTGCTGGTCGTGACGGGCGGGGGCTCGGGCATAGGCCGCTGCACCGCCCACGAGCTGGCTGCGCTGGGCGCCCATGTGGTGCTGATAGGGCGCAAGCTCGAGAAGCTGCACGATGTGGCGGGCGAAATTGTGGCTGCCGGTGGCCGCGCCAGCTTTCACCCCTGCGATATCCGGCAGGAGGCGCAGGTAGAGGCCACGGTGGCAGCGATGGTGCTGGCGCATGGCCGTATCGACGGCCTCGTCAACAACGCGGGTGGCCAGTACATCACGCCGCTGGAAAACATCAGTGCCAAAGGCTGGGAGGCCGTCATCAACACCAATCTGACCGGTGGCTTCCTGATGGCGCGCGAGTGTTACCTGCAGGCCATGGCAGAACACGGCGGCAACATTGTCAACATCGTTGCCGACATCTGGGGCTCCATGCCGTCCATGGGCCACAGCGGGGCCGCGCGGGCCGGCATGGTCAGCTTCACCGAGACAGCTGCAGCCGAATGGGCGCACAGTGGCGTGCGGGTCAATGCGGTGGCGCCGGGTTACATCGCCTCCAGCGGCATGGACCACTACCCGCCCGAGGCCGGCGCCATGTTGCGCGAGATGCGCAACACCGTGCCGCTGGGGCGTTTTGGCACCGAGGCGGAAACCTCGGCCGCGATTGTGTTTTTGCTGAGCCCTGCAGCCAGCTTCATCAGCGGCACCGTGCTGCGTGTGGATGGTGCGCGGCCGCAAGTGCGTATGGGCTGGCCCATGCGCCTGCCCGATGCCCAGGCGCAGCAGCGCGATGCCGTGAAACCTTTCGACGGCTTTCACCTGGCGACGACGCCGAAGGTCTTTCAGTCGTGACTGTTCTCCAGTCGGCATGGAATGCGCAGGGCAGCGTGGCCGTGCAGCGGCGCGACGCCATGCTGGCGCGCATTGCAGCCCTGCGTGCACTGGAAAGCCGTGCCGCACAGGCCTCGGCCAAATCGAAACCGGTGTTTGACAAACGCGGCCAGCTGTTGCCGCGTGAACGTGTGGCGCTGCTGCTCGATCCGGGCGCGCCCTGGTTGCCTTTGTGTTCGCTGGCGGGTTTCATGCAGGACCACAAGGATCCGGCGCTCTCCGTGCCTGGGGGTGGCATCGTGGCGGGCATCGGGTTTATCGAGGGCGCGCGCTGCATGGTCGTGGCCAGCGACTCCGGCATAGAGGCCGGCGCCATCCAGGCCATGGGACTGGAGAAAATCCTGCGTGTGCAGGAGATCGCCTTGCAGAACAAGTTGCCCTTTGTGCATCTGGTCGAAAGCGCCGGCGCCAACCTGATGCGTTACCGGGTCGAGGGTTTTGTCCATGGCGGCGCCTTGTTTCGCAACCTGGCGCGCCTGTCGGCGGCAGGCATTCCGGTCATCACGGTGCAGCACGGCTCCGGCACGGCAGGCGGCGCCTACATGCCGGGACTCAGCGACGTGGTCATCATGGTGCGCAATCGCTCGCGCGCTTTTCTGGCAGGGCCGCCGCTGCTGATGGCGGCCACCGGTGAGGTGGCCACCGAGGAAGAACTGGGCGGCGCCGAGATGCACACCGGTGTCTCGGGTCTGGGCGAGCAGCTCGCCGAGGACGACCGGCAGGCGCTGGGGCTGGCGCGCCAGGTGCTGGCCCGGACTGCATGGTCCAATCGCCCTCCAGCCCTTTATGGACATGCGCAAGCAGCTATTGAATCCATAGCAACTGAGCCCTTGTACCCGGCCGATGAACTGCTCGGTTTGATGGCCGCCGACCTGCGCCAGCCGGTGGATATGCAGGAGGTGATCGCGCGTCTGGTTGATGGCTCGGACTTTCTGCCCTTCAAGGCCCTGTATGGCGCGGCCACGGTCTGTGTCCAGGCCAGCATTGGCGGCCATGCGGTGGGCATCGTCAGCAACAACGGCCCGATTGATGTGGCCGGTGCCAACAAGGCCACCCATTTCATCCAGATGATGTGCCAGTTGGGCCAGCCCATCATCTACCTGCAAAACACCACGGGTTACATGGTGGGCAAGGACAGCGAGCAGGGCGGCATGATCAAACACGGCTCCAAGATGATCCAGGCTGTCACCAACGCCACCGTGCCGCAGATCACCATCCAGTGCGGCGCCTCGTTCGGCGCCGGCAATTACGGCATGTGTGGCCGCGGCTACGCCCCGCGTTTCCTGTTCAGCTGGCCCAGCGCCAAAACCGCGGTCATGGGTGGCGAGCAGGCAGCCCGCACCATGCAGATCGTGACCGAGGCCGCGATGCTGCGCAAAGGCATGCCCGTCGATGCCGCGCAGTCGCAGGCCCAGTTCGACAAGATCGTGGCGGTGTTTGAAGCGCAGGCCGATGTTTTTTACACCTCCGGCCTGTTGCTCGACGATGGCGTGATTGACCCGCGCGATACACGCGCCGTGCTGACCCAGTGCCTGGCGATGTGTGCCGAGGCTGCATCCCGGCAACTGCGGCCCATGCAGTTTGGCGTGGCCAGGATGTGAAACGATTCAGGAGACAAAACAATGCAATACACCCACGAACACCTTGAAATCCAGAAAACCCTCAAGCGTTTTATTGATGCCGAGATCAACCCGCATGTGGACGAGTGGGAAGCGGCCGAGATCTTCCCGGCGCACGAGATATTCAAAAAACTCGGCGATCTGGGCCTGCTGGGCCTGACCAAGCCCGAGGAATATGGCGGCGCTGGACTCGACTATTCCTACGGCGTCGCCATGGCCGAGGCCCTGGGCCATATCGATTGCGGCGGTGTTCCGATGGCCATTGGTGTGCAGACCGACATGTGCACACCGGCGCTGGCACGGTTTGGCAGTGAGGAGCTCAAACGCGAGTTCCTGGCCCCGGCGATTGCCGGTGACACCGTCGGATGTATAGGTGTCAGCGAGCCCGGCGCCGGCAGCGACGTGGCATCGATCAAAAGCCATGCGCGCAAGGAGGGCGACGACTATGTGATCAGCGGCCAGAAGATGTGGATCACCAACAGCTTGCAGGCCGACTGGATGTGCATGCTGGTCAATACCGGCGACGGGCCGCAGCACAAGAACAAAAGCCTGGTGATGGTGCCCATGCGCGAAGGCGGCAAGCTGCGCAAGGGTATTGAGGTCGGCAAGAAGATCAAAAAGATAGGCATGAACGCCAGCGACACCGGCCTGATTTATTTCGACGAGGTGCGGGTCCCGCAGCGCTACCTGATAGGCGCCGAAGGCTCGGGATTCATGTACCAGATGATGCAGTTCCAGGAAGAGCGGCTCTGGTGCGCGGCCAGTTGCATACAGTCGCTGAGCAACTGCATCAACTGGACGGTCGAGTGGGCGCATGACCGGAAATTATTTGGCGCCACGCTGGCCGACCAGCAGTGGGTGCAGTTCAAGCTGGCCGAGATGAAGACCGAGGTCGAAAGCCTGCGCGCCATGACTTACCGCGCCTGCGAGCTTTATGTGCAGGGCCAGGATGTGACCGAGCTGGCCTCCATGGCCAAACTCAAGGCCGGGCGTCTGAACCGCCTGGTGCCCGACACCTGCCTGCAGTTCTGGGGTGGCATGGGCTACACCTGGGAAAACAAGGTGGCGCGCATGTTCCGCGACGGCCGTCTCGCGTCAATAGGCGGCGGCGCGGACGAGGTGATGATGGGCATCATCGCCAAGTACATGGGGCTGTCCAAAAGCAGCAAAAAACCCGCTGCCTGAGCATGAGCACGGCCATGAGCGACAAGTTGCAGATCACCCGCTCGGGGGAGGTCGAACACTGGACCCTGCACGACCCGGCCACGCGCAATGCGCTGACCGACGAGCTGGTGGCCGCGCTGGCACAAGCCTGTGAACGCGCCGCGCAGAACAGCAGCTTGCGTTTTGTCGTGTTGCAGGGCAGCGGTGGCTCGTTCTGCGCCGGCGGCAGCCTGGGCGGCTTTGCCCAGGCGATAGGGCAGGCCTTGCCACCCGGCCAGACCGATCCGCTGATTGCCTTGAATGCCGGTTTTGGCCGCTTGCTGGGCCAGCTGTGCGCCCTGCCGCAAATCCTGCTAGTGGCCGCAGACGGCCCGGCCATGGGGGGCGGTCTCGGGCTGCTGTGTTGCGGCGACTTTGTGCTGGCCACGCCGACCGCCGTGTTCGCTACGCCCGAGGTCACGCTGGGTGTGGTGCCGGCCCAGATTGCGCCTTTTGTGCACCGGCGCCTGGGTGACAGGCTGGCGCGGCAACTGCTGTTGTCCGGCGAAAAACTGGTCGCACACCAGGCCCTGGCACAAGGTCTGGTGGACGAAATTGCAGACGACCTGCCCGCCGCCGTGGCACGGCGCATCAACGCCCTGCGTCGTGCGGCCCCGGGCGCGGTGGCTCACACCAAGTCTTTGCTTTTTATGATAAATCAGGGTGCAGCCATTGATCTGCCTGCACAAGCAGCTATCAAATTTGCAGCAAATCTGCGCAGCCCCGAGGCCGCCGAAGGGCTGTCCGCCTTTGCCGGCAAACGCAAGCCCCGGTGGACCGCATGAGTACCACGCCTATTCGCCGCCTGCTGATCGCCAACCGCGGCGAGATCGCCAGACGCATCCTGCGCACCGCCCATCACATGGGCATCGCGACTGTGGCGGTGTATTCGGAGGCTGACGCGCAGGCCCTGCATGTGTCTGAAGCCGGCTGTGCGGTGGCGCTGGGAGGCAATTCCTCGGCGGAAACCTACCTGCGCATCGACAAATTGCTGGCCGCCGCCCGGGCCAGCGGCGCCGATGCGGTACATCCCGGTTATGGCTTTCTGAGCGAGAACGCCGACTTTGCGCAGGCGGTGCTGGACGCCGGCTTGACCTGGGTCGGTCCGCCGCCGGCCGCGATACGTGCGCTTGGCAACAAGGCGGCTGCCAAACAACTCGCGCTGGCGAAAAACGTGCCCTGCCTGCCGGGCTACCAGGGCCCCGATCAGTCGAATGACGGGCTGGTGGTCCAGGCGATGAAAGTGGGCTACCCGCTGATGGTCAAGGCGACAGCCGGTGGTGGCGGGCGCGGCATGCGCCTGGTGACCCAGGCTTCCGGCTTGCTGGCCGCACTGGACAGTGCCCGCTCCGAAGCCTTGTCGTCTTTTGGCAGCGGCGAGTTGCTGCTCGAACGCGCGCTCCTGAACCCGCGCCATGTCGAGGTGCAGGTGTTTGCTGACTCGCAGGGCCATTGCATCCATCTGGGGGAGCGCGATTGCTCCGTTCAGCGGCGCCATCAGAAGCTGATCGAAGAGTCGCCGAGTCCGGCAGTTGATGCGGCCTTGCGCGAACGCATGGGCGCATGCGCGGTGGCGCTGGCGCAGGCGGCGGCGTATGTGGGTGCCGGGACCGTCGAATTTTTGCTCGATGAAAACGGCGACTTCTTTTTGATGGAGATGAACACACGGCTGCAGGTCGAGCATCCGGTCACCGAAGCACTCACCGGACTGGACCTGGTCGAATGGCAATTGCGTGTCGCCCAGGGCGAAGTACTGCCGCTGCGCCAGCACGAGATCGTGTTCAGTGGCCACGCCATCGAGGTGCGGCTGTGCGCCGAGGACGACGACTTTTCCCCACATGCCGGCAAGGTTCTGCATTTTGCAGAGCCGCGCCATGCGCGTTTTGACCATGCGCTGCAGGCCGGTGCAAAGGTCACGCCTTTTTACGACTCCATGCTGGGCAAACTGATCGTCCATGGTGCAAGCCGCGCGCAGGCCATTGATGGTTTGATCGCTGCGCTGGCCGGCACGCAGGTGCTGGGCCTGCCCACCAACCGCGCCTTTCTGGCAGCCTGCCTGGCACACCCGGTGTTTCGCGCTGGCCAGGCCCTGATTCCCTTTCTGGCGGAGCACGGGGACGACATCCGGCAAAGCTTGCAGGACCAGCAAACGCAGGTGTTGTTGCCGGCGGCGCTGGCCCTGCACTTTGCTGCGAGTCCGGGCGCTGCCCAGGCCCTGCCTTGTCCGTTTGACAGGATGTTGCGCCTGTTCCAGGGCGAGCAGGATCTGGCGCTCACGCTCACGGTCCGGGAAACCGGTCATGGCCAGGTGGAGTTGCTGTACGGCACTCAGCGGCAAGCTGCCGCCTGTGTGCGCACCGGCGCGGACGAGATGCAGATCACGCTCGATGGGTTCAGCCGCCGCGTGCTGGCCTGTCAGGCGGCAGACGGCCGCTGGCATGTGCAGGTCGGTGCCACCGATGTCTGGTTGAAAGACGCGAGCCTGTCAGCGGCTGCTGGGGCGGCCTCCGGCAGCCAGGCGCGGGAGCTGCGGGCGGCGTTTAATGGCAAGGTGATCGCCATCCACGCCACCGCCGGCCAGGTGGTCCAGCGCGGCGACACCCTGCTGGTGATCGAATCGATGAAGCTCGAACACGCCGTGTGCGCAACGCGGGATGGGCAGGTGGCAGAGCTGAGTGTGGAAATTGGCCAGCAGGCAGCCACCGGCCAGGTCTTGCTGAGGTTTGAACATGGATAAGCACGCGGACCCACTGTTTGCCGATGCCGGCGCCCTGGCCGATATGGCCGCATCGGTCCAGCGTTTTGCGCAGCGCGAGATCGCGCCGCATGTCGCCCGGTGGGACGATGCCGGTGAATTTCCGCGGGCCCTGTACCGCCAGGCCGCTGAACTGGGTTTGCTGGCCCTCGGTTATCCCGAGGCGCTGGGTGGCATACCGGCCTCATGGCGGCTGCGCCAGGTGGTGACCGTGGCGCTATGCCGTTATGGCGGCAGCGGCGGCGTGCTGGCCAGCCTGTTTTCGCACAACATCGGCCTGCCGCCGGTCTTGCACCATGGGACTGAGGCTTTGCAGCAGGCGGTGATTCCGGCGGTGCTGCGCGGCGAAAAAATTGCTGCGCTGGCCATCACCGAACCGGGCGGCGGCTCTGACGTGGCGGCCCTGCGCACCACTGCGCGGCGTGATGGCGCGGATTACGTGATCGACGGCGAGAAGGTCTTCATCACCTCGGGCATGCGCGCCGACTACATCACCGTGGCGGTACGCACCGGCGAAAGCAGGGGTTCTGGCGGCATCTCGATGCTGCTGGTACCGGGCCACAGCCCCGGCCTGTCCCGCGTGGCGCTGCAAAAAATGGGCTGGTGGTGTTCGGACACCGCGCAGCTGCGTTTTGACGGTGTGCGGGTACCGGCCAGCCATTTGCTGGGCGAGGAGGGTGGTGGTTTCAAAATCATCATGGGCAATTTCAATGGCGAGCGCCTGGCGATGTCGGCCGGGGCCCTGGGTTTTGCCCAGGCCTGTTACGACGAGGCCCTGGACTGGGCACGCCAGCGCAAGACTTTTGGCAGCCTGCTGACCGACAAGCAGGTGATACGGCACAAGCTGGTGGACATGCAGATGCGCATCGCCTCGACCCAGGCCTGGGTGGAGGCGCTGGCGGACCGGGCGGACGCGGGGGACCAGGGTGCCGGCTGGGTGGCCCAGGTCTGCATGCTGAAAAACCACGCGACGCAAACCATGCAGTTCTGTGCCGACCAGGCGGTGCAAATCCTGGGCGGCATGGGTTTCATGCGCGGCACCAAAAGCGAGCGCATTTACCGCGAGGTCAAGGTCATGATGATTGGCGGTGGCGCCGAGGAAATCATGAAAGACCTGGCTGCACGACAATTGGGCCTATGAGCTTGACACCCCCGCCGCGCGCCGCTGCGCCCACAGAATTTGAACCCGAATTCATCGACGGGCTGAAAACCCTGTTTGAGGAAAAAATCAGTTTCAACCGCGTGCTCGGACTGAAAATCACGCTGCTCACACCGGCGTGTGTGGCTGCGCGTATCACCATGACCGATCAGCTGGTCGGCCACTACACACACCACCGTATTCACGGTGGCGTGATCAGTGCCGGACTCGACGCCATGGGCGGGCTCGCGGTGATGGCCGCCATAGGCGCGCGCCACATGGACGAGTCGCCACTGCAGCGCCTGCAGCGTTTCAGCAAACTCGGCACCATAGACCTGCGGGTGGACTACCTGCGCCCCGGCATCAGCGAACATTTCGAATTGCGCGCTGAAGTTTTGCGCCTGGGTTCACGCGTGGCCAGCACCCGCATGGAGTTTCTTGGTGCTGACGGCAAGCTGCTGTCCACCGGGGCGGGCGCTTACATCGTTTCATGAAAAAAGCCACCCGGAGGTGGCTTTGATTCAGGCTGGCCGGGTGCTTACTTGAAGTACTCGGAAACGGGTTTCCATTTGCCGTCGGTGATCTGCGACAGGCGGGAAGCGTCGCTGCCCAGGCGCTTGGTGGCCGTATAAGTGGCTTGTGCGCTGCCAAACATGTCCGGCGGAACCACCATGGTATCCATCACCTTGATGAAGCTGTCGGTCGACAGGTTGGGCCCCGCCTTTTGCGCCGCTTTGGCAAAAATGTCGATGATGTTGTAGCCATACACCGAGAAGACGGTGGGGTCTTCATTGAACTTGGTTTTGTACTTGTTGGCCCAGAAACGGATGGGCTGCGAGGCTTCATCCAGATACGGGTTCTGCACCGTCATGGTGGCATACAGGCCGTCCATGGCCTTGCCGCCCAGCTTGTGGATCAGGTCGGTGTAGGCTGCGCTGGAGCCGAGGAAAACGGGGTTGAAGCCGGTCTTGCGCGACTCGCCGATGGCGCCTATGGTCTCGCGGATGATGGTGCCGAGCACCACCATTTCGCAGCCCGAGGATTTCATCTTGGCGACCTGCGACGAGAAGTCGGTGGCACCGCGTTTGTAAGAGGTTTTTTCAGCGAACTCCATGCCTATGGCTTTCAGGCCGGCTTCACCGCCGCGCATGACTTCCAGTCCGAACTCGTCGTCCTGGTACATGGTGCAGACCTTCTTGATGTTCTTTTCCTTCACCATCTTCGGTGTGGCATTGCGCATCTGGTCAAAGTAGGTGGCGGCGAAGGAGTACTTGAGCTTGTGAAAGGGCTCGTACATCTCGCGCGCTGCGGTGATCGGGAAGAAGTTGATGACGTTTTTCTCGAACTGCACCGGCATGGCAGCCAGGTTCTGCGCCGTGCCGATGTGGCCGACCATCATGAAAATCTTGTCCTGGTTGACCAGCTTTTGCGCTGCCAGCACGGCCTTCTTCGGGTCGTAGGCCGAGTCTTCCACGATGATCTTGAGCTTGCGGCCATTGATGCCGCCCTGTTCATTGATCTCATCGACACGAAGCAACATGCCCAGGCGGGCCTGTTTGCCAAAACCCGCGATGGGACCGGACAGGTCCTGGATGGAGCCCAGCGTGATTTCGGTTTTGCTCACGCCTTGCTGGGCCATGGACATGCCGGAACTGAGTGCCAGCGTGGCCAGTGCCAGAGTGGTTTTGAATTTCATCGATGTCTCCTGTAGAACGAAGGTACTTGCGCCCCGCTATTCTTAACGTTCGCCGATGCCTGTCAAGCTGGCGTATTCACTTAGAGGCATGCCCTGTCATCGCGCCAGACCGGCGCAAAAAAAAGCCGCACTGAGGCGGCTTTGTCACATGCGCGACGGGTGGGCACCGATGTTGCAGGTGCCCCGGTCCGGCGGCCGGTATCTCACTGGTCCTTGAGGAATTCCGATTCCATCTTCCACTTGCCGTCCTTCTGCATCACTGACTTGAGGCCGGCGAAGGCCACGTAATCGGAGGTGACGGTCCAGCGGCCGTCCTTGATCTGCGACAGACGCGTGTAGCGGTTGCCGAGCCGTTTGGTTGGCGAGAAGGTCATCTCGGGTGTGCCAAACATGTCGCGGTTGTAGGTGGTGCTGTCCATGGTCTTGATGAACGAATCGGTGGTGAACACAGGGCCGGTGCGAAACGCTGTCTTCAGGAAGCCGTCCACCGCCGCATAACCGTAGACCGACATGACAGAAGGGTCTTCGTTGAACTTGGTCTTGTATTTGTTCGCCCAGAAACGCACGGGCTGCTCGGCGGCGTCCAGGTAAGGGTGTTGCGCCGTCATGGTGGCGTACAGGTTGTCCATGAGCTTGCCGCCCAGCCTGGGGATGAGGTCGGTGTACACCGCGCTGGAGCCGACGAAAGCGGGGTTGAAGCCGGTCTTGCGTGCCTCGGCAATGGTGCCCACCGTCTCGCGGATGACGGTGCCCAGCACCACCAGGTCGCAGCCCGCCGCCTTCATTCTGGCCACTTGCGAGGAGAAATCAGTCGCGCCGCGTTTGTAGCTGGTCTTTTCGGTCAGTTCCATGTTGATGGTTTTCAGACCGGCTTCGCTGCCGCGCAGCACTTCCAGCCCGAAGTCATCGTCCTGGTAAAGAATGCAGGGCTTCTTCAGGTTCAGGTCTTTCACCAGACGCGGTGCGGCGATTCGCATCTGGTCGTAGTAGGTGGCGGCGCTCGAAAACTTGAGGCGGTGGAAAGGTTCATACATCTCACGTGCTGCGGTGATGGGCAGGAAATTGATGACATTTTTCTCGAACTGCACCGGCATGGCCGCCATGTTCTGCGAGGTGCCGAGGTGGCCCACCATGGCAAAGATGCCATCACCCTGCGTCACCAGTTTCTGCGCGCCCAGCACGGCCCGCTTGGGGTCGTAGCCCGAGTCTTCCACCAGCAGCTTGAGCTTGCGGCCATGGACACCGCCGAATTCGTTGACTTCGTCGACGCGCATCTGCATGCCCATGCGGATCTGTTTGCCGTAAGAGGCGAGCGGTCCCGACAGGTCCTGGATCGTGCCGATCACGATCTCGTTTTTGCTCACGCCGGGGGTGGCGGACTGGGCAAACGCCGACATGCCGCTGAGGGCGATCAGGGCGATAAGGGTAAGTCTGAGGTTCATTGGTTTGTCTCCGGGAGTGGGATGGGCTGCAGTGGCAATCTGCAACCAATTGTTTCCCGCGCGGGCGCTTGCTGCCTTGCACCTTGGCGACACAAACAAGTAAAGATGCCGCTTTTGGAAGCGGCTTAGTCACGTCGGCGACCGGCGTGCTCAGGGTTAGACCTGAGTCAGCGGTACATCGCTTCGATGGGCTCGGCGTACTTTTTCTCGACCAGTTTGCGTTTGAGTTTCATGGTCGGTGTCAGCTCTTCATCTTCTGCGCTGAGCTGGTTTTCCAGCAGGAAAAATTTCTTGATTTGCTCGACGCGCGCAAACTTCTTGTTGACGCGGTCCATCTCGCCCTGGATCAGCTCCAGCACTTCTGCCGAGCGTGTCAGGCTCAGGTAGTTGCTGAAGGGAACATCGTTGTCCTGCGCGTATTTCTCGACGTTCTCCTGGTCAATCATCACGATGGCTGTCAGATAAGGGCGTTTGTCGCCTATGACCACGGCGTCGGTGATGTAGGGCGAAAACTTCAGTTCGTTTTCGAGCTCGCTGGGCGTGACGTTTTTGCCACCGGCCGTGATGATGATGTCTTTCATGCGGTCGGTGATGCGAAAGAATCCTTCCTCGTCCATCAGGCCCACGTCGCCGGTGTGCAGCCAGCCGTCGGCGTCCAGGGTTTCAGCGGTTTGTTCCGGCAGGTTCAGGTAGCCCATGAAGACATTGGCGCCGCGCACCAGGATCTCCCCCGTGGCCGGGTCGAGTTTGACCTCGTTGTAGCCGGCTGCCGGACCAATCGAGCCCGGCTTGATGCGGCTGGCCGGCACCCCGGTCGCCGCGCCGCAGGTTTCCGTCATGCCCCAGACTTCCAGCATCGGAACGCCGAGCGCCATGTACCACTTGACCAGGTCCGGCGAAATCGGCGCGGCGCCGGTGACACAAAAACGGGCGCGGTGTATGCCTATGAGTTTTCTTGCATTGTCCAGTGCGATCCAGCGGGCAAGCGTGAACTTGAACTTCAGCCAGCCGCTGACGGGCTGGCCTGCCATGACCTTGTCGGCGATCTCGGTGCCCACGCCTATGCCCCAGGCGTAGGCACCCTGTTGCAGCGGGCTGGCTTCCTTCAGTGAAATCATCACGCCCGAGTAAAACTTTTCCCAGACGCGCGGCACGGCCGTGAACACAGTGGGCGCAATCTCGCGGACGTTTTCCGGGATGGTTTCGGGGTTTTCAACAAAGTTGAGTTTGGCGCCGGTGTACATCGCAAAATATTCGCCGCCCATGCGTTCGGCAATGTGGCACAGCGGCAGAAAACACATGCGCTCGTCGTTCTCGTCCTGCGCCACCAGCGTGTTGTAGCCGCGTGCGGTGAAGACCAGACCCTTGTGGTTGTGCATCGCGCCTTTGGGCTTGCCGGTGGTGCCCGAGGTGTAGACCAGAATGGCCAGGTCTTCCGGCCTGCAGGCATTCACGCGCTTTTCAACGGCGTCGGGATGCTGTGCCAGGTAGCTGCGGCCGAGTTCGCGCAAGCCGGCCAGGCTGATGACATCGGCCTCATCCAGGTCGCGCAGGCCCTCCATGTCAAACACCACAATCTTGCGCAGGCCGGCCAGCTGGCTGCGCACTTCGAGCGCCTTGTCGAGCTGTTCGTCGTCCTCCACAAACAGGATGGTGGTGCGTGAGTCTTCACACAGGTAATGCACCTGCGACGCTGCATCGGTGGGATAAATGCCGTTGGCCACGCCACCGCAACTGAGCACGGCAAGATCGGCCAGGACCCATTCAATCACGGTGTTCGACAGGATGGAGGCGCATTCACCGGGCGCAAAATCCAGGCTCATCAGGCCACCGGCGATTTCCCGCACCGCTTCACCGGTCTGGTTCCAGCTCCAGCTGCGCCAGATGCCGAGTTTTTTCTGCCGCATCCAGACCTTGTCCTGGCGCTGCGCCACGCCATTCCAGAACAGGGCGGGAATGGTTTCGCCTTCAAGCACCACACGGGTTTCAGGCTGGATGTGGGAAAGGTCCCAGAGGTTGCTCATAAGTTTCTCCACACGGCGGTCATCCCGGACCTGATCCGGGATCCGTGCCGCGCGTACAAAAGGGATTCAAAAGACATGGATTGCGGATCAAGTCCGCAATGACACAAGTGGGTGGAGGTAGCTCTGAAATACATGTTCTCGCCTCCCAAGCTTCGCTTGATGGCATGCGAAAAGGTGTCGGCTCGCGAAGCCGTTCGCGCTATGTCGATCCCCACGCTGTGGGGCCCCTCGCCAAGTGGGCTCACAGCTTCATCTCCATGTTTTCTTTTTCTTCCAGCGGCGCTCGCTGCGCACGCCGTCTTCCTTCATGCCCAAATAGAACTCCTTGATGTCTTCCTTTTCCCGCAGGCGGGCACAGGTGTCTTCCATCACGATGCGGCCGTTTTCCAGCACGTAGCCGTAGTCGGAGGCGTTCAGGGCCATGTTGGCGTTTTGTTCGACCAGCAAAATCGTGGTGCCGCGTTCGCGGTTGATGCGCACCACGATCTCGAAAATCTCCTTGGTCAACTTCGGTGACAGGCCCAGGCTGGGTTCATCGAGCAGGATCAGGTCAGGTGAGGCCATCAGCGCGCGCGAGATCGACAGCATCTGCTGCTGTCCACCGGACAGCAGGCCGGCATCCTGCAGCGCACGCTCACGCAGGATGGGGAAGTAGCCGAACACCGCCTCGATGTCCCTGGCGACGCCGTCGCGGTCCTTGCGCGTGTAGGCGCCCATCAGCAGGTTGTCGCGCACACTGAGCAGCGGGAAGACTTCGCGGCCTTCCGGCACATGGCTCAGACCCTGCTGCACGATATAGGCCGGGTCTTGGGCGGTGATGTTGCCGCCCTTGAATTCGATGGTCCCCTTGCGCGGATCAATGATGCCGGAGATGGTTTTCAAAATGGTGGTTTTGCCGGCGCCGTTGGAACCCAGCACGGTGGCAATTTCGCCGCGCCGCACCTGCAGGCTGACGCCGCGTATGGCCTTGATCGGGCCGTAGGAACTTTCCACATTGAGCAGCTTGAGCACCGGCTGGTCGCTGACTGCTGGAGGTACGGCGCTCATGGGCGAACCTCCCCTCTGTGCAGATCGACCGGTTGGTGCTGCCGGCGCAGCGAAGACACATCGTCGATGGAGCCGAGGTAGGCCTCGATCACGCCGGGGTCGTTCTGCACCTCGCGCGGTGTGCCCATGGCCAGGACTTCACCCTGGTTCATCGCCAGCACGCGGTCGGACACTTTGGAGACCAGGGTCATGTCGTGTTCGACCATGAGGACGGTGATGCCCAGCTCGTTTTTGATGTCCTGTATCCAGAAGGCCATGTCATCGGTTTCTTCCACATTCAGACCCGAGGATGGCTCGTCGAGCAGCAGCAGTTTGGGCTCGGTGCACAGGGCCCGCGCCAGCTCCACCACCTTGCGCACGCCGTAGGGCAGGCCTGCCACAAAAGAGTCACGGTGGTGTTGCAGGTCCAGGAAGTCGATGACCTGTTCGGCTTTTTCTCGGGCCTGGATTTCGGCCTCGCGGGTTTTTTGGGTGAAGAAAATTTCACTCCACAGGCCGGTCTGCCGGTGGGTGTGGCGGCCGATCAGCAGGTTGTGCAACACCGTGGCGTGTTCAAACAATTCGATGTTCTGGAAAGTGCGGGCGATGCCCAGCGCGGCAATCTTGTGCGGCGGCTGGTCGGTCAGCTTGGCGCCCATGTAATCGATCTCGCCGGTTGTCGGTGTGTAGATGCGGCTGATCAGGTTGAAGACCGTGGTCTTGCCGGCGCCGTTGGGGCCTATCAGGGTGAAGACTTCGCCCTGCTTGACATCAAAACTGACATTGTTGACGGCCAGCACGCCGCCGAAACGCACGCTGAGATTGCGCGCCGACAGCAGGGGGTGGCCAGGAGCTTGTTGTATGGCGCTCATTTGAGGCGGTCCGATTTCTGGAAGGATTTTTGCCGCTTGAACATGCCCTTGCGGTAGAAGGGAAAGGTCTGCAGGTAGGTGCGGATCTTGAGCCAGCGGCCGTACAGACCGAGCGGTTCAAACAGCACAAAGGCAATCAGCACCATGCCGTACACCACGCCCTGCAGGCCCGGTGCCTGGCCGATCGCTGCGGGCAGGTAGTCCTTGACCAGGGCAATCGCCTGCGGCATCGAGATCAGAAAGATGGCCCCGAGGAATGCGCCGTGCACCGAACCCACGCCGCCGACCACAATCATCAGGAGCAGGTCGATGGACTGCAGGATGTTGAACTGGTCGGGCGAGATGAATTGCAGCTTGTGGGCGTACAGGGCCCCGGCAATACCGGCCAGCGCCGCCGAGAGTGCAAACGACAGGGTTTTGTAACGCGCCAGATGGATGCCCATGCTTTGCGCGGAAATTTCAGAGTCGCGGATGGCCACAAAAGCGCGACCGGTGGGTGAGCGCAGCAGGTTCAGGATGGCCAGCGTGGAGCCCACCGCGAGCACCAGGCAGAGAAAGTAGAACTCCTCGCCGCTGGCCAGCTTCCAGCCAAACATGTCCGGCGCCTTGATGTGGATGCCGGCATTGCCGCCGGTGACCTTCTCCCAGCGTGCAAACACCTCTTCCACGATGAAGCCGAAGGATAGTGTGGCCATGCCGAGGTAAATGCCCTTGACGCGCAGTGCCGGCAAGCCCACCACCAGGCCCACGGCGGCAGACAGGCCGGCGGCACAGGCCAGCGCAATCGGAAAAGGCACGCCGGCATTGGTCATGACCGCCTGCGTGTAAGCGCCGACACCGAGAAAGGCCGCATGGCCCAGCGAGAACAGGCCGGTAAAACCCGCCAGCAGCATCAGGCCCAGGCCGGCGATCGCATAGATGAGGATGAAGGTCAGCTGGGCCAGCCAGTATTCGGCAAACAGCCAGGGTGCGGCAACCAGCAGCAGCATCAACGCGCCGTACCAGAACACATGGCCGCCATGTTTGGCCAGCTTGATGTCCTGGCCGTAGTCGGTCTTGAAAATAAAACGCATTAGATGGTTCCCCCCCGAAGCGCCTTCGGCGCCCGGTGCCACCGCAAGACGCGGGGGCTCTTCGGAGCCGTCCAAGCCTGCGCGGGCAGGCTTGGAGCCGCGGTCCTCAGCCCCTCAGGGGGCGCCACCTGCGGCCCGGCAAAGCCGGTTCCGCGGTGACTTGGCATTTCGGTGTGGCTCGCGTCGCCCTGTCTTTTTGTCATACCTTTTTCCGCAATTTTTCGCCGAACAAACCACTGGGTTTGACCATCAGCATGATGAGCACCACCACATAGGCGGCGACGTCCTTGATGCCATCGGGCGCGTAAAAACCGGCCAGCGATTCGACGATGCCTATGACCAGGCCGCCGACAATCGCGCCGGGCAGGCTGCCGAAGCCGCCCACCACCGCTGCCGGAAAAGCTTTCAGGCCGATGAAGCCCATGTTGGCATGTACAAAGGTGATGGGGGCCAGCAGCAGGCCCGCGATGGCGGCCACTGCAGAGGCCAGGCCCCAGACCAGGCCATTGAGCCGTTTGACGGGAATCCCCATGTAATACGCCGCCAGCTGGTTCTGCGAGGACGCCTGCATCGCAATGCCGAGCTTGCTGTACTTGAACAGCGCAAACAGCACCAGGCACAGGATGGCCGTGCTGCCGATGACCGCCATCTGTTCGACATTGAGCACCAGCGCACCGACGTTCCAGATCTGGTCCTTGTAGGGCACGGGCAGGGTGTGGGTTTCGGTGCCTATGCCGGGGATCATGGTGATCAGCCCGCGCGCCGTGTAACCGACCCCTATGGTCAGCATCACGATGGAAAACGCCGGTTGCCCCAGAATGGGCCGTATCACCAGCCGTTCCAGCAACACGCCGAACAGCGCCATGCCGGCAATCGAACTGATGACGGACAGCCAGTAGGGAAAGCCCAGCATGGTCATGCAGGCCAGGCCGCCGAAGGCGCCCAGCATCATCAGTTCGCCCTGCGCGAAGCTCACCGTTTCGGTGGCCTTGTAAATCAGAACAAAACCGAGGGCGATCAAGCCATAAATGCAGCCTTGCGCGATGCCGCTGATGATCAATTGCAATAACTGCACTTTTGCTCCACAATGATTTTCACCAAGCAGGTGCTTGGTGAAAATAATTTACCATTCAGAAAGCCGGGCCCGGCAAAAAATTGCTACGGTTTAACCCTGACAGCGGTGATCATGAGCTGCATTCAATGAAAAAATCAATCCGGATTGGTGCCGGGTTGGGTTTCTACGGAGACGCGTGGGAACCCGTGCTCGCAAGCGTGGAACGCGGTGCTCTTCAGTACATCGCCAGCGACCATCTGGCAGAGCTCACTTTGGCCATCCTGCAAAAGGATTTGCAGCGTGATGTTTCCCTTGGCTACGCTAGGGACGTGGTGCCCATGTTGCTGCATTTGTGGCCGGCGATGGCGCAGCGGAAAGTGCGTTTCATCTGCAACGCGGGAGGACTCAATCCGGCCGGCGCAGCGGCAGCTGTTCGCGCTGCTTTTGCGGCAAAAGGATGGGCTGCGCGCGTCGCCGTTGTGACAGGAGATGAGGTCCTGAAACAGGTTTCCGGCCTCGCACCGGCACACATGTTTGATGGCGGATCGTTCGATTCGGTGCGTGAGCGCATGGTGTTTGCAAACGCCTATCTGGGCGCGCGCCCCATTGTTTTTGCGCTGCAGCAGGGCGCAGACATTGTGATCACGGGACGTGTCGCCGACGCCGCGCTTTTTCTCGCGCCGTTGGTGCATGAGTTCAACTGGAATCTCGGCGATGAAATCGCGGCGACGCCGCAAGACCTCAACCGCCTGGCCCAGGGCCTGGCGGTCGGCCACCTGCTCGAGTGTTCGGGCCAGGGCAGCGGCGGCAACTTTGGCAGCCTGCAGGCCTGGAAGGACATTCCCGATCTGGCGCATATCGGTTATCCCATCGCCGAGGTCAGCGAAGACGGCAGCGCCGTCATCATGAAAGCGCCGGGCACGGGCGGGCGCATCAACTTCGACACCGTGCGCCAGCAGCTTTTGTACGAGGTGCACAACCCCCATGCCTATTTTTCACCCGATGTGGTGCTGGACCTGTCCACCGTCGAGCTCGAGGACCTGGGCCAGGACCGGGTGCGTTTGACCGGTGCGACCGGTCAAACGCGCCCGGACCAGCTGAAGCTTGTGGGCGGCTACCGTGACGGTTTCAAGGCTGAGGTGACCTGGGGCTTCAGCTGGCCCGATGCTTATGACAAGGCGCTGGCCGCAGTGGAGATGGTCAAGAGCCAGCTGGCCGACAAGGCCGTGCCGCATGAAGCGCTGTTTGTCGAATTTCCAGGCCTCAATTCGGCGCATGGCGCGTTGGCGCCCATGCCGGATGCGGCCGCGCTGGCCGACCTCAACGAAGTCTGGGTGCGTCTGGTGCTGCGCACCCGCGATAAAAAGGCCGCCGATGGTTTTGGCCGGCTGTTTCCCTGGATGGGGCTCAGCGGGCCGGCCTACACCTGCGGCTTTCATGGCCTGCACAACAGCAGCGAGCTGCTGGGCATCTGGCCGGCGCTGATCGACCGCAGCCTGGTCGAGCCGAGCACGCGTGTGGAGCTGTTGCAGACATGAGCACACCCACGCAAAAAGTACAGCTGGCCCGGCTGGCCCACGCGCGCAGCGGCGACAAGGCCGACTGGGTGGACTTTGGCCTGTTTGCCTGGAACGCAATGGGGTACGGCGTGCTGGCGCGCGAAGTCACAGCGCAGGCCGTAGAGGCTCACTTTGCGCCCTGGCTGCCGGGCGCGGTCGAGTGCTGGTATCTGCCCAACATCCTGGCGATCAAGCTGGTGCTGCACGACGCCTTGCAGGGGGGCGGCGCGCGCAACCTGCGCCTGGACAACCTCGGCAAGTCCATGGCGGCGGCCTTGCTGCGCATGGAAATCAAGGTCAGCGACCAGGAGCTGACGCAATGCCTGAACACGCCGCGAGTTGGCTGGTGGGGAGACAAGCCATGAGTGTGGTGATTGAAAAAGACGGCGACGTGACCGTGGTGACGCTGGACCGCCCCGATGTGCGCAACGCGGTGGACAGCGAACACGCCCGTGCACTGTACGACGCCTTCCTGGCCTTTGATGCCGATGACAGCGCGAAGGTCGCGGTGTTTCATGGCGCGCACGGCCATTTTTGCGCGGGCTGGGATTTGCAGGCAGGCGCAAAGATGCTGCGCGACGCTCAGGGTGGCGGCTCCGGGGTGTTCGCCAACCTGGATTTTGACGCCAAAGACATTCAGCCGCTGGGCCCCATGGGGCCATCCCGGCTGCACTTGTCCAAACCGGTGATAGCCGCCGTCAGCGGTGCGGCAGTGGCTGGCGGCATGGAGCTGGCGCTGTGGTGCGATATGCGGGTGATGGAAGACGACGCTTACTTTGGCGTTTATTGCCGGCGCTTTGGCGTGCCACTGATAGACGGCGGCACGGTGCGCCTGCCGCGCCTGATTGGCATGGGCCATGCGATGGATTTGATTCTGACCGGGCGCAAGGTCGAGGCGGATGAGGCCTTGAAGATGGGGCTGTGCAACCGCGTGGTGCCGACCGGCACCGCACGTGCGGCCGCGCTGGTGCTGGCGCATCAGCTCGCGAAGTTTCCCCAGAAAACCATGCTGGCCGACCGGCAGAGCGCTTACGCCCAGTGGGACCTGCCCCTGCCGCAGGCGCTCAAGCAGGAGTGGGACCGCGGCAGCGGCTGTATCGGCGAAGGCCTGCAGGGTGCGGCACGGTTTGCCGCAGGACACGGCCGCCACGGCAAATTCCAGGATTGAAATCGGCGTTTTGCCCTTTGGTGGCGGTCACAGCAAGCTATAAAAAAAATAGCAATGATCAACCGGGACGTGGCAGCGAGGAAGGCGGAACCGGCCGCGGCTGGCCGTTGTCGTCGATCGCCACATAGGTCACGCTGGCTTCGGTCACCTTGATATAGCGCCCCTGGGAGCGAAAGCGCTCGGCATAAACCTCGACCTTGACCGTCATCGAGGTGCGGCCTATACGTGTGAGTTCTGAATAGAAGGACAGGATGTCGCCGACCCGCACCGGTTGCTTGAAGATGAACTCGTTGACAGCGACGGTGGCCATGCGGCCTTCGGCATAACGCGCCGGGATCACCGAGCCGGCCAGGTCGACCTGGGCCATGACCCAGCCGCCAAAAATGTCGCCGTTGGCGTTGCAGTCCGCCGGCATGGGAATCACCTTGAGCACCAGTTCCTTGTCAAGCGGCAGCTTGACGCTCAGGGGGTCATGGGGAAGGCTGGTTTCGCTGGACATAAGCTCCATCCGGTGGGGAAAAGCAATAAAGGGGACAATTGTCTCCGATGCGCTCCTTCGCCCCTGTCTCCACCTCCCCTCCCGCTCCGGGCGCCCGCCCGGAACCCGTGCTGAACCGCTCTGACTGGGCCACGCTGCAGCGCCTGTTCCCCTACCTGTGGGACTACAAATGGCGCGTGCTGGCCGCCCTGGCCTTCATGGTCGGCGCCAAAGTCGCCAATGTGGGTGTGCCGCTGCTGCTGAAAAACCTGGTCGATGCGATGAGCTTCAAGCCCGGTGACGTGCAGATGGTGCTGGTGGTGCCGGCGGCGCTGCTGGTGGGTTATGGTCTGCTGCGTTTGTTCACCTCGCTGTTCACCGAGTTGCGCGAGCTGGTGTTTGCCAAGGCCACGGAGGGCGCGGCGCGGCGCATCTCGCTGGAAGTGTTCCGGCACCTGCATGCGCTGAGCCTGCGTTTTCACCTGGAGCGCCAGACCGGCGGCATGACGCGCGACATCGAGCGTGGGACACGTGGCGTGCATTCGCTGATCTCGTATTCGCTCTACAGCATCATCCCGACGCTGATTGAAGTGACGCTGGTGCTGACCCTGCTGGCGGTCAAGTTCGACGTCTGGTTTGCCGGCATCACCATCATTGCGCTGGTGTTCTACATCACCTTCACAGTCACGGTGACCGAGTGGCGCACCAAATTCCGCAAGGAAATGAACGAGCTCGACTCGTCGGCGCACAGCCGGGCGATTGATTCGCTGCTGAACTACGAAACCGTCAAGTACTTCAACAACGAAGAGTTTGAGGCGCAGCGTTATGACGAAAACCTGATCCGTTACCGCCGCGCCGCCGTCAAGAGCCAGACCACGCTGAGTTTGCTCAACACCGGCCAGCAGCTGATCATTGCCGCCGGCCTGGTGGCCATGCTCTGGCGCGCGACCCAGGGTGTGGTCGATGGCCGCATGACGCTGGGCGACCTCGTCATGGTCAATGCCTTCATGATCCAGCTTTACATTCCGCTGGGTTTTCTGGGTGTGCTCTACCGCGAGATCAAACAAAGCCTGACCGATCTGGCCAAGATGTTCAACCTGATGGAAAAAGAGCGTGAGGTGGCGGACCAGCCCGGCGCGCCGCCGATCCGCATCAGCGCTTCGCCCGAAGTACGTTACGACCATGTCAGCTTTGCCTATGAGGCGGCGCGCCCCATCCTGCGCGACATCAGCTTTGTGATTCCTGCGGGCAAAACCGTGGCCGTGGTTGGCTCCTCAGGCTCGGGCAAATCGACGCTGGCGCGCCTGCTGTTCCGCTTTTACGATGTGCAGCAAGGCCAGATCACGATTGGCGGGCAGGACATCAAACAGGTGACCCAGGCGAGTGTGCGCCAGGCCATAGGCATCGTGCCGCAGGACACGGTGCTGTTCAATGACACGGTGGAATACAACATCGCCTACGGCCAGCCCGGTGCCAGCCGCGCCCAGGTGGAGGAAGCCGCGCGCGCCGCGCGCATCCATGACTTCATCAGCTCCACCCCGACCGGTTACGCCACCATGGTGGGCGAACGCGGCCTGAAACTCTCGGGCGGCGAAAAGCAGCGTGTGGCGATTGCGCGCACCCTGCTGAAAAACCCGCCCATCATGATTTTTGACGAGGCCACCTCGGCGCTCGACTCTGCCAACGAACGCGCGATCCAGGCCGAGCTGCGCAGCATCGCCGAAAACAAGACCACACTGGTGATTGCGCACCGTCTGTCCACGGTGGTCGATGCCCACGAAATCCTGGTGATGGAGGCCGGTCAGATCATTGAACGCGGCACCCACGCCGAGTTGCTGGCGCTGGGGCAGCGTTATGCGGCGATGTGGGCGCTGCAGCAGAGTTCGGAGTGAACGAGCGGGGCACTCTGGCTGGCGCTGGCTCCAAACTGGCTGCACCTGCGGGATTCCCGTAGACGCAAGCGCAGTCCCAGCTCGCATAATCGGAGGACCTGGCGGCCACGGTTGACCGCTTGATCGCCTTTGGAGCTTGCATGAGCATTTACGCCAGTGACTTCGAATACCGCTGTGGCGGCGTTGAAGGCGCTACGCACCCGATTGAGCCGCCCTGGCGCACGCTGGCGGCGTTGCTCCTCCTTGCAGGCAGGTGCCTGCTGCGTTGTCGCGCCTTGCCAGCGCACATCATGACGGCCCACTCGGGCGCGTTCAACCGAGGGCGCTAGGTCATGGAAACCAAATGGCTGGAAGATTTTGTCAGTCTTGCTGAAACCCGCAGCTTCAGCCGCTCGGCGACGCTGCGCCACGTCACCCAGCCGGCGTTTTCGCGCCGGATCCAGGCGCTGGAGGCCTGGGCCGGCACCGACCTGGTGGACCGCAGCTCCTACCCGACGCGTCTGACCCCGGCTGGCGAGACCCTGTACAGCCAGTCGCTGGAGATGCTGCAGGGCCTGCAATCGACCCGCGCCATGCTGCGCGGCCACAACTCGGCCGGGCAGGACGTGATCGAGTTTGCAGTGCCGCATTCGCTGGCCTTCACTTTTTTTCCGGCCTGGGTCAGCAGCCTGCGCGAGAAGTTCGGGCCCATCAAGAGCCGCCTGATTGCCCTCAATGTCCATGATGCGGTGATGCGCCTGGTCGAGGGCAGCTGCGATCTGCTGATTGCCTACCACCACGATTCCCAGCCCTTCCAGCTGGATGCCGACCGTTACGAGATGATCAGTCTCGGGCAGGAGGTGCTGGCGCCTTTTGTCAAAGCCGATGCCGACGGCGCGCCGCTGTTCCGGCTGCCGGGCCGCGCCGGGCAACCGCTGCCTTACCTCGGTTATGCGCCTGGCGCCTACCTGGGCCGGGTGGTGGACCTGATTCTCAAGCAGTCCCGCACCGCCATCCATCTGGACCGCGTGTACGAAACCGATATGGCAGAGGGCCTCAAAGCGATGGCGCTGGAAGGCCACGGCATCGCGTTTCTTCCTTTCAGTGCGGTCAAGAAGGAGTTGCGGGCCAAAAAACTGGTCAGCGCCGGTGAGGGTCTGGAGATGACCATGGATGTGCGGGTGTACCGCGAACGCCCGACCGGCAAGGACGCCGCAAAAAGCCCGGCGCAGGCGCTGTGGCAGTTTCTTGAAAGCCAGGCGCCACCCCGGCTGCCTGCCAAATCACGCGCCTGAGCTGCAGCTCCTGCGAGGCGTCTAAGTAGCAACCCTGATCGGTTATAAAAAAAATGCATGAGCCGGCGCGTTATCAGCATTGGCTTTTCACAGGCCCTGAATTTACAGTCCGTTTCGTTCTGCGATGCGGGTAAGGTGACTTTCTGACGGGACCTGCCAAGGGTTTCGCAAGGGTTGGCACAAAGACTGCTTAGCAAGACTTCTCTGTTTCGCCGATGGGAAGGCGGGCACTATCTTGGGGATTACTTTTTGCGGGGTCTGCTCTTGGTCATCGGGCGATGAGCTTTACCTGCACGCTGTCGGCCACGGGCGGATGCAGCGCGTTCCTGGACTGACCAGCCCACCGGCTGGCGCGTCAAGGGCTGGGGTAAACCTTGGGCATTGGCCCATGACCGGCTCCTTAGAATGGCGTCATCAACTATTTCATCAACTGAAGGAAATTTCATGAAACTCAAACTAGCCGCATTGACCATTGCCGTCCTCGCGACCAGCGGCGCTTTTGCCCAGGCCAGCGACACCCTCGCCAAAGTCAAGGCCTCCGGCGTGATCACCATGGGTGTTCGCGATTCTTCAGGTGCTTTGTCCTACACCCTGGGTGACGGCAAGTACACCGGTTACCACGTGGAGGTGTGCAACCGCGTCATTGCCAATGTGGAAAAAGCCGTCGGCCGCAAGCTGGAGGTGAAATACCAGGCTGTGACTTCACAAAACCGCATTCCCCTGGTCCAGAACGGCACCGTGGATATTGAGTGTGGTTCCACCACCAACAACGCCACCCGTCAGAAAGACGTGTCCTTCCTGCCGACCACCTTTGTGGAAGAAGTCCGCATCGCGGTCAAGGCCAACTCCGGCATCACCAGCATCGCTCAGCTCAATGGCAAAAACGTGGCAACCACCACCGGTACCACGTCGGTCCAGACCCTGCGTAAAAACGAGCGCGCCACCGGCGTTGACTTCAAGGAAGTGTTTGGCAAAGACCACTCTGACAGCTTTTTGCTGCTCGAGTCCGGCCGTGCTGATGCCTTTGTGATGGACGGATCCATCCTGGCCGGCAACATCGCCACCGCCAAAAACCCTGCCGACTTCAAAATTGTGGGTGAAGTTCTGAGCGTTGAGCCAATTGCGATCATGATCCGCAAGGATGACCCGGCATTCAAGAAAATCGGCGCTGACACCGTGGCTGACCTGATCAAGTCCGGCGACATGGCCAAACTGTGGGACAAGTGGTTCATGCAGCCCATTCCTCCAAAGAACACCCGCGTCGGGCTGGCCGTCAGCGAGAGCACCAAAGCCGCATGGGCGACCCCAAATGACAAACCCATGGAAGACTACGCCAAGAAGTAATTCGGGTAAAAGCTGAATCGCAAACCCCGTCGGTGATCTTTCTGGCGGGGTTTGTTGTTTGTCAGCGGCCTGAGCTGCAAGCGCAGCAGGCGGCAGATTGAAAAATATTTGGTGGCGGGAGTCAACATGAACTGGGACTGGAAAGTTTTTCTTAACGACGACGGCAGCGGGCGCACCTACCTGGAGTGGATGTTTGATGCCTGGGGCTGGACCCTGGCCGTTGCCGGTGCGTCCTGGGTGGTGGCCATGGTGGTGGGGGTGCTGTTCGGCACGCTGCGTACCTTGCCCAACAGCCCGTGGCTGGTTCGCCTTGCCAACGCCTGGGTGGAGCTGTTTCGCAACATCCCGCTGCTGGTACAGATTTTCATCTGGTACTTTGTCGTGCCCAAAGTGTTTCCGGCGATGAAAGAGTTGCCGAGTTTTGTGCTGGTGGTGTTTGCACTCGGGTTTTTTACATCGGCGCGTATCGCCGAGCAGGTCAGGGCAGGTGTACAGGCCTTGCCCCGAGGCCAGCGTTATGCCGGCATGGCCATGGGTTTCACCACGGCCCAGACTTACCGCTACGTCATATTGCCCATGGCTTTCCGCATCATTGTTCCGCCGCTGACCAGCGAATCCATGAACCTGCTTAAAAATTCCTCGGTGGCATTTGCCGTGTCCATTGCCGAACTGACCATGTTTGCGATGCAGGCCCAGGAAGAAACCTCGCGCGGCATCGAGATTTACCTGGCCGTGACGGCGATGTATGCCGTCTCCGCGTTTGCCGTGAACCGGGTGTTTGCCTTCATTGAAAAGAAGGTCCAGATACCGGGTTACACCATGGCTGGTGCATCAGGTGGGGGGCACTGACATGTTTGGACTCGACCTGAGCTTTGTGAACTGGGACGTCATCTCCAAGTTCGTGATCAAGGGCTTTTTCTTCAGCATCCAGCTGACGATTGTGGCCACCATAGGCGGCATCATTTTTGGCACCATCCTCGCGCTGATGCGCCTGTCGGGCAAAAAAGTCCTGGTGCTGCCCGCCACCATTTACGTCAACGGCATGCGCTCTGTGCCGCTGGTGATGGTGATCCTGTGGTTCTTCCTGCTGGTGCCGGCCGGGTTTTACGCGCTGATTCCCGGTGGTGCCAATTACCGGGCAGAAATCTCGGCCATCATCACCTTTGTGGCTTTTGAAGCTGCGTATTTCAGCGAGATCATGCGCGCCGGCATCCAGTCCATCTCGCGCGGCCAGGTCAATGCAGGGCGCGCGCTGGGCATGACCTACGCGCAGAACATGAAGTTGATTGTGCTGCCGCAGGCTTTCAGGAACATGGTGCCGATTTTGCTGACCCAGACCATCATCCTGTTTCAGGATACCTCTCTGGTGTACGCGATCGGTGCTTACGACCTGCTCAAGGGCTTCAGCACCGCAGGCAAGATTTATGGCCGGCCTGAAGAGGCTTACCTGCTGGCCGCCGTGGTTTATTTTGTCATGTGTTTTGGCCTGTCCTACCTGGTCAAGCGCCTGCAGACCAAAATTGCCATCATTCGGTGAATTTCTCAATCCATGAGAACACAAGCTAGAACCTGATCAAGAGAAGACTGGAGAACATGATGATTGAGATGAAAGAAGTTTCCAAGTGGTACGGCACGGTGCAGGTGCTCAACAACTGCAGCACCAATATTAAAAAAGGTGAAGTGGTGGTGGTGTGCGGGCCTTCGGGCTCCGGCAAATCCACACTGATCAAGGTGATCAACGCGCTGGAGCCGTTCCAGAAGGGCGAGATCTTTGTCGATGGCCAGGCCGTGCATGACCCCAAGACCGACCTGCCCAAGCTGCGCTCGCGGGTCGGCATGGTGTTCCAGAACTTCGAGCTGTTTCCGCACCTCAGCGTGACCGAAAACCTGACCCTGGCCCAGGTCAAGGTGCTGGGCCGCAGCATCGACGAGGCCAAAACCCATGGCCTCAAATACCTGGACCGCGTGGGCCTGATGCTGCACAAGGACAAGTTTCCCGGCCAGTTGTCGGGCGGCCAGCAGCAGCGCGTGGCGATTGCCCGCGCGCTCAGCATGGACCCGATTGCGATGTTGTTCGACGAGCCCACGTCGGCGCTCGACCCCGAAATGGTCGGCGAGGTGCTGGACTGCATGATGGGCCTGGCCACCGATGGCATGACCATGATGGTGGTCACCCACGAGATGGGTTTTGCCAAAAAAGTCGGCAGCCGCGTCATCTTCATGGACGTGGGCGGCAAGATTCTGGAAGACTGCTCCAAGGACGAGTTTTTCATGCACCCGGAAAATCGCCAGGCGCGGACCAAGGATTTTCTCAACAAGATCCTCGCCCACTGAACGCTGGACCATTGGTCTGGGCAGAATCGAAAAAGCACCCCCAGTGGGTGCTTTTTTGTGAGCCTAAACAGGACATTGAGTCCGGAATGAAAAAATGTTTGCCTGACTGTCGATTTGGCTTTGGCTCGCGCATCAATGGTTCAGGCAGGCATATCGCCGGGCCACTTCTGAAAAGGACATCACCATGCAATACATGCTTATTTTTCGCCAGGGCGACGACGAGTTCAACAAGGCCAAAGACCCGGCTCAGGCCGGCCCCTACTTCGGCGCCTGGCAGGCTTATATGGGTGCCATGGGGCAGGCGGGCATCATGCTCAACGGCCACGGTCTGCAGGCGCCAGACACCGCCACTTTTGTGCAGATCCGCGACGGCAAGCGCCAGGTCCAGGACGGACCTTTTGCCGACACCAAAGAGCATCTGGGCGGTTATGTCGTGATCGAAGTGGCATCGCTCGACGACGCCCTTGAATGGGCGGCGCGCTCACCCTCCTCAAGCCTGGCCAGCGTGGAAGTGCGCCCGGTGCTGGTGCTGCCGCCGGGCTGAAGCCGTGTCATGAGCAGGCTCCCGGGTGCGCAGCAGGCGGCCGAACACGCGGCGCGTGCTTCTTACGGGCGCCTGCTCGCTTACCTGGCCTACCGCTGGCGCGACATTGCTGCTGCCGAAGATGCCCTGGCCGAGGCCTTTGCTGCGGCGCTGGAAAGCTGGCCCCGCCATGGCGTGCCGCAATCCCCGGACGCCTGGCTCATGACTGCGGCCAGGCGCAACTTGCTGCAAATGAATCGCCACGCGCGCGTGGCGGCCGATCCGGCGGTGACTATTTTGCTCGGCGAGATGGAGGAGGCCGCGCCGGTTCAAGCCCTGATCCCCGATGATCGCCTGAAGCTGCTGTTTGTCTGCGCACACCCGGCCATAGCTCCGTCCATGCGCACTGCCCTGATGCTGCAGACTGTGCTGGGGCTGGAGGCCAGGCGTATCGCGTCGGCGTTTTTGATCTCCCCGGCAACGATGGCCCAGCGTCTGGTGCGCGCCAAAACGCGGATAGCCCAGACCGGCATGCGCTTCGAGGAACCCGAAGCCAGGGATTTGCCGGAGCGCATCCACTCTGTGCTGGAAGCCATTTACGCGGCCTACAGCCTGGGTTGGGATGGCTTGGCCAGCGACGGGCTGGGGGTGGAGCAGGCCTGTGACCTGGTCGACGAAACCATTTATCTGGCGGACCTGACGGCGAGTTTGCTGCCAGACAGCGCAGAGGCCACCGGTTTGCTGGCGCTGATCCTGTTGTGTGAGTCGCGCCGTGCTGCGCGCCACAGCGCAGCGGGCGGTTTTATTCCCCTGCACGAGCAGGACTGCGCACTCTGGGACAAGGCCGGTATCACACGGGCCAATCACATCCTGTCCGTGGCCGCTGCCAGGCGCCAGCCCGGCCCTTTCCAGCTGGAAGCCGCCATCCAGGCGGCACATTGTCAACGCGCGTTCACCGGCAGCGTGCCCTGGGAGGGCATTGTCCAGCTCTACCACCGACTGGTGCATATCGCCCCCACCACAGGCGCGCTGGTCGGCCGTGCAGTGGCACTGGGCGAAGCCGGCAGCGTCAGCCAGGGGCTGCAAGCGCTGGGCCAGATCGACAGCAGCGCGGTGCGCAGCTACCAGCCTTACTGGGTCGCGCATGCCTATCTGCTGGCGCTGTCTGGCCTGCCGCTCGAGGCTGCGGCCAGTTACCGGCAAGCCCTGGGTTTGACCACATTACCGTCGCTGCGGACCTATCTGCAGGGGCGACTGGACTGCCTTTGATTTTTGGGACAATACCGGCATGACCATAGCCGCGCCCAGGACAAGTTCCGACTACAGCCTCACCCTGACCCGCCCCGACGACTGGCACCTGCATGTGCGCGACGGTGAGGCCCTGCACACCGTGGTGCCACACACGGCCGCGCAGTTTGGACGCGCCATCATCATGCCGAATCTGCGCCCGCCGGTGACCACCGCCGCGCAGGCCGTGGCCTACCGCCAGCGCATCGAGGCCGCCGTGCCGGAAGGTGTGGCCTTTGCGCCCTTGATGACGCTGTACCTGACCGACAACTTGCCGCCTGACGAAATCAAACGCGCCAGGGATGCCGGTGTGGTCGCTGTCAAGCTGTACCCGGCCGGCGCGACGACCAACAGCGATGCCGGCGTGACGGATTTGCGCAAAACGTACAAAACACTTGAAGCGATGCAGCGCGAAGGCCTGCTGCTGCTGGTTCATGGTGAGGTGACTTCCCCGGAGATCGACCTGTTTGACCGCGAGGCGGCGTTCATCGACACCCAGCTGATCCCGTTGCGGCGCGATTTCCCGGAGCTCAAGATGGTGTTTGAGCACATCACGACGAAAGAAGCCGCGCACTATGTGCGTGACGCCGACCGCTTCACGGGTGCCACCGTCACCGCCCACCACCTGCTGTACAACCGCAACGCCATTTTCACGGGGGGCATCCGGCCGCATTACTACTGCCTGCCGGTGCTCAAGCGTGAAACCCACCGCCTGGCGCTGGTGGAGGCGGCAACCGGCGGCAACCCGCGCTTTTTCCTGGGCACAGACAGCGCACCCCACCCCGCGCACCTGAAAGAACACGCCAGCGGTTGCGCCGGTTGTTACACCGCCCACGCGGCCATGGAGCTGTATGCCGAGGCCTTTGATGCTGTGGGTGCCATCGACAAGCTCGAGGCTTTTGCCAGCTTCAATGGCGCTGATTTTTACGGCCTGCCACGCAACACCGGCAGCATCACGCTGAAGAAAGAAAGCTGGACGCCGCCAGAAAGTTTTGCCTTTGGCGAGGCCGAGCTCAAACCACTGCGCTCCGGCGAGGCACTGGCCTGGAAGCTTGTTGGCATTGGGAGGCCCTGATGGAACGAAAACCCCGCGTCGCGCTGCTGATTGATGCCGACAATTCGCCGGCCTCCAAGATCGACCTGATCCTCAACGAGCTGTCCACTTTTGGCGAAACCAATATCCGCCGCGCCTACGGCAACTGGAAAAAAAGCGAGCTCAAGGGCTGGGAAGAAGCGCTACACGAACACGCGATCCGCCCTATGCAGCAGTTTGACTACAGCAAGGGCAAAAATGCCAGCGACATGGCCATGGTCATCGACGCGCTGGAGCTGCTCTACACCGACCGGCCCGATGCTTTTGGCATTGTGTCGTCGGACGCCGACTTCACACCGCTGGTGATGCACCTGCGTGCCAAGGGCGCTGCGGTGTACGGCTTTGGCGCGCAGAAAACACCCGAGCCTTTTGTCAACGCCTGCTCGCGCTTTTTGTACCTGGACAAGTTGCGGCCCATGGCGGCGGTCGATGCCCCGGCAGGCGCCCGCGAAGACGCCGAAGCGGTCGCCGCTGCGCCGCTGCGTGCCACGCCGGCGCAGCTCAAGCAGGACGCCAAACTCGTCATGCTGCTGCGCAACGCGGTGCAGGCCGCCGCTGACGACGAGGGCTGGGCCCGCGTGGGCGCCGTTGGCACGCAGATTGCCAACCAGGCCTCGTTCGACCACCGCAACTACGGTTATGCCACCCTGACCAAGCTGCTGGTGGCCACCCAGCTGTTTGAGATTTCCGACGAAGGCAAATCCACCGTCATGGTGCGCGACAAAAGGCAGTCCCGGCCCCCGGCCAGAAACGGATGAACGCTGGCGCTCCCGTGTCTGCGCTGTCCATCAACTGGAGCCAGCCCTGGATGGCGCCCTGGCGTGAAAGCGGGCAGCGTGTGCTGCAAGCCGTCTCGGGCGGGGTAGCCCTTCAGGATGCGCTGAACCAGCAGCAGGCTGGCGGTCCGCGTTTTGTGCCGCAATCGGCCTTGCCGGCCGGCCAGGCCTACGAGCAGTTCATTTTTGCCACTGGCACCGTCCCGACGCGCGACAACCTGCACGACTTTTTCAACGGCCTGTGCTGGCTGCGTTTTCCTGAAACCAAGAAAAAACTCAATCAGCTGCAGGCAGCCGAGATCGCCGCAGCCGGCGTGGCACCCTTGCGCGGACCGGTGCGCGATGCGCTCACGGTGTTCGACGAAAACGCCGCTTTTCTGTCGGCGCCGCAGCCGCTGTGGGACGCGCTGCTGGCGCGCGACTGGCAGCACTTGTTTGTGGGTTTGCGCCCACTTTGGCAACAGGCGCATCTGGTGTTGTTTGGCCACGCGTTGCTCGAAAAGCTGCTGGACCCGCGAAAAGTGATCACAGCCCATGTCTACCGTGCGCAAGCAGCTATTGATTCCTTAGCAGGCCTGGACGCCTGGGTGGCGCAGGACATCAGCGCAGGCAAGCTGGCCAGCAAACCTTTTACCCCTTTGCCGGTGCTCGGTGTGCCGGGCTGGTGGGCGGAAAACGAGAACTTTTCCTTTTATGATGACTCCCTTGTATTCCGGCCCAGGCGGCCGCTGTGACAACCCAGAACAACAAAAATCAGCGGACTTGATATGGGGCTTGAAGCCCTCACCTTTTGCACCGGGCCGACATTTTTCACCGACCTCACGGAGAACCCATGAAACGTATTTTTCTTTTTGTCATGACCAACCTGGCGGTGGTGGTGGTGCTGGGCATCGTCGCCAGCCTGCTGGGCGTGAACCGCTACCTGACGCCGCAGGGCCTGAACCTGGGCATGTTGCTCGGGTTTGCCGCCGTCATTGGTTTTGGCGGCGCCATCATTTCGCTGCTGATCAGCAAACCCGTGGCCAAGTGGAGCTCGGGTGTGCGTGTGATCAACGAGCCGCAAAACGCCGACGAGGCCTGGATTGTGCAGACCGTTCAAAAGCTGGCCACCTCAGCCGGTATCGGCATGCCCGAGGTCGGTATTTTTGAAGGCGCACCGAACGCCTTTGCCACCGGCGCTTTCAAAAACTCGGCGCTGGTGGCGGTCTCCACCGGTTTGCTGCAGGGCATGACACGCGAAGAGATTGAAGCCGTGCTGGGCCACGAAATTGCCCACGTCGCCAATGGCGACATGGTCACCATGACGCTGATCCAGGGCGTGATGAACACTTTTGTGGTGTTCCTGAGCCGCGTGATCGGTTATGCGGTGGACAGCTTTTTGCGCCGTGGCAGCGACAGCAACTCCGGCCCCGGCATTGGTTATTACATCAGCACCATCGTGCTCGACATCGTGCTCGGTTTTGCCGCTGCCATCGTCGTGGCCTGGTTTTCGCGCCACCGTGAGTTCCGCGCCGATGCCGGTGCCGCCCAACTGATGGGGCGCAAGCAACCGATGATCAACGCGCTGGCCCGTCTGGGCGGCATGGTGCCCGGCGAGTTGCCCAAGAGCGTGCAGGCCTTTGGTATCACCGGCGGCATTGGCAAGCTTTTCAGCACGCACCCGCCGATTGAAGAACGTATTGCGGCATTGCAAAACAACCAGGCTTGAAGAGCAAATCAAAAGGCGTCCCGGACAGGGCGTCTTTTTTTTGAGAAATTTCAGGAGTACAGGCATGAAAACCTGGATCGGAAAGAACCGCAATTTTCTGGTGTTGCTGTTGTTGTTCGGACTGTTCCGTACTGCGATCGCGGACTGGAATCCCATTCCCTCTGGTTCCATGCGGCCCACCTTGCTCGAAGGCGACGTGGTATTCGTCAACCGCCTGGCCTACAACGTCAAGATCCCGTTGACCGACGTGGTGTTGTCGCGCACGGGCGACCCGCAGCGCGGGGACGTCGTCACTTTTTCTTCACCGCTCGACGGCATGCGCCTGATCAAGCGTCTGGTGGCCGTGCCGGGCGACGTGGTGGAAATGCGCGCCAAGGTGCTCATCATCAACGGCCAGGCAGCACGTTATGAGGTGCTGGACACGGTAATGGAGCCGGCCGGCCCGGCAGGGGTGCTGGTAGCCACGCATGTGAAGGAAACCTCGGCCCAGCGGCAGCACCAGATCCAATGGCTGGCCGGCGTGCCGGCCAGGGACAGCTGGGGCCCGGTGACGATACCCCCCGACAAGTTCCTGATGCTGGGCGACAATCGCGACAACAGCGCCGATTCGCGTTACATCGGCCTGATTCCACGACAGCTGCTGATCGGGCGCGCTGAGGGCGTGCTGGTGTCGGCCGATATCCTGGAGAAGTGGCAGCCGCGTTTCGAGCGCTTCGGCCACTCGCTCTAGCGTTATCGACCGTTGATGAGGCTGGGGGCGAGCCCTCGCCATATGCGCACCAGCACATCGGCGACGTCGACGGAGCCCATGCCTTGCCTCTCGGTGAATTGCGCCACCGTTTTGCCGCCAGGTCTATTGGCTTGCATCCGCGCGTCGATTTTCATGGACTGCCCTGGGCAGGCAGGTAGGGTGATGTCGTCAGGATGCAATAGTCATGCTGAGCGCCACCGCCTCGGCCACCTCGATGCCGTCCACCCCGGCTGACAAAATGCCGCCCGCGTAACTGGCGCCTTCACCGGCCGGGTACAGGCCCTTGACATTGATGCTTTGAAAATCATCACCGCGCGTGATACGCAGCGGTGACGAGGTGCGGGTCTCGACACCGGTCAGCACCGCGTCTGCCATGTCAAACCCCCTGATCTTCTTGCCAAACACCGGCAGCGCTTCACGCATGGCGGTGATCGCATAGGCCGGCAACGCGCTGGCCAGATCCGTCAGCAACACGCCGGGTTTGTACGACGGTTCCACCGTGCCGAGCTGTGTCGAGGCCCTGCCGGCCACAAAATCGCCGACCAGCTGACCGGGCGCCTGGTAGTTGCTGCCGCCCAGCGTGAAAGCATGCGACTCCAGTGCGCGCTGGAAGGCGATGCCGGCCAGCGGCCCGCCCGGGTAGTCGGCGGGGCTGATGCCCACCACAATGCCGGCGTTGGCATTGCGTTCGTTGCGTGAATACTGGCTCATGCCGTTGGTCACAACCCGGCCTTCTTCAGACGTGGCCGCCACCACGGTGCCGCCCGGACACATGCAAAAGCTGTAGACCGAGCGGCCATTGGCCGCGTGGTGCACCAGCTTGTAGTCGGCCGCGCCCAGCAGCGGGTGGCCCGCGTGTTGACCGAGGCGCGCGCGGTCTATCAGGCCCTGCGGGTGTTCGATGCGAAAGCCGACTGAAAAAGGTTTGGCCTCCATGTACACACCACGCTCGTGCAGCATGGCAAAGGTGTCGCGTGCGCTGTGGCCCGGTGCCAGCACCACATGGTCAGCGCGTAGCTCGTAGCTGCTGCCATCCTGCAGGTTCTGCACGCTGATGCCCCTGAGCTGGCCGTTGTCTATCAGCACGTCGCTCAGGCGCTGCTCAAACCGTATCTCGCCGCCCATGGCGATGATCTGCTCGCGCATGTGCTCCACCACCTTGACCAGCTTGAAGGTGCCTATGTGCGGTTTGCTGACCAGCAGAATTTCTTCGGGCGCGCCGGCCTTGACGAATTCCGTCATGACCTTGCGGCCCAGGAAGCGCGGGTCCTTGATCTGGCTCCAGAGCTTGCCGTCCGAAAAAGTGCCGGCGCCGCCTTCACCGAACTGCACATTCGACTCCGGGTTCAGCACACTTTTGCGCCACAGGCCCCAGGTGTCCCTGGTGCGTTCACGCACTTTTTTGCCGCGCTCGAGCACGATGGGCTGGAGCCCCATCTGCGCCAGCAGCAGCGCCGCAAAAATGCCGCAGGGGCCAAAACCGACGACCACAGGGCGCAGAACCGGCGCGCTGGCGGCGTGCGCCACCAGGTGGTAACTTTGATCGGGTGCCGGGCGGATGTGGGGGTTGTCCTTGGACTTTGCCAGCAGTTCAGCTTGCAGCGAGGGAGCCACCTCCACGTCGGCGATATACACCAGCAGCAGCTTCTGCTTGCGCGCGTCGTAGCTGCGTTTGTAGATCTTGTGGCTCAGCAGTTCTGCGGCCGGAATGCCCAGCGTGGCGGCAATCAGCGCGGGCAGGGCGTCTTCAGGGTGGTCAAGCGGCAGCTTGAGTTCGGACACGCGAATCATGGGGGGTACCTTCTGGATCTGTATTTCGGATCTATGAAGCATTTTACCCCTGCAGTCCAGACGGGGCGTGCGTAACCAGCTATGGATTTGATAGCGATGCAAATGCCGGGATAATAGCGGGGTGAAGCACGCCAGACTGCCGCTGGTGCAAGGGTGGAAACACCGCACTGGAGGAAGGTCCGGACTGCGCAGGGCAGCGTAGCAGCTAACAGCTGTCCACCGTGAGGTGAGGATCAGAGCTACAGAGACGAGTCGGCCCGGGGCAACCCGGGACGGGTGAAACGAGCAATCTCTACGCGCAGCAATACCAAGTAGGCACACGTTGACGGGGCCCCCGGAGTGTGCGGGTAGGTAGCACCGAGCCGTCTGGCGACAGACGGCCCAGATTAATGGCAGTCACGGGGCGGGGACCGCAAGGAAACCGCTCCGCACAAAATCCGGCCTATCGGCGGGCTTCACACTTTTTTTTGACTTGACCCTTCACTGTCATCCCGGACTTGATCCGGGATCCATGTGTGGCGACTACCGGCGTTTCGGTATGCCTGCGACCGTTTGCCGGGGGTTGCCCGGCGGCAAGTAACTTTCTTTTGCGTCGCCAAAAGAAAGTCACCAAAGAAAAGGCGACCCGACAGTCTGGGTCCTTCCGCTTCGCTCCAGGCAACCTGTGGTGCTCGGTCAAAGCGGGGTCGAGCTCGAACTCGCTTCGCTCAGACAATCGCTCGCCCTGATCCGCTTTGACCTGCGCTCCTCGGCCCAGCCTAACGGGCTTGGGGAGACGAATGCGGGTTCGGGTGCGGGGAGCCCTGACGCGCATAGCGCGTCAGGGCTGATTCGGTTGGCCGTCATGTTTGCACGC
>CALRQX020000025.1:0-55038 GCA_943370435.1 Kapaibacterium sp. (SeqCode) | reverse complement strand
ACCAGGCCGGCGAGTTGCATCAGGTCCAGATCGATCTGTTGGGCGCTGCACGCCTGCACTGGGATGGCGCGGCGCTGGCGTCGGTGCTCGACAACGTGCTGGGCAATGTTTCCACGCTGTCGCGCGAGCGCATGCTGGCGGCGCACTGCCGGGTGTTTGTCGTGGAGGCAGAGCAAGACACCCTTGTCCATTTTGAGACACCCCATTTGCCGCTGGAGATTCCACTGGAAAAACTGTTTGAACCCTGGGCGACGTCGGGCTCGGTGAACAAGGGGCTGGGCATGTACCAGGCGCGCAAGCAGGCGCAACAGGCGGGTGGGGATCTGTTCGCCGAGGGTCTTGGCCAGGGGATACGTGTGACGCTGCGGGTACCCCGTAAAAATTCCTGACTCCCTGAATGGCCAAGCCATGGATACATTTGATTACCGATGCATCCCGCGTCGCCCAATTTTCGGAGTTCATGAATGAAAACATTGAAAAAACAGGCCGGTTTTACCCTGGTGGAAATCGCCATCGTGCTGGTCATCGTTGGCCTGCTGCTCGCAGGTGTGTTGAAGGGGCAGGAACTGATTGAAAGCTCCCGCATCAAGAACATGGCCAAAGACCTGGACGGCATGAGTGCCGTGGTTCGCAGCTATCAGGATCGGTATCGGGGCTTTCCTGGCGACGATCTGACCATAACGACGCACACCCAGCGCGGTTGGGGCGCGGTTGCTTTTACCGCCGGTAACAACGATGGGCTGATTGGCGTTGCAAGCGCGGATCCTTTTGTTGCAGCGGCCACGTCTGAGGGCACCCAGGGCGTCCGGGTGCTTCGTCACGCTGGATTTATCGAGGGTGACCCAGCTGCCACTACGCTCCCGCAAAATGCGGCGGGCGGCTTTGTTGGTCTGACCAACACAGTCTGGGGATTTGGCGCCGTGAATGTGGTTTGCCTGAATAATCTGACCGGCAAGCAGGCGGGTGCACTGGATCGGCTGCTCGACGATGGCGTCAGCAACACCGGAAGACTTCGGTCGACCACAGCTACCGTGGCCGCTGCGGCAGCGCCAGCCGCCGTCAATTACGTTGAGGCCACCACCGGCTTCACTGTTTGCCGACCGCTGTAAATCTCTTCAAGCCCAAAAAAGCCGGACAGTGTCCGGCTTTTTTTGTTCCATCAGAAGATTGCTTGGCAGCTCAGTGCGTGCAAGAACTGGAGCGGGTGATGGGAATCGAACCCACGCTATTTGCTTGGGAAGCAAAAGTTCTGCCATTGAACTACACCCGCGTGTGCTGATTGTAAAACCACCTGCACGCTGCCTGGCAACAAAAACAGGCTCAAGGCCGCAAATAGGCCCAGCCCTCACCCTGTTTTTTCATGATCTCGGTCACGCCGGCCGGCACGTAGCTGATAGCGGGCAACATGTCGTCCTTGACGATCTTCTGGGCGCGCATGGTGTTTTCGCAGGCCACCACACGCACATTGGCTTTCATCGCATCAGCGACGCGCGACCCGGTGGGTGATTCGAGCTTGAGCATGCCTATGCCGGGGCCGTAGGCCACGATGGCGATGTCCACATTGGCGGCGCCCACGTCGTCCTGCACATTTTTGGCGTTGTTCAGTGCCAGGTTCCACTTGGCCGGGTCGTTGTCACTGACCTGAATCACCAGTTTATGGCGTTTTTGGACTCCAGCCCCCGTTCCCTGTGCGCCGGCAGCTATTAAAAATGTAGCGCCTGCCAAGGCGATGCCGGCGTGGATAAAAAGTCTGCGTTTCATTTCTGCATGTCTCCGAGGCAAAGGTATTTCATTTCCAGGTACTCCTCCATGCCGTGGCTGGAGCCCTCCCGGCCCAGGCCCGACTGCTTGACGCCGCCGAAAGGCACGTGTTCGGTGGCGATCACGCCGGCATTGATGCCGACCATGCCGTATTCCAGCGCTTCGGCCACGCGGTAGATGCGGCCTATGTCGCGGCTGTAGAAGTAGCTGGCCAGGCCGAACTCGGTGTTGTTGGCCGCGGCTATGGCTTGCTGCTCGGTCTTGAAGCGGAACACCGGCGCAAACGGCCCAAAGGTTTCTTCGCGGGCGCAGAGCATGTCGCCGGTGGCTTCGGAAACCACCGTGGGTTCGAAAAACTGGCCTTTGAGCTTGTGGCCGCCGGCCAGCAGCTTGCCGCCTTTGGCCAGCGCATCGTCCACATGGCGCTGCACTTTCTCGATCGCCGAATCCTCGATCAGCGGGCCCTGCACCACACCGTCTTCAAAGCCGTTGCCAACTTTCAGCAACTTGACCTTGGCCGCGAACTTTTCAACAAACTGGTCGTAGACAGCGTCCTGCACGTAAATCCGGTTGGCGCAGACGCAGGTCTGGCCGGCATTGCGGTATTTGCTGGCCATCGCGCCTTCGACGGCCGAATCGATGTCGGCGTCGTCAAACACGATGAAAGGGGCATTGCCGCCGAGCTCCAGCGCGAGTTTTTTGATGGACGGCGCACTTTGCGCCATCAGGATGCGGCCGACCTCGGTGGAGCCGGTGAAGCTGATGTGGCGCACGATGTCGCTGGCGCAAAACACCTTGCCGATGGCAATCGAGTGATCGCTGTCGGCGGTCAGCACATTGAGCACGCCGGCCGGAATGCCGGCGCGCAGGGCCAGCTCGGCTGCCGCCAGTGCGGTCAGCGGTGTCAGCTCGGCCGGCTTGATGACCACGGGGCAACCGGCGGCCAGCGCCGGCGCCACCTTGCGGGTGATCATGGCGAGCGGGAAATTCCAGGGCGTGATGGCCGCGCATACGCCAATCGGTTGCTTGAGCACCATCAGGCGGCGGTTGTTGTCGAACTGCGGCAGGGTTTCGCCGTTGACCCGTTTGGCTTCTTCGGCAAACCATTCGACAAAACTGGCGCCGTAGGCGATTTCACCCTTGGCCTCGGCAAAGGGTTTGCCCTGTTCGGCGGTCATGATGCGGCCCAGGTCTTCGACGTTGGCCATCAGGAGCTGGTACCACTTGAGCAAAATCGCATGCCGCTCCTTGCCGGTCTTGCTGCGCCAGGCCGGCCAGGCGGCATTGGCGGCGGCAATCGCGGCTTCTGCGTCCTGGGCGCCCAGATTGGCCACGTCGGCCAGTTTTATGCCGGTGGCCGGGTCGTTCACGTCAAAACGGGCCGTGCCTTTGACCCACTGGCCGTCGATCAGGGCATCGGTCTTGAAAATGCTCGGGTCTTTGAGAAGGGAGATGGGGGAGGTTTTCATGTCCATGGGTGTCTCTTTCGGATGCGGCTGCGCGGCGGGCAGCTCATTGGTCAGTTCATAAGCATAGCGCGTTGGACGGTTTGGCGCAGCGGCGGGCAGGCACAGGCGGCCTCAAACTTATAATCAAGAGTTCAGGCAAATCAGGCACCCCCGTGCGGTCGGCCGCTGCGGGCCCCTGGCCTGGCCAGCACCGATGGCGCCAGCAACCACAAAAACATGAGCACACCCACTTTTACCGTCGCCGACATCCGCAAGTCTTTTCTCGACTTCTTCGCGTCCAAGGGCCACAGCGTGGTGGCATCGAGTTCGCTGGTGCCGGGCAATGACCCGACACTGATGTTCACCAATTCCGGCATGGTGCAGTTCAAGGACGTGTTCCTCGGCACCGACAAACGCTCTTATGTGCGCGCGGCTTCGGTGCAGGCCTGTCTGCGTGCCGGTGGCAAACACAACGACCTGGAAAACGTCGGCTACACCGCACGCCACCATACCTTCTTCGAGATGCTTGGCAACTGGAGTTTTGGCGATTATTTCAAGCGCGAATCCTTGAAGTGGGGCTGGGAGCTGCTGACCGAGGTTTACAAACTGCCACCGGAACGTCTGCTGGCCACGGTGTATGAAGAAGACCAGGAGGCTTACGACATCTGGACCAAAGAAATTGGCCTGCCGCCCGAGCGTGTGATCCGCATCGGCGACAACAAGGGCGGCCGTTACGCCAGCGATAACTTCTGGATGATGGCCGACACCGGCCCCTGTGGCCCGTGCAGCGAGATTTTTTACGACCATGGCGCGCACATCCCGGGCGGCCCTCCCGGCAGCCCCGAGGAAGACGGCGACCGTTTTATTGAAATCTGGAACCATGTGTTCATGCAGTTCGACATGCAGCCCGATGGCTCTGTCAAGCCGCTGCCGGCACCGTGTGTGGATACCGGCATGGGGCTGGAGCGCCTGGCCGCCATCCTGCAACATGTGCACAGCAATTATGAGATTGATATTTTTGATGCGCTGATCAAGGCTGCATCCCGCGAAACCGGCGAGAAGGACCTGGACAACAAGTCGCTGCGCGTCATCGCCGACCATATCCGCGCCACAGCCTTTCTGGTCAGCGACGGCGTCAACCCGTCGAATGAAGGCCGCGGTTATGTGCAGCGCCGCATCATCCGCCGCGCCATCCGCCACGGCTACAAGCTGGGCAAGAAGACACCGTTTTTTCACAAGCTGGTGCCCGATCTGGTCCAGCTGATGGGCGCGGCCTATCCGCGTCTGGCCGCGCAGGCGGCGCGTATCACCGAGGTGCTGCGGGTCGAGGAAGAGCGCTTTTTCGAAACGCTGGAAATCGGCATGACGATTCTGGACGCAGCCCTTGCAGGAGATGCGAAAGTCCTGCCGGGTGATGTGGCGTTCAAGCTGCACGACACCTATGGCTTTCCGCTCGATCTGTCGGCCGACGTGTGCCGCGAACGCGGTGTGGCGGTGGACGAGGCGGGTTTCAGCGCCGCGATGGACAGGCAGAAAAACCAGGCCCGTGCGGCCGGTAAATTCCGCATGGACAAGGCGCTGGAATACTCCGGCGAAGGCCATGCCTTTACCGGCTACGAGTTGCTGCAGGAGCCTGCAAAAGTGGTGGCGCTGTATGCCGACGGCGTGGCGGTGCAGAGCCTGAATCCGGGGCAGGGCGGTGTGGTGGTGCTCAGCACGACGCCGTTTTATGCCGAGAGCGGCGGCCAGGTTGGTGACCAGGGCCGGCTTGCCGCAGCCGGTTCCACATTCACGGTGGACGACACGCTGAAGATCAAGGCCGATGTGTTTGGCCATCACGGCACACAAACGGAAGGCAGGCTCCAGGTCGGTGATACCGTGAACGCACAGGTCAACACCGCTTTGCGTGCTGCCACCGTGCGCAACCACAGCGCGACCCATTTGATGCACAAGGCCTTGCGCGAGGTGCTGGGCGACCATGTGCAGCAAAAGGGCTCTCTGGTCGATGCCGAAAAAACCCGTTTTGATTTTGCGCACAACGCACCGGTCACCGATGCGCAGATCCGCGAGATCGAGGCGCGTGTCAACGCCGAAATCCTGTCCAATGTGGCCACGGATGCCAGTGTGATGGCGATGGATGAAGCGCAGAAAACCGGCGCGATGATGCTGTTTGGCGAGAAGTACGGCGAGACCGTTCGTGTGCTGACGATTGGTTCGAGCAAGGAGCTGTGTGGCGGTGTGCACGTAGGCCGCACCGGTGACATCGGCCTGTTCAAGATTGTGGCCGAAAGTGGTGTGGCCGCTGGTGTGCGCCGGGTTGAGGCGGTGACCGGCGAAAACGCGCTGGCCTATCTGCAATCGCTCGAAGCGGCGGTGCAGTCGGCCGCGGGCTCGCTCAAGGCCAGCCCGTCCGAGCTGCAGGGCCGCATAGGCCAGGTGCTCGATCAGGTCAGGGCGCTGGAAAAAGAAGTGGCGGCCCTCAAGGGCAAGCTCGCTTCCTCGCAGGGCGACGAGCTGATGGCGCAGGCGGTGGATGTGAAAGGCCTGAAAGTGCTGGCCGCCCGGCTCGAAGGCGCCGATGCGAAGACCCTGCGCGAGACCATGGACAAGCTCAAGGACAAACTCAAGACGGCCGTCATCGTGCTGGCTGCGGTGGACGGCGACAAGGTGCAGATTGCTGCGGGTGTGACCGCTGACAGCGTGGCCAGGGTCAAGGCCGGCGAACTCGTCAACTTTGTGGCCCAGCAGGTGGGCGGCAAGGGCGGCGGCAAGGCCGACATGGCCATGGCCGGGGGTAGCGATGCGTCGAAACTGCCGGCGGCGCTGGCGTCGGTGCAGGCCTGGGTCAGCGAACGCGCCTGACGAGAGACGCATTGCAAGCGGGGGCCGCGAAGCCTCCACGGGGTGTGCTTATTCCAGTTCGGCGATCAGCTCAATCTCGACACAGGCACCCATGGGGATTTGCGCCACACCAAAGGCACTGCGGGCATGGCTGCCGGCGGCACCGAAAACTTCGCCAAACAGCTCGCTGGCACCGTTGGTCACCAGGTGCTGCTCGGTGAACTCGCTGGTCGAGTTGACCAGGCTCATCAGCTTGACAATACGTTTGACCTTGCCCAGATCGCCCACGGCGGCATGCAGTGTGCCCATCAGGTCAATCGCAATCGCGCGCGCCGCCAGCTTGCCTTCATCGGTGCCCATGTTTTTGCCGAGCTGGCCGACCCAGGGCTTGCCGTCTTTTTTGGCAATGTGGCCGGAGAGGAAAACGAGCTTGCCGGTTTGCACAAAAGGCACATAGGCCGCGGCGGGTGCAGCCACCGGTGGCAGGCTGATGCCCAGTTTCTGCAGTGTGTCGTAGATAGGGCCGGTGGTTGGGGTCATGCAGTGCTCCTGACGGGAATGGCTGAGGGATGAGAGGAAAACAGGGCTTCAGCCCTTGTTTGACGGGCGTAAGCAGCTATCAAAAAAATAGCAAAAACGGGGTGAGGCACTTATTTTAATGGCCGGCGGCAAGCTCAGGGCGCTGCGCATTCAGTCCGCCTCAGGCAGTTTCGCGATGGGCGTCACGGTGACCGCTACGTCCAGCACATGGTGCGCGCCGCCGCGTATCACGCCGCGCATCGGCGACACGTCCAGGAAATCACGGCCTGTGGCCAGCGTGACATAGTCTTCACCGGGTGCGCGATTGTTGGTCGGGTCGAAGTCCAGCCAGAGGCCCGGGCTTTGCCCGTCTGCCAGCACCATGGCGCCGGCCTGGCTTTCCACCGGGCAATAGACCGAGGCCCAGGCGTGCGAGGCATCGCTGCCGATCAGGCGCGGCTGGCCGGGGGCCGGTGTGGTCAGCAGGTAGCCGCTGACGTAACGGGCCGGCACACCCATGGCCCGGCAGCAGGCGACCATGATGTGGGCGAAATCCTGGCACACCCCTTTGCCCGCCTGCAGCGCCTCCAGCGCCGGGGTACCGACTTCGGTGCTGTCGCTTTCATAAGTCATGGCTTCGTGGATGCGTTCCATCAGGGCGTGGGCTGCTTCGGGCAATGGCCGGCCTGGCGTAAAACTGGGTCGGGCGAATTCGGCAAAGGTATCGTCGCGCGGCACATACGGTGAGGCAAACACAAACTCGCAGGCGCTGTCGTAGGCGCCGCCGGCCTGGTAGCGAAACTGCTCACGCACGGCCTCCCACGGCAGGCCGGGCGCGGCATCCCGCGCTGCGGCATTGAGTGCCAGTGTGGACACAATGCTGTCGGCGCGCACGGTCAGCTGGTCGTGCGGCGCCTGCAATGAAAAGTAGCTGCGGGTGTTGCCATACACATCCGTCAGCTCCTGCAGCCGTGTCGGTTGCGGGCTGATGCTCAGGCTGTGGCGCAGCAACTGCTGGCCCGCGTGGCTGGCCGGTTTGAGGTGCAGCACATGGTGCGCACTCTCCACCGTGGGGGTGTAGGCATAGTGCGTTTCGTGAACCAGGTGAAGCAACATCGTGGCAGTGGGAAAGTCGGATACGAAGGGCGGCGCTTATGCGCCCAGGCTGTGTTCATCCTGGGCGACATGGCTGAAATAGCGGCGGCTCAGCAGGTCGGACAGCTCGAACGCGGCGTCGCAGCAGCGCTCCAGCTGTGCCAGCAGGCTGGCGTAAGGCTGGTCCTGTGCCGCGCCGGCAGCCGGGCTGCAGAGCTCGCTCAGTATCCAGCTGCCGGGGTCCGGCAGGGCCTGCGTCAGGTCGGGCACCGGCTGCGCCTGACCCGCAGTGTTCTCGGCCAGCCGCGCCAGCCGGCCGCGCAAGGTTTGCGTGACCCAGCCGAGCGAGCGCGGGTTGTCGCGATCCAGCACCAGCAGGTCCAGCAGCGCCGGAATGTCGCGCTGCTGCTGGTACTGGGCATGAAAGGTGATGGTGCTGTCGAACAGGGCCAGCATCGCGCCAAAACCGCCTTCGTCATGCACGGCGCCGGTTTCAAAACCAAGAATCAGCGCGGCGGCCAGCGTGTTCAGACGCTCGATATGGCGGCCGGTGCTGAGCAGGCGCCAGCCGTCGTCGCGGCTCATGCGGTCGGTCTGCGCGCCGGTCATGGCGGCCAGGAAGCCGCTGGCGGACTCCAGCGCTGCCAGCGCCTCCACCGACGAATATTCCAGCGCCTGCGAGGACGGGTGCTCGGGTCCGCTGAAGCTTGCGCAGCGCGAGAAAAAATCTGCCTCCGCCTGCATGATGACGTGCCACTGCTCCTGCGACAACCGTTCACGCACCGCCGAGGCCGCGCCCTTGAGCGCGCGCAGGCTGTAGCCGACGCTGGCGGCCTGCTCGGTGTCGGCCAGACTGGCAATCAGCGAGCGCTCGAACACGCGCCGCGCCTGCGTGGCGGCGGGCACGCTGTCCATCACCAGTCCGTTTTTGACCGCCATCTCGGACAGCCAGGCCAGCAGCGGCTGCGAGGACTGGTCTTCACCATTGAGCGCCTGCAGCGTCAGCTGGGCCATGCGGATGGCATTTTCTGTGCGTTCGGTGTAGCGGCCCAGCCAGAACAGGTTTTCTGCCGCGCGGCTGGTCACCGCAGGTTTGTACCGGTGCCGGGTCCAGACTTGCGGTGCGGCGCCGGGCTCGGCCCCGGCAGGCACGGCGGCGGCAGTGTGGGTTGCACTGGCGCTGCTGGCCCCCGCAGGGGCCGGGGGTGCGGAAACCACCCACACGTCGGCGCTGCTGCCGCCTTGCTGCATGGACGCAATTTTGGCGTTGACGCCAGCCAGCCGCGCCAGGCCGCCGGGCAAGACCTGCCAGCAGCCGGCGCCGTCGGCCACTGCAAAAACCCGCAGCATGGTGGAACGCGGTGCAATACGCTGGCCCTGCCAGGTCGGTGTCTGGGACAGCGGCAGATAGGCCTGCACGGTGTAGTCCTCGCTGCGCCGGACCAGACGGCCGGCCCATTCATCGAGCTGGCGGCTGGACAGGGTTTGCGCAATCACCGAGTGGCTGCCGGCGCCGGGGTAGGTGGGCTTGATGACACATTCTTTCAGGCGCGGCAGCACCGATTGCAGGGCCGCCTGCTCACCGCACCACCAGGTGGCCAGTGAGGGCATGGCCAGCGGCTGGTCCAGCAGGTGGCGCGACAGGGCCGGCAAAAAGCCCAGCAGTGCGCTCGATTCGAGGAAGGCCGAGCCCGGCGTGTTGGTCACCAGCACATTGCCGGCGCGTATCGCCTGCAGCAGACCGGGCACACCGAGGGTGGAGTCCGAGCGCAGCTCCAGCGGGTCCAGAAACTCGTCATCGAGGCGTTTGAGCACGCCGTGCACCGGCTCCAGCCCCTGCAGGGTCTTGAGGTACAGCTTGTCATCACGCACCAGCAGATCGCTGCCTTCGACCAGTGTCAGGCCCAGGTAACGTGCCAGGTAAGCGTGTTCAAAATAGGTCTCGTTGTACGGCCCCGGTGTCAGCAGCACTATGCGGCTTTCCTCGCCGCTGCGGCGCGCCGGGCTGGCCGCTTTCATGCCGTCTATCAGTGCCTTGTAGGCGGCCGCCAGGCGCTGCACCTTGAGCTCGCGAAAGGCTTCGGGGAACAGCCGTGAGATCGCCAGGCGGTTTTCCAGCAGGTACCCCAGGCCGGAAGGCGCCTGGGTGCGTTGCGACACCACCCACCAGCGTCCGTCCGGGCCGCGCGCCAGGTCAAAGGCCGCAATATGCAGAAAACTGCCGCCGGCGGGCGACACGCCGTGCATGGCGCGCAGGTAACCCGGGTGCCCCTGCACCAGCGCCGCCGGCAGCAGGCCCAGGCCCAGCAATTGCTGCGGGCCGTAAACGTCGGCCAGAATATGCTCGAGCAGGCGGGCACGCTGGCGCACACCGGTTTCAATCTGCGCCCAGTCCTGCGCCGACAGTACCAGTGGGAACAGGTCCAGCGACCAGGGGCGCTGCGGGCCGTTGGCGTCGGCATACACGTTGTACGTCACGCCGTTGTCGCGGATCTGGCGCTGCAGGTTGGTTTTGCGGTGGTTCAGGTCATCAAAACCGTCACCGCCCAGGAAGTTGAAGAAGCGCGTCCATTCCGGCGACAGGCTGGCAGGCCCGGGGGGGCTGGGGGCTGCATCCGGCACAGCTGCCGCAGCGGCCGCTGTGGCAGCTGTGGCCGCTGCGGCAGCCGGCACGTTGCCCGCCAGTTGCAGCGCCGGCAGGGACTGGCTTTGACTCTGCGTCTGGCTGGGGCCGGTCAGCGGCGCGGCTTTGTCCAGGCTGCGTCCCTGTAATTCATCAAAATGGCCAGCCGCCGCAGGCAGCGCCAGTGCCAGCGCCAGGTCACCGGGCGCTTCCAGCGCCGCAGCTGCAAAAAGAGAGTCCTTGTATTCCACGGGGACAAGTATGCCTTTGTTCAGGCGCGTAGCATTGTCCGTGACAGTCCCCAGGACCGAGTATTCAGTTGAAAGCAGTCTCGCACCCGCTTGTTATCTTCAGAGTTCAAGCGTCGCACAGAACCGGAAAATCCTACAAGGGTATGTCCCTCAATAAAAAAGCATGGCAACGACGAAAATCTTCTCGGACATGTGAACTGCAACGTTGTACGAAGCGTTTTCGAGTCTGCTCTGTCCCATATCGGACTGAGTCAACCCAACTTTGAAGGATTCCGCCATGACTAAATTATTTGCTGCATTGCTCGTCAGCCTGTTCGCCACCGGCGCTTTTGCCGCATCCCATGCTGGTGGCGCCCCGATGCCGGAAGCCATGAAGCAGACCAACCCCAAAGGTGAAGCTGCAGCTCAGGCCAAAGTCGAAGCCAAAGGCATGGCAGCCGACAAGTCCGCCAAGCAACCCGAAGCCATGGCTCAGGGTAGCGACAAGGCCAAAGCAGCTGCCGAAGCCAAAGCAGCCACGAAAGCGAAAACTGGGAAGAAAAACTCGACTGACGAAATGATGGGTAAAGACGCCAAGAAGCTGTAAGGCCTGCCGCCTTCCGGTTTGTCAAAAAGCCCGCTTTGTGCGGGCTTTTTTTTTCCATCGGTTGAATCAGTGAAAAATCACCTCGTCGCGGTAGCTGCGCACCATTGGTTGTCAGGTCATTCGCCTCCCAGGCGGCGGCGTAATGCGTGACGACCGGACTGAAGTTGTTTGAAGAGTGCAAGCCTGACCCCGGGTCCTGTGTCGTTCTGCAATGTCACGCGTGCAAAGCCGAGCGTGCTGTTGGCGCCAGGCGATGCGATTCAGACGCCTTGACCAAATAGGCTTGCAGTTGAGGTGCAACCCTTTGCTGCCAGGCCATGGTTGCACTGAGGGTCGCATACGAACGTGCATCTTCAAATAGCGCCAGCCCGACGAGCACACATTCCCCGGCGCGCACAGGAAGCTTGGTAAAGGTATTTTCACGCGTTTCGTTGACATACCAGCCCTGGCGGATGGCTCCGCCTTCGAGCAAAACCTGGGCCATCTGTTGCCTGCACGAGGCTAGCAAATCAGCACCGGCCTGCTCTTTCAAATAAAAAATGCTCAGGTCGACCAGCCCTGCCGGAATCTTCGACGCCGCCTTGTCTGCCCGCAAGCCCAGGTCAACCGGAAAGTGGGCTCCCGCCCACGCGGGACGCAAAAGCAGGACGTTGTCGGAATCAATCATCGTGGCATTGGCCGCTTCGCGATGTGCTTGCCACACCGGACCACCGTAAAACGCGCTGAGCGCGTTATGGCGTGCCTGCAGGCTGCTGAAGGCGCGCAACCAGACAAAGCGATCCGGGTCGTCGAGATCACGAAACTGCCCGAGAACGGGCATGCCCACCGCGTCCTGCGTCTCGAGGAATTCGCGGTCAAACAAGTCGATGAGCACATCCCGCTTGTGAGGGTGCAGGGTGTATTGCCTCAGTTCAAGGACGTCGGGTGCCGGTGGTGCAGGGGGCAGGTGATTCATACAGTTTCCAGTCAGGTACAAAAAGAGGCGGGCTCTCAGGCCTGGGGGCGGGTGTAATCCATGGTCCAGTTGGGCTGCCAGGTGAGCCCCTCGTCGTCCGAAAAGGCCTGCTCCCAGCGCGGCTGCGGGGTGTCGAGGCGCGACCAGGTATGGCGCAGGCGTACGGGCTGTCCCCCGATCTGGTCCAGGCCTTCAAACATGCCCTGCTTGCCATTGAATCCGCCGGTGAGGGGCGACTGCAGTCGACCGTCGCGCGCAGACACCCAGTAAGCTTTCCAGCGCTGCGCCGCCAGGTCGAACAGGTGGACGGACAGGCCCAGGGGCACGCCCGCTGCATCGCGAAGCTCGTCATAGTTGCCCAGCCCGCCCAACAGCGGTTCACAGATTTGCAGGCCGTCAAACACCTCCCAGTCGTTTGCCGGGTGGGGTGACTGCGGCAAGCGGCGGTTGCAGACTTTCCAGCTGCCAAGGAAAAAATCGAAGTCATGGCTGGCCGCTGGCAAGGGCTGGTACGCGGGAGCCTCTGCCTCCATGCGTGTGAAGGACATGACCCAGTTGGTCTCCCAGCTTTTGCCGCCATCGGCCGACCAGGCCTGCTTCCAGCATGGCGTCCCGGTGCGTGTGCCCGACCAGGTGTAGCGCACGCGCACGGGCCGGTTTTCATGGACATCCACGCCTTCAAAAACCCCGGTGCCATTGAAGAACTCGCCCGTGACCGGCGGCTGCAGCAAGCCGTCATTCGGGTTGACCCAGAAGATCTGCCACTGCCTGGCCTGCAAATCGAAAAAACGCAGCGACATGCCGACCGGCCCCTGGCTGTGGCGCATCTCGTCGGTATTGACCATGCCGCCCAGCATGGGACGGCAGTGCTGGGTGGCTTCAAATTCCTCCCAGTCGGAGCTGCCGGCCAGGCGTTCACGCAGGCGGCGGTTGTGCACCTGCCAGTGGCCGTGCAAAAAATCAAAATCGTGCAGGCCTTCTTCGAACTCTGGCGGCGGCTGGATAACGGCGTTCATGTGATTCTCCGGTTGGTCTGGGGCCGGACTCGGCCTTGGAAATCACTGTAAAACGGTATTAGGGCGATATCAGTCCTGATTAAGTTTTAGACTAGGCGCCATGTATTCACCCACGACACGCGTGCTCACCGTGCTGGAATTGCTGCAAACCCATGGCCGGCTGAGTGGGGCCGATCTGGCGCAGCGTCTGGCGGTGGACGGGCGCACCCTGAGGCGCTACATCAGCAAACTGGAGGACCTGGGCATACCGGTGGTGGCCGAGCGCGGACGTTATGGCTGTTACAGCCTGATTGCCGGCTTCAAGCTGCCACCCATGATGTTCACCGACGACGAAGCGCTGGCCCTGTCCCTGGGACTGGTTGCGGCGCGAGGCCTGGGTCTGGCGGAAGCGGCGCCTGCGGTGCAAAGCGCACAGGCCAAGCTGGAGCGCGTGATGCCGCGCAATCTCAAAAACCGCCTGCGCGCCCTGAGCGAGACGGTCACCCTGGATCTGGCGCGCTCGGTGGCGCAGGGGGACAACACCGCCTTGCTCGCCTTGAGTGAGGCTGCGCACGGCTGCCAGCGGGTGCACCTGGCCTATCGCTCGGCAGATGGTGTGGTGACCGGGCGGGACATGGACCCCTATGGTCTGGCTTTCCGCGGCGGGCGCTGGTACGTGGCCGGCTGGTGCCACCTGCGCCAGGATTTGCGCTCATTCCGGCTGGACCGCGTATTGCAGGTTCAGGCGCTTAATGCCGTGTTCACGCCGCCGGCGGATTTCAACGCCGTGCAATACCTGGCGCTGGGCATCGCCACTTTGCCACGCGCTTTCAGCGTTCAGGTCTTGCTGCGCACCCGGGTCGAAACCGCGCAAGCCCAGCTGTTTGAAGGCATCGGTGTTTTCCAGCCCTGCGAGGAGGGCGTGCTGCTGCACGCCCAGGCCGATGATTTGCACTGGTTTGCGCGGCAACTGGCCCGGCTGTCATTTGCCTTCGAGATTCGCGAGCCGCCGGCGCTGCGTGCCGCCTTGCGCGACTGCCTGGAGCGCCTGCGCCCGTTCAGCGCAGATCCAGCGTGAACGGAAACTCGCGGCTCGGCTGGGCCGGATACACGCGGATTTTGCCCGGCGTGTGACCCATCTGGAAAAAGCGGTTCAGGCGCCGGCTTTCGGCTTCGTAGGAGTTGACCGGCAGGGTGTCGTAACTGAGGCCGCCGGGGTGCGCCACATGGTACTGGCAGCCGCCCAGTGAACGCTCCATCCAGGTGTCGACAATGTCAAAAGTCAGCGGTGCATGCACACCAATCGACGGATGCAGTGCGGACGGCGGGTTCCAGGCCTTGTAACGCACACCGGCCACGTATTCACCGACGGTGCCGGTGTTTTGCAGCGGCAGGGCGCGGCCATTGGCGGTGATGACGTAGCGGTTGTCGTTAAGCCCGGTCACATGCACCTCGACCCGTTCCAGCGACGAATCCACATAACGCACGGTGCCGCCGGACGAGCCTTCCTCGCCCATCACATGCCAGGGCTCGAGTGCGCTGCGCAGGGTCAACTCAATACTGTTGGTTTTGACCTGGCCGATCATCGGGAAGCGGAACTCGAAATGCGGCTCAAACCAGGCCATGTCAAAGCCGTAACCGGCCTCGTTGAGCTCGGTCAGCACATCGGCAAAGTCCTGGCGCACAAAAGCTGGCAGCAAAAAGCGGTCGTGCAGCTCGGTGCCCCAGCGCGTCATGCGGCCGTGGTAGGGCTTGTTCCAGAAACGCGCGACCAGCGCGCGCAGCAGCAGCTGCTGCACGATGCTCATGCGCGCGTGCGGCGGCATCTCGAACGCGCGTAATTCCAGCAGGCCGAGCCGGCCGGTGGCTGAGTCAGGCGAATACATCTTGTCGATGCAGAACTCGCTGCGGTGCGTGTTGCCGGTCACGTCCACCAGGATGTTGCGCAGCGTGCGGTCCACAATCCACGGCGGCATGTCCTGGCCGTATTTCTCGCGGTTCGCGGCGATCTCGCGCAGCGCGATTTCGAGCTCGTACAACTGGTCGTTGCGCGCCTCGTCAATCCGCGGCGCCTGGCTGGTCGGGCCTATGAACATGCCCGAAAACAAATAACTCAGCGAGGGGTGGTTGTGCCAGTAGGCAATCAGGCTGCCGAGCATTTCCGGTTTGCGCAAAAACGGGCTGTCGGGCGGCGTGGCGCCACCGAGTACAAAGTGGTTGCCACCGCCGGTGCCGGTGTGGCGGCCATCGGTCATGAATTTTTCGGCCGACAGGCGGGTTTCGTGCGTGATCCTGTAGAGGAACTCGGTGTGTTCCACCAGTTCGTTCCAGTTGTAGGCCGGGTGGATGTTGACCTCGATCACGCCGGGGTCGGGCGTCACCTGCAGCATTTTCAGGCGCGGGTCGCGCGGTGGCGGGTAACCTTCGAGCACGATCTGCAGCTCTAGGGCCTGCGCCGTGGCCTCCACCGCGGCCAGCAGGTCCAGGTAGTCCTCCAGGCGTTCCAGCGGCGGCATGAAGATATAGAGTGCGCCGGTTTCGGGCCTGGCGCCTTTTTCCTTTGGCGCGGCTTTGGGTTTGTCCTGGGGGCCGTTGGCGCGCTTCGGGTCGCGCACCTCCACACACAGCGCGGTGCGTGTCAGCCAGGCCGCCGACTCGCCTTGTTTTGGCATGCGCGCAGTTTCATCGGCGGGCGGTATTGCCGGTTTGGCGACCACCGCGGCGGCCTTGGCGTTCTGGTCGAAGCGCGTATCGGTGCTGACGGTGGCAGGCCTGAATTGCAGCAGCCGGCTGGCCTCGTTGCGCGTACCGCTGGCCGTCATGTAACGCGCCATGTACTGCGCCAGCATGCTGGCGCTGTTGTGGCCGGTGGCCGGGGCGGGCGCTGTGGCTGGGGCTGGGGCTGGGGCAGCGCTCAGGCCGGTGGCGGCGTTGTAGCGTGCGGCCAGGCTGGCGGTCGAAGGCAGGTCCTCGCGCGGCGCAAACGGGTCGGCCTCGGTCATGTAGGGGTAGTCGGTCTTGGAGACCCAGGGCACCGAGTCCAGCGGCAGGCGGTAACCCATGGGTGAGTCGCCCGGCATCAGATACATGCGTTCGTCGCGGAAAAACCAGGGGCCGGTGGACCATTGCGGGCCTTTTCCAGCCGCACTTTCCTCGCGAACCTTGAGCGGCAACACATAACCGACCACCGCGTCCAGCCCCTGCGAGAACACGCGGCGCAGGCGGGCACGTTCCATCGCGTCGTCGAGTTTGGTGTCAAACGGGTCGACGTTGACCGGCAGCCGGCGCTCGCGCCAGAGGTAGTACCAGGTGTCTTCGTAACCCGGCGTGATGTGTTTCGTGGACAGGCCGAGTTTGCCGGCCAGCGTGTCGGAGAAACGTTTGGCGTCCGCGCTGGTGTAGCTGCAGGGCTGGCGCTCATCGGTGAACAGCGCCGGGTTCTGCCAGACCGGCTGGCCGTCCTTGCGCCAGAAAATGCTCAGCGCCCAGCGCGGCAACTGCTCGCCCGGGTACCACTTGCCCTGACCGAAATGCAGGAAGCCGCCTTCGCCGTATTCGGCGCGCAGTTTTTGCACGAGTTCGGTCGCGTAGCCGCGTTTGGTCGGGCCCAGGGCGTCGATGTTCCATTCGGCGGCGTCGCGGTCTTGCGTGGCCACAAAGGTTGGTTCGCCGCCCATGGTCAGGCGCACATCGCCGGCCAGCAGGTCCTGGTCCACCTGGTGGCCAAGTTTGAGCACATCGGCCCACAGGGCGTCGGTGTAGGGCTGGGTGACACGCGGTGATTCGTAAATGCGCTGCACCCCCATGTGGTGGGCAAATTCAACCTCGCTTTTGTCCACGCCGCCTTCAATCGGCGCGGCGCTCGAGGGTTCTGGCGTGCAGGCCAGCGGAATATGGCCTTCGCCGGCCATCAGGCCCGAGGTCGGGTCGAGTCCGACCCAGCCGGCGCCGGGCAGAAACACCTCGCACCAGGCGTGCAGGTCGGTGAAATCGGTTTCGGCGCCGCTCGGGCCGTCGAGCGACTTGACGTCGGCCTTGAGCTGGATCAGGTAGCCCGAGACAAAACGTGCGGCCAGTCCCAGGTGCCGGAACAGCTGGACCATGAGCCAGCCGGTGTCGCGGCAGGAGCCGATAGCGAGCTCCAGCGTTTCCTCCGGCGTCTGCACGCCGGGTTCCATGCGGATGGCGTACTTGATGTCGTGTTGCAGTTTCTGGTTCAGTCCGACCAGGAAGTCAATCGTGCGTTTTGGTGTGCGGTCTATGGCCGCGAGATAACGTTTCAGCAGGGGCGTCGCCGGCTCGGTGGCCAGGTAGGGTGCCAGTTCATGCGCCTGGGCCTTGGCATAGGTGAAGGGAAACTCCTCGGCTTCAGGTTCGAGGAAGAAGTCAAACGGGTTGAACACCGCCATTTCAACGACCAGATCGACCGTGACCTTGAACTCGCGCGTCGGCTCGGGAAACACCAGCCGGGCCTGGTAATTGGCAAACGGGTCCTGCTGCCAGTTGATGAAATGGCCCTTGGGCTCGATATTCAGCGAATAGGACAGGACTTTGGTGCGGCTGTGCGGGGCGGGGCGCAGGCGAACGACCTGGGGGCCGAGGCGCACCAGCCGGTCGTATTGGTAGTGGGTGATATGGCTCAGTGCAACGTGGATGGACAAGGCAATCTCGCTTTTCGAATATTTCAGGGCTGACCTTGGCACTATGCCGCAGAAACAGCGTACTTCTGACCGGTGGCGCCTGAAAAACGGTTTTAATGCGCTCACCTCAAGCAAGAGCTGCGCCAAAGGCCAGCATGGCTGTCAGCGCACCACCCGATCCGGGCGTTGAGTCAGGCCCCCGGGGAAAGAAAATAACAAAAAAGGGAGCAGCGATTGAGGCCAGACATACCGGTCACGCCGCGCGCACGCAGCATGCTGCTGGGCGTGACTCTGAGCGGTTTTGTGGCAGGTGTCGCCCTGCAGGTCCAGCAGCAGCGGTTGTGGGAGATCTGGGTTTACGCACTGCTGGCGCTTGCAGGGGCGGTCTTGCTGGCCGGCGCGCTGCGAACGGTCCGGGGAACGGCTGCCGGGCTGCGTCTGGCCGCGTTGTTATTGGCCGTGCTGACCGGCTTTGCGTGGACGGGACTGCGCGCGAGCGGCTTTTATGCCGGCGCGCTGGCGCCTGAACTGGAGGGCAAAGACATAGCGGTGACAGGCCGGGTGCTGGCCATGCCGCAGCGGGCGGACGACGGGCTGCGTTTTCGCTTTGCGGTCGACAGTGCGCGGCTTGAAGGTGTGCCGGTGCAGTTGCCGGCGCAGATTTACCTCGGCTGGTACTCGGGTTTTGGTGCCAGGGAGCCCGCGCCCTCGCTGACAGATGCCGACAACCCCGACGCCCCGATAACGCCCGCCGCGTTGCTGGCCTTGCAGCGCCAGCCGCAAGACCTGCGTGCCGGCGAACACTGGCGCATGACGGTGCGGCTCAAAGCGCCGCACGGCAACCGCAACCCGCATGGCTTTGACTACGAGCTCTGGCTCTGGGAGCAGGGCCTGCAGGCCACCGGTTATGTGCGCGCCGGGCCACGCGATGCACCCCCCGAGCGGATCGCCGAAAGCTGGCGCCACCCGGTGGAGCGGGCACGGCAGGCAGCGCGTGATGCGGTGTATGCGCGGGTGGCCGACCGCCAGCTGGCGGGCATCGTCGCGGCCCTGCTGGTCGGCGACCAGAATGCCATAGAACGCGCCGACTGGGACGTGTTTCGCGCCACGGGTGTCGCGCATTTGATGAGTATTTCAGGCCTGCACATCACGATGTTTGCCTGGCTGGCGGCGCAGCTGATCGCCTGGCTGTGGCGGCGCTCTGCCGCACTGACACCGGCTCTGTGTCTGGCGCTTCCGGCGGCCAGTGCGGCGGCCTGGGGCGGCCTGCTGCTGGCCAGCGCTTACGCGCTGTTTTCCGGCTGGGGCGTGCCGGCCCAGCGCACGGTCTGGATGCTGGCGGCCGTGGTGCTGCTGCGCCAAAGCGGCAAACGCTGGCCCTGGCCCCAGGTCTGGCTGCTGGCCATGGCGGTGGTGCTGGTGCTGGACCCCTGGGCCTTGTTGCAGGCCGGGTTCTGGTTGTCGTTTGTGGCCGTGGGGATTCTTTTCGCAACCGGCCCAGCCGACGACCAAACTGCTATCCATTCAGGAGCTGCTCACGCACAACTGGAAAGGGCTGGAGGCCTGTGTGACACAGAGCCCAGGCAGGCTGGAGCTTCGGGCTTGCGCTGGCTGGCCGGCACAGCCCGTGCGCTGTGGCGCGCCGCCCGCGAGCAATGGGTGCTCACGCTGGCGCTGGCGCCGCTGTCTTTGTTGCTGTTCAACCAGGTCTCGCTGCTTGGCCTGCTGGCCAACGGGCTGGCCATTCCCTGGGTGACCTTGCTGGTGACACCGCTGAGCCTGCTGGGCGTGTTGTGGCCGCCTTTGTGGGATCTGGCGGCGTGGGCTGTTGCGGCACTGATGGCGCTTTTGCAGTGGCTGGCACGCTGGCCGCTGGCCAGCCTCAGTGTGGCCGCAGCGCCGCTGTGGTGTGCACTGGCCGGTGTGGCCGGTGCTGCGCTGCTGGTGCTGCGCCTGCCCTGGCACTGGCGCGTACTCGGTGTGCCGCTGCTGCTGCCCGTGCTGCTGTGGCAACCGCTGCGGCCGGCGGCTGGCGAGTTTGAAATCATCGCCGCCGATGTGGGCCAGGGCAATGCGCTGCTGGTGCGCACCTCAGGCCACACCCTGGTGTATGACAGCGGGCCGCGCTTTTCGCGGGAAAGCGACGCCGGCCACCGGGTGCTCGTGCCCTTGCTGCGCGCTCTCGGTGAACGGGTGGACACGCTGCTGCTGAGCCACCGCGACAGCGACCACATTGGCGGCGCGCCCGCGGTGCTGGCCATGCAGCCGCAGGCGGCCTTGCTGAGCTCGATCGAAGATGGCCATGCGCTGCAGGCCCTGCGCCCCGTCACCCGCTGCGTGGCAGGGCAGCGCTGGGTGTGGGATGGCGTGACTTTCGAGGTCTTGCACCCCAAGGCAGAGGACTACGACCTGAGCCTCAAATCGAATGCCATGAGCTGTGTGCTGCGTGTGGCCAGCGCTGCGCGCACGGCCTTGCTGGCCGGTGACATTGAGCTGGCGCAGGAGCAGCGCCTGGTCGCTGCCGGGGTGCGGCTGCAGGCCGATTTGCTGCTGGTGCCGCACCACGGCAGCAAGACCTCTTCCAGCGGCGGTTTTCTGGATGCGGTGCAGCCGCGGGTGGCGCTGGCACAAACCGGCTACCGCAATCGCTTTGGCCACCCGGCCGCGCCAGTACTGGAGCGCTACCGCGAGCGCGGCATTCGGGTGCTGACATCGCCGGCCTGCGGCGCCATGCAGTGGTCCAGCCTGCAGCCCGGCGAGGTGATTTGCCAGCGGCAGATCGCCCCTCGCTACTGGCAGCACAGCGTCGGCACCGCGCCCTGAAGCCCTTGCGCAGCCAGCGCGGGGTGAGCACCTACGCCCGGCTGGCGCATTCCTTGCTAAGCTATTGGCAAAACAATTGCATTTCCTTATTCCTGCCGGAGACCAAGCTGATGAGCCGCCCCATGTTTGATGAAATGAATACCCCGGATGCCAGCATCAGGGCGCACTACCAGAGTTACCAGCGCTGGCTGGAACGGCAGCCGGATTCGGTCATGCAGGCCAGGCGCGCTGAAGCCGAGATGATTTTCCGCCGCGTCGGCATCACGTTTGCGGTGTATGGCGACAAGGACGACGGCAATTCAGAGACCGGCGGCACCGAGCGCCTGATCCCCTTCGACCTGATCCCCCGCATCATTCCGGCCCATGAGTGGGCCAGCATGGAAAGTGGCCTGATCCAGCGTGTGACTGCGCTGAACCGCTTTATCCACGACGTCTACCACGACCAGGAAATCATCAAGGCGGGCGTGATTCCGTCCGAGCAGATTTTCCAGAACGCGCAGTTCCGGCCCGAGATGATGGGGGTGGATGTGCCGGGCAATATCTATTCCCACATCAGCGGCATCGACATCGTGCGCGCGCCGAATGCGCAGGGCGAGGGTGAGTACTACGTGCTCGAAGACAACCTGCGCGTGCCCAGCGGCGTGAGTTACATGCTGGAAGACCGCAAGATGATGATGCGGCTGTTTCCCGACCTGTTCAGCGAGAACCGGGTCGCGCCTGTTGCGCATTACCCCGATCTGTTGCTCGAAACGCTGCGCGACAACTCGCCGGCGCACCGCGCCGAGCCGACCGTGGTGGTGCTGACACCGGGCATGTACAACTCGGCCTATTTCGAGCATGCCTTCCTGGCGCAGCAGATGGGCGTGGAGCTGGTCGAAGGGCAGGACCTCTTCGTCAAGGACAACTTTGTGTACATGCGCACCACGCGTGGCCCGAAACGCGTCGATGTGATTTACCGCCGCGTGGATGATGATTTTCTGGACCCGCTGGCTTTCCGCCCGACCTCGACACTCGGTTGCGCCGGCCTGCTCAATGTCTACCGCAGCGGCAACGTGGCGCTGTGCAACGCCATAGGCACCGGCGTCGCCGACGACAAGTCGATCTACCCCTATGTGCCGAAGATGATCGAGTTTTACCTCGGTGAAAAACCGATACTGAACAACGTGCCGACCTATATGTGCCGCAACCCGGACGACCTCAAGTACACGCTGGCCAACATGAAAGACCTGGTCGTCAAGGAAGTCCACGGCGCCGGCGGTTACGGCATGCTGGTCGGGCCGGCGTCCACACAGGCCGAGATTGAGGACTTCCGCAAGGCGGTGCAAGCCAACCCGGCCGGCTACATTGCGCAGCCGACGCTGAGTCTGTCCACTTGCCCGACCTATGTGGAAAGCGGCATCGCGCCGCGCCATATCGATCTGCGCCCTTTTGTGCTGAGCGGCAAAAGTGTACAGATGGTGCCCGGCGGCCTGACCCGCGTGGCGCTGAAAGACGGCTCGCTGGTGGTCAATTCCTCACAGGGCGGCGGCACCAAGGACACCTGGGTGCTGGAAGATGCCTACGCCCCAAGTCAGTCGCAATCGCAGTCACAGTCCGGAGGTGCTTAACCATGTTGTCACGAACTGCTGATCATTTGTTCTGGATGTCCCGCTACACAGAACGTGCCGAAAATACCGCACGCATGCTGGACGTCAACTACCAGACCTCGCTGTTGCCGCAGTCCACCGGCGTGGCACAGGTCGGCTGGCAGGGCTTGCTGAGCATCAGTGAGCTGTCGGGCGCCTACGAAAGCAAATACGGCGCCATCAGTGCGCGCGATGTGATGGACTTCATGGTGCGCGACGAAAAAAATTCATCGAGCATCATCTCCTGCCTGAAAAACGCGCGTGAAAATGCCCGCGCGGTGCGCGGCACGCTGACCACCGAAGTCTGGGAGACGCAGAACCAGACCTACCTGGAAATTTTCCGCATGCTGCGCAACGGCGACTTCGAGCGCGACCCGAGCCAGTTTTTTGAATGGGTCAAATTCCGCTCGCACCTGTCGCGCGGCGTCACCGTGGGCACCATGCTGCATGACGAGGCCCTCCATTTCATGCGGCTGGGTACTTTTCTGGAACGGGCCGACAACACGGCGCGTCTGGTCGATGTGAAATTCCACGCGGTACAAAGCGATTTCTATGGCGCTGCCAGCGAGAAAGACCAGGAGTACGACTTCTACCACTGGAGCGCCATTTTGCGCAGCGTCAGCGCGTTTGAAATTTACCGCCGGGTGTACCGCAACGTGATCAAGCCCGAACGTGTGGCCGAGCTGCTGATCCTGCGTGCCGACATGCCGCGCTCACTGGCTGCCAGCCTGCACGGCGTGGTGAACAACCTGCAGATGGTGACCGACGACCAGACCTGCGAGACCGTGCGCCGCGCCGGCAAGCTCAATGCCGACCTGCAGTACGCCCGCATCGACGAAATCCTGGCCACCGGCCTGCATGCCTACCTGACGCAATTCCTGGACCGCGTGAACGAACTCGGAGCCCACATCAGCCGCGATTTTCTGGTGCCGGCAACGGCGTGAACTGCGATCCCGTGCACCCTCCGAAGGTGGAGGCCAAATCCCCTTCAAGCAGGGGCCGCGGAACCGGCTTTGCCGGGCCGCAGGCGCAGCGGCCCCCCCGGGGGGCATCCTTCGACAGGCTCAGGACAAACGGGGAAAAGCGAGCGAACGTGGGGGCTCTATGAAGTTGCATGTGCGGCACACCACGCGTTACCGCTACACCGAGCCGCTGCGTTATGCGCTGCAAACCCTGTGGCTCACGCCCAAAACCGGCCCGGCCCAAAACGTTCTTTTCTGGACCCTGGGCGCGCCGGGTGCGCTGCATGAGCAGCACGACGGCTGTGGCAACAGCATCCACTCCTACACCTTTGTGGCCGACGCGGCGGCGCATGTGACGGGCAGTCTGGTCAACGCGGCGGGGCAGGTGGACACGCTGGGTGTGGCCGAGTTCACCGATGAGGCGGCCATGCCGCACCCGGCCTTTTTTCTCAGGCCGACGCTGCTCGCCGCGCCACATCCGGTGCTGGCCGATTTTGGCCGCCGTTTTGTGCCGGACCCGGCTGCCGGTGGCCGCACCGACCTGGGCATGCTTTTGGCCTTGAGCCAGGGTGTGGCGGACGCAGTCAGCTATCAAAAAAATAGCACCAGTGTGACCACCACGGCATTGCAGGCGTTTGAAGCCGGCGCCGGTGTGTGCCAGGACCAGGCGCATGTGATGGTCGCCATCTGCCGCAGCCTGGGGATACCGGCGCGTTATGTCAGCGGCTATTTTTACGCCGCCAACGAACCGGATCTGGCCAGCCACGCCTGGGCCGATGTCTGCCTGGACGTCGCCGCCAGGCGCTGGGCCAGCATAGACATCACCCACAGCTGCCTGATCGACCAGCGCCATGTGCGCCTGGCCGTGGGTACCGACTACAACGCCTGTCCGCCGATCAAGGGCATACGCCATGGCGGCGGGGAGGAAGAGATGCTGGTGGACATCACGATTGAGCCGGTTTGACTTGAACGGACCAGCCTGGCTTGAGGAGTTTTCATGAAACACTGGACGGGGATCGTTTTGACGGGCTTGTTGTGGGGCGCTGTACAGGTGGTTCAGGCCGCGCAACCTGGCGTGCAGCGTTTTCACCAGTACTCAGACAACCTGGCGTCCTCCGGCCAGCCCACGCAGACCCAGTTTGATGAAATTGAACTGGCCGGCTACACCCTGGTGGTCAATCTGGCTCCGCCCAACTATCCGGGCGCGCTTGCCAATGAGCGCCAGCTGGTCGAGGCGGCGCGCATGAAATATGTGCACATTCCGGTGGATTGGGACAAGCCGTCTTTGCCGTCCCTGGTCCAGTTTTTCGAAGTGATGGCGCAAAACCGCAACAACAAGGTGCTGGTGCATTGCTGGGTCAATTCCCGTGCCTCTGCCTATGTTTACCTCTACCGCACCTTGCGTGAAAAGGCACCGGAGCAGCCCGAGCTCGAGGTGCTCACGCGCTTGTGGAACCTCAACCGGGGCTACGAGCTCAGGAACGCGCCGCAGTGGCGTGCCTTCATCGAGCAGGCGCAGCAGCAACTTGGCAAATAGGCCCGGGCGCCCGTTGTCACGAGGAAGTTGCGCTGTGCCTTAGCGGCCCATGCGTGCCGCCACTTCCCGCCCCAGATCAATCACCGCCATCGCGTAATAACTGCTCCAGTTGTAGCGCGTGATGGCGTAAAAGTTCTCCGTGCCCGCGACATAAGTGGGTGCGCTGCCGCCGTTGGCCGGGTCGCCGTTGAGCAGCTCTATCAGCGCCAGCGGGCCGCTGTGGGCCAGGGCCTCGCCCTCCAGCAGCGCGCCTTTGGCTGTGAAGCTGGCGACGCTGAAGGTCGGCAAAATGTCGGGCGCCATCAGGCTGTCCATATCCAGCGTGGCGGAATCAAACCGCACCGGGTAATGGGTGGGCATGCCGGGCTGCCAGTTGAAGGCCTTGAAGTAGCTGGCGACCGAGCCGATCACGTCGGCCGGGCTGTTCCACAAATCCACCTTGCCGTCGCCGTCAAAATCCACTGCGTATTTGACCCAGCTCGATGGCATGAATTGCGGCATGCCCATGGCACCGGCATAACTGCCGCGTGGTGCTTCCGGGGCGCTGCCAAGCCGGCTCTGGTGGCTTAAAAACTGCTCGAGCTCGCCTTTGAAAAATTCGCTGCGCTCCCGGGCCCGCGGGTGTGCGGCCGGAAAGTCAAAAGCCAGGGTGGCGAGCGCGTCCAGCACGCGAAACTTGCCGGTGTCGCGGCCATAAATGGTCTCGACGCCAATGATGCCGACGATGATCTCGGCCGGTACGCCGTACTCCTGTTCGGCGCGGGCCAGCGTCGCCTGGTTGTCCTGCCAGAACCTGACGCCAGCGCTTATGCGAATCGGGTCGATAAAACGGCTGCGGTAAACGCGCCAGTTTTTGCTGAAGATTCTGGCGGGTGGCTGCATCAACCGTATCACGGTCGGGCTCATGCGCGCCTGGCCTATGGCCTGGCGCACCCACGCCACATCGAGGTCGCGCCGGCTGGCCAGGTCGTCGGCAAAACGCATGGCCTCGGGCCGGCTCGCGTAGGCGATTTCCTGGGGTGCCGCCTGGCGCGGGTGTGTTTGTTGAATCTTGATGGCTTTTGGGGTTGCAGCCCTCGCTGCACTTGCGCAAGCAGCTATCAAAATAATAGCTAGCAGCGTGCCGCGGGATAACGGCCTGGCTCTGAAGTGGAAAAAATCAATCATGCAAAAATGGCTTGTCCAGAAGCTGAAGAACCGTGGGCTGGGGTGGGCGGGGCTGGCGCGCTCATGCCGGCCACCCCAGACTGGCGTATTGGCGCTGCAGCTGTGTCAGACGGCTGCGCGCAGCGCCGTCGGCACTGACCGCGTAACGTTGCGCCTCCAGTTGCATCAGCCAGTCGTGTAATGCCTGGCCGCCGCTGCCGTAGCGGGCCAGCACCTGCAGCGCCAGCGCGCGCGGTGGCGTAGCCGGTCCGCTGCTGATACCGGCTTTGTGCAATTGTTTGCGTGCCCGCGCCAGCAGGCGCAGCCACGGGTCGTGCTGCACCCGGTCCCACAGGCCCCAGGCCGCACCTAGAGCGCTGACCGACACGATCACGCCAATCAGCACATAGGCCAGGTCTTCCCAGCTCGGTGAATCAAAACCCATGTTGCGCAGCAGATTGAGTTGTTTGCCCTGGGTGTAATTGAGGACCCACTGGTTCCAGCGGTTGTTCACCGCCTCCCAGGCGGCGCGGAACTGGGCCGACAGGTTCGGGCTGAAGTTGCCCAGCGCCTGCCCGACGATGCCTTGCGGCGCTGCCAGGCGCTGGAAGGCGCCGGTGCGGCCCGGCGAGACCGCAGAGGTCGGGTCCACCCGCACCCAGCCCTGGCCGGCCTGCCAGACCTCGGCCCAGGCGTGCGCGTCGCTTTGGCGCAGCACCCAGAAACCATCGACCGGGTTGACCTCCCCGCCCTGGTAGCCGGTGACGATGCGCGCCGGTATGTCCAGCGCGCGCATCAGCACCACAAAGCTGGAGGCAATGTGCTCGCAAAAACCCTGTTTGCGGTCAAACCAGAATTCGTCGGCGGTGTGCGTGCCGTACACCCCCGGCTCCAGCGTGTAGCTGTAGCCGCCTGTGCGCAGCCGCTCCAGGGTGGCTTGTACCAGGGCCTGGGTGCCCGCCTGCGCGTAACGCGGGTCGCGCCTGATCTCGGCGGCCAGCGCCAGCGTGCGCGGGTTGAAGCCCGGCGGCAATTCGACAAACTCCTGCAAGCCGACTTCCTGCTGCTCCGGACCGTGGCGAAAATCGGTGTGGCTTTGCACCTTGTAGCGCAGCAGGTCGCTGACAGGCCTGTCGGTGAGCCACTGCAGATCGGGACTCATCTGGGTACGAAAGTTCGGCAGCACCGGGGCCTGCGCCGCGGCTTCCATCACAAACAGCCAGGGCCGGCCCGTGGGCTCCAGCGTGACTTCGTAAGACACGGGCGCACCCTGAACACGCAGCTTGTCGGCCAGCTTGTAGCGCGAGGGGAAATTGGACTGGATGGAAGGGCGCCACTCGCGACCGTCAAAGCTGGAGAGCACCGGCCCGCGAAAATAAAGGTCGCGCTGCGGCGGTGGCCTGCCTTCAAACGCGATACGCATGGCGATGCTGCTGTCCAGCGCCAGGCTGGCAATGGTACCGACCTGCATGCTGGCGCTCAGGCCGCTGCGGCCCGTCATCGCATCCGACGGAACGCCCCATAACGGCGCCAGGCGCGGAAACAGCAAAAACAGCACCACCATCACCGGCGCGCCCAGCAGTGCCATCCAGCCGGCGGTTTTTGCCGCCTGCAGCAGCGGCGGCTTGCCAACCGGCATGTGCGCGTTGACCAGCGCCGTCAGCAGGCCCAGCAGGCCCAGCAGCATGCTGAAGGCGGTCAGCAGCGATTGTGAGTAGAAAAAGTTGGTGAGCATCGTGAAGAAGCTCAGGAAAAACACCACAAAGGCATCACGCCGGGCGCGCAGTTCCAGGGTCTTGAGCGCCAGCAGGATCACGATCAGCGTGACACCGGCGTCACGCCCCAGCAGTGAGCGGTGCGTCAGCAGCGTGGCACCCAGCGCCAGGCCCAGCAGCCCCAGCAGCCACCAGCGGCCCGGCAGGCTCTGGTTGCCCAGCGCCAGCTTGCCGCGCCACAGCAGCATGGCCGCTGCCAGCATGCTGCACCACCACGGCAGGGCATTGACCTGTGGCAGCAAGACCCAGGCGATGACGGCCAGCAGGAACAGGGTGTCGCGGGCTTCGCGAGGGAGGGTGTTGAGGCGGACTAACATTTGTTGGCCCGGATTGACAAGAAAAGCCGGATTGCCGCCGCGACGTTTGGCTCAGGCCGGCGGTTCGCCAACAAGCCGGGGGTTGCCCGGCGGCAAGTAACTTTCTTTTGCGTCGCCAAAAGAAAGTCACCAAAGAAAAGGCGACCCGATGGTCTGGGACCCCTGCGCTGCGCTGCGGGGCAACCTGCGGTGCTCGCCGAAAACGGGGTCTCGCTCGAACTCGCCTTCGGCTCAGACAATCGCTCGCCCTGATCCGTTTTCGGCTGCGCTCCTCGGCCCAGCCCGACGGGTGGGGGGGACGGGATCGGATTCGCCAGCGGGCTCCGGCGGGGTCGCGCTTTGCGCGTCCCCGCCTCCCCGAATCCGATTGCTCCCCTCAATCCCGTTTGGCCGGGCCGAGCAGCGCAGATGGAGGCGGTGTCAAGGGCGGCAGTTGTTTGAGCGAAGCGAGTTCTGACGCCCCCCGCCGGAATCGAGCAGCGCAGCTTGCCCGCAGCGAAGCGAAGGGACCCGGACAGTCGGGTCGCCTTCTCTTTGCTTACTTTCTCTTGGCGACGCAAGAGAAAGTGAGTCGCCCGCCGGGGCGAGACCCGGCTTGCTCGAAGACCACCCAAAGGGAAAGCTCGCGCGGGCTTCAGCAAGCTCCGCCCGAACGGCGAAGAGTTCAACGCCCAAGGTACACCTCAATCACCCGTTCATCCGCCTGCACTTGATCCAGCGTCCCCTGTGCCAGCACCGAGCCGTCGCACAGTACCGTGACAATTTCAGAAATTGTCTTGATGAAACTCATGTCGTGTTCCACCACCATCAAGGAGTGTTTTCCCTTGAGCGTGAGAAACAGCTCGGCCGTGCGGGCGGTTTCTTCGTCGGTCATGCCGGCCACCGGCTCGTCGAGCAGCAGCAGCTTGGGGTCCTGCATCAGCAACATGCCAATCTCCAGCCACTGCTTTTGCCCATGGCTCAGGTTGCCCGCCATGCGATTCACGCTGTCGGCCAGATGAATTGTCACCAGAATTTCTGCAAGCCGGTCGCTCTGCAGGGAGTCCAGCCGGAAGAACATGGACGACTTCACGCCCTTGTTGGTCTTCAGCGCGAGTTCGAGGTTTTCAAACACCGTGAGTTGCTCAAACACGGTGGGCTTCTGGAACTTGCGGCCAATACCGAGTTGTGCAATCTGCGGCTCGGTGTGGCGCAGCAAATCGATCGTGCTGCCAAAAAACACCGTGCCCTCATCGGGGCGGGTCTTGCCGGTGATGATGTCCATCATGGTCGTCTTCCCGGCGCCGTTGGGGCCGATGATGCAGCGCAGTTCGCCGGGCGCGATGTCGAGTGACAGCTTGTTGATCGCCTTGAAACCGTCGAAGCTGACGCTCACATCCTCCAGATACAGGATGCGGCCATGTGTGACATCGACCTCGCCCGGGGTCGCGATACGCCCGGCACTGGCGCTGCGTCCGCCTGATTCTGTATTGGATTTGCTGGCCTCCATGGCCGCGAGGCGCTGCTCAACGCGGCGCGCGCCCTGCTCAAGAAGGTCGGGGGTCATTGGGTGCCTCCCTTCCTGAGTTTTTTGATCAGGCCGACCACACCATTCGGTAAAAACAGCGTGACCGCGATAAACAGCAAACCCAGAAAGTACAGCCAGTACTCGGGGTAAGCGACGGTCAGCCAGCTCTTGGCGCCGTTGACGATGAAGGCGCCGGCGATGGGACCGATCAGCGTGGCGCGGCCACCGACCGCCGCCCAGATCGCCATCTCGATCGAATTGGCCGGGCTCATCTCACTCGGGTTGATGATGCCGACCTGCGGCACATACAGCGCACCGGCAATGCCGCACATCACGGCCGAAATCGTCCAGATCGTGAGTTTGTAGCCTATGGGGTTGTAGCCCGAAAACATCACGCGGGTTTCGGCATCACGGATCGCCTGCAGTACCCGGCCGAACTTGCTGCGCACCAGCCATTTGGCAAACAGGAAAAAGCCCAGCAAGGTCAGACCGGTGATGACAAACAGGCCCATGCGCATGCCGGGTGTGGCAATCGGTGTGTCCAGGATGCGCTTGAAGTCCGTGAAGCCGTTGTTGCCGCCAAAGCCGGTCTCATTGCGGAAGAACAGCAACATGGCGGCAAAAGTCATGGCCTGCGTGATGATGGAAAAGTACACACCCTTGATGCGCGAGCGGAAGGCGAAGTAGCCAAAAACAAAGGCCACCACGCCCGGCACCAGCACAATCAGGAACAGTGTGGCCGCAAAGCTGTCGCTGAAGGTCCAGTGCCAGGGCAGTTCTTTCCAGTCCAGGAACACCATAAAGTCGGGCAAATCGCTTTTGTAGTTGCCGTCGCGCCCGATCTGGCGCATCAGATACATGCCCATGGCGTAACCACCGAGCGCAAAAAACAGGCCATGGCCCAGCGACAAAATGCCGGTGTAGCCCCAGATCAAATCCATGGCCAGCGCGACGATGGCGTAACACATGATCTTGCCGAGCAAGGCCACCGCGTAGGTGCTCATGTGGAACATGCTGGACTCGGGCACCAGCAAATTCAGCACCGGGGCCAGCGCACAGACGAGCAGCAGGGCCACGATAAAAGCGCTCAAGCCCATGCGGGTGAACATCGGGCCTTTGGAAGGAAGGACGATGGAAGAAACAGGCGTGTTCATATTACGCTTCCGCTGAGCGGCCCTTCATCGCGAAGATGCCCTGCGGCCGCTTCTGAATGAAGATGATGATGAGCACCAGCACCGCAATTTTGGCGAGTACCGCACCGGTCCAGCCTTCGAGGAATTTATTCAGGATGCCCAGCCCCATCGCAGCATAAACAGTGCCGGCGAGCTGGCCCACGCCGCCCAGCACCACCACCATGAAGGCATCAACGATGTAGCCCTGGCCCAGGTCCGGGCCGACATTGCCAACCTGGCTCAGCGCGCAGCCGGCCAGGCCCGCAATTCCGGAGCCCAGCGCAAAGGCATAGGTGTCCACCCGCGCCGTGTTCACGCCCATGCAAGAGGCAATCGGCCGGTTCTGCGTGACACCGCGCACAAACAGGCCAAGCCGTGTTTTGCTGATCAGCCAGGCCATGCCCAGCAGCACCGCAATCGCAAAACCGATGATGACGAGCCGGTTGTAAGGCAGCGACAAATTGCCCAGCACCTGCACGCCGCCGCTCATCCACACCGGGTTTTCGACACCGACGTTTTGCGCACCAAAAATGGAGCGCACCAGTTGCTGCAGCATCAGGCTGATGCCCCAGGTCGCCAGCAGCGTTTCGAGCGGCCGGCCATATAAAAAACGGATCACGCCGCGCTCCAGCGCCGCGCCCATCAGGGCCGAAGCCATGAATGCCACCGGCACCGCAGCCAGCAGATACCAGTCAAAGAACCCGGGCAGGTACTTCTGGAACAGACCCTGCACCACATAGGTGGCGTAAGCGCCAATCATCATCAGTTCACCATGCGCCATGTTGATGACGCCCATCAAGCCGTAGGTGATGGCCAGTCCCAGCGCCACCAGCAGCAGGATGCTGCCCAGGCTGATGCCGCTGAACACCGCGCCCAGCTTGTCGCCCCAGGCCAGCGCCGACTCGACCTTGCGCAAGGAGGCCTGCAAGGCGCTTTTGACTTCTGCATCAGGCTCTTCGGTCAGGCGGGCAATCAGCACGGTCTTGCTGATCGGGTTGTTGCTGCCGGCCAGCCGAGCTGCGGCTTCCAGACGTTTGCTTTTGTCGCTGCTGCCCAGCAGGATGGTCGCCCTGATCATTTCCAGCTGGTCTTTCAGCGCAGGCACGGTCTCCAGTGCATAGGCCTTTTCAATCAGCGGCAGCCGCGACTCATCGCTGCCGCCGGCAAGTGTCTTGATCGCGTCGGCGCGCGTCTTCGGGTCTTTGGCAAACAGCTTGAGCGCGGCCAGGGCATTGTCCAGCTCGCCGCGCATCAGATTGTTGTTGATCACGTCTTCCGCGTCGGCGGGCACTGCCAGCTCAGCGCCGGTCACCGGGTCAACACCTTTGTCGTCCTTGATCACAAACACCCTGTCGCCGGCGGTTTTGACGGCGTCGTCGGCCAGCGCCTGGATGAAGGCTGCGGTTTTTTCGTCAGCGCTGGCGGCGGCCTTGCCCAGTGCCTCCACCCGGGCCGCGGTTTCCCCCATGGCCATGCTTTTGGCCTCGTCTGCGCTCAGGGCATGCGCAGCCGAAGCCAAAAAAACCGTGGCAGATAAAAGGATTGTGCGAATCATCATGATGGAAAGAATCTGTAGGGTGGACACAGCAGCAGCGGATACCCGCCGCGCTCATGCCCAGGCTGCAACTTCCTTGAAAAACAGGGAACACACAGGCACCGGAGTAGTGCAAGAAGTGGGCCAGACCAAAAAAAGCCGCACCTGTTTTTGCAAACCAGATGCGGCTCGCACCGCCAGGGCCCCGGCAGGGACCACTGGGGGCGTGTTACTTGGAGGCCATTTTTGCCGGCTCGTCAGGCTTCTTGTCGTTGCCTTCGATGTACGGGCTCCATGGCTTGGCTTTCACCGGGCCAGGTGTTTTCCAGACCACGTTGAACTGGCCGTCGGCCTTGATCTCGCCGATGAACACCGACTTGTGCAAGTGGTGGTTTTTCTCGTCCATCTTGGACACGATGCCCGACGGTGCCTTGAAGGTCTGGCCGGCCATGGCAGCGATAACCTTGTCGGTATCGGTGGACTTGGCTTTCTCGACAGCCTGCTTCCACATGTTGATGCCGATGTAAGTCGCTTCCATCGGGTCGTTGGTCAAAGGCTTGTCCTTGTGACCGGCGATGCCCTTGGCCTTGGCGTAGTCAGACCACTTCTTGATGAACTCGGTGTTGGCCGGGTTCTTGATGGACTGGAAGTAGTTCCAGGCAGCGAGGTGGCCCACCAGCGGTTTGGTGTCCACACCGCGCAGCTCTTCTTCACCCACCGAGAAGGCGACAACCGGCACGTCCTTGGCTTTCAGGCCGGCATTGCCCAGCTCTTTGTAGAAAGGCACGTTGGAGTCGCCATTGATGGTGGACACCACGGCGGTTTTGCCGCCAGCAGAGAACTTCTTCACATCAGCCACGATGGTCTGGTAGTCGGAATGCCCGAATGGCGTGTACTTCTCGTCGATGTCCTTGTCGGCCACGCCCTTGCTCTTCAAGTAGGCGCGCAGGATCTTGTTGGTGGTGCGCGGGTACACATAGTCGGTGCCCAGCAGGACCCAGCGCTTGGCGCCGCCACCTTCCTTGCTCATCAGATAATCAACAGCGGGAATCGCCTGCTGATTCGGCGCTGCGCCCGTGTAAAACACGTTTTTGGAGAGCTCTTCGCCTTCGTACTGCACGGGATAGAACAGCAGGCCATTCATTTCCTCAACCACGGGCAGCACCGACTTGCGGGACACCGAAGTCCAGCAGCCGAAAATCACCGAGACCTTGTCCTGACCGAGCAATTGCTTGGTTTTTTCAGCAAACAGCGGCCAGTTGGAGGCCGGGTCCACAATCACCGGCTCGAGCTTTTTGCCGAGCACGCCACCCTTGGCATTGATCTCGTCAATCGCCATCAGCACGGTGTCTTTCAACACGGTTTCCGAGATGGCCATGGTGCCCGACAGGCTGTGCAGGATGCCCACCTTGATGGTGCCACCCGACTGGGCATGGGCTGGCAGGGCAGACAGGCCTGCCAGGGCGACGGCGGCAGTGAGCGCCTTCAGGGTAAAACGACGTTGCATGTGTGCTTCTCCGGTAGGTGAGGGGTTCGCTTTTCGCTCCACAAAAGCCGCCAGGGAGACTTTTGGGAAGCGATGCGCAGATTCTGGGGACCGGGGGAGAAACGGGCTATACGCCGGGTGGCGTATGCAGGACCAGGACTACAAGCGTCTGCTATCAGATCAGTAGCTTCCTGCGCAGGACAGGCAAGGGCTAGAGGCCTTTTTGGCTTGAACTCAAAACATCCGCCTGAGCCGGCTGGGGAGACTCCAGCACCTCTACACGCGCTTTCGCAAACAAATCCCACACCGCCATGAACATGGCCGCCACCGCCGGTCCGATCACAAAGCCGTTCAGCCCGAACAGCGACATGCCGCCCAGGGTGGACACCAGCACCACATAGTCGGGCATCCTGGTGTCCTTGCCCACCAGCACCGGGCGCAGGATGTTGTCCACCAGTCCAATCACAAGCACACCGAAGGCGATCAGCACCACGCCTTGCCAGATCGCGCCGGTTACCAGGAAATAAATCGCCACCGGTACCCAGACCAACGCCGCACCGACTGCAGGCAGCAGCGACAGGAAAGCCATCAAGGTGCCCCAGAGCACGGGTGCATGGATGCCCAGCAACCAGAAAATCAGGCCGCCCAGCGCGCCCTGCAGCGCGGCCACCAGCACATTGCCCTTGACGGTGGCGCGTATGACGGTGACGAATTTTTCCGCCAGGTCCCGCTTGATGCCGGCCTCCAGCGGGATGGCCTCATGAATGCGCCGCGCCAGCACGGCGCCGTCGCGAAGCAGAAAGAACAGCAGGTACAACATGACAAAAAAGCTGACGACAAAATCAAAGGCATTCTGGCCAATACTCAGCGCCTGGGTGGCAATAAACTGGCTGCCTTTGGACAGGGCCTGCGACAGCCTGTCCAGAATCACACCGGTGCTGTGCAGGCCAAAGCGGTCCAGCAGGCCGGTGACCCAGCCCGGCAGTGCCTTGTACATCTGCTGCACATACCCGGCAAAACTGAGCTCGCCCGATTGCACACGCTGGTACACGGCCGTTGCCTCCTGCATCAGCAAGGCACCAATCAGGGCCAGGGGAAGAATCACCAGGACCAGAATGATGGCGACCGCAGACAGGGCTGCCACGGTGCGCCCGCCTTTCATGAGTTTGAGCAAACGCAGGAAAAGCGGCGTGAACATCAACGCAAAAATCGCTCCCCAGAAAACCGCACCGTACAGGGGCCAGAGCACCCACAGGAAAGCCAGCGACACGAGCAGCAGCAATAGCAGGAAGGCTCTTTTTTCCAGCGCAGGAGACCGGGCCGTATGGTGGAGTTTCATGATGGGCAGTTTGCTCCTGTGGACGGGGTTGAATGCCGGGGATCGGCTCACGCGCTGACCCCTTGCGATGATGCCGCAAGTTCCGGCAGGGCCTGTCGCCGCAGCCCTGCCCGGGCATCATGCCATTGGGGCCGGCGGATGCGGCTGCGGCCTGTGGGACAAACTGGTCAAGTACTGTCGGCGCGGGACCAGACCCGGCTGGCAGGGCACAAGGACATGTTTCCTCGGCCTCGTGCGGCCGGCTGACAGGCTTCGTAGGCGACAGCCAGCCTGGGCCGTAGGACAACATCCACGGCTTCATTTCCGGGTGTTGCGGCTGACAACAAATCGGGAGGCGGCGCGTTACAAAGTAGTCAGAGACAAACACCGGACCCAGGCCCGGCCATTTCAACCCATCAAGGTCACATCATGAATCTGAACCCGCTCTCGCACATGCGCACACTCCCCCTGATTCTGGTGGCGGCCCTCGCAGCCGGCACGGTATGGGCCGAAAAGCCGGAAGGGGTCGGCCAGGGCAAAGGCGCCAAGCATGCCCAGAAGGAACGCGGTCAGGACAAGAATGGCCCAGCCCATCAAGGGGGCCAGCAAGCGCGGCCAGCGGCACAGGATGTCCGGGTAGGCGCCTATTTTGGCGAACAGCAGCGCGTGGTGGTGCGCGAGTACTACAGCAAGCAATACAGCGCCGGCCGATGCCCTCCAGGTCTGGCAAAAAAGAACAACGGCTGCATGCCCCCGGGCCAGGCCAAAAAATGGGCCGTCGGTCAGCCACTGCCGCGTGACGTGGTGTTTTACCCGGTCCCGCAATCGGTGGTGGTGCAGCTCGGCGCTCCTCCCAGCGGGCACAAATATGTGCGCGTTGCCAGCGATATCCTGTTGATCGCCATTGGCAGCAGCATGATTGTGGACGCCATCCAGGACCTGGGGCGGATCTAATACTGTCGGAGGCCAGGCGCATGCCTTGCGGCGCAAGCTGGGCCATGCGCTGGGGCGGGCGCCGCGCGTTCAGCCCTACCCAGCCTTGCTGGCGTGGCCGCGATGGCGGGCTACAGCGGCCAGGCTCCATTCAACACAGGTCAATTTTCTTGGAGATGTGATGGCAGCACCCCGGTAAACTGGGGCGACGACCACCCTGGTCCGGGAGTCTGTATGGCCATTCATGAACTGTTTGCCTATATCCACGTCAAGGCGGCGGATAAAGCGATCCGCTTCTACACCTCGGTGTTTGGCGCCACCGAAAAATTCCGGCTGGTCGAGCCTGACGGGCGCATCGGGCATGCCGAGCTCGATTTTGGCGGCGGGACACTGATGATCTCGGAAGAGTATGCAGAACTTGGCATCCAGGGGCCGCGGGCGGGAGCGGCCACCGCAGTGACGCTGCACCTGCATGTGGACAACTGCGACGAGGTGATTGCGCGGGCCGTGCAGGCCGGTGCCACGCTGGAGATGCCGGCGCAGGATCACTTTTATGGCGAGCGCTCGGGCAGTTTTCGCGACCCCTCCGGCCACCGCTGGAGCGTCGGTCACAGCATTGAGGACGTCAGCCCGGCAGAAATGCAGCGCCGCTACACCGCCATGATGCTGCCGCCTACAGCCTGATTGCTACAAAACAGACAGCTGCTTGCGCCCGCGGACAAAGGGCCTGACCCTGAACGAATGCCAGGCGCAAAAGGGGTGAATCAGAGCGAGGCCCAGCCGGAGGCCCGGTCCTCGCTGAGCACCCGCTGCAGGGTATGCAGCAACTCATCATTGGACGTTTGCGCCTTCACCAGTACGGCAGCTGCGCGTGCACTGTCGGCGCGGTTGACTTCGCTGGCTGAAAAAACCACCACCGGTGGCGGCCGGTCCAGCGCCTCAATGTCGGCCAACAGATCCCAGCCCGACCCGCCTGGCAGCGTCAGATCGAGCAGCACCAGGTCAAAACGCTGCTCAAGCAGCCGCGCGCGTGCTTCCTGCAGCGTGGCGGCAAACTCAAAGGTGGCGAAGTCCTGCACAATGGCCGCCGTGACGCGCTGTATGTCCAGGTCGTCCTCGACGTGGAGAATCCGGGGTTTGCCTTGCGCCATGCCGTTGATGGCACGGCGCAAGCCCAGCACCAGCAGGTTTTCATCAATCGGTTTTTCCAGCCAGTCCGACACCGTGAGCGGCTGGTTGTTGAACGCGATCTGCCCTTCCCCGGCCATCGCAGATACCACCACAATCGGCAGTTCGCGCGTACGCTCCTGGCTGCGCAAGGTGCGAATCAGCGTGATGCCGTCCTGGTCCGGCAGCTTCAGGTCCAGCGTCATGGCGGCGTAGCGGTTCTTCTCGAGGAGCACCACCGCCTGCGCAGCACTGAAAGCCATGTCGGAATCAAAACCGCCCTTGTCCAGCATCATGCCAATCAGGCGCGCGATATCGCGATCGTCTTCACAGATCAGAATGCGCGAACGGGCGGGGCCGCGTGATTCGGGAGACAGCACCGCCGGCGCCAGTTCCTTCCACTGCGGCAGTTCAAAGAAAAACGTGGTGCCCACGCCCGGCTCTGTGGAAAACCCGATGCTGCCGCCCAGGCGTTCGATGATCGCCCGCGAGATGTTCAATCCCAGCCCGGTTCCACCCTTCTGCCGGGTGTCGGACGAGTCGGCCTGCGAGAACTTCTGGAAAATCCGGTTGCGAAACTCTTCAGGAATACCCGGCCCGTGGTCCCGGACTTCCACCCGGACGCCAGCCCCCACTTGCAACACATGCACTTCCACCACGCCGCCCGGCGGTGAAAATTTCATGGCATTGGACAGCAGGTTGGTCACCACCTGGACCAGGCGGTCGCTGTCCACATGGACCCGTATCTCGTGGTCCGGAAAGTTCAGGCTCAGGCTGACGTTTTGCGCCGTGCCGAAGCCCTCATTGGCGGCCAGCACCTGCACCATCAGAGGCCTGAGCGCCACCACTTCCAGATTCAGGTTCATCTTGCCCGACTCGATTTTCTCGATGTCCAGGATGTCGTTGATCAGCCGGATCAGGCGCTCACAGTTGCTCTTGGCAATCCCCACCAGTGTCTTGACGGCATCGGGGAGCTGCCCGGCCACGCCACCGGCGATGAGCCCCAGCGAGCCGCGAATGGACGTGAGCGGCGTACGCAGTTCATGACTGACCGTAGAGACGAACTCGCTCTTCATGCGGTCTATGCGTTTGAGCTCGGTGATGTCGGTGGCCATGGAGTAAAAGCCAATCACCTGGCCCTCCTCCTCGCCATCGCCATACCTTGGGAAATAGTTGACGACATAGTCGCGGTTTTCACCGCGGGGGGTCTTGCCCGTGCGCTCATACACCACCGGATAACCCGTCAGGACCTCTTCGACCCGGGGGCGCACCATTTCATAAAACTCCTCGCCCATCACCTCACGCAGATGTTTCCCGTCGAACTGTTCATAAGACAAACCGAAGGACTCTTCATAGGCGCGGTTATGAAAGCGGAAACACTGTTCCTTGTCCACATAGGCAATCAGCGCGGGAACGGTGTCCGTGATCTCGCGAAGCTGGCGCTCGCTGGCCCGTAGCGCATCACTGAACTTGCGTATTTCCGTGATGTCACGGCCCACCGAACGGTAACCGGTAAAACGTCCTGCAGCATCGAAGATCGGCATGCCGCTGACGCTCATGTAGCGCATGGAGCCATCGGCCCCAGGCCGGGCGAACTCAAAATTGCGAAAAGCTTCATGCCGCTCATGCATGGCTTTGTGCTCCGCCATGACGACTGGATCCATGTTCGCGTCCAGCTCCCATGGCGTCTTGCCAAAAATGCTGGCCTGGGGGCTGGACGATGCGCTTGCGGATTTATGTTTGCCCTTGATCTCGACAAAGCGGAAATTCTCATCCTGCTCCCAGAACCAGTCAGAAGACAGCTGGGTCAGCGTCCGGAAGCGCTCTTCGCTCTCCTGCAGAACCCGCTCGGCTTCTTTTTGTGCCGTGATGTCGGTGGCCAATGAATAAAAACCAACCACCTGGCCCTCTTCATCGCCGTCCCCATATCTGGGGAAGTAGTTGACTACAAAAGTCCGCAGGTCGCCGCGGGCTGTTTTCTGGGTACGCTCGTACGCAACCGGGTAACCTGTCATGACCTCTTCAACCCGCGCCCGCACCCGCTCGTAGAACTCCGGGCCCATGACCTCAAGCATGGTTTTGCCGTTGATCTGGTCTTGCGTCACACCGAAAGCCTCTTCATAGGCCCGGTTATGGAAGCGAAACCGCTGTTCCACATCCACATAGGCAATCAGTGCCGGAACCGCGTCGGTAATCTCGCGCAACTGCAGTTCGCTGGCACGAAGGGCGTCGCTGACGCGGTGCATTTCAGTGGTGTCGCGGCCGGTTCCGTGGTAGCCGGCAAAACCACCGGATGAATCGAAGATCGGTTCTCCGCTGATGCAGATATAACGAACACCGCCCTTGCGGCTAAGCAGGGAAATTTCCATGTCGCGAAAAACCTCGTGCCGCGCGAGCTGTGCCTTGTGGGCCGCCCAGACACTGTCATCCATGTTCACATGGTTCAGCTCCCAGGGCGTCTTGCCGATGGCACCGCCGGACATCGCCGCCAGCCGGGTGGCCTTGCCCGGAACCTGAACAAAGCGGAAATTTTCATCCTGCTGCCAGAACCAGTCGGACGACAACTCGGTCAGCGCGCGAAAACGCTCTTCGCTCTCTCGCAGGGTACGCTCAGCCTCTTTTCGCTCGGTAATGTCCTGCACCTGGGAAATAAAGTGCAGGGGCTTGCGGTCGGCGTCGCGCACCAGGGAGCAGGTCAGGTGCCCCCAGACAATCCGCCCGGTCTTGTGGAGATAGCGCTTTTCCCAGTTGTAGGTCTCAATTTCACCCGCCAAAGCCCGCTTGCGCTGCAACACATCCCATTCAATATCGTCAGGATGGGTAATGTCCTGCACGTTGCGCGCCAGCATTTCAGCTTCGGAGTAGCCGAGCATCTGGCAAAAGGCGCTGTTGACCCTGAGCCGCCGCGAATCAACCGCAATCAGCGCCATCCCGATCGCTGCATGTTCAAAGGCATTGCTGAACTGGTCACTGGCAGGAACGGCGTCATTGTCACTGCTGATGGCAGCGCCATCAGGCAGATTCGCCGTGTCGGCAAACAGATGCAGCGAGCGCGGAAGCGCCAGCGCCATGCTGGAATCGTCTTCCGGCGCCGCCTCCCTGGACGTGGCGCCGCCCTCGTCGCTGCCCAGCGTGAAATGGAACGTGCTTCCTTCTCCCAGGCGGGAGTCGGCCCAGATGCGGCCGCCATGCCGGCTGATGATGCGTTTGACCGTGGCCAGCCCGATACCGCTTCCGGCAAACTCGTCCGGCGAATGCAGGCGCTGGAAGGTGCCGAACAATTTATCGACATAGGCCATGTCGAAACCGGCGCCGTTGTCCTTGACAAAATAGACAGGCCGCTGGTCGGGACCGGCTTCTTTGCCTACAACAATCTCTGCCCGCTCTTTCTTGGAAGTGAACTTCCATGCATTGGCGATCAGGTTTTCAAGCACCTGTCGAAGCAGGGACGGGTCCGCACGCACCAGCATGCCCGGCTCAATGGTGGTCCTGACGTCGCGAGCGCTGTCATTTTCAGCGCATTGCGCGATGACCTTCGCCGCCTCGGCGCCGAGATCAACCGTGTCCCAGCTCAGGCTGGTGCGGGAAAGTTTGGCCAGGGACAGCAGGCCGTCCGTGAGTTCGCCCATGCGTCGCACACCCCCGCGTATGCGGGTCAGGTAGTGGGTAGCGCGTTCGCCGGATTCGGGTGGCACCGCTTTCTGCAACAGTGCGCAATAGCCGTCAATGGTGCTCAAGGGCGAGCGAAGGTCGTGCGCGACCGAGTACGAAAACGCTTCCAGCTCCTTGTTGGCGGCTTCCAGCTGGGCGGTCCGGCGCGACACCCGGTTCTCGAGATCGACATTGAGCCGAACGATTTCGGTCTCGGCGCGCTTGCGCTTGCTGATGTCGGTGATGGTTGTGACAAAACCAGAGGGGGTGTCCTGCTTGCCGTCGAACAGCGGCCCGACATTCATCAGAACCCACAACATGCTGCCATCGGGCTTGCGGAAACAGACCACCTCGTTGGACTGCGGCTTGCCTGTGCGTCTGGCCACCACCGTCGGCACCTCGTCCTCGGGCATCAGCGAACCGTCTTCACGCAGCCGCTGCCACTCGGGGCCAACCGTCGTTTGTCCCTGCATCTGGGCCAGCGTCTTGCCGAGAATGCGCTCCGCGCTGGCGTTGCAATCGACGATGCGCCCTTCCGCATCGCGCAGCACGACGCCTTCCGCCAGTGCGGCCACAACGGTGCGAAACCGCGCCTCCCCGGTTCGCAACGCCAGTTCCCCCTGCTTGCGCGCGGTGATGTCAGCCCCCACGCCGCGATAACCTTCAAAGGCCCCATCTGTACCAAATATCGGCTCTCCACTGACGCTGCGGAAAAGCAGGCTGCCGTCCTCAGCCGTGAGTTGGTATTCGAAATTTCTGAACGGCAAATGCGCGGCAAGAAGTGCTTTGTGTTCCTCCCAGCTGCCAACAAGCGGTGCGGAGCCGGGAAGATCCCATCGGCATTGCCCTTCCCCAACGTTTTGATTTCCCGTGGCGAATCGCGCGAGATCATTGGAGACAAAGATATTGCGGAACTCATTGTCCTGCTCCCAGTACCAATCGGAAGAAAGACCGGTCAGGCTGCGAAAACGCTCTTCGCTTCGGCGCAGGTTCTCCTGGGCAACCCGGCGCTCCGTGATGTCGCTCCCTACGCCGCGATAACCGGAGAACTGGCCGGCGGCGTCAAAGAACGGCTCGCCGCTGATGGACAACACCGCCCTGCCGCCATCCGGATCCCTGCGCTCGTATTCGAAGTTGCGAAAAGTTTCATGCCGTTCGAGCAAGGCACGGTGCTCTTCCCAGAGCACTTTATTGGCCGCACTGGGGTCAATTTCCCATCGGGTTTTGCCAATATGCTCACCAATCTTGCGCCTGTCCTCTTCCGTCTCGCCGCCGGATAACACGGTAAAGCGGAACTGGTCGTCGGTCTCCCAGTACCAGTCGGATGAAAGCTCGGTGAGATTGCGAAAGCGCTCCTGGCTGTGCCGCAGGCGGGCCTCGGCTTCAAGGTTCGCGGTGATGTCTTCCGCTGCGATCAGGGTGTGCGTGACGGTGCCGCCCGCATCTTTCAGAGGCACCTTGCGCATGTGAACGTGGATGGTGCCGCGATGCCTGGTGTAAGCAATGCGGTCGGGAAAATCCTGCGGTACACCGCCTGCAGCGAGCTCAAGATCAGCCGCGAGCATCTTGTCTGCAACTGCCTTGGACCACAGGTCGTGCATGGTCCGGCCGATGGCCTCCTCCCGGGATATACCGTAGAGCTCTTCTGCAGCCTTGTTCCAGGAAACAATCCGGTGCCCCTGCTGCACGGACTTCAGGTGAAAGGCGATCGGGATATTGTCGACAACCTCGTCAAGAAAAAGCGACGCCTGGCGCTGCGCCTCTTCCGAACGCTTGATCGCTGTAATGTCGTGAACCGTCCCACGGTAACCCAGGAAGCGGTTTTGGCTGTCAAACACAGGAACGCCGCTGACCGACAAATAGTGGGGCAAGTCGTCGCCCAGCTTGCGCATGTATTCGAAATTGCGAAAAGGCTGGTGGGCGTCAAGCACCGCACGGTGAACGTCCCAGGTACCGCTGAGTGGAATGGCGCCAGGAAGCTCCCATCGACACCGGCCAATGTTGCTGTCCCGTTCCAGGTCCAGCACGACAGCCGCCTGTTCGCCCGTGAACCGGACGAAGCGGAAGTCAGCATCTTGTTCCCAATACCAGTCGGCGGAAAGGGTGGCCAGCTCACGCAGGCCGCGCGCGCTGTTTTTGAGGACTTCGATCTCCGCCGCTTGTTCAGCCAACTCCGCCTCGAGTGCGTTTTTGGCGTCTTCGAGTTCGGCCAGTCGGGCCTTCAGGCACCGGTTTTCGCCGACCAGATCGTCCTTGCCCTTCACCTGGACGTCCTTTCGTCATCGCGAGCACGCGAGAGGCGAGCAGACTTGGCTCCGCGTGTGACGGCGGCACCCGTGCCTGCGGATACACCAGGGAGAGACTGTGTCATTCCTTGCCGGCTCCTTTGCCTTGGTTACAAGGCCTGAGCATATTGTGCACGGTGAAGGGGTCAATCATGCAGAAAGTGTGCGCTCCCTGTCACTACTTGACATAGGGATAACTCCATGTTCCAGGACAGCCGCCACGCCGACTTGGCGTCAGTGCCCGCGCGGGCGTTGGCCCTCCGGTCCGCTCAGGGCTGCAACGGGATTTTGATGGCGCGGTCAACCGGCACGGCCGCCACACTGTTCTGCGGGGAACCCTCGATGACCCGGTCGGAGTAAGTGAGGTAGACCAGCGTATTCCGGGTGGCGTCCACCATCCGCACAATTCGTATTTTCTTGAAAACGAGGGAAATCCTTTCGCTGAAAACCTCTTCCTGCACTGGTAGCGGTTTCACGAAAGACACCGGTCCCACCTGGCGGCAGTCAATCGAAGCTTCCGACCGGTCCTCGGCCAGCCCGACCGCTCCCTTGATACCTCCGGTCTTGGCGCGCGAGACATAACAGGTGATGCCCTTGACCTTGGGGTCGTCATGCGCATCCACGACAATTTTGTGATCCGGGCCAATAAATTTGAAAACCGTATCCACCTCGCCGACAGGCTGTGCAGACAAGGGGCTCAATGCGGCGAACAAAATCAGGCCAAAGAATGTGCATTTTTTCACGGGTAGTCCTGGCAGTTGCAACACGCTTCACTATAAGTGCGCCGGCCTGCAAGTTCGTGACGTGCCACAGCGCCGCAGGGTAGGATGACGCACTTCAGACCATCTCAGTATCCACCCTCCGCGACCTTGCATGATCCACTTGCTCAAGCTTCTGCTGATCTCCAGCCTCATGGCCGCCACGCCGTTGCTGCATGCGGCGGGCCCCGCCGGACCGCCCGGCCACCCCCTCGTCGGCACCTGGACCTGGACGCTTTTTGGCGGAAGTTGCACCGAAACTTTCCAGTACCGGCCGAACCGCGTGATGCTGGGCACCAGTGGCCAGGAAGTGGTGGAGAAAAGTTATGCGGTCAGCGCTCTGCCGGATGCCCAGGGGTTTTACAGGCTGGTCGAAACCGTGGTCAGACAAAACGACAAAAAGGACTGTTCAGGCTCCTTGATAGAGGGACCGGGTGAACAAAGCACCCGTTTCATCCAGTTCAGTCCGGCACGCGACCAGCTCCTGATGTGCCAAAGCGCATCGCTGGCCGCCTGTTTTGGTCCGCTCAAGCGCGCAGACTAGCGGTCTGGTCCTGCCACGGTTTGGTGGTCAAACCGTGGCCGGTGGCAGCCGTGCCCCCGGAAGGAAAACGGGTGACGCAGGATTCAAAAAACGCCAAACAGCATCAGAAGGATGATCACGGTCACCGGAACGCCAAGTAGCCAGGCAATGATGGGCATGTGTTTTCTCCGAGTTGAAAGAACCCCAGAGTAGATGGCCCCTCCCGCCCCGACTGCCGGAAGCTGCCGGGACAAACGGTAGGGCTGGGCCTACAGCCACAGACCAGAACCAGCGTTATTGTCCGAGTCAACCACCATGAAAAAGCTCTACAAATACTTCTTCCGCGGCCTCATCACCATCCTGCCGGTGGCCCTGACCATCTATGTGCTGTACATCTTCCTGGCCTGGATGGAGAACCTCACGCTGTGGGTGCTGCGGCCGCTGATAGGCAGCTTTTACCTGCCCGGCATGGGGCTGGTGTTCGGTGTTGCCAGCATCGTGCTGATCGGCTACCTGGTCTCCAAACAGGGCGTGCGCAAGCTGCTGTTATTTGCCGAACTGCCGTTCACCAACCTGCCCGTTGTCAAAAGCATTTACTCGTCGCTCAAGAGTTTTGCCGACTACTTTTCCCCCGCAGGCGCAGAAGGCGGGCAAAGTGTGGTGATCCTGCGCCTGCCCGGCCACGAGATGGAAATTGTCGGCCTGATCACCCGGCGCAGCTTCGCCGATCTGCCGGAGGGATTTTTGCCCGGCAACCGTGTGGCGGTGTATCTGCCCATGGGCTACATGATTGGCGGCTACACCGTGTTTGTGCCGACCGAATGGGTGCAACCGATTGCGATGTCGGTGGAAGAGGCAATGCGCTCTTCACTGATTGCCTGGATGGCGCGCCCTGAACATCCCGCCGGGACCGCCAGGCCCTGAACCCGAATGCGCGGCCTGCCCGGCCAGGTATTGGTGGCTATCAAAATCATAGCTATTTGCGCTTGACCCCTATGGACCAGAGGTAAAAGCGCTACGAAATCAAGCTGTTTACTGCGACTGGCGCGAAGGGCCAGGGCCACGCCCGGCAATGTGCCGGAAAGTGATGCGGCCCTTGCTCAGGTCGTAGGGCGACAGCTCCAGCGACACCTGGTCACCGGCCAGAATGCGGATGTGGTTCTTGCGCATCTTGCCGGAGGTGTAAGCCACCAGCTTGTGGCCGTTGTCCAGCGTCACACGAAAGCGCGAATCGGGCAGCACCTCATTGACCAGCCCGTGCATTTCAATCAGTTCTTCTTTGGCCATGCTGAAAACTCCTTGAGATTGGAAAAATGGGTGCTTGCCGGCAGGCGCTCAGGCACAGCCACAGGCGGGCGTCGAGCGCTCGCGAATCCAGCCGAGCGCATGCTCGGTGGCGTAGTGAACGGCGGCCGCAGCGCTGTCAAACAGTCCGCTGAAGCGCAGCACGCGGTCATGCGTGGCGCTGCCGCGGCCCGAGCGAATGGACACCGAAGCCGCGTAAAGGCCCTGGCCCTGCGGTTTGGCGAGTGGTGAAACAAGGTACTTGCCCACCGCGATGTTGTTGTGATCGATAGTCATCAAAAAAAAACCTGTGCCGGGTAATCAGGTTCTGGTCCCGGCTTGAAAAATTGGGAAACATGGGCTTGCATGCAAGCCTTCGGGTATTCGGTTTCCGACCGGCAGGCTTCTTGTCAGAAGCCGGGCTGGATGAGCCTTGCGTGGGCACCGCTGGGAAAGTGCTCGCCGGGAAATGGAACAGTGCCTGAGGGGGTTCAGGGCCGATTTGGCGCTGAAAACACTGTGAATTCGGGCTCGGGGAAGCGCCGCATTTGAGAAGGAAGCCGCGTGGTAAGGGGGCTTCGATGTAAAAAGCTGATGCTTTACCGAAGCTCCTATTGTAACCTTTACCACGCCTGCCTGCACAGGGGCAGGAACAGCGCAAGTCCTGCCCCCGCATTTACAAGCAGGGGCCGCGGAACCGGCTTTGCCGGGCCGCAGGCGCAGCGGCCCCCTCAGGGGGCAGGGAGTGACACGAAGTGAACGACCGTGGGGGTCTTATTGTTCAAATTGGGGGTTCAGCAAGCGGATGCGGCTCATGGCCATCCCCGCTGCAGCGGTGCGGGTTTCCACGCCGAGTTTGGCAAAAACACGCTCCAGGTGCTTCTTGACGGTCATCGGGCTGGTGCCGAGGATGTCGCCAATGTCGCGGTTGATTTTGCCCTTGACCACCCAGTACAACACCTCGGCTTCGCGCGCGGTGAGCTTGAAGGACAGGCTCATGGCCTGGATCACGGTTTCGTCCGATTCCTCGCGCATGATGATCAGCCAGTCGTCGTCACCGGTCTGCTGGTGCAGCCGGAAGCTCAGGCGCCTGGCACCGTGCCCGGTACTTTCACAGCTCAGGCGTGGCGGCTCGATCTGGCGCTCGGCGTCCGGCAGGTTGCGGCGCAGCCAGGTCAGCACCGGCTCCGGCGTCTTGGGCGCGCTGGTGCCGTAATACTGCAGCAGCAGGTCGCGCGCCAATGGGGTCTGCCACATCAGCTTGCCGTCGCTGACCCGCACCGTGATGGTGGCGTAACCAAAGGCGTCCAGCGCATTGCGGGCCTGGCGCTTTTCCCGCGCGCTTTGCAAATGCACACCAATACGTGCCAGCACTTCCTTGGGCTTGATGGGTTTGGTCACGTAATCCACACCGCCCGACTCGAGGGCAGCCACCAGGTATTCGGTCTCGGTCAGCCCGGTCATGAAGATGATGGGAATGTGCGCGGTGCGGGCATCGGCTTTCAGGCGTTTGGCAACTTCAAAGCCGTCCATGCCGGGCATCATGGCGTCGAGCAGCACGATGTCGGGCAGGGCCTGGGCGGCGCGTTGCAACGCAGCTTCGCCATGCGTGGCGACCAGCACCGTGAAGCCGGATTCATCAAGCGCGTCGTGCAACACCGACAGGTTGTCCGGCACGTCGTCCACAATCAGCACCACGTCGCTGTTGGCGCGGTCCAGCGTCTGCTCGAGCACGCGGTTATTCATGTCGGCACCTGGCTGAGCTGCTGGCTCATGGTCTCGAACTGGAACTGCCGCGCCAGGCCACGCATCTCGGCGGCAAAGCCGGCACTTTGCGGTTGCGATTTTTCGATCTCATCGAGCATGTTCATGATGCCGCGAAAATAACCGAGGTTGACCACTTCACGCAAGGCGTCGAGCTGCGCCGCGGCAGGGTAGACACGCGGCAATGCCGCCCTGACCGGAACGGCCGGGGCTGGCACCGGCGCATCCAGCCAGACCAGTTGCAGGCGCCGCTCCAGCCAGTCCAGCAGTTCGCTGTGCCGCACGGGCTTGAGGATGAAGTCTTCCAGGCGGATACCGGCATCGTTGTCCAGTCCCTTGTCAAAGGCATTGGCCGACACAATGGCAATGTGGGCCCCCACGCTTTTCATTTCGTGCAATACGCGAGGCCTTGCAGGCCGCCCCTCGCCAGAGTCTTCGCTTCTGTCGCCTGTCCCAACCTGCTCAAGCAGGTTGGGAGCCTCAGGCTCCAGCCCCTCGGGGGCGATGCTTTCCTGGGGCGGCCCGGCGGCGGGGGAGCTGTGGCCCAACGCCCGCAATCTGCGTATCGTCTCCCAGCCGTCGATGCCAGGCATGGCCAGGTCCATCAGGATCACCTCGGGCTGGTAGCCTGCGGCCAGCAGGTCCAGGCAGTCGTGGCCGCTGGCGGCCGTGCGTATCTCAAAACCGAGAGGCTCGAGCACATTGACCAGCAACTCGCGGTCCGCCTCTTCGTTGTCCACCACCAGCACGCGCCGGCGCGCCCCGGCATAACCGTAACGCGCCTTGTGGGCGCGGGATGACGGCACCGGCAGAGCCGCGCCCGGCGCCAGCCGGACCTCGGGCAAAAACAGCTTGACGCGAAACACCGAGCCGACATCGGGCGTACTGGCCACCGTCAATTCGCCGCCCATCAGGTCGGTCAGCATCTTGGCGATCGTCAGGCCCAGGCCCGCCCCGGGCGCGGCGGGTCCGGGGGTGGACGCCCGCGTGAAAGGCTCGAAAATGCGCTCTATCTCCTGCGCCGACAGTCCCGGGCCGGTGTCCTCGATTTCTATGCTGGCCATTTCCCGGGCGTACTTCAGGCGCAGGCTGATGTGGCCCGACGCGGTGAACTTGATGGCGTTGCCCAGCAGGTTGATCAGGATCTGGCGCACACGCTTTTCATCGGCCCGCACCACCACCGGAATCGTGCCTTCCGGTTCGAAATGAAAATCCAGGCCTTTGGCCTGCGCCTCCAGCTCAAACATGCCTGTCATCTCCTGCACAAAGTCGCTGAAGTGCATGGGCCTGACGTTGAGCGTGAGCTTGCCACTTTCAATCCGCGCAATGTCCAGCGTGCCTTCGATCAGCGACAACAGGTGTTCACCGCCGCGCTTGATCACCCCCACAGCCTGCTGCCGGTGCGCCGGGATGGAGCTGTCTTCCCCCATCAGCTGGGCGTAGCCGAGGATGCTGTTGAGCGGCGTGCGCAGCTCGTGGCTGATGGCGCTGATGTAACGGCTTTTCGCCTGATTGGCCAGATCTGCCACGCGTTTGGCCTGCTGCAGGGCCTCGTCGGTCTGGCGGTGCGATTCGATCTCTTTCATCAGCAGATGGGTCTGGCGGTTCGACTCTTCCTGCGCCACCTGCCGGCTTTTATGCGCCAGCACCAGCCACCAGGCCACCAGCCCGGCGATGACCAGCAAGGCCATGTAGGCTTTCAGGAAGCCGGAGCGCAGCGTGGGACCGGATGTCGCCTGCAACTCCAGCAAGGCACGCATTTCCTGGTGATAGAGCAGGCCGAACACACTGGCTAGCAACGGCACGATGACCAGCATCAGGAGCAGGAAGTGACCCAGGCCGGTGTCGAGGTAGGGCCAGATGCGGCGCGGCAACAGCCAGCGCAGGGTGGCCGACCACTGGGCCGACAGGCTGGCCTGCGGTTTGCACAAATCACCGCAACGCGCGTCGAGCGTGCAGCACAGCGAGCAGATCGGCCCCTGGTAGGCCGGGCAATGCGCCATGTCCGGGCCTTCGTAGTCGCGCTCGCAGATCACGCAGCGCTGGAGCGCATAGGGCTTGTACTGGCCCTGGGCATCGGCCTCGGGCGCGTCTGCCTTGCGGGCAATGTAGTAACGCCCTTTCGTGGCCCAGGCAATCAGCGGTGAGGCGATGAAAGCCGTGCCCAGCGCAATGACCGCAGAAAAAGCCTGCGCCGTGCGGCCAAACAGGCCCAGATGCGCCGCCACCGACAGCACCGAGGCCAGCGCCATCGCGCCGACACCAACCGGGTTGATGTCATACAGGTGGGCACGTTTGAACTCAATGCCCTTGGGTGACAGGCCCAGCGGCTTGTTGATGACCAGATCGGCCACCACGGCCATCATCCAGGCAATCGCGATGTTGGAGTACAGGCCCAGCACGTCGCCCAGTGCCTGGAAAACGTCCATCTCCATCAGCATGAAGGCGATCAGCGTGTTGAACACCACCCACACCACCCGCCCCGGGTGGCTGTGCGTCAGGCGCGAAAAGAAGTTGGACCAGGCCAGCGAGCCGGCATAGGCATTGGTGACATTGATCTTGAGCTGCGAGATGACCACAAACAGCGCGGTGGCAGCCACCGCCCAGCCGTAGTTCGGAAACACATATTCATAGGCGGCCAGGTACATCTGGTTCGGGTCCACCGCCCGGTCCAGCGGCACCATGTGCTGGATCGCCAGGTAGGCCAGAAAAGCGCCGCCCAGCATTTTGACCACGCCCAGCAGCACCCAGCCGGGCCCGCCCGCCAGCACGCCGGCCCACCAGCGACGGCGATTGGCCGCCGTCTGCACCGGCATGAAGCGCAGGTAGTCGGCCTGCTCCCCCATTTGCGTGATCAGTGCAATACCCACCGTCAAGGCAGCACCAAACAGGTGCAAATCAAAACCCGAATTGGCGCCTTTTTCACCTTTATAGTGCGTTATTCCGGCAAAAGCCCCCGGGTCGCGCACCAAAACATAGACAAACGGCACGACCAGCATGATCAGCCACAGCGGTTGCGTCCAGACCTGCAGGCGGCTGATGGCCGAGACCCCGTGGGTCACCAGCGGAATCACCACCAGCGCGCAGATCAGGTAACCCCAACTCGGCGGAATACCGAGTGCCAGTTCCAGCGCATAGGCCATGACCGCCGCTTCGAGCGCAAAAAAGATGAAGGTGAAGGAGGCGTAGATCAGCGAGGTCAGGGTCGAGCCGATGTAGCCAAAACCGGCGCCGCGGGTCAGCAAGTCCATGTCCACGCCGTAGCGGGCGGCGTAAATGCTGATCGGCAGCCCGGCCATGAAGATGATCAGGCCGGTGGCCACAATCGCCCAGAAGGCATTGGTGAAGCCGTACTGCACCAGCAAGGTCGCGCCCACTGCTTCCAGAATCAGAAACGAGGCCGCACCAAATGCCGTGTTGGCCACGCGCCACTCAGACCAGCGGCGAAAACGCTGCGGCGTGAAACGCAGCGCATAGTCCTCCATGGTTTCGCTGGCGACCCAGCTGTTGTAGTCACGCCTGACCTTGATGATGCGCTGCACTGGCGCCTCGGCATCGGCCGCAGCCAGCGGCGCAGGCGCCCACGGGGGCACGGCCTGCGTCTGCAGGGACAGCGGTGCGGCCGGGGTGTCCATGGGTGGGGCTGTCAATACGTCATAAGGCGGAGCCTGCTGGAGTGCAGATTCCATGCCACAGAGGGAAAACCAGGGCAGGCCCTGGCGCAGCAACCGATTCCTGTGGCACCATTCTTGCACCCTGCCCGCTTCATTCTTGCTGCAGCCGCCCCCCGCCGGAGAGACCATGGAATTGACCCCGAGAGAAAAAGACAAGCTGCTGATCTTCACCGCCGCCCTGCTGGCCGAGCGGCGCCAGGCGCGCGGGCTCAAACTCAATTACCCGGAAGCCGTCGCACTGATCAGCGCCGCCGTGATGGAAGGCGCGCGCGATGGCAAAACCGTGGCCCAGTTGATGAGTGAGGGGCGCACGATACTGACCCGCGCCGACGTGATGGACGGTATCGCCGAGCTGATCCCCGACATCCAGGTCGAAGCCACCTTTCCCGACGGCACCAAACTCGTCACCGTGCACCAGCCGATTGTCTGAACCCCACCGACCTAAACAGGGACTTTCATGAACCCCAAAACCGCTCTCAAAATCATAGCTGCCTGCGCAATACCGGCATGGACCGGTGCCGCATTTGCCCATGACGGCCACGCCATGGCAGGCAGCCACTGGCACGCCACCGACGTCTGGGGTTTTGTCGCCATGGCGGGTGTGCTGGCGCTGGCCATCTGGCTGTCGCGCGGCGACAAGTGAGGCGGCCATGATTCCAGGCGAGCTGCTGATTGACGGCCCTGAGCACAGCCTCAACACCGGGCGCCGCACCCTGACCGTGGTGGTGCAAAACACCGCTGACCGGCCGATCCAGGTCGGCTCCCACTACCACTTTGCCGAAACGAATGGCGCACTCGACTTTGACCGTGCCGCGGCGCGCGGCATGCGCCTGAACATCGCCTCCGGCACGGCTGTGCGGTTCGAGCCCGGCCAGCAACGTACCGTCGAACTGGTGGACTTCGGCGGTGAACGAAAAATTTACGGCTTTCGCGGCCTCGTTCAGGGAGCAATTTGATGGCCACGATTGGCAGACGCGCTTACGCAGAAATGTTCGGCCCCACAACGGGTGACCGCATCCGTCTGGCCGACACCGACCTGCTGATTGAGGTCGAAGCCGATTACACCCTGTGCGCCGGGAGTTACGGCGAAGAGGTCAAGTTCGGCGGCGGCAAGACGATTCGTGACGGCATGGCGCAGTCGCAAAAAACGCGGGCCGAAGGTGCGATGGACTGCGTGATGACCAACGCGCTGGTCATCGACCACTGGGGCATCGTCAAGGCCGACATTGGCCTCAAGGGCGGGCGCATTGCGGCCATCGGCAAGGCCGGCAACCCCGACACCCAGCCCGGCGTGGACATGATCATAGGCCCCGGCACCGAGATCATCAGTTGCGAGGGTTTGATCGTCACCGCCGGCGGTATTGACTCACACATCCACTTCATCTGCCCGCAGCAGATCGAGGAAGCGCTGACTTCAGGCGTCACCACCATGCTGGGCGGCGGCACGGGGCCAGCCACCGGCACTTTTGCGACCACCTGCACACCTGGCCCCTGGAACATCGAACGCATGTTGCAGGCCGCCGATGCCTTCGCTATGAACCTGGGCTTTCTGGGCAAGGGCAACGCCAGCCTGCCAGCCGCGCTGCATGAGCAGATCAATGCCGGTGTGATCGGCCTGAAGCTGCATGAAGACTGGGGCACCACGCCGGCCGCCATCAGCAACTGCCTGGACGTCGCCGAAGAAACCGACACGCAAGTGGCCATCCACAGCGACACGCTCAACGAGAGCGGATTTGTCGAAAACACAATTGCCGCCACCAAAGGCCGCTCGCTGTGCGCCTTTCACACCGAGGGCGCGGGCGGCGGCCATGCGCCCGACATTTTGAAGGTGGTGGGTGAGCAGAACTTTTTGCCGTCATCGACCAACCCCACCATGCCCTACACCGTCAACACGCTCGACGAACATGTGGACATGCTGATGGTCTGCCACCACCTGGACCCGGCGATTGCCGAGGACCTGGCCTTCGCCGAAAGCCGCATCCGCAAGGAAACCATTGCCGCCGAAGACGTGTTGCACGACCTGGGCGCTATCAGCATGATGAGCAGCGACAGCCAGGCCATGGGCCGTGTCGGCGAAGTCATCATCCGCACCTGGCAAACCGCGCACAAGATGAAGGGCCAGCGTGGCAAGCTGCCAGAAGACACAGAGCGCAATGACAACTTCCGCGTCAAGCGCTACATCAGCAAATACACCATCAACCCGGCGCTTGCCCACGGCATCGCGCATGAAGTGGGTTCGATCGAAGTGGGCAAATGGGCCGACCTGGTGGTCTGGAAACCGGCCTTCTTCGGCATCAAGCCGGCGCTGATCCTCAAAGGCGGTTTTATCGCGATGGCCGCCATGGGCGATCCGAATGCGTCCATCCCGACGCCGCAGCCGGTGCATTACCGGCCCATGTTTGGCGGTTTCGGCGGCGCGATTGCCAAAGGTTCGTTGACTTTTGTATCGCAGGCGGGACTGGCCGCCGGCGTGAAAGAGCAGTTCGGTCTGGCCAAGACACTGGCCGCCGTGAAAAACATACGCGGCGTGCAGAAGCGCCACATGATCCACAATGCCTACGCACCCAAAATGGAAGTCAACGCACAAACCTATGCCGTGCGGGCCGACGGTGTGTTGCTGAGCTGCGAGCCGGCCACCAGCCTGCCGATGACACAGCGCTATTTTCTTTTCTGAAACGACCCCCTTCTTTCATGCTCCAGGTTTCCAAAATCATGCCGCAGGGCGCCGGTCTGGCGCCCGTGTTGCTCAAGCGCGCGTCCACCGTCGAACTTGACTGGGACACGCGCCAGAAAAGCCGTTTCCAGGCCAGCGACTCCCTGGGCCGCGAGCTTGGCATCTTTTTGCCACGCGGCACGCTGGTGCGCGGCGGCGATGTGCTGATTGCCGAAGACGGCTCGCTGGTCAAGGTGATCGCGGCAGCGCAGTCCGTGCTGCGCATCACCGCCTGCAACACCCACGGCACAGTATTTGACCTGATACGCGCGGCCTACCACCTCGGCAACCGGCATGTGCCGATCGAACTCAAGCCGGATCACCTGAAGATAGAGCCCGACCATGTGCTGGCCGACATGCTGCGCGCCATGCATTTGATCGTCAATGAAGTCAGCGAATCCTTCGAGCCCGAAGGCGGCGCTTACAGCGCGGGTAGCCACGGCCATGCACATGAGGGCGGGCATGGCCACGCGCACGCACCTGTGGCGGCACCCGCACCCCACGTGCATGGCCCCGACTGCGCCCACGGCCACGATCACAGCCATGCGCAGCATGAGGTTCAGCCGGCGGCCCCTCACAAGCCGCACAGCCATTGAGCGCTAGCGCCCAGCCCTTGCCGGCAGCCAGCCTGCTGCAGCTGATCTGGCTGGCTTCCCCGGCCTTGCCGGTCGGCGGATTTTCGTATTCAGAAGGGCTGGAAACCGCTGTGGACCGGGCGGGCGTGAGTACGGAAAGTCTGGCGGCGGACTGGCTCAGTGACCAGTTGCGCCTGAGCCTGGCGCGTGGCGACCTGGCGGTGATGGCGCAGGCGATTCCGGCCTGGCGCAGTGGCGACCTGATACGGGTGAAGGCCCTCAACCACTGGGTGCTGCAGACGCGTGAGACCAGTGAACTGCGCCTGCAGGCCGAACAGATGGGCCGTTCGCTGCTCGAGTGGCTGCGCAATCACCACAGCGTCAGCGCTGTGAACATTGATGCCTGCGCGCAACTGCCGCCGACCTACCCTGTGACCTTTGCGCTGGCCGCTTCGCCGCTGGCCGCCGGGGTGGCCGACTGCCTGACCGCCTACGCCTTCGGCTGGGCCGAAAACATGATGCAGGCCGCGCTCAAGTCGGTGCCGCTGGGCCAGAGCGCAGGCCAGCGCATACTGGCCCGGCTGGCCGCAGAAATCCCCTCCGCCATCGATACGGCGATGGGACTGTCCGACAATGAGCGCCAGGCGTTTTCACCGATGCTGGCCATCCTGTCGTCGCAACACGAAACCCAATATTCCAGACTGTTCCGCTCATGACCATGCACCACATCGCCAATCGCACCAAAAAACTTCCGCCGCTGCGTGTTGGCATAGGCGGTCCGGTCGGTTCCGGCAA
>CALRQX020000024.1:0-57329 GCA_943370435.1 Kapaibacterium sp. (SeqCode) | reverse complement strand
TTGTCGGCGTCGAGCACGTAGAGCACACGTTCCGACTTGTCGATCTGAATGGACGCTGCCTTGACCGGCGCGGCAGCGCTGCCCACATTCGGCACCACGATGTCCTTGCCGGCTTCGATCTTGCGGCCGCCGTTGAGCTGCTGGAGGTAAGCGATGCTGGTGTGGAATTTTTCGGCCAAGGCCTCGTCCACCGACTCGAACACCAGCGCCTTCATCTTCGCGCGTTCAGCCATGTCGGCCGGTGTCTTCTCAAAAGGACCGGCGGTGTCTTTTTCGGTCACGGTGTAATGGGTCAGCAGCGGCGCGCTGTCTTCGCGCAGCGACTTCCAGGTGTCTGCCGTGACCGTGCCTGTGACCTTGAGCCCGCGCGCGGACTGGTAGGCCTTGACCATGCGTTGCATGTTGGCCGCAAAACGCCCGTCGATCTCGCCGCAGGAAAACCAGGCGCGGTCCAGCAGGATTTGCGCACGTGCCACCGCCGCACCCTTGCTGCCGCTTTTGAGCAGCGGGCTGTCGCTGGCGCTGTTGAAGGCCTCCATGTTGAAGCCGGCGCTGGCGGCGGTTTTGGCGCCGGCCCTGGTCGTTTGTGCCACAGCAGCCCCGCCGGCAAGGGCCAGTGCCGCGCTGCAAAGGACTATGGCCAGCAGGCGAAGGGAAAGCGGCGTGGACGCGGAGGGGGAGGGGGAGAAACGGGCCATGGAGAACTTTCAGGAGTGTTGCCCCAGTGTTGCCACTAAGTGGCGCGCAGGCTGTAGGAAGCCGCGCCTGCTGCCGGTCAGTGTCGGGCTGTCAATGCGCCACGCCGGCAGCCCGCAGAAATTCCTGCAGCACGGCAAAGTCCAGCGGCTTGGTCAGATGGGTATCAAAACCTGCGCTCTGGGCCTTGCCTTTGTCCTCGTCGGTGCCAAAACCCGTCAATGCGGCAGCGGTGACCCGCTCGCCGCCCGGCATGGCCCGCAGCGCCTTCAACACTTCATAACCGGTCATGCCCGGCATGCCGATGTCCAGCACAATGACCTGCGGCATCTGCTGGCGCGCCAGCTCCAGCGCCGAGGGGCCGTCATAAGCCACCTTGACCTGGCAATCCATCAAACGCAGGATTTCAGCCAGGCTGTTGGCGGCATCCCGGTTGTCGTCCACCACCAGTATCAGCGGTCCGGGCGGGCTGGCCGGCGTGTCACCGCTGCCGGTCCCTGATGAGCCCGCATTCGGCAGAAAGAAAGTGAAGGTGCTGCCTTGCCCCGCGCCTGCGCTGCTGGCACTGAGCACCCCGCCATGCATTTCCACCAGCGAACGCGCCAGCGTCAGGCCGATACCGAGCCCGCTTTCCCTGGCAGCGGTCTGGTCATCGCCCTGGGAAAACAGCTCGAAGATCTGGTGCGTGGCCTGGGCCGACAGGCCAACGCCGTTGTCCCGCACCGAGGTGTGCAACTGCGTGCCTTCCTGCCAGACTTCCAGCCCGATCAAACCCCCTTCGGGCGTGTATTTGGCTGCGTTGGTCAGCAGGTTTTGCAGGACCTGCGCCAGCCGGGTGGCGTCGCCCTGAACCCACAGGCCGTTGTCCGGCATGTTCACTGTGAGCAGGTGGCGCCTGGCGTCCATGAGGGGGCGAACCGCCTCCACAGAACGTGCGACCACCTGGGAGTAAGCCACCTGCTCGGCCTTGAAACGGATTTTGCCGGTGGTCAGGCGGCCCACATCAAGCAAGTCGTCCACCAGCCGCGTCATGTGGGACAGCTGCCGGTCTATCATGTCGCGGCTGCTGCGCACCATGGGGCTGGGCGAGGGCTCGAGCTGCAGGATGGTGACGGCATTGCGTATCGGGGCCAGCGGGTTGCGCAGCTCGTGCGCCAGCATGGCCAGGAATTCGCTCATGCGTTTGCTCGAGTTTTCCAGCTCCTGCAGGCGCCGTCTTTCCGTCATGTCACGCGTGACCTTGGCAAATCCGCGCAGTTGCCGGGCTGCGTCATAAACCGGCGAAATCACGACGTTGGCCCAGAACACCGAACCATCCCGGCGTATGCGCCAGCCTTCTTCTTCGGCCCGGCCCACGGCCAGCGCGGTTTCGAGCTCGGCTGCGGGCAGGCCGGCTGCCAGGTCTTCGGCCCGGTAAAACATGCTGAAATGCCGGCCTATGACCTCCTGGGCGCTATAACCCTTGATCAGTTGCGCGCCGCTGTTCCAGCTTTCAATGATGCCCTCGGGGCTCAGCATGAAAATCGCGTAGTCGCGCACACTTTCCACCAGCAACCTGAAACGCTGCTCACTCTCGCGCACGGCTTCTTCATGGATGCGGCGCTCGGTCAGGTCGCGTGTGACCTTGCCGAAACCGGTGAGCAGGCCGCTTTCATCTTTGAGCGCGGTGATGACCACATTGGCCCAGAAGCGCGTGCCGTCCTTGCGGATGCGCCAGCCTTCTTCTTCAAAACGGCCATCGCGCGCCGCGCGCCGCAGCTCTTCCGCGGGCCAGTCGGATGCAATGGCTTCGGGTGGGTAAAACAGGGAAAAGTGCCGGCCTATGACTTCCTCAGGCCGGTATTGCTTGATGCGCTGGGCGCCGCTGTTCCAGGACACCACCAGCCCCTGGGGGTCGAGCATGAAAATGCCGTAGTCCTGAACCGCATCGACCAAAAGGCGAAAGCGGTCAGTGGCCGCCTGCTCCAGAACGATGGGTGGGGGCATGGACATGCAGGGATGATAGCGACTCGCCCCGGCCATGCGGAGGCCTCATGGCGCGAAGCCGCAACTCGCTACTTTGTCCTACAGGCCTTGTTGCTTTTGTGCCGGTTCCAGGCTCAGGGCTGGCCCAGCAGCCGGCTTATTTCGCGCCAGTGTTTTGGCTCTACCGGGGTGATGGACAGGCGGTTGCCCTTGCGCAAAATCACCAGGTCTTCAAGCGCCGGGTTGGCGCGTAGCTCGGGCAAGGCCAGGTTGCGTGTCTTTTTGAGCACCTGCACGTCCACCAGCAGCCAGCGCGGCTCTTCGGGCTTTGACTTGGGGTCGTGGTAGGGCGAGCTGGGGTCAAACTGCGTCGGGTCCGGGTAGGCCGTGGACGCCACCTGCGCGATGCCGACTATGCCCGGCTCGGCACAACTCGAGTGGTAGAACAAAACACCGTCTCCGACCGACATGCCGTCACGCATGAAATTGCGCGCCTGGTAGTTGCGCACGCCGACCCAGGGGACGGTCGCATCTTTTGCCGCCAGGACGTCGTCGACCGAACATTCTTCGGGTTCGGATTTCATGAGCCAGTAGTTCATTCCAGTGATTTTATTCGGGCCTGGCGCGAGGCACCCCTGCCGTGGAAGCTGCGGCCTCAAACCCGCTCAAAGTCGATAAAACTTTTTTCTGCATCCACCGCCAGCAGCCTGACGCGGGCCGTGTCGCCCACGTCCAGGCCCTCAAAACCGCGCAGCACCCGGCCCTCCAGCAGCGGGCTGCTGATGCGCACAAACGTGCCCTTGGCCGCCGCGCCGGTGACGATGGCGTCAAACACATCGCCGATGCGCTTGTGCAGCAAAAATGCACCCGCAGCCTTGAGTACCTGGCGCTCGACCTTGCTGGCGTTGTCTTCCTGCAGGGTGCAGTGACTGGCAATCTCGTTCAACTGCTCGGTGGAATAGGGCGGTGCCTCCCCAGCCAAAGCAGCCTTGATCAGGCGCTGCGTCACCAGGTCGGGAAAGCGCCGGTTTGGCGCGGTCGAGTGGGCGTAGTCGTTGATGGCCAGGCCGAAGTGGCCGAGGCCGTTAGCTCCATTGGCTGTTGCCGGGGCGGCGGCATATTCGCCTGAGCCCAGCAGCTTGACCACCGCCAGTGACAGGTCGGCAAAACCAGTGGGGTCGGCCGCGCGGCGGGCACTCAAAAAACGGTCCAGCGCCAGCGCGTCAGGCAGTTCGGGCAGCTCCGCGCCATGGCCTGCGGCCAGCAGCACTATGCGGTCCCAGCGCCGTGGTGACTGCAGAAAGCGGCGAATCGACGGGAACCCCTGGTCCACCAGAAAACGCGCTGTCGCGCCGTTGGTGGCAATCATCAGGTCGGCAATCAAATCCTTGGCCCGGTTTTTCTCGTCAGGGCGCAGGTCCACCAGCTGACCGTCCTTGAACACCGGGCGCGCGGCGATGGTGTTGACATTCAGCGCACCACGCGACTGGCGCCACTGCCGCAGCTTGCCGGCCAGTGTGTCGTGCAGCCGCACTTGTTCTTCCAGCCCCGGCACGCTGGCCATTTGCGCTGGCGCTGGCCCCGCGCCGTCCAGCCAGGCCGACACTGCGTCGTAAGTCAGCTTGGCGTGGTTCAACACCAGCGCGCGGTAAATGCTTGATTCAGACACCGTGCCGTCGGCAGCGACCCGCATGTCCACCACCACGGCCAGCCGCTCCTGGCCTTCATGCAGCGAAGTCAGGTCGGTGGACAGCAGCTCGGGCAGCATCGGGAAAATGCCTGCCGCCGTGTACACCGAGGTCGTGTTGGCCCCCGCATGGCCATCGACCGCGCTGCCGGGCCGCACCAGCCAATCGACATCGGCCACCGCCACCAGCAGGCGCGCTGCGCCCGCAGCCAGCGGCTCGGCCACGCTCAGCTGGTCGAGATCGCGGGTGTCGTCGTTGTCAATCGAGAACCAGGTCAGGTGCCGCAGGTCGCGGATGTCTGCGCTGCGTTCGGTGGCTGACTGGCGTGCGGTTTCTGCTTCCTGCAAGGCTTGCGGAGAGAAGGCGGGCAAGAGGCCGCGGGTGCGCATGGCGTCGACGGCGAGTTGGTGGAGATGGGTGGGGTTCATAAGATCAGGTCGGACGCTTCCAAACTATTGCCTTTGCAACACAGTCGCAATTTTGTGCTCCATCTTTGCCCAGAAAGGTGCGAATCGCCGACGATTGCCAGGCACTTCTTGCAGCATAAAGAAGGTCGAAAAATAATCTTCAATGATTCTCGGTAGGCGTGCTTTGAACAATCGTTTGAACTCCCTCATCGTTGTCACGCTGCGCCCACCGCTCTTCTCGTTTATAAACTGGCGGAGAGCAAAGTCCTTGATTGCCTTCGGTGTTGTGTGATCCGAAAGATAACGGCTCATTAGCGTGTCAAACCAGTTTTGAGCGGTCTGAGGAATAAGCGCCCCCCGAACCAGTTTGTCTCGGGTCATCGCTTCAAATGTCTTTGACGCGTCGAGCGTCTGCAGCATTACTCTGTACATGTCCCGAAAACGTCCCATGACCTCACCGACATTTATTTCATCAGTTGGGGCAACGAAAGCAAAACACGGTGCAGGACGGCTGAGTCGTACGCCGCTGAGCAGGTCAACACCAAAGCAAGCCGATATCACGACAGTTAAACGAAATCCCATCGCCCGGTTTAATGGGGTAATTAGGTCACAAAACTCTTCCCAGCCAATACAGCTTTCGTCGGCGAACCATAGGCCATCCTTCTGAGACCCGTGTGCGTCAATATGAAGAATGGGAAGCATCCCAGCTGTGAGAACTTTAGTCGAGATGTCCTGGATCAGCTTGCGAAACGCTTCCGCTCCGTCGATTTGCTCGTGCAATACAAGGACTGGAACTGTGGGTAGATCATCCAGTAGAGACTGAAGATATCCATGCAGAATCTTTCCGGTCTTAACTTCATCCAAAGGCAAGGACTCGACGATGACTATGGAGTTAAATTTAATGTCATCCGCCATTTGCGTGCTCGCGACTCATTGTTTCTGGCTTCCTGAGCCCAGTAGCGGGAAGTTCAAATCAAATACTCATGAAAGCTGAAAGGCCTGCTCTTTAGGTCTTCCATCTAACCTGAGCTTTGCCACCACCTTTGCCGTCTCCGCCAGCAACTTGCCTTTTTTCCACACCCTCAACCGATTCGCCCTTAACCGAATCGCCTCCACCACATCCCGCGCCTGCAGCAGCACAAAACTCGCATCGCAACCAGGCGCAATCCCGTAGTTTTGCAGGTGCATCACCTTCGCGGCATTGACGGTCACCGCGTCAAAGCACTGGCGTATTCCTTTCTGGCTCGTCATCTGCGCCACATGCAGGCCCATGTGCGCTACCTCCAGCATGTCGCCGCTGCCCAGGCCGTACCAGGGGTCCATCACGCAGTCGTGGCCGAAGGCGACGTTGACGCCTGCCGCCATCAGTTCGGGCACGCGGGTCATGCCGCGGCGTTTGGGGTAGCTGTCGTGGCGGCCCTGCAAGGTGATGTTGATCAGCGGGTTGGCGATGACACTGACGCCGGATTCGGCAATCAGCGGCAGCAGCTTGCTCACGTAATAGTTGTCCATGCTGTGCATGGACGTGCAGTGGCTGCCGTTGATACGACCCTGCAGACCAAGGCGCTGAGCCTCAAACGCCAGAGTTTCGATGTGCCGGCTCAGCGGGTCGTCGGACTCGTCGCAGTGCATGTCGACCAGCTTGCCGCGCTCGGCGGCGATCTCGCACAACAGCGTCACACTCGCCGCGCCCTCGCTCATGGTGCGTTCGAAATGCGGAATACCACCGACCACGTCCACACCTTTGTCAAGGGCGCGTTTGAGGTTCTCGACACCGCCTGGGCTGCGCAACACGCCGTCCTGCGGAAAGGCGACTAGTTGCAAGGCGATATAAGGTGCGACCTGTTTTTTGACTTCGAGCAAGGCGTCCACCGCCAGCAGGCTGGCGTCGCTGGTGTCCACATGGCTGCGAATGGCCAGCAGGCCTTTGGCCACGGCCCAGTCGCAGTAGGTCAGGGCGCGTTCGATGATGGCCTCGGCCTTGAGTGTGGGTTTGAGTTCGCCCCACAGCGCGATGCCTTCGAGCAGCGTGCCGCTTTCATTGACCCGCGGCAGGCCGTAACTCAGCGTGGCGTCCATGTGAAAGTGCGGATCGATAAAGTGCGGGCTCAGCAGGTAGCCGCCGGCGTCCACCGTCTCGGTCGCCTGCGCACCAGCGATGGGGCCTTCAGCCACTTCGATGATCTTGCCGTTTAACACGGCGATCGACATGCCTGTGCGGCCATCGGGCAGGGCGGCGTTGGTGATGAGAAGGTCGATCATTCCTGGGGCCTTTCAGCTTGATTCTGCTGGGGCGCATCGAGGCTGTCGGCCGTCCACTCGATGGCCTCGGTTTCCAAGCGGCCACTCAGGGCTTCCTGCAACACCTGTCGCTCCGCCTGTTTGCGTGCGGTCCTTTCGTCTAGAAATGTCGGGTCGGCCTTGTCCTGGCGGCTGCGCATCAACGTTCTCCCTTGCGGTAAGGTTTCATTAACGGCTGAGGATACGCCGCCTTGCGCCCCGGCCGCGCCTGCTACAGCTCAAACAGCCTTTGCACCAGCCACCAGGCCGCCAGCATGGCCACAATCACTGAGCCTAGCCGGAGCACACCCACCTGGTAAAAGCGGGTGGCGCGCAGGCTGAAGGCCAGCGGCAGAAACACCGCCACGATCGCGAGCTGGCCCAGCTCCACGCCGACGTTAAAACCCACCAGCGCCAGCACCAGCGCGTCCTGCGGCAAGCCCAGGTCGGCCAGTACCGACGCAAAACCAAAGCCGTGGATCAGGCCAAACACAAAAGCCATGACCCAGCGCCGGTTTTCGAGCGAGCCGCGCAGGTTGCTCAAGGCGGCAACGATGACCGAAGCGGCAATGGCAGACTCGACCCAGCGTGAGGGCAGGGTGATGACCTCCAGCGCCGCCAGACTCAGGGTGATGGAGTGCGCCAGCGTGAAGGCGGTGACCACCTTGAACACCTCCTTGACTGCGCCGCCCAGTTGCGGCGCCGGTGCCCAGCGGCCCTCGCGCCGCACCAGCACGGCCGGCAGCAGCAGGGCCAGCAAAAAGAGGATGTGGTCATACCCTATCCAGATGTGCCAGACGCCATCCAGGACGTACTGGCTCAGGGTTTGCCAGGCGCCTGTCGGCAGCAAGGCCAGCGATTGGGTGGCAGATTCGGTGCCAAAAATCAGCGCCTGGGCGCCGGCACTGCCGGGGGCTATCCACTGCACCAGGCCGCGATGCGTGGGATCCACATCAAAAAACAGCGAATACGCCGCCTTGACGTCCCGGCCTAGCCCCTCGCACTGCGCGCTGAGGCTGAGCACCGCGTAATTGCCGTCGCTGTGTTTGTCCAGCATCAGCGGCTGGGTAGCCGACCAGCTGCAGGGCTTGCCGGCAGCGCTGAGGGCGAGATGGCTGGTGGCCAGACGGGTGATGTCCTCGCTGCGCTGGCGCACTTCGCCCCAGCTCAGCTCGCCATTGCCGTCGCGGTCCAGCTGCAGCACGTAGTCGAGGTCGCGCAGGGCGATGTCCCAGCGCACGGCCAGGCTGCTGCTGCCCTCGGTCGCGCGCAGCGTGAGGTAGCTGTCGCTCGGTTTGTGCGCCCAGGCGCTGCTACACAGCAGCAGTGCCAGCCAACTGGCCAGAAAGCGTGTCATCGCGCGCCTCCCGGCGTCGTCAGCCTGTCGGCCAGGGCTTTTATGGCCGGGTCTTCATAGTGGCTGCTGCGCAGCCAGTCGAGCGCCGGCACGGCCGCCCTGGGCTGTTTGGCGGCCAGTGCGGCGCGCATCAATATTTCTGCGTCGCGTGGCTCTTTCTGGTCCTGGTAGTTGCGGCTGGCCAGGTCCAGGGCCTTGCCGGGCTGGTTGTTGATGTCGAGTTCAAAGCGCGCGGCCTCCTGCTCATGCAGGCGGTCCTTGCGCAAGGCGGCGGCCTCAAAACGCTCACGCAGTTGCGCCGCCCAGTCGCTCGCGCGGGTGTCCTGGGCGGCGCGGCCGGCCAGCGCCAGGCGCAGCAAAAGGATGTCCGAGCGCTCCCAGCCCGCCAGCAGGGTCAACACCTCGGCCGGCCGCTGCCGCGCCAGCAGAAAGTCGGCGTAGGCGCCCAGCAAAAACTGGTCGGTGATGCCGAGCTGGAGGGCGTTTTTGAAATAGTCCTCGGCCAGCTCGTGGCGTTGCAGGCGGATCGCCATTTCGGCGAGACGGGTATTCAGCCACAGCAACATGTCGGGCGAGGGTTTGGCAGACCGGACGGCGCCGGCCAGCGCCTCAAAGGCCGGCTGCAACTGACCGGTGGCGGCGCGCACATAGGCGCTGCAACCGGCGCCCAGCAGGGCGTCGGCCAGCGGCGCCAGGCGTTCACACTCGGCCAGCGCCGCCGGGTACTGCGCCTGCACCATGAAAATGGCGGCGCGCCAGGACAGGGGCTCTGCCGATCGTTTATCGAGTTCGGCTGACTTCGCCAGGCTGGCCAGCGCGGCATCAAACTGGTGGCTGTATTGCTCGACCAGGCCGCGCAGCAACCAGTACCGGGCGTTGCCGGCAGCGCTTTGGGCCAGCGGTGCCAGCGCGGACGAGGCGTAACCGACATAACGCGGATCACCCTGGGCCATGGCCAGGTCAAAGTAGCGGCGCGCGATCTCCAGCCGCAGGGGAATGTCTTCAGGGCGCGCGGCAAGCTGCTTGCGCAGCGAGTCCACGCGGCGCAGGGCCGGGTCGCTGGCGCGGCCGGGCAGGCGCTCAACCACTTCGGCATCACTGGCGGGTGTGTAGGGCGCAGCCTGGGCCGCACCCAGACCCAGCAGCAGGGCCAAAGCGAAAAATTTCATGGAGGGATGCTATCGAATCAGGAGCTGCTTGCGTACGTCCGCAAAGGGATGGGGGCCTATTTGGTTCCAAAGATGCGGTCACCCGCGTCACCCAGGCCGGGCAGGATGTAGCCGTGGTCATTGAGCTCGCGGTCAATCGCGGCGGTGTAAATCGGCACGTCGGGGTGGGCTTTTTGCAGCGCGGCAATGCCTTCGGGGCAGGTCAGCAGGCAGACAAACTTGATCGATTTGGGTTTGAGCTCTTTGAGCCGGTCCACCGCGGCAATCGCCGAGTTGCCGGTGGCCAGCATGGGGTCCACGACCACGATGTCGCGCGCTTCCATGTCGTGCGGCATCTTGAAGTAGTACTCCACCGCGGTCAGGGTTTTCGGGTCGCGGTACAGGCCCACATGGCCGACACGCGCGCCCGGCACCACGCTGAGCATGCCTTCGAGGATGCCGTTGCCGGCACGCAGGATGGAAACAAACACCAGTTTTTTGCCGTCAATCATCTTTGACGTGGTTTTCTCCAGCGGTGTTTCAATTTCAACATCCTGCATCGGCATGTCGCGTGTGACCTCATAAGCCATCAGCATGCTCAGTTCATTGAGCAGGGTGCGGAAGGTGTTGGTCGAGGCGTCCTTGCGCCGCATCAGGGTCAGCTTGTGCTGGACCAGCGGGTGGTCGATCAGGTGGACTTGGCTTGTGGGGGTGGTCATAAGGTCAGTGTGTCAGTGGTCAAAATACGGTGCCGTCGCTGACGATGTTCAGCGGTGGCTGGCCAGCGTGCAATTGTTGCGCCAGTGCCCGGCCTGCCGCCCAGGTGCCGCCTTCGAGCACGCAGGCCAGGGGCATCTGTGCTGCGCTCAATCCTAACTGCTCGCGCACCAGCGGCGCCAGTTCATCGAGCAGGGCCACGGTCAGTGCGCGCCACTCGACAATCAGTTCGTCACCGGCCGCATGCACGCGGTCCGCTTGCGCCGGGTCCTTGAGCTGCAACACTCCGGCGTCCAGAAACAGGCCGCCGTTGCGGTATTCGGGCAGGCCGGTCAGGGCATCCAGGCCCTGAACCTGCACGCCAGCCCATTCAAACGGCTCGAGCAGCGAATAGGTCAGCCACTGCGACAGTTTGTGAAACGGCATCCAGCCTGCGCTGGGCCCCGGCTGGTCGGCGCCGGCGGCGGGATGGCGCCAGCAGTCACCGAGCGCCACACCGTCCAGCGTATTGCGCGCCGGCCAGATGTTTGCCAGGCCGGTCAGCAGCAGCGACAGCAGCGCATGCGCTTCGATGCCCTTGCCTCCCGCCTGGGTGAGCTGGTCAAACAGGCCGCCTGGCCTGGCGCCGGGGCCAAACAGCGCGGGCTGGTCTTGCAGCGACTGGCCCAGCTGGCGCAGCAGGGCGGCGCGGCCATCCAGGCCCAGCAGCGGGTTGGCCTGCGTCACCTGGAAGGCAGCGCCCAGCTGTGCCGCCGTCACGGCCTGCAAGCCCAGGGCATCGGCTTGCAGCGGCTGCGCCGGGTCGCTGGAGAAAAGCCCGGCCATGAAGGCGTGAAAACTCGCCACGCCCAGGCCTTCGGATCGGCTGTAGCTGTGGCTGGGTCGCTCGCCTTCGGCCGCCTCCAGATAGGTCCAGTCTGGGCCGGCGCCCGCATCGAGCAGCACGCTGACCAGCGCCAGGTCCATCTGCGCGCGGGCCCGTTCTGCCGGTGAGACGGGGCCCAGCGCCTGGTTCAGTTGCGCCAGCCGGTCTACGCCGCCGGCTTCGAAATGACGCCAGCGGCTGTGGTAGGGAATGTTCAGGTCCGGGTAACGCACTTGCGTCAATTCGGCCACCAGCGTGGCGGTCGTGACCATGGCGCCGTCATTGACGTTGAACCAGGCCGATTCGCCCCTGCGCGCCCGTGCCAGCAGCGCTGCAGCGCGCGCGCGGATTGTGGCTGTAGAGCGTAATTCGGCGACAGCCCTTTCCCGGTCTGCGTGAGCAGCTTCTGTTTTGATAGCGTCCGGGGCGGGCTTGCGGGGTTTGGCGGCTTCAGGCATCGAGACCCCGGCCCTTGGCTTTTTTGAGCTCGTCGGCATCCGGCACCGCGCCGGGCGTGAAATAACCGGCGGCCATCTTGGCGTCCATCTCGACCTGGGCATCTGCCGGGATCATGTGGTCGGGGATGTTGACGCGCTCGACGACTTCAATGCCGGCGGCCGTGATCGCGTCGTATTTCATGTTGCTCATGGACACGAGACGGTGGATCTTGCGTATGCCCAGCCAGTTCAGCACGTCGGGCATCAGCTCCTGGAAACGCATGTCCTGCACACCGGCCACACATTCGGTGCGGTTGAAGTACTGGTCGGCGGTGTCGCCGCCGACCTGGCGCTTGCGCGCGTTGTAAACCAGGAATTTGGTGACCTCGCCGAGGGCCCGGCCTTCCTTGCGGAAGTAGGACACCAGGCCCACGCCGCCGCGCTGCGCACCCTGGATGCATTCTTCGATCGCATGGGTCAGGTAGGGGCGGCAGGTGCAGATGTCCGAGCCGAAGACGTCCGAGCCGTTGCATTCGTCGTGCACGCGGGCCGTCAGCTCGATGTCGGGATTGGCCAGGTCGCGCGGCTTGCCGAAGATGTAGGCGGTGAGGCCACCAATCGGTGGCAGAAAAACTTCCAGGTCGCTGCGGGTCACGAGTTCGGGGTACATGCCGCCGGTTTCTTCGAACAACACGCGGCGCAAATCGGTTTCGCTGCAGTTGAAGCGTTTGGCGACTTCGGGCAGGTACCAGACCGGCTCGACCGCCACCTTGGTCACCATGGCCGCGCCGCCAGCCGTCAGGTATTTGCCGTCGGCCTTGAGCCGGCCCGATTGCAGCGCCTCTATCACCTCGGGCAGGATCACATGTGCCTGGGTCACGGCAATCGTCGGGCGGATGTCGTAGCCGGCGGCCAGCTCGGCGGCAAACACGTCGGCCACGGTCGCACCCCAGGGGTCCATCGCGACGATGCGGCCGGGCTCACTCCATTGCGGGTAGGGGCCAATGATGTCGGTCGGCGAAGTGTTGGTCAGGTCGGCCTTGTGGCTGGCCGACAGCGCGCCCGAAGCCACGGCGAGGGCGCGGTACACGCTGTAGGAGCCGCTGTGCGTGCCTATGACATTGCGGTGGCTGCGGTTGGTGGTGGTGCCGACCACCGGCCCGCGTTCAGTGGCGGTGGCTGCAGCCCAGTGGATGGGGAGGGCGCCGTCACCACCGGCGTGGGAGGTCAGGCGGATATGGCGCGGGGAGTTTTCCCGGACCGGAACAACAGGGTCGGCAGACATGGAAGGCCCTCAAAAACAACAATGTACAGAGCCCGCCTGCGACTGGCAAGCGCGAGGCTTGTTCAGCCGGTCACCAGTTGCGCGAAACGCGACAGATCTATGTTGCCGCCGCTGATCAGCACGCCGACACGCGCGCCGCGCAGGTCCAGGCCGCTGCTGACAGCACCGGCCAGCGACAGGCAGCCAGTGGGCTCCACCAGCATCTTCATGCGTTCAGCATAAAAACGCATGCTGTCCACCAGTTGCGCGTCGGTGGCGGTGAAGATGTCATCGACCTTGTTGCGGATGATCTCGAATGTCAGCTCGCCGAGTTGCTGGGTCTGCGCGCCATCGGCCAGGGTTTGCGGCACAGCTATCTTGATGCGCTGGCCGCTGCGCAGCGACTGCTGGCCGTCGTTGCCGGCCTCGGGCTCCACGCCGTAAACCTTGCAGTTGGGTGACAGGGCGCGCGCTGACAGCGCGCTGCCGCTGAGCAGCCCGCCGCCGCCCAGGCAGACAAAAAAATGGTCCAGTTCACCGACTTCTTCAAACAGCTCTTTGGCGGCCGTGCCCTGGCCGGCGATCACGTCGGCATGGTCAAAAGGCGGAATCAATGTCATGCCGCGTTCTTCGGCCAGCTGGCGGCTCAAGGCCTCGCGGTCTTCCTTGAAGCGGTCAAAGGTGATGACTTCTGCGCCGTAGCCGCGCGTGGCAGCGAGTTTGGCGGCGGGCGCGTCCTGCGGCATCAATATGACGGCCGGCATGCCCAGAATACGCGCCGACAGCGCGATGGCCTGCGCATGGTTGCCCGATGAAAAAGCCAGGGCGCCGCGTTTTTTTTGCTCGGGCGTGAAGCGGGCGAGCGCGTTGAAACCGCCGCGGAACTTGAAAGCGCCCATGCGCTGGAAGTTTTCGCATTTGAAAAAAACCTCGGCGCCCAGCATGCTGTTGGCGGTGCGCGAGCGCAGCACCGGGGTGTGGTGCGCCTGGCCTTCTATCCGCGCGGCGGCGGCTACGACATCGTTATAAGTCGGAAGCTGCATGGGGCGGGATGCCCTTTTCAAGTGACAAGGTTCCAGTGGCCGTCGTCCCCTTTTTTGTAGGTCCGGGTGTCTTTGCTGCGCTCCACGTAGTCGTCCACTTCGTTTTTCAGCTGGTCGACGCCCGTGAGCGGCTTGCGGTCCGTGCCACGCATGCGCCTGTAGTAGCGCTTGCTGAGATTCGCGATGTATTGGCCGCGTGGCGACAGCTTGTCGACGCGATAGTCCTCGTAAAACAGGTGCCCAACGCCACCCTGGATACCGAATCTGTGGAAGCAAGTCATCCACCTGGTAGCGTCGAACATGCCTTCGTAGTCCTCCTTGCTCATCTTGCCGTACAGCAAGTCGTAGGAGTTGACCTGAATTTCAGCGGTACGCCCCACGTAGCCCGGCGTGACCTCGTGCACGGGCCTCTGCACGGCCGCCATGATCTGGGCTCCGGTCATGTTCGCCCTGAGTTGTGAAATCGGCTCACGCGCAGGCCCTATGCTGTTTGGCGCGAGGAAGGCGGCCTTTGCGGCGACCTTGCCTGTCGCTATGGCCGCGGGGTTCAGCGAGGCAGAGACCGGCTTCCTGCCGAAGCGCAGGACCCCGTTCCAGCCCGAATAACCACACGGGTCGGTCGCGGCGTTTTTCGGCTCACGTTTCATCCATGAGAAGCCTTCGCTGGTCGACAGCGCTTCCACCATTCTGATGGCCTTGTCGACATCGTCCTGTCTTTCTCCCGCAAGCGTGACGCGCGCGATGTCTCCTATCTCCAGCCAGTGCCCGTTGCACTGTCCCTTGACTTTACGTGTCGCGCTCTTGAGGGATTTGGTCCCGGCGGCGATCAATTTACAGCCGGATTTCTCCTCAATGATCCTGCTTATCCGCTCCAGCTCGAACTGGGTAGCGTCAGCAGTGCTCCAGACGTTGGCCTGCTGCTTTTTCTCCGCGACATCCATGATGTGGTCGAGCAGCCCGGATGAGAACGACCTGGGGTACTTGGTAGTCGGCATTGCTGGGGTCCCTTGGTGGTTGACTTCGGCTACTGTAGCTTAAGGAAGCGCTGAACAAGTCCCCGCCACGACCTGTTCAGCGCTTCCTCAGGGGCAGTCCTGCAGATCTGCACTATCGCTTCTTGCCGCCCAGGATGCTGCCCAGCGCGCCGCGCAGCACCTGGCGTGCCAGGTTGCGGGCTTCGGACTTGAGCACCTGCTGCACCAGGCCGTCGCGTGCGCCGCCACGCGGCCCCTTGGAGCCGAACAAGACGTCACTGATGCCGCCCATCAGGCCGCCCGAGGCTTCGGCCGCCTTGGCGGTTTCCGCCTGCGCGGCCTGGGTGCGGGTCTTGAGCATTTCGTAGGCGGATTCGCTGTCGACGGCTTTTTCGTAGACGCCGGTAACCAGTGAGCCCGCCACCAGCGCGTGCCGCTGCTGCGGCGTGATCGGGCCAATCTGGCTGCCAGGCGGCAATACATAGACCCGCTCGGTGATGCTGGGCCGGCCCTTGCTGTCGAGGAAACTCACCAGCGCCTCGCCAACGGCGAGCTCGGTGATCGCGGTTTCGATGTCCAGGCCGGGCTTTTGCCGCATGGTCTGGGCCGTCGCCTTGACGGCTTTCTGATCTCGCGGGGTGAAGGCGCGCAAGGCGTGTTGCACCCGGTTGCCGAGCTGGGCCAGCACCGAATCGGGAATGTCCAGCGGGTTTTGCGTGACGAAATAAACGCCGACGCCTTTGGAGCGCACCAGTCGCACCACCAGCTCGATGCGCTCAATCAAGGCCTTGGGCGCCTCGTTGAACAGCAAATGGGCTTCGTCGAAGAAAAACACCAGCTTGGGTTTGTCCGGGTCGCCGATCTCGGGCAACTGCTCAAACAGCTCGGACAACATCCAGAGCAGAAAGGTCGCGTACAGGCGCGGCGAGTTCATGAGTTTGTCGGCGGCCAGGATGTTGACCACTCCCTTGCCATCGTCGGTCTGCATGAAATCGCTGATGTTGAGCATGGGCTCGCCGAAGAACTTGTCGCCGCCCTGGGTTTCGATCTGCATCAGCCCGCGCTGAATCGCCCCCACGCTGGCGGCGCTGATGTTGCCGTATTCGGTGGTGAACTTGCTGGCGTTGTCACCCACATGCTGCAGCATGGCGCGCAGGTCTTTGAGGTCCAGCAGCAGCATGCCGGCGTCGTCGGCGATCTTGAACACCAGGTTGATGACACCGGCCTGGGTTTCGTTCAGGCCCAGCATGCGGCCCAGCAGCAGCGGCCCCATGTCGGACACTGTGGCGCGCACCGGGTGGCCCTGCTCGCCAAAAACGTCCCACAGCGTGGTCGGGCAGGCGAAGGGCGTGGGCTTGTTTATGCCGCGTTCATTCAGGATGGCCGCCATTTTTTCGCCCATGGCACCGGCCTGGCTGATGCCGGCCAGGTCGCCCTTGACGTCGGCCAGAAACACCGGCACCCCGATTTTCGAGAAATTTTCGGCCAGGGCCTGCAAGGTGACGGTTTTGCCGGTGCCGGTGGCGCCGGTGATCAGGCCATGCCGGTTGGCCAGGCCGGGAAGCAGCTCACAATGGGTGGAGGCGTTCTTGGCAATCAGAAAAGGTTCGGCCATGGCTTGTCCTGAAGTGAAAAAGTAAAATGCTGTTTGTAGATTAAATCAATTCCAAAGGATTTCCGTGGCCGGTCACAGTAAATGGGCGAATATTCAGCACCGCAAAGGGCGCCAGGACGAAAAGCGCCAGCGTATCTGGACCCGGGTGATGCGTGAAATCATGGTGGCAGCCCGCATGGGCGGCGGCGACATGGGCACCAACCCGCGCCTGCGCCTGGCCGCAGAAAAAGCCAAGGCGGCCAACATGCCGCTGGAAAACGTCAAATACGGCATCGCCAAGGCCACCGGCAGCCTCGAAGGTGTGCATTACGAGGAAGTCCGCTACGAGGGTTATGGCATTGGCGGCGCCGCCATCATTGTCGATTGCATGACCGACAACAAGGTGCGCACGGTGGCCGAGGTGCGCCATGCGTTTGCCAAGTTTGGCGGCCATATGGGCACCGAAGGGTCGGTCGCTTTCCAGTTCAAACATTGCGGCCAGCTGATTTTCGCGCCCGGCAGCAGCGAAGACAGGATCATGGAAGTGGCGCTGGACGCCGGCGCCGATGATGTCATCCCCCACGACGACGGTGCGATTGAGGTGCTGACACCCTACGCCCAGTTTGAAGTGATCAAACATGCGCTCGAAGCGGCGGGCCTGAAGGCCGAGCTCGCCGAAGTCACCATGCGTGCGGACAACATGATCGAGTTGAGCGGCGGTGAGGCCGCCACCATGCAGAAGCTGCTCGACGTGCTGGAAGACCTGGACGATACGCAGGACGTGTTTCACAACGCCGCACTGTCTGAATAAAACAATGAAAGTTCTCGCATGAAAGTCCTGGTAGTAGGCGGCGGTGGCCGTGAACACGCGCTGGCGTGGAAACTCGCGCAATCGCCCAGGGTGCAGGCCGTGTATGTGGCACCCGGCAATGGCGGGACGGCACTCGACGCGCGGCTGGAGAACATTCCCATCACCGATGTCCAGGCCCTGCGCGAATGGGCGCTGGCCGAAAAGATCGCCCTGACGGTGGTCGGCCCCGAGCAGCCGCTGGCGGCCGGCATCGTGGACGAATTCCGGGCGCATGGCCTGCGGGTGTTTGGCCCGACCAAAGCCGCAGCGCAGCTCGAAAGCTCCAAGGCTTTTTCCAAGGCCTTCATGCGGCGCCATGGCATTCCGACCGCCGAGTACGACACCTTCACCGACGCCGCGGCGGCCCATGCCTATGTGGATGAAAAAGGCGCACCGATTGTCATCAAGGCCGATGGCCTGGCAGCCGGCAAGGGGGTGGTGGTGGCGATGAACCTGCATGAGGCGCACGAAGCGATTGAATTCATGCTGGCGCCCGATCCCAGCTTCAACCCGCTGGGCGTCACCCACAACGCCGGCGGCGCAAGAGTGGTGATCGAGGAGTTTTTGCAGGGCGAGGAAGCCAGCTTCATCGTGATGTGTGACGGCAAAAATGTGGCCGTGATGGCGACCAGCCAGGACCACAAACGCCTGCTTGACGGGGATCAGGGGCCCAACACCGGCGGCATGGGTGCCTATTCGCCGGCGCCTGTGGTGACGCCCGATGTCCATGCCCGCGCCATGCGCGAGATCATCCTGCCGACGATTCGGGGCATGGAAAAGGACGGCATACCGTTCACCGGCTTTTTGTACGCCGGGCTCATGATCACGCCCGACGGCAAAGTCAAGACCCTGGAGTTCAATTGCCGCATGGGGGACCCTGAAACCCAGCCCATCATGCTGCGGCTCAAATCCGACCTGTTTGAGGTCATGCTGGCTGCCACCTCGGGCAAGCTCGATGAAGTCGAGCTCGAATGGGACCGCCGCGTGGCACTCGGCGTGGTTTTTGCCGCGCATGGCTACCCGCTGCAGCCGCGCAAGGGGGATCTGATCACCGGCCTGCCGACAGTCAGCCCGTCCGCAGCGGCTGAAGATGTGGTGGTGTTCCACGCCGGAACCAAGAGCGCCGCGGGCGGCCCCAAGGGCAGTGTGCTGAGTTCGGGCGGCCGGGTGCTTTGTGTCACGGCATTGGCGAGTTCAGTCCGCGAAGCCCAGCACCTGGCCTACGAAGCGGCTCAAGCCATTCATTTTGACGGCGCCCAGTACCGCAAGGACATCGGATTTCGTGCCGTCAAATCCTGAGGCGCCTGTGAGCGCTACCGATCCCGGCGCTCTTGCGAGCGTTCGCCCCTACCTGCTGGACTTGCAGCAGCGCATCACCGATGCGCTGGCGGCGCTCGATGGACAGCCTTTTGTGACCGATGCCTGGCAGAAGGCCGAAACAGAGCCCTTGCAAGGTGAAGGCCGCACCATGATCCTGGAGCAGGGAAGGCTGTTTGAACGTGCCGGCTGCGGTTTTTCGCATGTGCGCGGCAGCAAACTGCCACCATCTGCGACCCAGCACCGGCCCGAACTGTCCGGTGCGCCGTTTGAAGCGATGGGCGTGTCGCTGGTGTTTCACCCGCGCAACCCCTATGTGCCCACGGTGCACATGAATGTGCGCATGCTGATGGCCACGCCGGCGGACGGCGCTCCGGTGTGCTGGTTCGGCGGCGGTATGGACTTGACACCGTATTACGGTTTTGAGGAGGACGCGGTTCACTTCCATCAGAGCTGCAAGGACGCGCTGCAGCCTTTTGGCGCGGACAAATACCCGCGTTTCAAGACCTGGTGTGACGAGTATTTTTTCCTCAAACACCGCAACGAGCAGCGCGGCATAGGCGGTATTTTTTTTGATGATTTCCAGGAACTCGGTTTTGAGGGCAGTTTTGCGATGCTGCGCTCGGTCGCGGACGCATTTCCAGGCGCTTACCTGCCGATTGTCGAGCGCCGCAAGGACATGGCTTACGGCGAACGCGAGCGCGATTTCCAGCTCTACCGCCGCGGCCGTTATGTGGAGTTCAACCTGGTCTGGGACCGGGGCACCCATTTTGGCCTGCAGTCGGGCGGGCGTACCGAGTCGATTTTGATGTCCATGCCGCCGCTGGCCGCCTGGTCTTACCAGCGGCCGATTGAAACCGGTTCTGCCGAAGAGCAGCTGTACACCCGGTTTCTGCCCAGGCGGGACTGGCTTTGAGCAACGCGGCGACTGCCCGGCCACACGGTGTGACAAAACGGCTGGGTATTTTTGGCGGCGCTTTTGACCCGCCGCACAACGCCCATGTGGCGCTGGCGCAGGCTGCGCTGGCGCAGCTGGCACTCGATACCCTGCACGTTGTCCCGACCGGCCAGGCCTGGCACAAGGCGCGCCCGCTCAGCGCCGCCGCAGACCGTCTGGCCATGACCCGGCTGGCTTTTGCCGGCCTGCAGCGCGTGGTGATCGATGAACGCGAAATTCAGCGCGCCGGACCGAGCTTCACGGTGGACACGCTGGAGGTCCTGCAGGCCGAGCACCCGGGCGCGCAACTCCATCTGGTGCTCGGGGCTGACCAGGTGGCGGCCCTGCCCAGCTGGCACCGCTGGCAGGACGTCCTGGAAATAGCTATAATTTGTATAGCAGGCCGCGCAAGTGGCGCAAGGGCTGAAGCCGGATTTGACCCTGGACTTCAGGCCGTACACCCGGTGTTGACCCTGCAGTTACCCCTGATGCCGGTCAGCGCCACAGACATCCGGCAACAAATTGCCGCCCCTGTCCCCGGCCAGCCGGGATGGCACGCACTGGTTCCCGAGCCGGTTGCACGTTATATTGAGCGCCATCGGCTCTACCTTTCGTCCTGAAACCCTTTCCCCTCACTTTATTGAAGCAAACCCTGCATGAACTCCACCCCTTCAAGCACCACCGGCAGCGCTGCCAAAAAAGACGTCCAGAAACTGCAGCGAGCCATCATTGACGGCCTGGAAGATGTGAAGGCGGTGGACATCCAGGTGTTTGACACCGAACACATCACCTCGCTGTTCGAGCGCGTGATCATCGCCTCGGGCAGCTCCAACCGGCAAACCAAGGCGCTGGCCGCCAGCGTGCGCGACGCCGTTCGTGATGCCGGTTTTGCCAAGCCGCGCATAGAAGGCGAAGAAAACGGCGAGTGGATCATTGTCGATTGCGGCGCCGCCGTGGCCCACATCATGCAGCCGACGATCCGCCAGTATTACCACCTCGAAGAGCTGTGGGGCGACAAACCCGTCAAGCTCAAGCTCGGTGCGCCCGCGCCGCTGGTCAAAGCGTCCAAAGCCGAGCCTGAAGAAGCACCCAAACCCGCCAGGGCCCGCGCCGGTGCCAAGTCATCGTCCGGCAAAGCTGGCGCCAAACCAGCGGCCCGGAAAGTGGTGCCCCGAACCGACGACGGCACCTATGTGGGCCGGGTCGGCAAGATGACCGACTGGACCGCCAAACGCAATGCGGCCGCGCCAGCCGCCGAACCTGCGGCCAAACCCGCGCGGGCTGCGGCCAAACCGGCTGCGAAAAAGGCGGCCGCCAAAACACCGGTGATCAAGATCCCCGTCGCCAAAAAAGCAGTGGCCAAAAAAGTGGCTGCCAAAACTGCAGCGAAAAAACCTGCTGCGAAGAAAACTACGACCCGGAGCCGATGAGGCTGACGATTGTCGCTGTTGGCCAGAAGGTGCCGGACTGGGCGCAAACCGCTTACGACGACTACGCCAAACGGTTTCCGCCCGAACTCAAAGTGGAACTCAAGGCCGTCAAGACCGAGCCTCGCGCCTCCAAAACGCTGGAGAACCTGCTGGCGGCCGAGCGCCAGCGCATAGAAGCCGTGATTCCCAAAGGCACACGTGTTGTGGCGCTGGACGAACGCGGTACGGCGGTGACCACGGTCGCGCTGTCGGCCAGGCTGACGGGCTGGCAGCTCAGCGGCGACGATGTGGCCATCGTCATAGGCGGGCCGGACGGGCTGGACCCGGCTTTCAAGCAGGCCGCGCATGAGCGCCTGCGCCTGTCCGACCTGACGCTGCCACATGCCATGGTGCGTGTGCTGCTGATCGAGCAGCTCTACCGCGCCTGGAGCATCACGGTCAACCACCCCTATCATCGTGAATGATGCGGCCGCTTCGTGACCTGAAATGACCGACTTCATCTATCTCGCCTCCCAAAGCCCGCGGCGCCGGCAATTGCTGGAGCAACTCGGCGTGTCCTGTGAATTGCTGCTGCCCGACGCCGCGGAAGACAGCGAGGCCCTGGAAGTGGCGCTGGCTGGCGAATCGCCGACCGTTTATGTGCAGCGCGTGACGCAATTGAAGCTGGACGCCGCTGTGGCGCGGCTCAAGAAACGCGGTTTGCCGCCTGCCCCGATTCTTTGCTCGGACACCACCGTGGCCAAAGGAAGCCGTATTTACGGCAAGCCCGAGGATGCCGCCGACGCGCAGCGCATGCTGGGTGAGCTGGCGGGCAGTACGCACCGCGTGCTGACCGCTGTGGCTGTCCTGCATGGCCGCAAGCGACAGCAGGCCCTGAGTGTGTCGCGTGTGAGCTTCGCGCCCATGAGTGCAGCGCAGATCCGGTCTTATGTGGCTGCGGGGGAACCGATGGGCAAGGCGGGCGCTTATGCGGTGCAGGGCAGGGTGGCCATGTTCATCAGCCATATCAGCGGCAGTTATTCGGGCATCATGGGTTTGCCCCTGCATGAAACGGCACAGCTGCTGCGTGCGGCCGGCCTGAAAATATAGAGACAAGCACATGCAACAAGACATCCTCATCAACTGGTCACCGCAGGAAACCCGTGTGGCCGTGGTCGAATACGGCGCCGTCCAGGAGTTGCACGTCGAGCGCACACTGGAGCGGGGCCTGGTGGGCAACGTTTACCTGGGCAAAGTGGCCCGGGTGCTGCCCGGCATGCAGTCGGCGTTTATCGATATCGGGCTGGACCGGGCGGCGTTTTTGCATGTGGCGGACCTGATGAGCAGCATCGCCAGCCGGCATGCCGATGCCGACAACACGGCGGCGCTGCGGCCGATTGAAAAGCAGCTGTTTGAGGGCCAGACCCTGATGGTCCAGGTGCTCAAGGATCCGATTGGCACCAAAGGCGCCAGGTTGACGGCCCAGATCAGCATTGCCGGCCGTCTGCTGGTGTTTTTGCCGCAGGACAACCACATCGGGGTGTCGCAGAAGATCCCGGTCACGCAGAGGGAAGACCTGCGCCAGCGCCTGCAGGCACTGGCGTCCGACATGGGCGGCGGCTTTATCCTGCGGACCAACGGCGAAGACGCCAGCGATGCTGAACTCGGCGAAGACATCGCCTACCTGCGCAAGACCTGGGCGCGTATCAAGGACGCAGCCCTGCGGCTGCCGCCGACTTCGGTGCTGCACCAGGACCTGAGCCTGCTGCAGCGTGTGTTGCGCGACATGGTGCTGGAAAACACCCAGAGCATACGCATAGACTCGCGCGAGCAGCATGACAAGCTCAAGGTTTTTGCCACCGAATTCATGCCGGCCACCTTGCAGCGGCTGCAGCTGCATTCGGGCGAACGGCCGATTTTTGACCTGTTCAATATTGACGAGGAAATTGCCAAGGCCCTGGGGCGCCGCGTGGACCTGAAGTCCGGCGGCTACCTGATCATTGACCAGACCGAAGCCCTGACCACCGTGGACGTCAACACCGGTGGTTTTGTCGGTGCACGCAATTTTGACGACACCATTTTCAAGACCAACCTCGAAGCTTCGCAGGCGATTGCGCGGCAGCTGCGGCTGCGCAACCTCGGCGGCATCGTGATCGTGGACTTCATCGACATGGTGCAGGCCGGGCACCGGGATGCGGTGCTGGCCGAGTTCCAGAAGCAATTGGCGCGCGATCGCATCAAGACCAGCGTGAACGGATTTTCGGCGCTGGGCCTGCTGGAGATGACACGCAAGCGCACGCGCGAATCGCTGGCCCATCAGCTGTGTGAGCCCTGCAGCGCCTGTATGGGCAAAGGCGTGGTGAAGACCGCGCGCAGCATTGGTTACGACATCCTGCGCGAAATCCTGCGCGAGGCGCGCCAGTTCAATCCCAAAGAGTTCAGGGTGATTGCATCGCCCAAAGTGATAGAGCTGTTTCTGGACGAGGAAAGCCAGCACCTGGCCGGCCTCAGTGACTTCATCGGCAAGCCGATTTCCCTGCAGGCCGAGGCGGCGATGGCGCAGGAACAATACGACATCGTGCTGCTGTGAGCGCCAATCCGAAGCGCCCGATTCCGATTCTGGTTTACCACCAGATCAGTGAGGCGCCGCCCAGGGGTGCGCCGTTTCGCAGCCTGTATGTGTCGCCGCAGTCCTTCTCGCGGCAGATGGCTTTGCTCAAGTTGCTCGGTTACCAGGGTCTGTCCATGGGTGCGCTGCTGCCTTATTTGCGCGGTGAAAAAACCGGCAAGGTGGTCGGCATCACCTTTGACGACGGTTACCGGAACAACCTGAGTCACGCTTTGCCGGTGCTGGCGCGCCATGGCTTTTCATCGACCTGTTATGTCGTCAGCAATCTGCTGGGCAAAACCAATGTCTGGGACAGTGCCATCGGCATTGCCCAAGTGCCTTTGATGACGGCCGATGAGCTGCGGCTCTGGGTGGCAGGTGGACAGGAGGTCGGTTCACACACACAAAACCATGTGCGCCTGCTGCGCACCGAGCCGGCCACCGCCCTGCAGGAGATGGCGGGAGACCGGGCGGCGCTGGAAGGGCTGCTGGGTGTGCCGGTCCGGCATTTTTGCTATCCCTACGGCGAATACGCGCCTGAACATGTGGCCATGGCGCAGCAGTCGGGGTTTCAGACTGTCACCACCACGCGGCGCGGGCGCTGCGCGCTGCAAGGCGATCTGCTGGAATTGCCGCGGGTGCCGGTGGTGCGCTCCACCAGCCTGCCGGTGTTCTGGCTCAAGGTGGCGACCGGCTACGAGGATCACAAGCGCGCATGAGCCCGCTGCCCCGCTTGCGCATTGCCGTTCTGAACCGGGTCTTCGAGACCACCGGCGGCGGGGCAGAGCGTTATTCCATCGCGCTGGTCGAGCAGCTGGCGCAGCGCCATGAGGTGCATGTGTTCGCGCAGCAGATCAGGCATGACTTTCCCGGCGTGACTTATCACCAGGTCGCCATGCCTTGCGCCAAGCCACGCTGGATCAACCAGCTCTGGTACGCCTGGGCCACCTGGCGCGCCACCCGCAGCGGCTTTGACATTGTTCATTCGCACGAGAACACCTGGCACGGGCAGGTGCAGACGGTGCATGTCCTGCCGGTCAAATACAACCTCTTTCATGGGCGCACCGGCCTCAAGCGCGTTCTGCGCTGGGTCAAGGTGCTGACCAGCCCGCGTTTGCTGGCTTACCTGTGGCTGGAGCGCATGCGCTTCGCGCCTCAAGGCAACAGGCAGGTGGTGGTCACCTCGGCCAGCCTGGGCGCCACCATGGCGGCAACCTATCCCGCCTCCGTGGCGCTAACAAGCATCATCACACCGGGCGTGCACCTGCCCGATGCAAGCAGTGATGCCGACAAACGCGCAGCCCGCCAGCAGCTGGGTTTGCCCGCAACGGGCCCTTGTCTGCTGTTTGTTGGCAACGACTATAAAAAGAAAGGGCTGGACACACTGCTGCAGGCCATGACCAGCTTGCCTGCCGATGTGATCCTGGCCGTGGTGGGGAGCGCCGCACATATTCCGGCCTATGCGCGGCAAGCGGAAACAACGGGGACAGGCAAGCGCGTGTTTTTTCTGGGCGCCTTGCCCGAGGTGATGCTTGCGTATCGCGCCGCTGACGCCCTGATACACCCAACGCTGGAAGACACCTTCGCCATGGTGGTACTGGAGGCCATGGCGCATGGCCTGCCGGTGGTGGTCAGCAGCGCGGCTTATTGCGGCATCTCGGGCTTGTTAAGTCCTGGTCAGAACGCGCTGATTCTTGAGGACCCGCGCAATGCGCAGCAATTGGTCCAGTTGCTCAATCAATTGTTGGGTGACGCTGCGCAGCGGCAGCAATTGGGCGAGCAAGCCCGCGCTTTTGCCAGCCAGTACCAGTGGCAGGACATCGCCCGCCAGCAGGAGGCGGTTTACCGGTCGGTGCTCACGCCACCAGCTTGAAGTGTTTGCGGCTGAAGTCCAGCCCGCTCCACAGCTCCAGCCTGCGCATCAGGTGGTACTTGTTTTCCTTGCGGGTGGGCTGGTAGGCCGGGTCAATGTGCAGCTCCTGCTCGGCGCCGGTTTGCAGCCATGCCTGCACCGCCTGCGGGTGTGTGCCGCTGAAGCGCTCCAGCGCCCGCCCATCAAACTGGCTGTACTGGATTTTCAGCGTGGTCGAACTGGCCCAGTATTTGCTGACCTGATCGAGCTTTTTCTGCATGTCCTCGTTGCGCCGTATCCAGCCGTAGTGGTAGATGTGGGCATTGGCCAGTGCCGCCTGCGGGTTGCGGGGGCGCTTGTGGTCGGTGGTCACGAGCCAGTACTGGCCATCGGGTGCATAGGTGCGGATGGTGTTTCTGATCAGGCGGCACTCGCGCCGGTACCAGCCGGGACTGACCGAGACCCACTGGGCAGAGCCGTAGAAGTGGTGGTAGTCAAACACCAGCGCTTCCACCGCCGGATTGCCATGGTGCTGCTCCACACTGGCGCGTATCGCGGCCAGGTCCTGCTCGTGCACCACCTCGTCGCCTTCGAGGTAAAAGGCCCAATCGCCGGTGCAGGCGTACTGGGCGATCATTTTTTGCTGGGCATAGACAAACCCCCGGTCCGCCATGCGCTCGTTCCAGAGGGTTTCAATCACGCGGATTTTCGGGTCGCCAATGGCCAGCACCCGCGCCAGCGTGTCGTCATTGCCACGGCCCACGGCGACCACAAACTCGTCGACCAGCGGCAACAGCGAGCGGATCGAAGCCTCAAACGGAAAACCCAGTTCGACACCGTTGCGGATAAAGGTAAAACCACTGATGGAAATTGTCATGACAGTTGCGCCGTAGCCGGTTTCTGCGAAAGATCTGCGTCGTACAAACCAAGCTTGTACAGGCGGGAGTAGGGGCCGTCGCGTGTGATCAGGCCGGCATGTGTGCCGGTCTCGACAATCCGGCCGGCGTCCATGACCACAATCCGGCTGGCATGCTGCACGGTGGACAGCCGGTGTGCAATCACCAGTGTGGTGCGATCACGCATCAGGCGCTGCAAGGCCTCCTGCACGGCGCGCTCGGACTCGGTGTCCAGGGCCGATGTGGCTTCGTCCAGAATCAGAATCGGCGCATCCTTGTAAAGCGCGCGGGCAATCGCCAGGCGCTGGCGCTGTCCCCCTGACAACTGGGTGGCGTTGTGGCCGGCCAGCGTGTCGATGCCGCGCGGCAGCTCGGACACAAAACGCTCGAGGTTGGCGGCCTTCAGGCAGGCCAGCACCTTGTCGCGGTCCATGTCCATGCCCAGGGCGACGTTGGCTGCCACCGTGTCATTGAGCATCACCACATGCTGGCTGACGAGTGCAAACTGGTTGCGCAGCGAGTCGAGCTGCCACTCACGCAGTTCGTGGCCATCGAGCTTTATCAGGCCGGCGCTGGGCTCGACAAAGCGTGGCAGCAGATTGACCAGTGTGGTTTTGCCCGCACCCGATGCGCCGACCAGGGCCACGGTTTCCCCGGGCGCAATCTCCAGCGAGAGCGAGTCAACCGCGGGCGCGCCGTCTGCGCTGAATACCACACGCACGTTCTCAAACCGGATGTCGCCACTGGCCCGTACTTTGGAAAAACCACCACCGGGCTCGTCGGGTGTTTTTTCCATGAGGTCCAGGCCGCGTTCCAGTGCCGCCAGCCCGCGTGTGATCGGGCTGGCCACCTCGGACAGGTGTTTGATGGGCGCCACCAGCATCAGCATGGCGGTGACAAAGGCCACAAACGAGCCGACCGAGGTGTCGTCGCTGGCGCTTTGCAGCAGGGCCACCGAGATCACCGCCGACAGGGCCGCAGCAGCCAGCATCTGTGTGGCCGGGGTCATGGCGGCCGAGGCGGCAATCGACTTCATGGACAGCCGGCGCAATGCATCGCTGAGCTGGGCGAATCGCAAGGCCTGGCCATCCTGTGCGCCATGCAGCCGTACATCGCGGTGCGCCAGCACGTTTTCTTCCACCACATAGGCCAGCGAATCGGTGGCAGCCTGGCTGGCCTTGGTCAGGCGGTACAGGCGGCTGGACAGGACACGCATGACCCAGGCGATGGCCGGTATCAGCAGCGTCACAATCAGCGTCAGGCGCCAGTTCAGATACAGCAGGTAACTGGACAGCGCCAGCAGGGTCAGGGTGTCGCGGGTCAGGCCCATCACCGAGTTGACCAGCATGGAGGAGCCGTTTTGCACCTCGTACACCACGGTATTGGCCAGTGTGCTGGCGGACTGGCTGGAAAACAGGTCCAGCCGTGCCGTCAGCAGCTTTTTGAACATGGCCCTGCGCAGCTCCAGCAGGCCCATATTGGTCACCTTGGCCAATGCGATCTGCGCCAGAAAACCGGCAAAACCGCGCACCCCGAACAGCAGCATCAGCGACACCGGCACCACCCAGATATCAATGCCGCCTTTGCGGAAACCCTTGTCCAGCAAGGGCTGCAACAGGGCCGGTATCAGGGGCTCGGTGGCCGACGCGACGACGGTGGCGCCGATGGCGACGGCCCAGGCGCTGGGAGATCGGCTGAAATAGGGCCAGATACGGCGCAGGCGCTGGCCTATGGGCGCGGGCGACACATTCTCGCCAGCGGGTGTGCCGGGGTCCGTCAAGCCGCAGGCCCTGTCAGAGCCGCGCGGGCGCGGGTAAAGTGGGCTGAGAGAGCTGGCATCGAAGTTGGCATGGATCCCGCCGGAGGCCCGGTAGAGTGAGCAAGCCTGCATTATCGTGGAACAATTGGCGGCCAATTCCTACAAACCAGCCTGAGTCCGGCTCCCACAATGGGACTTCATCACCCATTCGGCTCCGGGCTCAAACACAGCACCTACCCATGAGCCTGTCCGTCATCATCATCACCAAAAACGAAGAGGTCAATTTGCAGGCATGCCTGGAGTCCGTCAGTTTCGCCGACCAGTGGGTGGTGGTGGACAACGGCAGCAGCGACAACACGCGCGCGATTGCCGCCGCATTTGGTGCGCAGGTGACGCAGACCCAGACCTGGCCAGGTTTTGGCCCGCAAAAAAACCTGGCCCTGAGTCTGGCCACCGGCGAGTGGGTGCTGTCGATAGACGCCGATGAACGCGTGACGCCCGAGCTGGCCCTTGAGATCCAGCGGGCCATGGCCGATCGCGGTGCCGATGCCTTTGACATTCCGCGCCTGACCCAGTTTTGCGGGCAATGGATACACCATTGCGGCTGGAACCCCGACTTTGTGCTGAGGCTGTTCCGGCGCGGACGGGCCAGGTTCAGCGACGACCTGGTGCATGAACGTGTGCTTTTGAGTTCCGGTGCGCGTTTGCGCCTGAAGGGCCGCCTGCTGCACTACAGCTACCCGACCCCCGCGCACTACTGGCGCAAGCTCGAGCAGTACAGCATGGCGTGGGCCGAGCAGGCGCATGCGCGTGGCAAGCCCAGCTCCATGCCGCGGGCGGTAATATCGGGCCTGATTGCCTTCATCAAAAGTTATTTTTTCCGGCTTGGTTTTCTTGATGGCAGCATGGGCTTTGCCGTATGCGCCATGCAGGCCCAGGCCGCCTTTGGCAAATACTTCACTCTTTACTGCCTGAATCAGCAACATGCACCCCAAAAAACCTGACCCTTCCTTATTCACCTGTCCGCCTGCGGGGCGGCGCAGCTTTCTGGCCGGTGTGACCGGTGGCCTGGGCGCGCTGGCGGCATTTCCCGCATGGTCCCAGTTCCGGGTCGAGGTCTCGGGTGTGGGCCTGACCCAGCTGCCCATTGCCATCGCCAGTTTCCGGGGTGATGCGCAATCGCCGCAAAAAATTGCCGCGATTGTGCAGGCCGATCTGGAGCGCAGCGGCCAGTTCCGTGCGGTCGATGCCAGCGGCAACAACCTCGATGAAAGTACCAAGCCCGATCTGACCGTGTGGCGCCAGCGCGCCGCCGACTCCCTGCTGACGGGCAGCGTGACGCGCCTGGCCGATGGCCGTTTTGATGTGCGTTGCTATTTGTGGGATGTGGTGCGCGGCGCGGGCCTGGGCGGCCAGAGTTATGTCGTGCCGCTGGGTGATTTGCGTTTGTCGGCGCACCGCATCGCGGACTTTGTGTACGAAAAACTGACCGGCGAAAAGGGCGTTTTCTCCACCCGCATTGCCTACGTCACCAAGGCCGGCCAGCGCTTTAACCTGTGGGTGGCAGACTCTGACGGTGAGGGCGCGCAGTCTGCGCTGACCAGTCCGGAGCCCATTATTTCCCCAGCCTGGTCACCCAACGGCGCGCAGCTGGCCTATGTGTCGTTCGAGTCGCGCAAGCCGGTGATTTATGCGCACGATGTGGCCTCCGGCAAGCGCCGTCTGCTGGCCAATTTTCGCGGCTCCAACAGTGCGCCGGCCTGGGCGCCCGACGGCAACCAGCTGGTGGCCACGCTGAGCCGTGACGGCGGCTCACAGCTGTACGCAATATCGGCTGCAGGTGGGGAACCACGCCGCCTGACCCAGTCTTCCAGCATAGACACCGAGCCGGCCTATTCACCTGATGGACGACTGGTTTATTTTGTCAGCGACCGCGGCGGCTCGCCGCAGATCTATCGCATGAGCGCCAGCGGCGGCAATGTGGAGCGTGTGACCTTTACCGGGAGTTACAACATATCACCGGCCATCAGCCCCGATGGCCGCTGGCTCGCCTATATTTCACGCATAGGTGGCGCTTTCAAGCTGCACCTGATGGAGCTCGGCAAGGGAACTGCGGTGGCCATCACCGACACCAGCGCCGACGAAAGCCCCAGTTTTGCCCCCAACAGCCGGCTGATTGTTTATGCCACCCAGCAGCAGGGCAGGGAAGCACTGCTGACCACCACGCTCGACGGCAAGATCAAGGCCCGCCTGACGGGCGCCACCGGAGACCTCCGCGAGCCTGACTGGGGACCTTTTCAAAGGTAATCCGCACAGCTCTGGTTCAAACCCTTTTTGTTCTTTTGAAGAAAGTATTCCTCATGAAACGCATCCTTATCGCACTCGCCAGTACCTTTGTCCTCAGCGCCGCCCTGGTGGGCTGCAGCTCGGGCGTCAAACTCAATGAGACCCCTGTGGAAAACCGGACGGCAACCGCCGTCACGCCGGGTGGCGGCGACGCTACCGGTGTGGCTGCACGAGACGTGGCGCCGGTGCTGATTGGTGCCACCGACCCGTCGCTGGCTGGCCCGGCCGGTGCCGCCCGGGTGATTTACTTCGACTACGACAGCTTTGTCATCAAGCCAGAGGCACAGGCCACGGTGGAAGCCCATGCCCGCTTTCTGAGCGCCAACAAGGCCAGAAAACTGGTCATTGAAGGCAGTACCGATGAGCGTGGCGGGCGCGAGTACAACCTGGCGCTGGGTCAAAAGCGTGCAGAAGCCGTGCGCCGGGCGCTGGCGCTGCTGGGTGCCGCAGACAGCCAGATCGAGGCCGTGAGTTTTGGTGAAGAAAAGCCGGCGGTCTCGGGCTCTGATGAGGAGGCCTTCGCCAAAAACCGCCGCGCCGAGTTCAACTACCGCTAAGCCGGAGCACTCACCTTGAAGACCCTGAGGACCTCTTTTGGCGCGCTGGCCTGCGCGCTGGCCTGTACGCTGTCATTGACTGCCCATGCCGGCCTGTTTGAGGACGACGAAGCGCGCAAGGCCATCCTGGAGATGCGCCAGCGGCTCGATGCCTCGCAGTTGCGCCTGACGGATGAACTGCGAAAAGCCAACGAGGACAATGCCCAGCTGCGCCGCAGCATGCTGGATTTGTCCGGCCAGATCGAGGCGTTGCGTGGTGAACTGGCCAGAATGCGCGGGCAGGGCGAGCAATTCGCGCGCGACCTTGCGGAGGTGCAGCGGACCCAGAAAGACCTGTCTCAGGGGGTGGACGAAAGGCTGCGCAAGTTCGAGCCCTCGAAAATTTCGGTGGACGGCAAGGAGTTTGTCGCCGACCCGGCAGAAAAGCAGGAGTTTGATGCGGCGCTGGCGGTGCTGCGCAAAGGCGAGTTTGCACCCGCACAAACGGCGTTCTCGAACTTTTTGAAGCGTTATCCGCAAACCGGCTACAAGGCTCCGGCCCTGTTCTGGCTCGGCAATGCGCAGTACGCCTTGCGCAATTACAGGGATGCGATCACCAATTTCCGCTTGCTGGTCGCCACCGACCCGGAGCACGTGCGCGCGCCCGAGGCTGTTCTGGCGATTGCCAATTGCCAGGTCGAACTCAAGGACATCAAAGCCGCCCGCAAGACGCTGGAAGACCTGATCAAGGCCTATCCGCAGTCGGAAGCCTCTTCGGTGGCCAAAGAGCGCCTGAGCAAATTGAAATAAAGCCCCCACGGTCGCTCGCTGCGCGTAGCTCCCTGCCCCCCGAGGGGGCCGCTGCGCCTGCGGCCCAGCGGAGCCGGTTCCGCGGCCCCTGCTGGTGAAGAGGGAGCATCCACTCTGGACGCCCTAAAATCGGCGGATGGACATCACCCAACTCAATACACTGACCACCCAGGTTCTCTGGGCGGCTTTCATTCTGGCCGCGCTGTTTGGCGCGATTGCACAGCGCACCCACTTCTGCACCATGGGCGCCGTCAGCGACATTCTCAACATGGGCGACTGGACGCGCATGCGCATGTGGGGCATGGCCATCGGTGTCGCCATGATCGGCTTTTACGGCATGGCTGCCGCCGGGCTGATTGACCCGTCCAAAACCCTGTATGCCTCGAACCGTTTTATCTGGCTGTCGGCGCTGGTCGGTGGCGGCATGTTCGGCTTTGGCATGGTGCTGGCGTCAGGTTGCGGCAGCAAGACACTGGTGCGCATAGGTGGCGGTAACCTCAAATCGCTGGTGGTGTTTCTGGTCATGGGTGTGGCCGCGTTTGCCACCCTCAAGGGCATCACGGCCGTGCTGCGTGTCGCCACGGTGGACCGTGTGGCGATTGATTTTTCCAGCAACGCCGCCCTGTCGAACTGGGCCGCTGCAGTGGCGGGCGTGTCACCGGCTGTGGCCGGGCTGGCCATCGCTGTGCTGCTGGGCGGGGGATTGATCGCCTGGGCCCTGATGGGACCGGATTTCCGCCGCCTGGACAATCTGCTGGCCGGTTTGGGCATAGGCGCGGTGATTGTGGGCATGTGGTGGGTCAGCGGCCGCCTGGCTTATGTGGCCGAACATCCCGACACCCTGCAGGAGGCCTTTCTGGCCACCAATTCCGGCCGCGCGGAAGCGCTGAGTTTTGTCTCGCCCGTGGCCTATACCGTGGACTGGTTCATGTTTTTCAGTGACAAGACCAAGCTGCTGACGATTGGCATCGTGTCGGTGTTCGGCGTGGTCGTCGGCTCGGCGCTGTATGCGCTGCTGTCGCGCAGCTTCCGCTGGGAAGGTTTCCGCGATGCCGAAGACACCGGCAACCATCTGGTCGGTGCGGTGCTCATGGGTGTGGGCGGCGTCGCCGCCATGGGCTGCACCGTGGGGCAGGGCCTGTCGGGGATATCCACCTTGAGCGCCACCAGTTTTGTGGCGGTGGCTGCCATCGTGGCCGGTTGCGTGGCCGGCGTGCGTTATCAGATCTGGCGCCTGGAGCGCAGTGTCTAGTGGAGGCTGATCTCGAGCGGCGCTTCGGTGGTCTGGCCCGCCTCTATGGTGCGGCAGGAGCCCGGAAAATCCGCGCTGCCCATGTGGTGGTGGTCGGCCTGGGCGGCGTCGGCTCCTGGGCGGCTGAAGCGCTGGCGCGCAGTGGTGTGGCCAGGCTCACGCTGATTGACCTGGACCACATCGCAGAATCAAACATCAACCGGCAGATCCACGCACTCGACAACACCGTGGGTCAGGCCAAGGTGCTGGCCATGCGGGAGCGTATCGCCCACATCCATCCGGCTTGTGAAGTTTTCTGTGTGGAAGAGTTTGTCGATGCGGCCAACTGGCCGGCACTGGCCGGGTTGACGGCGGGTTCCGGGGTGTCGGTGATTGATGCCTGTGACCAGGTCAAGGCAAAAACCGCGATGGCCGCCTGGGCCCTGCAAAACAGGATCAACTTCATCAGCGTGGGCGCCGCCGGTGGCAAACGCCAGGCGCACAAGGTGGACATCGACGACCTGTCTCTGGTCACGCACGACCCCTTGCTGGCACAGCTGCGTTACCGCCTGCGCAAAGAGCAGGGCGCGGCACGCACGGGAAAAATCGGCGTCGCCTGTGTCTTCAGCCGCGAGGCCGTTTTACAGCCTCTGGTTTTGCCGGAAGGCGGGCTTTCCGGGGACACACAAAGCGACGGCAGCCTCAACTGTCACGGCTACGGATCGGTCGTCAGTGTGACCGCCACCTTTGGCCAGTGTGCGGCGGGCTGGGTGCTTGGAAAAATTGCTGAGTGAGTTTGCAGAGCACCAAAAAATGACGCTATAATTCAAGGCTTTGCTGCACATGATGCAGTAAAAAACCAGGTCTGTTTCACGATGGGCCTTGGGGCCTTAGCTCAGTTGGTAGAGCAGCGGACTTTTAATCCGTTTGTCGTGGGTTCGACCCCCGCAGGCCCCACCAGAATCTGAAAGCGCCTGACTGCAAAGTCAGGCGCTTTTTCTTTGCCTCATCGTCCAGCAGGCACAAGGGCCTCAGGCCGAGTAGCCGAGCAGCGGCACTTCGAGATGCGCCTCGCGCGCGACGCGGATGCAGTCTTTCATGTGTTCTTCACCCAGATAACGGATCGCCGCGTAACCGACGGCCGCTGAAACAATCTGGCCGGCAAAGGGCACGTATTTGGCAAGTTGTTTGGTGGTCAGGCGCATGCCGATTTTGGTGGCGGCCTTGATCACCAGGTCGCGGCTGATGAGTTTGCCAATCAGCACCGAACCCACCATGGTCACGGCTTTTTGCACCTGGTCGCGCTTTTTCGGCTCCAGTCTGTCGAGCTGCTGTGGGGTCAGGCCGAATTCCTTGTTGATCTCGGGGATCAGCCGCGACAGCATGGCGGCGTCCACCGCCCAGTCAAGACCCGGCACGGGGACGGCGCTGGCAGCGGCCGCCACCATGGCGCGTTTGTTCAGGAGTTTGCGGCTGCGGGCGACGGCGGCCGCAAGGGCTGCGTCGTCAGAGGCCATTTGAAGGGCAGTAGGCATGGCGCCACTTTAGCCCGAAATTCCGCGCAGCGGTGTAGGTGGGCGGCTCAAACCGCACGCCCTCACGCCGTGGCGGTTTCGATCTGCTCGGTCAGCTCCAGCCAGCGCTCTTCGAGTGTGTCCAGCTCGCTGTTGATGGTTTTGAGGCGCTTGCCGGTCTGGGCCAGCTCGAGGGCTGCGCTCGTGCCGGCCAGTCCGGCCTGCAGCTTGTCGCGCTCGGTGCTCAGGGCCTGCATTTGCTGGTCAATTTTTTCCAGCTCCTTGCGCAGCGGCCTGGTGCTGTCCGATTGCTGCTGGCGGCGCTGGGCATTGCCTTTCTTGTCTGCTGCTGTCTTCGCATCCAAAGTCGCTGAAGCACGCGTCGGTTGTGCGCCGGCAGCTACTGTTTTTGTAGCGGCTGCAACCGGTGCCGGGTTGCTGGACGCCTTTTTGGCGTCCTCACGCTGGCGTTTGGCGTAGTCCAGCAGGTACTTCTGGTAATCGTCCAGGTCACCGTCAAACGGCGCCACACCGCCTTGGGACACCATCCAGAACTCGTCGCAGACGGCGCGCAGCAAGGCGCGGTCGTGGCTGACCAGCATGACCGTGCCTTCGAACTCGTTGAGCGCCATGGACAGCGCCTCGCGCGTGGCCAGATCCAGGTGGTTGGTTGGCTCATCGAGCAGCAGCAGATTCGGGCGCTGCCAGACAATCATGCACAGCACCAGCCGGGCTTTTTCGCCGCCGCTCATGCTGCCGACAGACTGTTTGACCATGTCGCCGCTGAAATTGAAATTGCCCAGGAAGCTGCGCAAGTCCTGCTCGCGCGTCGGCTGGTTGCCCATCTTGCCGGCGGCGGTGACTTCCTTGACCAGGCGGATCATGTGTTCCAGCGGGTTGTCGGCCGGCCGTAACACGTCGAGCTCCTGCTGCGCGAAGTAACCGATGTTCAGGCCCTTGCCTTCCGTCATCTCGCCACTGATGGGGGCCAGGGCGCGTGCAATGGTTTTGACCAGGGTAGATTTGCCCTGGCCGTTGGCGCCCAGAATGCCGATGCGCTGACCGGCCAGCACCGACTTGCTGACGTTTTGCACAATGACGGTGGGCGGCGTGCCTGCCGGCGCATCTTCTGGCGGCGGGTAGCCAAAATAAGCGTTCTGCATCGACAGCATGGGGTTGGGCAGGTTCGCCGGTTCCTTGAACTCGAAGGTGAAGTCGGCTTCGGCCAGCAGCGGCGCGATTTTTTCCATGCGGTCCAGCGCCTTGACCCGGCTTTGCGCCTGCTTGGCCTTGCTGGCTTTGGCCTTGAAACGTGCAATGAACTTCTGCAGGTGGGCAATCTTGTCCTGCTGCTTGGAGTACGCCCCTTGCTGCAGCGCCATCTGTTCGGCGCGCAGGTCTTCGAACTTGCTGTAGTTGCCGCCGTAACGCGTGAGTTTGGCGCGTTCTATGTGCACGGTGACGTCGGTCACGGCGTCGAGGAATTCGCGGTCATGGCTGATGACCAGCATGGTGCCCTGGTAACGCTGCAGCCAGGCCTCCAGCCAGACCAGGGCGTCCAGGTCCAGGTGGTTGGTCGGTTCGTCGAGCAGCAGCAGGTCGGACGGGCACATCAGTGCGCGCGCCAGTTGCAGCCGCATGCGCCAGCCGCCGGAAAAGCTGTTGACCGGGTTGTCGAGCTCGCTGACCTTGAAACCCAGGCCCAGGATCAAAGCCTGCGCACGTGCCTGCGCATCGTGCGCGCCGGCGTCATAAAGCTCCATATAGGCATGCGCCATGCGGTCGCCGTCGCCGCTGTCTTCGGCGGCGGTGACCTCGGCCTGCGCGGCCAGCAGCACCACGTCGCCCTCGATCACATAGTCGGTGGCGCTTTGTTCGGTTTCGGGCATGTCCTGGGCGACCTGCGCCATGCGCCACTGCGCGGGAATGTAAAACTCGCCACCGTCTTCGTGCAGCGTGCCATTGAGCATCGCAAACAGGGAAGACTTGCCCGCGCCATTGCGCCCCACCAGGCCGATTTTTTCACCGGGGTTCATGCTGACAGACGCGCTGTCGAGAATCACTTTGGCGCCGCGACGCAGCACCACGTTTTTAAGGGTAATCATTTCAAACAGACAAATTGTTCGGCATTCACAGCCGTGGAAGCCAGGACGCAGGTTTCAGGCCAGCTGCTGGCGCGTGAGGAGCAAGACCTGATCCGGGCCGGCGCTGGTCTCGAACCACAGGGGCTCCAGCCCGGGAAAGGCGCGTTCAAAATGCCCGCGCTCATTGCCGATTTCCAGCACCAATACCGCATTTTCGCTCATATGGGCGGCTGCGTTTAGAAAAAGGCTTCTGATGAAGTCCATGCCGTCCTCGCCACCGGCCAATGCCAGGGGGGGTTCGGCCCTGAATTCAGCCGGTAGCGCCGCCATGGTGGCCGCGTTGACATAGGGCGGATTGCACAAAATCAGGTCATAGGGGCCGGGGCAAGCCGCCAGGCCGTCGGAGGCGATCAGCGTGATGCGTTGCTGCAGCTCATGCACGTCCACGTTGATCCTGGCCACGGCCAATGCGTCGCTGCTGATGTCGGCGGCATCCACCGCCACCTCGGGCCAGGCCATGGCGGCCAGGATGGCCAGGCTGCCGTTGCCGGTGCACAGGTCCAGTACACGCCGGGTGGATTCATTCAGCCAGGGGTCTATGCTTTCATCCACCAGCAGCTCGGCAATCAGCGAGCGTGGAATGATCGCGCGTTCATCGACGTAAAACGGTACGCCCTGCAGCCAGGCTTCGCGCGTCAGGTAGGCGGCCGGCTTGCGGGTGTGTATGCGGGCTTCGAGAAGGCGCGCAATCTTTTCAGCATCGGCAGGGGCTACCGGCGTGTTTTCCTCTTCATCGAGCTCGTCCAGCGGCAGGCCCAGCGACCACAACACCAGCCAGGCGGCTTCGTCAAACGCGGTCAGCGTGCCCTGGCCGAAGCCGTCGGCCAGTGTGAGGCCGGCCGCCTCGAGCCGGTCGGCCCAGTGTTCGACCAGCGCGATGACGGTGGACGGCTGCGCGATGCTCACAAGGCGGCCAGGCGCTCCAGCACGCCCTTGTAGATGTTTTTGAGCGGGTCCAGCGAGCTGACGAGCACATGTTCATCAATCTTGTGGATGGAGGCGTTGATGGGCCCGAACTCGATCAGCTGCGGGCAGATGCTGGCGATGAAACGCCCGTCGCTGGTGCCGCCGGTGGTGGAGAGTTCGGTCTTGATACCGGTCTCGGCCAGAATAGCGTCCGTGACCGCCTGCACCAGTTCGCCCGGCGTCGTCAGAAAGGGCTGGCCGCCCAGGGTCCACTTCAGCGTGTAGTCGAGCTTGTGTTTCTGCAACACCGCTTCCAGCCGCGCTTTCAGGCCTTCGGCCGTTGATTCGGTCGAAAAGCGGAAGTTGAAGTCCAGCACCAGCTCGCCCGGGATGATGTTGGACGCACCGGTGCCGCTGTGCACATTGGAGACCTGCCAGCTGGTAGCCGGGAAAAATGTATTGCCCTTGTCCCACTCGGTGGCGACCAGTTCGGCCAGCGCCGGCGCCAGATCATGAATCGGGTTTTTCGCCAGGTGCGGATAGGCGATGTGGCCCTGCACACCCTTGACGCTGAGTTTGCCGCTCAGGGTACCGCGCCGGCCGTTCTTGATCATGTCGCCGAGCTGGTCCACCGAGGTCGGTTCGCCGACGATGCAGTAGTCCAGCACCTCGCCGCGCGCCTTGAGCTGCTGCACCACAACGGCCGTGCCGTCCACCGACGGGCCTTCCTCGTCACTGGTGATCAGGAAGGCGATGGACAGCTTCGGCTGCGGGTGGGCCGCCAGAAACTCCTCGACAGCGACCACCATGGCCGCAATCGAGGTTTTCATGTCGGCGGCACCGCGGCCGTACAACACACCATCGCGATGGGTGGGCAAAAACGGCGGGCTGGTCCACTGCTCCAGCGGGCCGGTCGGCACCACATCGGTGTGGCCGGCGAAGACGAAGGTCCGGGGCGCTATCAAATCAGGAGCTGGCTGCGTACGTCCATCGTGGGCTGCAGGGCCGAAACCCTTGAACTTCGCCCACAGGTTGGTAACCCGGAAGTGGTCCGGCCCGCTGACCATGGTTTCACACTCAAAACCCAGTGCCTGCAGCCGGGCGGCGAGTATGGCCTGGCAGCCCGCGTCGTCGGGGGTGACGGAAGCGCAGGAAATCAGTTGTTCGGTGAGGTGCAGCGTTCGCGACATGCCTAGTGTTTCACGTCCAGCGTGATCTCGGTGAACGAGGGCTCGTCATCCGGATCGTCCTCGGGCTCCTCTGCCGCTTTGGCCGCGTTGGCGAAGTCGTTTTCCAGGCGCCACATCAGGTTGGTCGGCGAGTCGGAATGCAGCAGGCCTTCCTTGCGCGTCACGGAGCCGTCCACAATCAGTCGCGCAATGTCCTGCTCGAAGGTTTGCGAGCCCTCTGCCATGGATTTTTCCATGGCTTCCTTGACGCCGGAAAAGTCGCCTTTTTCGATCAACTCCGAAATCAGCTTGGTGTTGAGCATGACCTCGACCGCCGGTGCGCGGCCACCGGCCTGGGTACGCAGCAGGCGCTGCGAGACGATGGCTTTCATGGCCGCGCCCAGGTCACCGAGCATGGTATTGCGCACCTCGACCGGGTAAAAACTCAGGATGCGGTTCAGCGCCTGGTAGCTGTTGTTGGCATGCATGGTGGCCAGGCACAGGTGGCCGGACTGGGCATAGGCGATCGCCGCCGACATGGTTTCACGGTCGCGGATCTCGCCGATCAAAATCACGTCGGGCGCCTGGCGCAGCGCATTCTTGAGCGCCACCTGCAGCGATTGCGTGTCGCTGCCGACCTCGCGCTGGTTCACCACCGAGCGCTTGTTGGTGAACAAAAATTCCACCGGATCCTCAATCGTCAGGATGTGGCCGGGTTGGGTCGCGTTGCGGTGGTCCATCATGGCCGCCAGCGTGGTGCTTTTGCCGGCGCCGGTGGCCCCCACCATCAGCAGCAGGCCGCGTTTTTCCATGATCAGGGTGGACAGTATGGGCGGCACTTTCAGGCTTTCCAGCGCCGGGATTTCTGTCGGCACAAAACGGATCACGGCCGCATAGGTGCTGCGCTGCCTGAAAGCGCTGATGCGGAAGTTGCCGACGCCGGCCACCGGAAAAGCCATGTTGAGCTCACCGAGTTCTTCCAGTTCCTCGATACGGGCCGGTGGCAGCACCTCGGCCAGCAGGTTGCGCGGCGCGTCCGAAGGCAGGATCTGGTTGTTGATCGGTATGGCTTCGCCATTGATCTTGATCAGCGCCGGCGAATTGGCGGACAGGTAGACGTCGGAAGCCTTTTTTTCGGCCATCAAACGAAGAATTCTCTCCATCGTGCTCATGGGTGCGCCTTTCGGTGCCGGGGTAAGTGCTTCAGCCATCGCAGATCAATCGCGCAGCAAGTCGTTGAGGCTGGTCGTGGCGCGGGTTTTGGCGTCCACCTTCTTGACGATGACCGCACAGTACAGCGAGTATTTGCCGCCGGCCTTGGGCAGATTGCCCGAGACCACGACAGAACCCGCCGGCACCCGGCCATAGGTCACGGTGTCGGCTTCGCGGTCGTAAATCGGCGTGCTCTGGCCGATGTAGACCCCCATGGAGATGACCGAGTTTTCCTCCACAATCACGCCCTCGACCACTTCGGAGCGGGCGCCTATGAAGCAGTTGTCTTCAATGATGGTCGGATTCGCCTGCAGCGGCTCCAGCACACCGCCCAGGCCGACACCACCGGAGAGATGCACGTTTTTGCCGACCTGGGCGCAGCTGCCCACCGTGGCCCAGGCGTCGACCATGCTCCCTTCATCGACATAAGCGCCTATGTTCACGTAACTGGGCATCAGGATCGCACCCTTGGCGATGTAGCTGCCACGCCGCGCCACGGCGGGCGGCACCACGCGGACGCCGCTGGCTTTCATTTCCTGCTCACTCAGGTGTGAAAACTTCGTCGGCACCTTGTCATAAAAGCCGAGGTCACCGGCGCGCATCAGCACGTTGTCTTTCAGGCGAAAGCTCAGCAACACGGCCTTCTTGATCCACTGGTGGGTGGTCCACTGGCCCACACCCTGGCGTGTGGCGACGCGCAGTCGGCCGCCATTGAGCTCGGAAATGGTGTGCTCCACCGCGTCCTGGATTTCCTTTGATGCGGCTTGCGGCGACAGATTCGCGCGGTCGTCCCAGGCGGCGTTGATGATGCTTTGCAGTTGGTCTTGATTCATTTTGGAAGATCAGGTGGATTGGATAAATTGAACAATTCTCTGGGCGGCTTCAACACATTCAGCGGTTTCAGCCACCAGCGCCATGCGGATACGGCCAGCGCCGGGATTGAAGCCCTGGGACTCACGGGCCAGGTAGCTGCCAGGCAACACCACCACATTGTAAAGAGCGAGCAGCTCGCGCGAGAACGCGGCGTCGTCACCCTGGAAGCGTTCGGGAATTCCGGCCCAGAGGTAAAAGCCGGCGTCGGGCAAAGCCACGTCCATCACAGCGGCCAGCAGGGGCGTGACCTGGGCAAACTTGGCGCGGTACAGCGCGCGGTTCGCGACCACATGTTGCTCATCGTCCCAGGCGGCGATGCTGGCGGCCTGCACGACGGGGCTCATCGCGCTGCCATGGTAGGTGCGGTAGAGCAAAAAAGGCTTGATAAGCGCGGCGTCGCCGGCCACAAAACCGCTGCGCAGGCCCGGCACATTGCTGCGTTTGGACAGACTGGTCAGGGCGATGATGTTTTTGAAATCGTGCCGGCCCAGTTGCGCAGCGGCTTGCAGCGAACCCAGCGGCGGCTCGTCGCGAAAGTAAATCTCGCTGTAACACTCGTCCGACGCGATCACAAAGCCATAACGGTCGCTGAGTTCAAACAGCTGCTGCCACTCTCCCAGCCCCATCACCGCGCCGGTCGGATTGCCGGGCGAGCAGACAAACAGCAACTGCGTCTTTTGCCAGACCGACTGCGGCACGGCGGCCCAGTCCACCGCAAAGTTGCGCGCCGGATCACTGGGCGCAAACCAGGTGTTGGCGCCGGCCAGCAGGGCTGCGCCTTCGTAGATTTGGTAAAAAGGATTCGGGCTCACCACCGTTGCACCCGGCTGGGTCGGATCGATGACGGTCTGAGCCAGTGCAAACAAGGCTTCACGCGAACCGTTGACCGGCAGGATCTGTGTCAGCGCGTCCAGGCTCAGGCCGTAGCGGCGATACATCCAGCCCGCCATGGACTGGCGCAGCTTGGGCTCACCGGCTGTGGCCGGATAACTGGCAAGGCCGGCGAGGCTGGCGCAAAGCGCGGTTTTGATCAGTTCCGGCGTCGCATGTCTGGGCTCGCCAATGCCCAGGCTGATCGGCCGGTAAGCGGCGTTGGGTGTGACACCGGCATGGAGCTGGCGCAGCCGCTCAAAGGGATAGGGCTGCAGGCGTTTCAACAGGGGATTCATGGCCCGGATTATCCGGTGTCGGACGCGGGTTGCGCCTGACATGACTGGGGCGTGCCTGGCTTGCTCCTGAAAAGAGAGCGTCCCACGCACGCCACACAAGGGCTGGAGGCCAATTTGATGCATGACGCTGAGACCAGCGGGGGGTTGACGCCCTGCGGGCCGGCCTGCCACACGCTGGTTTGGAAGCAGGTCACCCTTTTTTACAGCGGCCAGGCGCACTGCCTCGGGTAACATTGCAGCTCTGTAGCGTTGGAGGCAGGTCGAGCGCCTCCCAAAAGCGCCATAAAAATCAATGGCTTAGCTTCAAAGCGCGAACAAAAAAACAGGGTCCGCCGTGCGTCTCAATTCGATCAAGTTATCCGGGTTCAAGTCGTTTGCTGAACCCACCAATTTTGTTTTGCCGGGCCAACTGGTCGGCGTGGTCGGCCCCAACGGTTGCGGCAAGTCCAACATCATGGACGCGGTGCGCTGGGTGCTCGGCGAAAGCCGGGCCTCCGAGCTGCGCGGCGAGTCCATGCAGGATGTCATTTTCAACGGCACCAATCTGCGCAAACCGGCCAGCCGCTCCAGTGTCGAGCTGGTGTTTGACAATGCCGACCACCGCGCCGGCGGGCAATGGGGCCAGTTTGCCGAAATCGCCGTCAAACGGGTGCTGACGCGCGACGGCACCTCGAGTTACTACATCAACAACCAGCCGGTGCGCCGGCGTGACGTGCAGGACGTGTTCCTGGGCACCGGCCTGGGCCCGCGCGCCTACGCCATCATCGGCCAGGGCACGATCAGCCGCATCATCGAGTCCAAGCCCGAAGAGTTGCGCCTGTTTCTCGAAGAAGCCGCCGGTGTCTCGAAATACAAGGAGCGCCGGCGCGAAACCGCGAACCGCCTGAGCGACACGCGCGAGAACCTGACCCGCGTCGAGGACATCCTGCGCGAGCTCAATGCCAACCTCGAAAAACTCGAAAAACAGGCCGAGGTCGCGCTGCGTTACAACGCCCTGCATGCCGACGCGACGCTCAAGCAGCAGCAGCTCTGGTTTCTGAAACGCGCCGAAAGCGAGGCCGATCAGGCCAAGGTCAAGCTGGACGCCGAAAAAACCGTCAATGAACTCGAAAGCCGCATTGCCGATTTGCGCCACATCGAGGCCGACCTGGAGACCATACGCCAGGCGCATTACGCCGCCGGCGACCATGTGAACCAGGCCCAGGGCAAGCTCTACGAAGCCAGTGCCGAAGTGGGGCGTCTCGAAGCTGAAATCCGTTTTGTGGTCGAAGGCCGGCAGCGCGTTGAGCAGCGCCTGCTGCAACTGAAGGAACAAACCACCCAGTGGGCCGCGCGCAAGGATGGCGCCGCGCTGGAAACCGAAAGCCTGGCGGCGCAGGCGCTGCAGGCCGAAGAGCAGTCCGAATTGCTCGCTGCCCAGAGCGAAGATCAGGCCGGCCAGTTGCCGGCGCTCGAAGAAGCGCTGCGCGCCGCCCAGGCCAAAGCCAATGAGCAGCGCGCCAGCGTCGGCCAGGTACAGCAACAAATCCAGGTGCTGGCGGCCGACCAGCGCAATATTGAAGAGCAGTCGCGCGCCCTGGGCCTGCGCCACGAGCGGCTCAGTGCCGACAAAAACGCGCTCAATGCACCCGACGAAACACGTCTGCTCAACCTGAATGCGCAATTTGCCGCCGCGCAGGAAAACCAGGAAATGGTCGAAGCGCGCCTGCACGAGCTCACCGACAGCGTGCCGCAACTCGACGAAGACCGGCGCCACAAGCAGCAGGCCGTCAACACCGAGTCGGCCAAACAGGCCGACCTGTCGGCGCGCATGGAAGCGCTCAAGGCGCTGCAGGAAAAGGTCAAGACCGACGGCAAGCTCAAACCCTGGCTGGCCAAACACGGGCTCGACAGCCTGCAGGGCCTGTGGAGCCGCATCCACATCGAGCAGGGCTGGGAGAATGCGCTGGAGGCCGCTCTCCGGGAGCGGCTAGGCGCACTCGAAGTCAGCCGCCTGGACATGGTGCGCGGTTTTGCCGGCACCGACGGGCGCGACACGCCGCCCGCCAAGCTCTCTTTTTATTCGCCGCCCGCCGCGGCCGCACCCGCCAAGGTATCCGGCAGCGGCCTGAAGCCGCTGGCCGACTTTTTGCGCCTCGGTGACGCCAGCCAGGCGGCCCTGCTGGGCGATTGGCTGCACGGCTGTTTGACTGCTGCCAGCCTGGACCAAGCTCTGGCCGCACGCCAGCAACTGCAGGCCGGTGAAGTGATTTACGTCCAGACCGGTCACACCGTGACACATTTCAGCGTGAGTTTTTACGCCCAGGACTCCGAGCAGGCCGGCCTGTTGGCGCGCGCCCAGGAAATCGAGAACCTCGAGAAACAGCTGCGTGGTCAGGCCCTGATCAGCGACGAGGCGCGCAGCGCGCTGATTCGCGCCGAAGCCGCTTATGCCGATGCGGCCCAGCGCCTGGCGACGGCGCGCCGCGAGGCCGCCGAAGGCCAGAGCCGCACGCATGAACTGCAGGTCGAAGTGCTCCGCCTGACCCAACTGGCCGAACAAACCCGCGCGCGTAGCGAGCAAATCGCCACCGATCTGGCTGAAATCGATGCGCAGACGAATGATTTGCAGGAGCGCAAGCTCACGGCCGAAGCGCGTTTTGAAGAGCTCGACATGCAGCTGGCCGACAGCCAGGAGCGCCACGCCCAGCTCGATGACCGCGTCATTGAGGGCGAACGCAAACTCAATGAATCGCGCGAGCAGCAACGCGCACTCGAGCGCCAGTCGCAGGAGGCGCAGTTTGCCCTGCGCAGCCTGGCCTCGCGCCGTGACGAACTGGCCCGTTCCATTGCCATTGCAGCGCAGCAGGCCGCGACGATTGCCGATGAAGAGCAACGTGCGCAGGAAGAACTGTCGCGTCTGACCGACGCCGCCGCGCAGGCCGGCCTGCAAAGTGCACTCGCGGTCAAACTCGAACGCGAGGCCGACCTGGGCGCCAAACGCAGCCAGTACGACGACCTGACCACCAAATTACGCGCCAGTGACGAGCGCCGCCTGCAGCTCGAACGCGAGCTGGACCCGCTGCGCCAGCGCATCACCGAGTTCCAGCTCAAGGAGCAGGCTGCGCGCCTGGGCTTTGAGCAATACAGCCAGTTGCTGCTGGATGCCCAGGCCGACATGGCGCTGGTGGAGCAGTCCATCCAGAGCGGCAATGTGCGGCTGACCGGCCTGCAGGGCGAGATTGACCGCATCAACCGCGAGATCCAGTCGCTGGGCGCGGTCAACCTGGCTGCGCTTGACGAACTGAGCAGCGCGCGTGAGCGCAAGCAGTTTCTCGATGCGCAGTCGGCCGACCTGAATGAAGCCATGGCGACGCTGGAAGATGCGATCAGGAAAATCGATGTGGAAACACGTGCGCTGCTGTCGAGCACCTTTGAAACGGTAAACCGGCATTTTGGCGAGATGTTCCCGCGCCTGTTTGGCGGCGGCAACGCCAAACTGATGATGACCGGCGAGGAAATCCTCGACGCCGGCGTGCAGGTGCTGGCGCAGCCGCCGGGCAAGAAAAACCAGACCATCCACCTGCTGTCAGGCGGCGAAAAGGCCTTGACCGCGATTGCGCTGGTGTTCGCGATTTTCCAGCTCAATCCGGCGCCGTTTTGTCTGCTCGACGAGGTCGACGCACCGCTGGACGATGCCAATACCGAACGGTATGCCAAACTGGTGGCCAGCATGAGCAAGGAAACCCAGTTCCTCTTCATCAGCCACAACAAGATCGCGATGGAAATGGCCGAACAACTGATAGGCGTGACCATGCAGGAGCAGGGCGTGTCGCGCATTGTGGCGGTGGACATGGAAGCTGCGCTTGGTTTTGTGGAAGCGGCCTGACAGATGAGCACACTTCAGATCAGCCTGGCCATCATCGGCGGCCTGGTGCTGGCCCTTGTGGTCGCCCATGGCGCCTGGTCGGCGCGCAAAAACCTGCCACGGCAGCCCGAGCCCGATCCGCTGGCCACCGGGCCTGCCGATGCGCTGGCTGTGGACGCTCAGCCCGAGCGCCAGGAGCCCGGTTTTGACCAGGACTCCAGCCTCGACGCCCTGACCGCGCTGACCGTACCCGAGAAAAAACCCGGGCTGGATGCCCTGATCGACGTCATTGCGCCGGTCGCGGTGGATACGCCGGTGTCGGGCGAGGCCGCGCTGGCCGCCATGCCTGGCTCGCGCCGTGCCGGCAGCAAACCGTTCGCGATCGAAGGACGAAACGTACACAGCAGCGTCTGGGAAACCCCGGTGCCGGGCCAGCGCTACAGCGCTTTTCAGGCCGGGGTGCAACTGGCCAATCGCACGGGGGCGCTGAACCAGATCGAGTTTTCGGAGTTTGTCGTCAAGGCGCAGGCTTTTGCCGACGCCGTTGATGGCCAACCCGAGTTTCCAGACATGCTCGAAGAGGTTGCGCGGGCCCGCGAGCTGGACCAGTTTGCCAGCACACATGACGCACAACTGGGTTTCACACTGCGCGCCAAAAACACCGCCTGGAGCCCCGGTTATGTGCAGCAAAGTGCTGCCAAACAGGGCTTTGTTGCCGGGTCCATCCCGGGCCGCATGGTGCTGCCCGCTAATGGTGCCGGCCACGCGCCCATACTCGGCCTGGCATTTGACACCCAGGCCGCCATGGCCGAAGACCCGGAGCAGACGGCCCTGCGCGAACTCACGCTGTCGCTCGACGTGCCGCAGGTGGCGCGTGGCGAGCAGCCTTTTGTGCGCATGTGCGAAGCCGCGATTGCCCTGGCCACCAGCATGGACGGCATCATCATCGACGACGAGGGACAAACCATCAGTCCCGAAGCCATGGAAGCGATTCACGCCGATCTGGAACAGCTCTACAACACCCTGGAAGAGCGCGACATGCCGGCCGGCTCGGCGCTGGGCCGGCGCCTGTTTTCTTGAAATATGGCGCCCCCCCGTAGCGACCTTCGGCCGCTTCCCCCCTGCAGGGGGCGCCGCCTGCGGCCCGGCAAAGCCGGTTCCGCGGCGGCCCCGCGAAAAATCTTTGCCTGGAACTGACGCGATGGTTGAGCCTGACCTGTTTGCGTCGACCGGGCCGTCGCCTGTCGAGCGCATCGCCGAATTGCGCAGCGCGTTGCACCAGCACGCCCACCGCTATTACGTGCTGGACGAGCCGACGATTCCCGATGCCGACTACGACCGGCTGTTCCAGGAATTGCAGGCGCTGGAGGCTGCACACCCGGAACTCGCCAGCCCGGACTCACCAACGCGACGGGTGGGCGGCAAAGCGCTGGACCAGTTCGCCAGCGTGCGCCACGCCGTGCCCATGCTCAGCATTCGCACCGAAACCGACACCGAGGCGAGCGGCGCACAGAACTTCGACACCCGTGTGCGCAAGGAGCTGGCGCTGGGCGAGTCGGACCCACCGGTCGAGTACGTCGCCGAGCTCAAATTCGACGGTTTGGCGATGAACCTGCGTTATGAAAAAGGCGTGCTGGTGCAGGCAGCGACACGCGGCGACGGCGAGACCGGCGAGGATGTCACGCAGAACATCCGCACCATCCGGCAGATCCCCTTGAAGCTCCCGAGCCGCAGCGACGGGCCGCCCCGAGCAAGGCACGCCCCCTCGGGGGGCAGCGAAGCACATGAAATGGCGAGCGTGGGGGCTGTATTTCCCCCCCCTGTGCTGGAGGTGCGCGGCGAGGTCTACATGCGGCGCGACGATTTTGAATCGCTCAATGAGAAGCAGCGCGAAAAGATCGCCCAGGGCGCGAAAAACGAGAAGACTTTCGTCAATCCGCGCAACGCCGCCGCCGGCGCGGTGCGGCAACTGGACCCGGGTATCGCGGCCCAACGCCCCTTGAGCTTTTTTGCCTACGGCCTGGGCGAAGTCACGCCGCAGGAAGAGGGCGGTCCGCAGTTCGAGACCCACCTGCAGTTGCTGCTGACCCTCAAGTCATGGGGTTTTCCGGTCGCAGACCAGACGCAGAGCGCGCAAGGCGCTCCTGAATTGATAGCGTTTCACGGCAGAATCGCACGTGAACGGGATCAGTTGCCCTACGACATCGACGGTGTGGTCTACAAGGTCAACAGCCTGGCCCTGCAGAAAAAGCTCGGCTTCGTGACGCGTGAGCCGCGCTGGGCGGTGGCGCACAAATACCCGGCGCAGGAGCAGATCACCACCGTGCTGGCCATCGACGTGCAGGTGGGCCGCACCGGCAAACTGACGCCTGTGGCCAAGCTGGCGCCGGTGTTTGTGGGGGGCGTGACGGTGACCAACGCGACCCTGCACAACGAAGACGAAGCGCGGCGCAAGGACGTGCGGGTCGGCGACAGCGTCATCGTGCGCCGCGCCGGTGATGTGATTCCCGAGGTGGTCAGCGTGCTGGCCGACAAACGGGTGAAAGACGCGCCGCAGTTCACCATGCCGAGAACCTGCCCGGTCTGCGGCTCGGACGCGGTGCGGGAGGAGGGCGAGGCCGATTACCGCTGCACCGGCGGCCTGTTCTGTAGCGCCCAGCGCAAGGAAGCCATCCTGCACTATGCGCATCGCCGCGCCGTGGAAGTCGAAGGCCTCGGTGACAAGCTGGTCGAACAACTGGTTGATGCCCACATCATCCGCACCTTGCCCGATCTTTACAGACTGGGCCTGACGGCGCTGGCCGGGCTGGAGCGCATGGCCGACAAGTCCGCACAAAACCTGCTGCAGGCGCTGGAAAAGTCCAAGGCCACCACCTTGCCGCGCTTTCTCTTTGGTCTGGGCATTCGCCATGTGGGTGAAGCCACCGCGAAAGAACTGGCGCGCCATTTTGGCAAACTGGCCGCCATCATGGACGCCACGGAGGAGCAGTTGCTGGAAGTCAGCGATGTAGGCCCCATCGTTGCCAGAAGCCTGCGCACTTTCTTCGATCAGGCGCACAACCGCGAGGTGGTCGAGCAGTTGCGTGCTTGCGGTGTCCACTGGACTGAAGGCGAGCCGGCGGTCCGGGCGCCGCAGCCGCTGTCGGGCAAGACTTTTGTCATCACCGGCACCTTGCCGACGCTGAGCCGGGACCAGGCCAAAGACCGGGTGGAAGCCGCCGGCGGCAAGGTGGCCGGCTCAGTCAGCAAAAAAACCGACTATGTGGTGGCCGGGGCCGAGGCAGGCAGCAAACTGGCCAAGGCACAGGAGCTCGGTATTGCCGTGCTCGACGAAACGGCCTTTCTGGCCCTGCTGGATGTGGCGGCGGATTCAAGCTGACGAGCGCGGTGGCCAACACCGCCGCGGAACCGGCATTGCCGGGCCGCAGGCGACGGCCACCTCGGGGGGGGCAGCGACCCACACGCAGTGAGGGAGCGTGGGGGCCTTGTTTACAGCGCGTTACCGGCCTTTGCAAACCGGATGTCAGGCCGGCCGGCAGGGCAGGCGTTAAAGCTCTAACAACAGGAGCTTTCCATGAAGTACTTGCGCCTTTTCGCCGCGCTGACCACAGCTGGCGTCGCCGCCTTATTGTCCGGCTGTGTGGTGGCACCGATAGGGCGTCCGGTGGCCGTTTACCCGCAGGGTGTGTACGTGGAGCCGGCACCGGTGATTGTTGTTCCTGCACCGCGTTATTACTACGGCTATGGCTACCGCGCTCACCCCGGCTATCGCGGCCACCATGGGCACCGCGGCTATCACCGCTAGGCCTGAAGCGGCAGTTGTCCTGCGCGCCGCGATAATCGGTGCATGACCATACGCGACATTCTCAAAATGGGCGATGCGCGCCTGCTGCGCGTGGCGCCTCCCGTCACGGAATTTGACACCGACGAGCTGCATCTGCTGGTGTCCGACATGTTCGACACCATGCGTGCTGTCAACGGTGCCGGCCTGGCTGCGCCTCAGATCGGCGTCGATCTGCAACTGGTGATTTTCGGCACCGACCAGGTCAATCCGCGTTACCCCGACGCGCCGCTGGTGCCGCGCACGGTACTGCTGAACCCGGTCATCACGCCGCTGTCGGCCGAGGAAGAAGAGGGCTGGGAGGGCTGCCTGTCGGTGCCCGGCCTGCGCGGGCTGGTGCCGCGTTTTTCACGCATCCGTTACACCGGCTTCGACCCCTATGGCGATCCGGTGGAGCGCACGGTGGACGGTTTTCATGCACGGGTGGTGCAGCATGAGTGTGACCACCTGATCGGCAAGCTGTACCCGATGCGCATCCGCGACTTTTCGCAGTTTGGTTTTACCGAGGTCTTGTTTCCAGGGCTGGACGCCGCGCAAGACGACTGACAGCCCGATTAGGCGGGCTAAACCCGGTTCTCGGGCCGGTCGGCCGGCAACTGCATACCGGGCCCGGCGCCCAGCACCGAACGCCACCACTGGGCCGAGCCGTCCGGCGCCACCGGCGAGGCGCTCACAGCCTCCGGATTCACATAGTCAATCGTGACGCGGCGGCGGTAACGCGCCACATCCTCTCCCGCCATCTCTATCAGTGGCCGGGCAGCGCCCCGGCTTTGCACCAGGATCTGGCTGGGGCGGGCACCTGCCTTGATCAGGGCGGCGCGTACCGCGATGGCCCGGCGGTCGCCCATGAGCCAGAAAAAACGGTGACTGCCGGTGCCGTAACTGTGGCCGGACACCACAGCGGCGAGTCCTGGCTGGGCCATCAGATATGCCGCATGGGCTGTCAGCAAAGGCGCATAGTCGTCGGGCACCAGCCAGTTGTCGGCTTCAAAAAAAACCTGATGCGCCAGCGGCCGGCCATCCGGGGCGCAGGCACCGGTAGCGCGCCATGCCTGTTCGCGGGCCAGAAGGGTCTGGGTCTTGTGTTGCACGCTGAACTCCTTGGGGTGGGGTGTCGGTCTGGGCGGCCAGCCCATTTGAAAACATTCTGGGCTGTATCAGGGCCCATTGTCTACCCCGGTTCGAAGACACCGATGTCTGGCCTGTATTTAATGTGTAACTTTAATAAAGCAATATAACTTGATGATTTATATTGATATTTATCAGTAAATATAAAGCCTCGGCGGGCGTGCTGCTTGCATCGCATTACAAGTTGACGCGGTCCGGGCGATAAACGGTCGCTTCCCGTCCGCCCGCACACGGGTGCCGCTTTTTATGCGCTCAGCGCTTCCAGCAACTCGGTCTCGATGGCGATCTGCGCCTTGTTGTGCTGCAGTTCAGGGCCATCGATCAGGAAGGTGTCTTCCACACGTTCGCCCAGCGTGGTGACTTTGGCGAGCTGCAGGTTGATGCGGTGCCGGGCCAGCACGCGGGCAATCGAATAAAGCAGGCCCACGCGGTCGCTGGCCGAGACGCTGAGCAGCCAGCGCTGGGCTTTTTCGTCAGGCCGCAGGTCCACACGCGGCGTGATCGGAAAACTCTTGACGCGGCGCGATACCCGGCCTTTGCCCGGTGCCGGCAGTGGCCCGTTTTCTTCAATCGCGCGGTCCAGGTCGGCCTCCACCATGGCCACCAGTTCGCGGTAGTGGTCGGCCAGTGTGGGACTGACGACCTGAAAAGTGTCGAGCGCGTAGCCGGGCGAGCCCTTGTGCGGCCTGGCCGTGTGCACCTTGGCGTCCAGAATGCTGAAGCCGGCCTCTTCAAAGTAGCCGCAGATGCGGGCAAACAGATCGGGCGCATCGGGCGTGTAGACCAGCACCTGCAGGCCCTCGCCGGTGGCCGAGCGGCGCGCCCGCACAATACACCGGGCGCTGCCGACGTGGCGCGAGAGCTGGCGCGCATGCCAGGCGATGTCACCGGCCTCGTGGCGCATGAAATAACTGACGTCCAGCGAGTCCCACAAGGCCTTGTGCGCCTCAAACGGCTCGGCATGCAGGGCCAGGAGGGTCAGGGCTTCGCGCTTGCGGGCTTCCACCTCGGCATCGGCGTCGGGCGCGCGGCCACCGAGCACCCGCAGGGTGTAGCGGTAAAGGTCTTCGAGCAGCTTGCCTTTCCAGGCATTCCAGACCTTGGGGCTGGTGCCGCGAATATCAGCCACCGTCAGCAGATACAGCGCGGTCAGGTAACGCTCATTGCCGACACGGCGCGCAAAACCGGCAATCACCTGCGGGTCGCTGAGGTCTTCCTTCTGGGCGATGCGGCTCATGGTCAGGTGTTCCCCGACCAGAAATTCGATCAGCCGGGTGTCCTCGGCGGCAATGCCGTGCTGGCGGCAGAACACCCGCACATCGCGGCAACCGAGCTCGGAGTGGTCACCGCCGCGCCCCTTGGCGATGTCATGAAACAGCGCGGCAATATACAGAATCCAGGGCTTGTCCCAGCCGGCGGCCAGTTGCGAGCACGCGGGGTATTCGTGCGCATGTTCGGCCATGAAAAAGCGCCGCACATTGCGCAGCACCATCAGGATGTGCTGGTCCACCGTGTAGACGTGGAACAGGTCGTGCTGCATCTGCCCGACGATCTTGCGGAACACCCAGAGGTAGCGGCCCAGCACCGAGGTCTGGTTCATCAGGCGCATGGCATGGGTGATGCCTGCCGGCTCCTGCAAAATCCGCCGGAAGGTGTCCCGATTCACGGGGTCGCTGCGAAAGCGTGCGTCCATCACGCCGCGTGCGTTGTACAGGGCGCGCAGCGTGCGCGCCGACAGGCCCTTGACGCCGACCGTGGTCTGGTACACCAGAAAGGTCTGCAAAATGGCGTGGGGCTTTTTCAGGTACAGGTCATCGCTGGCGACCTCGACCATGCCGTCCTTGTTCAGGAAGTTCTCGTTGATGCGCTGCGGCGCACGGCCACTGGGGTGCAGCCGCTCCTCGATGTTGAGCAGCAGGATCTGGTTGAGCTGGGTCACCGCCTTGGCGGCCCAGTAAAAACGCTTCATCAGTGCTTCGCTGGCGCGCGAGACCAGACGGCCGCTGTCACCGTGCATCACGGTCACATAACCGAAGGACTCGGCCACCACAGTCTGCAGGTCAAACACCAGCCGGTCTTCGCGCCTGGCCGCCAGCAGGTGCAGGCGGGCCCGGATCAGGCTCAGCAGCGCCTCATTGGCCTTGATCTGGCGCACTTCAAACGCGGTGGCCAGACCGCTCTGCGCCAGGTCGTCCCAGGACTTGCCGAGTCCGGCCGCACGTGCCACCCACAGGATGACCTGCAGGTCGCGCAGGCCGCCCGGGGACTCCTTGCAATTGGGTTCCAGCGAGTAGGGCGTGTTTTCAAACTTGTTGTGGCGCTGGCGCAGCTCCAGCGTTTTGGCGACAAAAAAGGCCTGCGGATCCAGCGCCGCATCCAGGCGCTGGATCAGCGCCGTGAACCCGGTTTTCGAGCCTGCCAGCAGGCGTGCCTCCAGCAGCGAGGTCTGAACCGTGACATCCTTGGCGGCTTCTTCGGCGCAATCGCTGAGGCTGCGCACGCTGGAGCCGATCTCCAGCCCGGTGTCCCAGCAGCTGCCGATGAATTTTTCGATGCGGCCGGTCAGCTCGGGGTTGTCGCCCACGGCGATGGCGTCGGGCAGCAGCAGCAGCACATCGACATCGGAATGTGGAAACAGCTCACCCCGGCCAAAACCGCCCACCGCCACCAGTGAGCAGGCGGCGGGAAAACCGGCCTGCTGCCAGAGCTGGCGCAGCGTGGCGTCGGTATGCCGGGCCAGCTTGTGCAGCAGGCTGCGTATGCCGCGTGTGGAAGAGCCGCTGTTGGCCAGGGAGCCGAGCAGGGCGGCTTTGCCGGCCCGGTATTGCTCGCGCAATGCCAGCGCTTCAGCGTTCAGGGAAGAAGAGGGCAGCGCAGACCGCATGCGGGGCAGGCGATTAACGCCGCTTCAGGCGGCGGAATCGGCGGTGGAGATACTTGCCGCTGGTGCCGCAACACGCGGTGGCGCAGCAGGCACAAAGTCCGGAACCGGCGGGCTGCCGGCCGAGAGCGTCAGCACCTCGTAACCGGTTTCGGTCACCAGGATGGTGTGCTCCCACTGCGCCGACAGCGAATGGTCGCGCGTGACAATGGTCCAGCCGTCTTTTTCAGGGCCGTCCTTGATCTCGCGCTTGCCGGCATTGATCATGGGCTCTATGGTGAAGGTCATGCCGGGTTTGAGTTCTTCCAGCGTGCCGGGACGGCCGTAGTGCAGCACCTGCGGCTCTTCATGGAAGCGCTGGCCTATGCCATGGCCGCAAAACTCGCGCACGATGGTGAAGCCCTGCTTTTCGGCAAAGACCTGGATGGCGTGCCCGATGTCGCCCAGCCGCGCGCCGGGTCTGACACGCATGATGCCGTGCCACATGGCTTCGTAGGTGACCCGGCACAGGCGCCGGGCCGCAATCGACACATCGCCAATCATGTACATGCGGCTGTTGTCGCCAAACCAGCCGTCTTTGGTGATGACGGTGACGTCAATGTTCATGATGTCGCCCTTGCGCAGGGGCTTGTCATTCGGAATGCCGTGGCAGACCACATGGTTCAGCGAGGTGCACAGGGACGCCGGGTAGGGCGGGTAACCCGGTGGCTGGTAGCCCAGGGTGGCCGACACCGTGCCCTGCACATGGACCATGTAGTCGTTGGCCAGTTTGTCGATTTCGCGCGTGGTCACGCCGGCTTTCACAAAGGGCGTGAGGTAGTCCAGCACCTCGGAGGCCAGTTTGCAGGCGATACGCATGCCTTCAATGCCGGCCGCGTCTTTGTACGTAATACTCATGCCGCGATTATCCCACTTGGGCTTGTTCAGGGCAGAAAGGGCGGCCATCGCTGATAAAATTCAGGGTTAACGAGTACCCCCGGCAGGCGCCAGCCCGCTCTGCCCATAACCACAAGGCCGCCGCCACCGTGACCCTGCACCTGACGACCTTCGAGGGCGAGCCCCACGGCATCAGCGCCCTGAGCGACTTCCGCATCCAGCAACTCCTTCCCCGCCTGCAAGGCATCAGCGACAACATGGCGGGCATCAGCGCCCGTTTTGTGCATCTGGTGGCCACCGAAGCACCGCCTTCCAGTGAGCTCAAGGCCAGCCTGGCCGCGCTGCTCAGTTATGGCGAACCGGCTGCGGCAGCCGGCGGCGATGGCCTGCTGGTCATCGTTTCGCCGCGTTTCGGCACGGTTTCTCCCTGGGCGTCCAAGGCCACCGATATTGCCCACAACTGCGGCCTGGCGGTCAAACGCATAGAACGCATCACCGAATATCACGTCAGCTTCAAGGCAGGCTTTTTCGCCAGGGGCGGCCTGAGCGATGTGCAGCGCGCCCGGGTGGAGGCGCTGCTACACGACCGCATGACCGAAAGTGTGATGGCCGACCGGGCGCAGGCCGCCGGTCTGTTCACCGAGCTGCAGGGCGCGCCACTGCAAACCATCGACGTGCTGGCCGGCGGCAAAGCCGCCCTGGAAGCGGCCAACAGCGAGTTTGGCCTGGCGCTGGCTGCGGATGAGATCGACTACCTGGTGAAGGCCTTCACCCAGCTCAAGCGCAACCCGACCGATGTCGAACTGATGATGTTTGCCCAGGCCAACAGCGAACATTGCCGCCACAAGATCTTCAACGCCGACTTCACGATCGACGGCGTGGCCCAGGATCTGAGCCTGTTTGGCATGATCCGCCACACCGAAAAGCTCAACCCGCAGCACACGGTGGTGGCCTACTCGGACAACGCCTCGGTCATGGAAGGCCTGCCGGTTCAGCGCTTTTATGCCAAATCGGCCTCCAGCCCAGCAGGGACGGGCGCCACCAGCTACCAAAGTTATAGCGCCACGGACGACGTGCTGATGCATGTGCTGATGAAGGTCGAGACCCACAACCACCCGACGGCGATCTCGCCGTTCCCCGGCGCCTCCACCGGCGCTGGCGGCGAAATCCGCGACGAAGGCGCAACCGGCCGTGGTTCCAGGCCCAAAGCCGGCCTGACAGGCTTTACGGTATCCAGACTGTTCGACGGCGATTTCGGCAAGCCGGAGCACATTGCCAGCCCGCTGCAAATCATGACCGAGGGCCCGCTGGGCGGCGCGGCCTTCAACAACGAGTTTGGCCGTCCGAATCTGGCCGGTTATTTCCGCGAGTACGAACAGACCGTGGGTGGCCAGCGCTGGGGTTACCACAAGCCCATCATGATTGCCGGCGGCGTCGGCACGATTGACGCGGGCCTCACGAAAAAAGTCCTGTTCCCGGCCGGCACCTTGCTGATCCAGCTCGGCGGCCCCGGCATGCGCATAGGCATGGGCGGCAGCGCGGCCAGTTCCATGGCTTCGGGCGCCAACGCGGCGCAACTCGACTTCGACTCGGTGCAGCGCGGCAACCCCGAGATCGAGCGCCGCGCCCAGGAAGTCATCAACCAGTGCGCCCAGCTCGGCAGCGCCAACCCGATTCTGGCGATCCACGACGTGGGCGCCGGCGGCCTGTCGAATGCCTTCCCCGAACTGGTCAACGACGCCGGGCGCGGCGCACGTTTTGATTTACGCGCCGTGCCGCTCGAAGAAAGCGGCCTGTCGCCCAAGGAAATCTGGAGCAACGAAAGCCAGGAACGCTACGTGATGGCGATTGCGCCGGAGTCGCTGCCGCAGTTCCAGGCCTTTTGTGAACGCGAGCGTTGCCCGTTTGCGGTGATTGGTATTGCCACGGAAGAAAAGCAGCTGGTGTTGTCGGACGCCGGCCAGGCGGCTCCGGTGGACATGCCCATGAATGTTTTACTGGGTAAACCGCCCAAGATGCTGCGCGACGTCACGTCCATACGCCATGAGATCAAGCCCATCACCCTGACCGGCGTGGACCTGCAAAAAAGCGCGATTGCCGTGTTGAGCCATCCCACGGTGGCGTCCAAACGTTTCCTGATCACGATTGGCGACCGCACGGTCGGCGGCCTGACCCACCGCGACCAGATGATCGGGCCCTGGCAGGTGCCGGTGGCCGATTGTGCGGTGACGCTGGCCGATTACGCCGGTTTTGCGGGCGAAGCCATGAGCATGGGCGAACGCACACCGCTGGCCGCTGTCAACGCGGCCGCTTCGGGCCGCATGGCCGTCGCCGAGGCCATCACCAACCTGCTGGCCGCGCCGATTGAATTGCCTCGGGTCAAGCTGTCGGCCAACTGGATGGCCGCCTGCGGCGAACCGGGCCAGGATGCCGCGCTGTACGACACCGTCAAGGCCGTCGGCATGGAACTGTGCCCGGCGCTGGGCGTGTCGATTCCGGTCGGCAAGGATTCGCTGTCCATGCGCACCGTGTGGAGCGAGGGCGGCAGCAGCAAAAAAGTCACCTCACCGGTGTCGCTGATTGTCAGTGCCTTTGCGACGCTGGCCGATGTACGCGGGACCCTGACACCGCAGCTCAAGGCCGAAGAGGCCGACAGCACGCTGATCCTGATCGACCTGGGCCGGGGCAAAAACCGCATGGGCGGCTCCATCCTGGCGCAGACGCTGGAACTCGAAGACGGCGATGTGCCCGATCTCGACGAACCGCAAGACCTGGTGAATCTG
>CALRQX020000023.1:0-63360 GCA_943370435.1 Kapaibacterium sp. (SeqCode) | reverse complement strand
CCGTGCCGTTGGCTGCGCTGCCGCTGGCGGTGATCGCGCCGGTGATGCTTCGGTTCACGCCCGTGATCGTGATGTTGCCTGCGTTGCTGCCCGCGCGTGTGCCTGCGGCCAGTACCGTCCCGCTCGTGCCGATGGTGGTCGCGCTCACGTCGCCCTGGGAGGACAGTGTCACTGTCCCGCCATTGCCGCCAGCGCCGCCCGAGGTGTCAATGGCTCCGGTGCCCAGCGCCAGACCTGATGCGTTGTTGGTCACACTGACGAACCCGGCCGTGCCGCCTGCGCCCGTGCCCAGTGCTGCGCCGGTGCGCGCTGTCAGCGTGCCCAGAGCAATGGCGCCAAGCGTTGTTGAGTTGTTGACCACGGTGACCGACCCCGCCGCGCCGCCCGCGCCGTTGGTGGCCACGCCCGTGCCCCCGCTGGCTGCCAGCGCCCCTGCGGTGATGGCGCCGCTGCTGCTCAGGCTGATGGCCCCGCCCGCACCGCCCGCCTGATTGGCGCCTGCGCCGGCTCCCCCATTTGCCGTGATGCCGCCAGCGCCCAGATTGATCACCCCCGCGCTGAGGGTGACGTTGCCTGCGTTGGCTCCTGCACTGCCCCCGCCCACGCCACCTGACGCAGTGATGCTGCTGCCACCTGTGCTGAGAACGCCTGCTCCCGTGGCGCTGACGCTGACGTTGCCGCCCGCACCTTTGGTACCGCCCGTCGTTGTCAGGGCCGCTGTGGTGACATTTCCTCCTGCAACCGTGTTGCTCACGCTGACGCTGCCCGCGGTGCCGCCCAGTCCCGTGCCTATCGCATTACCGGTACCTGCTATCAACGCTCCCGTCACCAGATCACCCGCGGTGGTGTTGGTCACGCTGATCGTGCCCGCGTTGCCCCCATTGGTGTTGCCCGTACCGCCATTGCTCCCGCTGGCGGTGATGGCGGCGGTGGTGACGCCGCCTGCGCCGCTGACCGTCACCGCCCCGCCGCTGCGACCGGTCAACCCCGCCCCGGCTGCGCCACCATTGGCCGTGATGGCGCCCGTCAAATTCACCACCCCCGTACCGGTGATGCTCACCGCACCAGCATTGCCGTTACCTGCGCCCGTCGTCGTGATCGTGCCCGCAGCGGTACTGGTCACACTGGCACCGGAGAGCGTGATGCCGCCGGCCTGCGAACTGAGCGCGGCAGCCAGGGAAAGGGTGCCTGCACCGCTGCTGTCGGCATCGGCCTTGAGATTGATGGCGCCCGTCCCGGTGACACCGATGGCTCCAAGGGCGCCGACGGTGATGTTGTTGTTGGCTTCCAGCCGCACGCTGCCATTGGCGGCCATGGTCAGGGGATTGTTGACAGCGATATCGCGCGTTGCCTGCAAAAACAGCTCGTTGAATCCCGTCACGGTGGATATCTGAACGGTATAGGTGCCGGGATCAGGCGCTGTCCCAAAAGCCAGATCCGGCGTGTTGACCGGCTGGTTGGTGACTGCCGACGGACTTGATGCGGCCGTACTGAGAACAATGTCCTGCGGATCAAACAGCACATTGCCACCCACACCCTGAGGCGCGGCGACGTCGATATTGCCCCGCGTGTCCAGGTATTGCTTGCCGGAGACTTCTACAAAGCCGCCGTTGCCGCTGTTGCTGCCGCCGCGCGCGCTGATGCTGCCGGCGCTGCGCGTGTCGCCGTCAGCCCAGATCACCACCTTGCCGCCATCGCCCCTGTCCAGCGCATCGGCACGGATCGTGGTGCCCGCGGCCACGTGTGTGCGTGTCGCGTTTTGCACCGCGCTGTTTCCGCCCTGGTAGTCGCCGCCTACGAGCACGGTGCCACCGCCCGCCTGACCCGACACGTCAATATGCGTACCCGTCGCCAGCAACACCTTGTCGCCCAGCACCTGCACAGTCCCGCCGCTCTGGCCCGCTGCGGCGCCGCTGGCATCCAGCGTACCGGCAACATGCACCACGCCGCTGCGACCCCCGCTGAGCACAATCATGCCGTTGCGTTCGGTCGCCGAGGTGGCACGGATCACGCCGGTCTGGTTCACCACCGTGGCCATCGCATCACCCAGCGCACTGGCCAGCACCGCCACCTGGCCGCCGCTTGCCGTGATCACCCCACTGTTGGAGGCCACCGCATTCGCCGCAGCCGCATCGACCGAAAAGCTCACCAGACCCACGCCCGAGGTATCTATCGACACACGCGACCCTGCCACCAGGCCGACGGCACCACCGTCCGCCTGGATGGTGCCGGTATTGCTCACGCCGGGTGCGGCGAGCAAGACATAGCCGCCGCGCGCGGCGCTGATACTGCCGTGGTTGGCGACCGTTCCCGCGCTGCCGCTGTTGCTGAAGACGTAACGACCCGCCACAAAGTCCTCGTTGTCGATGGCCAGGGTGCTGGCCACCAAACTGCCGACATTGACCTGTGCGCCTGGCGCAAACATGACCCCTGCGGGGTTGATCAGAAACACCTGGCCGTTGGCACTGAGCGAGCCATAAATCGACGAAGGGTTCGCGCCTACAACCCGATTCAGCGCCGCAGAAGCGGCATTGGGTTGCACAAACTGCACGGACTGCCCGGTACCAATGTTGAAAGCCTGCCAGTTGAGAATCGCTTTCTCGCTGCCCTGTGTGACCACCATCGCATTGGCATTCGGGGTGCTCACCGTGGCCTGGCCAGCCACCAGGCTGGCGCCCTCGGGCAAGGCCGTGGCCAGTGTGGAAAGCCCCGAAAGCATGGCCGTCAGCAGCCGCGACAGCAGCCGCCCCGTGCGTATGCGATAGGTGGCCGTGAGCTTGCGCGACAGGCGCACCACCACCGTGCGCACACCCCACGCGCGGTAGCGTCGGCTTTTGGGCGGGGTTTGGCTCATGCTCTTTTTCCTGCGCCGGTCAGAACCACTTTTGCGCCGACACCCAGGCACGCGGCGAGCGATCCGGCTCGCCCGTGGTGGGGGTGGAGCGCGTGGTGCGCCAGGCCAGATAAGCTGTCACCAGAAAATTATTGACTCGCCCTGCCAGAGCGCCCACACCCACGGCCCCCAGGGAAATACGGTTGGTCGCACCTGGGACCGCGGAATCGTCCTGATTGAAGCGGACTGTTCCGTAGTCATAGAAAGCGGCCAGGCTGACCGCTTCTCCCGCCAGTGTGACGGGTGCCGGCAACTGGTAGCGATACTCCATATTCAACAACAGCCCGGAGTCCCCAATGCCTTCACCGACCGGATACGCGCGAACCCCGGCAGGGCCACCGAGCGCCATTTTTTCGGCGGAAGCCAGGTTTTTGGAAGCCAGTTGGGTCTGAAACCCCAGAAGCAGGCTGGACGTGTTGCCATAGAACTGGGTACGCTGCAATTCAAGATTGAGTTTGCGAAAGCCGCCTGCTGTCTGCAGGCCACCAGGGCCCTGGTCGAAGCCCCGCGTGACAGCGTCCAGCCTGGCTTGGCCCAGCGTCGCCGTGAGGGCATAACTGCTGGTGGCGCCGGTGCCGATCACCGCATCCACAAAGTTGCCCAGCAGCCCGAAGCGGGCCGCGGCAATACGGCGCTCACTGTCGTTGACCGGCGTCGTCAGCTGGTCGATGAATTTTTTGTGCTCCAGGCTGAAAAGGCCATAAAGATTGGTGTCACGCGAACGAATCAGCGGCCGCGTCAATGACAGGCCCAGAATGTCGGCCTTGCCTGTTGCGCCCAGCGCGGTAAAGGGTGCGCCCAGGGCGTAGTCGGTACGCGCGATGCTGGCTGCCAGCCGCGTTCCGGCTGCATCGACCGGAACGGCATATGCCAGGCGGTAGAGGTGGCTGCTTGATGCCTGGCTGCGTTGCACTCGCGCGCTCAAAACATCCCCACGACCCAGCAAGTTGCTGACATTGAGATTGGCGAAGGCATTTCGGGCGCCCGCCGCTCGGGCGCCAAAATTGTCGGCACCCACCGACCCGTCCGCCTGGGGCCCCTGAGCATGGATAGTCACGGTGACATCAGCCTGGCCGGACAGCTGACCAGGCTCGACCGTGGCGCTGGCCTCCACCCCTGCCAGATCACGCAGCAGCAAAACCGGCTTGTCGAGCAGGTTTTCACTGATGAAAGCACCTGGCTTCAGGTTGTTGGCAACCACTCGCTGGACGAACGACGCCGACCCTTCGTGACCATCTACCTGCACCCTGACGCGGCCTACCCGCGCTTCGACGACGGCGATGGTGACGGTACCCCCGGCGGCCTGGAAGGCCTGCTCCGGCAGGTAGGCCTCCGTCAGCATGTAGCCCTTTGCACGGTAATAGCGGCTGATCTGCCCTGCCGCCTCTACCAATCCAGCCAGGTCGGTCGACCGGTTGATGCGGTCTGCGATCAGCCCTGTCAGGGTCGCGCTGTCAAACAGGCTGTTTCCCTCCATGCGGAAGGCTGCGGGCGTGATACGCACAGCAGTCTCGCCAGCTGAGAGCGGCCTGGCCGCAGGCAAGGTGATCTGCGGCGCGCCTGGTTGTGGCAACAGGGGAATCTGCCGCTGTGGCTCCTGCAATGTTCCAGCATCTGGCCTGGGCCTTTGCTGCGCAAAACCGTTCGGCCATGCTAGCGCGGCCTGCAGCACCAAGCAGACGCGGAAAATGGTCAAAATAGCCGCGCGTTTCAATCAAGCCTTTTTGCTAACATGTTGTTGCAACTTGTTGTTTTAACTGTTTTTTTATCACTTGACAATTTTCCCGGCGTTATTTGTGGCTGGCCCGCGAATTTGTACCGTTTTGAGGGCCACTGCGTCGTGGATTCAAGGACACGCTTTGCCATTTGGCATACCCAAAAATGATGCCGCCCGGACCTTTGTGAAAAAGTCAAAACCGCCCCACCGGTTTGCGTAGATTCACTTACTAGGGTTTTCCCGTTGCACCCCCTACAATCGCAGACCTTACAAGAAATTGGCGGCCCCGCCGGGCCGCCATCCCGGAGACAAAATCAATGCCCACAGTGCCCGCCGCCCCCGATAGCCAGGAAAAACGTGAGGAACTGCGTCGCGCTGCGCTGGAGTACCACGAGTTTCCGACCCCGGGAAAGATCGCAATCGCTGCGACCAAACAGCTTGTCAACCAGCGTGATCTGGCACTGGCCTATTCCCCCGGCGTCGCCGCTCCTTGCGAAGAGATTGTCAAAGACCCGAACGCCGCCTTCAAATACACCAGCAGGGGCAACCTGGTGGCGGTAATCACCAATGGCACGGCCGTGCTGGGCCTGGGAGACATCGGTCCGCTGGCCTCCAAACCCGTCATGGAAGGCAAGGGGGTGCTGTTCAAGAAATTTGCCGGCATTGATGTGTTTGACATTGAAATTGACGAGAAAGACCCGGCCAGGCTGGTCGACATCATCGCTTCGCTGGAGCCCACTTTCGGGGCCATCAACCTGGAAGACATCAAGGCACCCGACTGCTTTTATGTCGAACGGGAGCTCCGCAAACGCATGAAGATCCCGGTCTTCCATGATGACCAGCACGGCACCGCCATCACGGTTGGCGCGGCCATGCTGAACGCGCTGAAGGTCGTCGGCAAAGACCCCAAAAAGGTCAAACTTGTCACTTCGGGCGCCGGTGCCGCGGCGCTGGCCTGCCTTGGCCTGTTGCTCAAACTCGGTATTCCGCGCCATAACGTCTATGTGACCGATCTGGCTGGAGTGGTTTACGAGGGCCGTACCGAACTCATGGATGAAGACAAGATCCAGTTCGCGCAGAAGACCGACGCCAGGACCTTGAACGACATCATCGAAGGCGCAGACATCTTTCTGGGCCTTTCGGCAGGCGGTGTACTCAAGAAAGACATGGTCAGGAAGATGGCGGCCAAGCCCATCATTTTTGCGCTGGCCAACCCGAACCCGGAAATCACGCCCGAAGATGTCAAGTCGGTTCGCGATGACGCCATCATGGCCACGGGACGAACGGATTACCCGAACCAGGTCAACAACGTCCTGTGTTTTCCCTATATTTTCCGCGGCGCTCTCGATGCTGGTGCATCCACCATCACGATCGAAATGGAAATTGCCGCTGTTCACGCCATTGCAGAGCTGGCCCAGGCCGAGCAAAGCGAAGTGGTGGCCGCCGCCTACACGGGGGAAAAGCTGGCGTTTGGCCCGGAATATCTGATTCCCAAGCCTTTTGACCCGCGCCTGATGATGAAAATTGCGCCCGCTGTGGCGCAGGCGGCAGCGGACAGCGGGGTGGCCCTGCGCCCCATCACCGACATGGACGCGTACCGCGAGAAGCTGCAAAGCTTTGTGTACGCCTCCGGCACCACCATGAAGCCGATTTTTGCCGCCGCCAAGAAGGCCGGCAAAAAACGTGTGGCCTACGCCGAAGGTGAAGAAGAGCGCGTACTGCGTGCCTGCCAGATCGTGGTGGACGAAGGCCTGGCCCGTCCGACCCTGATAGGCCGGCCTGAGGTGATCGCCCAGCGCGTCGAGAAATTCGGCCTGCGTCTGAAGGAAGAGCTGGACTACGACATCGTCAACGTTGAGCAGGATCATCGCTACCGGGATTTCTGGCAGACCTACCACGGGCTCATGGAGCGCCGGGGGGTGACGGCACAAATGGCCAAGATCGAAATGCGCCGCCGCCTGACCCTGATCGCCGGCATGCTGCTGTACAAGGGCGATGTCGATGGCCTGATCTGCGGCACCTGGGGTACAACCGCCCACCACCTCGACTACCTCGATCAGGTGATTGGCAAGCGTCCGGGCGTTTGCACCTACGCCTGCATGAATGGGCTGATGTTGCCCGACCGACAGGTCTTTCTGGTCGATACCCATGTCAACTACGATCCGACGGCGGAACAATTGACGGAAATCACCACCCTGGCCGCCGAGGAAATGATGCGTTTCGGCATCAAGCCCAAAGCCGCGCTGTTGTCGCACTCGAATTTCGGCTCCTCCAACCTGCCCAGCGCGCTCAAAATGCGCCGGACGCTGGCGCTGCTGCGCGAGCAGGCCCCGTGGCTTGAAGTTGATGGCGAAATGCACGGCGATGTGGCGCTTGATCCGGCATCCCGCGCGCTGGTAATGCCCAACAGCACCCTGGCCGGTGAAGCCAATTTGCTGGTACTGCCCAACATCGATGCAGCCAACATCGCCTACAACCTGCTCAAAACTGCAGCGGGCGGCAATATTGCCATTGGCCCGGTACTGCTCGGCGCCGCCAAGCCCATGCACATCCTCACAGCCAGTACAACCGTGCGTCGGATTGTGAATATGACAGCCCTCACCGTCGCGGATGCGAACGCCTCCCGATAAGCCTCGTTTAAGTAGCTAGTACTAACTTTTTGGCCATTTTTCGCGGCTGAAGCCTGCCCAAATTTTGGGCAGGCACTTGCATTTTTCCCCAAGATGGGTCAAACTCTAGCTCTTGAAATTTAAGGGTTAACCCGGCTCCGGCGAAGGCCGTAGCGGCTGGCCCGGGTTCAAGAAAGACGTTTTTTCATGTTGCGAAAAAGTGGGCCCGGTTGGCGGCTGACGGTCGCAGTCGTTCTGGCTGCTTTGTGGACAGGACTCAGTCCTGTCACGGTACAGGCCAAGGGGCCTGCCCCCGGCGCCGAAGTCAGCACCATTGCAAGCACGGCCCTGCCCGAGCAGGGCCGCAACATGGTCAGGTTGATTTACCAGGGGGGGCCGTTCAAGTACGACAAGGACGGCTCGGTGTTTGGCAACCGGGAAAAGATACTCCCGGCCAGAAATCGCGGTTACTACCGCGAATACACCGTCAAGACTCCCGGTGAACGCAGTCGGGGTGCCCGGCGCATTGTTTGTGGTGGTTTGATCCCCTCCGCGCCCGATGCTTGTTATTACACCGATGATCACTACGCGAGTTTTCGCAGAATCGTTCAGTCAGTTCAGCAGTGATCGTCAACTTTGAGTTGTTGACTTAAGAAAGAGACGCGGAGATGGATATGCCACTTCGTACTGTAAGACCCAATATCGTGCAATCCATACGCGCTTTTCGCGTGCAGGATCTGCAGGAGGCCGCCACACAGCTGGGCCACCATTTCCTGTATGCCAACCTGGGCAATGCCCAGAGCAAGCAGGATGTGCTGGACATGATTGCGGCGCAGTACACATTCCCGGCGCACTTTGGTAAAAACTTTGATGCGCTGTACGACTGCATGACGGACCTGGTTCACAAGTCCGGCGCGCAACCTGGCTTTATTGTCTTGCTGGAGCAGATTCCTGCGAACGCCAAGTTCGACAAGGAGGCACGCGAGCAGCTGCTGGACATCTTCCGGGATGCAGCCGACTACTGGGCGGATCGAAAGATACCGTTCCGATGTTTCTATTCTTTTCTGTAGCCCGCTCCCCAGACATTGGCCAAGGGGATCGGGCAAATGAGGCCCAGCAAGCAAACAGCGCAGACGGTGATGAGCCGATGCCAACCGACAAACTTCTCGACGTCTCGCCGCTGGCGCTGCGCATGAGCAGCCCCTTTAATGCGGGGTACTGGTTGGCGGCGGCCTGAGCTTGAAATGCTGCAGCAAGAAGCCCGTTGAACAACGGGCTTTTTTTATGGCCAATCGGCTTTCAGTCCTGTGTGGCCGGCGCCCAGGGCTTGCGCCAGCGCCAGGTACTCGGCCACGGGCACCTCCTCGGCGCGGCGCTGCAGGTCAAATGCAGGGGCATGGGGACGCTCCTCCAGCCACTTGCCGAGCGAATGCCGCAGCAGCTTGCGCCGCTGGCTGAAAGCCACACGCACCATCTCGCTCAGGAGCGCCACATCGACTGCCACGGGTGTGGTGTGAGGAATCATGCGCACGACCGCACTGTCCACCCGCGGCGGCGGGTCAAAACTGAGCGGCGGCACCGCCAGCACGTTCTCCATGGCGTAGCGCCACTGCAGCATCACGCTGAGGCGGCCATAGTCGCTGGTCGCCGGGCGCGCCACCATGCGATCAATCACTTCTTTTTGCAGCATGAAGTGCTGGTCTTCTATGACGGCCACCGCATCGAGCAAATGAAACAGGATGGGCGTGGAAATGTTGTAGGGCAAATTTCCCACCACCCGTATCCTGGCAGGCGGTGTGGCCCCCATGGTTTGCGCAAGGGATATGAAGTCCACCTTGAGCACATCGGCCTGCAGCACGGTCAGTTGGGCGTGCGCACGCAGCTGCTGCGCCAGATCGCGGTCCAGTTCGATCACCGTCAGGTGGCCGAGCCGCTCGGCCAGCGGCTGCGTCAGTGCCGCCAGTCCCGGGCCAATTTCAACCACGGCCTGGCCGGGTCTGGGCGCGATCGCCTGAACAATGTCTTCAATGATCGAACGGTCGGTCAGGAAATGCTGGCCGAACCGTTTGCGCGGGATATGCTTCATGCGGTACAGCACCCCGCAGCCATCACCGGCACCGGCTTTCGCACTGCAAGAGATGGAAAACGCAAACCACTATTGGGGCGGCTCCCGGAACTCCACATAGGCCCGACCGCGAACCTCCTGGGCCCAGGCGCTGTAGGCTTCTTCGAACTTTTTCTCACGCAAGGTGCCACGCACGATTTCGCGCTGCTCGCGCGCAGAGAGCTTGACACTGCGCCGCTCCATCACCTGAATCAGGTGAACACCAAAGCGCGATACCAGGGGGTCACCCACCTGGCCAGGCGCCAGGCTGTCCATCTGGGCCTCAAACTCCGGCACGTATTGGCCCGCAGCGGCCCAGCCCAGGTCACCGCCGTCCTTGGCGGACCCGTCCTGGCTGTTTTCGCGCGCCAGCGCTGCAAAATCGGCCTGTCCGGCCACAATGCGCTTTTTAAAATCCGCCAGGCGCGCCACGGCCGCCTGCTCGGTGAGCCGATCGCCGGGGCGCAACAGGATATGCCGTGCCCGGGTTTCGGCCGCTGCCGCACCCGGCATGCCGGCACTCTTGCGCTCCAGCACCTTGAGCACATGAAAGCCCGCGCCGCTGCGGACCGGACCGGCAATGCCGCCAACCGGCACATTTTGCGTCGTATCGATGAACAACTGGGGATAACGGTCGGCATCACGCAGCCCCATCTGGCCGTCCGCACTGCGGCCGGGCGCACCGGAAAATTCGGCGACCAGCGCCGCAAAATCAACCCCGGCACGGGCGCGCTGTGCAGCGAGCTGTGCCCGGGCCTGCAAGGCCGCCAGCTGATCCGCGCTGGCGTTCTCCGGAACCACCACCAGAATCTGTGCCAGATTGATCTGCTGGGGCACCCCGGCGCTGCCGGTCTCCTGTTCACGCAGGTATTGGTCGATCTCCTGCTCGCTGACCTTGGACTGTGCGTCCAGTTCGCGCTCCCGAATCCGGTTGAGCAAAAGCTCATTGCGCAGATCGGTACGGAACTGCGTAAACACCAGGCCCTGCGCGGTCATGCGCTGGCGCAATTCCTCGACCGAGATCTGGTTCTGCCGGGCCACATTCAGAACCGCCTCATCCACCATCCCGTCGCTGACCTGAACCCCCTGCTCCTTGGCCAGCTGCAACTGCGCCCGTTCGCTGATCATGCGCTCCAGCAGCAGCCGCGCCAGCTCGTTGCGCGGTGGCGCCTGGGTGCCTTGCTGGGCCATTTGCTGCTCAGTGCGCAGCATGCGGGCACGCACTTCGTTGTTGGTGATCGGCTCCGAATTGACCACCGCCACAATATAGTCGGCCTGGCGCTGGCCGATGGCAGAGCCGGCTGGGGCAGCCGAGGTGAATCCGGGCAAACGCAACTGGCCCGGCGGTCTGAGGGTCTGCGTCCAGGCCGACCCACCCGACAGGGCCAGCAGCAGCAGGGCCGCAACAGAAGGGCGGAAAAAACAGTCGGAAGTAGGGCTTGATTTAGTCATAGTTGGTAAAGCGGCTGGGCGCAGCGCCCTGCTCACGCAGGTACTGGTAACGCGGAACATTGGCCTTCAGGGTTTTCAGCGGGCTGGGCCCGATGCGCGAGAAACCGACAAATTCCAGCTGGAACTTGATGGCGGTGCTGTTGGCCACACGGCTGAGCTGGCTGCGCTCCAGCACCACGCGGGCGATCCAGCAACAGCCGTCGTATTCAAGGCCCAGAACCATATCCACAAATTTCTTGTCTGGAACGCTGTAGTTCAGACGCCCGACGGTGTAAAGGCGGCCGCCGCCCAGGCCGCGACCCGGCCCCAGGTCTTTGCCGGTGTCACCCCACAGGTCATTGATCGGCCATTGCCAGCCTATATCGTATTGCTCGCTGACATTACGCTGGCGCCGGTATACCGCACTGACGACCCGGTAGTTGCTGGGACTGAAGCGCCCGCCTATGGTGGAGCGTTCTGAAAGTTTGGTTTTGGGGTTGTACTGCACGGTGCTGTCGATCGCCCAGGCGGGCGTCAAATTGACAGAAGCCCCAAGCAGCAGGTCACTGAAGCGCTCTGACACCGGTACCTCGCCCGGCAGCCTCACTTGCCGGTCCTTGAAACGAGCTCGCTGCGCCACGCCCAGGCGCAGGGCTTCGGCGCCAGTCTCGGGATCCAGCAGACGGGACGTCACGCCGGTCGTCAGCATGTGCGAGTCGGAAATGCGGTCATTGCCGACAAACTCGTTTTCCGTGAACAGCGTGGCAAAGTTGAAAGCGTTCAGACCCGAATCGTAGTTGGGCAAATGGCTCTGGTTGCGGTAGGGCGTATTGACATAAAACGCCCGCGGCTCCAGCGTCTGGGTGAAGCTCTGGCCAAAAAAACTGGTCTCGCGCTCAAAGGTCAGGCCACTGTCCAGGCTGAAGGTCGGCAGGACCCGGGAGGCCGAGCGCGCGCCGTTGACCAGGGGCGCGTCAAACTGGTAGGTGGTGCTGTTGAGCAGGAGCTTGGGCGTGATGTAGCCCTCAGGCCTGATCCAGGGCCGACTGACCTGCGCCAGCGCAAACGCGCGATTGGCATTGGGCTGCCGGGTCAGCCCGCTGTCGGACTGGAAACGGGTGAAGTCGGCGGTGACCGAATAGTCAAGCCCGCTGAATCCGGCCAGCGGCGCATTGAAGCGCGCGTAGGTGGACGTCAGCTGCGGCAGGCGGTCATAAGGCGGCGTAATGACCGAGTTCACGTCCTGAAGCGTCTGGTAGGTCGTCGCGCCGAATGAGGTCGTCAGGTAGCCCTGCGCCCAGCTCACACTGCCCGAACTGGGCAACAGCCGCTGCGTCAGCACGGTGCCCGAACGCGGGAAGTCGCGCCAGTAATTGTCATCGCTGACCCGGTTCAAATTCAGGTTGTAGCCCAGGCTGCCAAACGTCTTGACGCCGATGTTGGAGGTGCCGCTGTGCAGGTAGTTGTAGGACCAGCGGGTGCGGTTGCGCAGCTGGTCATTGGGCAGCAGGCTGGCGCGCAGCTCGCCTTTGTAGTCACGCTCCAGATAACGAAACTCACCGGCCAGGTCCACGCCGCGCTTGCTCATGATGCTGGGCGAGAAGGTGGCGTCCCGGTTCGGGGCGATGTCAAAATAATAGGGCACCGTCACCGAGGTGCCGCTGATGTTGTCAATGGCCAGGGTCGGCGGCAACAGCCCCGACTTGCGCTTGTCGCTGAGCGGAAAGCTGAAGGTCGGCGCGGCAAGAATCGGCACGTTCATGAAGCGCAGCACGCCGCCCGAGGCCTCGCCCACATCCGCTTCCTTGTCAAACTTGATGGTGCTGGCCCTGACGATCCAGGCAGGCATCCAGCTCGGGCCTTCGCCGCGCTGGCAGGTGGTGAAGGTGCCATTGGTTGCCACCAGGCGTTTCTCGTCAATGAAGTCCGCGCGGTCGGCGCTGCCATAAGCGTCGTTTTGCAAAAACCGGTAGTCGGGCGTCAGGAAAAAACCTTCGAAGGTGTCGAGCTTGATTTCGAGCTCGGGACCGTTGTAAAGGTTGCCGCCGCTGTTGACGCGCACATTGCCGCGCGCCTTGACCAGATCGGTCGGCAGGTCGTACTCGATGCGGTCTGCGCGTATCGACGATGCGCCCCGGCGCAGCTCGGCATTGCCATCGACCGTGGTTTCCAGGTCCGGGCGTCCGGTCAGGCGATCCCCGTAGACAAAGGTGGGCAGCTCTATGCCGGGTCCGCCCGGCGGCTCTTCGGCCAGCATGGGCGTGCTTCTGAGCTCACCTGGCGCCGGCTCGCGCACTGGTGGCAGCGGGATGCGTGGCGCACCAAAGGGTAAGGCCTGCCCCTGCAGAACGGGCGACTGCGCAAAAACCGCGCCCACATGGCCAAGCCCCAGCGCAGTGCAGGACAGCAGGCTGAAGGCGGCGTGTGCAACCGGGGAGAGAATAAAACGCGAGGGGGATGCGCGATGCATCGGAAGTATGAGATAAACCCGTTTATAAAAACAGGCCCGATTATCCTATGCCCACCCACCCCTTCCGCCATCTTTTGAATTGCCCGCTGAAGATCGGCCAAAACACCGCATGACCGACTCTTCCATCGCCTGGCCAGACGCGGCCCGGGCTGAGGCCTTTGCCCACTGGCTGCAGGCCAACCGCGCAACCCACCGCCTGTTGCCGGCCAGCGTGCGTGCGGCCTCGGCCGACGCCAGTTTCCGGCGCTACTTCCGGGTGCAGACGGAGGACGGCGCCAGCTGCATCATCATGGACGCACCACCGGCTCAGGAGGACTGCCAGCCGTTTGTAAAGATTGCCGGGCTGATGGCCGGCGCCGGCCTGAACGCCCCGCGCGTGCTGGCCTGGGATCAAGCCCGGGGCTTCATGCTGCTCAGCGATCTGGGCGCACAAACCATGCTCGATGTGATCGAGCAGCAAAGTGATGCCGCCAGACCCCAGCGGGCTTACGCGCTATACCGCCAGGCTGTGGACGCCCTGATCACCTGGCAACTGGCCTCGCGGCCGGATGTGCTGCCCCCTTACGACGACGCCCTGCTGTCGCGCGAGCTGGCCCTGTTTCCGGACTGGTATGTGGCGCGGCATCGTGGCATCCCCATCGACAGCGCGCTGCGCAGCAAGCTCGACGGCCTGTTTGCGCAGATCAGGGCCAGCAACCTGCAATCGCTGGGCGGCGCACGTGTGTATGTGCACCGCGACTTCATGCCGCGCAATCTGATGGTCGGCGACAACGCAAAGCAGCTGGGGGTGCTGGACTTCCAGGATGCGGTCTACGGCCCCATCACCTACGACATCGCCAGCCTGATGCGCGACGCCTTCATCAGTTGGCCGGAAGACTTTGTACTCGAGATCACGGTGCGTTACTGGGAACAGGCGCGCAAGGCGGGCCTGCCGGTGGGCGACGATTTCGGCGAGTTTTACCGCGCGGTGGAATGGATGGGCCTGCAGCGCCACCTGAAGATTCTCGGCATCTTCGCGCGTTTGACGCTGCGCGATGGCAAGCCCAAATACCTGGCCGACACCCCGCGATTCATCAGCTACGCCCGCGCGACCTGCGCCCGCTACCGCCAGCTCGGGCCGCTGATGGTGCTGCTCGATCAGATTGAAGGCAACGAAACCCGCGTGGGTTATACGTTTTGACCGCATACATGCAGACAAAAAATGGCCTGGGGCCTTTGACAATGAGCGTAAACAGCTATTTATTTGATAGCACATTACACCCCGGACGGGGGCGCCCATGAGCGCCCGCTTCTACGCGGACCTGCCGCTGCATGCCGGCGAATCGGTCCAGCTGCCCGCACATGCGGCGCGCCATGTCCAGGTGCTGCGCTTGCAGCCCGGCGACCTGATCACGCTGTTCAACAACCAGGGTGGTGAGTTTGAGGCGACGGTTGAGCGCATGGGCCGCAGCGAGGTGGTGGTGCGCATGGGTGCGCATTCGGCCCTGGAGCGGGAGGCCGCGCGCCCGGTGCACCTGGTGCTGGGCATGCCGGCCAATGAGCGCATGGACTGGCTGGTGGAAAAAGCCAGTGAGCTTGGCGTGGCCAGCATCACGCCGCTGATGACCGAACGTGCCGTGCTGCGCCTCAAGGGCGAGCGCGCCGATAAAAAACTCGTTCACTGGCAAGGCGTGGCGATTGCCGCCTGTGAGCAGTGCGGCCGCAACCGGCTGCCGCTGATGCACGGAATCAGCACCTTTGGCGACTGGGCGGCGGCGCTGGCCCCGCGCGAGCCCGACACGCCCCGCTTGCTGCTGTCCTTGCGCGCCGGGACGCAGCCGCTGGCCAGCGCGCTGGCCTTGCACCCCGGCGCCTCGCCGGTCACCCTGCTCAGTGGCCCGGAAGGCGGCTTGAGCCCCACCGAAGAAGAGCTCGCCGTGCAGCACGGCTTTGTGCCGGTGTCGCTCGGCGAACGCATCCTGCGCGCAGAGACTGCGCCATTGGCCTGCCTGGCCGTCCTCACTCTGGGAGGCGCATGAACCGCAACCTCTGGCTGCTGGCCATCTGCCAGGGCCTGTTCCTGACCAACAACGTCACCTTCATTGCCATCAACGGCCTGGTCGGTTTGAGCCTGGCGCCGCTGGGCTGGATGGCGACCTTGCCGGTCATGGGTTACGTCGTCGGTGGCGCCCTGTCCACCGGCATCGTGGCGCGCACGCAGAAACGTTTTGGCCGCAAGGCCTCTTTCCAGCTGGGCCTGATCGTGGCCGTGCTGTCGGCGCTGCTGTGTTGTTATGCGGCCTACAGCAGAAACTTCTGGTTGCTGGTGACGGCCACGGTCATCGCTGGTTATTACAACGCCAACGCCCAGCTTTACCGCTTTGCGGCGGCAGAACTCGCACACGCCTCCTTCCGCGAAAAAGCGGTTTCGCTGGTGATGGCCGGGGGCCTGCTGGGCGCCATCGCCGGCCCCAATCTCGCGGCCGGTACCCGCACACTGACCGCCGTGCCCTTTGCCGGTGCTTACCTGGCGCTCGCGGGCGTGGCGCTGCTGGCCATGGCGCTGCTGGCTTTTATCCATTTTCCGCCGGCACCCGTGCTGCAGACGGCCTCGGGCGGTCGGCCACTGCGACAGATCATGCGCCAGCCGGTCTTCATCGTTGCCGCTGCCGCCGGCGCCCTCGGTTATGGCGTGATGAACCTGCTGATGGCCGCCACCCCGATCGCCATGCAGGTCTGCGGCCTGCCTTTTTCCGACGCCGCGACCGTGCTGGAATGGCATGTCATCGGCATGTTTGCGCCCGGCTTTTTCACCGGCCACCTGATCAAGCGTTTTGGCACCCTGCCCATCATGGCCACCGGGCTGGCGCTCAATGTGCTGTGTGTGCTGATTGCGCTGTCGGGGGTTGAATTCCAGCAGTTTCTGCTGGCGCTGTTTTTGCTGGGGCTGGGCTGGAACTTCCTTTTCACCGCCAGCACCACCCTGGCCCTGACCGCCTACCGGCCGGAAGAAAAGGACAAAGCCCAGGGCGCGCTCAATTTCTGCGTGTTTGCGGTGCTGGCGCTGTCCTCGCTGGCCTCTGGCGTGCTGGTGACCACCCAAGGCTGGGCGCTGCTCAATCTGGGCAGCCTGCTGCCGCTGGGTGTGACCGGCCTGGCGCTGATCTGGCTGGGGCTGCAACAGCGGCGCCGGCCCGTCGCCTGAAAATGCTATCGATTCAGCAGCTGCTTGCGCACGCCAAATAAGGGATGCAGCCCGATTTGACTTAAAACCGGGCGTCCAGCCAGGCCTTCAGGGCAGCAAACACCGGCGCAGCATCGAGCTCGTTGAAGATCTCGTGGTACAGCTCGTCAAAACATTTGACGGTGAGCACCTTGGCCCCGGGGCCGCGGGCTGCCGCCTCGGCAAAGGCGCGGCTGCCGGCCGGATTGACCAGCTTGTCGGCGCCCGCATACATCAGCAGCGTCGGCGTGGCCCAGTTGCCGGCGGCAGCCACGGTGGCCGGACCAGCGCTGGCGATGAACCTGGCCAGACGGGCGGAAATTTTGGCGTGCACCAGCGGATCGGCCTGGTATTTGCGCACCACCTGCGCATCGTGCGAGATATAGGCCGGATTCAGGCCGTTGTTGATGCGCAGATCCGGCGCAATCGTCGGCAAAACCGCCAGCAGCAGTTTCTGGATGGCATTGAGGCCTGGGTCCAGCGCTGGCGAAGACATCACCAGACCGTCCACCGGGCGCATGCCCAGCGATACAAAACGCCCGACCACCAGCCCGCCCAGGCTGTGGCCCAGCAAAATCAGCGGCAGCGGCTGGACCGTGTCGGCCCCATCGGGTGTGCGCAGCAGGCTCAGTGAGCGCAGCCGGGTGTCGTCCACCACCTCCGCCAGGTCTTCCAGCAGCAGCGCTTCGCTGGACAGGCCGCCACGCGCGCCACCCGATTCGCCGTGGCCGCGCTGGTCGTAAGCACGCACGGCAAAACCCCAGTCCAGCAGCTGCCGCGCCACATGGTCGTAGCGGCTGGCATGTTCACCCAGGCCATGGACGATCAGCACCACAGCGCGTGGCGGCAGGGCATGGTCCTGTTGCCAGGCCTGCATGGGCCACTCGTACAAGGCCAGGTTTTCACCGTCTCTGGCGGTAAAAGGAGCCAGCAGCGCGGTGTCCATGCGGGCGTCGTCAGGCTGGCGCCCGCTCACGGCATCCGGGCAATGACGTGTGCCACAGCTGCCGTGATTTTTTTGGCGTAAGGCACATGCAAAAACTCATTCGGCCCGTGCGCATTGCTCTTTGGCCCCAGCACGCCACAGACCATCATCTGGGCTTTCGGGAAACCCTGGCTCAGCATGTTCATCAGCGGGATGGTGCCGCCCTGGCCAATGGTGCCGCAGGGCGCGCCGTAATACGCCTGCGAGGCGTCATCGAGCGCCTTGTCAAACCAGGGCGCCGTGGCGGGCGCGTTCCAGCCGGTCGCGCCGCCAGCGCTTTCAAACGTGACTTTGGCCTGATACGGCGCGTTGTCCTCGAGCAGGGTTTTGAGCTCCTGCACCGCACCGGCGGCATCCACCAGCGGCGGCAGGCGCAGCGACAGCTTGAAGGCCGTGTAAGGCCGCAGCACATTGCCGGCGTTGCCCATTTCGGGAAAACCGTCGGCGCCGGTGACACTCAGGGTCGGCTTCCAGGTGCGGTTGAGCAGGGCCTGGACCGGGTCCGTGGTGGTGGGCAGTGCAAAAGTGCTGGCGCCGCCGCAGTCGTAATGCGCCCATGGGAAACGTTTGTAAATCTGGTCACCCAGGATCTGCGCAGTGGCTTTGGCCTGCGCCAGCCGTTCGGCGGGAATCTCGCAGTGAAAACTTTGCGGCAACAGGGTGCCGGTTTTGCTGTCTTCCAGCCGGTCCAGCACCTGGCGCATGATGCGAAAACTCGAAGGCACCAGGCCGCTGGCGTCGCCCGAGTGCACGCCTTCCGTCAGGATTTGCACCTTCAGCACACCACTGGCCATGCCGCGCAGCGAAGTTGTCAGCCAGAGCTGGTCGTAGTTGCCGGCGCCGGAGTCCAGGCAGATCACCAGACCCACATCCCCCAGGCGGGTGCGCAAGGCATCCACATAGGGCAGCAGGTCGTAAGAGCCACTTTCCTCGCAGGTTTCGACCAGGCCCACGATGCGCGGATGCGGCACCTTCTGCGCCTTCAGGGCCTGGATGGCGGCGATGCTGGCATACACCGCATAACCGTCGTCAGCGCCGCCCCGGCCAAACAGCTTGCCGTCTTCGTACCTGGGCGTCCAGGGCCCGAGGTCGTTGCGCCAGCCCGTGAACTCGGGCTGCTTGTCGAGGTGGCCGTACATCAGCACTGTTTCGGCGGAGCCGGTTTTGGTGGCGGGCACCTCGAAGAACAGCACGGGGGTACGGCCTGCCAGGCGCACGATCTCGAGCTTGAGGCCGTCCACCTTCTGCGCCTCGACCCAGGCCGCCGCATTGCGCATGACGGTGTCGATGTGGCCATGGCCGGCCCAGTCGGCGTCAAACGACGGCGACTTGGCCGGGATGGTGATGTAGTCGGAGATCTGCTGGACGATGTCGCCGTCCCAGCGGGCGCTCACATCGCTCAGGGCCTGCGCGGTGTTCAGAACAGAGGCGGGTATTTCGCGGTGCAAAGGGGCGTTCATGGAGGCTCCGGAAAAAGTTGGCGCAACCGCGTACTGTACCCCTGCCCGGCCCGTGCTGCCAGACCCGGTGCGGGCGGGGCCCGCGCGCAGCGGGGTATTTTCTGCCACCATGACGCCTGTGTCACCGCTGCAAAGAGGCAAGCCTTGAAAAACCCTTCAAACCGGCCCGGTCACATCCGGGTTGGCACTGGCGGATGGACTTACGCGCCGTGGCGCAACAACTTTTATCCGGCGGGACTGCCGCACAGCCAGGAGCTGGCTTACGCAAGCCGCCAGCTCAGCGCCATTGAAGTCAACGGCACTTACTACAGCACCTTCAAGCCCGCGAGTTTTGCCAAATGGCGCGACGAATCGCCCGAAGGTTTTGTTTTTTCACTCAAGGCCAGCCGTTTCGCCACGAACCGCCGCGTGCTCGCCGAAGCCGGCGAGTCGATCACGCGTTTTGTCGGCAGCGGCATCAGTGAGCTGGGTGGCAAGCTCGGCCCCATCGTCTGGCAGTTCATGCCGACCAAGGCATTCGACGCCGGGGACTTTGAGGCCTTTCTGGCACTGTTGCCAAAAAAGGTGGACGGCCTTGCGCTGCGCCATGTTCTCGACGTGCGGCACCCCAGCTTTCTGTCGCCGGCCTATCTGCAGCTGGCGCGCCAATACCACTGCGCAACCGTTTTTTGCGACGCGCCGGATTTTCCGTCTCTGGCCGATCTCACGGCTGATTTTGTCTATGCGCGCCTGATGTGCAGCGAAGCCAGCCGCCAGACCGGTTATACGCCCCAGGCGCTGGACGGCTGGGCTGACAGGGCGCGCACCTGGGCCGCTGGTGGCGAGCCGGCCGACTTGCCGCGTGTGGCCGCACCCGTCAAAGGCAAGGCCGGCGCGCGCGATGTTTTTGTGTTTTTCATCAACGGCGCCAAGGAGCGGGCGCCAGCCGCCGCAACGGCGCTGCTCAAGCGCCTCGGGTTCAAGGCAGCGGTGTAGCTGCCGGCACGGCGTCCAGCGGGCCGGGGCCCGGCACGCTGCGGCACTCTTCAAATATGCGGGCGCTACAGTTCCGGCAAATGGCCGGGTCCAGCCGTTTGAAAATGGTCGCAATCGCCCTGCGCTTGTCGGAAAACTGGTGTTCAGGGCCCAGCAGGCGGGTAAAACCCGTGGTCTGCCACATCTGGATCACCTCGGGCCGCGGCCGGTGAAAATACAAGTCGCCACCCATCACGCGGCGCACGTTGAGCTCTGCCTCCCACAGCTGGGCACCGGCCAGATCGATGAAATTCATGCTTTTGCCCATCACCAGCAAATGCTTTTGCGGCTGCGCTGCATGGCGCAGGGCGTGCAGCGTGTCGGCCACATGCTGGGTCGCACCAAAGTACACCTCGCCCTCCATGCGCAAGAGCTTGAGCTGCGGGCATTCCGGCAGGGGGGTTTGCGCATCGGTCAGCACCACAAACTGCCGGTCCGGCGCCCAGCTGTCAAAACCCATGGTGCGCATCGCCGGCCTGGAAGTGCGGTACAGAAACGACATCAGCGACAGCAGGGTGCCCAGCAGGATGGCGATTTCCAGCCGCAGGGTCACGGTCGCCAGCAGCGTCGCCAGTGCCACGGCAAACTCGCTGCGGCTGTGCGCAAAGAGCTGTTTCCAGCGCGGGAAGTCGAGCAGGGACAGCGCCACCAGCAACAGCAGCGCCGCCAGCGCTGCCATCGGGATCTGTGCCAGCAGGGGTGCGCTGAACGCCACCAGCGCCAGCAGCAGGACAGCAGAAAACACGGCCGCCAGCGGTGTGCGGGCGCCGGCCTCCAGATTCGGCAGCGACCGGTTCAGCGACCCGCAGGACACATAAGACGAAAAGAAGCCGCCGACGATGTTGGACAGGCCCTGGCCGCGGAATTCCCGGTTGGCATCGATACGTTGACCGGAGCGCGCTGCCACCGCCTTGGCAATTGAAATGGATTGTCCGAGCGCCACAATGGTCAGTGCAAACGCCAGCCCCAGCAACTCGGACAAGGCCGACCAGCTGACGCTGGGGATGGCAAATACCGGCCAGGGTGTGGCGATCACACCCACGGTGCGCAAGGGCGGTGCAGCCCCGCCAAAAATGCGGCTCCAGCCCCAGGCCAGCAAAGTGCCGGCCACCAGACCGGCCAGCATGTAGGGCCAGCGGGCGCGCAGCCGCCTGAGCAACAGCGCCGTTGCCAGGGTCACCGCTGCCACGGCCAGCGTGGCCGGTTGCACGGCGCGCAGCATGGCGGTGACATGCAGCAGCACCGCGCCAGCGCCATGTTCTGCGGCAGGCGGCAGGCCCAGCAAATCCGGCAACGCGTAAACCGCAATCAGCACTGCAGCCCCTGAGGTGAAGCCAAAAAGTGCGGCCGGTGAAATGAAATTGGCCAGCGTCCCCAGGCGCAGTGCGCCTATCAGCCACTGCATGACGCCGACCAGCACCGTCACCGCCAGGACCAGCTGGATATAGGCCGGACTGAAGGCCAGCGCAAGCGGCGACAGCATGGCAAACAGGGCCAGCGAATTGGCGTTGGTCGGCCCGGACACCACATGCCAGCTCGAGCCGAACAGCGCGGCGATGATGCACGGAACAATCGCGGTGTACAGGCCATACTCCGGCGGCAGCCCGGCCAGTGTGGCAAAGGCAATGCCCTGCGGCAACACCAGCACGGCGCCCAGCAAGGCGGCCTGTGCATCTGCACGCAAGGTGGCGCCGGAGACCTGCTGCACCCAGCTGCCGAACAGCCGCTCAAACACGCTGGGGCTGGCGGAAAGCGGCTTGGGTGAGGGGCCTGGCATGGCCCACAGCATAACGCCGCCAGATCAGGCCAGGCCGCTCCAGCGCAGCAGCAAACCGGCCAGGGCGCAAACGGCAATCACCGGGATCACGCCCACCCTGTAACGCAACAGGGCCACGCCGGCCAGAAGCATGAGGGCCAGCGCCGGCCACTCGATACTTGAAAGAAAACCGGCCCCAGCCCCCGTCGGGAAAGCGACATGCGCTATAAAAAACAGGGCAAGACTGGCAATCACACCGACCACCGCCGCCGTGATGGCCGCCAGCGGCGCGGTGAAATGCAACTTGCCGTGGGTGGACTCCACCAGCGGCCCACCGGCCAGAATGAAGATGAAAGAGGGCAGAAAGGTGAACCAGGTCACCAGCAGCGCCGCCAGCGCCGCGCCCTGAAACAGCGCATCCGGTCCCAGAACTTCTTGGGTCCAGCCACCGACAAAAGCCACAAAGGCCACCACCATGATCAGCGGCCCCGGCGTGGTTTCACCGAGTGCCAGGCCGTCTATCATCTGCGGCCCGGTGAGCCAGCCAAACTGTTCGACCGCCCCCTGGTACACATAGGGCAACACCGCATAAGCACCGCCAAAGGTCAACAGCGCCGCCTTGGTAAAAAACCAGCTCATCTGCATCAGGGCACCGTCCCAGCCTTGCCAGGCCAGCAGCACGCCCATGGGCAGCAGCCAGAGCACGGCGCCCACGGCCAGCACCGCGGCCAGCCGTGATTTTTTGTAGCGCGCGTGGGCCGGCGTGGGCGTGTCGTCGTCAATCAGCGCCGGACCGTGGGCCGCACTGGCCGAGCCGTGGGCGCCGCCGGCGGCAAACTGTCCAGGCGCGTAACGCGCGCACAGCCAGCCTGTCAGCGCCGCAGCCAGCACCACCCACGGAAAGGGCACCCCCAGAAAGGCAATGGCCATAAAACTGATCACTGCCACCGCCCAGGGGACTGCGGCCTTCAGCGGATTTCGCAGGGATTTGCTGCCAATGCGGTGCACCGCCTGCAACACAATCGCCGCAACCGCCGGCTTGATGCCGTAAAAGATGCCGGCCACCAGCGGCACATCACCGAACACCACATACACCCAGCTCAGCACCACCAGGATGAAAAGCGAGGGCAGCACAAACAGCGCACCGGCCACCACGCCGCCCCAGCTGCGGTGCATCAACCAGCCGATGTAGGTGGCCAGTTGCTGCGCCTCCGGTCCCGGCAACAGCATGCAGTAGTTGAGCGCATGCAGAAAACGCTTTTCCGAGATCCAGCGTTTTTGCTCGACCAGCTCGCGGTGCATGATGGCAATCTGCCCCGCCGGCCCGCCAAAACTGATGAATCCCAGCCTGAGCCAGAAACGGAAGGCCTCGCGGAAACTGACCCCTTCCGGCAGCCGGGTGGTCGCCATCATGCGGCAACACCTGTCAGGGTTTCCGGCTTCCAGCTATGCCCCTCGGGAGACTTTCCTTGCCACACGGCGTCGGCTTCACTGGCGCACCAGGCGTAAAGCGCGTCGTACAGCGGCATCGCGGCTTCCAGCATGTTGTGGTCGTCCCTGTGCAAGCGCGACAAACCCAGCGAGAAAGCCAGCAAGCCGGCGCACTGCGGCTCCAGCACCAGCTGGCCGGTGTCGGCTCCGCGGACAATGCGGGCCAGCCGGTCCACCGCCGGATCTTCAATCTCGAATGCGCGAAGCACACCATCAAAGCTGCACCATTGCCCCTCGTGCGTCACCGGTGCGCCCGGAAGGTCATAGGCCACGGCCTTCAGCCGCGCCGCTTCACTGAAGACCTGCGCAGTCGGGACATAAAAAAACTCGGCACGCGGGTCGATAAAACGGCGTATCAGCCAGGGACAGGCGATGCGGTCAATTTTGGGGCACTCCCGTGTGATCCAGCGCGACACCTGATCGCCGGTCACGCCCCAGTCGGCGCGCTTGCGCATGGTGGGCAGCGGCGTCGAGCGCCACTGGGCGATGTTGTCTGCGCTGTCCACACCGTCTTCACCGCCTTCGATGCCGCCAGCCAGCGCACGTGCATCCCAGCCTGCAGCGCGCAGCAGCGCTGTCGCATCCGCACTGACCTCGTGGCCATAGACGCAATACACGATCACCTCACGCGCCGGCTCGGCAGCGGCCAGCGCCGCCACGTCTTCAGGCGCACAGCGCCGCGCCGCGGCGAGCATGTGCGGGCTTTCCGCAAATTTGCCCTCGCGCCGGACGTCAAGCAGCAAGGGCGCATCGGCGCGGCCCATGCGGGCAGCCAGTTCTTCGGGGCTGATGTGGGGAACGGAAATGAAAGAGGTGTCCACGGAATACTCCAATGAGTGTTACCAGCGCTTGGACGGGACACCGTCTTTCTGTGAAGAGCCGGGAGGCTGAAATCCCGATGCGCAAATAATAGCATTGGCGCCGCACAGCCGCCAAGCCCAGGGAAGCGCTTCCCTACCCGTGCTGGAACTTGAACACCGCGCGGCTGGCGCGGGCGTTGGGCCAGAAGCGGATTTCCTGGCCGTCCTGCAAGCCAAACGAGTCAATGATCCTGAGCCGGTTCTGCTGCGCCAGTGCCGCAAAATCCCGCAGTGTGCCGACCCGGATATTCGGCGTGTCGTACCACTGGTAGGGCAGAACCCTGGTCACCGGCATGCGGCCACGCAACACCGCCAGCCGGTTCGGCCAATGGCCGAAATTCGGAAACGCCACGATGCCGGTGCGGCCGACACGCGCGGTCTCGCGCAGCATGACCTCGGTGTTGTGCAGATGCTGAAGGGTATCGATCTGCAACACCACGTCAAAACTGGCATCGGCAAACATGGCCAGGCCTTCATCGAGGTTGAGCTGGATGACATTGACACCGCGCGCCACACAGGCCTGCACATTGGCGTCGTTGATCTCGACGCCATAGCCGGTGCAGCCGCGCTCGCGGATCAGGTGCTCCAGCATGGCGCCGTCGCCACAACCGAGGTCCAGCACGCGCGAACCTGGCGGCACCAGACGCAGGATGGACAGCTGGTCGGCCGTCAGCCGCGCTACAGGGTTCAGCATGGCGCCACCTTGCTCTCAAAATAGGAGCGCACCACCCCCAGGTAGCGCGGGTCCTCGAGCAAAAAGGCGTCATGCCCGTGGGGTGCATCAATTTCGGCGTAACTGACGTCGCACTGGTTGTCGAGCAGGGCTTTGACGATCTCGCGGCTGCGCGCCGGCGAGAAGCGCCAGTCGGTGGTGAAGCTCACCAGCAGGAATTTGGCGCTGGCCCGCGCGAGCGCTTGTGTCAGATCGCCGGCATGTGTGGCAGCCGGATCAAAATAGTCGAGCGCCCGAGTGATCAGCAAATAGGTGTTGGCGTCAAAGTACTCGCTGAATTTGTCGCCCTGGTATCGCAAATAACTTTCGATCTGGAACTCGACCTCCTGCGTCGAAAAGCGGTAACCGCTGGCGTGGCCCACGACCGCCTCGCGCAGCTGTCTTCCAAACTTTTCATTCATCACATCGTCGCTGAGGTAGGTGATGTGGCCAATCATGCGCGCGATGCGCAGGCCGCGTTGCGGCAACACGCCATGCCGTCCGTAATGGCCCCCATGAAAGTCGGGGTCGGTGACGATGGCGCGGCGCGCCACTTCATTGAAGGCAATGTTTTCAGCCGTCAGATTCGGCGCGCTGGCGACCACCACCGCGTGGCGCACACGATCGGGGTATTGCAGCGTCCAGCTCAGCGCCTGCATGCCGCCCAGGCTGCCGCCCATCACCGCAGCAAGTGTCCGGATGCCCAGGGCATCCAGCAGCCTGGCCTGCGCATCGACCCAGTCCTGCACCGTCACGACCGGAAAGTCGGCGCCGTAAATCTCGCCACTGTCAGGGTGGCGCTGCATCGGGCCGGTCGAGCCGAAACAGGAACCGAGGTTGTTGACACCGATCACAAAAAACACATCGGTATCGACCGGTTTTCCAGGGCCAATCATGGTGTCCCACCAGCCTTCGGACCTGGGCACTTCCACACCCTGCTCGTCCAGATACACACCGGCCACATGGTGCGAGGCATTGAGCGCGTGGCAGATCAGTACCGCGTTGGAGTGATCGGCGTTGAGCCTGCCGTAGGTTTCATAACTCAGGTCATAGGCACGGATGGACGCGCCGCTTTGCAGCGGCAGCGCGTCGGCGAAATGCATGGACTGTGGCGTGGCAACAAGCGTCAAGAGGGGCCCCACAAAACAAAAACCCGGCATCGCTAAAAGCGAGTCCGGGTCATGGATGTCGTCTTTAGCTGAACTTTTTAAGCGCCCGCAAGCTGGCAAATCGGCGCTGACAGAAGTATACCCCCAGGCTGTTCAAGCCTTGATCAACAGTGCCGCCAGCCCCATCCCCGCAAAAATCAGGGCCGAGACGATGTGCACCACGCGCAACGGCACCAGGCGGGTGATACGTTCGCCGAGCCAGACCACGGGGGCATTGGCCAACATCATGCCCAGTGTGGTGCCGGCCACGACGGCGATCATGGCGTCGTAACGCGCGGCCAGCATGACGGTGGCAATCTGCGTCTTGTCGCCCATCTCGGCCAGAAAAAACAGCAGGACGGTGCTGCCGAACACGCCGAAACGCGGCAGGCGCCGGTCGGCGGCATCTTCATCCAGTTTGTCGGGGATCAGCATCCACACGGCCATGGCGATGAAGGACACACCCAGAACCCAGCGCAGAACCTGGGGACCGATCAGCGTGGTGACCCAGGCGCCCAGCGCACCGGCCAGGGCATGGTTGGCGACCGTCGCGACAAAAATGCCGGCCACGATGGGCCAGGGTTTGCGAAAGCGCGCAGCAAGGACGAGCGCGAGAAGTTGCGTCTTGTCGCCCATTTCGGCGAGGGCAACAATGCCGGTAGAGACGAGGAAAGCTTGCATCAGAAAAACTCCGGCCGAATACCCATGACTGCACGGCGTCCCCGGCCTGAAGCGGAGGCTGTGCAGTCAAAGGTCTCGCTGAGCTCAGGCCAACAGGCCTGATGCCGCTTGCGCCATGTCCAGCCTGAATGCCAGGCCGGGCAAGTCTGTTGACGCAAGCCCCTTGCAGAAGTGCAGGGTGGCTACTCCCCAATGACAGCCTGCATTGTATCTGGCGCGTTCCAAAGAGCCTTGACCGAAGTCAAACCCCATTCACCCAGATTGGTGCGCACTTGTCTGGCGCACTTTTTGCTTGGTTTTGGTGCTAACTCGGCCTGCGCCGAGATTTCGCACCAAATAAGCTCGAAACTCTTGGGGGGTGTTTATGGACGCACTAAAACAGGGCTCAGATGCCTTGTTCATCTTGTTGGGTGGCATCATGGTTCTGGCCATGCATGCCGGTTTTGCATTTCTGGAACTGGGCACGGTTCGCAAGAAAAACCAGGTCAATGCGCTGGTCAAAATCCTGGTGGATTTTTCGGTCTCCACCGTGGTTTATTTTGTCGTCGGTTACGGCGTGGCTTATGGCACCAGTTTTTTTGTCGGTGCCGAAGAGCTGGCCGCCAAAAACGGCTACGAGCTCGTCAAATTTTTCTTTCTGCTGACTTTTGCCGCTGCCATTCCGGCCATCATCTCGGGTGGCATCGCCGAGCGGGCGCGTTTTTACCCGCAGTTGCTGGCCACCGCAGTGATTGTGGGTCTGGTTTATCCGCTGTTTGAAGGCGTGGTCTGGAACCAGCGCTTTGGCGTGCAGGCCTGGATCAAGGGCTTCACCGGCGCGGAGTTTCATGACTTTGCCGGCTCCATCGTGGTCCATGCAGTCGGTGGCTGGCTGGCGCTGCCGGCGGTGATTTTGCTCGGTGCGCGCAGCAACCGTTACCGCAAGGACGGCGGCATTTCAGCACATCCGCCTTCGAGCATTCCCTTCCTCGCGCTCGGCGCCTGGATTTTGACGGTCGGCTGGTTTGGTTTCAACGTCATGAGCGCGCAGACCATAGACAAGATCTCCGGGCTGGTGGCCGTCAACTCGCTGATGGCCATGGTGGGCGGCACGCTGGTGGCCCTGGTGCTGGGCAAAAACGACCCGGGCTTTGTGCACAACGGGCCGCTGGCCGGTCTGGTGGCGGTGTGTGCGGGTTCGGACCTGATGCACCCGCTGGGCGCGCTGGTCACCGGCGGTGTGGCCGGAGCGGTGTTTGTGCTGATGTTCACGCTGACACAAAACCGCTGGAAGATAGACGACGTGCTCGGCGTCTGGCCCTTGCATGGCCTGTGCGGCGCCTGGGGTGGCATCGCCTGCGGCATCTTCGGCAGCAAGGCGCTGGGCGGACTGGGCGGCGTCAGCCTGGGCGCGCAGTTGCTGGGCACCACCATGGGTGTGGGCTGGGCCCTGCTGGCGGGCCTGGCCGTGTACGGCCTCATCAAAGCCACGATGGGACTGCGCATGACGCAGGAAGAAGAATACGAAGGCGCGGACCTGTCGATTCACCGCATAGGCTCCACGCCGGACCGTGAGGTCAACTGGTAACCGGCAAGTTCGCTATTAAAACAATAGCTGACCGCGCGCGTCGCACAAGGGCCGATGGCCTGTTTGCCTTGCAAACATTCAGCGAGCCTGCCATTTGGACGCCAACCAGCGGTCCAGCGACCACGGGCCCAGACCGTAGATCGCCAGACCGGCCAGCAGCGCGCCCCAAAAAACATGCTGCTGCAAAGCGGCCGGTGCGATCTCACTGAGCGCGATCACCGCGACCGCGTTCACGACAAACAGGCCCAGTGCCGAGAAGCGCCCGGCCAGACCCAGCACCAGCAGCACCGGCAGCACCATCTCGCCAGCCGTGCCCATGAAGGCCGCAATGGCCGGGGACAGCAGCGGCACCTTGTATTCATCGGCGAACAGCGCCAGCGTGGTGTCCCAGTCACGCAGCTTGGTCAGCCCCGAGAGAAAAAACACCTGCCCGATGTACAGCCGTGCCAGCAGCGCCGCCAGCGGCTGCAGGCTGTCCAGGGCGCGCGTTAGTTGGGCCCAGGCGCTCAGGATGTGCGTCAGCCAGACGGTTGAATGCTTGATCATGTTGTCCTCCTCAAGGTGTGTGCAGGGAAAGTGCGCCGCAGACGACGCCGGTCTGCACCGCTGCCCCCAGCCAGCGCGTGAAATCAAAAGGCTCAGCGCTGTCATCCGGCACCGCGTCCAGTGCATCGAGCACGGAGCCCCCGGCCAGCAGCACGCCCAGCAGCTGATGCTCGGCAACGCTGCTCACGCGCGTGCAGGGCTTGAAACCCTGACGCCAGACCAGTGTTTGTTCTGCGCGGCCATCGGCCAGCCCCTGCGCAGCCTCTGGCAAGCTGGGCGCGCCATGCAGATGGGCGTTGACGAGGCTGGCCACCGGGTAATCGCTGGCCAGCAGGCCCAGCCCCGCGCCCAGGCGCAGGGTGTTTTGCGCCGGATCACCTGACGCAAGCAAGGCCAACGAAGGCAGGTCGGTCTCTACATCGGCTGCGCTGGAGGCCAGATGTATCAGCCACTCCAGCCGCGCCACGTCGCCCAGACAGGGCTCGGCGGCCAGCTGCGGCGCCGCGTCAATAAAGTCGGCCAGTGTGTCGCCCCAGCAGGCCATGTCGCCACGCCGGGGCGGCTGCACCGACCAGAAATGGCGCGCCAGCTGCGCAAAGTCTTGCGCGCCAATCATTTGCACCAGCACGGGGTAGGCGGCTGCCAGCGCGCGCTCGGCCAGCGCCTGGCCATTGGCGCGGTAAGCCTGCACGCCGCGTTGCTGCTGCAGGTGCCGCGCTGCATGCCCCGACGCCAGCCAGGGCGCCAGCGCAGCAGGATCGCCAGCACCCAGCACCGCCCGCAACAAAGCCTGCTGTTCCGGGTCGCCCCGAAAGCCGGCCAGCGTCATGCGGGTTCTGCCACTTCAGCGCTGGGCTGGCAGGCGCGCGCCTGGTCCGCCTCGTCGAGCAGAACCTGTAGCGGCGGAATGTCGGTGTCCCACTCGACCAGCGTGGCCAGCCCCTGCGCAGCAGGGCCAAAGCGGCGCAGGGCATGGCGATAAATCTCCCAGACCGGCGCGCTCACGCGGCTGCCGTGGTCATCAATCACGATGTCACCGCAGTCCTGGTGGCCGGCCAGGTGCAGCTCTCCCACCACATGGGCCGGTATCTGGTCAAGCCAGTCCTTGCAGCGGCGCAGGGGGTCCACAGCGCTGCCCCAGTAACGCTCGTTGAGCGCGTTGACATAGATGTTGTTCACGTCGACCAGCAGGCCACAACCGGTGCGACGGGCCAGCTCCGCCAGAAAAACCGGCTCCTCCATATCGGAGCTGGCAAAACCGACGTAAGCCGACAGGTTCTCGACCAGCAAGGGGCGCCCCAGCCGCTCTTGCACCTGCTGGACGTTGACGCAAAGCACATCGAGCGAGCGCCGGTGAAAAGCGATCGGCAACAAATCGGCAGCATGCACCGTCGCATCGTCAAGAACACCGCGCGCAAAACACGCGTGGTCGGACACACGAAGCGGCTCAATACGCTGCACCAGTCTGGCGAGCTGGTCCAGGTGCCAGGGGTCCACACCGGTCGCCGAACCCAGTGCCAGGCCGACACCATGCAGGCTGATCGGGTAACGCTCGCGGGCTTGCTGCAGGACAGCCAGGGCGGCACCGCCCCGGCCAAAAAAATTCTCGGAGTGAACTTCCAGGAAGTCCAGCGCAGGCGCACTTTCCAGCACCTGGGCATAGTGCGGATGCCGCCAGCCTATGCCTGTGGAAAAGTGGCCTGCGTGTGTCATGAGAGCGAAGGCCGGGGCCGCCAGGGAGGGGTCGTTTTGCTCAGGTGACACGGGCTCAGGGCCATCGCGTTCAGCCTTTTTTGTCCATCATGGCCTTGGCTTTCATCTTGGCCGCATCGGCAGTCATGCCTTTCATGCCGGCGCAAGTGCCCTTGCCCACGTACTTCCATTCATTCACATCGTCGCTGACCTTGGACTGGCCGGCGCAGGAGTGGGTGCCGCTGAGGTTGGCGCAGTCATTCTGGCCGGCTTTGGCAATGCCGTAACATTTTTCTTTTTCCTGGGCAACAGCAGGTGTTGCAACCAGCATGGTGGACAGCAGGGAAGCTGCAGCAGCAGCGATCAGGGCGCGTTGGTTCATGTGAAGTCTCCAGTGGGTTAGCAAAAGTTGAAAACTCAACCAGCAGAAAGGAAATTTCTGACTGGTTAAAGCTTGGTCTGGTCCAAGCCGGCTTTCTTACAAAAATTTTGGGGCCACCGGCACGGTCTGCCCGGCAACTCAAAGCAGGTCGGCAATGCGGTCCCAGGCTTCCGGCGGAATGCGGCCCACATAACGCTCGACAATCTTGCCGGACTTGTCGATCAGATAACCCGCCGGCAACTGGGCATGCGCGCCCAGGTTGTCACGGTAACTGCTGTCGCCCATCCAGAGCTGGACAAACTGCTGTTTCGTCGGCACCGTGCGCGAGATGATGCGCTCATAGTCCAGCACATCCTGCATGCGCTTGTCGGTCGCGACAGCCACCAGCTCAAACGGCTTGCCGGCCCAGCCTTCGTAGTTGGTGCGCAGTTCGGGCATCTTGTCGCGGCATACCGCACAGCCGGTGGACCAGTACAGCACCAGCACCACCTTGCCCCTGAGCGAGGGCAGGGCAAACGGTTTGCCCTCCACCGTTTTGCCTTCGATGTGCGCCGCGGCGAGCACCGGCCCGGCCACAACAGCTGCGGCCTTGGGGAAAGGCGGCGGGGTTTGCGCCAGCAAGGGAGCGGCCATCGCCAGAGCGCTGAGGGCGAGCGCCCACACGCCCGCCAGGTTCCGGGCCGAACGGGCTGCGCTGTGGCAGCCGATGGAAGATGAAGCGTGACAGGCAAAGTCCATGGGGGTGTTCCTGGTAGGGGGTGGCAGCAAACTTGGACTGCAAGGCTTTGGTCGTCGGCGGTCTGGAATCCTTACAGGTCTTTCGCATTTTTTTGCCACGCCCGCGTTGTCGTGCGGCTAGACTCACCCTCCATGGTCACCTTTGAAGAGCAACTGGTTGAACACCGCGTCTACCTCATGCGCTTTGCGCGCCTGCAGCTGCGCAATGACGCCTGGGCTGAAGACGTTGTTTCTGAAACCCTGCTGGCGGCACTGGCCAAACCCCAATCCTTTGGCAACCGGTCACAGCTCAAGACCTGGCTGGTCGGGATTCTGAAACACAAGGTCATCGACCAGATCCGCAGCAACGCGCGTGAAGTGGCGGCACCAGACCATGGCAGCGACGACGAGGGCGATGAGCTGGACCGGCTGATCTTCAAAGCCGACGGCCATTTCGCCAGCTCACCGGGCGACTGGGGTGATCCGCAGCAAACCTTGCAGCAAAGCCAGTTTTTCAAGGTGCTGGACGCCTGTGTGGAGCGCCTGCCGCCGGCACTGGGACGTTTGTTTTTGATGCGCGAGTGGCTGGAACTTTCCTGCGAAGAAGTCTGTAAGGAACTGTCGCTCACGCCGACCCATCTTTATGTTCAACTTCACCGTGCCCGCCTGCGACTGCGGGAATGTCTCAATATCCACTGGTTCGGCCAGCAGTCCGGCTGAGCTTTGCACATGAAAACCAGTGACATCCCCCTGCGGCGGACCTGCCGGCAAGCCGCCGCCTTGTTGATTGCGCGTGAAGACCGGGCGCTGGGCCTGTCAGACAAGCTTGCGCTGCGCCTGCACCTGCTGGCCTGCAAGACCTGCCCGCAGTTCGAGAACCAGATCCTGACCATGCGTCTGGCCATGAGCCGTTGGCGCCACTATGGAGAGGACGGCGGAACGCCGCCTTCAGCACAGGGCGAGACACCTTGAGAAAGCTGCGGCTTCCTGCTTGAAGCCGGCGCAGCGCCCGAATCGGCTGAAAAACAGCTCTTGGCTGGCGCCCTGAAACGTAAAAATCTGTTATCGCCGGGCTGCGGCCCGCTACCACAAGCAGCCCGACCATCCGGAAAAAAGCGAGCGCCAGCTTACTTCAAAATGCCCATGAACAGGGCACTTGATAAAAACTCTTTCTGCACCTTGTTCATCGGTCGGGCCGGTCAAAAGTCCATTTGACAGGGCGCGCAAAGGCAAAACAGCCCGCCAGCCCAGTGTTGGTGCGGGTTCGGCCATGCTAGGTGTAAACGATGCTTGCTTGTGTTATGCATATCTGACGCATAATATGCGCGTGTGGATAAGTTCCACTCAGGTTAGGTGATCGGTCAGTTTCGCGCGCTACAGCGGTACGTTTGAAGATTTGTTGTGCTTTCGGGACCCCATCGCTTTTGTTATTGTGTTTTAGAGGAGTCCCTTCATGGGCAACAAACTTTACGTCGGCAATCTGCCGTACTCGGTTCGCGACGAAGACTTGCAACAATCTTTCGGCCAGTTTGGCGCTGTCACCAGCGCTAAAGTCATGATGGAGCGCGACACCGGTCGCTCCAAAGGCTTTGGCTTTGTCGAAATGGGCAGCGATGCCGAAGCCCAGGCGGCAATCACCGGCATGAACGGCCAGCCTTTGGGTGGCCGTAGCGTTGTCGTCAACGAAGCCCGTCCGATGGAAGCTCGTCCTCCACGCACTGGCGGCGGCTTTGGCGGCGGCGGTGGTGGTGGCGGCTACGGTGGTGGTGGTGGCGGCGGTGGCGGCTACGGTGGTGGTGGTGGCCGCTCCGGTGGTGGCGGCGGCAGCGACGGCGGTTTCCGTAGTCCCTACGGCGGCGGCGGTTCTGGCGGCGGTCGTTCCGGCGGCTCCGGCGGTGGACGCGGCGGCTACTAAGCCCTGTCCCCCAGCCCCTTCAGCTTCTGGCTGAAGAAAGCTCAAAAGGCTTCAAGACTCCGGTTTTGAAGCCTTTTTGCTTTTCGACTGACAACTAGCCGGCATCCTGACGCTGCTTGCGTGGCCGGCCTGCGAGCGCCTTGTCAAACACGGCGTTGGGCAACAGGCGCAGCAGCTTGGCGACCACGCCCATCTGCCAGGGAATCACCCGGTAACTGACGCCCGCTTCAATCGCCTGGAAAGCCTTGTCGGCAAAGGCCTCAGGCTGCATCAGGAAAGGCATGGCGTAAGGGTTTTTTTGCGTCAGTGGCGTGTCGATGTAGCCCGGACACAAAGTGACCACCTGCACGCCGGAGCCACGCAGCTCTCCGCGCAAACTCTCGCAGTAGCTGATCACCGCTGCCTTGCTGGCGCAGTACGCACCATGCCCCGGCAGGCCACGAATACCGGCCACGCTGCCAATGCCCACGAGCGCGCCCGACCCGCGTTGCAGCATGACCTCCAGAAACGGATGAAAGGTGGCGGCCAGTCCGATGTTGTTGGTCGCAAACGTTTGCGCCATGACGTCCAGATCGGCACGCACCGCCGTGTCCATGCCGACGCTGATGCCGGCATTGGCCACCACCACATCCGGAATGCCCTGGCTGGCCAGACAGTCGCGACCGGCCGCCACCACGCTGTCGCTGACGGCCACATCGGCGCTGTAAATCCGGTAGCTGTCCGGGCTGATGCCGAGCCGCTCAGCCCAGGACTGAACTTCCGAAGTGCGGCGCGCCGCGAGAGCCAGGCGGTAGCCCGCGCGGTAAAACCTCAGCGCCAGCGCCTGGCCGATACCGCTGGATGCGCCTGTGATGAAAACCAGTTTCGGCATGGAAACCCTCCGGCAGACTGCGTCATGGAATGGCCGCCGCTCAGCGTGCGGGGGCCGGCTTGCGCGGGACCAGCAAAACCTTGACGCGGCCATTGAGGTCCGCCACCCGGTCGAGGTTGTTGTAGGCAAAGGTGTCACCGGCAAAGCGGTCACTGCCGCGCGTGATGACCACCGGCAAATGCGATTTGACGCGTTCGTCGGTCACAAAAACATGCAGGAACTCGCCCTGGAACTCGAGCCGGGGCACTTCCTGGCCGTCGGTATCGACGCCCGCCTCGCGCACCACCCGCGCGTTGCCGATCAGCTGCACCTCGGAGCCATCCCCGTTGGTCAGCGCGCGGTCACCGGTGGAGGTGGTCAGCCGCCCCTTGATGCTGTAGCTGCGAATCAGGGCCTTGTCAATTTCAAGCGTGTCGGTATCCGGGTAATGGCGCACCTCGGCCCCGGATACATCGCTTTTGAGTTGCCCTGCATCGTCGAAAGTCTTGATGCCAAACCGGCGCATGTAGTAGTCGGGCTCACTGCCTATGACCCGCTGGCCATCCGGCGGCAAGGACTCCGGGGTGTTTCTGACCAGCCAGTAAGTCCCGAGCGCGAGCAGGCCCATCAGCAGCACCGGGATATAGATCGAAGTGCGCTCCCAGAACAGCGAGAGCCGGTCCAGCCAGGCGCGCCAGCCGGGCATGCGACTACCCGCCGGACCTTCGTACGCCGCCGTCGCCATCAGCATGTGTAGGCCTGCAGCAGGCCGGCATAACGGCCACATGCCACCATCAACAGGTCGCAGAACTCGCGCACCGCGCCGTCGCCGCCACGGGCCTGTGTGACGTAACTCGCCAGGGCTTTCACCTCTGCGTGAGCATTCGCCGGCGCGCCACTGAAAGCAACCCGGCGCATCACCGGCAAGTCCGGCCAGTCGTCACCCATGAACGCTGCCTGCGACCAGTCCAGGCCCAGCGCCTGGAGGATGCTCTCGGCTGCCGGGCGTTTGTCTTCGGTGCCGAAACGGGCATGCACCACGCCAAGGGCCTGCAGGCGCGTACGCAGCACGGCGCTGTCGCGCCCGGTAATCACCGCCGGTGTGATGCCGGCGCTTTGCAGCAGTTTCAAGCCATGTCCGTCGAGCGAATTGAAACGCTTGAGGGTTTCGCCCGCGGCGTTGAATCCCGCTTGCGGTGTGGCTCGCGCATCACCTGGGGGGTACTCGCCAAAATACAGGCCGCCATCGGTGAACACGCCATCCACATCAAAAAACGCCACCTTGACAGGCTGCGCGAGCAGCAAGAGCTGGGGCGGAAAATTCAGCACGGGTGAATGTGGTTTCATCGCCAAGCTCAAATCACTTTGGCGCGCAGCAAGTCGTTGCTGTTGAGCGCGCCGCACAGCCGGTCTGCCTCATCCACCACCAGCACGCTGGTGATGCTGTACTGCTCCATCAGCGCCACCGCCTCCACCGCCAGCGCGCTGGCATGCAGCGTGCGCGGCCCGGGATGCATGACATCGACGGCCTTGCTGGTGCGCAAGTCCACACCTTTTTCAATCAGGCGGCGCAAATCGCCATCGGTAAAGATGCCGCACACGCGGCGCTCGTCGTCCACCACCGCAGAAGCACCCAGCCCCTTGCGGCTCATCTCGCGCATCAATTCGGTAAACCCGGCCTGCAGCCCGACGGCGGGAACGGCGTCGCCGGTACGCATGACATCGCTGACATGGGCCAGCAGCTTGCGCCCCAGCGCGCCCCCCGGGTGTGAGCGGGCAAAGTCTTCTTCCCGGAATCCGCGCGCGTCCAGCAGGGCCACCGCCAGCGCGTCCCCGAGCGCCATCTGCGCCGTGGTGCTGGCGGTAGGCGCCAGATTCAGCGGACAGGCTTCGAGATCAACCGCACTGCTCAGCACAATGTCGGCGTGCCGCGCCAGTGTGGACTCCGCCCGCCCGGTCATGGCCACCAGCGTCACGCCCAGCCGCTTCAGGGCCGGCAAGATGACCGCCAGCTCCTCGACCTCACCCGAGTTGGAGATCGCCAGCACGATATCGCCAGGCGCCACCATGCCGAGGTCGCCGTGACTGGCTTCGCCCGGATGGACAAACAGCGCCGGCGTGCCGGTTGAGGCCAGCGTGGCAGCGATTTTCCGCCCGACATGACCGCTTTTGCCCATGCCCATCACCACCACGCGCCCCTGCCCGCTGAGCATCAGCTGGACCGCCTGCGCAAACTGCGGGCCCACCCTGGCTTTGAGACCCAGCACAGCGGCCGCTTCGATTTCAAAGGTGGTGTGGGCCAGAGCCAGCGCGCGTGCAGCGTCGTATTTAGCGGGATCAAAACTCATGGCTGCATTCTATAGAGCCCCCTGCAAGGACCAGCGCCGCAGCGCCAGAGGCCGCGATATTTGGCCGGCAAGGCCCTCTGGTGCGCGCAGGCCATCAGCTACCATCAACCCATGAGCGCGCTGGAACTGACCCTGCTATACCTGCTGGCCGCAGTGCTGGGGGTGGTGGCCTGCCGCTCCCTGAAGCTGCCGCCCATGCTCGGTTATCTGGCGGTTGGTGTGGTGATAGGCCCGAATGCGCTGGCCCTGGCCGACAACTCCGAAGGGGTGCGGCACCTGGGCGAGTTTGGCGTGGTCTTCCTGATGTTTGTGATCGGGCTGGAGTTCAACCTGCCCAAGCTGCGCTCCATGCGCCGCCACGTCTTTGGCCTGGGGCTGCTGCAGGTGGTCGCCACCATGGTGCTGGCCACAGGGGGCTCGCTGTTTCTGGCGGCGCTGGCGCCTTCCTTGTGGAACATGTCCTGGCAGACCGCGCTGGCTCTGTCGGGTGCCATGGCGATGAGCAGCACGGCGGTGGTGGTCAAGCTCTTGTCAGAGCGGCTGGAAATGGATTCCGAACACGGCAAACGTGTCATGGGTGTGCTGCTGTTCCAGGATCTGGCCGTGGTGCCGCTGCTGGTGTTGATCCCGGCTTTGGGCTCTTCACCGGACAAGCTGCTGATGGCGCTGGCGATTGCCGGCCTCAAGGCCACCGTGCTGGTTGGGCTGCTGCTGACCGGTGGCCAGCGTGTCATGCGCTGGTGGCTGACCCTGGTGGCCAGGCGCAAGAGCGAAGAGCTGTTTGTGCTGAACCTGCTGCTGGTCACCCTGGCGCTGGCCTGGCTGACCGAGCTGGCCGGGCTCAGTCTGGCGCTGGGTGCATTTATCGCCGGCATGCTGATTTCAGAGACCGAATACAAACACCAGGTGGAAACCGACATCCGCCCGTTTCACGATGTGTTGCTGGGCCTGTTTTTCATCAGCATAGGCATGATGCTGGACTGGCGCCTGGTGCTGGAGCGCTGGCCGCTGGTGCTGCTGCTGCTCACGGTGCCGGTGCTGTTCAAACTGGTCATGATCACGGTGCTGGCAAAAGGTCTGGGCGCCACCGCAGGCGTGTCGCTGCGCACCGGTCTGTACCTCGCGCAGGCCGGGGAATTCGGCTTTGTGCTGCTGACGCTGGCCCAGGGCAACAACCTGGTGCCGCCGGCACTGCTGAACCCGATACTGGCCAGCATGGTGCTGTCGATGCTGGCCACACCGTTCATCATCATGTACAGCAACCGCATCGTGATGAAGTTCGTCGCCAGCGAGTGGCTGCAGCAGTCGCTGCAAATGACCTCGATTGCGCGCAAGTCCATCAACACCAGCAAACACGTCATCATCTGCGGCTACGGCCGCTGTGGCCAGAATCTGGGCCACATGCTCGAACGCGAGGGCATCCCCTACATCGCGCTGGACCTGGACCCGGACCGGGTGCGGCAAGCCGCTGCCGCCGGTGACTCGGTGGTGTTTGGTGACGCGGTCCGCCTGCAGTCGCTGATGGCCGCCGGCCTGTCCCGTGCCAGCGCAGTGGTGGTGACTTACCTCGATACCGCCAGTGCCCTGAAGGTGCTGGCCAATACCCGCGCGCACGCCCCCACGGTGCCGGTGATTGTGCGCACGGTGGACGACCGCGACCTGGAAAAGCTGCAGGCCGCCGGCGCCACCGAGGTGGTGCCGGAAGCGATCGAAGCCAGCCTGATGCTGGCCAGCCACGCGCTGGCATTGGTGGGCGTGCCGATGCGCCGGGTGATCCGGGTGGTGCAGGACCAGCGCGACGCGCGCTACAACCTGCTGCGCGGTTTTTTTCGCGGCGCCGACGACGACACCGTCGCCGAGCTGGAACAGGAGCGTCTGGCCACCGTGACGCTGCCGCTGGGCAGCCGCGCAGCCGGGAAAGCGCTGGGGGAGTTTGCGCTGCCTGTGGCCGGCGTGCGTGTGGTCAGCCTGCGCCGCAGCGGCGGCCACGTGCTGGCCGCGGGTGATGACACAGGGCTCGAAGGCGGAGACACGCTGGTGCTGTCCGGAAAATCCGAGGCGCTGGCGCTGGCCGAGCAGAAACTTTTGCGCGGCTGAGCGCTCCCACCGCCATGCAACGACGACTTTTCAATACTGCGCTGCTGGCCACGCCCTGGGCGGCCCAGGCCCAGACCGACGAACTGGCGGCACGGCTGCGGGCCGGCGGCTGCGCCGTGCTGCTGCGCCATGCCCAGACCGACCCCGGTGTCGGCGATCCGCCGGGGTTTCGCCTGGACCAGTGCAGCAGCCAGCGCAATCTCAGCGACGAAGGCCGGGTCCAGTCCGCACACATCGGGCGATGGTTCCAGAGCCGTGGCCTGCAGCCCCGCGCGGTGCGGTCCAGCGCCTGGTGCCGCTGCATGGACACCGCCAGACTGGCCTTTGGCCGCTCAGTGGCCTGGCCGGCGCTCAATTCCTTTTTTGGCGGGCCTGAGCGCCGGGACACCCAGACCGCGCAATTGCGTGCCGCGCTGGCCGCGATTCCGGCCGGGCAGTTTGAGGTGTGGGTGACGCATCAGGTCAACATCAGCGCGCTGAGCGGCGAGGGCACGTCCATGGGCGAGGCGCTGGTGCTCGATGCGCGGGGCAAAATGGTGGCCCGCAGCACTTTCAGCTGAGAACCCGGCCCACCCCCATGTCCACAAGCAGCGACTCCTTCAACTACGGCCCCTACCTGCGCAGCCATATCCGCACCGTGCCGGACTGGCCGGCGCCAGGCGTGTATTTTCGCGACATCACGCCGCTGCTGCAGGACCCCAAGGTGTTCCGCGTGCTGATCGACGCGTTTGTGCACCGCTACATGGCCCCGGCACTGCGCCCCGACGTGGTGGCCGGGCTCGATGCACGCGGCTTCATCCTGGGCGCCGTGGTCGCCTACGAGCTGAACATCGGTTTTGTGCCCATCCGCAAAAAAGGCAAACTGCCCTTTACCACCGTGCAGGAAACCTACGAGCTGGAATACGGCAGTGCCACGGTCGAGCTGCACACCGACGCGGTCAAGGCCGGCGACCGGGTGCTGCTGATTGATGATCTGATCGCCACCGGCGGCACCATGATGGCCGGCAAAAAACTGCTGGAAAAGCTGGGCGCCTGTGTCATGGAGGGGGCGGCCATTGTGGACCTGCCCGAGCTCGGCGGCTCGGACAAATTACGCGCCAGCGGCCTGCCGCTGTTCACCCTGCTGGATTTTTCGGGCCACTGACAGCGGCCTGCGACGCTACGAAAGTTATAGCTGCCTGCGCCCGTCAAACAAGGGCCAGCGGCCGATTTGGCTGAAAGCCTGAAGCCGCGGGCCGGCGGCCGCCTCAGTTGAGGTCGCCGTACTGCGTGGCGCTGAGCGCCGGCACCACCACGGGCGAGTCCGGCATCTCGGTGTCTTCAAAACCTGTGAGCAGGGTGTAGGACCTGGGCCCGCTGCGCGTGCTGGCGCCTTTTGCAGCCGCCGGCACCGGCCCCGCGGCGGAAGCCGCGACCAGTGCCTGCTGGAAGGCAGCGACCTCATCGGCCTGGATAGGCTCATAACGCGACACCACGGGCGTCAGAGGGGCCGGTGTGGAGTCGGCCCCGACGGCCAGCGGCACCGGGGCTGACACCGGGCTGGCGCTGCGGGCGTGGAGGGCCGGGGGCCGGCCCACCGAGACCATCTCATTCATGCGCCAGTACACGGCGCTGACGCGGACGTTGTAACGCGACTTGGCGTTTTGCGCGATCATGACTTCAATTTCAGCCAGCCGGTCGGTCTGGACACCAAACTCCTGCGCCAGATCCATCATCACCATGAACTGGTCGCCGCGCGGGTCCAGCGACAAGACTTTGAATTTATAGCTGCCCGACAACACGCCGGCACGGATCATGGCTTCACGCACGGCGGCGTACAGCAGTTCCCGTTTGGCGTGGCGATGCGACTTCTGGCCACCGGCACCGGCGGCCGTTTTTGTGGGCGATGAGGACACCTGGGTGTTGGGGCGCGATCCGACCGCGTAGCGCGAGCGGTCGTCACGGCTCAGGCCTGAGCTGTCCGGCTCTGCCAGCGGCTTGCGGGCGACGCGCTGGTCTTTACTGGGTTTGCCGGAGAACCAATTGATAAGTGACATGGCGCGCTACCTGCAAAGCGACGGCTGGAGTGAGCGACCGTCTGGTTGTGCTGCAAGAGCTTTCCTGCAACATTTTTAGCCTAGTTTACTGAGTCCCTGCAGAAAAGCTGGTGACATCTGCCGCTCCGGCCATGTCCAAACCATCACCGGCGCTGATTGTCTGCAATAAATCACGGTACTACACGGTACCCGCCGCCGGGGCAGCGCTGGTCTCTGCGGCAGCGTTGCTGACTGGCCACGCGCCTAGGCCATCCCGCCCGTGGCTCAGGTGACCGCCACACGTTTTGGCCGATTGCTCAGGCGCCTGGCCAGCACCGCGCCCAGCGCCAGCGTCAGTTCCAGCGCGATCGGGCTGTTCCGGTTGGCCAGTTCCTTGAAGCGCAGGGCGGTCAGGCACCACAGCTTGCAGGCGTTGGTGGCCTGAACACTGGCACTGCGCGGCTGGTGCGAAAAAAATGCGCCCTCGCCAACCACCGAGCCGGCCGCCACCATGGCCAGTCGAATGCGGCCCTTCTCATCCTGGTAGTGGACACTGAGGGTGCCGCTTTCAATGAAGTACAGGGTCTGATCGGCCGCCCCCTGCTCAATGAGCGTCTGCCCCTGCTGCAGCGCAAAGGGTTGCATATATCCGGCCAGAACATCCCAGTGCTGTGTGCTGAACTGGCAGCGCATGGCGTCACTGGCGTGGCTGTGCGACATGGCCGTGGCCAGGCCCCGGATATCGAAATGCAGGGTGGCAGGCAGGGGTGCGTTCATGGTGCACGGAAGATACCCTTCCGCACAGGCTCGCCGCAAGGTGCGTTAACCGCCCTTTACACCTGATACATCAAAAGCGCTACATGTAAGACATGGCCGCGACGCCCCGCCCGCCTATTTGCCAATACAGAAACGCGAAAAAATCTCACCCAGCAAGTCGTCGGCGCTGAACTGACCGGTGATCTGACCCAGCGCGTTTTGCGCCTGGCGCAGGTCTTCGGCGAGCAGGTCCAGCGCCGGCGCCGATGTGCGCAACTGGCCTGCCGCCGCCGCCAGCCTGCCAGCCACCTCACGCAGGGCCGCCACGTGGCGCTCCCGGGCCATGAACACACCCTCGGGTGCCGCCTGCCAGCCGACGAGCTGCAGCAGCCGGGCGCGCAGCTGCGGCAAACCAGCTCCCGTTTTGGCAGAGATCAACAGGCCAGACGCCACCCGGGCCAGCACCTCAGGGCTGGCCATGTCGGACTTGTTCCAGACATCGATCACCGTGATATTCTTGGGAATTTTTTCGGCGATGGCCCTTGCTATGTCTGCGTCAGCGGCTATGTAATTGATAGCGATTTGCGGCGCGTCCGGCGTCTGCTCGCGGCTCAGATCGTGCAGAAAGAGCACGGCATCGGCGCTGTGGATTTCTGCCCAGGCGCGTTCAATGCCGATTTTTTCAACCTCGTCAACTTCCGGCAGCAGGCTGTCGCGCAGGCCGGCCGTGTCCACCACATGCAGGGGCACACCTTCGATCTGGATCAGCTCGCTGACCTTGTCGCGCGTGGTGCCGGCCACCGGCGTGACGATGGCCAGCTCGGCGCCCGCCAGCGCATTGAGCAGCGAGCTTTTGCCGGCGTTCGGCTGGCCGGCGATCACCACCTTGATGCCTTCGCGCAAAATCGCGCCCTGCTGCGCACGCAGCAACACCGCCGCCAGCGTCTGCTGCAGGCGATCGAGCTGGCCCTGGGCATCGGCCTTTTGCAGAAAATCAATGTCTTCTTCCGGGAAGTCCAGCGTGGCTTCCACCAGCATGCGCAAATGCACCAGCTGGTCCAGCAGGGTGTGGATCTCTTTTGAAAACTCGCCGGACAGCGAACGCGCCGCGGACCGCGCAGCGGTCTCGGTGCTGGCGTCTATCAGGTCGGCAATCGCCTCGGCCTGCGCCAGGTCGATCTTGTCGTTCAGGAAGGCCCGCTCGGTGAACTCCCCGGGCTGGGCCGGCCGCAGCCCCGCCAGCAGCGCCTGGCCCGTTTTGCCATCGATGGCCGACGCCGCCTCCAGGCAACGCGCCAGCAGCAGTTGCAGCACCACCGGCCCGCCGTGGGCCTGCAGCTCGAGCACGTCTTCGCCGGTGTAAGAGTGCGGCGCGGGGAAATAAATCGCCAGGCCCTGGTCGATCGGCTTGCCGTGTGCATCGCGAAACGGCAGGTAGGTCGCCTGCCTGGGCGTCAGTGCGCGGCCGCACAGCACCTCGACCAGCGCGGCGATGTGTTGGCCGGAGACCCGCACAATGCCGACCGCACCACGGCCGGGCGCAGTGGTTATGGCAGCAATAGGGTCGTGGTGGCGCGCAAGCATGAAGCGCAATGGTAAAGGGCCGCGAAGCGGCCCTTTTTTTTATTTGAACTTCGGCAGGTTGAACTGCGGCGGCACACCCATGCGGGTATTGATGACCCACTGCTGGGCGATCGACAACACGTTGTTGGTGATCCAGTACAGCACCAGACCGGCCGGGAAGAAGAAGAACATCACACTGAAGATCAGCGGCATGAACCACATCAGTTTGGCCTGCATGGGGTCCGGCGGCGTCGGGTTCAGCGCCGTCTGCAGCATGGTGGTGAAGGTCATCACAATCGGCAGGATGAAGTAAGGGTCGGGCGATGACAAATCCTTGATCCACAAAATCCACGGTGCGTTGCGCATCTCGACCGAACTCAGCAGCACCCAGTACAGGGCAATGAACACCGGAATCTGGATCAGGATGGGGAAGCAGCCACCCATGGGGTTGACCTTTTCATCCTTGTACATCTTCATCATGGCCTGCTGCATTTCCTGCGGTTTGTCCTTGAGCCGCTCGCGCATTTCCATGATCTTGGGATTGACCGCCTTCATCTTGGCCATGCTGGCATAGGCCTTGGCATTGAGCCAGTAAAACGCGGCCTTCAGCAGCAACACCAGCGCCACGATGGACCAGCCCCAGTTCTGCAGAAAGCCATGCAGCTTGTCGAGCAGCCAGTACAGCGGCTTGGCCAGAATCGTCAACCAGCCGTAGTCCTTGACCAGCTCCAGGCCGGGTGCAATGGCTTCGAGCTGCTTTTCAACCTGGGGGCCGACAAAAAACTTGGCGTCCACGGTTTTGGTCGTGCCGGGCGCAATTTCACCGAGCCCCGTGATCATGCCGACCGCATACAGGTTGGTGTCGACCTTGCGCAGAAAGATGTCGCGCTGGACGCCGTCGGCCAGCATCCAGGCCGACGCAAAATAATGCTGCACCATGGCCACATAACCATTGCTGGCCTGTTTTTCGACATCCACCTTGTTTTTCTCGATGTCGCTGAACTCCACCTTCTGGTATTTCTTGGCTTCGGTGTACAGGGCCGGGCCGGTGAAGGTGGAATAAAACGACGACTCGCCCGGCGGCTTGTTGCCGTCACGCACCAGTTGCAGGTAGAGCTGGGGCGAGGCCGCAGTGCTGCCGGTGTTGACCACATCGTGGCGCACCGCCATGTCATAAACGCCGCGCTTGAGCGTGTAGGTTTTGACCAGCTTGATGCCGCCCACGTCGGCCGACTCGAATTTGACCTCCAGGCTGTCCTGGCCGTCTTTCAGTGTGCGCTCGCCGGGCACGGCGCTCATCAGGGTCTTGTGGGTCGGAAAACTGCCCCCGGCCGCGCCGGCAATCAGGCCGGACTGCGCCACATAAACCCGCGCCGCGCTTTGATCGAGCAGCACAAAACCGGCCGACCGGTCGGTCATGTCCTGGTGCTTGAGGAAGGAGGAGTGCACCAGTGTGCCGCCCTCGGTGTCAAAAGTCAGGCTCAGCACGTCGGTGTTCACCACCAGGCGCTCTTTGGTGGCAGACGGTGTGGTGCTGGTGGAAGGCAGGGCACCGGTCGCTGCCGGGGCCGCACCAGGCACAGACGCGACGGGCACGGCATTGGCGCCGGCCTGCGGACTGGGCGTGGGCACGCCGGCGGCGCTGGCTGCTTTGGCAGCAGGCGCTGCCGTGCTGGCCACAGGTGAGGGGAAAAAGGTGGCCTTGTTGCCGTTGAAGACCTGCCACTGGTCCCACAACAGGATCATGGAAAAACCAAAAATCACCCACAAAATGGTGCGGCGGATGTCGTTCATGACGGTTTCTTTTTAGAGGGGGTCGAAGTCACGGGTGTGACCAGGCGGGTGAAAAGGGGAAAGCGGCGGGCGGCTGTGCCTGGTGCCGACGAGGGCACCGGGTCATACCCGCCATGGCACCACGGGTGGCAACGTGCCAGCCGGTGCAGGGTGAGGTAACTGCCCTTGAGCGCGCCCTGTTGCTGCAGCGCCTGCAGGGAATAGGCTGAACAGGTGGGCTCAAAGCGGCAGGAAGAACCGAGCCAGGGGCTGAGCAACAGCCGGTAGCCTTTGACCAGCAGCACCAGCGTTTTCTGCGGCAGCCGGGCCAGCCGCAGCAAGTTGCGGCGCATGGTGTCAAGCGCGCTCATGCGGCTTGTGCTCCGGCCTGCAGCAAGGCCTCTACTTCGCTGCGCACCAGCTGTTTGAGGGCTTCCGAGCTGGCGCTGACAAACTCCTTGCGGGAGAAATCACGGCGCAGCCGGACCACCCAGCCGGTGTCGGGAATGCGGGGTGAAAAGTCAGCGCTCACGGTGTAGATCTGCCTTTTGATGGCGTTGCGCGTCACAGCGCGTTTGGCCCAGCGTTTGGGCACCATGGCCCCGAGCCAGATGTCCTGAAGCGGAAACAGCGCTGGGGTGTCATGGGTCTTGCTGGCCACTGTCTGCGCGTTCATGGCATCAAGCGCATTGCGGTGCAATGCGAAATGCGTGGTTCTTGCAACAATGGCGCCGGCAAGCACTGCCTGAAACTGGGGCCGGGTTTGAAGCCGCTGCACTGGATGCAAGCGTCAGCTCGAAAGCGGCGGGCCTGCGGAAAACGCAGCTTATACAGCCAGGCGCTTGCGGCCTTTGGCGCGGCGTGCAGCAATCACTGCGCGGCCGCCACGGGTTTTCATGCGGGTCAGAAAACCGTGCGTACGTGCGCGCTTGACTTTGGAAGGTTGGTATGTGCGTTTCATGATGGTCCTACAGGCTAGAAAGCTCCCTTTGCAAAATTGCACACGCTGCAATTTTTGCGACTCGTGATCCTGGCGGCCGTACAACACAACCAACTATGCAGGTCAGCGTGACGCGCACCGCCTGACAGCCCGCCCATTCAAACAAATGAGCTTTCTGTTGCGTGCCAACCCGCTACGAATCTGGGAAACCCACGATTATCGCAGATTTCTTAACGCTGGCAACAAGTTAGGGCCTGCTCTGGCGGTAAAAGCTGAGATCGCTGAGGCGCCCGGCAGGCGCCGCCACTAGGTTAAAACCCGCAGCAATTTTTTTGTGGATAACTCGGCCGCAGGACTACAATGCCGGGTGCCAAAAATTAATAATATCCACAAGCAAAAGCATACTGGCAACTGCGACCCTACAGGCCCAGGCCACCATGCGTGAAGGCACCGGTCACAGCCCCAGCCATGAGCTTTGGCAAAGTTGTGTGGACCATTTGGCCCAGGAATTGCCCGAGCAGCAGTTCAACACCTGGATCCGCCCGCTGGTCGCAGACGTGGCCGCCGACCTGTCCAAAGTCACCATCCAGGTCGCCAACCGCTTCAAGCTGGACTGGATACGGGCCCAGTACGCCGGCCGTATTTCCGCCCTGCTGGAAAAAATCTCCGGCCACGGCATTCATCTTGAGTTAGCGCTCGCTCAGCGCGAGGCATCCGTCCGCTCAGCACCTTTGACCCGCAGCTTCGAAGGCAACGGTGTCGCAGAACCGGCCGCACTGGGTGTGCCCGACGACGTCGCCGGCGCCCCTTTTAAAAACCGGCTCAACACCGCGCTGACTTTTGACACCCTGATTGAAGGCACGGCCAACCGCATGGGCCGGGCTGCCGCCATGCATGTGTCCAGCAGCCTGGGCCAGTTGTACAACCCGCTGTTTATCTACGGCGGCGTCGGTCTGGGCAAAACCCATTTGATGCACGCCATAGGCAACAAGCTGCTGGCCGACAACCCGGCCAGCAAAGTTCTCTACATCCATGCCGAACAATTTGTCTCGGATGTGGTTAAAGCCTACCAGCGCAAGACTTTTGACGAGTTCAAGGAGCGTTACCACTCGCTTGATCTGCTGCTGATTGACGATGTGCAGTTCCTGGCCAACAAGGACCGCACGCAGGAAGAGTTTTTCAACGCCTTTGAGGCCTTGCTGACCAAAAAATCACACATTGTGATGACCAGCGACACCTATCCCAAGGGCCTGACCGACATCCATGAACGCCTGATCTCGCGTTTTGATTCCGGCCTGACGGTGGCTATTGAGCCGCCCGAGCTCGAAATGCGCGTGGCCATTTTGATCCGCAAAGCCGAGGCCGAAAGCGCCGTCATGCCGGAAGAGGTCGCGTTTTTTGTCGCCAAAAACGTGCGCTCCAACGTGCGTGAGCTCGAAGGTGCGCTGCGCAAAATCCTGGCCTACTCGCGTTTCAACCTCAAGGAAATCTCCATCCAGCTCGCGCGTGAGGCGCTGCGCGACCTGCTGTCGATACAGAACCGCCAGATCTCGGTGGAGAACATCCAGAAGACCGTCGCCGACTATTACAAGATCAAGGTCGCCGACATGTATTCCAAAAAGCGCCCGGCCAGCATTGCCCGGCCGCGCCAGATTGCCATGTACCTGGCCAAGGAGCTGACCCAGAAGAGCCTGCCCGAGATCGGCGAGCTGTTTGGCGGCCGTGACCACACCACCGTGCTGCATGCGGTGCGCAAGATGTCGGCCGAACGCCAGCAAATGACCGAACTCAACCAGCAACTCCATGTGCTGGAACAAACCCTGAAAGGCTGAAATGAATACTTTTTCAGTCTCTTTTCCCCGTTTGCCAGCCAGTCTGACAACTGTGGGGACAAGTTTTGAACAACCCATCACTTATCCACAGGGCGGATGGATTTCTGAAAGTTGTTCATATTTGGCAGCAGGGTTGGCGGGCTGTCTGACCACAAGGTTAAACAAGCGCCAAGTAGTTGATCAAAAAGAAGAAAATAGGGCTGTCCACAAAAACGTGCTGCCCTTATCTACTACTACTAATTTGAATTAAAGAAATAAGAGGTTAAGACAGTGATTGTTCTCAAAGCCACTCAGGATAAAGTTTTATCGGTTCTGCAATCGGTCGCCGGCATTGTGGAGCGCAGGCACACGCTGCCTATCCTGGCCAATGTGCTGATCCGCAAAACAGGCTCGCAGTTGCAGCTGACCACCAGCGACCTGGAGATCCAGATTCGCACCACCGCCGAGCTGGATGGCGACAGCGGCAACTTCACCACGACGGTGGGCGCACGCAAGCTGATCGACATCCTGCGTTCCATGCCCAGCGACCAGACGGTTTCGCTGGAGTCGGCACAGAACAAGCTGATCCTCAAGGGTGGCAAAAGCCGTTTCACGCTGCAAACCCTGCCGGCTGAAGACTTTCCGCTGGTGCAGGAAGCCGCCAACTTTGGCCCGAGTTTTTCGGTGCCGCAAAAGGTGCTCAAAGAGCTGCTGAACCAGGTCTCGTTTGCGATGGCGGTGCACGACATTCGCTACTACCTCAACGGCATCCTGTTTGTGGCTGAAGGCAAACAGCTGAGCCTGGTGGCCACCGACGGGCACCGACTGGCGTTTTCATCGGCCACACTCGACGTCGAAGTGCCGCGCCAGGAAGTGATTTTGCCGCGCAAGACGGTGCTCGAGATGCAGCGCCTGCTCAGCGACAAAGAAGGCGCGATCGAGATGCAGTTTGCCGGCAACCAGGCCAAGTTCAGTTTTGAGGGCATGGAGTTTGTCACCAAGCTGGTCGAAGGCAAGTTCCCCGACTACAACCGCGTGATTCCCAAAAATCACAAAAACATCATCACCCTGGGCCGCGTGCCGCTGCTGGCCAGCCTGCAGCGCACCGCGATTTTGACCAGCGAGAAGTTCAAGGGTGTGCGCCTGAACATCGAACCTGGCACCCTGCGTGTGGCGTCCAACAATGCCGAGCAGGAAGAAGCCGTGGACGAGCTCGACATCGACTACGCGGGTGACGCGATTGAAATCGGTTTCAACGTGACCTACCTGATCGATGCGCTGACCAACATGGAGCAGGACATGGTGAAGATTGAGCTGGCCGACTCCAACAGCTCGGCGCTGCTGACCATTCCCGACGATGCGGCCTTTAAATACGTCGTGATGCCGATGCGGATTTAAGCGTATCTACAGTAAAAAAAAACACACTGCCACCTTGCCGAACCCGCTTACCAAAGCGGGTTTGGTCATTGAAGAGATTGAGAAAACGTAGTCATGACGCAAGAAAACCAAGCCAGCGAAGCCACTCCTGTTGAACCCACCCCTGTAGGCGAAGGTGTTCATTCGGGTGAAGGTGCTGAGGGCAGCTCGAATTTCCAGCCCAAAATCGACAGCAACCAGGCCGGCGCGTCTGAAGGCTATGGCGAGGGTTCGATCCAGATCCTGGAAGGCCTGGAGGCCGTGCGCAAGCGCCCTGGCATGTACATCGGCGACACCTCGGACGGTACCGGGTTGCACCACCTGGTGTTTGAGGTGGTCGACAACTCGATTGATGAATCATTGGCCGGCCATTGCGACGACATCATGGTCACCATCCACCTGGACAACTCGATCAGCGTGGTCGACAACGGCCGGGGCATTCCGACCGGCATCAAGATGGACGACAAACACGAGCCCAAACGTTCTGCGGCCGAAATTGCGCTGACCGAGTTGCATGCCGGCGGCAAGTTCAACCAGAACAGCTACAAGGTGTCAGGCGGCCTGCACGGCGTGGGTGTGAGCTGTGTGAACGCGTTGTCCAAAATGCTGCGCCTGACGATTCGCCGTGAAGGCAAAGTCCATGTGATGGAGTTCTCCAAGGGTTTTGTGCAGAACCGCATCATCGAGAACGTCGGTGGTGTCGAGGTGTCACCGATGCAGGTGCTGGGCGATACCGACAAACGCGGCACCGAGGTGCACTTTCTGCCCGATACCGACATCTTTCAGCAGAACAACGACTTCCATTACGAAATCCTCAGCAAGCGTTTGCGCGAACTGAGCTTTTTGAACAACGGCGTGAAGATCCGCCTGAAGGACGAGCGCAGCGGCAAGGAAGACGACTTTGCCGGCGCCGGCGGCGTGACGGGTTTTGTGAACTTCATCAACAAGGGAAAAACCGTTCTGCACCCCAACGTCTTCCACGCCATGGGTGACCGCCAGAGCGACCAGAACACCAACATCGGTGTGGAAGTTGCCATGCAGTGGAACAGCGGCTACAACGAGCAGGTGCTGTGTTTCACCAACAACATTCCGCAGCGCGACGGTGGCACGCACCTGACCGGCCTGCGCGCCGCGATGACGCGGGTCATCAACAAATACATCGACGACAGCGAACTCGCCAAAAAAGCCAAGGTGGAAGTCACCGGCGACGACATGCGTGAAGGCCTGACCTGTGTGCTCAGCGTGAAGGTGCCCGAGCCCAAGTTCTCCAGCCAGACCAAAGACAAACTGGTCAGCAGCGAGGTGCGTGGCCCGGTGGAAGACATCGTCAGCAAGCTTCTGACCGACTACCTGCAGGAGCGGCCCAACGACGCCAAGATCATCGTCGGCAAGATCATTGAAGCCGCGCGTGCGCGTGAGGCCGCCCGCAAAGCCCGCGACATGACACGCCGCAAGGGCGTGCTGGACGGCATGGGCCTGCCCGGCAAGCTGGCCGACTGCCAGGAAAAAGACCCGGCGCTGTGCGAAATCTACATCGTCGAGGGTGACTCCGCCGGCGGCTCTGCCAAGCAGGGGCGTGACCGCAAATTCCAGGCCATCCTGCCGCTGCGCGGCAAAATTCTGAACGTGGAAAAAGCGCGTTATGAAAAGCTGTTGACCAGCAATGAAATTTTGACGCTGATCACCGCCCTGGGCACCGGCATTGGCAAGGCCGGCGGCACCACCGGTAATGACGACTTCAACGTCGCCAAGCTGCGTTACCACCGCATCATCATCATGACCGACGCCGACGTGGACGGCGCGCACATCCGCACGCTGCTGCTGACCTTCTTTTACCGCCAGATGCCAGAGCTGGTGGAGCGTGGCCACATCTACATTGCGCAGCCACCGCTGTACAAGGTCAAGTCGGGCAAGGAAGAGCAGTACCTGAAAGACAGCGCGGCACTCGACAGCTTCCTGCTGAAAATTGCACTGAAAGACGCATCGGTACAAACCGGCGCGGACCCATCGACCGGCAAGGGCACCTTGCTGACCGGCGACACCCTGGCCGAGCTGGCCCGCAAGCACCAGCTGGCCGAGCAGGTGATTGCCCGCCTGCGCGGCTACATGGACGCCGAGGCCCTGAAAGCCATTGCCGACGGCGTGGCCCTGAACCTGGACACGGTGGAAGACGCCGAGCGTTCAGCCGTGTTGCTGCAAGCCCAGTTGCCGACGGCTGAAGTGGCCGGCGAGTTTGACGCGCGCAACGACAAGCCGATTTTGCGCATCAGCCGCCGCCACCACGGCAACGTGAAAAGCAGCGTGCTGACACAAGACTTTGTGCACGGCGCCGACTACGCGGCCCTGGCCGAAGCAGCCGCCACCTTCAAGGGCCTGATGAGCGAAGGCTCACGCGTGATGCGCGGCGAAGGCGAGCGCCAGAAAGAAGACAAGGTGGAAACCTTCCGCGAGGCCATGGCCTGGCTGATCGTCCAGGCCGAAGGCGCCACCGCGCGCCAGCGCTACAAAGGCCTGGGCGAGATGAACCCGGCCCAGCTGTGGGAAACCACCATGGACCCCACCGCGCGCCGCCTGCTGCGTGTGCAGATCGACGACGCCATCGAAGCCGATCACGTCTTCACCATGCTGATGGGTGATGAGGTTGAGCCGCGGCGGGAGTTCATTGAGACGAATGCGCTGCGGGCTGCGAATATTGACGTTTGAGGTGCTCTGCGCATAATTTGCAGCATGAACATTGCACCGGCCCAACGCTCACGGATCGCCGAGATATGCAGGCGCTACCCCGTCCGCAAGATGAGCATGTTTGGGTCAGCAGCCATGGGCCAAGAGCTCCCTGGGAGCGATGTGGATTTGCTGGTGGAGTTTATTCCGGGAGAGGCCCCCAGCGGCTTTGCCCTGGTCGACATGCAGGACGAGTTGTCCGCAGCGTTTGACGGACGAAAAATTGCCCTGGCTTTTTCTTCCATTCTCCGCAATGCCTACCGGCGCAGGGCAATTGAGCCGCAATTGCGGCCCGTCTTTGAATGACGATTGATCGCACGCCGGCGCATCTGGCCGATATGCTCGGCGCTGCGAAACACGACCGCTGGGTGCGCGCCAAAGTACAGACCAGTCGCGACGACCCGCGACCGGCTGTAGCCGACGAGGAATGGCAACGCATCAGAGCCGCCAAGCGTGCTGAGCGCAAGGCAACGAAAGGATGTTGAGTGGCGCCTTTTGGCGGGTTGTTCCTCTGTGGACATGCAGCCCTTGATGGCCGATCAGGAGAAACACCATGAAATTCCAATATCAGAAGTTCGAATTTCATGGAGACCCGGTGCGGCACCACTTCAAGCTGGTCAAGGGCATACGGGTATGCCGCGTTCGGCCTGTTGTCGAGCGTGCTTTGGTTGGTATGACGTTGCTGGCCTGAATGCCGCGCATGAGCCGTATCGCCGTCATCGACTTTGAAACCACCGGCCTGTCGCCCGGCATGGGCGACCGTGCCACCGAGGTGGCGATTGTGCTGGTTGAAAACGGCTGCGTGGTGGACCGCTTCCAGAGCCTGATGAATGCCGGCATACACATCCCCGCTTTCATCACCAGCCTGACCGGCATCAGCAATGCCATGGTGGCCAGCGCGCCCGATGCCGCCTCCGTCATGCTGGCTGCCAGCCGCTTTGTGGGCACCGCGCCCATGGTGGCGCACAACGCTTCTTTTGACCGCCGGTTCTGGCAGGCCGAGCTGGCGCGTGCCGGTGCCGCGGCGGCCCAGCCCTTTGCCTGCACCATGCTGGTTTCCCGAAGGCTCTACCCCCAGGCATCCAGCCACAAGCTGGGCGTGCTGGTGGACTACCACCAGCTGCCCCGCGCCGGCCGTGCCCACCGGGCGCTGGCGGATGCCGAAATGGCGGCTTCGCTGCTGGGCCAGATTCAGCACGACCTGCGCACCCGCCACCGCGTGGGCAAGCCCGACCACGCCTTGTTGATGAATTTGCAGCGCTGCGCGAAACCTGCTGTTCCTGCGCTGATGGCGAGGTACGCCGGTGTGTGAGTGATCGGGAAACGCTATGAATTTGGTAGCTGGTTGCGCATGTCTATCATTGGCGGGAGCCCAAAAACACTCATAATCTGCAGCATGACGGGCCCAGCGGTGGGAAACCACCATGGACCCCACGTGCGCCGCCTGCTGCGCGTACAGATTGACTAGGCTATCGAAGCCGACCATGTGTTCACCATGCTGATGGGTGATGAGGTCGAGCCAAGGCGCGAGTTTATTGAGACGAATGCGCTTAGGGCTGCGAATATTGATGTTTGATTAGCGTTACCTGGAGCTCTAGGAGAACATGAGTACCACTAAACAATTGAATGTTGCTCTGAGAGCAAACAGCCATGTACTTAGGTTGCTTGGTGAAGAACTCATTGGTGATGATGGATTGGCTATTTTTGAGCTAGTAAAAAACGGTTATGACGCTGATGCCCAGCTAGTCGCAGTCACTATTAGGTTAAAAGCCAATCCACCCGAGATCATCGTCGAAGACGATGGCGTAGGCATGTCCCTAGAAGACATCAAGTCAAAATGGTTGGTTCTTGCGACCGACTCAAAGAGGGGACAGGCCCACAGGGCGCGGTCTGTGAACTTTCACCGATTGCCTTTGGGCGAGAAAGGTGTGGGACGCGTGGCAGCGTTCAAACTGGGTAAAAAATTAAGACTCGTCACAAAGGCCAGCAATTCAAAGGAATGCGCGCTCTATATTGATCTTGACGCATTAATAGGACAAGGGGCTTTCCTAGATCAACTTACTGTAGAAGTTGAAGAGCGGGATGAACCCGCTATTTTTCGAGGCACTACCACAGGCACAAAAATAGTTATTTCCGATCTTTATCGAAATGATTGGTTGAGGGGAGATCTCCGGAAGCTCAATCGGCTCGTTACCTCCTTGGCAAGTCCGTTTGAAACAAAGGACAGCTTTGCCGTTGCGCTCTCCGTTCCTGGGCGAGAAAAAGATCTCGAGGGAATGTTTGGGCCGGATGATTTTAAAGAGCAATCCGTCTGGGAGTTTTCTTTTTCGATAACAGAAAAAGGCTTTTCCTGGAACTACAAATTCAAACCGCCTTTGTGGAAGTCTGTAGTTGGCAGGACTCTTTCTGCTGATAACGATTTGCTTCTTTTGGATGACGGTGGAGGGGACGGCGAATCCGAAGTGGAGTCAGGAGTTGTTTATAACGCGCGACTCTTGGAAGGCATAGGTCCTATAAAAGGCGTGATTTTTGGCTATCACCAAAGACCAGAGGTATTAAAGGCCATCGGAAATCTTACGCAGTTAAAAAAGTGGTTGGCAGATCAAACAGGTGTTCGTGTTTATCGGGATAACGTTCGCGTGTTTAATTATGGTGAGCCCACAGATGATTGGCTTGGACTCAATGTTCGTCGCATCAACAGACCTGGTGAAAGATTTGGTACCAACTCTCTAGTAGCGGCCATAAGCCTGGACCTCGAAAGCAGTTTCTTGCTTAAGGAAAAGACAAACCGAGAGGGATTCGATGGCGGTGGAGCATTTCCGCGCTTTCGGCAGCTCGTGTTTAGTGCGTTTGAGAAATTTGAACGCGAGGCGATAGAGGACAGAAGAAAGCTTGATGAGGTTATTCGCGGCAAAGGGGTTGCGGAAGTGCCGCTGCGCTTTGTGGATGCTATCGACACCCTTAAGGCCGGGTTAAAAAGCAAAGAAATTCCGATTACCTACAAACGTCAAGTTGAAGCAATTGAGACGGAGTTCATTGAGTTGCGTGATGTGATGGTTAGCGCAGGAACCGCAGGCCTAAATTTGTCAGTCATCTTTCACGAAATTGAACGCGAGGTCGATGCCCTTGCTTCAGCGGTAGCCAAAAAGGTAGATGAAGAGGTATTGAAGCGGCAGATTGAGCAAATTTATTACATGCTTCATGGATTCGCTCCATTGCTTCGAAAGAACCAAACCAGAAGCATTTTTTGCAGCGAGGTTATCGATCAGGCGGCGAGGGTGCGCAGGTCCCGCTTTTCATTTCACGGCATAGCTTTCTCAGCCCCCATATTGGCGAAAGAAGAGCCGGACTTTAAAGTTAGAGCTGCGCCCAATCTATTGGTTGGTGCGATTGGTAATTTGATTGATAACGCTGTGTATTGGACGCAAGTTCGTCATGAAGTAGAAGGCGGCGAACGAACCAGGGCCATTAGAATTTTAACGAGGTACCGTGAAGAAGATAGCTCGAGCTTAATAGCCGTGGTGGACAATGGGCCTGGATTTTCGGCCCGAGCGATATCTAAAGCTAGAACAGCCTTTTTCTCTGAGCGGCCCAATGGCATGGGCTTGGGGCTTTATTTCGCGAGCATGGTCACCGAGCAAATAGGCGGGCTTCTGAGTATTAGTAGTGCGGAAGAATTGCGAGAAGAACTAGACATACCAGACGCATTTGATGGCGCAGCTGTAGTCATGCGTTTTGGAGGGAAGTGATGGAATTGCTAGCCCCAGTCCGGGTTGTTGTCGTTGATGACCGCCCCGATCATTTGTTTGCTATTGCAAATGCCCTTGTTGTTTCAGGCGTTCCGTGTCTTTGGCATCTATATAACAAGGATACCCATCAACTTGTCCCGCCGCCGCCGAAGGGCGGCTATCCTGACATCCGCTTGCTAGTAACAGACCTGAATATTCGCAACGCTACAGGCGCCGGCACAGATGCAAAAACGCTCGCTGGAATTTTGATTGAGGATGTTTTGCTTCCGTTGCTTCCTACTACGCAATGCCCATATGGGCTGATGCTTTGGACTAACGTTGAAGGAAAATCTAAAGAAGTTGGCGAGGTGATTTCTGATCGGATTGACCACGCCAATGTTGATCCCAAAGACAGAAGGTCGGCCCCCTTGACTGTTCAACTCATAAGCAAAAATGAGTTTGTATCTGACATGGCTTCAGCTGAGGCGAACTCTGACGTCAAGGCGTTAATTACCGAAGCTGTTAGCGGAATAGACGCCGTCAGATCGCAGCTTCATAAAGCCTTGTCCGATACGCAGTTGCAGCTGGCGTGTGCGTGGGAAACTAGAGTTAGTAAGGCGGCGACGTCGACTATCAATTCAGTTTACTCGGCGGCAGTTATTCATGCCGGAGAAGAGTCTGTGGACAAATCTACCGCGCTCTCTCAAATCTTTGCGAAACTTGCGTTTGAAGCCTCTGGCAAGGAGGACGCTCGTGAGGCGCCATCCAGGGCGCTAGATGATGGCCTTGTTGACTTGTTGGTCGACGATCTGCGATCCACGGACTCTGTCCCAGCATATGCTGAGGTGGTGGAGGCTAGCATCGGCGCCGTCTTAAGAGGGCGCCCGCCATTACTTAGCAGGAATGTAAGGGCGCGATTAAATACAGACCTACATATTGAGATGAACGTGAGTCGAGCTGTTACTAAGACAGTTCGTGGGCTAGTTCTTGGCGCGGATGACGACAATTTGATAGCCAAAGCTATCGATCAGAAAGATTCAGCATCAGTAGTGTGGTCGGAATTTTTGGTCCCGATTAGTCAGCTGAATGCCGTCCTGAAGGACCCTGCGCAACTCACAGAGGAAGAGTTTCGGCGCCTGACGGACTTACATACACGTTTATCTGGTATTCGTCCCGATGTCGAGACCGGTTGTCGGCTTCGATTGCTTGAGGTCGGCGCAGATTGCGACCACGCGCAAAGAAAAGCGCGTACTGTCCGCCTGCTTTGTGCCCTCGAAGTTCCACGGCGATTTGTCGAGTTTTTGTCGCATCCTATGCGGCCTGGAAAATTGAAGTCAGAGGCTTTGATCGAGTTTGGTCCTTGGAATCTTGGTGGCGACGAAGACAGCATTTTGATCGTGTCGGTGGGACGTTTTTTCACCGCGCAGACGTGGCAATTGCCGGCAGGCCTTACACCGCAATATCGGCTACGAAAGCCATTGATCGAAGTGGTTCTTCATAAATATGCGAATTACTCCTCTCGTCAAGGATACGTAGCCGTAACCGGCGACTAATTGCGCACGTTCGCTACAGGCGAGTAAGCCATAGTTTGACCCTTGCTACGCTACCGATCTTCTCTTTAAACTTGTTCGCTATATCATTCGCCGAAACAACGACGACAGGATGTGTATCCGCTACAAGCTCTTGATATGCTTGTAGATCAAGATAGGACGTTGTGACCAGTATTCCGAATTGCCGATGTCTAAGGCGCGATATTAGACGCGCGAGCGGTTTAACACCAACCCCGTTGTTGAGGCCGTAGCACTTTGCTTCTAACGCAAACTCAACATCTATTGCACCAGCTCCTTGGCCCACTCGATATGTACCAAGCGCGTCTCGCCCACCATCGCGCCAGGGCCTCGTAATTTCCCAGCGATGGATATTCGGCATGAAGAGGCGGGCAATTTCCATCGCGCACCGTTCAAACGCATGCGGATCATCTTTGTAAAACGAATGCAAGAGCGATATGTACGCTTTCAGCTCTTCGGTTTCGGGAAGCTGCTGTTGCTTAGTGCGAAAAGTATTAATCGGTTTAGATAGAAGCGGGGTAAATTTTCTTCCTGTTACCCAGTCGAGCCATGCCTTAGGCGCATGTGTTGATCCGACAGCGTTGCCTGACTGTATGTCTCGGATCCATCTCCTGGTGACGACACCAATGTTCAGTACCGTGAAGGTAGACTTGTAATTTTGAAATCGAATTTGACTGCCTGTGGTCCTCCACACTGCAACCAAATCCTCGTCGCTTCCCATTCCCGCCGCCCCAGGGACGGCTAAGCCTAGGAACCGCACGTCCCTGAAAGAGCCTGTATTTCCAAAGAGGAAGATTGGTGGGAAATGGCTGCTTTCCTGTTGAGAGTGCGCTTCGTCGAATAGATTGCGCAACATGAGGTTGCCCTTTCGGGGCGTGTCATGAAGATCTCCGGGGACCCGCTTGTCGCCATAGTATGTAAAGAGGCCATTCTCCCTATCCAGCGAGTCGGGCCAGTGGATATCCGAGAAGTCAGTTTTTAATGCAAGCAGTTTTAGGGTTTTTACTTCGGGCCTCTTACCGAGGTGGCGAAACCCTGCTCCGTTGTCGACACCGAGTAATTGTGGAAGTGGATCATCAGAGTAGTTGCCGTTTCGCGATCCGCCGTAACTCTCGTCAACCGTCAGATCGACCTCATGCAGTCGCTCGCTGATCATTTGCTCTTGCGAGGACGTTTTGGTGCTTGCTGGGTTGCGCCAATCCAGCGAAATATTGAAGTCATAACGTCAGCGCAAACGCCATTGCCGCATAGTTTGACTTTTTCTCTTCGACTTCCATGTGGAAGCGAATGCTCGGCGCCTCCCCCCATCGCCTTCAACAGTTCGTTGGGTTGAAGCATGCGAAGGTATGGCGTGTCATCTTTCCAGGTCACCAAGCCAAAGCGGTCAACTGTGGTCACGGTGCGCAATGGCGCCTCAAGTTTTTGCCATCCGCCCGCATAGTCAGAACCGTAGTAAACGATGATGAAGTTGACGTTACGCCCCAATGCGGCAATGCCGCGTTCCGCTCGTTCCGTTGTCGCTTTCGCGCGGCCGGGTTTATACAGAGGCGTGGACTTGTAGTCAGCTTTCCAGTCGATGATGTCGTTCGCCGACATTCGCACAATGGGGTGTTGAGCCAACAACTGTTCGCGGGTAACGCTAGTCCCCTCCCGGTCACACACCAGGAACATGCGTTTACGGGCTTGTGCTGAGCCGAAGTCGGCAGAGTTTAAAAATAGATCGCTGACGGTGTACCCGAGGCCTTCAATCGTTCCGACAAGTTCGTTGTGCCGGTTCCATTTCTTCATCCGGTTTACGTTCTCGACGATCACCCAGCGGGGAGACATTGACTCCACCCATGGAACAATGCCCATGGCCGTTTCCCGGCTACTCTCCTTGCCGGCTTTGGCGCCCCTGGCGATGGAGTGCGAGGTGCATTCAGGCGAGGTAAGCAGTACGTCTGGTTTGTACTTTTTCCCGAGGCCTCCAATGTCGACTTTTTCAATGTATTCAGTCAGGACATCTGCTTCAGGGAAATTGGCTTGGTACGTTTGAGTGGCCATTCCCCACGCATCGAGACCAAGAAGCGGAATGCCGCCGCCGCGCACGGCGCCGCGTGCCCCAAAACCGCCGCCGCAGAACAGATCAACGAAGGTGGACATGTTCGAGAACGAAGAAGTGATTGGTGGTCAATTGGATTCCAGAAAAACGTCGTTTTATTACCACTGGAACCATACCAGGTAGGGACGGGAACGTCGAGAGAAACCTGTTCTGGGTGTTGTATTCAGCTTGATTCTGTTTCAAAGCACATTGAATCCGGATGGTCGCGTATCCAGTCGGCAAGCTCGTCCAGCACATGCGGTAGCCGTACAAGTGCGTGTTTGCCGCGAACCGCGCACTCCCAGATAGTCGCAGTGCGCCAGCCAGAAGCGGCTAGAGCGCCCAGAACCCTTGCATCGCGCGACTGATTTCCTTCTAGTTTTTGCTTCCAAAAATCGGCGTTTGCAGCGGGCATTTTTGAAAGACTGCACCCGTGCTTGTGCCAGAAGCACCCATGTACGAAGACCGCAACGCGCCATTTCGGCATCACGATGTCGGGCTTTCCGGGCATTCCCTTGGGGTGAAGTGAATACCTGAAGCCGCGCGCGTGCAGTGCCTTGCGGATGATGATTTCAGGCTTGGTGTTCTGCGAACGGATGCCGGACATCATCTGGCTGCGCGTTAATTTGTCGACAACGTCGGGCATTCAAACTCCGGTCGAGTTGATTGGGTCACGAATTCAACACCCCCACCGCCTCCACCTCAATCAAAAACCCGTAGTGCAACAGCGGCACAGGCACTACCGCCCGCGCTGGGGGCGCGGCGCCAGCCCAGGCCTGGTAGACGCGGTTGAAGGCTGGCCAGTGGTCGATGTCTGTCACGTACACCCGCACCTGCACCAGTTGGGCGACGCTGCTGCCGGCGGCCTCCAGCGCGGCTTGCACGTTGGCCAGTACCTGTCTGGCCTGGTCTTCAAAGCTGGCCTTGTTGAGCTTGTCACCTGCCGGTGTGATGGGCAACTGGCCGGAGATGAACACCAAACCGTTGGCGACCACGGCGTGGCTGTAGTGGCCGCCGGGCGCGGCCATAGTGCCCGGGTTGATGCGCTGGATATTGGTCATGGCGACACCTGCCCTTACCAGCCGTAAAAGCGCGGCCAGGTGGGGCCGACTTCCTGCCCATTGATGGCGTGGTACTCCGGAAACTGGGCGCCGGTGGCGCAGGCGTGGTTGGGCAAGATACGCAGCTGCGTGCCTACCGGGAAGTGCTTGGCAATGTCAGCATCTGGCGTACCGCTGCGGCTGACGATGCCGTGCTCCTGATTCGCGCCGGTCAGGGTGTAGCCTTCGATGCGCTGGCCGCTGGCGTCGCAGAGCTGGCCGTAGCCGTAGTCGTGTATCTGCTTTTGCGTGCCGCGGTCGCGGCTCATGGCCATCCAGCCGGCGTCCACAATCGCCCAGCCCTTGTCGGCCTGGTGGCCTATCACGGTGGTCAACACGCTCAGCGCCACGTCGTCGGGTGAACAGACGCCCACATTGGCCATGACCAGGTCAAAAAACACATAGACCCCGGCGCGCACCTCGGTCACACCCTGCAGCTGTTGGGCCGACAGCGCGGTTGGCGTGGAGCCGACGCTGACATTCGGACACGGCAGGCCAGCGGCACGCAGGCGCTCTGCTGCCAGCACGCACAGGCTGCGCTCCTGCTCGGCCATGGCCTGCAGGGCCTCGGGCGTGTTCAGGTCGTAGCTGGAGCCGGCATGGGTCATGACGCCGCCGAGGGTGGCGGGGCCGCCCTGGTGCAGCAGCTGGCCTATGGCAATCAGCTCGTCGCCTTTGGGCTGTACGCCGGAGCGGTGGCCGTCGGTGTCGATTTCTATCCACACCTCAAAGGGCACGCCGTGCTGGCGCGCGTAAGCCGCGATGGCAGAGGCAGAGGCGGCGCTGTCGGCAATGATCTTCAGCGCGCAGCCCTGGGTGATCAATGCTGCGGCCTGTTTGAGTTTGGGCGGGGCCATGCCGACGGCGTACAGGATGTCCTGGATGCCCGCGGCAAAAAACTGCTCGGCTTCTTTCAGGGTGGACACCGTGATGCCGCGCGCACCGGCCGCAATCTGCGCCTGGGCGATGGCGACACATTTGGTGGTTTTGACATGCGGGCGAAAAGCCACGCCCAGGCTGTCCGTGCGCTGCTGCATGCGGTGGATGTTGCGCTGCATGCGGGCGGTGTCGACCAGCGCGGCGGGGGTGTTGAGGTCTTGAAGTCGCATGGCGTCCATTGTGGTCTGGCTGGGGGTTGGCTGCTGCTGATTTTGCCTGCGGCGGTGCGCCCTTGCCGGGCTGGCACTTTGGGTTTGCCATGGCGGCTGCGGCTTGATAGGCTGGGGGTTTTGCAAAGCTGTTGCCACACGGAGGTTTTTATGAGTGACGCTTCTTCTTCTTTGCCGCCCAGCGTGATGTCGCATGTGTCCATAGGCACCAATGATTTTCCACGGGCCCGGGCTTTTTACGACGCGGTGCTGGCCACGCTGCAAATCCCGCGGGTGATGGAGCATGGCGAGTCGGCCGCGTATGGCCGGGCTTTCCCGGAGTTCTGGGTCGGGCGGCCGCATGACGGCGGCCAGGCGGCGCCGGGCAATGGCACCCACATCAGCTTTATGGCCAATTCACCGGCCGAGGTCGATGCCTTTCACGCCACGGCGCTGGCGCTGGGCGCGCAGTGCGACGGCCCGCCGGGTTTGCGGCCGCAGTACACACCGACTTATTACGGCGCTTTTGTGCGCGACCTGGACGGCCACAAGATGGAAGCCATGTGTTTTGCGGATGGGGCGGGCTGAGGCTGAGCGGATGCCGCTGGTGTGTGTGGCATGGATCCCGGATCGGAGCCTGCCCCGGACTTGATCCGGGGTCCGGGATGACAGGCAAGGCGTTTTTTGCTTAGTCAAATCGGGCCGCAGCCCTTGCTGGACGAGCGCCGGCAGCTCCTGAATCAATAGCGCGTTTCGCCTTGTACACGTTCCACCTCGTTGATCGCGTAGGTGGTGAACTCGTCGATTTCGGTGGCTTTGTCGAAAACGGCGTCGGCGCCACTGGCCAGGCAGCGCTGGCGCATGGCTGGCGTGGCGTAACCCGTGAGCACCACCACTTTTTGCCGCAACGCGCGCTGGCTGCAGCTTTTGACGACGTTCAGGCCGCTGCCCTGCAGCAAAAACAGGTCCACCACCACCAGGTCCCAGTCATTCGGGTGCTCGGCCAGCCACTGACAGGCTTCGTTTTCGGTGCTGGCGCAGTCCACCACCCGGGCGCCTACCAGCTCTTCCAGCGATTCGGACAGGGCGGCGCGGATGACAGGGCTGTCTTCGACCAGGTAAATTCTCAGGCGCATCGGGATCGGGGGCTGGGGGATGAGGTGGGCTTGAGTCTACACAAGGATGGTGCCTGCCCCGCAAGCCGCCCGAATGCCTGGGGCCTGCGCGGCGCGCTCATAATCGCCCACATACTTGAAGGAGAACGCTGTGGTCATGCTGCTTTTGGGTCTGGTGCTTTTTCTGGGCGTGCACTCCACACGCATAGCTGCCGATGGCTGGCGCACGGCCATGATGGGCCGCATCGGTGAGATGCCCTGGAAGGCGGTTTACGCCGTCTTGTCCATCGCCGGTTTTGTGCTGATCGTCTGGGGCTTTGGCCTGGCGCGGCAGCAGCCGGTGCAGCTGTGGATGCCGCCGCGCGGCATGCGGCATCTGGCCTCTTTGCTGACGCTGATCGCCTTTGTGCTGCTGGTGGCCACCTATGTGCCGCGCAACGCCATCAAGGCGCGTTTGCACCACCCCATGGTGCTCAGCGTCAAGGTGTGGGCGCTGGCGCACTTGCTGGCCAATGGCAACCTGGCCCACATGATTTTGTTTGGCAGTTTTTTGCTGTGGGCGGCGCTGAGCTTTCGCGCCGCACGCGCGCGTGACCGGGCGGCCGGCACCGTGTACCCGGCGGGCACGGCTGCCGGCACCGGCATCACGGTGGTGCTGGGGGTGGCGGCCTGGGCGCTGTTTGCCTTCTGGGCGCATGGTTACCTGATTGGCATTCGGCCGATTGGGTAAGGGCCTGGCCGCCGCGTTTGACGCGGTTGGCGGTGGTTTGCCAGCAAGCCGGGGGTTGCCCGGCGGCAAGTAACTTTCTTTTGCGTCGCCAAAAGAAAGTCACCAAAGAAAAGGCGACCCGATGGTCTAGGTCCCTTCGCTTCGCTGCGGGCAACCTGCGGTGCTCGCCGAAAACGGGGTCTCGCTCGAACTCGCCTTCGGCTCAGACAATCGCTCGCCCTGATCCGTTTTCGGCTGCGCTCCTCGGCCCAGCCCGACGGGTTGGGGGAAATGAAGCGGGAACAAATACGGACTCGGGGAGGCGATGAC
>CALRQX020000022.1:0-70814 GCA_943370435.1 Kapaibacterium sp. (SeqCode) | reverse complement strand
CCGTTTGGCCGGGCCGAGCAGCGCAGATGGAGGCGGTGTCAAGGGCGGCAGTTGTTTGAGCGCAGCGAGTTCTGACGCCCCCCGCCGGAATCGAGCAGCGCAGGTTGCCCGCAGCGAAGCGAAGGGACCCGGACAGTCGGGTCGCCTTTCTTTTGGGTACTTTTCTTTGGCGACGCAAAGAAAAGTGCCTCGCCCGCCGGGGCGAGACCCGGCTTGCAGGCAGGCCACATTAATTGACCCGAAGTGAATACGCAACCGGCATGGATCCCGGATCAAGTCCGGGATGACAAGCGGGGGAGTCGCCCGCCGGGGCTTGCCCGAAGACCCACAGAAGCACAAGCTTGCGCAGGCTTCGACTCTTCTGCAGGCGCAGGACAAACCTCGCCTGCCAAATACCTAACGTTGCTCCTGCACCGCCCACTGAATCAGGGCATCGAGCGCCGGGCGAGCCGCGCCGGCGTTCGGGTGGTTGACCATGCCCACCACGATGTAACGCGCGCCGCTGTTGCCGTTGACATAACCGGCGACCGCGGTCACATCACGCAACGAGCCGGTTTTGATGAAGGCCTGACCGGTCACGGCCTTGGCGCGTTCGCGCATGGTGGCGTCCACACCGGCAATCGGCAGCGACTCCAGCAGATCGAGCGCGACGCGGCTCTGGGCGGCGTGTTGCAGCATGGCCGCCAGGCTGGCGGCGCTGATGCGTTCGCTGCGGCTCAGGCCAGAGCCGTTGTCCATCACCGGGGCGGTTTGCAGCGGCAGTGTTTTTTTCCACCAGGCGGCCAGGGCCGCGCGCCCGGTGTCGGGTGTGCCCTGGGCCTGGTCGCCGGTCTGGGCCTGGCGCCCCAGCGTCAGGAACAGGTGCTGGGCCATGACATTGTTGGAGAACTTGTTGACGTCGCGCACGATCTCGCGCAGCGGCAGCGATGGCGCGTCCAGGCGCAGCGGCGGCTTCTCGCCCGACAGCGTGCCGCGCGCGCGTATCACCGCCAGTTCGGCCGTGGTGGCGTCACGCACGCTGCCGGTCAGCAGGCCGCCGAGTGCGCGCCAGGAGCCTTCGAGCGCACGTGCCGCAAAGCTGGCGGGATCGGCGTACGCGGTGGGCCAGACACGTTCACCGCAAGCCATGGAATAACTGCCGGCAAACTGGATGCGCTCCGGGCTGTCCACACTGGCACGCAGTTCGCTGCGCCAGTCGCCGCAGCGCGAGACACGCGCCAGCGGCACGCTGTCGTCGACCGTCAAGCCGGCCATGGGCGGCTCGCTGCGCACCAGTACGCGGCCGGTGGCAGGGTCGGGCGTGAAACGCAGCACCAGGGACTTGAAGTTGATCAGCAGCGCGTCGGGGCGCGCGTTGTAGGGCCGCAGCGGCTCGCCGTCAAACTCGCCGGCATCCAGCGCCGGCACCTGGAAGGCGCTGCGGTCCAGCACGATGTCGCCGCGTATCACGCGCACGCCGCTGATCTGCACCTGCGCCAGCAACGCCTGCAGGCGCTCAACCACCATTTTGGGGTCGCCGCCGCCGCGCACCAGCAGGTTGCCGTGCAGGATGCCGTCCGACACCCTGCCGTCCATCAGCAGCTGGGTGTTCCAGGTGAAGGCGGGCCCCAGCACATCCAGTGCGGCGTAAGTGGTCACCAGTTTCATGACCGAAGCCGGGTTCATGGGCAGGCTGCCCTGGTGATTCAGGCGCGGCGGCTGCTGGCCGCTGGCGTCCACCACCAGCAGCGCGACCGCATCGGCAGGAACCTGCGCCCGTTGCAGCGCTTTGGCCACCGTTGCGGGCAAGGCCGGTTTTGCAGCTTTGGCGGCTTTCGGGGCTTTGGCGCCTGGCGCGGCGGCTTGCGCCAGTGCCCAGGTCGGGGCCAGTAGCAGCAGCAACACGGCGCTCAGGCGGCACACAAGGGGAAGGAGGGGCATGGCCCATTATCCGTGTTGCCCCTGGGCGAGCCGGGCCGCTGGCTTGCCCGGATAATGCTTGCATGCGTTTTTCTCCCAAGACGGTGGGGGTGCTTGCCGCCATCGTCACCGTCACCATCTGGACTTCCTTCATCGTGATTGCGCGCGCCACCGCGCACCGCGGCCTCACGCCGCTGGACATCTGCCTGCTGCGTTTCACCGGCGCTGCTTTGGTGCTGCTGCCCTGGGGCGCGTGGCTGGTCTGGCGCCGTGCGAGGGCAAGTGTGGGCGGCGTGTTGCCGCCGAGCTGGCTGGGCCTGTCGCCGCTGGGTTTTCGGCTCACTGCGCTGATTGGCTTGCTGGGCGGTGTCGGTTACGCCTGCCTGGCCTACAGCGGTTTTTATTTCGCCCCGGCGGCGCACGCTTCGGTGCTGCTGCCCGGCACGCTGCCGCTGAGCACCACGCTGATGGCGGTGCTGATTCTCGGCGACCGCGTCACACCCTTGCGCGCCGTCGGCCTGGGCCTGATTTTTCTGGGGGATGTGATGGTGGGCGGCGCCAGCCTGCTGCGCGCCTGGCTGGAGCCGGGCAGTGAAGTCTGGAAGGGCGACCTGCTGTTTCTCGGCGCCTCCACCTGCTGGGCTGTGTATTCGGTGCTGGTGCGCAAACACGCGCTGCAGGCGGTGCAGGCGACGATTGCCATCAGTGTGTTTGCCTTTGTGACTTATGTGCCGGTGTATGCGCTGCTGACGCTGTCGGGCGCCATCGCCAGCCGGCTCGCCAGCGCACCCTGGGGCGAGATTGTTTTCCAGCTGGTGTTCCAGGGTGTGGGCTCGGTCGTGATCTCCGGCATCACCTTCACCAAAATGGTCCAGTACTTTGGACCGGTGCGCTCAACCATGATCACCGCCGTCGTGCCCGGCCTGTCGGCGCTGGGCGCGGTGCTGTTCCTTGGCGAGCCGCTGTACTGGAACCTGGTGGCCGGTCTGGCGCTGGTCACCGCAGGCATTGTGTTCGGCGTGCGGGCCCAGGCCAGGCCGGCTGCGGGCGCTCCTGATTTGGTAGCTGCCCACGCAGGCGCCACAAGGGTCAAAACCTGATTTGACTGATCAAGCATGAAACTCCTGGCTTTTGACACCAGCACCGACACCCTGTCGATTGCGCTCAGCGACGGCGACCGCGTCTGGCAGCACAGCGGCCCCGGCGGCGCGCAGGCGTCAAGCACGCTGATACCGGCCATCCTCGCGCTGCTGGACCAGGCCGGGCTGGCGCTGGCCGGGCTCGATGCGCTGGTGTTTGGCCGTGGCCCGGGGTCCTTCACCGGGCTGCGCACGGCCTGCTCGGTGGCGCAGGGGCTGGCCTTCGGCGCGCGCCTGCCGGTGTTGCCGCTGGACACCTTGCTGGCGCTGGCCGAAGAAGCGCGTTTTCAGCAGCAGGGCGCCGCGCCTGCGGATCTGCAGGTGATGGCCCTGCTCGATGCCCGCATGGACGAGATGTATGTGCAGCGCTTTGACTTTGCCGGCGGGCGCTGGACCACGCCTGCAGCTTGCACGCTGATCCGTCCCGAGGCCTTGCAAGCGGACGCAGGCACCGGCTTGCTGGCCGGCAATGTGTTTGGCGTGTATGCGGACCGGCTGCCGGTTTTTCCGGATGGTCTGCTGCGTGTGAGCGCGCTGCCCACGGCCACGGCCCTGCTGCGCCTCGCGCCCGCACTGCTGGCTGCGGGCCAGGGTGTGTCCGCCGATCAGGCGCTGCCGCTGTATGTGCGTGACAAGGTGGCACTGACCACCGACGAGCGCGCCAGGCTCAAAGCCGCTCAGGCCCAGGCCTGCGGCTGATAATGACGCATGAGCGCTGTTCTTGAACCCCTGGAGGCCCAGTTCGAAGCCATGACCGAGTCATGGCTGGACGCGGTCTGCCGGGTTGAGCAAAGCGCCTATCCGCATCCCTGGACCCAGGGCAACTTCCGGGACTCGCTGCGGGCCGGTTACCAGGCGCAGCTGTTGACCGGCGGCACAGGTCCGGCTACGCAGCTGCTTGGCTATTTTGTGGCCATGCAGGGTGTGGACGAGGTGCACCTGCTGAACATCACGGTCGCCCCCGAATACCAGCGCCAGGGCTGGGCCCGCCTGATGCTCGATGCGCTGGTGCTGTGGTCACGTGGCCAGGGCGCGCAGTGGGTCTGGCTCGAAGTGCGCGTGAGCAACACCCGCGCACGCGCGGTCTACGAGCGTTATGGCTTTCGCCATGTGGGCAGCCGGCGCCAGTATTACCCGGCCGACAAGGCCGGGCGCGAAGACGCGGTGGTCATGAGCATGGCCCTGTCCGCCGCATGAGGAGCGTGCCGTGAGCCTGGACCTGGACAAACGCCAACGCGCCATGCTGCGCGAGATGGGGGTGCGGGTCTGGCAACCCTTGCCCACACCCGCCGCACAGGCGCAGGCCCAGGCAGACACCGCACGCGCTATCAATAACATAGCTGCTGGCGCACGTCCGGAAAAGGTTGCAGCTCGATTTGATGTTGAAGCGCCAGCCCCTCAGCCGCTGCGTGCACCGCCAGCCGCAGCGCTGCAGGAAGCCGCGCCGCTGGCGCGCCCGCAAGGGGTGGAGCGCATGGATTGGCCGGCCCTGCAGGCTGCGGTGGCCGCTTGCCGCGCCTGTGCCCTGTGCGAGAGCCGGACCCGCACTGTGTTTGGCGCCCCCCCGGCGGCCGCTGCTGCGGCCCCGGCGCAGGTGGACTGGCTGATCGTCGGCGAAGCGCCCGGTGAAAGCGAAGACCTGGCCGGCGAGCCTTTTGTCGGCCAGGCCGGCAAGCTGCTCGACAACATGTTGCTGGCCATGGGCCTGCAGCGCGGCCAGGACGCTGCGGCGCCGCCGCAGGCCGGTCTGTCCAGAAGCCTCTTTATCACCAATGTGCTCAAGTGCCGGCCACCGGCCAACCGCAACCCTGAACCGGCCGAGGTGGCGCAGTGCGAGCCTTACCTGAAGCGCCAGGTGGAGCTGCTGCAACCGAAGATGATTCTGGCGCTCGGCAAGTTTGCGGCGCAGTCGCTGCTGCAGGACAGCGTGCCCGATGTGCAGAAAATCCCGCTCGGCAAGCTGCGGGGCCAGGTGTTTCGCTACCTCGGTGTGCCGGTGGTCGTCAGTTACCACCCGGCCTATCTGCTGCGCAGCCTGGGCGACAAGGCCAAGGCCTGGGACGACCTCTGTCTGGCTCTGAGTGTGGCCCCCACGGTCGTTCGCTCCGCGTAACTCCCTGCCCCACTAGGGGGCCGCTGCGCCTGCGGCCCGGCAAAGCCGGTTCCGCGGCCCCTGCTGGTAAAGAGAGCCCCTCGCGCTGCTAACGGTTACCTGGCTGCAGCTCGCCCCGGCGCCAGCACCGAGGCAATCGCCACCACCATCAGAACCACCGCCGCCCAGTCCTGCCAGTGCAGCACCTCGCCCAGGCCCAGGGCGCCGGAGAACACGCCGAGGATGGGGATCATCATCACGCTCAGGGTCGAGGCGATCGGCGGCAGGCTGCGCGCCAGGAAAAACCAGGCGGCATGGGCAAAGCCGAAAATGATCACGGCGTTGTAAAAAATAGCGGCCCAGCTGATCGCCGGGGGCGCCTTCCACTGCGGCATTTCGAAGACCGCGCTCAAGCCCGTCATCACCACTGCCGTCATGACCGTCATCCAGAAGGAAATCGTCAGTGTGGCGACCGGCATCGTGGTGTTGCGCAGCTGCTGCGTGCCGACGGCCCAGGTGGCCGCTGCCGCCAGCGCACACAACACGCCCAGCGGCCGGCCAGACAGGTTGGTCAACTCGTGCCACAGCAGCAGCGACACGCCGAGTGCGGCCGCAGCCACACCGAGCCAGCTGCGGCGCTGCAACTGGTTGCCGAAAAACCAGGCGCCGAACAGGGCTGAAAAAATCGGCATGGTGTAACCGAGGATGGCGGCGCGCCCGCTGCTGAGGCTTTTCACCGCCAGAATGATCAGCCCGTGCCAGACAAACATGTTGGCAAATGCGAGCCAGAACAGCTCGCGGTATTTCTCGCGCGGTACAAAAAACGGCACCTTCATCAGCAGCATGGCCGCACCCAGCACCGGAATGCCGAGCCAGATCGACAGGGCGCGAAAAGTCAAAGGCGGAAAGTCGGCGACACCGACTTTCATGATGGGCCAGTTGATGCCCCAGGCCAGTGTCAGCAAAACCAGCAGGATCAATTGTTTTCGGCTCAGATGCATGTATCCCGGTCTCCGTTGTAGGCAATGTATGGATTGTCCCGCTTTGCCGCTGAGGGGTATTTCGGGCACCTTCTTACAATAAGGCATGACCTTTCTCGAGATGCTGGGCGCGGCTGAGCGCCAGAACCAATCGATGTTGTGTGTCGGCCTGGACCCGGATCCCGCGAAGTTCCCCGGCAAGCTCAAGGGCGACGCCGGCAGGATTTACGACTTCTGCGCGGCCATCGTGGACGCCACGGCCGATCTGTCGATTGCCTTCAAGCCGCAGATCGCCTACTTTGCCGCACACCGCGCCGAAGGCCAGCTCGAGCGCCTGATGCAACACATGCGCCGTGTCGCGCCGCAGGTGCCCATCATCCTCGACGCCAAACGCGGCGACATCGGCAGCACCGCCGAGCAGTATGCGATCGAAGCCTTCGAGCGTTACGGCGCCGACGCGGTGACGCTGTCGCCCTTCATGGGTTTTGATTCGGTCGCGCCGTATTTGAAACACCAGGGCAAGGGCGCCTTCCTGCTGTGCCGCACCTCGAACCCCGGCGGCGACGATTTGCAGAACCAGCGCCTGGCGTCGATTGAAGGCCAGCCGCTGCTGTACGAACATGTAGCCCGTCTGGCGCAGGGCCCGTGGAACCTCAATGGCCAGCTTGGGCTGGTGGTGGGTGCCACTTACCCGGCCGAGATCGAACGTGTGCGCGCCGTGGCGCCGACCCTGCCGCTGCTGATTCCCGGCGTCGGTGCGCAGGGTGGCGATGCAGTGGCCACGGTCAAAGCCGGCTGGCGGCCGGGCGCACCCATCATCGTCAACTCCTCACGCGCCATCATTTACGCCTCGTCGGGTGATGATTTTGCCGACGCGGCGCGGCGTGAGGCCATCAGGACGCGGGATCTGTTGCAGGCGGCACGGGGCTGAAGCCCGGACCCTCAGGCCGGGAGCCGATACCCATGCAACTCAAGTGGCTGGAAGACTTTGTTGCATTGGAACAAACGCGAAATTTCAGCCGTGCAGCGGAACTGCGCCATGTCACCCACCCGGCTTTTGGCCGGCGCATCAAGGCGCTGGAAGCCTGGGCTGGCACGCCGCTGGTCGAGCGCGGCAGCAGCCCCGTCACCCTGACCGCCGCCGGGGTCAGCCTGCTGGACAACGCCCGGCAGACGATGCGCAGCCTGGGCCATGCGCGCGAAGAGTTGCTGGGGGTGGCCGGGCGCCACCAGGCCGCTGTGACGCTGGCCACCGGCCGCACCCTGGCGCGCACCCTGGTGGCCGACTGGCTGGTCAAGCTGCAGCCCCTGTTGACGCAGGCCGGAGGCGAGTTCCGCATCCTGACGCGGGCCCTGGCCGAGACGGCCCAGCTGCTAGAGCGCGGTGACGCCGACTTCATGCTGACTTACCACCACCCGCTGCTGGCGGTGCAGCTCAACGCGCGGCAATACAGCCACCTGACCCTGGGGCAGGACCGGCTGGTTCCCGTGGCGCGCGCCAATGCCCATGGCCAGGTCAAACACCGGTTCGAGCCGGGTCAGGCCACGGCCTATCTGGCTTATGCCGGCACGCTGGCCCTGGGCCGGCTGGTGCAAGACCACCTGGCCAACCATCCGGACGCGCCTGAACTGCGCCGTGTGGTGGAGTGTGATTCGGCCGATGCGCTGTTTGAATATGCGCTCAAGGGCCTGGGTGTGGCCTGGTTGCCCTGGTCCATGGCGGCCGGCGCGGTCAAGACCGGGCAACTGGCCACCGTGGGGGGCAAACGGCTGGAGATACGGTTTGAGGCGCGCATCTACCGTCCCAAGCGCCGCCTCGCTCCACTGGCTGAAAACATCTGGCGCAGGCTGGAGGCCGGCTAGAAAGGCAGCCTGCTCCAAAAAGCACAGCATGGTGCTCCATGGGCACACCGTCCGGATTCCTGGTGCCGAGAATGGGCGCTCCATCACACCCAAGGATTTGCCATGGCCACTTTGAATATCCTGCGTTGCGCTGCCGTCCTGGCGAGCCTGGCCCTGCTGGTGCCCGTCCCTGCGGCGGCCCAGGCCGACAGCTACCCGAGCAAGCCCATCACCATCGTGATCGGTTATCCGCCCGGTGGCAGCACCGACCTGACCGGCCGCACGCTGGCCAATGAGCTGGCCAAACGTCTCGGCGTGCCGGTGGTGATCGAGAATGTGGGCGGCGCCGGCGGTGTCATCGGGGCGCAAAAGGTGGTCAACGCCATGCCCGACGGCTACACCCTGCTGGTGGGCGCCAACAACGAAATCGCCATCAGCCGGCTGGTTTCCCCCGCAGTGAAATACCAGCCCAGGGACTTCACGCCGATTGGCCTGATTGCCTCGCAACCCATGGTGCTGGTGGCTTCGCAGAAGTCCGGCGTCAAGACCGTGGAGCAGTTTCTCAGCCTGGTTAAAAAGAACCCCGGCAGGTTCAGCTACGGCAGCTCCGGCGTGGGCACGGCACTGCATCTGGCCGGTGAGATGGTCAAGGAAAAAGACAGCCTGTTCATGACCCACATTCCCTACCGTGGCGTGGCGCCGCTGGCCAATGACCTGCTGGGCAACAACATCGACTTCGGCGTGTTTGTGCTGTCCAGCGGCCTGCCGCATATCCGCAGTGGCAAAGTGATTGCGCTGGGGACCACCGAGGCCAAACGCTCCGCCGTGACGCCCGAGATTGCAGCGCTGGCAGAACACCCGAGACTCAAGGGCGTGGACATCGGCGTCTGGTTTGCGCTGATGGGGCCGGCCAAACTGCCCGAACCGGTGCGGGCGCGACTCAAAAAGGCATTCGATGAAGCCATGCAGTCGCCCGAGCTGCGGAAGAAGCTCGAAGACAGCGGCTCCACGGTCGCGCCACCCCAGGGTGACCTGCCCCAGTTTCTCAGTGCAGAAACCGCCAAGTACAAAAAAATTGTCGACCACGCGAAAATAACGAATGACTGAAACGCCGGTGTTTGAACTGCAGGTGCCCGATCTGTCTGCCTGGCGCGCCGGCAACACCGGTGTCGAAGGGGTCTGGCACTTTGACTCCGGGCAAAGCGGGCGCTCCGTGATGATCAGCGCGCTGGTGCACGGCAACGAGTTGTGCGGGGCCTGGGCGATCAAAGGTTTGCTGGAAGCGGGTGTCATGCCCCGGCGCGGCCAACTGACGCTGGCTTTGTGTAACCTGGCGGCTTTTGACCGGTTCGACCCGGCCAGGCACGATGCCTCGCGTTTTGTGGACGAAGACATGAATCGCCAGTGGCAGATGGACCGCATGGCCAGCGGCAACACGCTGGAGCGCCGCCGCGCTGCAGCGCTCAGGCCTTTTGTCGAGCGCGCCGACTGGCTGCTGGATCTGCATTCCATGCATGAACGTGCGGCCCCCTTGCTGCTGGCCGGCATGCAGCCGCGCAACCTTGCGCTGGCCCGGAGCTTGCGCGCACCGGAACATGTGGTGGTCGATGCCGGGCACAAGGACGGCGTGCGTATGCGCGACTTCGGCCGTTTTGGCGAGATGAATCCGCAAGGCGAGGGCGCAGCGACACGTTCACTGCTGCTGGAATGCGGCTTTCACGGTGACCTGAGCAGCCGCGTGGTCGCCCAGGACATGTGTGTGCGTTTCCTGCAAGCTGCCGATACGCTGGACGCGGAGGCCCTGCAGCGCGCCCTGCCGGGATGGCTGCAAAGTGACGCCCCGCGCCAGTGGGTGCTGGAAGTCACCGGCCCGGTGGTAGCGCGCAGCGACCGGTTTCGCTTTACGCATCCCTTCCAGGGGCTGGAGTTGATCAAGCACGCCGGCACCGTGATTGGCTGGAACGACACCGAGCCCGTGAGCACGCCCTACGACGACTGCGTGCTGGTGATGCCTTCGGTGCGCCAGGCTGCCGCAGGCGTGACCGTGGTCCGCTTCGCACGGCGCCGCCATTTGTGACTGACACTGCTTGTGGGTGTGCCAACAGGCCGGGGGTTGCCCGGCGGCAAGTAACTTTCTTTTGCGTCGCCAAAAGAAAGTCACCAAAGAAAAGGCGACCCGATGGTCTGGGACCCCTTCGCTGCCGCTCCGGGGCAACCTGCGGTGCTCGGTCAAAGCGGGGTCGAGCTCGAACTCGCTTCGCTCAGACAATCGCTCGCCCTGATCCGCTTTGACCTGCGCTCCTCGGCCCAGCCCGACGGGTGGGGGAACGAACGCGGGTGCGGATGCGGATTCGGGGAGACGATGACGCGCTTTGCGCGTCATCGCCGGACTACGGGACCGTCATGTGTGCACGCGAGAGCAGCACACGTAGCCAAATGAGGTCCCCCTCCATCGCCCAGCGGGGCGAGGGAGGGGCTAGGGGTGGGAGTGGGGAGTCCGACCTACTGCCCAAGGCGAACCGGGGACGCGGCGTGATGCTGGAATCAACGCTCAATGCGCCACAGTAAACCGCTTCTGCACATGCCGAGGCGTCTCGATCTCATCAGCGATCGCCACAGCCAGATCGGCCACTGAAATGCCGGCCGGCTGGTCGCCCTGGCCGGGCAGCAGCTCGTCGGCGCCGACGCGGTAGTGGCCAGTGCGTTCGCCCGGCGCCAGGCCAATCGGCGGCGAGACAAAACTCCAGTCCAGCGTGTTTTCTTTTTTGAGTTCGTTCAAGGCTTCACGCGCGGCCAGCGCGCCCTGCTTGTATTCGGCCGGAAACTGGGGGGTGTCCACCAGTTGCAGGCCGGGCGCCACAAACAGGCTGCCGGCACCACCGACCACCAGCAGGCGTTTCACGCCCGCAGCCTTGATACCTTCCACCATCGCCCGGCTGGCCTGCAGATGCATGTCATGAATCTTGGGCTCGCTCCAGCCCGGGTTGTAGGCGCTGATCACTGCATCGTGGCCGGCGACGGCCTGGGCCACCTGCGCGGCATCCAGCGCGTCGGCTTGCACCACGGTCAGGCCGGTTTGTGCGGTCAGTCTGGACGGCGTGCGGGCCAGCACGGTGACTTTATGGCCGCGGCTGAGCAGCTCGGCCAAAACGGGAGCGCCGACAAAACCGGTGGCGCCAATCAGTGCGATGTTCATGAAAAACTCCGGGGGGTGAAAGAGGTTCCTAGTCTGATTGCTTCACAAGCTGCTGAATAGATGGCTTAATTGGCTAATACTGTGAAGTACAACTAATCAATCGCATCAAAAATGGACCCATTCAAACGCATGGCCATCTTTGCCGAGGTGGTGGCGGCCGGTTCGCTGACCGCTGCGGCGCGGCAGCTCGGCATGACGCCTTCGGCCGTGAGCCAGCATCTGCGGCAGCTTGAGCAGTCGCTGGGGCTGGCCTTGCTGCACCGCTCCACCCGGCGCCTGACACTGACCGAAGCCGGCGAGCGCTACCACGCGGGTTGCGCGGCCATGGTGGCCGCTGCGCGTTCTGCCGAGCAGTCGCTGGCGCGCCTGCGCGACGAACCTGAAGGCGAGTTGCGGCTGGCCGCTCCCATCGGTTTTGGCGGCCTGCTGGCCGCGGCGCTTGCGCCTCTGCGCGCCCACCCCAGGCTGTCGCTGTGCCTGTTGCTGGACGACGCGGTGATTGACCTGATTGCCGCGCGGGTCGACATCGCCCTGCGTGTGGGTGCGTTGGCCGATTCGACGCTGGTGGCGCGCAAGCTCGGCAGCATGAAGCGGCAGTTGTGTGCGGCCCCCAGCTACCTGGCCGAACGCGGCTGGCCGGCTACGGCGCAGGACCTCCTGTCGCACGACTGGCTGGGCGGCCGCCCCGGCGCCGCAGGCGGTGAGCTGCTCGAGCTGCAGGGCCCAGGGGGCGAACAGCAGACGGTGCGCGTGGAAGGACGGGTGCAGGCCTCGCAGGTGACGGCCCTGCATGCGCTGTGTGTGGCGGGCTGGGGCATCAGCATTGTGGTCAGTGACGACGACCGGCGGGCGCTGGCCGACGGTCGCCTTCTGCCGGTGCTGCCCGGCTGGCAACTGGCCGACCTGCCGGTGTATGCGGTGACGCCGCGGCGTGGCGAGCAGCCCGCCAAGGTGCGCCATGCCATGGAGTTGCTGGCCGCTTATTTCAGCCAGCCAGCCGCCGGGTCGACGCGTGTCAGCGTGGCTTGATCAGCCCGCCCAGCATCACACAGGCCAGCGCCGCCACCACCAGGAGGATGCCGGCCCACTGCCACGGCGTGATGGCTTCACCGAGCACCAGCATGCCGGTGCTCAGGCCCACCACCGGCACGCCAAGGCTGAAGGGTGCGACGCGGTTGGCGGGGTGGCGTTTGAGCAGACCGGTCCACAGGCTGTATCCGAGGATGGTCGCGACCCAGCCGAGGTAGGCCACCGCCAGCCAGCTGGAGGCGCGCGCCTGGGTCCACTGCCAGCGCGTCGCCTCGGGGTCGAACACCAGGGACAGCAGCGTGAAAGGCAGGATGGCGAAGATGCTGCTCCAGACCACAAAAGCCAGCGGCGAGTAGGCCGTCCCGCCTTGCTGTACGTGGCGCGCCACGATGTTGGACATGGCCCACATGGAGGCTGCGGCCAGCGTGAGCACAAAGCCCGCGAGCGTGGTCGCCGGCGTGCCGCCTTCCGGGGCAAGGTAGTTGAGCGCAAAGCAGGCCAGGCCCAGCGCCGCGAGCAGCATGCCGGCCTGCAGCGGCCGGCTGGCGCGTTCGTGCAGCAGCACAAAGCCGAACAGCGCGGTGAAAAACACCTGGGTTTGCAGCAGCACCGACGCCAGCGCCGCCGTCATGCCGACTTTCAGCGCGACGAACAGGATGCCAAATTGCCCGACGCCCTGAAACAGGCCGTAAAACGCCAGCCATTTCCACGGGATACCGGGTGGCCGGACAAACAGCACCAGCGGCAGCACGGCAAAAACATAACGCGCGGCGCCCAGCTGGAAGGGCGTGAAGTCGCGCAGTGCGAATTTCATGACCACAAAGTTGATGCCCCAGACCAGCACCACCACCAAGGCGGCTGCAAGATCCCGGCCCGACAGGGCGTTAGGCCGCATCAAGCTGCCGGTTGCATGGCGCGTGCGGCTTGCAGGTGGGCCCGGACGTTTTGCGCCAGCGCCATGTCGCCGGGGGTTTCGGGCAGCCAGGCCTCGACCGGGATGGCTTTGCCCTCGGCATCGACCGCGACAAACACCACCACACACTCGGTGATGACTAGCATCTGGCCGGTTTTCATGTCGCCGGCGCGCACCTCGACCGAGATGTTCATGCTGGTGCTGCCGGTGTAGGCCAGGCGCGCCTCGACTTCCACCAGATCGCCAATCATGATGGGCCGCTGAAACCGGATGCTGCCGACAGACACCGTCACGCAGTAACGTTTGGCCCAGCGGGTGGCGCAGGCGTAGCCGGCCTCGTCAATCCATTTCATGACGGTGCCGCCGTGGACCTTGCCGCCAAAGTTGATGGTGTTGGGTTCAGCGAGAAAACGCAGGGTGATCGACGACATGGGGATTCCCGGTAAATTTGCTATGTAAATAATAGCTGCTTGCACCCGTGTTGATTGGGCAAAAGCCGTGTTTCATGAATGAATTTTTACAGAAGGCGTTTCAGGTAACGCCCGGTGTGGCTGGCCGGGTGGGCCGCAATGTCTTCGGGTGTGCCGACACCGACCACACTGCCGCCACCGGCGCCGCCCTCGGGCCCCATGTCAATCAGCCAGTCGGCGGTTTTGATCACGTCCAGGTTGTGCTCGATCACCACGATGGTGTTGCCCGCATCGCGCAGCTGGTGCAGCACCTTGAGCAGCAGGTCGATGTCGGCAAAGTGCAGGCCGGTGGTCGGCTCATCCAGGATGTACAGCGTGCGGCCGGTGTCGCGTTTGGAAAGCTCGAGCGCGAGTTTGACGCGCTGGGCCTCGCCGCCTGACAGCGTGGTGGCGGCCTGGCCCAGCTTGATGTAACTCAGGCCGACATCGAGCAGGGTGTGCAGCTTGCGGGCAATCACCGGCACGGCCCTGAAAAACTCGGCAGCCGCTTCCACCGTGAGGTCGAGGATCTGCGCGATGTTTTTGCCCTTGTACTGCACTTCCAGGGTTTCGCGGTTGTAACGCATGCCCTTGCAGACGTCGCAGGGCACGTACACGTCGGGCAGAAAGTGCATTTCGACCTTGACCACGCCGTCGCCCTGGCAGGCCTCGCAGCGGCCACCGGCCACATTGAAGCTGAAGCGCCCGGGCCCGTAGCCGCGCTCCCGCGCGGTGTTCATTTCGGCCATCAGCTCGCGGATCGGCGTGAACAGGCCGGTGTAGGTGGCCGGGTTGCTGCGCGGCGTGCGGCCAATCGGCGACTGGTCCACATTGATGACCTTGTCGAAATGTTCGATGCCTTCGATGCTTTCGTGCGGCGCCGGCTCCTCGTGCGCGCGGTACAGCGTGCGCGCCACAGCGGCGTACAGGGTGTCGTTGACCAGCGTCGATTTGCCGGATCCCGAAACACCGGTCACGCAGGTCAGCAGACCGACCGGGAAATCGACACTGACATTTTTGAGGTTGTGGCCGCTGGCCTTGATGACCTTGATGGCCTGCATGTCGCCCTGGGTGCGCAGGTGTTCTGCCTCACGTGCGGCGCGTTTGATGCCGGCCGCGCTGGGTGCAAATTTCGACGGCTTGGCCGGGTCGCGGAAAGGCGCTTTCACCACCGTCGGCAGCCAGGGGGTGCGGCGATGGGGCACCGCAATGGACAAGGTACCGGCCAGGTATTGGCCGGTCAGCGAATCGGGGTTGGCGACCACGTCGGCGTAACTGCCCTGGGCCATCACGCGCCCGCCGTGGATGCCTGCACCCGGTCCCATGTCGATCACATGGTCGGCGGCGCGGATCATGTCTTCGTCGTGCTCGACCACCAGCACGCTGTTGCCGATGTCGCGCAGGTGTTTGAGCGTGCCGATCAGGCGGTCGTTGTCGCGCTGGTGCAGCCCTATGCTGGGCTCGTCCAGCACATACATCACGCCGGTCAGGCCGGAGCCGATCTGGGACGCCAGGCGTATGCGCTGTGACTCGCCGCCCGACAGGGTCTCGGCGCTGCGGTCCAGGCTCAGGTAGTTCAGGCCGACGTCGTTGAGGAACTTCAGGCGCAAACCGATTTCGCGCACCACCTTGCCGGCAATTTCGGCTTTCGCGCCTTCCATCGACAGGGTGTTGAAATAGTCAAAACTCTCGCGCAGCGTGACGCCGCTGATTTCGTAAATCGCCTTGCGGCCGGCCACACCCACCAGGTAAACATGGCGTGCTTCGCGGCGCAGGCGTGTGCCTTCGCACTCGGGGCAGGGCTGCAGGCTGCGGTAGCGCGCCAGCTCCTCACGCACCGCGGCCGAGTCGGTTTCGCGGTAACGCCGCTCGAAGTTGGTGATCACGCCCTCGAACGGGTGCTTCTTCGTGTGTTTCTTGCCGGCGTTGGCGCCCGAGTCGAGGATGTAGCTGAACCTGATCTCTTCCGCGCCCGAGCCATGCAAAATCACCTGCTGCACCGCGTCCGGGAGTTTTTCAAACGCCGTGTCGATGTCGAAGCTGTAGTGTTTTGCCAGGCTCTCCAGCATCGAAAAGTAATAGCCGTTGCGCCTGTCCCAGCCCTTGACCGCGCCGCTGGCCAGGCTCAGCGAGGGAAAAGCCACGACCCGCGCCGGGTCAAAAAACTCCATGTGGCCCAGGCCGTCGCAACTCGGGCAGGCACCCACCGGCGAGTTGAAGGAAAACAGCCGCGGCTCCATCTCGCTGAGCGAGTAGCTGCACACCGGGCAGGAAAATTTCGCGCTGAACAGATGTTCCTTGCCCGAATCCATTTCCATCGCCAGGGCCTTGCCGTCGGCCAGTCGCAGCGCGGCCTCGAAACTTTCGGCCAGGCGCTGCTGCATGTCGGGCCGCACCTTGAGCCGGTCTATCACCACGTCGATGTTGTGTTTCTCGGCCTTCTTGAGCTTGGGCAGCTCGTCGAATTCATACGCCGTGCCGTCCACACGAAAACGCACATAACCCTGGGCCTGCATCTCGGCAAACAGCTCGACAAACTCGCCCTTGCGCTCGCGCGCCACCGGCGCCAGCACCATGAGTTTGGTGTCTTCGGGCAAGGCCAGCACATGGTCGACCATCTCGCTGACACTTTGCGCCTGCAGCGGCAGGTCGTGATCGGGGCAAAACGGTGTGCCGGCGCGCGCAAACAGCAGGCGCAGGTAGTCGTGGATTTCGGTCACCGTGCCGACGGTGGAACGCGGGTTGTGCGAAGTCGCCTTCTGCTCGATGGAAATCGCCGGCGACAGGCCTTCGATCATGTCCACATCGGGCTTGTCCATGAGCTGCAGAAACTGCCGCGCATAGGTGCTCAGGCTTTCCACATAACGGCGCTGGCCCTCGGCGTACAGGGTGTCAAAAGCCAGTGAGGACTTGCCCGAACCGCTGAGGCCGGTGATCACCACCAGCTGGTTGCGCGGGATGTCGAGGTCGATGTTTTTGAGGTTGTGCGTGCGCGCGCCGCGTATGCTGATGCGCTGCGTGGCCAGACTCTGCGCCAGGTAGCGGCTGTTGTCGGGCTCGGCCGCCGCCGGGCCGGTAGCGGCTGCGGGAGCGAGGTATTTGCCGTCGTTGGGAGAGTTCACGTGTTAGGGCGCCGCAAAACTCTCCATCATAGACGCGTACGGCTGGTTTGGCTCCGCCCGCGCGGTCCGTCCGCGGCAGGCAGCGCCTTTGTGCCCGTCCCCGCTCTCCGCTAAGCTCGCGGCATGTCCAGGCAGATCCCCTTTTACCGCGAAGCCGGCGCCGGACCGGGCGTGGTGTGCCTGCATTCCAACGCCAGCACCTCGACGCAGTGGCGCGGCCTGATGGACCAGTTGTCCGGACGTTTCCGGGTCCTCGCCCCCGATTTGCTGGGTGCCGGCAAGAGCCCGCCCTGGCCGGTGGCTGCCCCGGTCGGGCTGCGTGACGAACTGACCTTGCAGGAACCGGTCTTTGCGCTGGCGGGCGATCCGTTTTTCCTGGTGGGCCACTCCTACGGCGCATCGGTGGCGCTGATGGCGGCGCTGGCCGATCCGGGGCGGGTGCGGGCGCTGGTGGTATACGAACCGACGCTGTTTTCGCTGCTGGAGGAAGAAGCGCCTGGCAATGAAGCGGCCAATGGCATACGCGACGCAGCGCGTGATGCGGCGGCGGCGATTGATGCCGGCGACAGCGCCGGCGCGGCGCGGTACTTTATCGACTACTGGATGGGCCCCGGCAGCTGGGACAAGATGCCGGCCGCGCGCCAGGCGCCGGTGGCCGCCTCCATGCGCAATGTCCGGGGCTGGGCGGCGGCCCTCTTTGGCCAGCCCACGCCGCTGCAGGCTTTCCGGGCGCTGGACATGCCGGTGCTCTACATGGTGGGCGGGCAGTCGCCGGCGTCCTCGCGCGGCGTGGCCAGGCTGCTGACCCAGGTCCTGCCCCGGGTGACCGTGCGGGAATTTGCCGACCTCGGGCACATGGGCCCGGTGACCCATCCCGACACCGTCAACGCCGAGATCGCGCGCTTTTTGGCCGCTTGCGGCTGAGGCCGCGCCTGCGCTCATCCGCTGGCCCATTTCCTGCGTGGTTTCAGCCCGGCAGCGCCGGGCGTCGGCGCTGCCGGCCGGCAATTCACGGACAATAGGCGTTCGGGCCGTGGATTTGCGGCCCGCCTTCATTTTGTGACCCACTGCTCCTGACCGTGTCTCCAGTCCCCTCCTACCCCATGACCGCCACCGAGCGGCGTGCCAGCGCCTCGCTGGCCTCGATTTTTGCGCTGCGCATGCTGGGGCTGTTTCTGGTGCTGCCGGTGTTTGCGCTGGAAGCCGCGCGTTACCCGGGCGGCGACGACCCGGCGCGTATCGGCCTGGCCATGGGCATTTACGGCCTGACGCAGGGCATTCTGCAAATTCCTTTCGGCATGGCCTCGGATTGGCTGGGGCGCAAGAAGGTGATCGTCGCCGGTCTGGTGGTGTTTGCGCTGGGCAGCTTTGTGGCCGCCTGGGCGCCGGACCTGAACTGGCTGATTGCTGGCCGGTCCTTGCAGGGCGCCGGCGCGATTTCTGCGGCCGTCACGGCGCTGCTGGCCGATACCACGCGTGACGAGGTGCGGACCAAGGCCATGGCGCTGGTCGGCGGCAGCATTGCGCTGATGTTTGCGCTGTCGCTGGTGCTGGCGCCGCTGCTGAGCGCCCACATTGGCCTGGCCGGCCTGTTTGGGCTGACGGGCGCGCTGGCGCTCGCCGGCATTGCGGTGGTGATCTGGTGGGTGCCGCCCGAGCCGGCCCAGCATGTGAACCGGCCGCGCGGCAGCCTGGCCGAGGTCTTGCGGCACCCGGCGCTGCTGCGGCTCGATGTCGGGGTGTTCATCCTGCATGCGGTGCAGCTGGCGATGTGGGTGGCGATTCCGGCCCTGCTGGTGCAGGCCGGCCTGGCCAGCAGCAGCCACTGGCAGGTCTACCTGCCGGCGGTGCTGGCATCTTTTGGGGTCATGGGCTTCACGCTGTTTCCGCTCGAAAAGCGCGGCTATCTGCGCGGCGTTTTCCTGGCGGCGGTGGGCCTGATTGCGCTGGTGCAGTTCGGCTTGATGGCCGCCTCGCTGCAGGGCGCACCCTCGCTGGCCGGCCTGGGCGCCTTGTTGTTCCTGTTTTTCTGCGGCTTCAACATTCTCGAAGCCAGCCAACCGAGTCTGGCCTCGCGCGTGGCGCCGGCGCATTCGCGTGGCGCAGCGCTGGGGGTTTACAACACGCTGCAGTCCCTGGGCTTTTTTGCTGGCGGCGCACTCGGCGGCTGGCTGTCCAAGACCGCCGGTCCGCAGGCGCTGTTTGCCGCCTGTGGCGGCCTGATGTTGCTCTGGCTGGCAGTCGCCTGGACCATGAAGGCGCCGGGAAGGCCGGCACCCGCCGCTGTTTCTGCCAGCGCTGGCGTGTCCGCTGCCCGGCCAGTTAAACTGTGACGAAATCAGGAGAACAGACATGGCATCCGTCAACAAAGTCATCCTCGTCGGCAATCTCGGCCGCGATCCCGAAGTGCGTTACATGCCCAGCGGCGACGCCGTGGCCAACATCGCGCTGGCCACCAGCAGCAAGTACAAGAACAAGGCCGGTGAAATGGTCGAGGAGACCGAATGGCACCGCATCAGCTTTTTTGGGCGCCAGGCCGAAATTGTCGGTGAATACCTGAAAAAAGGCCGCTCGGTGTACATCGAGGGCCGGCTGAAAACCCGCAAATACACCGACAAGGACGGCGTCGAGAAATACGCCACCGACATCATCGCCAGTGAAATGCAGATGCTCGGCAGCCGCGAAGGCATGGGTGGCCCGGGCGGCAATGACGGGGGTGATGAGGGCGGCGAGCGCTCCTATTCACGTCCTGCGGCAGCTGCGCCACGCGCAGCGGCCCCAGCGCCGCGCGCTGCGGCGCCCACCAAAGCCGCCAGCGGTTTTGACGACATGGACGACGACATTCCGTTCTGAAGTGTGCACACAACGGTTTTTGTCAACCGTCATCCCGCCGCTGTGTAGGCGCTGATCCTTTTTGCAGGCCCCGGCATTTGCAGAGGGGCGCTGATGGCTAGCATGGGTTTCTGCCCACCCAGGAAGCTGCTGCCATGCGCCCAAAAATCGTTTCCCGCCCTGCCCTTGTCCGTTTGGCCGCCCTGCTGCTGGGTGCCGCGTTCAACGCTGCGCCCGCTTTTGCCAACACCGACCCTCTCAGTGATCTGCTGACGGTCCCCGGCAGCGCGGCCCTGGGGCTGGCGGTGCGCGCCGAGCAGTCGCCCTATGTCGGCGGCGGCACCCGTTATGACCTGCTGCCGCTGTACCTGTATGAAGGCAAACGTGTGTTTTTGCATGGCAGCCGCGCCGGGCTCAAATTGTTCGACGAGGAGTCGCAGCGCGTCGATGTTTTTCTGGACCAGCGTTTTGAAGGGTATGCCGACGACCGGGTGATCCCCAGTCTGGCCGGCATGGCCGAGCGCGGTTCGGGGCTGGACGCCGGTGTGTCTTACCGTTACCGCCAGCCCTGGGGCACGCTGCAGGCCGAATACCTGCAGGACGTCAGCAGTTTCTCCAAAGGCAGCGAACTCCGGCTTTCCTACAGCTACGACTGGCGCTCGGGCCGGCTGGCCTTGCGCCCCAGCCTGACGCTGGCGGCGCGCAGCGCCAAACTGAACAACTATTACTACGGCGTGCTCCCCGGCGAAGCCACCGCCACCCGGCCCGCCTATGCGCCCGGCAACGGCATCAACACCACGCTGGGCCTGTACGGCAGTTACGCGCTCGATGGCGGCTGGCGCCTGCTGGGCGGCGTGACACACACCTGGCTGGACGGCAAGGTCAAGGCCAGCCCGATTGTCGGCAGGTCGGCGCAGACCGGGGTGTTTGTTGGCGCCGCCTACGACTTTGGCAGCTACAAGGGCGGCTGGACCGAAGAAAGCTCTCCCACCCATCTGAAGCTGCTTTATGGCAAATCGACCGAGGACGGCTGCCATCTGGCCAAAATTGTGACGCTGACCTGCGCCTCCACCGCCAAGGTCAACTCCACCCGCATCACCGGGGTGCAGATCGGCAAGCCCTTCATCGAGCGGCTCAATGGCTGGCCGCTGGACATCGTCGGTTATGTCGGTGTGTTGCAGCACGATGACCGCGGGCTGGCGCCCAACGGGCTGCAGATCGACGCCTTCATGAAAGCCTATTACTACGGTTTCCCGTGGAGTGAGCGGGTCAAGACCCGGCTCGGCCTGGGTGCCGGCATCTCGCTGGCGCAGCGTGTGCCCTATACCGAATCGAGCAGCCAGGCGGCGCGTGGCCGCCAGACTTCGCGCCTGCTGAACTACCTGGAGCCCAGCATTGACGTCAGCCTGGGCGACCTGATTGGCAGCCGCGCGCTGAAAAACACCTACCTGGGTTTTGGCGTGTCGCACCGCTCCGGCATTTTTGGTGCCTCGCGCCTGCTGGGCAATGTCAATGGGGGCTCCAACTACATCTACACCTATCTGGAAACCGTGCTTTAGGCTGCGGAGCGCTATTGTTTTAATAGCTGTTGACGCGCATGGCATAAGGGCCAAGGGCTGATTTGATGCCTGCTCCCGGGGCACGGGCGGGTGTCCACCCCCATAAACCGGGGATTGTGCGCAAGGCCGCCAATGCTGAAAGTGAGGGCTACCCGCTGGCTGCCGCGCTGGAGATAGCTGCGCGCAGCACCGCCACTTATCATCAGCTGCCATGCAGCCCAAGCCAAAGATCAAAACCCCACCCATGGCCCTCTGGCGTGTATTGATTGTTGAAGACGATGTTCCGACCCGGGACTTTTTTGCCGACAGCGTGTCGCGCAGCGAGGAGCTGCGCCTGGTCGCCGGGGTCGGCACCTTCGAAGAGGCGCGTGTACTGATTGAAGACAGCAGCCAGGGCATAGACATCCTGCTGACCGATCTGGCGCTGCCCGACGGCAACGGCCTGGAGCTGATCCGGCTGGCCGGACGCGTGCAGCCGGCCTGCGAAGCCCTGGTGATCTCGATGTTTGGCGACGAAGACAGTGTGCTGTCCAGCGTCGAGGCCGGTGCGCTGGGTTATATCCACAAGGACTTCACGCCCGACAACATCGCACTGACCATTCTCGAGATGAAGGCCGGGGCGTCTCCGATCTCGCCAATGATTGCCCGCCGGGTGCTGGCCAAATACCAGGCGATGCACCTGGTCGAGCGGGACGTTGCGCCGGCCCCGGGTGCCGGCAGTGCGCCGCCGCCGCTCGCCGCCGAGGGCCGCGCGCTGCTGTCGGCACGCGAACAGGAGGTGCTGGAGCTGATTGCGCGCGGATTTTCCTACGGTGAAATTTCCAGGCTCAAGGCGGTCAGCGTGCACACCATCCAGTCGCACATCAAGAACCTGTACGCCAAGCTGGCGGTGCACTCCAGAAGCGAGGCGGTGTACGAGGCGACCCGCATGGGCTTGTTGCAGCCGCCCACGTCTGACGCGTGATGCGAGTACCGGCACTGCCGCAGCGCTGGCCCCTCTGTCTGCGCCTGTGGGGGTGTTGGCTGGGCTGCCTGCTGCTGTGTGTGGCGGCGCGGGCCGAGCCGCTGGAGTTGAGCCAGGCGCGGGCCTGGGTGACGGTTGAGGGCGTGAGCTCGCAGGCCGAGGTCACGCTGCCCTACCACTGGGACCGGCGTCATCCGGGCCAGGCCGGGCAGGCGGTGTTCGAGATCCCCTTCAGCCTCTCGGCCGACCCGGCGCAGCCCTATGGCCTGTATTTGCCGCGCATCGGCAACACGGCAGAAATCTCACTGAACGGCGCCTTGCTGGCGCGTTTTGGCGACCCGCAACAGGTCAACGGTGAAGACTACGCCAAGGCGCCGCAGTACGTGCCGATTCCCACGCGGCTGCTGGCCCGCGAGAACGTCTTTCGTGTACAGCTTCGCGCCGACGGTGGCCGGCGCGGTGGCCTGGCCACCCTGGTGGTTGGTCCGGCGCGCGAGGTGCGCCCGCTCTACAGCGAGGCCTTCCGCCTGCGCCTGTTTGCGTCCATGGCGGTCACCATCTTCAGCCTGATGGTGGGCGCGGTGGCACTGGTGCTCTGGGCCACCCAGACCGATCCGGCGCAGCTGCAGACCGACCGCCGGGACCCGGTTTACCTGTTTGCCGCAGTGGCCGAAATTTGCTGGGCGCTGCGCGTGGGCGACATCGCGATCGAGAATCCGCCGCTGCCCTGGCCGGTCTGGGGGGTGGTGGTCACCGCCGCGTTTGCCGGCTGGTTTTGCTGCATTGCCCTGTTTTGCCACCGCGTGGCCGGCTGGCACCAGCACCGCTCGATGCCCTGGGTACGGGGCACGCTGGCCGCGCTGTTTGCCAGCGCCATCGTGGCTTCATCGCTGACGTTTTCGCTCAGGCAGCCGGTGTACCTGACGCTCTGGCTGGGCGCCGCCAACCTGCTGTTTGTCGTGTATGCCGCCGTTTATCTGTGGGGCGCGGTCCGCCGCCCCGACACGGCGCGGCTGCTGGTGGCTGTGGCGGGCACACTGAATGTGCTGATGGGTGTGCGCGACTGGGTGACGGTCCGCATCAGCGGCAGTTACAGCGACAACACCTGGATTCGCTACAGCTCGGTGCTGTTTGGCCTGGTGCTGGGTTATATCGTGATCACCCGCTTTCGCGCCGCCAGCGGCCAGGCGCGTGACCTGACGGTCAATCTGGCGACACGGGTGGCCGACCGGGAGCAGGAACTGGCCCAGACCTACCAGCGCGTTGAGCAGCTCGCCCGCGAGCAGGAGCGCACCGCCGAGCGCAGCCGCATCCTGCGCGACATGCACGACGGTGTGGGCGCCCACCTGAGCACCGCGATCCGGCAGCTGCAGTCGGGCAAAGCCAGCAGCGAAGACGTGTTGCAGACCCTGCGCTACACGCTGGACCAGCTCAAGCTGTCGATTGATGCCATGCATTTGCTGCCGGGTGACATCGCCTCCCTGCTGGCGAATCTGCGGTATCGGCTGGAGCCGCGTTTTGCGGCCTCGGACATCGAACTGCAATGGGTGGTTGGCCAGCTGGAGCCGCTGGCCCATGTGGATGCGAATGCGATGCGGCAATTGCAGTTCATGGTGTTTGAAGCCCTGTCCAACGTGCTGCAGCATTCACACGCCACCACGCTGGCGATTGAAGCCGGGATGGCGGGAAGCGGCGTGTGCCTGCGCATTGTGGACAACGGTTGCGGCTTTGACGCCGCCCTGCCGCCGCGCAAGGGGCTGCTGTCCATGCGCGAACGCGCCACAGCCAGCGGCGTGGAGCTTGCCATCAGCAGCGCCCCAGGCCGCACGGTGGTGGAAATCCGTATCCCCTGAGCCCGGGGGGATACTGGTCTGCTATTAAAACAGTAGCTGCTTGCGTAAATGGGGAAAGGGCAGCAGCCCGATCTGGCTGCAGAACATCAGCCCGGGCGGTGTTTATGCCAGGTTTTGCACATTGCTGGCCGCAATCACGCCGCCGCCCAGACACACCTCGCCCTGGTACAACACAGCCGACTGTCCCGGTGTCACGGCCCACTGTGGTTGCACAAAGCGCAGCTCGGCCTGTGTGGCCGTTGGCGCCAGCAGCTCGCAGGCCGCATCCGCCTGCCGGTAACGTGTCTTGGCGGCCATCGCGCCGGCCGCCGGCGGCGTGCCAGCCACCCAGCTGCAATCCTGGGCCTGCAGCACGGTTGACAACAGCCACGGGTGGTCGTGGCCCTGCACCACCCACAAGGTGTTGCTGTCCATGTCCTTGCGCGCCACAAACCAGGGCGCGTGTTCGCCCAGCCCGCGCTGGCCCAGCGCCTGCACCGCCTTGAGTTCGGCGCCGCGCGCTTTCACGCCGCCTATGCCCAGGCCCTGGCGCTGGCCCAGGGTGTAAAAACTCAGGCCCACATGTTCTCCGAGCACCCGGCCCTGGTCGTTTTTGATAGCCCCCGGTGCCTTGGCGATGTAGCGGTTCAAAAACTCGCGGAAAGGCCGCTCGCCGATGAAGCAGATGCCGGTCGAGTCTTTCTTCCTCGCATTCGGCAGGCCGATCTCGTCAGCGATGCGGCGTACCTCGGTTTTCCTGAGCTCGCCGACCGGGAACAGGGTTCTGGAAAGCTGCGCCTGGTTCAGCCGGTGCAGAAAGTAACTCTGGTCCTTGGCCGGATCCAGCCCCTTGAGCAATTCATGCAGGCCTGTCGCGTCGTTCTTGCGCACACGGGCATAGTGTCCGGTGGCAATTTTTTCGGCACCCAACCGCATCGCGTGGTCCAGAAAAGCCTTGAACTTGATCTCGGCGTTGCACAGGATGTCGGGATTCGGCGTGCGGCCGGCCTGGTATTCGCGCAAAAACTCGGCAAACACCCGGTCTTTGTAGTTGGCGGCAAAGTTGACATGTTCGATTTCGATGCCGATGACATCGGCCACTGCGGCGGCATCCACAAAGTCGATGTTCGACGAGCAGAATTCGCTGTCGTCGTCGTCTTCCCAGTTTTTCATGAAAATGCCAACGACCTCATGCCCCTGCTGTTTGAGCAGATGTGCGGTCACCGCAGAGTCCACGCCGCCGCTTAAACCGACAACAATCCGTTGCTTGTGCATCGCAGCATTTTAGGTGGCAGGCGCGGCTGGCGCTGTGCCGGGGGCTTGCGCGCCATACACGCTGGGGTCGGTGGTGACGAGATCCAGCGGCCAGGTGTTGCCGGCCAGGTGATCGTCCATACACTTGAGCAGCAAGGGGCTGCGGTGCAAGTGAGCACATGCTCTGATCTCGCCCGGTGTGAGCCATAGCGTGCGCACAATACCCTGATCGAGCGCCTGACCGGCGACATGCTCGCCGAGCTCGCCGCGAAAGGCAAAACGCAGATAGGTGATGTCCGACGTTTCGTCCTGGCCGGGCACGGCGCGCTCGAAGCGCGACAGATAAATACCGACCAGTGCGGCCGGCCTGAAATGAAAGGCGGTTTCTTCGAGCGTTTCGCGCACGCAGGCCTGCTGCGGGCTTTCCCCCGGGTCCAGGTGGCCGGCCGGGTTGTTCAATCGCAGGCCATCCTGCGTGTGTTCTTCCACCAGCAAAAACTTGCCGTCGCGCTCAATGATGGCGGCGACGGTGACACTGGGTTTCCATCGTGGGTTCATGGTCGCATTATCCGGTGCCGCATGACGGGGGCGGCCGGCCTGTACCACTGTGGTTATCGCGCGGCTAAAACAATGTGAAACTCATGTAAGCTAGCCGACAGCTTTCATTTCACGTAGAACTACTTACACGCAACGAGGAGACACCCATGCGAATTGGGGTACCAGCTGAAGTCAGCGCAGGGGAAACACGCGTCGCCGTCACACCCGAGACGGCCAAAAAACTCAAAGCCCAGGGCCACACGGTTTGCATCCAGTCGGGTGCCGGCGTGGCCGCCAGCGTTCCGGACCAGGCTTATGTGGCCGCAGGCGCTGAAATCACCGACGCCGCTGGCGCTTATGCCTCGGACATCGTGCTCAAGGTGCGTTGCCCGCTGGACAGCGAGATGGCCCTGGCCAAAGCCGGCACGGTGCTGGTCGGCATGCTCAATCCTTTTGATGCCGCCGGCCTGCAGCGCCTGGCCACAGCGCAACTGACTTCGTTTGCGCTGGAAGCCGCGCCGCGCACCAGCCGCGCGCAAAGCATGGACGTCTTGTCGTCCCAGGCCAACATCGCCGGTTACAAGGCCGTGATGATGGCGGCCGAAAAATACCAGCGCTTTTTCCCCATGCTGATGACCGCCGCCGGCACCGTCAAGGCGGCGCGGGTGGTGATTCTCGGCGTCGGTGTGGCCGGCCTGCAGGCGATTGCCACCGCCAAACGCCTGGGCGCGGTGATTGAAGCCAGCGATGTGCGGCCCAGCGTCAAGGAGCAGGTGGAGTCGCTGGGCGGCAAGTTCATCGACGTGGCTTACGAGACCGACGAAGAACGCGAAGCGGCCGTCGGAGTTGGCGGTTACGCCAAACCGATGCCGCCCAGCTGGCTGGAGCGGCAAAAAGCCGAGGTCGCCAAACGTGTGGCCCAGGCCGATATCGTGATCACCACCGCGCTGATCCCGGGTCGCGCCGCCCCGGTGCTGGTGACCGAGGACATGGTCAAGGCCATGAAACCCGGCAGCGTGATTGTCGACCTGGCAGCACCCCAGGGCGGCAACTGCCCGCTGACCGAGCCCGGCAAAACCGTGGTCAAACACGGCGTCACGCTGATCGGCGAGACCAATGTGCCGGCGCTGGTGGCAGCGGACGCCAGTGCGCTGTACGCGCGCAACCTGCTGGACTTCCTCAAGCTGATTGTCGGCAAGGAAGGCGCACTGAACATCGACCTGGAAGACGACATCGTCGCAGCCTGCCTGATGACGCAGGCCGGTGAGGTCAAAAGAAAATAACAAATCCCGTTCGCCCCGGGTCTGTCGAAGGGTTCGGCAGCCAGAGTGCAACGGACACGGAGAACATCATGGACATCGTATCCCCCACCATCATCAACCTCATCATTTTTGTGCTGGCCATTTACGTGGGCTACCACGTGGTCTGGACCGTCACCCCTGCGCTGCACACGCCGCTGATGGCGGTGACCAATGCGATTTCGGCGATTGTCATCGTTGGCGCCATGCTGGCGGCCGCGCTGACGGTCACGCCGCTCGGTAAAACCATGGGTGTGCTGGCGGTGGCGCTGGCGGCGGTCAATGTGTTCGGCGGCTTTCTGGTCACGCGCCGCATGCTGGAGATGTTCCGGAAAAAAGAGAAGAAGGCCGTAGCGGCTGATGCAGGAGCCGCCAAATGAGCATGAATCTTGTCACGCTGCTGTACCTGGTGGCCTCGGTCTGTTTCATCCAGGCACTCAAGGGCCTGTCCCATCCCACGACCTCGATCCGCGGCAATTTGTTCGGCATGGTCGGCATGGCGATTGCCGTGCTCACCACCGGCGCGCTGATTGTGCAGATCTCCGGCGGCAAGGCTTTTGGCATGGTCTACGTGCTGGCCGCGCTGGTGGTTGGCGGTGCCGCCGGCACCATCATGGCCAAACGCGTCGAGATGACCAAGATGCCCGAACTGGTGGCTTTCATGCACAGCATGATTGGTCTGGCGGCGGTGTTCATTGCGGTGGCGGCCATGGCCGAGCCCGACGCCTTTGGCATTGTGGCCGCCGGTCTGGGCACCGCCGCGATTCCCGCCGGCAACCGGCTCGAGCTGTTTCTCGGTGCCGCGATTGGCGCGATCACCTTCAGCGGCTCGGTGATTGCTTTCGGCAAACTCAGCGGCAAGTACAAATTCCGCCTGTTCCAGGGCGCGCCGGTCACCTTTTCCGGCCAGCACATGCTCAATCTGGTGCTGGGCATCGCCACCCTGGTCCTCGGCCTGGTGTTCATGTTCACCGGCAACTGGACCGCGTTTTTTGCGATGCTGGCCCTGTCTTTTGTGCTCGGTGTGCTGATCATCATCCCGATAGGCGGCGCCGACATGCCGGTGGTGGTGTCCATGCTCAACAGCTATTCGGGGTGGGCCGCGGCCGGCATCGGGTTTTCGCTGAACAACGCGATGCTGATCGTCGCTGGTTCGCTGGTCGGCTCCTCGGGTGCCATCCTGTCCTACATCATGTGCAAGGCGATGAACCGCTCCTTCTTCAACGTGATCCTCGGCGGTTTTGGCGGCGAGGCGGGCACGGCAGCGGCCGGCGCCAAGGAGCAGCGCCCGGTCAAGTCGGGCTCGGCCGACGACGCGGCCTTCATTCTGGGCAATGCCGAAACCGTGATCATCGTGCCCGGTTATGGCCTGGCGGTGGCGCGGGCGCAGCACTCGGTCAAGGAACTGGCGCAGAAACTGATCGACAGGGGCGTCACGGTCAAATACGCGATCCACCCGGTGGCCGGCCGCATGCCGGGACACATGAATGTGTTGCTGGCCGAGGCCGAGGTGCCTTACGACCAGGTGTTCGAGATGGAAGACATCAATGCCGAGTTTGGCCAGGCCGACGTTGCCATCATTCTGGGCGCCAACGATGTGGTCAATCCCGCCGCCCATGTCAAGGGCAGCGCGATCTACGGCATGCCGATTCTGGAGGCCTACAAGGCCAAGACGGTCATCGTCAACAAACGCTCGATGGCCGCCGGTTATGCCGGCCTGGACAATGAGCTGTTTTACATGGACAAGACCATGATGGTGTTCGGGGATGCCAAAAAAGTGATTGAAGACATGGGCAAGGCGATCGAATAATTCGCCGGGGTAACACTTTTTTCCGTCCGGGCAAGCCTCAATTAGAGGGCCTTCCCTCCGGATTTGCCGCTTTCATAGGGAAAACGCAATAGCCCCGCAGAGGGTTGCGCCACGAAAATCCGTGGCAACAGTTCAACCGTCATCTGGAGAAGACAAGCATGAATGCATCCACCGCCGACCGCCCCTGGCTGAGCGCCTACCCACCGGGTGTGCCCGCCGATATTGATGCGTCACAGTACGCCTCGCTGGTGGCGCTGATGGAGGAAAGCTTCAAGAAAAACGCCTCTGCCGTGGCCTACAGCTTCATGGGCAAAGACGTGACTTTCGGCCAGACCGACAGCCTGTCGCAGGCTTTTGCCGCTTATCTGCAGGGTCTGGGCCTGGCCAAAGGCGACCGTGTGGCCATCATGATGCCGAATGTGCCGCAGTATCCGGTGGCGGTCGCCGCCATCCTGCGCGCCGGCTTTGTGGTGGTCAATGTCAATCCGCTGTACACCCCGCGCGAACTCGAGCACCAGCTCAAGGACTCCGGCGCCAAGGCGATTGTCATCATCGAAAACTTCGCCAGCACGCTGGAGCAATGTATTGCCAGCACGCCGGTCAAACATGTGGTGCTGGCCGCCATGGGCGACCAGCTCGGCGTGCTCAAGGGTGCGCTGGTCAACTACGTGGTGCGCAACGTCAAGAAGATGGTGCCGGCTTTCAATCTGCCAGGCGCGGTGCGCTTCAACGATGCGGTGGCCCAGGGCACACGCGGCACGCTCAAGCGGCCTGACATCAAACCTGACGATGTGGCCGTGCTGCAATACACCGGCGGCACCACCGGGGTTTCCAAAGGGGCGGTGCTGCTGCACCGCAACGTGATTGCCAATGTGTTGCAGTCCGAAGCCTGGAACGGCCCGGCCATGGGCAGCCTGACACCGGGCGTGCAGCCGGTTTATGTGTGCGCGCTGCCGCTGTACCACATCTTCGCCTTCACCGTGAACATGATGCTGGGCATGCGCACCGGCGGAAAAAACATCCTGATCCCGAACCCGCGCGATCTGCCGGCCGTTCTCAAGGAGCTGGCCAAACACAAGATCAACAGTTTTCCGGCGGTCAATACGCTGTTCAATGGCCTGGCCAATCACCCCGACTTCAACACCGTGGACTGGTCGCACCTGAAAATTTCCCTGGGCGGCGGCATGGCCGTCACCAGCGCGGTGGCCAAACTCTGGCTGGAGAAAACCGGCTGCCCGATCTGCGAAGGGTATGGCCTGTCGGAAACCTCGCCGTCAGCCAGCTGCAACCCGACCAACAGCAAGGCCTTCACCGGCACCATAGGCGTGCCGATTCCCGGCACCTGGTTCAAGCTGCTCGACGACGACGGCAACGAAGTGCCTGCCGGTCAGCCCGGCGAGATTGCGATCAAGGGCCCGCAGGTGATGGCCGGTTACTGGCAGCGTCCCGACGAGACCGCCAAGGTCATGACGCCCGACGGCTACTTCAAGTCCGGCGACGTCGGTATCGTCGATGAGCGCGGCTTCTTCAAGATTGTGGATCGCAAGAAGGACATGATTCTGGTCAGCGGCTTCAATGTCTATCCGAATGAAGTTGAAGATGTGGTGGGTGGCATGCCAGGGGTGATGGAATGCGCCTGCGTTGGTGTCGCCGACGACAAGTCGGGCGAAGCGGTCAAGCTGGTCATCGTCAAGAAGAACCCGGACCTGACCGAAGCCCAGGTGCGCGAGTTCTGCAAGACCAACCTGACCGGCTACAAACAGCCCAAGGTGGTGGAGTTCCGAACCGAGCTGCCGAAAACACCGGTCGGCAAAATCCTGCGCCGCGAATTGCGGGACAAGAAATAAGGCCGCAAGCGACCTTGGCAAAGGCGGCTCCGGCCGCCTTTTTCCTTGTGCAGCACGGCCCCCTGCGCACTTCAGGCAAACTGCGGGGATGACCCGAACCGCCATTCTCAGCGCGCTGGCCGAAGAGCAACATGGCCTGATCGATCTGCTGCGTCAGCCGCACAAAACCAGCCATGCGGGCCGCGATTTCTGGCAGGGTGAGCTGCACGGCCAGCCGGTGGTGCTGGCCTTGTCAAAAATCGGCAAGGTGGCGGCAGCCACCACGGCCACGGCCCTGATCGAACGTTTCGGAGCGGCGCGCATGGTGTTCACCGGCGTGGCCGGGGGCCTGGGCGCGCAGGTGCAGGTCGGCGATGTGGTGGTCGCCACCGAGTTTCTGCAACACGACCTCGATGTGTCGCCGCTGTTTCCGCGTTACGAAGTGCCTTTTTATGGCAAGGCCCGGTTTCAGAGCGATGCGGCCTTGACCGCCCTCTTGCATGCCGCCGCCACACACGCGCTGGGGGCTCAATCAGGGCACGCCGGGCGGCGTTTTCCGCAGGCCTGCGTGCACCGGGGGCTGCTGGCCAGCGGCGACCGTTTTGTCTCCGGGGCAGAGGAGTCGCGTGTGTTGCAGACCACGCTGGCCGACGCCGGCCATGCGGTGCTGGCCGTCGAGATGGAAGGCGCAGCGGTGGCCCAGGTCTGCCTGGACTACGGCCTGCCGTTTGCCGCCATACGCACCATTTCCGACCGCGCCGATGACAGCGCCCATGTCGATTTCTCCGGCTTTGTGCAGGAAGTGGCCAGCCAGTACGCCCACCGCATCATAGCCCGGTTTCTTCGGTCGCTATAAAAACAGGAGCTGCTTGCGCCCGTCAGGAAAGGGCTGCAGCCTGATTTGACTGGAAGGTGCGGCTCACTTGCCTGCATGGCCTGGTGAGCGACACGCAGTGCGCGACCGTGGGGGCTACTTCAACCAGCCGCGCCGCCGGAAGTACCACATCGGCACCACGGCGCTGGCGGCCATCAGGATCAGCGCATACGGGTAGCCCAGGGTCCAGTCGAGCTCGGGCATGAATTTGAAATTCATGCCGTAAACGCTCGCAATCAGGGTCGGTGGCAGCAGCGCCACGCTGGCGACCGAGAAGATCTTGATGATCTTGTTCTGGTTGATGTTGATGAAACCCACCGTGGCATCCATCAGGAAGTTGATCTTGTCGAACAGGAAGGCGGTGTGCGAATCGAGGGAGTCGATGTCGCGCAGAATCTGCCGGGCCTCCTCAAACTGCTCGCTGTTGAGCATCTTGCTGCGCATCATGAAACTCACCGCGCGCCGTGTGTCCATGACGTTGCGGCGGATGCGGCCGTTCAGGTCTTCGTGGCGCGCAATGGCGCCCAGCACCTCGCCGGCCAGCGCATCGGTCACGTCGCCCGACAGCACCTTGGTGCTGACTTTTTCAAGCTCGTCGTAAATGCCTTCCAGCGTGTCGGCCGAATATTCGGCGTCCGCGTCAAACAGCTTGAGCAGCACTTCCTTGGCGTCTTCAATCAGGCCGGGCGCGCGGCGCGCACGCATGCGCAGCAGGCGAAACACCGGCACGTCCTCGTCGTGGATGGAAAACAGCACGCCCTTGCTTTTCAGGTCGTCGTTGACCAGGTTCAGGATGAAGGCGACACGCACGGTGCGCGGTTCGGCATCGTCGGCGATCAGGAAGTCAGAGCGGATGTGCAGCTCGCCGTTGTCCTCCTCGTAAAAGCGGGCGGACTCCTCGATGTCCTCGTCCATCGCGTCTTCCGGGATGGACAGGCCGTAATACTGCTTGATCCAGCGTTTTTCTTCGAGGGTGGGGGATTCCAGATCGACCCAGATCGGCTGGAAGCGTGACAGCTCTTCCAGCGATTCGATTTCTTCCTGAAACAGCCGCCCGTTGGCGAGCGTGAAAATATTGAGCATGACTGAGTGCCTGTTGTGTCAAGGCCGGCGCAGGACGGCTGCGGGCCTCGTGCAAAAAGAGGAGGGTGGGGTGCTATCGCTTTCAACCCCACCGACATCTGTGTCAGTCTGCGGTGCTGAAAGCTAGCAAGTACTGCTGCTTTCCAAGGATTTCTCCGTAGTGAACCTGCGGCGATTATGGCACTGGCTAGGGAATTTATCCACCCGCAGCGCGGCCAAAAAAGGCCATCAACTCGTCCCGGCGGGCCAGCGCGTCACGCTCGCCCAGTGCCATCAGCGCGGCCACAAAACCAGGCTCGAACAGCAGGTAGCTGGCGAGGGCAGCGCCACTCGGGCTGCCCCTGACGCCCAGCGCCCCCAGACCGGCCAGCGCGTTGTAGGTTGCGCTGGGCAATTCGCCGGCATGTGCCTGGGCCAGGGCGTCGAGTGACTGGGAGGGCGAAATGGCCAGCACCTCGATGGGTCGGTAGGGCATGACGGCTGCGATTTCGCGCGGCATCTGGCTCAGTGTTTTGCTCACGCGCTGCGCCTGCTCGACGTCGGCTTGCAGCGTGTCCTGAAAAACGCTGGCCAGTGCGTGGCCGGCAATCGCACCGAGGCTGGGCCTGGCGCCGCTGGCGCCGCTGGCCGGGCCGGTGAGCCCGGCGCGCTCGGGCTGGCCGACACCGACCACCAGAATTTTGTTGGCGCCCAGATGCAGCGACGACGACAGCGGCGAGCTCTGGCGCATGGAGCCATCGCCAAAATACTCGCAATGGCCATCGACCCACAAAGGCGTGGCAGGAAAAAGGAAGGGGATGGCGCTGGAGGCCATCAGGTGTTCAATCGTGATGGGCTGAAACTCGGCGCGGCGGCCGGGCCGGTTCCACAAGCCCGTTCCGGCGTCGCGCGACGTGTGGCAAAAAGTCCAGTGAACGCCACTGGTGTAGCTCGAGGCGGTCACCGCCAGCGCCAGCAGGGTTTTATCCTCCAGCGCCTGGTCAATCTCGGGCAGCGAGATCACCCGGTGCAGGGTGTTGACCAGCGGCGTGTTGTTCAAAAACGCATGCTGCTTTCGGACCTGCTGGGACAGGAACAGGGCGGCTGCGATCCGGCTGGAACGTATCCAGCCGGGCACCTTGAGCTGGTAGACCTGCGCCGAACGCAGGCTGCTCCAGAAGTCGGCAAGCTGCGCAAACGCGGCCAGCCCCTGGGTCGCCCGGCTGGCCAGGTAACAGGCATTGAGTGCGCCGGCGGAGGTGCCCACCAGAATTCTGAACGGGAAGCGCGCGGGCTTGGGCGTCTCCTGCGGTGGCTTGAGCATGCGGCCCAGCGCCTGCAATACCCCCGCCTGGTAGGCGGTGCGGGCACCGCCCCCCATCAGCACCAGGGCCGTGCGGTCCTCAGCGGGCCGTGTCAGGCCCGAGGAGATAATCGTTTCAAGCGACATGGTACGGGGCTGCCTCCGGCAGGATGGAAAACAGCGGCCGGGACTGCCAGGCTGCCCGGAGGCTCTGCGAAACCGGTGCGAGTCTTGTCAAGGCGCCGCCCTTTCAGAGGATTTTGGCCTACGGTAACCCGGTTCTACTGCCACCGCAATGCGTGCACGGCTTTCATGCACTGGCGGCTGGTCCTTGTGGGCGGAAGTCACCCATCACTTTCATTGCATCCCGAAAAATACAGGCGCATCCACCCACCATGGGTCGAGGCCTGTTTGACAGCATTCCCCTGCGGCGTGGCCTCCTTTCAGACCGTTTCACTATTGTTGCGATGCGGGATTGCGTTTGCCCCGGTTCGGGCGCATAGTGAATCCAAGAGAGTTGTCCGTCCACCGCCCGGCCTGGCAGGCCGGCACGGTGTTTTTAACCCCTCCAGCCATGGAAAAAGGAGTCTCTTTATGAATTTGACGATCAGTGGCCATCACCTTGAAGTTACCCCCGCGTTACGCGGCTACGTAACCAGCAAGCTGGACCGGATTACCCGGCATTTCGACCAGGTGGTGGATGTGAAAGTCCTGCTCACGGTAGATAACATGAAGGAGAAGGAGCTCAGACAGAAAGCCGAGTGCAATGTCCACGTCAAGGGGCGTGACCTGTTTGCCGAAAGCTCGCACGCTGATCTGTATGCGGCGGTCGATGATCTGGCCGACAAGCTGGACCGCCAGGTCGGCCGCTACAAGACCAAAACCCAGGACCACCACCACGTCACCGCCAAGCGGCAGATGTGAGCGCACGGGGCAGGCTCAGCCGCCGCCTCAAGCCGTCAACCAGGCCGCCTGTGATCAGGCGGCTTTTTTGTGGCCGGCTGGCCGGCATGTCATTGAAAGTGCATAATTCGGCGACTAAAACCCCTTATGAACCGTCTCTCGCAAATATTGCCCCCCACGCAGGTTCTGGTCAGCGTTGAAGCGACCAGCAAGAAGCGTGCTTTTGAGGAAGCCGGTTTGCTGTTTGAAAACCAGCATGGCCTGAACCGGGCGCTGATCACCGACAGCCTGTTTGCGCGTGAGCGTCTCGGATCAACCGGCCTGGGGCATGGCGTGGCGATTCCGCATGGCCGCATCAAGGGCCTGAAGGCGCCCATGGCGGCGGTTTTCCAGCTGCAGACACCGATTGGTTTTGATGCGCCCGACGAGCAGGCCGTGGGGCTGCTGATTTTCCTGCTGGTGCCCGAGGCGGCGACCCAGAAACACCTGGAAATCCTGTCCGAGATTGCCGAATTGCTCAGCGACAGCGTTTTGCGCGAGCGGCTCAAGGCCAGCACCGATGCCCCGGCGCTGCACCAGCTGATTGCCTCCTGGCAGTCCAGCCACGCGATCAGCCCCTAGTCCTGCCTGACATGACCCGGGCTTCCCTGAAAACCAAGGCATGAAGCCCACCGTTGTCAGCGCCGACGTGCTGTTTGAAGACCACCGCGCCGCGCTCAAGTGGGAGTGGGTAGCCGGACTGGGCGCCTCCGAACGGCGTTTCGACGAAGTCGCGGTGCGTGCCGCGCGCTCAGGCGCAGATCTGGTTGGCTACCTGAACTACATCCACCCCTACCGGGTGCAACTGCTGGGTGAGCGCGAAATCGCTTACCTCAGCAACGGCAGCCCGGAAGATTGCGCGCGCCGCATCTCGCGCATCGTCACGCTGGAGCCGCCGGTGCTGATCATCGCCGACGGCCAGGTGGCGCCCGATACGCTGCTCTCCATGTGTGAGCGCGCGCAGATGCCGATGTTTGCGACCCAGGAATCGGCTGCGTTTGTGATCGACGTGTTGCGCGCCTACCTGTCCAAACATTTTGCCGACCGCACCTCGATGCACGGCGTGTTCATGGACATTCTGGGCGTGGGCCTGATGATCACCGGCGAATCCGGCCTCGGCAAAAGTGAGCTGGGCCTGGAGCTGATCTCGCGCGGCCACGGCCTGGTGGCCGACGACGCGGTGGACCTGTACCGCATCAACCAGACCACGATTGAGGGCCGCTGCCCGGAGCTGCTGCAAAACCTGCTCGAAGTGCGCGGCATCGGCCTGCTCGACATCAAGGCGATTTTTGGCGAAACCGCAGTGCGCCGCAAGATGCGCCTCAAGCTCATCGTGCATCTGGTGCGGCGCGAGACGCTGGAGCGCGAATACGAACGCATCCCGTACGAGCCCCTGACGCAGGATGTGCTCGGCATTCCGGTGCGCAAGGTCATCATCCAGGTGGTGGCCGGGCGCAACATCGCGGTGCTGGTGGAGGCGGCCGTGCGCAATGTGATTTTGCAGCTGCGCGGCATCGACACCTACCAGGAGTTTGTAGAGCGGCACCGCCAGGCGATGGAGAGGGGCGGCTGAATGGCCCCCACGGGCGCCCTCTTCGTGAGCGGCACGGCGGCGCTGCCCGGCCTGCAGCCGCTATTGAATTTATAGCTGTTTGCCTGCGCCGGTAAAGGGCTGCACCCCTTTACCTCTCAAACGATCAAAGGTGGTGATGGCGCATGGGCGCTGCGCTGCGGTGTGGGCATTTGTCCTTGGTGCAGTTGGCATAGATGGACAGCGAGTGGTCTGCAATCGCAAACCCTTTGGCTTTCGCCACCGCATGCTGGCGCTTTTCAATTTCGGCGTCGTAAAACTCTTCGACCCGGCCGCAATCGAGGCACACCAGGTGGTCGTGGTGCTGGCCCTCATTGATTTCATAAACCGCCTTGCCGGACTCGAAGTTGCTGCGGTTCAGCAGGCCGGCCTGCTCAAATTGCGTGAGCACCCGGTACACCGTGGCCAGGCCGATGTCGGAGCGGTCTTCCAGCAGCACCCGGAACACGTCTTCAGCGGTCATGTGGCGTTGTTTGCCGGCCTGGAAAATTTCGAGGATTTTCAGCCGTGGCAGGGTGGCCTTCAGGCCGGTGCTTTTGAGTTCGTCGATGTTGCTCATGGAGAGGTCCTGAGGGAAAACAGTCCCCCGCCGGCGGGCGTGCCGGGAGGCCCATAGGCGGCGGGCGGCACCCACGCGCGGCGGCACCCTGCCGCTACAATGGCCCATCATATCGCTACACCCCCCTACCATGTCAGCCCTGTCTGCAAAATTCCGTTACCGCATTCAAACTGCCCTCACCGTTCTGGCCTGCGCCGGGCTTGCGGCTTGCGGCAGCATCAAGGACATGAGCAGTGGCCTGGGGGACAGCAAGATCAACCCAGTCAACTGGATCACGCCCTACAAGATCGAGGTGGTGCAGGGCAACTTTGTCTCCAAAGAGCAGGTGGAGGCCCTCAAGCCCGGCATGCCGCGCGCGCAGGTGCGTGACATCCTGGGCACGCCGCTGATGGCCAGCGTGTTCCATGCGGACCGCTGGGATTACGTCTTTACCCTCAAGCGCCAGGGTGCCGAACCGCAGGCCTTGCGACTCACCGTATTTTTCAAGGGCGACGGGATGGACCGTTTTGAGGGCGACGACATGCCCAGCGAGTCCGATTTTGTCGCCAAACTGGACTCCCGCCGCAAGTTCGGCAAGGTGCCGGTGCTGGAGCTGACGCCCGAGCAACTGCAAGCCAGCGAAAAGAAAAAGCCGGCTGCCAGCGTCACGCCCGTGACGGCTGCGCCTGCCGCTGCGCCTGGCGCCAGCTACCCTCCGCTGGAAAGCCCGGCGCGGTGAGTGTGCTCAAGGCGCCGACCCGCGCTGCGCCTTTGCGTATCGCCGTGGCCGGGGCGGGCGGCAGGATGGGCCACATGCTGATAGAAGCCATCCGGCTCAGCGGCGACTGCATGCTCACGGGCGCGCTCGATGTGGCGGCCAGTCCCGCGATTGGCGAAGATGCGACCGCTTTTCTGGGTCAGCAAAGTGGCGTCCTGATTCAGTCGGATATTTCCGCCGGACTGAAAGACGCGCAGGTGCTGATCGATTTCACGCGGCCTGAAGGCACCATGGCGCACCTGGCTGCCTGCCGTGCGCTGGGTGTCAAGCTGGTGATAGGCACCACAGGATTTTCCGACGCGCAAAAAGCCGGGATTGCGGCTGCTGCCAAAGACATCGCCATCATGATGGCGCCCAACATGAGTGTTGGCGTCAACGTCACGCTCAAGCTGCTGGAGATGGCCGCCAGGGCGCTGAGCACCGGCTACGACATCGAAATTGTCGAGGCCCACCACCGCCACAAGGTGGATGCGCCGTCGGGAACCGCGCTCAAGATGGGCGAGGTGATTGCCGCTGCCCTGGGGCGCGACCTCAAGGACTGCGCGGTTTATGCGCGCGAAGGCGTGACCGGCGAGCGCGACCCGTCCTCCATCGGTTTTGCGACGGTGCGCGGCGGCGATGTGGTGGGCGACCACAGCGTGCTGTTCCTCGGCACGGGCGAGCGTATCGAAATCACCCACAAGTCCTCCAGCCGGGCCACTTATGCCCAGGGCAGCCTGCGTGCGTCGCGTTTCCTGGCAGACCGCAGCAGCGGGCTGTTTGACATGTTTGACGTGCTTGAACTGAACTGAACTGAACCGAGCTGAACCCATGAACCTGCTGACGCTGCTGACTGAAGGGGATGCCGTCACGGCGGCGGTGGCGCTTGTATTGCTGGCCATGTCGGTGGCCAGCTGGGTGGCCATCCTCTGGAAAGCGTGGCTGCTCAGGCGTGCGGCCGGCGACGTGGCCCGCAGCATCGCCGTGTTCTGGCAGTCGGCATCGATCGCGGAGGCGACGCCCAGAATGACCGCTTTTGACCGCGAGGGCCTGGTACTGCCGCTGATCGCTGCAGCCAGCGCTCCGGCGCCAGGCCAGCTGGCGGCCGCCGGCAACCGGGCACAGCAACTGACCCGTGTGCTGCGCGACGCGCTGCACCAGGTGTTGCACAAGCTGCAGTACGGCCAGGTGCTGCTGGCCACGATCGGCTCGACCGCGCCTTTTGTCGGCCTGCTGGGCACGGTCTGGGGCATTTACCACGCGCTCGTCGGCATTGCCGCCGCCGGGCAGATCACCATCGACAAGGTCTCCGGCCCGGTTGGCGAGGCGCTGATCATGACGGCCGCCGGTCTGGCCGTGGCCATCCCGGCCGTGCTGGCCTACAACATTTTCGGGCGCAACATCAGCCGCATTGAGGCTGACCTCGAAGGGTTTGCCTTCGATCTGCGTGAATTGCTGGCCCCCACGATGGGCGCTTCGCCCGGTGTCCCCCTGCCTGACGGCGATGAGCCGGTGAGCGTGTCGGGCCGGCCGTCATGAGTTTTGGCCGGCTTGAGCGCAACCCCGGTGCCCAGCCGATGAGCGAGATCAACGTCACGCCGCTGGTCGATGTGATGCTGGTGCTGGTCGTGATCTTCATCATCACCGCCCCCCTGCTGGCCAGCTCGATCAAGCTGGACCTGCCCAGAACCGATGCCGCCAAACCGAATGCGGTGCCGCAGTTTGTGACCCTGGTGGTGGACAGGACCGGGCAGGCCTTTTTGAACGACCAGCCCGTGTCGGCCCGGGAGATGGCGCAAAGCCTGCGACAAAGCGCCACGACAAACCCCGACACCGAGGTGCAGCTGCGTGCTGACCAGTCCGTGCCTTATGGACGGATTGTCGAGCTCATGGGCATTGCGCAGAAAGCCGGCCTGAACCGCATCGGTTTTGTCGCCGATGCCGCCGCCGAACCAGCCCCCGCCACCCGGCCCTGAGGGCCCGCGACGGCCCGGTCCGGCCAGCGCCTAAAATCCCGGCAAGCCGCGGCTATCGGCGGCCCCCTCGCTTTTCCTTTTTCTTCTCTTTCCGTGCGCCATGCAAGACAAATACGACCACCTCCACGTTGAGCGCAGTGCGCAGGCCCAATGGACCGCGTCTGACGCTTACCGCGTCACCGAAGACCGGTCCAAAAAGAAGTATTACGCCTGCTCGATGTTGCCCTACCCCAGCGGCAAGCTGCACATGGGCCATGTGCGCAACTACACCATCAACGACATGCTCTCGCGTTATCTGCGCATGAAGGGCTACAACGTGCTCATGCCCATGGGCTGGGACGCCTTCGGCCTGCCGGCCGAAAACGCCGCGATGAAAAACGGTGTGCCACCCGCGCAGTGGACCTACGACAACATCGCCTACATGAAAAAGCAGATGCAGGCGATGGGACTGGCGATTGACTGGAGCCGCGAAGTGGCGACCTGCGACCCAAGCTACTACAAGTGGAACCAGTGGCTGTTTTTGAAGATGCTGGACAAAGGCATTGCCTACCGCAAAACCCAGGTCGTCAACTGGGACCCGGTGGACCAGACCGTGCTGGCCAATGAGCAGGTGATCGACGGCAAGGGCTGGCGCACCGGCGCCGTGGTTGAAAAGCGCGAGATACCGGGCTACTACCTGAAGATCACCGCCTATGCCGAGGAACTGCTCGACAGCGTGAGCCACAAGCTGCCGGGCTGGCCCGAACGCGTCAAGCTGATGCAGGAGAACTGGATAGGCAAGAGCGAAGGTGTGCGTTTTGCGTTCACCCACGACATCGCAGATGCCAACGGCAAGCTGATCAGTGACGGCAAGATGTACGTCTTCACCACGCGCGCCGACACCATCATGGGCGTGACCTTTTGCGCCGTCGCGCCGGAACACCCGCTGGCCGTGCATGCGGCAGCGTCGAATCCGCAGCTGGCGGCCTTCATCGAGGGCTGCAAGTCCGGCGGCACCACCGAGGCCGAACTCGCCACCCAGGAAAAAAAGGGCATGGCCACCGGCCTGTTTGTGACGCACCCGCTGACCGGCGACCAGGTCGAGGTCTGGGTCGGCAACTATGTGCTCATGAGTTACGGCGACGGCGCGGTCATGGGTGTGCCGGCGCACGACGAGCGCGATTTCGAGTTCGCGAAAAAATACGGCTTGCCGATCAGACAAGTGATCGCGCCCGACCCCCAGCTCGCGCCGGCCGGCGGCTGCCAGTTCAGCACCGACCAGTGGCAGGACTGGTACACCGACAAGCAGCACGGCATCGCCGTCAACTCCGGCAAGTACAACGGCCTGGCGTTCAAGGCCGCCGTCGATGCCGTCGCGGCCGACCTGGCCGCCAAAGGCCTGGGCGAGAAAAAAACCACCTGGCGCCTGCGCGACTGGGGCGTGAGCCGGCAGCGTTACTGGGGCACGCCGATTCCCATCATCCACTGCGAGGAACACGGCGCGGTGCCGGTGCCCGAGGAGGATTTGCCGGTGGTGCTGCCGCAGGACTGCGTGCCCGACGGCTCCGGCAACCCGCTGCACAAACACGAAGGTTTCCACGCCGGCGTCACCTGCCCGGTCTGCGGCAAGGCCGCGCGGCGCGAAACCGACACCATGGACACCTTCGTCGACAGCTCCTGGTACTTCATGCGTTACTGCGACCCGAAGAACGACGACAAGATGGTGGCTGAGGGCGCGAACTACTGGATGCCAATGGACCAGTACATCGGCGGCATCGAACACGCCATCCTGCACCTGCTGTACGCACGCTTCTGGACCAAGGTCATGCGCGACCTCGATCTGGTCAAGGTCGACGAGCCCTTCACCAAGCTGCTGACCCAGGGCATGGTGCTCAACCACATCTACTCGCGCAAGGCTGACAAGGGCGGCGTCGAGTACTTCTGGCCTGCCGATGTGGACGATGTGCACGACGAACACGGCAAGGTCACGGGCGCGAAGCTGCGCAGGGACGGCTCGATGGTGAACTACGAAGGCGTGGGCACCATGAGCAAAAGCAAGAACAACGGCGTGGATCCGCAGGACCTGATCGAGAAATACGGCGCCGACACCGCGCGCCTGTACACCATGTTCACTTCGCCGCCTGAGGCCACACTCGAGTGGAACGATGCCGGCGTGGAGGGCTCCTACCGCTTCCTGCGCCGCGTCTGGAACTTCGGCGTCAAACTGGAGGCCATGAATTCAGGAGCTGCTGGCGCCCGTCCACAAAGGGCTGAAGGCCAATTTGACAAGGATGCCCAGGCGCTGCGCCGGGACATCCACACGGTGCTCAAACAGATCGACTACGACTACCAGCGCATGCAGTACAACACCGTGGTGTCGGGCGGCATGAAGCTGCTCAATGCCCTGGAGGACTTCAAGGGTCAGCCCTCCAGTGGCGCGGCGTTTGCCTTGCGCGAAGGCATGGGCATCTTGCTGCGCTGCCTGTACCCGGCGACGCCGCATCTGGCGCACGCCCTCTGGGACGATCTCGGATTTGCGAAGGACCACGGCGGCCTGCTCGATGCGCCCTGGCCCGAGGTGGACGTTTCTGCGCTGGTGCAGGACGAAATCGAGCTGGTGCTGCAGATCAACGGCAAGTTGCGCGGGTCCGTCACCGTGCCCGCCGGCGCCGACAAGGCCGCGATAGAGGCGGCCGCGCTGGCCTCGGAGGCGTTTGTCAAACAGGCGCAGGGCGCGGCGGCCAAAAAGGTTATCGTTGTGCCGGGGCGCCTGGTCAACATCGTTGTCTGAAGGAAAAATCATGTCACGTCGCGTTTTTCTGTTGGCGCTTGCCTCGGCTGCGGGTCTCAGTGCCTGCGGCTTTGCGCTGCGCAAGGCGCCCAACTATGCTTTCCAGACCATTTTCAGCAGTGCGGCCGAGACCTCCACGCTGGGCACAGAGCTCAGTCGCAATCTGGAAGCCGGCGGCAAGGTCAAGGTCATACGCGATGGCCGCCTGATCGATCAGGCCGACGTGATTCTCGATGTGTTGCTGGACCAGCGTGAAAAAACCGTGGTCGGTGTCAATGCCTCTGGCCAGGTGCGCGAGTTTCAGCTGCGCACCCGCTTTCGCTTCCAGCTGCGCACACTCAAGGGCAAGTTGCTGATTCCCCCGGTAGAAATCGTGCTGCAACGCGACATCAGCTTCAACGAATCTGCGGTGCTGGCCAAAGAGACCGAAGAGCAGTTGCTCTACCGCGACATGCAGAGTGACATCGTGCAGCAGGTCTTGCGGCGGCTGGCCGCAGTCAAGGAATTGTGACGCCGGCACTGCCGCGCCCACTTCCACCATGCAGCTTGCGCCCACCCAACTCCAGCAGCACCTTGAACGGGGCATCAAGTCCCTCTATACCCTGCATGGCGACGAGCCGCTGCTCCAGCAGGAGTTTGCCGATGCGCTGCGCGCAGCAGCGCGCCAGCAGGGTTATACCGAGCGCACGGTGCACACCGTCTCGGGTGCCCATTTCGACTGGAGCGAGGTGCTGGCCAGCGGCGGGTCGCTGAGCCTGTTTGCCGACAAACAGATCATTGAAATCCGCATTCCCAGCGGCAAACCCGGCAAGGACGGTTCGGTGGCGCTGCAGCAGATTGCCGAACGCGCCAGGGGCGATGACAGTACCTTGACCCTGGTGCTGCTGCCGCGCCTGGACAGCATGACGGTCAAGGGCGCCTGGTTTGGTGCCCTTGACAGTTTTGGCACCACCGTCAAGTTTGATGCGATTGACAGGCGCAACCTGCCGGCGTGGATTGCGCAGCGCCTGCAGCAGCAGGGCCAGCGGGTGGCCGCAGGCGAGGAGGGGCAACGCACATTGCAGTTTTTTGCCGACCGGGTGGAGGGCAATTTGCTGGCCGCGCACCAGGAGATCCAGAAGCTGGGCCTGCTGTATCCGCCGGGCGGCGAGGCGGCGTCGGCGGCGCTCAGTTTTGACCAGGTTGAAAACGCCGTGCTCAATGTGGCGCGTTACGACGTGTTCAAGCTCTCCGAAGCGGTGCTGGGCGGACAGGCGCTGCGTGTGCAGCGCATGCTCGACGGCCTGCAGTCCGAAGGCGAATCCGAAGTGCTGGTGCACTGGGCCCTGGCCGAGGACATCCGCAGCCTCAAGCGTGTCAAGGACGCGATCAGTGCGGGCCGTCCGATGCCGATGGCGCTGCGCGAAAACCGCGTCTGGGGCGTGAAGGAAAAACTGTTTGAACGCGTGCTGCCGCAGATCGGCGACACCACGCTGGCCAACCTGCTGCACGCCGCACACAAGGTCGATGGCATCGTCAAGGGGCTCAGGCAGCCCGACTGGCCGGCCGATGGCTGGCAGGCGCTGCAACGCCTGGCCAGCATGGTGTGTGCGCAATGCACGGCGTCCTCGCCTTCGTCCGGCAGGGCGCGTGCCGCGGTGGAGCGCAGCGGGCACTAGCGGCATGCAGCACACCGCCTCGCTTGCCAAAAAGCTGGTCCGCATAGGCGCCAGTCTGCTGGTGGTTGCGCTGGTCTCCATTGGGCTGACCCTGTGGGTCACCTGGCAGCTCGAGGGCGGCGCGGCGGCTGTGAATGAGGCCGGGCGCATGCGCATGCAGACCTGGCGGCTCGTCAGTGCGGTGCAGGCAGGCCTGGAGCGCGCCGAACGGCAGGCCCTGCTGCTGCGTTTTGATGACAGCCTGGCGCTGCTGCGCCAGGGCGACCCGGCCCGCCCGCTGTTCATGCCCTGGGACGACGATGTGCGCCAGCGCTTTTCCGAGGTGGAAACCCTGTGGCGCGAGCAGCGGCCGCTGTGGCTGGCCGATCCGGCGCCGGCCTCGCCGGTGTTGCTCAAGGCCGGGGGCGACTTCGTCGATGCCAGTGACCGTCTGGTGCTGATGATAGAGCAGCACCTGTCCCGGCTGACGGCCATCCTGAACCTGTTCCAGCTGCTGATGCTGGCTTTCGCAGTCGCCGGTGCGGTGGTCATGCTGTACACGGGCTACAGCTACGTGATCAATCCGCTGGCGCAACTGCGGGAGGGCCTGCGCAAGCTGGAGTCCGGAGATTTCAGCACGCGGGTGGCGGTCGATACGGCCGATGAGTTTGGCCAGGTGGCCGCCGGTTTCAACCACATGGCCGCAACCTTGCAGTCGCTTTACGGTGAACTCGAGGCCAAGGTCGAGGCCAAGACGCGGCGCATCGAAGCACAACGCGCGCGACTCGAGGCCTTGTACAAGGTCAGTGCCTTCCTGGCGCAGGCCGGCAGTATTGACGAGCTGGCGCGCGGCTTTGCACAACGCGTGCGCGCTGTGATGAAGGCCGACGCGGCGGTCGTCCGCTGGTCGGACGACGCCAACCAGCGCTACCTGATGCTCGCGACCGACTGCTTTCCGCAGGACCTCGTCGAGGAGGAGCGCAGCCTGCTGGCGGGGGCATGCGCCTGCGGCAACCTGCGTCCGGACGCCCGTACCCGCGTGATCCCCATCCTGAGCCACGACGAGGCGCCGGTTCGGCACTGCGCCAAGGTCGGTTATGAAAGCGTGATCAGTGTGCCGATACGCTTGCAGCAGCGCCTGCTCGGTGAGTTCAACCTGTTTTTCCGCCAGCCGGTCCTGCTCGGTGCGGATGAAATCGAACTGCTGGACGCGCTGGCCAGCCATCTCGCCAGTTCGCTGGAAGGCCTGCGCGCCGATGCGCTGGACCGGGAGGCTGCGGTGGCGCAGGAGCGCGCCCTCCTGGCGCGCAACCTGCATGACTCGATTGCGCAGTCGCTGGCCTTTCTCAAAATCCAGGTGCAGCTGCTGCGCAGCGCGGTCCACAAGGGCCATGCCCTGCAGACGGAAAGCGCGCTCGACGAGCTCGACACCGGCCTGCGCGAAAGCATTGGTGATGTGCGTGAGCTGCTGGTGCATTTCCGTACCCGGACCAACACCGACGATATTGCGCAGGCCCTGCAGGTGACGCTGCAAAAATTCCAGAACCAGACCGGTTTGCCGGCCCAGCTGCAGGTGCACGGCCAGGGCCTGCCACTGCCCTCCGATGTCCAGGTGCAGGTGCTGCACATCATCCAGGAAGCCCTGTCCAATGTGCGCAAACACGCGGGTGCGACCGAGGTCGAGGTCGAGGTGGCCAAAGGCGCGCGTTGGCGTTTTGCAGTGCGTGACAATGGCGCCGGTTTTGACACCGGCAAACACCCGGGCGAGTCGCACGTTGGCCTGAACATCATGCGTGAACGTGCCGTGCGTATTGGCGCGGAGGTGGACGTGAGCTCCCGCGCGGGGCAGGGCACCACGGTGACCCTGACCCTGCCGGAGCACCCTGAAGTGACTGCCGGTGTGCTGGCGCGCGCCCTGCCGCAAGCCCAGCCTGTGCTTGCGGCCGGGGGGCCGATTTGAAGCCGGCAGCATGACGCCGGTGGCATTGCTGGTGGTGGATGACCACAAGCTTTTTCGCCGTGGCATTGTGGCCTTGTTGTCACAGGACGCGCGCTTCAAGCTGGTGGGCGAAGCCGGTGACATTGGTGAAGCGCTGCGCTGTGTGGCGCAGGTTTCCCCCGACCTCATCCTGCTGGACAACCACCTGCCGGGCGTGCTGGGCGTCGATGGCATCGCCGCACTGAAGGAGGCGGCCCCGGGCACCCGCATCCTGATGCTGACGGTCAGCGAAAACGAAGACGATCTGGCTGCGGCGCTGCAGGCCGGCGCCGACGGCTACCTGCTCAAAACGGTGGAGCTGGACAGTTTGTGCGAATCGATCATCAAGGTGCTGGGCGGTGAGTCGGTGGTCAGCCCCGAAATGATGACCAAGCTGGTTGCGGCCTTCCGCGCCAAACCGCAGGTCGCCGTGGACGAGGCGCCGGCGCACGGCGGCCCGCAGGGTCTTCCGGCACTGCCCTTGCTGTCAGCGCGTGAACGCGAGGTGCTGGCGCTGATTGCAGTGGGCGACAGCAACAAGCTGATTGCACGCAAGCTCAACATCGCCGAGACCACGGTGAAGATCCATGTTCAGCATATTCTGCGCAAGCTGCAGCTGAGCTCCCGGGTGCAGGCTGCCGTCTATGCGGCCGGCCAGCCATCACCGCATTGACAAAGATCAAGTCACGCCCGGTTTGAGGCCTGGCTAGTTCTTCAGGATGAGGGTGCGGCTCGGCGCCGGACTGGTTTTACCCCTCGCCGACGTTCCAAAGGAGGATATTCAAGTGGCCTGCAAAGGCCGACAGTCATGCCATGTGTCTGGAGAAACAAGCATGGCCTCTGAACTGGTAAACCCGAGAAAAGCGTGGTCGGTGCTGATTGTCAGCACGCTGGCCTTCACCGTCTGCTTCATGGTCTGGATGATGTTCGGCGTCATCGGCATCCCGATCAAGAAGATGCTCAACCTCAATGCGACCGAGTTTGGCCTGCTCGCGGCCACGCCGGTACTCACCGGCTCGCTGATCCGGGTGCCGCTCGGCATCTGGACCGACCGTTATGGCGGGCGCATCGTGATGGCCCTCCTCATGGCCGCCACCATCCCCGCGATCTGGCTCATGGCTTATGCCACCGTCTACTGGCACTTTCTGGTGATTGGCCTGTTTGTCGGCCTGGCTGGCGGATCGTTTTCTGTCGGCACACCCTATGTGGCGCGCTGGTTCCCGAAGAGCCGCCAGGGCATGGCCATGGGTGTGTATGGCGCTGGCAACTCCGGTGCCGCCGTCAACAAGTTTGTCGCGCCCGTGTTGCTGGTGGCCTTTGGCTGGGCCATGGTGCCGCAGGTGTACGCGGCCATCATGCTGGCGGCGCTGGTGCTGTTCTGGCTGTTCAGCCACAGCGATCCGTCGCACCTGGTGCCCAGCCACGTCAAGTTCAGTGACCAGCTCACGCTGCTCAAGGACCCCAAGGTGATCAAGTACTGTCAGTACTACAGCATTGTGTTCGGTGGTTATGTGGCCTTGTCGCTGTGGATGGTGCAGTACTACGTGGGCGAGTTCGGTCTGGATATCCGCGTGGCCGCTTTGCTGGCAGCCTGCTTCTCCCTGCCGGGCGGCGTACTGCGCGCGTTCGGGGGCGTGTTGTCGGACAAGTACGGCGCGCACAGCGTCACGTGGTGGGTGATGTGGGTGAGCTGGGTCTGCCTGTTCCTGCTCTCCTATCCGCAGACCGATTTCACCATCCTCACGGTCAACGGTTCGGCGACCTTCCACATCGGCCTGAACGTGTACACCTTCACGGCGCTGATGTTTCTGCTGGGCATTGCCTGGGCTTTCGGCAAGGCCAGCGTTTTCAAATACATCAGTGACGACTACGGCGCCAACATCGGCGCGGTCAGCGGCATTGTCGGGCTGGCGGGCGGCCTGGGCGGCTTTGTCCTGCCCATCATCTTCGGTGGCCTGATGGACCTGACCGGCATCCGCTCCAGCGCCTTCATGTTCATGTATGGCGTGGTCTGGGTCTCGCTGATCTGGATGTACTGGACCGAGGTGCGCCGCACCGAGGTCATGGGCCGCCACGCCGCCGGCGCGCAGGCCTGAATCCCCCTTCCTTTTATTTGAGAAAACACCATGAACACCAAATCGAGTTCAGGCACCGACATCACCGACTGGCGTCCCGAGGACGAACAGTTCTGGGAGAGCACCGGTAAACGCATTGCCTACCGCAACCTCTGGATCTCGGTGCCCAGCCTGCTGTGCGGCTTTGCGGTCTGGGGCATGTGGGGCATCATCACGGTGCAGATGCTCAACCTGGGCTTTCCGTTCAGCCAGGCCGAGTTGTTCACCCTGACCGCGATTGCCGGCCTGGCCGGCGCCACCATGCGCATTCCGGCCTCCTTTCTGATCCGGCTGGCAGGTGGGCGCAACACCATTTTCCTCACCACCTCCATGTTGCTGGCGCCGGCCATAGGCACGGGCATCGTGCTGCAGCACCCCGAGTGGCCGCTGTGGTCCTTTCAGCTGATGGCCTTGTGGTGTGGGGTGGGTGGCGGAAACTTCGCCAGCTCCATGTCCAACATCAGCACCTTTTTTCCCAAGAGGCTGCAGGGTACGGCGCTTGGCCTGAATGCAGGACTTGGAAATTTCGGTGTGACGACGATGCAGGTCGTCATACCGCTGGTGATGACCCTGAGCCTGTTCGGCGGCTTCGCCGGCGAATCGACCAACCTGGTCAAGGACAGCGGCTGGATCTTCGGCAAGATTGTGGCTGGTACACCGACCTGGATCCAGAACGCCGGCTTTGCCTGGCTGTTGTCACTGGTGCCGCTGTCGGTGATCTGCTTTTTCGGCATGAACAACCTGAAGACAGTCACGCCCGACACCGGCGGGACCATCCAGGCCTTTCTGAAGATCATCTGGCTCTACACGCTGTCGTTTGTGCCGGCAGGCATAGGCCTGTACCTGTACCTGCCCAAACCCACCGGTCTGGGTTTGCTCAACATGTGGATTGCCATGCCCTTGATTGTGGCCAGTACCCTGCTGGTGCTCAAGCTCACGGCCTTCGGCACGATGAAGGAAAACATCAGCAAGCAGTTTGCGATCTTCAGCAACAAACACACCTGGTCGCTGACCTTGCTCTACATCGTGACCTTCGGCTCCTTCATCGGGTTTTCGATGGCCCTGCCGCTGGCGATCACGGTGATTTTTGGCATCAGCCATGTGCCTGACGCCGCAGGTGTCATGCAGCACACGCTGAAAAACCCGAACGCCCCGTCAGCCCTGACCTTTGCCTGGATCGGACCGTTTGTCGGCGCGTTGATCCGGCCGGTCGGCGGCTGGGTCTCGGACAAGGTCGGCGGCTCCATCGTCACGCAGATCATTTCTGCCGTGATGGTGCTGGCTTCTGCGGCGGTGGGCTACGTCATGCTGCTGGCCTACAAGTCGGCTGCGCCCGAGCAGTATTTCCTGCTTTTCATGGTGCTGTTTGTGCTGTTGTTTGCGGCCAGCGGCATCGGCAATGGCTCGACCTTTCGCACCATAGGCGTCATTTTTGACCGGCAGCAAGCCGGGCCCGTGCTGGGCTGGACCTCGGCCATTGCCGCCTATGGCGCCTTTATCGCACCGGTGGTCATTGGTGCGCAGATCAAGGTGGGAACCCCTGAAAACGCCATGTACGGTTTTGCCATTTTTTATGCCTTGTGCCTGGTGCTGAACTGGTGGTTTTACCTGCGCGCTGGCGCAGAGATCAAAAACCCCTGAAGCCCTGCTGACCGTTTGTTACCGCCTCACTCGGAGAACCCCATGAGCCATTTTCTTGATCGCCTGAACCACTTTTCAAACCCGCGCGAATCGTTCTCGGGCGGCCATGGCGTCACCACAGCCGAAGACCGCACCTGGGAAGATGCCTACCGCAACCGCTGGGCACACGACAAGGTGGTGCGCAGCACCCATGGCGTGAACTGCACCGGTTCGTGCTCATGGAAGATTTATGTCAAGGGCGGCATCGTCACCTGGGAAACCCAGCAGACCGACTATCCGCGCACACGCTGGGACATGCCCAACCATGAGCCGCGTGGCTGCTCGCGCGGTGCCAGCTACAGCTGGTATCTGTACAGCGCCAACCGCGTCAAATACCCGATGGTGCGTGCGCGTCTGCTCAAACACTGGCGCGAGGCCCGTTTGACGCTGGCGCCCGTGGAGGCCTGGGCAGCGGTGGTACAGGACGACGCCAAACGGCGCGACTACCAGAGTGTGCGCGGCCTGGGCGGTTTTGTCCGTTCGAGCTGGGACGAGGTCAATGAAATCATTGCCGCTTCCAATGTCTACACCATCCAGAAACACGGCGCCGACCGGATCATCGGCTTTTCACCGATTCCGGCGATGTCCATGGTCAGTTACGCGGCCGGCTCGCGTTACCTGTCGCTGATTGGCGGCGTGTGTATGAGTTTTTACGACTGGTACTGCGACCTGCCCCCCTCCAGTCCGCAAATCTGGGGTGAGCAGACGGACGTGCCCGAGTCGGCCGACTGGTACAACTCGGGCTTCATCATTGCCTGGGGTTCCAACGTGCCGCAGACGCGCACGCCCGACGCGCATTTCTTCACCGAGGTGCGCTACAAAGGCTGCAAAACGGTGGCCATCACGCCCGACTATTCGGAAGTCGCCAAACTTTCTGACCTGTGGCTGCACCCCAAGCAGGGCACCGATGCGGCGCTGGCCATGGCCATGGGCCATGTGATCCTGAAAGACTTTTACTTTGGCGGCAATGGCAAACCGCGCTCGGCCTACTTTGACCACTACGCCCGCCGCTACACCGACCTGCCGATGCTGGTGATGCTCAAGGAGCACACGCTGGAAAGCGGCGAAACCGTGATGGTGCCGGACCGTTATGTGCGCGCGTCTGACTTCAACGGAAAACTGGGGGCAGCCAACAACCCGGAATGGAAAACCGTTGCATTCGACAGCCAGGGCAAGGTGGTGCTGCCCAATGGCGCCATCGGTTTCCGCTGGGGTCCCGATGGGCGGGCCGACGCCGGGCAGTGGAATCTGGAGCCCAAAGAAGCGCGGCACGGCGATGAAGTCAGCCTCAAGCTGTCGGTGATGGAGGGCGAGGCGCCGAGCCAGGACAGCGCCAGGGTGGGCTTTCCGTATTTTGGCGGTATTGCCCATGAGCACTTTCAGAACAACGAGCAAACCGACGTGCTGGTGCGCACCGTGCCGGTTCAGCGTATCGCACTCGGCAAGGCCGGTGAGGAACGCTCGGCCCTGGTGGCTACCGTCTTTGACCTGCAGGTTGCGCAATACGGCATCACGCGGGGCTTGCCCGGTGAACTGGCGGCCACGGACTTCAATGACAACAGCCCCTACACACCGGCCTGGCAGGAGCAGATCACCGGGGTGCCGCGCGAGCAGGTCGTCGCGGTCGCGCGCCAGTTTGCCGACAACGCCGAGAAGACCGAAGGCCGCTCCATGGTCATCATTGGTGCCGGCATGAACCACTGGTACCACAGCGACATGAACTACCGCAGCGTCATCAACATGCTGATGATGTGCGGCTGCATCGGCAAGAGCGGTGGTGGCTGGGCGCATTACGTGGGCCAGGAAAAGCTGCGGCCCCAGACCGGCTGGACCCCGCTGGCCTTTGCGCTCGACTGGATACGCCCGCCCCGGCAGATGAACTCCACCAGTTTCTTTTATGCCCACACCGACCAGTGGCGCTACGAAAAACTCGGTGTGGACGAGGTGTTGTCGCCACTGGCCGACAAGAAGCTTTATGGCGGCAGCATGATCGACTACAACGTGCGCGCCGAACGCATGGGATGGCTGCCAAGCGCGCCGCAATTGCAGACCCATCCCATGCAGGTGGTCAAAGACGCCCAGGCCGCCGGGCTCGATGCGAAAGACTACGTCGTCAAGTCGCTCAAGGACGGCACGCTGAAGATGAGCTGCGAGGACCCGGATCATCCGGACAACTGGCCGCGCAACATGTTTGTCTGGCGCTCCAACATCATTGGCTCCTCGGGCAAGGGCCACGAATATTTCCTCAAGCATCTGCTGGGCACGGACAACGGCGTCCAGGGCAAGGACCTGGGTGCTGAAGAAGGAAAACCTGATGAAGTGGTCTGGCACGACAAGGCACCCGAGGGCAAGCTGGACCTGCTGGTCACGCTGGACTTCCGCATGAGCACGACCTGCCTGTACTCCGACATCGTGTTGCCGACTGCCACCTGGTACGAAAAAAACGACCTCAACACCAGCGACATGCACCCCTTCATCCATCCCCTGTCGACGGCGGTGGATCCGGTGTGGCAATCGAAAAGCGACTGGGAGATCTACAAGGGCTTTGCAAAAAAATTCAGCGAGTTGTGCGAAGGCCACCTCGGTGTCGAGAAGGAAATGGTGCTGACACCGGTGATGCACGACACCCCGGGCGAACTGGCCCAGCCGTTTGAAGTCAAGGACTGGAAACGCGGCGAGTGTGAACTGGTGCCCGGCAAAACCGCACCGCAGATGCAGGTGGTGGAACGCGACTACCCGAATGTCTTCAAACGGTTCACGGCGGTTGGGCCGCTGCTGAACAAGATCGGCAACGGCGGCAAGGGCATTGCCTGGAACACCGAAACCGAGGTGCGGCAACTCGGCCAGTTGAACGGCCTGGTGACCGACCCCGGCGTGACCCTGGGCATGCCGAGGATAGACAGCGACATCGATGCCTGCGAAATGATTCTGCAGCTGGCCCCTGAAACCAACGGCCATGTGGCGGTCAAGGCCTGGAATGCCTTGTCGAAGCAGACCGGGCGCGAACATGCCCATCTGGCGATTCACCGCGAAGACGAAAAAATCCGCTTTCGCGACATCCAGGCGCAACCGCGCAAGATCATCAGCTCACCGACCTGGAGCGGGATCGAGTCCGAGACGGTGTCCTACAACGCCGGCTACACCAATGTGCATGAGCTGATCCCCTGGCGCACGCTGACGGGCCGCCAGCAGTTCTACCAGGACCATCCCTGGATGCTGGCTTTCGGCGAGGGCCTGGCCAGCTACCGGCCGCCGGTGAACCTGAAGGCGACGGCTGGCGTGCACGGTATCCGCAGCAACGGCAACACCGAAATCCTGCTGAACTTCATCACGCCGCACCAGAAGTGGGGCATTCACTCGACCTACACCGACAACCTGTTGATGCTCACGCTGAGCCGCGGCGGGCCCATCATCTGGGTCAGCGAGGACGACGCCAAATTGATGGGGGTGGAAGACAACGACTGGATTGAGGCCTACAACGTCAACGGCGCCATAGCGGCGCGTGCGGTTGTCAGCCAGCGTGTCAAGCCCGGCATGGTGATGATGTACCACGCACAGGAAAAAATCGTCAACACGCCAGGCTCGGAGATCACCGGCCAGCGCGGCGGCATCCACAACTCGGTGACGCGCATCGTGCTCAAGCCCACCCACATGATTGGTGGTTATGCGCAGCTCTCCTACGGCTTCAATTACTACGGAACCATAGGCACCAACCGCGACGAGTTTGTGGTGGTGCGCAAGATGGACAAGGTGGACTGGCTCGATACACCCCGTGACGATGACCGTGCCCTGGCGGTGCAGCAAATGGGAGAGGCAGCATGAAAATACGCGCGCAAATCGGCATGGTGCTGAACCTGGACAAGTGTATTGGCTGCCACACCTGTTCGGTCACCTGCAAAAACGTCTGGACCAGCCGGCCCGGCATGGAGTACGCCTGGTTCAACAACGTGGAGACCAAACCCGGCATCGGTTATCCCAAGGAGTGGGAGAACCAGGACAAATGGAATGGCGGCTGGGTGCGCAAGGCCGACGGCTCGATAGAGCCGCGCCAGGGCGGCAAATGGAAGCTGCTGATGCGCCTGTTCTCGAACCCGAACATGCCGCAGATTGACGACTATTACGAGCCCTTTACCTTCGACTACGACCACCTGCAGTCGGCCCCCGAGATGAAGGCCACACCCACGGCCAGGCCGCGCAGCCTGATCACCGGCAAACGCATGGAGAAGATCGAATGGGGTCCGAACTGGGAGGAGATCCTCGGCGGCGAATTCTCCAAGCGCAGCAAGGACGCCAACCTCGACAGCTTCGACCAGGTGCAAAAAGACATGGTCGGCCAGTTCGAAAACACCTTCATGATGTATCTGCCGCGCCTGTGCGAGCACTGCCTGAATCCGGCCTGTGTGGCGTCCTGCCCTTCGGGCTCGATCTACAAGCGCGAGGAAGACGGCATTGTGCTGATCGACCAGGACAAATGCCGGGGCTGGCGCATGTGTGTGTCGGGTTGCCCCTACAAGAAAATTTATTACAACTGGAAAAGCGGCAAGGCCGAGAAATGCACGTTCTGCTACCCGCGCATTGAAGCCGGTCAGCCCACGGTATGCAGCGAAACCTGTGTCGGCCGCATCCGTTACCTCGGTGTGGTGCTATACGACGCCGACCGCATCCAGGAAGCGGCCAGTGTCGAGGACGACAAGGACCTGTACCAGGCCCAGCTCGATATTTTCCTGGACCCGACCGATCCGAAGGTGATTGAACAGGCGCGCAAGGACGGCATTCCCGAGGCCTGGCTCGAAGGCGCGCGCCGCAGCCCGGTTTACAAGATGGCGGTGCAATGGAAGGTGGCGCTGCCGCTGCACCCCGAGTACCGCACCCTGCCCATGGTCTGGTATGTGCCGCCGCTGTCGCCGATCACTTCGGCAGCCAACGCCGGTCACATCGGCATCAACGGCGAGTTGCCCGACATTGCGCAGATGCGCATACCCGTGCAGTACCTGGCGAACCTGCTGACCGCCGGCGACACGGGGCCGGTGATCCGTTCATTGCAGCGCATGCTGGCCATGCGTTCTTACCAGCGCAGCAAACATGTGGACCAGGTGCAGAACCTGGCGGTGCTCGAGCAGGCCGGGCTCAGCGTGGCCGAGGTCGAGGAGATGTACCAGATCATGGCGATTGCCAATTACGAAGACCGGTTTGTGATCCCCAGCAGCCACCGCGAGTACGCCGAAAACACCTTCGACATGCGGGGTGGTTGCGGCTTTACGTTCGGCAACGGCTGCTCGGACGGCGCCAGCGACGTCAGCCTGTTTGGCGGCAACAAGAAACGCACCATTCCCATCAAGGTAGAGGTCTGACCATGGCACTTTTCAATCACCCCCCTGTGGCCTCCAAAACCCTGCGCGTGCTGGCCCGGCTGCTGGCCTACCCCGACGCCGAGCTGCGCGATCACCTCGCGCCGCTGCGTGAGGCCTTGCATGCGGAGCGCGCGCTGGCAGCGCCGCGGCTGGCCGAGCTGGATGCCCTGATCGATGCGCTGCTGCTGGCGCCGGCGCTGGAAACGGAAGTCGCGTATGTCGAGCTGTTTGACCGGGGCCGCGCGACCTCGCTGCACCTGTTTGAACATGTGCATGGCGACTCGCGCGATCGCGGGCCGGCCATGATTGACCTGGCACAAACCTACGAAAAGGCAGGCATGTACCTGGCAGAGGGAGAGATGCCCGATTTCCTGCCCGTGCTGCTGGAGTTCACTTCCACACAGCCGCCGCGCGAGGCGCGCGAATTCCTGGCCGAGATGGCGCATATCTTCAACGCCATTTTTGCAGCGCTGCAGCAACGCGCAAGCGCTTATGCATCGGTGCTTGGTGCGCTGCTGGAACTGGCGGGTGAAAAAGCCCAGCCGGTCCGGCTGGCCGCTGAAGAGCCGATCGATGCGGTCTGGGAAGAGCCGGTGGTTTTTGACGGCTGCTCTTCCAAGGGGCAGGCCAAACCGGGCCAGCCGCAAGCGATCCACATCGTGCCGCGCGCGGCACGGCCACACCCTTCACAGGGAGCACAGGCATGAGCACCGGACTTCACGGCTTTTTATTCGGGGTCTATCCCTACATCTGCCTGACGGTGTTTCTGCTGGGCAGCCTGATCCGTTTTGACCGCGACCAGTACACCTGGAAAAGTGACTCCTCGCAGCTGCTGCGCACCGGCCTGCTGCGCTGGGGCAGCAACCTCTTCCACGTCGGCATCCTGTTCCTGTTTTTCGGCCATCTGGTGGGCCTGCTGACACCGCATGCGGTGTACGGCGTTTTCATGGATGCCGCCATGAAGCAGCGCATGGCGATTTATGCGGGGGGCATCGCCGGCTTCATCTGTTTCATCGGCCTGTCGATGCTGATCTACCGGCGCATCTTCGATCCACGCATTCGTTACACCAGTCATGCCACCGACCTGGCCATCCTGCTGATTCTGTGGCTGCAGCTGGTGGTGGGCCTGATCACCTTGCCCTACTCCTGGGGACATGCCGACGGCGCCGTGATGCTGATCCTGGCCGACTGGGCGCAGCGCATCCTGACCCTGCGTGAGGTGGATTCTGCGGCCCTTGCGGTGCTGCCCTGGCCCTACCTGTTTCACATTGTGTTTGGCATGACGATTTTCCTGCTGTTTCCGTTCAGCCGCCTGGTGCATGTCTGGAGCGGATTCGCCTCGGTGGCCTACATTTTCCGGCCGCACCAGATCGTGCGCAGCCGCCGCCTCGGTGTTCCCGGCCGGACGCCGGAGCAGCGCCAGAAATCCAGTTGAACAGCCAGGAGTGATTCATGAGTAACTTGACCTTGACAGCGCCGCAGATGTCCGGCGGCTGCGGCAGCGGCGGCTGCCAGTGCGCCCCTGCATCTGCGCCCCAGGAGATGCCCATCGCCCGTATCAATGGCGTGGCGCTGCATGCACCGGGGCAGTCGCCGGACGCGCAGGCGCTGCGCGAGCTGGCCTACACCGAGCTGCTGCGCCAACAGGCGGTCCGGCAAGGCCTGCTGCCGGAACACGATGGCCCGGTCGCACCCGAAGTGAGCGAGGACTCGCGCCTGCTCATCGAGGCGATGGTGGACCGGCAGGTGAGCAGCCCCACGCCCACCGCAGAAGAAGGCCAGCGCTATTACGACGCACACAAGCCGCAGTTTGTGGTGGGCCAGGCCCTGCATGTGCGACACATCCTGTTTGCCGTCACGCCGGGCGTCAATGTCCAGGCGCTGGCGGTGCATGCCGAACGCGCCCTGCTGGAGCTTTCGCACAAAGGTGTGGCAGCCGGGCGTTTTGCAGAACTCGCTGCCGAGCTGTCGAACTGCCCCAGCAGTGCGCAGGGCGGCGACCTGGGCTGGATAGCGCCCGATGATTGCGCGCCGGAGCTGGCCCGGGAGCTTTTTCATGTGCAGCATACCCAGGGCGGCACGGGCGTACAGCCACGTCTGTTTCACACCCGTTTCGGCTTTCACATCATCGATGTGCTGGAGCGCCGCAGCGGCGTGGAGCCCGCCTATGCAGAGGTGCGCGAACGCATCGCCGCCTTGCTGACCCTGCAGTCGCGTGCCCGGGCCCTGCACCAGTACATGAGTCTGCTGGTGGGCGAGGCCGGGATCGAAGGCATCGCGCTGGAGGGAGCCGATTCGCCCCTGGTTCAATGAATGAGGACGTCGCGACCAACGACGAGTTGCTGCTGCGCTTGCGGCGTTTTCATTCGGACTATTTTCCGCTGCACCAGCAGCGCTTCCAGGACCTGGTGGCGCAGGGGCAGCACCCCAAGACCCTGTTCATCGGCTGCTCGGATTCGCGCGTCGTGCCCTACCTGCTGACCGGCGCCGGTCCGGGAGAGCTGTTCATTGTGCGCAACGTGGGCGCATTCATCCCCCCCTATGATGGATCACATGGCCTGCATGGCACCATGGCGGCCATCGAGTTCGCCGTTCTGAGCCTGCATGTCGAGCGCATCATCGTCTGCGGCCACAGCCACTGCGGCGCCGTGCGCGCCGCGTATGAAGGCGTGCCGGATGAAGCGGTGGCCCTGCAGGCCTGGCTCAAGCTGGCCACCGAGGCCTTGCTGCCGGTGCAAACCAGCCCCGAGGCGCTGCGCCGTACCGAGCAACGCCTTGTGGTGCTGCAACTCGAGCGCCTGATGGACTACCCCATGGTCAGGCGCGAGGTCGAAAGCGGCGCGCTCACACTGCATGGCTGGCACTACGTGATTGAGGACGGTGAAATCCACATCTTTGATGTACGACAAGGCAGTTTTGTCCCTGCCGCGATAGCCTCTACCAGCGGCACTGGACCGTACCAACCTTATGTGGAGCACGATGGACAAATCATCAGCAACTGACCCGGCCGCGCAGAGCCGCACCGATGCGGCCGCGGTATTGCAGGCGCTGGCCGACGATTCCGGCCTCAAACCCTGGCGGCTGGCCGGTAAAACGATGATTCCGGTGGTGCAGGGCGGCATGGGCGTGTGTGTGTCGGCCGGCGGGCTGGCCGGCGCCGTGGCCAGGCTCGGCGGTGTTGGCACCCTGTCGTCGGTGGACTTGCGGCGCCTGCACCCGGACCTGATGGCGCGTACCGGCCACCTGGACAAGGAGCCCGATGCGCGCGCGCTGATCGACAGCGCCAACCTCGAGGCGCTGGACCGTGAAATCCGCCGCGCGCGTTCGCTGGCCCAGGGCCGGGGGCTGATTGCGGTCAATGTGATGAAGGCCGTCAGTGCTTACGAAGCCTATGTGCAGCAGGCCCTGGCGAGCGGTGCCGACGCGGTGGTGGTCGGTGCCGGCCTGCCGCTGGACCTGCCCGACCTGGCGCGCGACTACCCCAGGGCCGCATTGATCCCCATCCTGTCGGACGCGCGCGGCGTGCAATTGCTGGTGCGCAAGTGGCAGAAAAAAGGACGGCTGCCCGATGCCATCGTGATCGAGCACCCCGGTCTGGCCGGCGGGCATCTGGGCGCCGCAAAGGTCGCGGACCTGCACGATCCGCGGTTTGACTTCGACGTGGTCATTCCCCAGGTGCTGGAATTTTTCAAAACAGCCGGTATTGAGCGCGAGATTCCGCTGATTGCCGCCGGCGGCATCAATTGCCGCGATGACATCCTGCGCCTGCAGGCCCTGGGCGCCTCGGCGGTGCAACTGGGCACGGCGTTTGCCGTCACGCAGGAATGTGATGCCGATCCCGCCTTCAAGAAGGTGCTGGCCGAGGCCAGGCCCGAGGACATGGTGGAGTTCATCAGCGTGGCCGGTCTGCCGGCGCGCGCAGTGCGCACCCCCTGGCTCGAGAAATACATCCGGCTCGAGCCCAGACTCCAGGCGGGGGCCCATGTCAAGGCCAAATGCAATATGTCGTTTGACTGTCTTGTGCATTGCGGCCTGCGTGATGGTGTGGGCAGCATGGGCCAGTTCTGCATCGACCAGCAGCTCGGTCATGCCTTTGACGGCAATACGCGTAAAGGCCTTTTCTTCCGTGGTGCTGCCCGCCTGCCGTTTGGCGACCAGATCCGTTCAGTGCAAGAATTGATGCAGTGGCTGCTGGGCGGTATCCGGCCCGCAGTGTCCATCGCAGGAGCACCCACGTGAAACGCGATTCCATGGAACGTCCCCAGGACCTGACGGACACCCAGCCCATCACCCAGGATGTGCTGCGGGAAAAATACCTCAAGCCCGGTGAAACCGGCGTTGAAGACATCTACCGGCGCGTGGCCCGGGCGCTGGCCTCGGTGGAGCCGCAAGCCGGGCGTGCCGCGCATGAGGCGCTGTTTCTGGAGAACCTGCACGCCGGTGCGATTGGTGCGGGCCGCATCATGAGCGCGGCCGGCACGGCGATCCAGGCCACGCTGATCAACTGCTTTGTCCAGCCGGTGGGGGACTGCATCCAGGGCGTTGATGAGGGCGGCTATCCTGGCATTTATGAAGCGCTGCGCGAAGCGGCAGAAACCATGCGGCGCGGTGGTGGTGTCGGTTACGATTTTTCCCGCATCCGGCCGCGCGGCGCCGAGGTCAAGGCGACCGCTTCCATGGCATCGGGCCCGTGCAGCTACATCAATGTGTTTGACCATTCCTGCTCCACCGTCGAAAGCGCCGGCGCGCGGCGCGGCGCGCAGATGGGGGTGCTGAGGATCGAACATCCCGATGTGCACGAGTTCATCACTGCCAAACGCACACCCGGGCGCTGGAACAACTTCAACGTGTCGGTGGCTGTGCCCGACAGCTTCATGCAGGCGCTGGCCCAGGACCAGCCCTGGGAGCTGGTGCACAAGGCCAGGCCCGGTGCCGATCTGATGGCGCAGGGCGCGTTCCAGCGTGCCGACGGCATGTGGGTGTACCAGACGGTGGCGGCGCGCGAGTTGTGGGACACCGTGATGCGCTCGGCCTACGACTTTGCCGAGCCGGGCATCCTGTTTCTGGACACCATCAACCAGGACAACAACCTGCGTTATTGCGAAGACATCGCAGCGACCAATCCCTGTGGCGAGCAACCGCTTCCTCCGTACGGCTGCTGCGACCTCGGGCCCATCATCCTGACGCGTTTTGTGCGCCATCCGTTTGGCTTCAACGGCGTGGCGGATTTTGATTTCGCCGCGTTTGCGAAGTCGGTGAGCATACAGGTGCGGGCGCTGGACAATGTGCTGGACCTGACCTACTGGCCGCTGCCGCAACAGCAGGCCGAGGCCGCCGCCAAACGCCGTATCGGTGTCGGGTTCACCGGCCTGGGCAATACCCTGGCCATGTTGTGCCTGCGTTACGACGCTGCCGAAGGTTGTGAGATGGCGGCGCGTATTGCCCTGTGCATGCGGGATGCGGCCTATGCTGCGTCGGTCGCGCTGGCCCGCGAAAAAGGCGTGTTCCCCCAATTTGATGCCGAGGCCTATCTGGCGCCCGGCACCTTTGCCAGCCGCTTGCCGGCCGCGCTGCAACAGGCGATCCGGGCCGACGGCATCCGCAACAGCCATCTGCTGTCGATTGCCCCGACCGGCACCGTCAGCCTGGCCTTTGCCGACAACGCTTCCAATGGCATTGAACCTTCGTTTTCGTGGACCTACAGGCGCAAAAAGCGCGAGGCCGATGGCAGCAGCACGGACTATGCGGTGCAAGACCACGCCTGGCGCCTGTACCGGGAGCTCGGCGGCGATGTCAAGCAGCTGCCGGGCTACTTTGTCTCGGCGCTCGACATGTCCGCCGCCAGCCACATTGCCATGATGCAGGCGGTGCAGCCGCTGGTGGACACGGCGATTTCCAAAACCGTCAATGTGCCGGCCGACACGCCTTACGAGGACTTCAAGAGCCTGTACCAGCAGGCCTGGCGCGCCCGGCTCAAGGGCCTGGCCACCTACCGGCCCAACGCGATTCTCGGCTCGGTGCTGGACACCGATGAGCCTGCCGGGCCTGGCGCAGCAGCGCCCGCGGACCCGATGCGCAGCGTGATCGAAAGCCGTCCCAAAGGCGCGCTGCCTGCAGTGGCCGAAAAAGTGGATTACTGGACGCAGGAAGGGCACAAGACGCTGTACATCGTGGTGTCTTTCCTGCCGGTCCCGGCTGCCACCGGAGAAGGCACGGTCGAGCGCGCGATCGAGTTTTTCATGCCGGTGGGCCAGAGCGGAGAGTCGCAGCAATGGATCACCTCGAGCATGCGCATGTTGTCGCTGGCCGCGCGCGGCGGCTTTCTCGAGCGGGCGCTCAGTGACATGCGCAAGGTGGCCTGGGACCGCGGGCCGGTGCGCCTCGGAACCCATGAAAAAGCCGACGGCACCCATGTGCCGCTGTGGCACGACTCCGAGGTGGCGGCAATTGCCTACGCGGTGCAGAACATCATCGCCCGGCGTACCCGGCCGGCGGGCGCCAGCCCTGTGCCGGCTGCGCAGCCGCCCCTGGACACGGCCTTGTCCTCGCCGGTGATGGCAGGCAGAAAATGCAGCGAGTGTGGTGCCCACGCGATGATCCGCAAGGACGGCTGCGACTACTGCACGCAGTGCGGGCACCTGGGGACCTGCGGATGAGTCAGCCGTCCGGCATGGCCAAAGCAGGCCTGACCGGCAAGCCGCCTGCCGGTGCGCGCCTGCTGCTGGACCCGCGCTGGCGCGCCGCGCACCTGTTGCTGGCGCCGCACCGGCTCGGGTTTTTTCTGGCCATGGGAGTGCTGGCGGGCGCGGGCGCCTGGTGGGTGCTGGTTCAGCTGGACCGCGTCAGCGGGCTGCTGAGCCTGCCCTATGCCTTGTCGCCATCGCTGGTGCATGGCGCGGTGATGACTTTTGGTTTTCTGCCGCTGTTTTTCTCGGGCTTTCTGTTCACTGCCGGTCCGAAGTGGCTGGCGGTCGCGCCGCCCGCCGCGCGGCAGGTGCTGGCGCCGCTGCTGCTGCAAGCCGGCGGCTGGCTGCTCTGGCTCACGGCTGCCCACCTGCATGGCCTGACGGCCCTGGCCGGGCTGGTGCTGGCCTGCGCCGGGCTGAGCTGGGTCACGCTGATGTTCTGGCGCCTGATACGGTGCAGCCGGGCCGAAGACCAGCTGCACGCACGCAGCGTGGGTGTGGCCTGCGTGGTCGGCTGCCTGAGTCTGGCGGGCGTGGCGCTTTGTCTTTTTCTGGGCCTGCCGGCGCTGGCACGGGCCTGGGTGCTCACCGGCCTGTGGGGTTTTGTCGTGGTGGTGTACATGGTGGTGGCGCACCGCATGATTCCGTTTTTTACGTCCAGCGCGATGCCGCTGATCGACGCCTGGCGACCTTTCTGGGCGCTGTGGCTGATGCTGGCCGTAGCAGCCGGTGAGGTGGCGGCGGTCTGGGTCGAGTGGCAGGGGCCACCCCAAGGACTGGCGGGCGCGTGGTGGATGGCGCTGCGCGGCAGCCTGGAACTGGCTGCCGGCGCCGTTCTGCTCTGGCTGGCCGTCGTCTGGGGTCTGGTGCAAAGCCTCAAAAATCGCCTGCTCGCGATGTTGCACATTGGTTTCGTCTGGCTGGCTCTGGCGCTGCTGCTCGGTGGCCTGTCGCAATGGCTGGGGTACTTGCAGGGCGGACCGGTGCTGGCCCTGGGTTCGCTGCATGCGCTGACCATGGGCTGTCTGGCTTCGCTGATGCTGGCCATGGTGACGCGGGTCTCCTGTGGCCACAGCGGCCGCGCGCTGGTGGCAGACGGGCGGATCTGGGCACTGTTCTGGCTGCTGCAGGCGGCGACTGTGCTGCGCCTCATTGCTGCCGCGCAAAGCCCGCTGGCGGCCTGGCTGCTGCTTGCGGCGGCCACGCTCTGGACCGCCGTGATGCTGGCATGGGGTGGGCGGCTGGCCAGCTGGTACGGTCGCCCGCGTGCCGATGGCCGCCCCGGCTGATGGCTTGCCGATGACGCTGATGCCTGCCCCGCTCCGTGCTGCTGCAACTGCTGCGGCCGGGCGCGACACGGCGTCCATGGCCGCAGCCTTGATGGACACACGCCAGACGATTTTGCCCAAACACCTGTTTGCGCCCGGCCCGGATGCCGCCCAGCTCGAGATGATTTTTTCTGCCGCAGCCACAGCGCCCGATCACGGCCAGTTGCTGCCCTGGCGTCTGCTGCAGGTGCCGGCGGCCTCGCGCGCGGCGCTGGCCGAGGTGTTTGCCGAGGCCCTGCTGGCGCGTGATGCCCAGGCCAGCGTCGCGCAGCTGGCGCAGGCGCGTGAAAAAGCGCATCGTGCGCCGCTGCTGTTGCTGCTGGTGGTCGATGGCCAGCGCGGCGACCCCGAAATCGACCTGCACGAACGTATAGTGTCTGCCGGCTGCGCCGTGCAGAACCTGCTGCTCATGGCCACAGCGCTCGGCTTTGCATCGGCACTGACCAGTGGCAAGGCGCTGAAGTCAGCCGGCCTGCGCCAGCTGTTCAAGCTGACGGATGCCGATCATGCGCTGTGTTTTGTCAGCCTGGGCACGGCGCGCGCGCGCCGGCCTGCGCGGCTGCGTCCGGTGCCGGCCGATTTTGTTCACTGCCTTTCTTCCTGCGGCGACAGCGCGTCGCAGCCCGGCTGATTTTTCTTTTTGTGACTGGACCAAGCCATGGACATTCTGAGTTTTGACGATTTGCTGCAGGCCGCCCGCGCGCAGAGCCAGCCGCAGCGCTTGCTGTTTGTTTTTACCGGTGTGGAGCTGCCTGAGGACAGCACCCCGGTGCAGCGCGAGCGTTTTGCAGCCGGCCAGGGGGGCGCGCTGGTGCCGCTGATGTGTGTCGACAAACGTCCCGAAGAGCTCAGCTCGTTTGCCGCGCTGGTGCAGGAATCCCATCAGTTCGGCCACGCCTGGGGCCTGGTGTTTGCGGCCGCCCTGGGCGGCCGGGCGGACCGCGCGCCCAGCAGCGACGATGCAGAAGAACCCCTGCAGCGCATGGTCGAGTCCATCAAGCAGGGAAACATTGGCGCCTTCATTCCATTTGACCCCCAGGGGCAGCCGGTGCAGTTTGGCTGACAAGGGGGTGCTGCGGCGGGCGCAGCCGGCAGCGGCCTTGTCGGGCCTGCACACGCCGGGGGCGGGTTTTGAAGCGCCGTTCGAAATGCTCGCCGCCTGCCACGAACGGGTCGAGCGCATGCTGGTTTTGCTCACCCGCCTGCAACAACACTTGCTGGAGCGCGGCTGCGACGACTCCGCCCGCCAGGCCGCCAGCGATGTGATGCGCTACTTTGACCTGGCTGCGCCGCTGCACCACCAGGACGAGGAGATCCATGTGTTTCCGCCGCTGCTGGCCGGACCGGACGCCGGCCTGCGCAGCCTGGTGCAGCGGCTGCTGGACGATCATCGCGCGATGGAAGTGGCCTGGCCTGCGGCGCGCCGTGTTCTGGCGGCGCTGGCCGACGGCCCGGCCGCAGGCTGGACCGCGCTGCTGCCAGAACAGACTTCCGCCCTGCAGGCATTTGCCGCGCTGTACCAGCGGCACCTGGCAGACGAGGACCAGCTGGCCTATCCCGCGGCGCAGGCCACGCTGAAGGGCGACGCCCTGCGGGCCATGAGCCGGGACATGATGCGGCGCCGGGGCGTGCCGCCGTTCACCGCCCCTGTTTAGAGGCAAAATGGCGGCATGAACGCGCCCGACTCTCCCGACGCCCTGGCCGCCCGCAGCGCCCTGCCGGCACTGATGCTGACCCTGGGTTCTCAGGCAAAAACGTCTGCAGCCCATATGGCACGGGCGCCAACAGCTATCAAAAACAAAGCGCTTTTGGGTCTCGCGGCCTTGCTGCGCAGCCAGACGGCGGCGCTGCAGGCGGCGAACCAACTGGACCTTGAGCGCGCCAGAGCCGCCGGCCTGGCCGCGCCGCTGGTCGATCGCCTGGTCCTGAGCCCGAAAATACTGGCCACCGTGGCCCAGGGCTGCGAGCAGCTGGCGGCCATGCCCGACGTGATCGGCGAGATCATCGGCATGAAGCAGCAGCCCAGCGGCATCCGCGTCGGCCAGATGCGTGTGCCTATCGGCGTGTTTGGCATGATTTACGAAAGCCGCCCGAATGTGACGATTGAGGCGGCGTCGCTGGCCATCAAAAGCGGCAACGCCTGCATTTTGCGCGGCGGCTCCGAGGCGATTGAGTCGAACAAGGCACTGGCCGCACTGGTGCAGCAGGCGCTGGGCGATGCGGGGCTGCCGGCCGCTGCGGTGCAACTGGTGCCGACGACAGACCGCGAAGCCGTGGGCCTGTTGATCACCATGGCGCAGTTTGTCGATGTGATCATTCCGCGCGGCGGCAAGGGCCTGATAGAACGTGTCAGCCGTGATGCCAAAGTGCCGGTCATCAAACACCTGGACGGCAACTGCCATGTGTATGTCGATGACCCGTGCGACATCGACATGGCAGTCGCTGTGGCCGACAACGCCAAAACCCAGAAGTACAGCCCCTGCAATGCCAGCGAAGGACTGCTGGTGGCGCGCGCTGTGGCGGCTGATTTTCTGCCAAGAATCGGCGCGATTTATGCGGCCAAGGGTGTGGAGATGCGTTGTGATGCCGAAGCGCAGGCCATGCTGGCGCCAGTGGCCCAGGCCCGCTTGCTGCCCGCCACCGAGCAGGACTGGTACGAGGAATACCTGGCACCCATCATCAGCATCAAGGTCGTCGCCGGTGTCGATGAAGCGATCGCCCACATCAACCAGTATTCGAGCCACCACACCGACGCGATTCTCACGCGTGACCATATGCATGCCCAACAGTTTCTGCGTGAAATCGACTCAGCCAGTGTTCTGGTGAATGCGAGCACCCGCTTCGCCGATGGTTTCGAGTTTGGCCTGGGGGCGGAAATCGGCATCTCCACCGACAAGTTTCACGCCCGTGGCCCGGTCGGCATCGAGGGCCTGACCTCGCTGAAATACGTGGTTCTGGGCAACGGCGAGGTGCGGCTTTGATACGCCGCCGGGCGCAGTGCGCTGCCAGGAGCAGGCCATGAACGTCAACTTGCGTCCCCTGCCTTTTGTGCTGGTGTCATCCGGCCATGGCACGATGATCGTCAACCGCAACGACCACCACATGGTCGATGCGCAGCGCGGTTACGGCGTGGGCCACCAGATTTTTGAGACCTCTTACTTCGATCCTGCGGAAGTGCAGGTGGCGACCCAGCTGCTGAGTTTGCGGCGTGAATTTTTTGGCCCTGGTGTGGTGGCGATTGACGGCGGCGCCAACATCGGTGTGCACACGATTGAATGGGCGAAGTTCATGCACGGCTGGGGCACGGTGATTGCCGTCGAGGCGCAGGAGCGCATTTTTTATGCGCTGGCCGGCAATGTGGCGATCAACAACTGCTTTAACGCCACCTTGCACCATGCGGCACTGGGCGCCGAGGAAGGCAGCCTGACCATGCCCAGGCCCGATTACCTCAAGCCCGGCAGCTTTGGCTCGCTGGAGCTGCGCCAGAGCGGTAAAAATGAAAACATCGGGCAGGCCATTGACTACTCGGCAGCTGGCGGCCAGCAAGTCAAGATGATCACCGTGGATGGCCTGCAGCTCCAGCGGCTGGATTTTCTCAAGCTCGACATCGAAGGCATGGAGCTGGAGGGCCTGGCCGGCGCGGCCCAATCCATACAGACGCACAAGCCGCTGATGCTGATCGAAACCATCAAGACCGATGTGGCCGAGCTCAAGCGGGTGCTGCAGGCTTATGGTTATGAGTACCACCAGGTGGGCATCAACCTGGTCGCGATCCATGGCAGCGACCCCTGCCGCGCACGCATCAACAGCGGCTGACGCGGTCTGCCTGCCAGCGCTGGCGGGCTTGAAGCTTCCCGTTTTGGCCCAATCTCCACGCATTCACCCGCTTTTCTTCCAGAGGACTTCATGGTTCCGCACCTCATCACTGCCCTGAACGGCCCGATCAACGAGCTCGAGCAGCGCATTCTGGACACCACGCCGGCGATTGAGCGCTGGTTCCGCCTGGAATGGATGGAGCACACGCCGCCGTTTTACAGTTCGGTCGATGTGCGCAATGCGGGCTTCAAGCTCGCGCCTGTGGACACCAACCTCTACCCCGGCGGCTGGAACAACCTGACGCCCGAAATGCTGCCGCTGGCGGTGCAGGCGGCGATGGCGGCGATCGAAAAAATCTGCCCCGAGGCGCGCAACCTGCTGGTCATTCCCGAAAACCACACCCGCAACACCTTTTACCTGGCCAATGTGCTGCAGCTCAAGCGCATCTTCCACCAGGCCGGACTCAATGTGCGGTTTGGCTCGCTGAGCCCCGACATCACCGAGCCGACCACACTGACCCTGCCGACCGGCGAGGAGATCACGCTGGAGCCGCTGGTACGCACCGACCGCCGCCTGGGCCTGAAAAACTTCGACCCCTGCACCATCCTGCTGAACAACGACTTGTCGGCCGGCACACCCGGCATGCTGGAAGACCTCAACGAGCAGTATTTGCTGCCGCCGCTGCATGCCGGCTGGTCGGTGCGGCGCAAGTCGCGCCACTTCCAGGCTTATGAAGAGGTGTCCAAGCGCTTCGGCAAATTGCTCGGTGTTGATCCCTGGCTGATCAACCCGATGTTTGCCAAATGCGGCGAGGTCAACATGGCCGAAGGCGCGGGCATGGACTGCCTGACCAGCAACGTCGATGCGCTGCTGACCAAAATCAAACGCAAGTACAAGGAATACGGCATCAACGAAAAGCCGTTTGTGATCGTCAAGGCCGACAACGGCACTTACGGCATGGGCATCATGACGGTGCGTGATGTGAAAGACCTGGCCGAGCTCAACCGCAAGACCAAAAACAAGATGAGCACCACCAAGGACGGCCAGGCGCTGTCTGAAGTCATCATCCAGGAAGGTGTGCAGACCAACGAACGCATCAACGACGCGGTGGCCGAGCCGGTGGTCTACATGATGGACCGTTATGTGGTGGGCGGTTTTTACCGCGTCCATGCCGACCGCGGCATCGACGAAAACCTCAATGCCCCGGGCGCGAGTTTTGTGCCGCTGGCTTTTGCCGACAGCGGCCGGCTGCCGCAACCGGGCGTCAAACCCGGCTCCAGCGGGCCGAACCGCTTCTATATGTATGGCGTGATCGGCCGTCTGGCCATGCTGGCCGCCAGTTACGAGCTGGAAGCGACCGATCCCGACGCCGAGGTGTATGACTAGGCAGGGCTGGGCCAGGCTCACCCCTATCGTTCTCACTCCGCTGCGCTCTGTGTAGTTCCTTTTCCCCTTCCAGGGGACGCTGCGAGGCATCCGGCAGAGCCGGCCTGCCCGCGGCCGCTGGACAGGCGGGGAGGGTGCTTTTCGACCTCTGGGTGTTTCAGCGACTGGGAAATGAATGGGCGCGCGGCGGCGGTCCTTGTTACAAGTTGTTGCAGTGCAACAAAACCCGGAAATCTTGTGATTAGGGGTCTGCGCTGACTTGCTTCGCGCCGGGCGAAGCGCAAAATAGCCTCCCCAAAGCAACCTTTCCCGTCGCTGAGGCCAGCGCCTGACGCTGCCCACGCGGGAATTTTTTTGTGTCCAGTCAAAAATCATCCCTCACGGCGCTCACCCTGGGCGCCATCGGTGTCGTTTACGGCGACATCGGAACCAGCGTCCTGTATGCCGTCAAGGAAGTCTTCGGTTCCGGGCACGTCGCCTTCACCCCCGACAACATCTACGGCATCCTGTCCATCTTCTTCTGGACCCTGACGGTCATCGTGTCCATCAAGTACGTGGTGCTGGTGCTGCGTGCCGACAACAATGGCGAGGGCGGGCTGGTGGCCATGCTGGCGCTGGCCTCGCAGGCGGTCAAGGACAAACCGGAGCTGCGCCGCGTGCTGCTGGTCATAGGCATTTTTGGCACCTCGCTTTTTTATGGCGATGGTGTCATCACCCCGGCGATTTCGGTGCTGTCGGCGGTGGAGGGCCTGGAAATCATTTCACCGGCCTTCAAGGACTACGTGATTCCCTTAACGCTGGTGATCCTGTTTGCGCTGTTCGCGGTGCAAAAGCGCGGTACCACCGGCATCGGCAGGTTTTTTGGCCCCATCACCCTGGTCTGGTTCGCCGTGCTGGCGCTGCTGGGTCTGGCCCAGATCATCACCAACCCCATCATCCTGAAAGCGCTGAGCCCGCACTATGCGGTGCTGTTCATGTGGTTCAACCCGGGCACCACCTTCATCATCCTCGGTGCGGTGGTGCTGTGTGTGACCGGGGCCGAGGCCCTGTATGCCGACCTCGGCCACTTCGGCAAAAAGCCGATTCGCCTGGCCTGGTTTGCGGTCGTCATGCCGTCGCTGACACTCAATTATTTTGGCCAGGGCGCACTGCTGCTGAAGAACCCCGACGCCGTCAAAAACCCGTTTTACCTGATGGCCCCCGAGTGGGCGCTGCTGCCGCTGGTGGTGCTGGCCACCATGGCCACGGTGATTGCTTCGCAAGCCCTGATCACCGGCGCTTTCAGCGTGACCAAGCAGGTCATCCAGCTCGGCTACCTGCCGCGCCTGAACATCCAGCACACCAGTGTGCGCGACACCGGCCAGATCTATATTCCGCTGGTGAACTGGGGCCTGTTTGCCACCATCGCTCTGGCGGTGGTGCTGTTCCGCTCATCGAGCAACCTCGCGGCGGCTTACGGCATCGCGGTCTGCACCGACATGCTGATCACCACGATTCTCACTTTCTACGTGATCCGGTACGGCTGGAAGTACCCGCTCTGGCTGTGTGTCGCCGCCACCGGCGTTTTCTTTGTGGTTGACTTTGCCTTCTTCGCGTCCAACCTGATGAAGCTGTTTGCCGGCGGCTGGTTCCCGCTGGTGATAGGCGGCATCATCTTCACGCTGATGATGACCTGGAAGCAGGGGCGCGCCATGATCAACGACAAGCTGCGCGCCGACGCGATCGACCTGCCGAGTTTTCTCGAAGCGGTCTTTATCAGCCCGCCGGTGCGGGTGGAAGGCACGGCCGTGTTCCTGACCGCAGAGCAGGGCACCGTGCCCAATGCCCTGCTGCACAACCTCAAACACAACAAGGTCTTGCACGAGCAAAACCTGTTTGTCACGGTGCGCAACCATGAGGTGCCGTGGATAGGCCTGGACCGGCGCCTGGCCATCGAGTCGCTGGGCCACAACTGCTGGCAGGTGGTGATCCACTACGGTTTCAAGAATGACCCCGACGTGCCCAAAGCCCTGCAGCAGATGCGCACGCGCGGCTGCGAGCTCGAAGCCATGACCACCAGCTACTTCCTGTCGCGTGATGTGGTCGTGCCCACCATAGGCGGCGGCATGGCGCAGTGGCGCGAAAAGCTGTTTGCGCAGATGCACCTCAATGCCAGCGGGGCGGCGGATTTTCTCAATTTGCCGAATAACTCGGTGGTCGAGCTGGGTAGCAAGATCGAGATTTGATCTTTGCCTTTGGTGCCTGCAGCCCTTGTACTGCTTGCGCAAGCAGCTATTGAATTAGTAGCAGAACGTTCCTCGTGTTTGTCATCCCGGACTTGATCCGGGATCCATCTTTGGTGCCCCGTGCTGTGGGGTCTGCCTGCTAGCCGGGTCTCGCCCCGGCGGGCGACTTACTTTTCTTTGTCTCGCCAAAGAAACCTAAGGAAAAGAAAGGCGACCCGATGGTCTGG
>CALRQX020000021.1:0-72275 GCA_943370435.1 Kapaibacterium sp. (SeqCode) | reverse complement strand
TCTTGCCCGCCAGCGGCTCTTTGCCCAGCCACAGGGCCTGGGGGAAGTTTCTGGCCATGGACAGTCCGGGCTCTTTTTTCCAGCGCCACTCGTACTTTTGCCAGCCGAGTTCAAACTCGCCCAGCATCAGCCGGCACAGGGCTTCGTTCATGTGGGCGTCTGCATAGACCGGCAGGGCCCGCTGTGCCCGGGCATAACTGTCAAGCGCCTCGGCGGGATGCTGCAAATCCTGCAAGGCCGCGCCCTGGTTGTTCAGCGCGTCCGCATAGCCCGGCCTGAGTTCAAGCGCGCGGGCATAACTCTGCAGCGCCTCCAGGGGGCGGCCCAAGGTGCGCAGTGCTGCGCCCCGGCTGCTCAGCGCCTCGGGGTAATCAGGCTTGATCTTCAGCGCACGGTCATAACTGAGCAGCGCGTCGGCGGCGCGGTTCATCGCCCACAAGGCATTGCCCCGGTTGCTCAAGGCCTCGGCATAGTCAGGCCGGCTCTTCAAGGCGCGGTCGCAGCTTTGCAGCGCTTCCTCATAACGCTTGAGGTCCAGCAAGGCGGACGCCTGATTGCTCAGTACCACCGCATTGTCGGGATTGATCTTCAGTGCGTGCTCAAACAGAACCAGCGCTGCATCCGGATTTTTTTGCTGCACCGCAATCGTGCCCAGCAACTGCAAGGCGTCAAAGTGCCGCGGCTGCGCCTGCAATATCTCGGTGTACAGCAGCTGGGCCTGCGGGAGGCGCCCCTGCTGGTGCAGGGCGACCGCCGCCATCAGTTTGGCAGCGATGCGTTGTGCCTCAGCCGCCGCCTTTTGCTGACCAGACGCCCGTCCGCCCTTGGGCTGTGGAAGGGTTGCGCGGCTGTTTGTCATTCGCCCGGATTTTATATCCGGTACCGGCGGCTTTGGCGCAGCGCGCATCCGCCGGCAGCCGCCGCGCGCTGGATCACCTTCTTGTGATCACCACGGAGCCGCCAGCACCACCCGCATCATTGTTCTGCCCCCGCATCAGGCCGGCGTTGCTGATGGTCATGGTGTAGGCGTCGGGGGAGTAACTTCCGGAGCCCAGCAGGTAAACCGGGTTGCTGCCCTGGATGGTGACCGTGTTGCCCCGGACAGTGATCAGCGTGTTCTGTTGCACCCGCTTGGACTGGCCCTGGTTGTTGGTGTAGGCCAGCACCATCACCCCCCGGTAAACGCCGTTGCCGGTTTTCTCGGTGACCCGCAAGCTGCCGCTGTAGGGGAAACCGGCAGACCCCGCATACTCCACCTGCCAGTCGCCCTGCATCTGGAACTCGGTGCTGGCCGCATTGTTATCCCCGGATCCGGCGTCCTTGTCCGACGAAGCCACGGCATCGCAGCCCCAGGAGCGCACCTTGCAGCTGGAGCCCCCTTTGGCCCGGCACTCGGACATGGCACGTTGCTGAACGGCTGCACTGGTGGCGCCGGTTGCCCAGCCGTAGGCATTGGACCCCCTGGCCTGGTCGGCTGCGTAGGCACCACATTCACGGCTGAACCTGAGCACCACGCTGCAATCCGAACCACACTCGCGCATCGCGCGTCGCTCGGCCTGATCGGTGCTGGGGTGGTTGAAGGAGAAGCCGTATTTTTCTCCTTGCAGGCTGTCTATCGCCAGCGCGCCTGCGGCCATGGCGTGACCGCCCGGCAACAGAAAAACGGCCGCGAAAACAAATCTGACTGCGAGGTTTCTTATTCCAGAAATCATGGGGTTTACCTGTTGGATAAATTGATAGCGCGCGGCCTGAATAAAAAATGGCGGTGCCACCCGGATTATGGATGGCCGGGCGTGCAAAAAACCACTGCCGCGCCCCGCCCCTTACCCCATGAACATGGGGCCAAACCAGGGACCGGCGCGTTTGGTTGACAATCACGGCTTGACGCAAAGATGACATTCATGACCATGACCTCCCCAGAAACCCACACGCTTGCCGATGTCAGCCCGGCTGCTGACCAGCCCAGCACTTCGTCGGGCAAAAGTCCCGGCCAGCCCACCCCTGCTGCGGCGGGCTCCCGGGCCATTCAACCTGTTCTTGAAAAACTGTTCGAGCTCTACCCGCAGCTGTTTGGCGCCGAGTTCCGGCCACTCAAGCTGGGGATTTTTCAGGAGCTGCTGGCCGCCCACCCCGAGCATTTCCAGCGTGAGAGCCTCAAAGCGGCGCTGGGTTTTCACACCCGCTCCACCCGCTACCTGCAGTGTGTGGCCGCCGGCCACAAGCGCCACGACCTGCAAGGCCAGCCCGGCGAAGACGTGGCGCCGGAGCATGTCTACCTGACGCTGCTCGAGCTGTTCCGCCGCCGCCAGGCCCGCGCCAGGGAAGACCTGCGGCCAAAATTCCGCGCGCAGCTGATGGCCGCTTTTGAAACCAGCGGTTTGAGCCGGCAGGACTACCAGGCCAGGGTACAAACCGGCGACACCGCCGCCACGGCCCTGCTGGAAGAGGCCTTTGCCGAGCGCGAGCAAGTGCTGGCAAAGCAGGAAGCCTTGCGTCGGACCTTCGAGAGCAGCGGCAAAAGCGCGGATGAATTTGCCGACATGTACGGCATCGACAAGCGCGAACTGGCCGCGGCCCTCAAGGCCTGAGCGTGAAGGGCGCCGCAGTCAGGCCGGAGACCGGGAAGAAGCTGCCTTGCAGTCCTTGACGCTCAGCAAAGTCAACGACCGGGTGTACCGCCTGCTGTCCAGCCAGGGGGAGCACCTGGGCAACCTCAAACTGATTCAGGGGCGCTGGAAGTTCAAGGCCGTCGGTTATGGGGCGCAGGGGGAGGTCATCCCGGGCGGTGGCCCCTTGACCGGCCGGCACAACAGCAGTTTCGACGCGCTGGACGCGGCAGCGATTGCCGCCGCACTGCTTCCCGCCTGAGATCGCCGTCAAGCGCCCATCACAAAAAAAGGAGCCCCCCATGACCATTTTTGCCAAATCCATCCAGTGGGTCATGCTGGTCTCGGGCGCGCTGACCTGCAGCATGATTTACGCCGCGATCGCGCCACACGCTGCCCTGGTCCACACCTTCGGCGAATCCATCAGCGGGCCGCTGGCCGAAATCGTGGTGCGCAATTGGGGCGCACTCATCACGCTGATCGGGGCCATGATGATCTATGGCGCTTTCCGGCCGATACATCGCCGCTTCATCCTGGTGGTGGCGGTGGTCAGCAAAATGATTTTCATCACGCTGGTGCTCACCCTGGGCAGCCAGTATCTGGGAAAGGCCGGGATGGCCGTCGCTTTTGACACGCTGGTGGTGCTGTATTTTCTCGCCTGGCTGGCGGGCTCCCGTGCCACCCGTTTGACCGGCGACTGAGGTTTGCGGCCAAATCGCTGTTAAAACGATAGCTGGTTACGCTTTACGGGAAAGGGCTGCGGCTCGTTTCTGCAATGCAATGAAGCCATGCGACCGGGACCGCCCGGCAGCTTGTCTCACGGCGCAGCATCCACAAAAGCCGCCACCCGCTCGAGCTGGTCCGGAACATTGAGCGCTGGCGCGTGGCCGCAGCCGCCGATCTCCACCACTTCGGTCAGGCCGCGTGCGCCGGGTCCGCGTGTCAGCATCTCGGCCGTGGTCTCGCGCAGCACCAGGTCGGAGTCGGCACCGCGCAGGCACAGCACCGGAATGGACAAGGCATCGTAATGGTCCCAGATCAAATAGTCGTCGGGGTGGTGCGTGAACTGCTGCACCATGGCCGGGTCGTAATGCGTGGTGACCTGGCCATTCGGCAGGCGGCGCGTCGACGTCTCGGTCAGCCGCCGCCACTGTGCGTCGCTGAGCCAGCCATAGGGCTTGTAGACCTGGCGCAGAAAGGCTTCGAGCTCACGCACGGTGTCAAAAGCCGGCGGGTTGCCAGCGTAGGAGCGTATACGCGCCACCGCGACGTCTGAAATCTGCGGCGCAGTGTCGTTGAGCACCAGGCTGCGGATGCGCGGCTTCAGGCTGGGCTCGAACAAGCCCGATGCGCAAACCATGCCGATGGCACCACCCATAGAAGTGCCGACCCAGTGGGCGCACTCTATGTTGAGCTGGTTGAACAGCTCGGCCGCGATGCGCGCATAAAACGACAGCTGGTACTCCGTGGCCGGCTCCGGGCTCCACTGGCTCAGGCCGCGCCCTATCGTGTCGGGGCAAATCACGCGGTAACGCGTGGCCAGGTGCGCCGCCAGTTCGTCCATGTCGCGCCCGGTGCGGGCCAGGCCGTGCCAGGCGATCACGGTATCGGCGTGTTGCGAGCCCCATTCGGTGTAATGGATTTCGCGCCCCGCGCAGCTCAGGTAATTCGACGTGAAGGACATGCTGTCGGACTTTGTGGGATGGGTTCTGGTGAGCACGCCGCCGCCTTTGTTTATTTGAGCAGCTTGCCGGTGCTGCCGATGACGGTGACTTCCACATAACGTGAACCAATGCGGTTGACGGGCGAGTAGTTGACCGTGACGCCGCCGGCATCGTAGCTGGTCATGGACTCGAGCGACTTGACCACCCTGGCGCGGGTGGGGTTGGGGCCCGCGCGGCGCAACGCTTCGACCAGCACCTTGGCACCGACAAATTCCTCAAAACTCGTGTAGTTGACAACTTCCCCGGGCGCGTACTTCTTCAGCAGCGCCTGGTACTCACGCACCACCGGTGTGTTCGGCATGAAGGGGTAAGGCACGACCTGGCTGATGCCCAGGCCATGGGCATTTTTCAGACCGGCCAGCTTGACCAGTTCGGCCGGGTCCACCACCGAGATGTTGTACAGCTGCGCGCCGCCACCACTCTCGCGGTACAGCTTGACAAAAGCCGCTGTGGATTTGTTGACCGAGATCATGATGATGGCCTGCGCGTCCGAGGCCTTGATGGTTTTGACCGCCTCGTCCACCTTGTCGGTGTTGCGCTCATAACCGGCGGCCACGGCCAGTTTCAGGCCACGTTTGCCCAGTGCGTTTTCGACACCGAGAAGGCCGGCTTTGCCGAAACCGTCGTCCTGGTACATCACGGCAATTCGGCTCATGCCCAGGGTGGTCACCTGCTGCACCATGTGTTCGGCCTCGTCGGCATAACCGGCGCGCACATGGAAAATCCACGGGTTGAACGGGTTACGCAGCGACTCGCCGCCGGTGTAGGGCGCGACCAGCGCAGCCCCCCCCACGTCCAGCACGCCGTCCTTGAGCAACTGGGTCACGTTGGCCGTGCCGGCAAAACCAAACAGGGCCACCACCTCGGGTCTGGCCAGCATCTCGCGTGTCAGGCGTACCGTCTCGGGCACCTTGTAGCCGTCGTCCACCACCTCGTGCCGGATTTTGGCGCCGTGGATACCGCCCTGGGCATTGATGTGCTCGAAGTAGATCTTGCCGCCCACCACCATCTGGTGGCCAGTGCTGGCCAGCACGCCCGACAGCGGTGCCACCTGGCCAATCACGAGGTCGGCGGCCAGCACCAGCCCACCTGCCGCGCTGAAAACCAGCGCGGCCAGCGTCTGTCGCCCCCACTGTCCAAAAGAATTCTTCATCATGGTTTGTCTCCTGCTGGTTGTTGCCTGGGTTCAGGCTTTTCTACTTGCGACCTGCTTGCGACCGACTCGCCAACTTGTTCAGACGCGCAGCGCGCAGCTTGCCCACCACACCGGTGGGAAAGTAATACACAGACAACACAAACAGCAGGCCCAGCCAGAGCAGCCAGCGATCCGGGGAAAGAAGCGCGGCCAGCCAGGGCAGACCGGAAGCGGCCTCGCTGGCCAGGCGCAGCAAATCCTGCAGGTAGCTTTGCGCCACCAGGAACAGCGCCGCACCTATGGCCGCGCCGTAAATCGTGCCCATGCCGCCAATCACGACGATCAGCAACACATCAATCATGATTTCAAACGACAGTGAGGTGTCCGGCCCGTTGTAACGCAGCCAGAGCGCCAGCATGGCGCCGGCCATGGTCGCAAACAGCGCCGACAACACGCTGGAGGTGGTGCGGTAGACCACCACGCGGTAACCGATGGCCTCGGCCCTGAACTCGTTTTCGCGGATGGCCTGCAGCACGCGGCCGAACGGCGAATTGACGATGCGCAGCAGGCTCAGCAGCAGCACCAGCGCCATCACGAACAGCAGGTAATAACACAGCAGGCGCCCGTCGATCGAGACACCGAGGAAAGGCTGCTCAAAAAACTCCATGCTCGGTGACAGCAGCTCGGGCACCTTGAAGGACAAGCCGTCTTCGCCGCCCGTGATGTCGGACAGCTGGGAAGCCAGGGTCTGGAAGGCCGAAGCCACGGCCAGCGTGATCATGGCAAAAAAGATGGCCTTGACCCGCAGTGAAAACAGCCCGACCGCGAGCGACAGCACAAAGGACAAGGCCAGCGACGACAGCAGCCCGACGGCCAGGGCCTCCCAGGTCGGACCCAAACGGGTGGTCGCCACGGCGATGCCATAAGCGCCAATGCCGAAAAACATGGTGTGCGCAAAACTGACGATGCCGGTGTAACCCAGCAGCAGGTCGAAACTGGCCACCAGCACAATAAACACCAGCACCTTGGCAGCGACGCTCAGGGCCTTGACGCCGGGGAAGATAAACGGCGCAAAGGCCAGGGCCAGCAAAAGGCCGACCAGGATCACGGCCAGCACGCGGCTGCGCGGGAAGTCGTTGGAGACGATGCGTGTGAGGATGTTGTTCATGTCCAGCTCCTCAGCGGTTGGTCACTGGGTAGATGCCCTGGGGCCGCCAGAGCAGGATGGCAGCCATCAGTGCGATGTTGGAAAACAGCGCGACCTTGGGGGCCAGGAAGCCGGTGTAGTTGGCCATCAGGCCGACCAGCAAGGCGCCTATCAGCGCGCCGCCGGTGGAACCGAGCCCGCCGATGATGATGACGATGAAGATCAGCACATTGACCTGGGCGCCCATCTGCGGCGTCACGCTCTGCTGGTACAGCCCCCACATCACGCCACCGAGACCGGCCAGCGCGCTGCCGACCACAAACACGCCGACAAACAGGCGTTTGATGCGGTAGCCCAGCGACTCGACCATCTCGCGGTCCTGCACACCGGCGCGGATCAGCAGTCCGACCTTGGTGCGCGCCAGCGTCCAGGCCAGGATGGCGAACACGGCCACACCCACGGTCACGGCGATCAGGCGGTATTTTTCAATCGCCGCATCACCCAGCAGCAGCGAGCCGCGCATGCCTTCGGGCATGGGCAGTGCAATCTGTGCCGGGCCCCAGATCACCTTGATCAGTTCTTCGCCGATGATCATGCCGCCCATGGTGATGAGGATCTGCTTGAGGTGCTGGCCGTAAACCGGGCGTACGATAAAACGCTCAAACACCAGGCCGACCGCGCCCGCCACCCCCATGGCCACCAGCATCGCCGGCAGCACGGCCAGCATGTTGCGCAACATCGAGTCGCTTTGCGTGTAGTCACTCATGGCGCCGAGCACGCTGGTCGCCACAAAAGCGCCCAGCGCAATGAACACACCGTGGCCGAAGTTGAGCACGTCCATCAGGCCGAACACCAGGGTCAGGCCAGAGGCGATGATGAAGATGATCATGCCCATGGCGAGACCCGCCACCGTGAGCGTGAGCCAGGTGGAACCCGAGCCTATGAAGGGGAAAATTCCGAGCGCCAGCGCTGGCACCAGCGCCAGGGGCTTCCAGTCAAAATCAGGCGTTTTCATATGGCGAGTCCCAGAAGCGATTGCTGCAGCGCTGCGTCTTCAGCCAGTTCCGCCATGGAGCCGGCGTGAACCACCACACCGTTGTCCATCACGGCGACGGTGTCACCCAGGCGTTTGGCAAAGTTGATGTTTTGCTCCACCAGCAAAATCGTCACGCCGCTGGCCTTGAGCTGGGCAAACGCGGCAATCATGTTGTTGATGATGGCCGGCGCCAGGCCCTTGCTGGGCTCATCGACGATCAGCAGTTCACGCGGCTCGACGATGGCGCGCGCCACGGCCAGCATCTGCTTTTGCCCGCCTGACAATTTGCCGGCCGGGTGGTTCCAGAATTTCTCAACGGCCGGAAACAGCGAGAAGATCCATTTGAGCCGCTCTTCATCCATCTGGCTGGCACGTTTGGCACTGCGCGCGGCCAGCAGCATGTTTTCCTTGACCGTGAGGTCGGAAAATATGCCCATGCTTTCAGGCACGTAGGCGATATTGAGTCCGGCGATCTGCGGCGTGTTCAGTTTCGTGATGTCGCGCCCGCCAAAAGTCACTTTGCCCTGCGAGGCCTGCCACAAGCCCATGATGGTGCGCAGTGTCGTGGTCTTGCCGGCACCGTTGCGGCCCAGCAGCATGGTGAGCTGGCCCTTCGGTATGGTCAGGTCCACGCCATGCAGGATGTGGTACGCGCCTATGTGCGTGTGCACACCTTCGAGTGTCAGGAGGTTCGCGTTCATGCGGTCTCCCCTGCCGGCACCGGCGCCACGCCCAGGTAAGCTTCCTGCACCACCGGCGAGGCAATCACCTCGGCCGGCTCGCCATCGGCCACCAGCGTGCCGTTGTGCAGCACGATGATGCGGTCGGCCAGTTCACGCACCACGTCCATCTTGTGCTCCACCAGCAAAATGGTTTTGCTCTTGTCCTGTTTCAATTGGCGGATCAGGTTCAGGATCACCGGCGCCTCGTCGGTGCTCATGCCGGCCGTCGGTTCGTCGAACATGAAGACCTGCGACTCCAGCGCCATCAGCAGCGCAACTTCGAGCTTGCGCTGGTCACCATGCGGCAGGCTGGCCACCGGCATCTGCGCCTTGCTCTCCATGGCCACGGCCTCAAGAATTTCCTCGGCCCGGTTGAGCAACGCCTTGTGGTCGCTCCAGATGCTCCACAGGTTCAAACCATGCCGGTGCTTGCCATGGCGCGTGGCCTGAACGGCAAGACGCACGTTTTCCAGCACCGTGAGATTCGGAAACAGGTTGGTCAGCTGAAAAGCCCGGCCCAGACCGGCATGGGTACGCGCCGAGGCGCTCATGCCTGACAGCTCCTGACCATCCAGCGTGACCGTGCCGCTGCTGGCCTTGAGCTGACCCGAGATCAAATTGAAATAGGTCGTTTTGCCCGCGCCATTGGGGCCGACGATGGCGGTAAGCGTGCCAGGCACAAAGGTGCAGCTGACAGCATTGACCGCCACGTGGCCACCGAAGCGGATCGTGAGTTCTTTGGTTTGAAGCATTTCTATTCCCGTTGAATCGGGGACCGGGGAGCGGCGGAGCGAAGCGGCAGGAGGCACAGCGGCCTCGCCTGTCTGTCATCCCGGACAAGATCCGGGATCCATGCCAGCGCACCACAGGGGCGCGGTCAGCGCGGCATGGATTGCGGGTCAGGCCCGCAATGACATCAGGAAATTACCTTTTATTCGTGATCGGTATATTCATTTCCTCGGGCTTGATCTCGCGGATCAGCTCGGGCACACCCCAGGCAAATGCCGGATCGGCCTTGATGCGGAAGTGGAACATGCTCTGCATGGCCTGGTGGTCTTCCTTGCGGAAGGTCATCTTGCCCTTGGGCGTGTCAAAACTCATGCCTTCCATGGTGGAAATCAGCTTGTTGGTGTTGGTGTCGCCACTGGTTTTCTTGAGCGCGGTCACCACCGCCATCGCGGCCGAGAAGCCGCCCGCAGTGAAAAAGTCGGGCGGTGTCTTGAACTGCTTGTAGTGCTGGGCCACCATCGCGTCGTTCACCGGGTTCTTGGGGATGCCAAAGTAGTAATACAAGGCGCCCTCCATCCCCGGGAAGCTTTTGTAGGCGACCATCGCGGGCAGGATGTTGCCGCCCGTGGCGAGTTTGATGCCGTAACGCTTTTCCAGGTCCAGATCAGCGATCTTCGGAAACGGTGTCGGGCTGCCCGACCAGCCCACCGAAAGATACTTCTTGCCGGGCTGGTCCTTGAGCTTGTCCACAATACGCTGCAGGCCGGCCGTGAAGTCGGTGGTACCCACGGGCAAATACTCTTCATGAACAATCTTGGCGTTTTTCATGAAGGACCTGGCGGCCTTCACGCCATCGCGGCCAAAGGCGTTGTCGTTGGCCAGAATGGCGACCACACTGCCCGGCTGGTCCAGCGCCACGGCGTTGGCGGCGGCATCCTGGCTGGAATTGCGGCCGGTGCGGAAGATGTACTTGTTCCACTTGTCGCCGGTGATGCTGTCGGCCACAGCGGGCTCGACCAGCAGGATCTTTTTGTATTCTTCGGCCACCGGCAGCATCGCCAGCGCTATCGGCGAGGCGGTGGGGCCGACGGCGATGTCCACTTTTTCGTCGGCATAAGCGGCGGCAAGCGCGGCCTTGCCCACATCGGGCTTGCCCTGGTCGTCCTTCTCGATCACCACCAGCTTCTTGCCTCCCACCATCAGGGTGCCGCCGGTCGCGTAGTCCAGTCCCATGTGGAAGCCCACAATGGTCTGCTTGGCATAGGCCTCCAGCGGGCCGGTCTTGCTGGCAATGATGGCGATCTTGATTTCTTTGGCCTGGCTATGGGCCAGCGGCGAAACCAGGGCAGTGGCGATGGCGGCAAGCGCGATCAGATGGCGACGATGCATGAAATGTCTCCTGTTGTAAGTCGATGCACCAGGTTTGCACATCCCGTGCCAACTATAAGTGGTTGATTTATATGGATATTTTCAATTGAATGGAAGATTTGTATGATTTTAATTCAATTTAATTGCCTTTAAATCAGTCAATTGAATGATTTTCATACAGGGTTATCCAGACGCTCATACAGTTTGGCACGGGAGATTCCGAGCAGGCGCGACGCTGCCAGCTTGTTGCCGCCGGTGGCGGCCAGCGCCGCAGCAATGGCACGGCGTTCGACTTCGGCCACCTGTTCGGCCAATGGCCGCAGCGGGTCGGCCGCCGGATCGCTGCCCGTCAAATCGGCCAGCGGCAGGGGAGCAATCCGTTCTATACCCGCATCTTTCAACACCTCTTCAAACTGCGCCCGGCTGATGTTCAGCGAGTCACTGCGCATGACCGCCTGCTCCAGCACATTGCGCAACTCGCGGATGTTGCCGCGCCAGGTCTGTGCCGCCAGCAGGGCCAGCGCATCGGGCGCCAGTTCGGGCTGCCGGTCACCGCTGCGCAAGGCCATTTCTTCGCCCAGCACCTCCAGCAGCGCGGCAATGTCGCCGCGGCGTTCGCGCAGCGGCGGCACCCGCACCGGCAGGACATTGAGGCGGTAAAACAGGTCTTCGCGAAACCGGCCTTCGCGCACCAGCGCGCTCAGGTCACGCGAAGTGGCGGCAATCAGCCGTGCATCAAAAGGCACCAGCTTGTTCGAACCCAGCGGTTCAATTTCGCCCTCCTGCAAGGCGCGCAGCAATTTGGCCTGCAGGGCCTGGGGCATGTCGCCAATTTCGTCGAGAAACAAGGTGCCGCCGTCGGCGAGCTTGAACTTGCCGTCCCGGCCCTTGCGGTCGGCACCGGTGTAGGCGCCAGGCGCGACGCCAAAAAACTCGGCCTCCAGCAGGGTGTCGGGCACGGCGGCGATGTTGACGCTGATAAACGGCCCGCGTGCCCGGCTTGAGCTGGCATGGATGGCATGGGCCAGCAACTCCTTGCCGGTGCCGGTTTCACCGAGCAGCAGCACCGGGCTGGTGGTCTGCGCCGCGCGCCGCGCCTGGCGCTTGACCTCCACCGCCGCCGCACTGGTACCGACAAAACTGGCAAAAGTGTATTTGGACTGGCGCTGGCCACCCGTGTGTTGCAGGCGCTGGCTGGCCAGCTCGCGGCGCGCGTCGTCCAGATCGCGGTGCAGCAAGGCAAATTTGCTGATCAGCGGTTGCAGCGTGGTTTCGGGGTGGTCAAACAACACAATGCCGATCGCGCCGATCACGTCGCCGCCACTTTCATCACGCAGCGGAATGCGGCTGACCACAAAGGTGCCGGCGCGATTGGTCAGCAGGTCAATCAGAAAGGCCTCGCCGGTCTCCAGCACACGGCGCATCTGGGTGTTGGGAATCACCTCTTCGACCATGTGGCCGACAAACTGGTCCACCGACGAAAAACCCAGCGCCGGCAGGAAACGCTTGTAACCCTCGTTGAGCCAGACGATGCGGCCGGTGCGGTCCACCAGAAACATGCCCTGGCTGATGCTGGAAAACAGCTGGAACATGGAGCGCGCGGCCAGCGCCAGGATGCTCTGGGCATCCAGCGGCAAACCGTGCGGGGGGGTCTCTGGGTGTTGCATGCGCTGATGGTAGCGCGCCTGCCGGCCGGCGCCGGAGCAGCCGCCGCCGCACCCCGGTCTGGCCGCCAGGTGCTCTTCTTTTTATAGCTGCTGGCGCAAGTCAGTCAAGGGCTACAAGCCCTTTTTTCCTGCGAGTCCGGATCAGGCTGCAAGCCGCCGCGCGGACCAGCGTTTGGCCAGGCGCGGCAGGATCAGCACCGCGAGCACCACCACGATCAGGATCACCGAGACCGGGCGCTGCAGGAACACCATGGCGCTGCCCTCACCGATGGACATCGCGTTGCGCAGCTGCGCCTCCGCCAGCGGGCCGAGAATCATGCCGACCACCACAGGCGCGGTCGGGAAGTCAAAGCGGCGCATCAGCACACCGAGCACACCAATGCCATAGAGCAAAAACAAGTCGAAGGCGCTTTGCCGCATGCCGTACACACCGACAGTGGCAAAAATCAGGATGCCGGCATACAGATAGGGTTTGGGAATTTTCAGCAGCTTGACCCACAAACCGACCAGGGGCAGGTTCAGCACCAGCAGCATCACGTTGCCGATGTACAGCGAGGCAATCAGCGCCCAGACCAGCGCCGAGGACGAGGTGAAGAGCTGCGGCCCGGGCTGGATGCCGTAGTTCTGGAAAGCACCGAGCAAAATCGCCGTGGTGTTGGAAGTGGGAATGCCCAGGGTCAACAGCGGAATCATGGCCGCCGTCACGGTGGCATTGTTGGCGGCCTCGGGGCCGGCCACACCTTCAATCGCGCCAGCGGCACCAAACTCGCCTTTGGCGTCGTCTTTGGCCAGCTTCTTTTCGGTCGCGTAGCTGAGGAAGGTCGGGATCTCGGTACCACCGGCCGGAATGCAGCCAAAGGGCGCGCCAATGGCGGTGCCACGCAGCCACGCCGGCCAGGAACGGCGCCAGTCGCGGCCCGTCATGTGCACCCGGCTCAGCTTGTTCTGCGATTCAACCACGCGCCCTTCATACAACACCGCGTACATCGCTTCGGCCACGGCAAACAGACCGACGGCCACCAGCACAATCTCCACGCCGTCCAGCAGCTCGGGTACACCACCGGTGTAACGCGCCTGGCCGGAGATCTGGTCCAGGCCCACCAGCCCTGCCGCCAGGCCGACAAACAGCGCGGTCAGGCCGCGCACCGTGCTTTTACCAAGGACCGCGCTGACCGTGGTAAAGGCCAGCAGCATCAGCATGAAGTACTCGGGCGGGCCCAGCTTGACCGCCAGTTCGGCCACGATGGGCGCAAACAGCGTGACCATCACGGTGGCAATCGTGCCCGCGACAAATGAGCCGATGGCCGCCGTCGCCAGTGCGGCGCCCGCGCGGCCGCTTTTGGCCATGCGGTTACCCTCCATGGCCGTGACCATGCTCGCGGTTTCCCCCGGCGTGTTCAACAGGATGGAGGTGGTGGAGCCACCATACATGGCGCCGTAATAAATGCCGGCAAAAAAGATCATCGAAGCCGTGGCCTCGACCTTGGCGGTGATGGGCAGCAACATGGCGACCGCGACGGCCGGCCCTATGCCGGGCAACACACCAATCGCGGTACCGAGCGCACAACCGACAAAACACCAAAGCAGATTGACCGGCGTGGCAGCGGTGGCAAAACCCTGCAGCAGTTGATTGAAGATGTCCATAGGAACCTGGAAGTGTTAGTTGGGCGCGCCTGGATGGGCCGTCTTGGTGTGGTCTGGGTAGGCGGGAGGACGCTGCCGGCAAAGGCCTGCAAGGACGAGCAACACCCCCAGGCCGCGCCAAGGCGGTGCAGACGGGTGCGCAGCGCTTCCGCGCAAAGCGGTACGGGTGGAAAAATCAGCAAAACAAGCATTCATACACAGCCTTTGGATCCGCGAGCGATCAACTGACACTTCCGGGTTCTATAACCAGCCTGTTTTCGTCAAGCCTGGCAGGTTGATCGCCAGGAATTGGGTGAAGGTCCAGTACACCGGGGCGGCAATCGCCATCCCGATCAGCACATCCTTGAGCCAGGCTGCCGGCCGCCTGTCGGCCTGGCCTGCGGCGCCGCGCAAGCCCTGTACCGCCAGTACAAAACACAGGGTGCAACTGAAAATGAAACCGATGGAAGTAATCAGCGCCGCGTTGGCCAGCAGACCCGTCGACACCCAGACAAAACCCGGCCAGTTGCCATGGACAGCGTCGGTGGGCGCATCGAGCGAGCGAAAGCCGCCGGTGCGCGCTTCCCAGACAATAAAACCGCCACACACCAGCAGTGCGATGGCAATCATCCAGGGTAAAAAATTCGGCCCGACGCCGCCGTAACCGGCTGCCGAAGGAATGCTGAGCGCGCCTGCGGCCAGCCCCAGGCCCAGCAACCACACGCCGCAACCCACCAGGGTTTGCAAGCGGGTTTGAGAGAGGGAGTGTTGTGTCATTTTTTTGCCTCCTTGAATACCGTGCGGGTGTCCCGGTCGACCTGACGAGCTTCCGGGATCCCTGCCGACCTCACCCCTGGCGCGGGCAGGCACGGCATGGATGGCGGGCCTGGCCCGCCACGACTATTCCTGCAGGGCAGGCCTCAGACCATGCCCGACTTGACCATGGTAGCGCGCAGGCTGGCCATGTCGTCATCGACAAACTTGTCAAAGGCCGCGCCTGTGAGCACCGCAGGCGTCCAGTTGTTTTTCTCGGACGCTTCCATCCAGCTTTTGGATTTGACGGCCTTGAGCACCAGATCGGTCAGTGCCTGGCGCTCGGCCGCCGAGATGCCGGGCGCGCCATAAACGCCGCGCCAGTTGCCGATCACCACATTGACGCCCTGCTCTTTCAGCGTAGGGACATTGACCCCCTTGAGGCGGGCCTCCGATGTGACGGCCAGCGCCTTCATCTTGCCGGTGTTGATGTATTCGGCAAATTCGCTGTAGCCGCTGCCGCCCACCGTGACGTTGCCGCCCAGGATGGCTGCCGTGGCCTCACCGCCGCCGCGGAAGGCGACATAGTTGATCTTCGAGGGGTCCACACCGACTTCGCGCGCAATCATGGCCGCTGCAATGTGCTCGGTGGAACCGCGTGAACCGCCGCCCCACTTGACGCTGCCGGGGTCTTTCTTGAGCTGGGCAATCACGTCGGCCATGGTCTTGAACGGCGAGTTGGCAGGCAACACAAACACGTTGTACTCGCTGGTCAGGCGCGCAATCGGCGTGACCTGCGACAGGCTGACCGGTGGCTTGCCGGTAATCAGCCCGCCCAGCATGACCGCACCCATGACCATCATGGCATTCGCATCACCCTTGCTGCCATTGATGAACTGGGCCAGGCCCAGCGCGCCGGCGGCACCGCCCTTGTTGTCAAAGGTCACGGTGGAGGCCGCACCGGAGTCCATCAGGGCTTTGCCGAGCGCGCGGCCGGTGGTGTCCCAGCCGCCGCCGGGGTTGGCCGGGATCATCATCTTCACATTGGCTGCAGCCAGCGCGGACAGCGGGAAGGCACCCGAAGCGGCCAGGGCGGCCAGGGATTTCAGAAAAGTATCGCGACGCATGCATGTCTCCTGCTGGGGGTTGGTGGTAAGCCTCCAATCATGCGCCAGCTTTCTGTCAAACGGCTGTCCGTAGGCATTGGGGAAAGTGCTAATGTCCTGCCCATGCCATCCCCCATGACATTGCTGCTGATAGAGGACGACGACGCCATGCAGGCCGCCCTGCAGCGCGCGCTGGGCCGGCGCGGCATGGAGGTGCTGGGCTGCACCGATGGCCGCAAGGCGCTGGCGTTGTGGACGGCCGCCGAGCCCGATGTGGTGGTGCTGGACCTGAGCCTGCCCGGCCTGGACGGCCTGCAGGTGCTGGAGCAGGCGCGGCGCCAGGGTTTGCGCACCCCGGTGCTGATCCTGACCGCGCGCGGCACGGTCGGCGACCGCATCATCGGGCTCAATACCGGGGCAGACGACTACCTGCCCAAGCCGTTTGACCTCGACGAGCTGGAGGCCAGGCTGCGCGCCCTGAGCCGCCGGCGCCCGGGGGCGACAGCAGAATCGGCCTCCAGCCCACAACTGGTGGGACAACTTCGCTATGAAAAAGAGAGTGGTGCAATTTACCACCGGGATCAGGTGCTGGAACTGACCCCGCGCGAGCTGGCGCTGCTGCAGGTGCTGATCGTCAAGCCAGGCCATGCCGTGTCCAAGGAAAAACTGTTCGAGCTGGTGTTTCCGGGAGAAGCCGATGTGCAGTACGAAGCGGTGGAAGTGGTGGTCTACCGGCTGCGCAAGAAGCTGATACACACCGGCGTCACCCTGGTCACGCTGCGCGGCCTCGGTTATCTGCTGAAGGTCAATGCCGCATGAAAAGCGAAGGTGAAGCCGTGCGCAGCGCCGGGCCGCCCCAAGCAAGCACAGCCCCCGAGGGGCTGACGACCGCGGCCCCCAAGCTGCCTGCGCAGCTTGGGACGGGAGGAAGGGCCGACGCCTCAGGCGTGGGCACGTCCAGCGAAGTACGCGAAGCGACGGGCGTGGGGGCCATATCGCTGCGGCGGTATCTGCTGCTCGGCATCCTGTTGCCGGTGGGCCTGCTGACCACCCTCAACACCGTGAGCCTGTACAACCAGGCGCTGAACGCGGTCAATACCGCGTATGACCGCACCCTGCTGGCTTCGGCCAAATCGATTGGTGAAGAGCTGGACGTCAGCGGTTACGACGCCCAGTCCGAGCTGCGCGTGACGGTGCCCTACGCGGCCCTCGAAGCCTTTGAAGCCGACAACCAGAGCCGGCTTTTTTACCGGGTCTCCAGCCTGAACGGCGAGATGGTCTCGGGTTATGCGCAACTGCCTTTCTGGCGCGGCCGGATTCCGGCCAAGCCGCCCTATGCCGCGCTGGTCGATTTTTACGACGATGTGTATGCGGGCGACGCCGTGCGTGTCGCCGTCCTGCTGCAGCCGGTGGCCAGCTCCAGCGGGCGCGGCATGGCGGTGATCCAGGTGGCGGAAACGCTGGAGCTGCGTACCACCCTGGCACGCAAGATCCTGCTGGACACGCTCTGGCGCCAGGCCTTGCTGCTGGCCGTGATTGCGCTGGTGGCCGTGGTGGTGGTGCAGCGCGCAACCCGGCCGGTGCGCCGCCTGAGCGCCGAGCTGCAGGCCAGGCCCGAGGGCGACCTGACGGCGATCGCCGCGCCCGACGCGCCGCGCGAGCTGCTGCCGCTGGTCGAGGCCACCAACGAGGTCATGGGCCGGCTGCAACACCTGCTGGACAACCAGAAACGTTTTGTACGCGACGCCGCGCACCAGTTGCGCACGCCGCTGGCGGTGCTCAAGGTACAGGTGCAGTCCGCGCTGCGCGGCGACATGAACGCCCAGGTCGCGCTAGGCGAAATCAACCAGACCGTGGACCGCGCCGCCCTGCTGGCCAACCAGATGCTGGCGCTGGCCAAGGTCGAGCAGTTGCGCGTCCAGGCGGACCTGGGGCCGGTGGACCTGGCCGCCATCGTGCGCGCGGTGGCCCTGGACCTGGCGCCGCTGATCGCCGACAAGGAGCTGGACTTTGACATCGACACGGTGCCGGCCAGCGTCAGGGCGCATGAATGGATGCTGGGCGAGCTGTGCCGCAACCTGCTGCACAACGCGATCAAACACTGTCCGGCGGGCGGCGCGCTGTCCGTACGGCTGCTGGCCGACAACAGCTACCTGGCACTGACCCTCAGCGACAGCGGACCGGGCATACCAGCCGAGCTCGCGCCCCGCCTGTACCAGCCGTTTTCTGCCGGCAATGTGCGCCATGGTTCGGGTCTGGGGCTGGCCATCTGCCGCGAAATCACCCAGGCCCTGGGCGGCAGCATCACGCTGGAAAACCGCGAAGAGCATGGGCGTATTTCCGGGCTGGACGCCACGGTGCGCCTGCCTTTGGTTCAAAATGGGACTTGATGACAATACACGCTGCCAACCCAACTGCTTCAGCACATGCGTCTTGACAAATGGTTGTGGGCCGCGCGGTTTTACAAGACCCGTTCACTGGCCAGCGAAGAAATCGGCAAGGGCCGGGTCCAGGTCAACGAACTCGAAGCCAAACCAGCGCGCGACATCAAGACCGGCGACACCGTGGCCATGCGGCAGGGCCCCGGCCTCCGCACGGTGGTGGTTCAGGGGCTCAGCCAGCAACGCGGCCCGGCGGCCGTGGCGCAGCAGCTTTACAGCGAAACGGCCGAGAGCCTGCGCCTGCGCGAGGCCGCTGCAGAACAGCGCCGCATGAACCCTGAGCCGGCCAGCAGCATCGAACACGGGCGCCCGACCAAACGCGACCGCCGCAGCCTGGACAAGGCCGGCGGCAAGAGCTGGGGCGACCGCTGGAGCGCTTCGGTCGACTCCTGATCTGCTCCTTTTTTGATAGCTGCTTGCGCTTTCCGGACAAGGGTCAATGGCATATTTGGCTCAAAAACGAGGCCAAAACCCGTCAAATGTGTGCCAGTTCCGTCATCCCGGACTTGATCCGGGATCCATGTTGGATGACTCGCGCGATGAAGGTCCACCAACAAGCCGGGTCTCGCCCCGGCGGGCGACTCACTTTCTCTTGCTTCGCCAAGAGAAAGTAAGCAAAGAGAAGGCGACGCTATGGTCTGGGTCCTTCCGCTTCGCTCCAGGCAAGCTGCGGTGCTCGCCAAAAACGGGGTCTCGCTCGAACTCGCCTTCGGCTCAGACAATCGCGAGCCCTGATCCGTTTTCGGCTGCGCTCCTCGGCCCAGCCCGACGGGTGGACAAGAGAAAACCAATATCGGATACCGACCCCCTCCGGAGTGCAGGAAGCGCGAAGCGCTTCCTGCACGGGAATCCCAACAGACCGTCATGTTTGCACGCGAGCGCAGCGCACGCGGCCAAATAAAGTCCCCCTCCATCGCCCAGCGGGGCGAGGGAGGGGCTAGGGGTGGGAGTGGGGAGTCGGACCTGCTGTCCATGCGCGGGCCGCAACAGCAGCGTGATGCCATCGCCCGGCATGTAACCGGCGCCGCAGGCCCGCCCGCATGGAGGGCGGGTCAAGCCCGCAATGACGCCGCTTTGCCTATCCGCGGCCGCGCCGCAGCCGCAGCCCTTGCAGCCACCAGACCAGCCAGCCCAGCAAGGCTGCGGGAATGAACACCCAGTGCGAGGACGGCCTGGCCGGGTTCGGCAGTTTGAGCTCCACCAGCTTGTAGCCCTGCTCCACCCCCAGCTTTTTCGCGCGGCTGCCAAACTTGACGGCGGCCACTTCCAGATCGCTGCCGAGCTGGCTCAGCGTCACACCACCGTCGCGCAAGCGCTCCCGGCCGCTGGCGCCTTCACCCATGGGCAAGGCCACGGTTTTGCTCAGGGGCTGGCCGTCCAGGTCCTGACCCGCAATACCCACCACCAGCCAGTCGTCGGTACGCAAGCCGTCGGCCACCTTGTAGATGTCAGAGGCCGGTGCGCTCACGTATTTCGGTGAAAACCGGTCTATCACCCAGTCCGGGCGAAAAAACAAAAACGTCGCCAGCAGCAACACGCCCGCTTCCGGCCAGGTGCAACGCGTGCGAAACCACTTCATGGTGGCTGCGGCAAACAGCAGCGACGCCGCCACACCCGTGACACAGACCAGAACCAGCTCCTGCCAGGAAGCCACACCGATCAGCAGAATCTGCGGATTGAAAATAAACACAAATGGCAGCACCGTGGTGCGCAGGCTGTACCAGGTGGCCTGCCAGCCGGTGGCGTTCGGATCGTCACCGGAAATCGCAGCCGCCGCATACGAAGCCAGGCCCACGGGCGGCGTGACGTCGGCCAGGATGCCGAAGTAAAAAACAAACAGGTGCACCGCAATCAGCGGAATCACCAGGCCGCTGCGCGCGCCGAGCTCCACAATCACCGGCGCCATCAGCGTGGCCACCAGGATGTAATTGGCGGTGGTCGGCACACCGGCGCCAATGATCAGGCAGATCAGCGCCGTCAGCAGCAGCATCACCAGCACATTGCCGGCCGACACCAGCTCGACAAAGTCGGTCATCATCAAGCCCATGCCGGTCAGCGTGATCACGCCCACAATCAGGCCGGCGCTGGCGCAGGCCACGCCTATGCCTATCATGTTGCGCGCACCCAGCACCAGGCCGCGCCACAGGTCGGCCAGCCCGCGGCGCAGCGCCGACAGCGCCGCCTCGGCCTGTCCGTCGGGCCGGAACACCGACAGCATGAAGGGCTGCAGCACCACCATCACCATCACGGTGGCGGTGGCCCAGAAGGCCGACAGGCCGGGCGACAGCTCTTCGGCCATCAGGCACCAGAGCAGCACCACGATGGGAATGAAAAAGTGCAGGCCGGCACGCACTGTGGGCCAGGGCAGCGGCAACTTGATGTCTTTGGCCAGCGGATCATCGATGGCGATGTCGGGGTAACGCGCGGAGTAAGCCATCAGGCCAACATAAGACACACCCGCCAGTGCCGCCAGCGCCCAGCCCGCCGCGTCGCCGGCGATGTACTGCACACCCGTGATGGCGTAATACACGGCTGCAAATGCAAGCGCCGTTCCCGACAGGCCCAGCGCCCAGCCGATCGCGCGTTCGCGCCAGCTCGGCGGACGCTCGCGCAGCAGCGGTTGCAGGTCGTACTTCAGCGCTTCCAGGTGCACGATGTAAAACAGCGCCACATAGGAAATGACGGCCGGCAAGGCCGCGTGTCTGATGATTTCCGAATAAGGGATGCCCACGTATTCGACCATCAGAAAGGCCGCCGCCCCCATCACCGGCGGCATGATCTGCCCGTTGATCGACGAGGCCGCCTCGATGGCACCGGCCTTGACGCCCGAGTAGCCGGTGCGTTTCATCAGCGGGATCGTGAAGATGCCGCCCGACACCACGTTGGAAACCGATGAGCCCGACACAATGCCGTTGAGCGCCGACGACACCACCGCCACTTTGGCCGGGCCGCCGCGCAAGTGGCCCAGCGTGGCCAGTGACACCTGCAGCATGTAGTTGCCGGCACCGGCAATGTCGAGCAAGGTGCCAAACAACACAAACAAAAAGATGAACTGCACCGACACGCCGAGCGCCACGCCGTACACACCTTCGGTGGTCAACCACATGTGCGAGATAAAACGCGACAACGACGCCCCCCGGTGCTGGATCACCTCCGGCATGTAGGGGCCCAGGAAAACAAAGGCCATGAACAGACCTGTCGTCACCAGCATGCCAAAACCCATGGCGCGGCGCGTGGCCTCCAGCATGATGGCCACACCCAGCACACCGACCACGACGTCCATCGTGTTGGGCGAACCGGGCCGCAGCGCGAGCTGGTTGTAAAACAGAAACAGGTAGGCGCCACAAAAAGCGCCCAGTAACGCCAGCAGCCAGTCCGACCAGGGAATCACACTGCGCGACGAGTTTTTGAAAGCCGGAAACGCACAGAACGCGAGAAAAATCGCAAACGCCAGATGGATGGCACGGGCCTCGGTGTCGTTCAGAATGCCGAAACCAAAGACAAAAGGCAGCGGTGAGGCGTACCAGACCTGGAACAGCGACCAGGCCCCCGCCAGCAGCGCCAGCGCCAGGCCAATTTTTCCGCCAGGTTCACGCCCGCCGAGGTCGGCTTCCCTGACCAGCTGGTCCAGCTCCTGGGTGGAGTATTTTTCGAGTTGCGCCATCACACCCTCCGGATTGTTCCTGTATTTTTCTGCATTAAAAAGGGCCAGGAAACATGACGCTCCCGGCCCCTGTCAGCACCGACGGAAGGTGATTATTTGATCCAGCCTTTTTCCTTGTAATAACGCGCAGCACCTTCATGCAGAGGTGCGCTCAAGCCGTCCTTGACCATGTTCTGCGGATTCAGATTCGCCAGCGCCGGGTGCAATTTCTTGAACTCGTCAAAATTCTCGAACAGCGCCCTGGTGACCTGGTACACCGTCTCGGCCGGCGTCTTGCTCGACGCGACCACCGTGGCCAGCACGCCGTAGGTGTTGGTGGCCTGCGGATTGTTCGGGTACAGGCCGGCCGGAATCGTGACCTTGGCGTAATAAGGCTTGTCGGCCACCAGCTTGTCGATCACCGGGCCGGTCAATGAGACCAGCTTGGCGCCGCAGGAGGTGGTGGGGTCCTGGATGTTGGCGCTCGGGTGGCCGACCGCGTAGTAAAACCCGTCGATCTTGCCGTCGCACAGCGCGGGGCCATGTTCGTCGGCTTTCAGTTCGGACGCGAGCGAGAAGTCGCCGAGTTTCCAGCCCATGCCGACCAGCATTTCTTCCATCGACGAGCGTGTGCCCGAGCCGGGGTTGCCGACGTTGAACCGTTTGCCCTTGAAGTCCTCAAACTTCGTGATGTTGGCTTCCTTGCGCGCCACCACGGTGAAGGGCTCGGGATGCACCGCAAACACGGCGCGCATGTCGCCGTAAGCACCTGCGTCCTTGAACTGGCCCAGGCCCTTGACCGCGTTGTATTGCACGTCCGACTGGGTGAAACCGAAATCGAGCTCACCGGCCTTGATGGTGTTGACATTGAAGACCGAGCCGCCGGTTGATTCGACCGAGCAGCGGATGCCGTGTTTGGCGCGGTCCTTGTTGACCAGCCGGCAGATCGCGCCGCCGGCTGCGTAATACACGCCGGTCACGCCGCCTGTGCCTATGGTCACAAACTTCTGCTGGGCAACAGCCGGCGCAGACATCAGGGCCGCGGCCATGGCCATGCCGGCTCCCGCAACGCCCAGCACATTCAATGCAAACTTCTTGCTCATTTCAGTTTCTCCAGGTTGTAAAACGACTTGTTCTCAGGCCGCAGCCAGCGCAGCGTCCATGGCCAGGCCGAGGCGCTCCACCATCAGCGCCAGTTCAGCTTCGCTGCTGATGAAGGGGGGCGCCAGCAGAACATGGTCACCATAACGACCATCGACCGTACCGCCCATCGGGTAAACCATCAAGCCGCGCGCCATCGCCTCCTGCTTGATGCGTGCATGCAGTTTGCGTGCCGGATCAAACGGCGTCTTCAGCGCCCGGTCCCGCACCAGCTCGATGCCCCAGAACAAACCACGCCCGCGGATGTCCCCGACATGGGGATGTGCCTCCCAGCGGGCCTGCATCAGCTGCTGCAAAAAATCGCCGCGGGCACGCACCTGCGCCAGCAGGTTGTCGCGCTCCAGCACCTGCTGGACCGCCAGCGCGGCTGCACAAGCCATGGCATGGCCCAGGTAGGTGTGGCCGTGCTGGAAAAAACCTGAGCCCTGGCGCATCACGTCGACCAGCTTTTTCTGCGCCAGCACCGCGCCTATGGGCTGGTAGCCGCCGCCCAGGCCCTTGGCAACCGCCAGCAGATCCGGCACCACACCCTCCTGCTCACACGCATGCAGCGTGCCGGTGCGGCCCATGCCACACATCACCTCGTCAAGAATCAGCAACACACCATGGCGGTCGCAGACCTCGCGCACTGCCCTGAAGTAGCCCGGCACCGGCGCCAGCACGCCGGCCGTGGCACCGCCCACGGTTTCGGCCACAAAAGCCATCACGCTGTCCGCGCCCTGGGCAAGAATCGCGTCCTCCAGTTCCTGCGCCAGACGCAAGCCGTACTGCTCAGGTGTCTCGCTCGCCAACTGTTCACGGTAGGCGTAACACGGCGAGACATGGGTGACCGGAATCAGCATGGGCGCAAACGGCGCGCGTCGCCACTGGTTGCCGCCCAGCGCCAGCGCGCCCAGCGTATTGCCGTGGTAACTCTGCTTGCGCGCGATGAAATGGCTGCGCTGCGGCTGGCCGATCTCGACAAAGTACTGGCGCGCCATTTTCATCGCGGCCTCCATCGCCTCCGATCCGCCGCTGACAAAATACACATGGCTCATGCCGGCCGGCGCGTTGTCTATCAGCGTGTCGGCCAGTTCCTCGGCCACGTCAGTGGTGAAAAAGCTGGTGTGGGCATACGCCAGCTTGTCGATCTGCACATGCATCGCGGCCAGCACGTCCGGATGCGCGTGGCCCAGGCAGGACACCGCCGCGCCGCCCGAGGCATCGAGGTAACTTTTTCCCTGCGTGTCCGTCAGATAAACCCCTTTGCCTCTGACGGCGACCGGTGGGGTGTGCTGGAGCTGGCGGTGAAAAACGTGGGTGGCTGCTGCTGTCATGAACGCTGCTTTCCTGGTAAAGAATGGGAACGGCCGCCCGCGACCCTGTCGCTGCGCTCGTCCCAGTACGCGCCTTCGCCGTCAAGGCGGTCCTGCCGGCTTTGCAGATGGGCCAGCACCTTGCGGCCCCCGCGTACCGCGACGGCAGCGACCAGCGCCTCGGTCAGCGCCAGCGCGCCGACCATGGAATGAAAATACGAGGGGCTGTCGGTGCGAAACAGCAGCGTCCAGGTGGCGGAACGGGCAATCGGCGACAGCGCACTGTCCGTCAGGGCCACCACACCGGCGCCCTGCCCGCGCGCCTGCGCCACGGCGTCCACGGTCTGGCGCGTGTAGGAAGCCGACGAGGTCACCACCAGCAGGTCACCCGGGCCCATATCGCCCACCTGGTCATCCAGCGTGCCGCCCAGCCCCTGCACCAGAATGCCGTTGGATGCGAGCAGGCCGTAGGTGTAGTGCAGGTGCAAGGCCAGGCCGTGGCTGGCGCGCAGCCCGAGAAAGTGGACGCGGCGCGCCTTCAGCATGGCATCGGCTGCCGCTTCGAGCTGCGCCGTCTGGTTCAGGCCGCCGACAGAGGCGCTGTTGGCATGTTGCGCTTCATTGAGCAGTGCCAGCCAGTCCTTGTCCCGGCGCGCACTCGCCTGCAGCACTTCAGCGCGCCCGGCATAACCGCCCTGGGCAGAAAACGATTCCTGGCACAGGTGTTTGATGGCTTCAAAACCCTGAAAGCCGAGCGCCTGCGCCAGCCGGCTCAGGGTCGCCGGCGCCAGGTCCGCACGGCGCGCACATTCGCGCATCGAATACAAGGCCACTTCACGCGGATGCGCTTCAACCCAGCGCGCCGCACGCAACAGCTCCGGGCTCAGGCCATCCAGCGGAACAGCAGCAAACAGGGGAGAGACGGGCATGAAACGTTTGTATCATATTTTTTCCAGATACAAAACAAATGTTTCTGCAACCGGAACATCTGGTGGCACCCGGACGGCGCCTGCCTCAACCGCAGCGCACGCGGATGATCACGCCGGCTGCGTTCAGGTCCAGATTCAGGCGCTGCGCATTGAACTCCATGGTCACCACCTGGCCCGGTCTCAACACCCGCGCCATGTAGGAACCGGAGCGCTGGCGCGCCTCTTCGACCACACTGGCCCCCGGCGCCTTGCCGACGGCGAACTGCGCGCCTTGTGCGTTGCAGGCGCTTCCGGCAGGAGGCGGCGGCATCGGACTGGAGCCGGTAGAAGGCGCGCCACCGGTTGTGGTGCAAGCGGTCAAAACAGCCAGACCGGCCACCACCATGCCGACTGCGAGTGACTTCAAGGACATGTACTTTCCCCGTGCAAATCCACACCATAACGCAGCAAGCCCGACAAGGCCCGAACTTTTACGACTGCTTGCTCCAGTGCCCCGATTCCCCAGCAGGCGCGCACAAAAAAGCCACCTTGCGGTGGCTTTTTATCTGGCGGAAACGGAGGGATTCGAACCCTCGATGAGGCTCTACACCCCATACTCCCTTAGCAGGGGAGCACCTTCGGCCACTCGGTCACGTTTCCTGATTTCTGGCTGAGCCGCGATTATCTCACGACTTGCCTGCTTGTCCAGCCGCGGGCAGGCGCAGTTCAGGCGGCGGGCTGGTCCAGGTCAAAGGCCTTGTGCAGTGCACGCACCGCCAGCTCCATGTATTTTTCGTCGATCACGACCGAGGTCTTGATTTCGCTGGTAGAGATCATCTGGATGTTGATGCCCTCTTCGCTGAGCACGCGGAACATCCGGCTGGCAATGCCCACATGGCTGCGCATGCCGATGCCGACAATGCTGACCTTGCAGATCTTGGCGTCGCCGATGATCTCGTGCGCCCCCAGCTTGGGCAAGACCTGCGCCTTGAGCAGGTCCATGGCCCGGGCGTAATCGTTGCGGTGCACGGTGAAGCTGAAATCGGTCTTGCCGTCCTTGCTGATGTTCTGGATGATCACATCGACTTCGATGTTGGCGTCGGCCACGGCGCCCAGGATCTGGTAGGCAATGCCCGGTGTGTCGGGCACACCGAGGATGGAAATTTTGGCTTCGTCACGGTTGAATGCGATGCCCGATACGATGGCTTGTTCCATTTGTTCGTCTTCCTCAAAACTGATCAGGGTGCCGGACTTGGCCTCTTCGTCGATGTTGATGTCCCAGGGGGTGAAGCTCGAGAGCACACGCAGCGGCACCTTGTACTTGCCGGCAAATTCGACCGAACGGATCTGCAGCACCTTGGAGCCCATCGATGCCATCTCCAGCATCTCTTCGAAACTGATGGTGAGCAGGCGCCGCGCTTCAGGCACGACGCGCGGGTCGGTGGTGTACACGCCATCGACATCGGTGTAGATCAGGCACTCATGCGCCTTCATCGCCGCTGCCACGGCAACAGCCGAGGTGTCGGAGCCGCCGCGCCCCAGTGTGGTGATGTTGCCGGCAGCGTCCACCCCCTGAAAGCCGGTGATGATGACCACCTTGCCAGCATCGAGGTCGGCGCGCACGCGCTGGTCGTCAATCGACTCGATGCGGGCCTTGGTGTGGGCGCTGTTGGTCTTGATCGGCACCTGCCAGCCGGCGTAACTCACGGCCTGCATGCCTTCTGCCTGCAGGGCGATGGCCAGCAAGGCGCTGGAGGCCTGCTCGCCGGTAGCGGCCAGGGCATCGAGCTCGCGCTGCTGGGCGTCGTCGGTTTTGGCGGGTGCCAGCTCCTTGGCCAGGCCCAGCAGGCGATTGGTCTCGCCGCTCATGGCGCTGGGCACCACCACCATCTGGTGGCCGGCCCGGGCCCATTTGGCGACACGTTTGGCCACGTTGCGTATGCGCTCGGGTGAGCCCATCGATGTGCCACCGTACTTGTGAACGATCAAAGCCATTGCAGGGGGTCAATCAGGTTTTAGTCAGGGACTGCTGTTGGGGCGCGCCACAGCTCGGGCGCCCCAGCAAAGCTCTCAATTATAACCAGTGCCTGCCTCGCGCTCAGGCCGCGTAATGCAGGTGCGCACCGACCCGTGTGATGTGCCCGGCCGCCACCTTCAGATGGATCTGGTGGCCGCGTGTGCTGCAGGCGGCGATCTGCGCCAGCAACTGCGCCAGCTGCGCCGCGCTGGGTGTCGCGCGGTGCGACGCCAGCAGCCAGTGACGCAGCAGGTTGGCCTGGCGCGGCTGCGACAGGCGCTGCAAGGCGGCAATCGGCGGCGGATCGCCGATGGCCTGCAGGTCGCCGCGCGCCAGTTCCAGCAGCAACAGCTGAGCCTCGGCCGCATGCCGGGCACTGCGCGCAAAGGTCTCGCGGAACTGCGGGAAAGTGTCGCCCAGCGCCGGCAACAGGCGGGCACGGATGCGGTTGCGGGTGAAACGTTCGTCGCTGTTGGTCGGATCTTCGATAAAAGACGCGCCGCGCTGCGCCAGCCAGACGCGGATCGCCGGCGCGGGCACCGCCAGCAGCGGGCGGTGGTAGTTGAGCCCGTCGCGTTGCCAGCGGTCAGGCATGGCGCTGAGCCCCGGCAGGCCCGCGCCACGGCTGAGCGCCAGCAGCATGGTTTCCACCTGGTCGTCGGCGTGTTGCGCAAGCGCTATGCTTTTAATAGCTGCTGGCGCCTGCCATTCCAGGGCCACAGCCCTGAATGCCGCATAACGCGCCCTGCGGGCAGCGTCTTCCGGGCTTTCGCCGGACGTGTGCCCGGCCTGCACCCGCAGCACCCGCAAAGGCAGCTGCCACACAGCACACATGGCCTCGCAGTGCGCGGCAAAACCATCGGCGGCCGCCTGCAGGCCATGGTGCACATGGACCGCCCGCACCTGCCCCGGCCATTTTTGGGCGCAGGCCAGCAGCAAGGCGGTGGAGTCGGCGCCGCCGCTGTAAGCCACGGCCACGGGAAGTTCGGGAGAAAAGACGCGCAGGGCGTCATCGACGGTGGTCATTTCACGTGCCACCGTTGAATCGACAGCAGCTTATTTCGCGTCAGCCTTGGTGTCGGTGTAGCGGCCATAACTCTGCAGACGCTCGTAGCGGCGGTCCAGCAGTTCCTTGACCTTGAGGTCGCTGACCTGACGGAAGGCGTCGTTGAGCGCGCGTTTCAAAAAGGCAGCCATCTGCTTGTGGTCGCGGTGCGCGCCGCCCACCGGTTCATTGACAATCTTGTCGATCACGCCGAGCGCTTTCAGGCGGTGCGCGGTGATGCCCAGGGCTTCGGCGGCTTCCTCGGCTTTTTCGGAGGTTTTCCAGAGGATGGAGGCGCAGCCTTCCGGGCTGATGACTGAATAAATCGAATACTGCAGCATCACCACCTGGTCGGCGACAGAAATCGCCAGCGCGCCGCCCGAGCCGCCCTCACCAATGATGGTGGTGATGATGGGCACTTCCAGCTGTGCCATTTCAAAAATGTTGCGGCCTATGGCCTCGGACTGGCCGCGCTCCTCGGCGTCAATGCCGGGGTAAGCGCCGGGCGTATCGACAAAAGTGAAAACCGGCAGCTTGAATTTTTCGGCGGTTTTCATCAGGCGCAGGGCCTTGCGGTAACCCTCGGGCTTGCTCATGCCGAAGTTGCGCAGACCGCGCTCTTTGGTGTCGCGCCCTTTCTGATGGCCCAGCACCATGCAGGCGCTGCCGTTGAAACGGGCCAGGCCGCCCACAATGCTCAGGTCGTCCGAAAAATGCCGGTCGCCGTGCAGCTCGACAAAGTCGGTGAACAGCTCGTTCACATAGTCCAGGGTGTAAGGCCGCTCGGGGTGGCGCGCAATCTTGGTGATCTGCCAGGGCGTGAGGTCGCTGTAGATGTCCTTGGTGAGCTGCTGGCTTTTCTTGGCCAGCTGGTCGATTTCTTCAGAGATATCGACCGCCGATTCGGTCTGCACATAACGCAGCTCTTCAATTTTTCCTTCAAGCTCCGCAATCGGCTGCTCAAAATCGAGAAAGGTCTTTTTGGCCATGGTCTGCTCCTCAGATCGGGTCTACTCGGCACCCAGAACCGGCAAGGGGTCGAGCGAGCGCCAAATATACCAAGTTGCGACGCTGCAATACGGCGCCCAGGCGGCTGCGACTTCACGCGCGTCGCTGCGGCTGACCGATTCGCCGGAAAAGTAGTTCTGGCTGATGCCGTTGATCAGGCCCACATCATCGAGCGGCAGCACATTGGGGCGCATCAGGTAAAAGATCAGGAACATCTCCGCCGTCCAGCGGCCAATGCCGCGAATCGCAATCAGCTCGGCAATGATGGCCTCATCGTCCATCGCCTGCCAGTCTTTCACATGCACCGTGCCGGCGTCGAAATGGATGGCCAGATCAACGAGGTATTCGACCTTGCGCGCGCTCAGGCCGGCCGCACGCATGTCGTCCACCTTGAGTTTGAGCACATGGGCAGGTGTCATTTTTCGGGGCAGGGCCTCAAACCGGTGCCACACCGTCTGCGCCGCCTTGACGGATATCTGCTGGCCCACGATGCTGCGCGCCAGCGTGCTGAAGGCGTCGCCGCGCGATTGCAGGCAGGCGTCACCAAAACGCGGGATCAGGCGCTTCATGACACGGTCCTTCTTGACCAGGTGTTTGCAGGCGTCGGCCCAGTAAGCGGGCACCGTGCTGGCAGCCGGCTCGGCCACCTCGGCCAGCTCGGCGCTGGCCGGCCCGCTTTTTACTATCTTTTTCATAGCTGTTTGTGCACGGCGGATAAGGGCCTGTGACCGATTTGGCTTACTATTTTGATCAAGACTGCACTTCCCAGGTGGTACCGGCGGGTGAATCCTTGAGCACAATACCCCGGGCCAGCAAATCGCTGCGGATACGGTCGGCGGCCGCAAAGTCGCGGCCCTGCTTGGCTGCGGCGCGTTCGGCAATCAACGCCTGGATGGCGCCATCGTCCAGTCTGGCCCCGGCCTGCAGAAAGGCAGCGGGGTCGCCCTGCAGCAAACCCAGGCAGCCCGCCAGCGACCGCAGCAAACCCGCCAGCTCGGCAGAGCGGCTGCGGTTGATTTCACTGGCCAGGTCGAACAACACGGCCACGGCCTCCGGCGTGCCAAAGTCCTCGTCCATCGCGGCCTTGAAGCGCGCAGCAAAGGGCTGGGCCCAGTTTATCGACACAGCGGCCGGTGTCACCGCATGCAAGGCGGTGTACAGCCGTTTGAGCGCGGTGCGTGCATCGTCCAGATGCGCGTCGCTGTAGTTCAGCGCGCTGCGGTAGTGCGCCCGCACAATAAAAAAGCGCACGGTCTCGGCATCGTAGTTGGCCAGTACTTCACGGATGGTGAAGAAGTTGCCCAGGCTTTTGGACATCTTCTCGTTGTCCACCCGCACAAAACCGTTGTGCACCCAGAATCTGGCCAGCGGCTTGCCGTTGGCCGCTTCACTCTGGGCGATTTCGTTCTCATGGTGGGGAAATTGCAGATCCGCGCCGCCGCCATGGATATCAAAAGTCTCGCCCAGCGTCTGGCAGCTCATGGCCGAACATTCGATGTGCCAGCCGGGCCGGCCCTGGCCGTAGTTGCTGTCCCATTTGGCATCTTCGGGCTCGGTCGGTTTGGCGGATTTCCAGAGCACAAAGTCCAGCGGATCGTCCTTGCCGTCGAGCACCGCCACGCGCTCGCCGGAACGCAGCTCATCGACCGACTTGCCGGACAGCTTGCCGTAGCCCTCGAACTTGCGCACCGCGTAGTTGACGTCGCCGTTGGGCGAGCGGTAGGCAAAGCCCTTGTTTTCCAGCGTCGCGATCATGCCCAGCATCTGCGGCACATAGTCGGTGGCGCGCGGCTCCAGGGTCGGCGGCTCGATGCCCAGCGCGCCTATGTCCTGGTTCATGGCGGCAATCATCTCGTCGGTCAGCGCGCGTATGCTGATGCCGCGCTCGACCGCACGTTTGATGATCTTGTCGTCGATGTCGGTGATGTTGCGCACATACGTCACCTGGTAGCCGCTGACCTTGAGCCAGCGCTGCACCACGTCAAAAGCCATCATCATGCGGGCGTGGCCGATGTGGCACAGGTCGTAAATCGTCATGCCGCACACATACATGCGCACATGGCCGGGAACCAGAGGCGAAAAATCTTCCACGGCACGCGACAGCGTGTTGTAAATGCGCAAGCTCATGAAGGGTAGCGGTGGTCGGTCCGGCCGGAATCGCCAGGAAAGGGGGCAGTCGCTGAAACGGGGCAGGTCATCAATACATCAGCCAACTGTGAAAAAGCTGCTCCGAAAGGTGAATCAACGGGTGGGCGCGCGGCGTTTTTTCACCGGAACTGAAACTATACCCCTCAGATACAATCAGGCAGTATATCCAGCTCGCCAAAGCCCGTGCAGCATGCTGCGCCGCCGGCTTTCGGGTTCATCTTGCAGACCAGCCACCCCATGCGTTCCAGAGGACCTATGCCCAAGTCAGCCCATTTTTCAAGCCTGCCGCCCGCATTGCGCTGGCTGGCAATGGCCGCAGCCCTGGCCCTGTACGGGCCTGCGGTCCAGGCCGACGACTACGACGACGTCAACGCCCTGGTGCGCACCGGCCAGCTGTCGCAGGCGCTGGTCAAGGCCGACCTGTACCTGGCCGGCAAACCGCGTGACCCGCAAATGCGCTTTCTCAAAGGCGTGATCCAGTCTGAAAGCGGCAAACCGGCTGACGCGATTGCCACTTTCACCAAAATCACCCAGGACTACCCCGAGCTGCCCGAGCCCTACAACAATCTGGCCGTGCTCTACGCCGCTCAAAACCAGTTTGACAAGGCCAGGGCCTCGCTCGAAATGGCGATACGCACCAACCCCAGTTACGCCACCGCCCATGAAAACCTCGGCGATGTGTATGCGCGACTGGCCAGCCAGGCCTACAGCAAGGCCTTGCAGCTCGACGGCGGCAACAGCGCCGTGCCCCCCAAGCTGGCGCTGATTCGCACCCTGTTCACCGCCGATAGCCGGGCGCAAAAACCGGCGGCGGCCACTGCCACCTCCGGGTCGGCAGCAGCACCTGCGGCAGTGGTCAAACCAGCGCCTGCAGCGGTCAGCCCACCCCCCGCCCCGGTGGCCCCGCCCGCTCCGGCCCCTGCGGCAGCACCTGCCGCGCCGGCTGCACCGGCGGCGCCTGCCGCTCCAGCGTCGGCCCCCGTCAGCGCCGCCGACAAGGACGTGGAAGGCGCAGTGCGCGCCTGGGCCAGTGCCTGGTCGGCCAAGGACACCAACGCTTATTTCGCCGCCTATGCCAAGGACTTTGACCCGCCGGGCGAGCAGACACGCAAGAGCTGGGAAGAAGAGCGCCGCAGCCGCATCGTCGGCAAGTCGCGCATCAGCGTGAAGATCAGCAACCTGTCGGTCGATGTCAAAGGCGGCAAAGCGGTGGCCAGGTTCAAGCAGGACTACAGCGCCGATGCGCTGCATGTCTCCAGCCGCAAGACACTGGACATGGCGCGCGCCGGTGAGCGCTGGCTCATCGTCAGGGAATCCACCGGCGGTTGATGGCCTGCCTGTCCCCCGGCATGCGCACCTGACATGTTTCTTTTCCCCTTCATGCCACGGGTCCACCGCACCTTTTCCTGTCTTGCCGTCTGCGCGGCGGCTGCCGCGGCACTGCTGTGCAGCACCGCCGTGCTGGCCCAGGGTGACAAGGAAAAAACCGCGCGGCCAGGCACGGCCCAGGGCCCTGCTTACCAGCGGCCAGCCGTCAGCCCGCGCGGGTTCAGGCGCCCTGCGGCGAAGGACGGCGAGGCCGAGGCCCGCCTGATCGAGATTTACAAACTGGCCGGCCAGTCCAAAGCACGTGAAGCCCTGGCCAAAGCCGAGCGCCTGGTCCACGACCACCCCAACTTCCAGCTGGCGCAGCTGGTTTATGGCGATCTGCTGGCGGCGCAGGCCAGGCCATTGCGCACACTCGGCGACGTGCCCGAAAGCGAAGCCAGGGCCGGCGCCAGCACCCTGACCGAACTGCGCCAGGAGTCGCTGATGCGCCTGAAAGCGCTGCGCGAAAGGCCGGCGCCCGGAACCATTCCCTCGCAGTTTCTGGCGCTGTCGCCGCGCAACAAACACGCGATTGCGGTGGATGCCTCGCGCGCGCGCCTCTACCTGTTTGAAAACACCGAAACCGGGCTCAAGCTGCTGGCTGACTACTACATCTCGGTCGGGAAGTCGGGTATCGAAAAATCCGTCGAGGGCGATTCACGCACGCCGCTGGGCATTTATTTTGTGACCAGCAACCTGGACCCGCGCTCACTCAAGGACTTTTACGGCTCCGGCGCCCTGCCCATCAACTACCCGAACCAGCTCGACCTCAAACGCGGCAAAACCGGCAGCGGCATCTGGCTGCACGGTACGCCGCCGGCGCAATTTGCCCGCGCGCCGCTGGCCAGTGACGGCTGCGTGGTGCTGGCCAATCCCGACCTCGAGCGCATCATTCGCACAGTGGAAGTGCGCAGCACCCCGGTGGTGATTGCCAACAGCCTCAAGTGGGTCGCGCCGCATGCGGCCAAAGCCGACAGCAAGGGCTTCGAAGACGCGCTGCAAAGCTGGCAGCAGGCGCGCTCCAGTGGCGACATGGCGGTGCTGACCAGCCTGTACAGCAGCGACTTCACCAGCTACGGCAAAACCCTGTCCGACTGGGCTGTTTTGCTGCGCGGCGAGGCCGACAAGATACGCGGTCGCAGCGTGCAACTCAAGGATCTGTCCTACCTGCGCTGGACCGACAGCGCCGATACCATGGTGGTAACCTTTGGCGAAGTACCCAGCGGTGCGCGCACCGGCCCGGTCCGGCGCCAGTACTGGATACGTCAGGGCAAGCAATGGAAAATATTCTTTGAAGGAGTGATTGGATGACTTTGAGCAAAACCACATGGGGCCGGCGCGCCTGCCTGGCCCTGGCAGCCATGAGTCTGCTGGCCGGCCAGGCCTGGGCGCAAGGCACAGGCGCCGCGCCCAGGGTGAAATTTGCCACCAGCGCCGGGGATTTTGTGGTCGAGGTGTATCCCGACAAAGCGCCCAAAACCGTCGAGAACTTCCTGCAATACGTCAAGGACAAACATTACGACGGCACGGTGTTTCACCGCGTGATCGAGAACTTCATGATCCAGGGTGGCGGCTACGACGCCAGATACGCCGAAAAGAAAACCCGTCCACCCGTGATACACGAGGGCCGCGAGGCGCTGGCCAAAGGTGGTGACAAAAACGGGATCGGCACGCTGGCCATGGCACGCACCAATGACCCGAACTCCGCCTCGGCACAGTTTTTCATCAACGTGCGCGACAACGACTTCCTCAACCCGAGCGCACAGGCACCGGGCTATACCGTGTTTGGCAAAGTCGTCAGCGGCATGGACGTGGTCAACAAGATCAAGGCCACCCCAACCGGTGCTGGCGGCCCCTTCCCCAGCGACGTGCCCAAAACTCCCGTTCTCGTCAACTCTGCCACCCTGGTCAAATAAACCACTGAATCCACCCTTATGAGCAACCCACAAGTCGAACTCCATATTGCCGGTCACGGCGTCATCACCCTTGAACTCGATCAGGACAAGGCACCCAAATCGGTCGCCAACTTCCTGAACTACGTCAACAAGGGCCACTACAGCAACACCGTGTTTCACCGCGTCATTCCGGGCTTCATGGTGCAGGGCGGCGGCTTCGAAGTCGGCATGAAACAAAAACCAACCGACGGTGAAATTGAAAACGAAGCCAACAACGGTCTGAAAAACGACCACTACACCGTGGCCATGGCGCGCACCAATGCGCCGCATTCGGCCAGCTCGCAGTTTTTCATCAATGTTTCGGACAACGCCTTTCTGAACCACACCGCACCCAACGCCTCGGGTTGGGGTTATGCGGTGTTTGCCAAAGTGGTGGGCGGCAAGGACGTGGTGGACAAAATCGCCGGCGTCAAAACCGGCCGCAAGGGCTTTCATGACGATGTGCCACAAACCGATGTGGTGATCGAAAAAGCCGTCCTTCTGGGCTGATACGGCGGGCTGTACTTCACTCCGCTGCCGCAGTGATCCAGCCCTCGACCGTGCCCCAGACAGCGGAGCTTGATGCGCCGCCCGCCTGGGCCACGGTCGATTTCATTTCCGACCTGCACCTGCAGGCCGGCCAGGGCGCCACCTTTGCGGCCTGGCAGCACTACATGGAAAGTACACCGGCCGACGCGGTGTTTCTGCTCGGCGACGTGTTTGAAGCCTGGGTCGGTGACGATGCCGTCAGCGACGACGTGGCGACCGCCGCGCAAGCCGGCCACTTTGAGGACCGCTGCGCGCATGTGCTGGGCCAGACCGCCAGCCGGCTGGCGCTGTTTTTCATGCATGGCAACCGCGACTTTCTGGTCGGCGAGCGCCTGATGGACCTGTGCAACACCACCTTGCTGGCCGACCCGACGGTGCTGGTCTTCAACCGGCAACGCTGGCTGCTGTCGCACGGCGATGCGCTGTGCCTGGCTGATGGGGACTACATGGCATTTCGCCAGCAGGTACGCAGCGCCGCGTGGCAAAGCGGGTTTCTGGCCCGACCATTGGCAGAACGCCAGGAGATTGCGCGCGCCCTGCGCCAGCAGAGCCAGGCCCAACACGACAAGCGTCAGCAATCGGGCCTGGCCTACGCCGATGTGGACAACGCGGCCGCGCTGGCCCAGCTGCGCGCTGCTGACGCTAACATCCTGATTCACGGCCACACGCACCAGCCCGCCGTGCACGACCTGGGCCACGGCTTTTCGCGTGTGGTGCTCAGCGACTGGGACGCCTGTGCCGCCGAGCCGCGCGCCGAGGTGCTGCGCCTGACGGCCAGTGGCCTGCGCCGTATCAGCCTGCTGTAGTGTCCTGTCCCACAAATGGGAGGATGCAATGAAATTGTCCAGTCAGCTGTCAGGCAAGGCGCGAGGAGGCGACATAGCCATAGCTATGGCAACGACGAGCAACGCCGCATGGCGGCTGAATGGGCGATTTGATATCGCCTCTATTCGTGCGACAGGACACTAGGCCATGCTGAACTGGTTGCGCCAGCTGTGGGGTGGCCGCAGTACCCGCGCCACGCCGATTCCGGACGCCCTGTGGCAAACCACCCTCGCGGCCTACCCTTTTCTGGCAGAACGCCCGGCCACCGAGCACCAGCAATTACGCACACTGGCCGGTCAATTTCTGGCGCAGAAAGAGTTCACCGGCGCACACGGCCTGGTCGTGAGCGACGAGATGGCCGTCGCGATTGCCGCCCAGGCCTGCCTGCCGGTGTTGCACCTCGGCCTGGACTGGTACAGCGACTTTGTCGGCATCGTGGTGCACCCCGGGCAAATGCTGGCGCGCCGCGAGATGCAGGACGCCAGCGGTGTGGTGCACCGCTACAGCGAGGTGCTGGTCGGTGAAGCCATGGAAGACGGTCCTGTCACTTTGAGCTGGCAGGACGTCGCTTCAGCCGGCGAGCAGGCAGGCCAGGGCTACAACGTGGTGATTCACGAGTTTGTGCACAAGATGGACATGAAAAACGGCGTAGCGGACGGCTGCCCGCCGCTGGGCTCGCGCGCAGCCCGCGCCAACTGGCAGGCCGTGATGCAGGCGGCTTACGACGCCTTCCGCGAGCAGGTCACCATCGCTGAACGTTTTGGCGGCCAGAGCCCCTGGCTGGACGCCTACGGCGCCACCGCCCCGGCCGAATTTTTTGCCGTCGCCTGTGAGGCGTATTTTGTCAACCGGGCGCGCTTCACCGAGGATTTTCCGGCGCTGACCGGGCTGTTCGATACATTTTTCAAGGCAAATAGGCCACCAGCCCTTAAAAAATGGGCGTAAGCCGCTATTTATTCAATAGCAAACCAGACATGCCCCCGGGCTGCAGGTAAATTTTTTCGCCTTTTTTTGAGCTGTTTAACCCCTTTCGAGCGCCCGCCTCGTTTCAGTCAGTTCCAACTTGTTTATATGGAGCTTTCATGAAACCCACCCCGTTTGCCCTGTCGCTGCTGCTGGCTGCCGCCGGTTTTGCCCTGCCGGCGCATGCCGTTGGCAGCCTGGCCGATGTCACTGTGATGGACCGCCAGTCTGGCGCCACCTTGCCGGTGTACCGGCACCGCGGTGAGTACTGGGTGGCGGGCCAGTACGGCGCCAGGTACGCCGTGCTGGTGCGCAACCGTCTCGGCGAACGTGTGCTCGCGGTGACGGCGGTGGACGGTGTCAATGTGCTCAGCGGCGAAACCGCCGCCTGGGACCAGACCGGCTATGTGTTTTCACCCTGGCAGCAGTACCAGGTGACAGGCTGGCGCAAGAGCAACAGCGAAGTGGCGGCGTTTGAATTTTCAGTCTCCGGCGATTCGTATGCGGGCCGCACCGGCCGGCCCGGCAACGTCGGGGTGATTGGTGTGGCGCTGTTTCGCGAGCGGCTGCCAGAGCCGGTGCTGCAGGTGCCCGAATCCCCGCGGCGTGACGAATCGCGCGACTCCTTTCGCGAAGAATCGGCGCTGCCGCGTTCGCGCAATGCGCCTGCGCCTTCTGCGCCCCCGGCAGAAAACAGCGCCGGCCTGGCAGACCGCAGAGGCGCCGAAGCGGCGTCGCGCGAGCAGGCGCAATCCCAGCGCGGGGCCACATCGGCCGACAGCCTGGCCAAAGCCGCGCCCTCGTTTGCGCCACGGCCCGCGCCCCAGCTCGGCACGGCGCACGGCCAACGCGAAACCTCGGTGGTCTCACACACCAGTTTCGCGCGCCTGCAAACGCAACCCAATGAGGTCATCCGGATTCGTTACGACAGCCGCGAGAACCTGATCGCGGCAGGCGTCATCCGCGAGCCGGCGGCGCTGCTGCCGGTGCCGAACCCATTTCCGCAATCGGCCAATACCTCTTATGTGCCGGACCCGCCGCGGTACTGAGCCCCCCCGGGCGTCCATTGCGTACAGTGTCCCGCGCCGTGCTAAGGTGGCGCATGCCCCGCGCCGAGCCGCCCGACCACGACGCAGCCGACAGCGACGAGTCGCTGATGTTGCGTTATGCAGCGGGTGAGCTGGCGGCCTTTGATGTGCTGTATGGCCGCCACGAGCTGCGTGTCTGGCGCTACCTGTTGCGCAGCGTGCGTGTCCAGGCGGTGGCCGACGACCTGTTGCAGGACGTGTGGTTTGCAGTGGCGCGGCAAGCAGCGGGCGGTGCCGCCTACCGGCCCACAGCACGCTTCACCACCTGGTTGTTCACGATTGCGCACAACCGCCTGGTGGATCACTTTCGCAGCGCCAGGCCGCATGTGCCTCTGGACGATGATGATGACAACAGCCCTGGCCACACCCTGGCGGCCGATTCGGGGTTTGGTCCGCTGCGCCAGTTGCAGTCGCGTGAGCAGGCAGCGGCGCTGATGGTGGCGCTGGAGCAATTGCCGGCCCCCCAGCGCGAAGCCTTTTTGCTGCAGGCCGAAGCCGGGATGAGCGTCGAAGAGATTGCCGGCACCACGGGCGTGAGTTTTGAAACCGCCAAAAGCCGCCTGCGTTATGCCAGACGCAGCCTGCGGCAGCAACTTCAGGAGTTTGCATGACAGCCCCCAGGCCGGACGACGAGCTGCTGCGGCGCTACCACGAGGCCAGCGCGCAGGACACCCGCGGCCCCGGCGCGCAGGTGCGCGGCGCGGTACGTGCCCATGCGCAGGCCATGCTGGCGGGCCAGACCACTGGCAACACTGCCAGAGCGGCACCTGCGGCCAACCAGTCACGCTGGAAGATGTCCCTGCTGGCCAGCCTGGCCCTGGTCGCCCTGACCGGGCTGCTGGTGCTGCAATTTGAGCGCGGCACACCTGAAGAAAAGGAACTGCTGGCCGGCCAGAGCGCGCCGGGCCGTGGCCCCGGCCCAAGCACAGCGCCCTCTTCAAGCCGCGAGGCAAGCCCGGCGACCCATCCTGCGCCAGAAGCGCAGACCAGTGCAGCCCCCACCAACCTCCCGGCCGCTCCAAGCAAGGCCCTGCCGAGCCGCGCCCTGCCGTCCCCCGCAGCTGTGCCCGAAGCTGCCGCCAAAGCCACGCCTGCGCCGATCACACCGGCCGAGGTGGCCACGCCGCGCAATCGTCTGGCCGATGCCAGCGCCAGCCGCGCGCCCAGTGCCGCCGATGAACCGGCTGTTTCCGCAGACAGCGCCGCCACACCTGCGCCTGCGTTTCGGGCCGCACCGGCGGCGCCCCCGACGGCCCTGGCCTATCCCCCCGCGTTCGCGCCCGCAGCTGCGCCTGGCGCGCAGGCGCAGCTGCAAAAACAGCAAGAGCGCAGCAGTGAACAGCCAGTCGCACGCGAGTTCAAGCGCGGCACTGCCGCCTCGCTCCATGCGGCGGCCGGCGCCGGGCGGCTGGCGCAGGTCGAGCAGTTGATCGCGCAGGGCGCGGCGCTCAATGCAGCTGACGCAGGCGGCAAAACGCCGCTGATGCTGGCCGCCATCCACGGGCACAGCGCGGTGGTTCAGCGCCTGTTGGCAGCGGGCGCCAACCCGGCACTGGTGGACCGCGACGGCCTGAACGCCGTGCAGCACGCCAGGCGACTGGGACGCGAAGCCATCGCGCAGCTGATTGAAGCCGGCTCCTGATGCCGGTGGCAGCGCGGGTGAGCGGCGCCCTTATTTGCCCATCAGCTGATTGATCTTCTCGGCCTCAAAGGTCTCCTGCAGCGCTGCGTCATCGGGCACGCAGTCGCGGTGAATTTTGCTGCTTTCAGACAGTTTTTCAATCGCCTGCCAGAGCAGCGCAATCTGGTGCTCCTGCGACGAGGCGTTGTCGATCAGGCCCTTCATGGCCTGCGACACCGGGTCATCTTCCAGCGTGATGCCGTAGGCCGAAAACTGGGTGGTCGTGACGTCCGCGCTTTCGCCGGTTTTGGACAGGATGATGCGCGCCGGAATACCGACAGCGGTGGCGCCCGCCGGCACCGGCTTGATCACCACCGCATTGCTGCCTATCTTGGCGCCATCCCCGACCAGAAAACCGCCCAGCACCTTGGCACCGGCACTGACCACCACGTCCTTGCCCAGGGTCGGATGCCGTTTTGTGCCCTTGTAGAGCGAGGTGCCGCCCAGGGTCACACCCTGGTAAATCGTGCAGCCGTCGCCGATTTCTGCGGTTTCACCGACCACCACACCCATCGCGTGGTCGAAAAACACACGCTCGCCGATGACGGCGCCGGGGTGGATTTCAATGCCGGTCAGCCAGCGCGAGATGTTCGAGACAAAGCGCCCCAGCCATTTGAGGCCGCTGGTCCAGCAGGCGTGCGCCACCCGGTGCAGCAAGATGGCGTGCAGGCCCGGGTAGCAGGTCAGCACCTCCCAGGTGCTGCGCGCGGCAGGGTCGCGGTCTAGGATGCACTGGATGTCGGAGCGAAGTCTGGAGAACATGCTGGGAGTTTATGGCCTGGCGGCGGTCTTTGCTGGCGCGCCATTCTGGCGCTTCTGCAGCATGGCCTTGGCCACACCGCGCAGGATATGAATCTCTTCCGGGCTCAACTGCGCCCGGTTGAACAGCTGGTTCAGGCGCGGCATCAGTTTTTTGGGCGCGGCCGGGTCCAGAAAACCGATGTCCGTCAGCGCCAGCTCCCAGTGCGCCAGCATGCCGGCCACGGCGGCGGCGTCAGCCAGCGCCGGCTCGGGTGTGGCGGCCTGCACCCCAAAACCACCGAGCGCCTCACGCCAGTCGTAGGCAATCAGTTGCACCGCAGCGGCCAGATTGAGCGAGCCGAACTTCGGGTCGGTCGGTATGCAAAGCGCCACATGGCAGCGGTACACATCCTCGTTCTGCATGCCAAAACGCTCCGAGCCGAACAAAAAAGCCACACCCTCGGGTTTTGAAGCCAAATTGGCCTGTAGCCCTTGTTCGGCGGGCGCAAGCAGCTCCTGATTTGATAGCGAACTGGCACCGCCCAACAGCGCAGCAAAATGTGCACGCGGCGCCCGCGTCGGCGGGCCGAAGTCGCGCGGCGTCATGGCGGTGGCGCACAGATGGGTCATGCCGTCCAGCGCCTCATCCAGCGTCGCCACGATACGCGCATTTTTCAGCACGTCGAGCGCCCCACTGGCGCGTTGTATGGTTTCCTCGCGGTTCAGCACATTGGCCCAGCGCGGCGCGACCAGCACCAGATCGGAAAACCCCATGGTTTTCATGGCGCGCGCGGTGGCGCCTACGTTGCCGGCATGGCTGGTGTGGATCAGGATAAATCGCGTTTTCATGGACAAAGGCTGGCCAGACGGCCCGACCCGGTAAAATGACCTTATTGTCGCCTGCCCCGGTTTCCGGTCCGCAGCCCTTGTGCTCTTTCTTAGTCCCATATGTCCAGCAATCTCCACCCCATGCTCAATGTGGCCATCAAGGCTGCGCGCGCCGCCGGCGCCATCATCAACCGTGCTGCGCTTGACGTGGAAGCGGTCCGGGTCTCGGTCAAGCAGACCAATGACTTCGTCACCGAAATCGACCAGGCCGCCGAAGCCGCCATCATCGAAACCCTGCTGACCGCCTACCCCGGCCACGGCATCCTGGCCGAAGAGTCGGGCAGCACACATGGCGCCAAAGACTCCGACTTCGTGTGGATCATCGACCCGCTGGACGGCACCACCAACTTCATCCACGGCTTTCCGGTCTATTGCGTGAGCATTGCGCTCAGCGTCAAGGGCAAGGTGGAACAGGCCGTGGTGTACGACCCGACGCGCAACGACATCTTCTGCGCCACCAAAGGCCGCGGCGCCTACATGAACGACAGGCGCATCCGCGTGGCCAAACGCACGCGGCTGCAGGAATGCCTGATCGCCACCGGTTTTCCCTACCGCCCCGGCGACAAGCTCAAGACCTACCTCAACATGCTCGGTGAAGTCATGAGCCAGTGCGCTGGCGTGCGCCGCCCCGGCGCTGCGGCGCTGGACCTCGCCTATGTGGCGGCCGGCTTCAGCGACGGTTTTTTTGAAAGCAACCTCCAGCCCTGGGACGTGGCAGCAGGCTCGCTGCTGGTGACCGAAGCGGGTGGCCTGATTGGCAACTTCACGGGTGAGGCCGACTTCATGGAGCACGGCGAATGTGTGGCCGGCAACCCGCGCATTTATGGCCAGCTGGTCACCACCCTGGGTAAATACAGCAAATTTGCCGGCGCTGGCGACAAGGCCACCGTGCGCCAGGCGCTGGCCGATGACGCGGCCGGCACCGACACACCAGCCGCCACCCAGACCCTGACCAGGCCGCGCGGCACGCGGGCTGCGCGCGCTGCCACACCCGGCCCCGGCGATCTGGCCTGAAGCTGGCAACACGGCGCTTTACAGCGCTGTTTTTACGTTTTGTTTCGCCTCCAGCTGACAGCCCCGGGGGGTGTTTGCCTACACCGCAGGCGGGTCGGCCAATCAATGTCAGTTACCATCAATTCATGACTGAATGGAGGGCAGGCTGCCACGGCTCCGCCCCTTGAAACCTGATCCCGAAAGCGGTACCCACACCATGCCAGAATCTTCACTATCACCTGCCGCCGCTTCTGCTTTTGCAACCGTCGCCGACACCGACCTGATGCGCGAAGTGGCCGAGCTGGTGGTCAACGCGCTGAACCTGGACACAGCGGCTGCCGACATCCAGCCCGACGAGCCGCTGTATGGCGACGGCCTGGGCCTCGATTCCATCGACATTCTCGAGATCGCGCTGGTGTTGTCCAAGCGTTACGGCCTGCAACTGCGCGCCGACCACGAAGACAACACCGCGATCTTCCAGTCCCTGCGCAGCCTGACCGAACACATCGCCCTGCAAAGAAGCAAGTGAAACCCGGCTTGACGGCACAACTGCTGCGCGGCGCCCGCTGGGCAGCCATCGCCGCCGCAGGCATCGCCTACTCAGTCGCGGCCCATCTGGCGGCAGCCGATCCCAACCCGGACCGGCTTGATGCGGCGGTGGCCATTGCGCCCCTGCTGCTGCTGGCCCTGGTGCTGGCCTGGCGCTCGCCCCAGCGGCCCTGGATGCTGCTGCTGTGCGCCGCCGCCAGCGCCGCGCTGTATGCAGCCAGCACCTGGCTGGTGCAACACTTCAACTGGGTTTTTCTGCTGCAGCATGCCGGCATGCAGATCCTGCTGGGCCTGGCTTTTGGCCGCACCCTGCGCGCGGGCCAGCTGCCCATGGTGTCGCGTTTTGCCGCCCTGATCCACGGCCCGCTGTCACCGGCGCTGGCGCGCTACACACGCCAGGTCACCTGGGCCTGGACGCTGTACTTTGCCAGCATGGGCGCGCTCTCGCTGCTGCTGTTCTGGCTGGCGCCGGTGGCCGTCTGGTCGGCTTTTGCCAACCTGCTCAACCTGCCGCTGGTCCTGCTGATGTTTGCCGCCGAATATGTGGCACGGCTGTGCCTGCTGGAACCGTCTGACCGGGCCGGCCCCCTGCAGGCCTTCCGCGCTTACCGCCAGGCCAGCGGAGCAGGCCCGCTGCCACCGTCGTCCTGAGTCTGCCCATGGTCATGACCACCTACCCGCTTGTCAGCCACACCAGTGGCGATGACATCGTGGCATGGCGCTACGGAGAAGCCATCAGCGTGCGCCGCTACCTCGCCGACGTGCGGCAACTCGCTGCGGCTTTGCCGGCCGGCCAGCACATGCTCAACGCCTGCAGTGACCGCTACCAGTTTGCGGTAGGCCTGGGCGCGGCGCTGCTGACCCGAAAAATCTGCCTGCTGCCGCCCACCCACGCGCCCGAGATGATGCGCCAGATGCAGCGCCAGGCGCCCGATGTGTTTTGCCTGGCCGACGCTCCCCATGGCATCGCCCTGCCCGGTTTTGTCTACCACGATGCCTTTGCGCACGGCGCCCCCGACCTCGATGCCGACGAGGCCTGCGACATCCCCTACCTGCCCGGCAACCAGCCGGTGGCCGATGCCTTCACATCGGGCTCCACCGGCCTGCCGCTGCCGCACCGTAAAACCTGGGGCTCGCTGGTGCAAAGTGCGCGGGCCGAGGCGCATCGCCTGGGCCTGCATGCGGATCGCCCCTGCACCCTGATTGGCACCGTGCCGCCGCAACACATGTTCGGTTTTGAATCCACGGTGCTGCTGCCCATGCACAGCGGCTGCGCCTTTCACGCCGGCCAGCCCTTTTATCCGGCCGATATTGCGGCGGCGCTGCGGCCCATCCCCGCGCCACGTTTGCTGGTCAGCACGCCGGTGCACCTGCGGGTACTGGTACATGCCGGGATCGGGCTGCCTGAGCTGGACCTGGTGCTGTCGGCCACCGCCCCCATGGCCAGGCAACTGGCAGAAGAATGTGAAGCCCGTCTGGGCGCGCCCCTGTTTGAAATCTATGGTTCAACCGAAACCGGGCAAATCGCCTCACGGCGCAGCGTGCAAACCACCGAGTGGGAGCTGTTTCCGCTGGTCACCCTGACCCCGCACGACGGGCGCATCTGGGCCTGCGGCGCTCATGTCGAACAGGTGGTGCCGCTCAATGACGTGCTGGAGCTGGTGGATGCGCGACGTTTCCTGCTGCACGGCCGGCTGGAAGACCTGGTCAACATCGCCGGCAAACGCAACTCGCTGTCCTATCTGAACCACCAGCTGGCCAACCTGCCCGGTGTGCTTGACGCCGCGTTTTTCATGCCCGATGACAGCGAGCAGGGCAGCGTGGTGCGCCTGATGGCATTTGCCGTGGCGCCCGGAAAAACCGCCGTGGAACTGCAGCAGGCGCTCAAAGAGCGCATCGACGCCACCTTTCTGCCGCGTCCGCTGGTGCTGGTGGAATCCCTGCCGCGCAACAGCACGGGCAAACTTCCGCGCGCCGTCCTGCAAACCCTGGCGCGCCGGCATCAGGCGCAACCAGCACCGGGGGGCGAAGGCGATGCAGATTGAAACCAGCCTGCATTTTGCGGCCGGCCACCCGGCTTTTGCCGGCCACTTTCCGGGGCAGCCCATGGTGCCGGGTGCACTGCTGCTCGATGCCGCGCTACATGCCATCGCCCAGGCGCAGGCCGGGGCCAGCAGCGCAGATGCCCGCCCGCAGGTCGTCTGGCAAATTGCCTCGGCCAAATTTCTCAGCCCGGTGCAGCCAGGGGAAACACTGACGCTGTCCTGGCTGCCCGGCGCTGCCGGCAGCAGCCGTTTTGCCATCCGCTGCGGCCTGCGGCAAATCGCCAGCGGCACGATGCTGCCAGGCCCTGCGCCATGAGTGCCCTGCCCCCGGGGCCGGCCACCAGTTGGCGCCAGCGGCCGGAACGCAGCAACATGTTGATGCTGCGTGTCATGACCTGGATCTCGCTGCGCCTGGGCCGCCGCGCAGCGCGCGCTGTGCTCTACGGTATTGCAGGGTATTTTCTGCTGGCCAATGCGGCCGCGCGCCAGGCCTCCCGCGCCTATCTGCGGCGCGCCCTGCCCGCCACCGTGCCGGTGGGCTGGGGCGCGGTGTTCCGGCACTTTCTGGCTTTTGCCTCGTGTATCCATGACCGCGTGTACCTGATCAACGACCGGTTCAATCTGTTTGACATCACGATTCACCAGGAGCACCTGGTGGCCGCGCTGACCGCCGACCACAAGGGGGTGTTCCTGATGGGGGCCCACGTTGGCAGTTTTGAGGTGTTGCGCGCCGTGGGCCGGCGCCAGCCCGGACTGCGGGTGGCCATGGTGATGTACGAGGAAAACGCACGCAAGATCAATGCAACGCTGCAGGCCATCAACCCGGCGGCCCGGCAGGACATCGTGCCGCTGGGCCATGCCGACTCGATGCTGCGGGTGCATGAACTGATTGAAACCGGCAGTGTGGTCGGCATGCTGGCAGACCGCTGTCTGAACCAGGACAGCACCCGGCCCGCCGCCTTTCTGGGCGACAGCGCCGAATTTCCCGTGGGGCCTTTCCGCATGGCGGCAATCCTGCGGCGGCCGGTGTTATTCATGGTCGGGCTTTACGCGGGCGGCAACCGCTACGATATTCATTTTGAAACGCTGGCAGATTTTTCTGCCATTCCTGCGGGTGGCCGCGAGGCCGCTGTGCAGGCAGCCATGGCCCGCTATGCCGCGCTGCTGGAACAACACTGCCGCGCCGCCCCCTTGAACTGGTTCAACTTTTTTGACTTCTGGCAGGCGCGCCCGGCGCTGCCTGCAGCAACTGCGGGACAACCTCATGCGTGATACATCCGGTTCATGGACCTTGCGTTTCAAGAAGCTCCTGGCCGTCTCCGGCTGCCTGCTGGGCCTCACACCGGCCTGGGCCGCCTGGGATGTCAACGCGCTGATGCAGGGGCTGGCACAAAACAAATCGGGACGCGCCGGTTTTGTCGAGAAAAAGTACATCGCGGTGCTGGACAGCCCGGTGGAATCGTCGGGCGAGCTGCTCTACACCGCGCCGGACCGGCTGGAAAAACGCACCCTCAAACCCCGGCCCGAATCGCTGCTGATTGAAGGCGGCAGCCTCACGGTGGAACGCGGCAAGCGCCGCATGGTGCTGCGCCTGGCGGACTACCCGGAGCTGGTCGCGTTCACGGAAAGCATACGCGGCACGCTGGCCGGTGACCAGGTGGCGCTGCGGCGCATTTACAACCTCGACCTCGACGGTACTGAAGAACGCTGGACGCTGACCCTCAGGCCGATGGAGACAAAAATGCTGGCGGTGGTGCAACGTATCCGCATAGGCGGCAGCCGCGCCGAGGTCAAGACGATTGAAATCGAGCAGGCCGACAAGGACCGGTCGGTGATGGTCATCAGCAAACTCGCGGCCCCCTGATGCAGCGGTTTTTGCAACGCTCCTGCTGGCCGGTCTGGTTGTGGCTGGCCTTTTTGCTGGCCTGCGGCGCGCTCATCAGCCGCACCCCCATCACCACCGACCTGTCGGCCTTTTTGCCGAGCAAGCCCACGGTCGAGCAGCAATTGCTGATGGACCAGTTGCGCGATGGCCTGGCCTCACGCCTGATCCTGGTGGGGATTGAGGGTGCTGATGCGCCGGCCCGCGCCCGGCTGTCCAAAGAGGTGGCACGGCGCCTGCGCGCCGACCCGTCTTTTGTCAGCATCAACAACGGCGAGCCGGTCAACACCGAACGCGATCGCGCCTACCTGTTCAACAACCGCTACCTGCTGAGCCCCGCAGTGACGCCCGAACGTTTCAGCGTAAACGGCATACACGCGGCCCTCGGTGAGAGCATAGACCTGCTGGCATCACCGGCAGGGCTGATGGTCAAGTCGCTGCTGCCGCGCGACCCGACCGGCGAGATGGTGCAGTTGCTGGGGCAACTGGGCAGCGGCACCCAGCCGCCGCTGAACGACGGCGCCTGGGCCTCACGCGATGGCGCACGCGCACTGCTGCTGGTGCAGATACGCGCGGCCGGCTCCGACACCGATGCGCAACAGCGCGCCATGGCCGCCATCCGCCAGGCCTTTGACGCCGCACGCGCGGCAGGCCCTGCCGCCAGTCTGGTGATGACCGGCCCGGGTGTGTTTTCTGTCACCTCGCGCGAGGCCATACAGAGCCAGGTCAGCCGCCTGTCCCTGATCAGCGTGATCCTGATTGCGACACTGCTGTTGCTGGTGTACCGCTCGGTGACCGCGCTGGCCCTGGGTTTTTTGCCGGTGATCAGCGGTGTGCTGGCCGGTGTGGCCGCAGTCAGCCTGGGCTTCGGCTCGGTGCACGGCATCACGCTGGGTTTTGGCACGGCGCTGATCGGCGAAGCGGTGGACTACTCGATCTACCTGTTTGTGCAGTCTGAACAGGCGGGAGCCGCGCAGGACAACTGGGTCCAGCGTTTCTGGCCCACCGTGCGCCTGGGGGTGCTGACCTCTGTCTTCGGCTTTGCCTCCCTGCTGCTGTCGGGCTTTCCGGGCCTGGCGCAACTCGGGCTGTACGCCATCGCCGGTCTGGTGGCCGCCGCCGCCATGACCCGTTTTGTACTGCCGCACTTGCTGCCGGCGCGGTTTCGCATTCACGACGTATCGGCCATAGGCCGCGTGTTGAGCCAGCTGACACGCCGCGCCGGCGCGCTGCGCTGGCCGGCATTGCTGCTGTTGCTGGCGGCCTGCGCCGTTCTGGTGATGCAGCGCGATACCTTGCTGAACGAGAAAATTTCTTCGCTGAGCCCGGTGTCGCAGGCCGACATCGCGCTCGACGAACGGCTGCGCGCCGACATGGGGGCGCCCGACGTGCGTTACCTGGTGGTGGTCTCGGGCAACAGTCGCGAGTCCGTTCTGAACGCTTCCGACCAGGTGTCTGCAGTGCTGCAGTTGCAGGTGGACCAAGGGGAACTGGCCGGGTTTGAAAGCCCCAGCCGCTACCTGCCCGGCCTGGCCACCCAGCGCGCGCGCCAGGCCAGCTTGCCGGCACCCGCGGAGTTGCAGGCCCGGCTGGCGCAGGCGGTGGCCGGACTGCCGGTGCGCGCGCCATTGTTCACGCCGTTTCTGGCCGATGTGCAGGCCGCCCGCAGCCAGCCAGCGCTGCAGCCCGCCGACCTGGAAAATACCTCGATGGCCATGGCGGTTGATGCATTGCTGCTGCAGCAATCGCGCGGCGGATGGACCGCGCTGCTGCCGCTGAAGGCGCCCGAAGGCGCAGGCATCCAGGCCGAACGGATTCGCGCCGCCCTGGCCGGCATGAACCTGCCCAACGTGCTGTTTGTCGACATGAAAGCCGAGTCCGACCGTCTCTACGCCGGCTACCTGCGCGAGGCCACGCTGCTGTCGCTGGGCGGGCTGGTGGCCATTGTGGTGCTGTTGCTGCTGGTTTTCCGTTCGCCGCTGCGTGTGCTGCGCATCATTGCCCCGCTGGCCGCCTCGGTCATCACCGTCACGGCGGGGCTGGCACTGGCCGGCCAGCCGCTGATCATCCTGCACCTGGTCGGCTTGCTGCTGGTGGTGGCCGTCGGTTCCAACTACGCCCTCTTTTTTGACCGGCCCGACCCGCAGGCGCCGGTCTCTGACCGCACGCTGGCCTCGATGGCGCTGGCCAATCTGACCACGGTGGCGGGTTTTGGCCTGCTGGCGTTTTCCAGTATCTCCATTCTCCAGGCCATGGGCAGCACGGTGGCGCCGGGTGTCATTCTGGCGCTGGTGTACGCCGCCATATTTGCAAGGCCAAGCCATGCGTGAAACCCGCTGGTACGCGCCGCCGCTGATCCGCGCCTCAATCGCCCTGCATCTGCTGGCACTGCTTCTGGTCAGCGTCAAACCGGCGCTGTGGCCCTGGGCACTGGGCGCTGTGGCACTGAACCACCTGCTGATTGCCGCCGCCGGCCTGTGGCCGCGCAGCCACTGGCTGGGTCCGAACTGGACCCGCTTGCCGGCAGCCTCGGCGGCGCGGCAGGAGGTCGCGCTGACCATCGACGACGGCCCCGACCCCCGCGTCACGCCGCAGGTGCTGGACCTCCTCGATCGTTACGCCGCCCGCGCGACTTTTTTCTGCATCGGCGAGCAGGCGCTGCGCCACCCGGATTTGTGCCGCGAAATCGTGCGCCGTGGCCATGCGGTTGAAAACCACAGCCAGCACCATCGCCATCATTTTTCAGTCATGGGGCCACGCGGCATGGGGCGCGAGGTGCAGGCCGCTCAGCACACCCTGACCCGCATCTGCGGCGAGCCCCCGCGGTTTTTTCGCGCGCCGGCCGGTTTGCGCAACCCGTTTTTGCAGCCTGTGCTGGCCGGCCTGGGTTTGCAACTGGCCAGCTGGTCGGCGCGTGGTTTTGACACCCGCGTCAAGGATGCCGGAAAAGTCAGGGCAGCCTTGCTGCGCAGCCTGAAAGCCGGTGCGATTGTGCTGCTGCACGATGGCCATGCCGCCGCCACCCCGCACGGTGTACCGGTCATTCTTGAAGTCCTGCCCGGCTTGCTGGAAGCCGCCGCAGGGGCCGGCCTGCGCACCGTCACCCTGCGCGAGGCGCTGGCATGAACCCCATCAGCCAGCCCACGCCCTGGTACCGGCAGGCGGCGCAGGTGCTGCCGCTCAACCTCGGCCTGAAAAGCATAGGCATACCGCTTTTTATTGCGCTGTTTTTTGGCGCCTACTTCCATGTGCTCAAACACCCTGCCTACCCGGTCACGGTGATGCCGGTCACCTGGCTGGACGGCCTGATCGGTTTTGCGCCCGCAGCCCTGCCGCTGTATGCCTCACTCTGGGTCTACGTGTCGCTGCCACCCGCGTTTGTGGCGGACCGGCGCGAACTGATGGTGTATGGCGCGGCCATGGCCGGCACCTGCCTGATCGCCCTGCTCATTTTCCATTTCTGGCCCAGTGCCGTCCCGCCCGCTGATATTGACTGGGCCCGCTACCCGGGTGTGGCGTTTCTGAAAGACCTCGATGCCTCGGGCAACGCCTGCCCTTCCCTGCATGTGGCCACTGCGGTTTTTTCAGGTCTGTGGCTGCAGCGCCTGCTGCGCCGCTTTGGCAGCCCGATGTGGGTGCGCGTGTGCAACGGCTTGTGGTGCACGGGCATCATTTATGCGACCCTCGCCACGCGCCAGCATGTGGCTGTGGACATGTGGGCCGGTCTTTTTCTGGGTACTCTGACGGCCCGCCTGTCGATGCGGGACCGCAGGCATTTGCTACCATGACCTCACTTATAGATCGGCTCTTATTTTGCTGAATCCGCTCTGGCTCTCCCACTTCACCGCGACCAGCAGCATCGGTCGCGGCCTGCAGCAGACCCTGTCCGCCCTGCGCGAGCAGCGCGGTGGGCTGGCGCCCTGCCGCTTTGACAGCGTGGACCTGGCCACCTTCACCGGTGAAGTGGCGGGTGTCGATGCGGTGCAGCTTCCCGCAGCGCTGGCCGGTTTTGACTGCCGCAACAACCGTCTGGCTTTTCTCGGCTTGACGCAGGATGGTTTTACCGAAGCCATCGCGGCAGCCCGCCTGAAGTACGGCGCGCAACGCATAGGCGTCTTCATCGGCACCAGCACCTCGGGCATTTTGCAGACCGAGCTGGCCTACCGCCGGCTGGATCCGGTCACCGGGGCTTTTCCGCCCGATTTTTTGTACCCGACCACCCACAACACCTTCTCGGTCGCCGATTTCACACGCGCCGTCCTGGGCCTGACAGGCCCTGCCGTCGTGGTGTCGTCCGCCTGTTCATCCAGCGCCAAGGTATTTGCCTCGGCGCGCCGCATGCTGGCGGCGGGCCTGATCGATGCCGCAGTGGTCGGCGGTGTGGATTCCCTGTGCCTGACCACCCTGTACGGCTTCAACGCCCTGGGCCTGACCTCCAGCCGCGCCTGCAGGCCGTTTGATGTGGAGCGCGACGGTATTTCGATTGGCGAAGCTGCCGCCTTTGCCCTGCTCGAGCGGGTACCGGCGCAGCCCGACCCGCAGGCCGTGCTGCTGCTGGGCGTGGGGGAATCCAGCGATGCACACCACATGTCCTCGCCCCATCCCGAAGGCCTGGGCGCTCGCCTGGCCATGCAGGCAGCCCTGGGCATGGCCGGGCTGGGCACCGCCGACATCGACTACATCAATCTGCATGGCACCGCCACACCGAGCAATGACGCCGCCGAAACCAAAGCCGTGGCGGCCCTGTTCGGTACCGGCACCGCTTGCAGTTCCACCAAAGGCGCGACCGGCCACACCCTCGGTGCAGCCGGTGGTGTGGAGGCGGTGATCTGCGCGCTGGCCCTGCAGCATGGTCTCCTGCCTGCCGGCCTGAATACGCAGCAGCTCGACCCCGCGCTGCCGCTGAACTACCTGCTGCACAACCGCGAGCAGCCCGTCACGCGTGTGCTCAGCAATTCCTTTGGTTTTGGCGGCACCAACTGCAGCCTGATTTTTGGCCGCGCCGGGTGAATCCATGACTGTCTTCAACCCTGCATCCCCTGCACCCGTGCTGACTGTTTTTGTCGAAGGCATAGGCCTGCTCGGACCCGGCCTGGCGGGCTGGGCACTCGGACGCCAGTCCTTGTCAGGGGAACTGCCCTACCAGAGCGTGCGCAGCGTATTGCCTCTGCCCATGGCCCTGCCCGCCGCCGAGCGCCGGCGCGCCGGTGCGGTGGTGAAGGTGTCGCTGGCCGTGGGCCAGGAAGCGGTGGCGGCATCGGGCTGTCTGGCCAGCGACTTGCCCTCGGTCTTCACATCGTCGAGCGGAGACGCCATCAACTGCCATGAAATCTGCAGCGCGCTGGCATCGAACGACCGCTTGATCTCGCCAACCCGGTTTCACAACTCGGTGCACAACGCAGCTTCAGGTTACTGGAGCATCTCGACCGGCGCCATGGCCACGTCCTCGGTGCTGTGTGCCCGCGACGGCAGTTTTGCCGCGGGCCTGCTGGAAGCCGCGGCCCAGGCGGTGCTGGACAACAGCCCCGTGCTGCTGGTCGCCTACGACACCGACTACCCCGAACCGCTGCGCAGCGTACGGCCTCTGCCCGACACCCTGGGCGTGGCGCTGGTGCTGGCGCCGCAACGCAGCCCGCGCAGCCTCGCGCAATGGTCACTGGCGCCTGCCACTTGCCTGACAGGCGCCGCCGCCGATGTCATGGGCGACACCGCCCTGGAAGCCCTGCGCACAGCCATACCTGCGGCGCGCTGCCTGCCCTTGCTGCACAGCGTCGCCACCCGCGCTGAGGGAACGGTGGTGCTGGACTATCTGCAGGGTCTGCAACTGGCCGTGCAGGTGGCGCCGTGCTGATGCCCGGCAAGCCGCCGGCGACCCTGACACGTGCCGCGATTGCGCAGCGTATTCCGCATCAGGGCAACATGTGCCTGCTCGATGAAGTGGCGCACTGGGACGCACAACACATCTCTTGCCGGGCCAGCAGCCACCACGCGCCTGACAACCCGCTGCGCGCCCAGGGCCGTCTCGGTGCCGCCTGCGGTGTGGAATATGCGGCGCAGGCCATGGCCGTGCATGGCGCATTGATGGGGGAAATGCTGGCTGCCGGCGGCACTGCGCCGCCCCGCGCCGGCTACCTCGCCAGCGTGCGCAGTGTCAGCCTGCTGGTCAGCCGGCTGGACACCGAAGCCGGCCCGCTCACGGTCAGCGCAGAACGGCTCACCGGCGACGACAACACCGCGCTGTACAGCTTTACGCTGCAGGCCGGCGCCAAAGTCCTGCTGCACGGCCGCGCGGTGGTGGTGCTCGATGCAGCGGCACTGACAGTTGCAGCGGCAAGCGACGGAAATTGAAACGATGAAGGACCCAGCCATGAGTACAGCCCCCAGACGGGCACTGGTCACAGGCGGCAGCGGCGGCATTGGCTCGGCCATCTGCCGGCGCCTGGCCGCGGACGGCCTGCATGTCATCGTGCATGCCAACCGCCAGCTGGCCGGCGCGCAAGCCCTGGTGGCCGAGATCATCAGCGCCGGTGGTCAGGCGCAAGCCTTGGCCTTTGATGTGACCGATGCCGCGGCCACGGCGGCCGCACTCGACATACTGCTGGAGGCCGGGCCGATTCAGGTGCTGGTCAACAACGCAGGCATTCACGACGACGCGGTGTTTCCCGGCATGCGGCTGGCGCAGTGGCAGCGCGTGCTCGATGTGTCGCTGAATGGCTTTTTCCATGTAACCCAGCCCCTGACCCTGCCCATGATCCGCACCCGCTGGGGTCGCATCATCACCATCACCTCAGTGGCGGCGGTGGCCGGCAACCGGGGCCAGGTCAACTATTCGGCGGCCAAGGGCGCCTTGCATGCCGCCACCAAGTCGCTGGCACTGGAAGTGGCGAGCCGGGGCATCACCGTCAACGCGGTGGCGCCCGGCATCATAAACACCGCCATGGCGCAGGGCAGCTTCAGCGCCGAGGCCATCAATCAGATGGTGCCGATGAAACGCGCCGGCAAGGCCGAGGAAGTTGCCGACCTGGTCGGTTTTCTGGCCTCAGAGCGTGCCGCCTACATCAGCGGACAGATCATTTCCATCAACGGCGGCATGATCTGACCCTCCCCGACCGGGCAGTTGTCCAGGTGAACCCCGAACCAGGGCGCCGGAAAGCTGTGAGGCATTCAGTGCAACGGCTTTCAGGGAAAAGCCCGGCGCTGATCAAGCCACCCCTGAGCACACCCAGTCTGCACGCGGGCGCCTGACGCGGCGGGCGCCCTCTTCCACGCACGCTTTGCCCATCAAACCGCGCGTGAAAAGGGCGCCTCATGATTTACAGAAACCACTTTCTCAGCAGCGCATTGAATACCCCGGGTTGTTCAAGCTGCGGTGTATGCCCGCACTCCTGGAGCCGCACCAGCTCTGAGCCCTTGCACAAGCCATGCGCTGTGACGGAGTGACTGATCGGCAACACCACATCCTGTTCACCATGAACAATCCGCGTCGGAATGCTCAGGCCGCTGAGGATCTGATGTGAACGCGTCCACACCTCCCGGCGCTGGCCACGCAGCGTGGTCATCCCGCGAAGCTGGCGCAGAAAGTGGACTACGGCGCCTGGCCTGTGAACATTGCGCTCGATCGCGGCACGCACCACAGGCGTGATCGCTTCGGGCCTGAGGACGATCGCCTTGATTTGTTGCGCCACCGCCATGGGCCCAGGCTTGTTCATCAACTCGCCCAGCCAGGGCAGCGCCATCAGCTTGAAAGCGCCGAACACTTCGGCACCCAAAGCGGCCGAGTTGGCCAGGAGCAGAGAACTGACGCGAGCGGGACTCTGGTCTGCCATGCGCAGGGACATGGCCGCCCCGAGCGAGTTGCCCACCAGATGCGCCCGCTCGACCCCTAATTGGTCCAGCAGCTTCCAGGCCACGCCGGCCTGCCCCTCAAGGCTCATCGCATCTGCGGATTCATCCGACAAACCATGTCCAGGCATATCCCAGGCGATCAGGCGCAAGGAATGGCCCAGGTCATCGAACTGCCGGTGCCAGAACTCCAGCGATTCGCCAATGCCGTGCGTCATCAGCACCGCGGGCCCCGCGCCGCCGCTGTCCCGGTAGCGGATCCTGACGCCATTGATCGAAACAAATGAATCGCTCATGGTGACACTTCCAGAACAGCATGGTGGTTTTGATCCAGCGCTACATTCCCGCGCAGTACGAGTTGGGGCGAATGGGGGCAGGCCGCGACGGCGCCCAAAAAATACCTGGTGTGTTTCATGAGGTTTTCACTTGTGGTTGAAGAAATCGGTGATCGTTCAGTGCTTGCCCGTAGCCCGTGCTCGCCATCGCTGAACATCCGGAGTGCCGCGACAACTTGCCGGTCTCCGATCAGATGTAGGTCGAGGCGAGGCCGCCGTCCACCGGCAGGTTGATGCCGCTGACCCAGCGCGCCGCGTCGCTGCACAGAAAGGCAATCACCGGCGCCACCTCGTCGCTGAAGGCGGGGCGTTTCATGCGGTGCGCGTCTTTTTCAACGCGTTCGTTGCCCAGCATCTGCACGAAGTCACCGAGGATGGGCGTGAACACCGGGCCGGGCGCCACGCAGTTCATGCGCACGCCGCGCTCCAGAAACTGCTTCTGCGACTGGGTGTAGGTCCAGACGATCAGGGCTTCCTTGAAGTACTGGTAGCAGGTCTCCTGCGGCACCGGGTGCTGGGCGAGCCAGGCGGTGCCGGCCTCGTAACCGGGCGTGGCGCCCAGTTCGCGGTGCAGTTCCAGCCGGGCCGGCCACTCGGCGCCGAGGATGGATGAAATATTGACGACCGAGCCACCTTCGGTCATGCGATCCATGACGCGTTGCGTGAAGTGGCGCAGTCCGAGGTAGTTGACCTTGCCTACCAGCTCTGCCGGCGCCGTGCCGGGCACGCCGGCGATGTTGGCCAGCGCATCGATGTGTGCCGGCAATTGGTCCATGGCCACGTCGATGGCGGCCGGGTCGCCCAGGTCGATCTTGACGAAACCGTCCAGCGTCAGCATGGGGTCGTTGCGGTCCACACCGATCACGCGCGCGCCTTGCAGCCGGGCGAGTTTGGCGAAGTCCGAGCCGATGCCCGAGCCGCAGCCCGTGACGACGATGGTTTTTCCTTGGAGGTTCATGGCGCAGTCCTTTCTTGAGAGGGAGAAACAGGGGAAATGGGGGAAATGCGGGAGCGGGCGACGAACCGCGACAGGCGAGGACTCAGCGCGCCCCACAGCCCTTGCGGCAGGAACAGCGCGCAGCCGGCGGCGGCTGCGCCCAGGCCGGCGAGGTACCAGGCGCCGAAGTCACCCATGAGTTCCTGCAGCGCAAACAGCAGCAGCGCGCCGATGTAGGGGCCGGGCCCGCTGCGCAGGCCACCCACCAGCACCATGAACAGCATCAGCACCGACCACTGCACGCCGAAGTTGGTGCGCGGCAGGAAGGTGATGGCGCTGGCCAGCCAGGCCACACCGGCCAGTGCCGCACCGAACGCGGCCAGCACGTAAATCGCCTGGCGGGTGCGCAGAACGCGCACGCCCAGCGAGGCGGCGGCTTCGTCGTCGTCACCGATGGCCCTGGCGGCGGTGCCCACGTGGCTGCGCAGCAGCGCAGCCATGGCCAGCGCCATGCCGGCCAGCGCGGCCAGCGCGAACCAGTAGCCGATGCTGCGGCGCAGCTCGGGTTCCACCGCGTTGAGCGCGATCAGCGAGGTGCCGGTTTCGCCCTGGATCAGCGGGTCCAGCATCACCAGGATGCGAATCACCTCGGCCACCACCCAGGTGCCGATGGCGAACTCGCCGTCCTTCAGGCGCAGCACGTAAAACGACAGCACCCAGGCCAGCAGCGCCGCGCCCGCCGCACCGGCCAGCAGCGCGGGGTAAGCCGGCAAGCCGCCGTCCACCAGGCGCAACGCGAAGTAGCCGCCCAGGCCAAAGAAGGCCTGCTGGCCCACCGACACCAGGCCCGCGTAGCCGGCCATCAGGTTCCAGGTGGTGGCCAGCAGCATGTAGATGAAAAGCGTGGTGAGCTTGTCCACCACCGAGGCGCCCGCAAAGGCCGGCACGCAGGCCAGCAGCAGCACGGCGGCGAGCGCGAGTCCGATTTGTTTGCTGCTGTTCATGCGCTGGCCGCCTTTCCTGCGCGCAGCTGGCGCCAGCCCGGCAGCGCGCGGCGGCCCAACTGGTGGCGGTGCTGACGCCACAGGCGCGCGCCCAACACGGCCAGGAACAGCAGGTGCCCGGCGAGCTGGAAGCCCTGCGGCGACCACAGCGCACCCAGGCTTTGCGCCACGCCCAGCAGCACGCCACCCAGCAAGGTGCCCCAAAGGGACCCGATGCCGCCGATGACCACGGCCTCGAAGGCCTGGATCAGCAGGGTCGGCCCGCCATAGGGCTCCACCGTGGCCTGCATGGCCAGCAGCACGCCAGCCAGGCCGGCCAGCGCCACCGCGATGGCGGCGGCGGCCCGGTGCACACGCCGCGCGTCCACACCGCACAGTGCCGCGGCCTCGGGATCACTGGCGGCGGCGCGAATGGCGCGGCCCAGCCGAGTGTGGCTGAGCAGGAGCTGCAATGCGCCCAGCACCGCCACCGCGATCACGAAGGTGATCACCGGCAACTGGCCGACGATGATGCCGCCGGGCAATTGCCAACTGGCCCAGGCCAGGTCGCCCAGCGCGCTGCCCAGCGAGCGGGCTTCGGATCCGAACACGCCATACAGCCCGTTCTGCAGCACCGCGCCCAGGCCGAAGGTGACCAATAGCGGCAGCAGGATACCGGCGCGCAGCGTGCGCGCGAACAGCCAGCGCTGCAGCGCAATGCCGATCAGTGCCATGACCGGCAGCACCAAGGCCAGGGCCAGCCAGGGCGACATGCCGGTGCGTTCGGTCAGCGCGATCACGCTGAAGGCGCCGACGATGGCCAGGTCGCCGTGCGCGAGGTTGATGATGCGCATGACGCCGAACATCAGGGACAGGCCGGCCGCGAGGATGGCGTAAAAGCCCCCCAGCAGCAGACCCTGGATCAAGGCTTCGGTCATCGTTGTGTCTCCACGGGTCGCTCGGCTTCAAGGCCGGCTTCAATGCCGAAGTAGGCCGCCGTGACGGTTTCGCGGCTAAAGGACTTCGCCGGTCCCTGCAGCACGATGCGGCCCTCGCGCAGGCACAGCACGCGGTCGGCGAAGGCCATGGCGCGCGACAGGTCTTGCTCCACCAGCAACAGGCTGGTGCGGCCGACCTCGCGCAGGTGGGCGAGGTTGCGGTAGACCTCTTCCACCGCCAGCGGCGACAGGCCCAGCGACACCTCGTCGAGCAGCAGCACGTCGGGGTTGGTCATGAGGGCGCGACCAATGGCTGCGGCCTGGCGTTGACCACCAGACAGCGCACCCGCGGGGCGATCGATGATGGGTGGCAGTGCGGGCAGCGCCTCCATTACCGTTGCCAGCGTCCACAGGCCGGGGCGTCCGTGGTCTCCCGCCACGCGCAGGTTCTCGCGCACGCTCATGTCTTCAAACAGGCGGCGGCCCTCAGGCACCATGGTCAGGCCCCGCTTCACGCGCTGATGAGCCGCCAGCGCCGTGATGTCTGTGCCGTCGAGTTGCACGCGCCCCGCAGCGGCTGCATGCACGCCGGCCAGGCAGCGCAGCAGCGTGGTCTTGCCGGCGCCGTTGGCGCCGATCAGGGCCACCACTTCACCGCGCAAGATGGAAAAACCCAGATCGCGCACGGCGACCAGTTGTCCATGCGCCGCGCGCAGGCCTTGAACATCGAGCAGGGCCGGGCTCATGCAGTAGCCCCTCCGAGGTAAGCGCGCATGACAAGGGGGTTGGCCATCACCTCGCTGGGCGAGCCCTCGGCCAGCACGGCCCCCGCGTCCATGCAGACCAGGCGGTCGATCACGCGCAGCAGCGCGTGCAGCACGTGTTCGATCCAGACGATGGTCAGGCCTTCGTCGCGCAGCGTGCCGATGAGGCCCACGAGTTGATGCAGTTCCCCTTCGGTGAGCCCGCCGCCGATCTCGTCGAGCAGCAGCACCGTGGGCCGGGTGGCCAGGGTGCGCGCCAGCTCCAGGCGCTTGCGGTCCAGCAGGCCCAGCGTGGCGGTGGGTCGGGTCGCCAGTGCACCCAGGCCCACGCGGTCCAGCGCCTCTTGCGCCTGCTGCACCGCCGCTGCGCCGCGCAAGGCCGCGCCGTGCTGCGCGGCCACCAATGTGTTCTCCAGCACCGACATGCTCAGAAAGGGCCGCGGCACCTGGTGGGTGCGCGCGATGCCGCAGCGGCAACGCAGCGCCGCAGGCCAGGCGGTGATGTCCTGGCCCTCGAAAAACACCGTGCCCTCGCTTGCCGGCAATGTGCCCGCCAGCACGCCGAACAATGTGGTCTTGCCCGCGCCATTGGGCCCCACCACGCCCAAAGCCTCGCCGCGCCGGATGGACATGTCCACCCCGTGCAGCACCGGCAGGCTGCCGAAGCGTTTGACGATGCGCGTGCCTCTCAGGATATCCATGAAACGCCTTAAGAACGAAAAATCAGGGAGATGCAAAAAACACGTCAGCCATTGCCCATGGCATAGGCCTTCATCTGCGACGTGATCGCCACGCGCGGATGATCGGCGTTGGAGACGATCTCGATGTCGAATTTCGCCTTCGAGCCCGGCTTGGCGCGTACCCACTGCACGCCTACCAGACCGGTGGGCGTGCAATTGGGCACCGGACCGGCGGTGAAGTCGACCAGGCCCACGGCGGTCTCGGTTTTCAGCGTGGACAGCGACCCGGCCATCGCCGCGCGGTCCTTGGGCCTGGCGCAGGCGCGCACAGCGGCCAGCGCGGCGTCGAACAGCGAAGCAGTGGCGCCGATCTGCTGGTTCCAGGCCTTGCCGCTGGCCTTCTCATAACTGTCGGCCAGTTGCGCGCACGACAGGCCGGTGGCCGACGACTTGAACGGAAAGCTTCGGTGCCAGTAGGCGCCGGCGTGCAGACCATGACCCAGTGTGCCCAGCGCGTCCAGCTCGGCCGCGAACAGGCCAGCCTTGGCCATCTGCACAATCTTCACCTGCTGCGCCAGGCCGCGCTGCGCCGCCTGGCGCCAGAACACCGCGAAGTCCGGCGGGAAGGGAAAGGTGTTGAATATCTCCACGCCTTCCTTCTTGAACAGCGCGATCTGTGCCGAGAAATCGGCCACGCCGTTCTGGTACGGACCGGCATCGACCACCGTGAAGCCGGCCTTCTGCAGCGCCGGGATCAGCAGGCCGCGAATCGCGTTGCCGTCGGCATCGGCCGGCAGCAGCATGCCCACCTTTTTGTTGGTGGCGACCTTGCTCCACTGGTCGGTGTAGAGCCTGGCGAAGTTGCCCACGCCGAACGAGAAGTGGTAGGTCCACTTGAACGGTGAGGGCTCGCCCGGCTTGGCGCCGCGACCAAAATAAAACGCTTCCCACGGTGAGGTGGTGGACAGCGCCGGGATGCCTGCGGCCTCACAGGCGTCGGCCACCGGGTTCACCGTCTCGGGTGTGGAGGTGGACAGCACCAGGTCCACCCGGTCGCTGTTGATCAGTTCCTTGGCCACCTGTGCGGCGCGCACCGGGCTGGATTGCGTGTCCTTGTAAATGAACTCCAGCTTGAGGCGTTTGCCGCCCGCATCGATACCGGCGGCGACGTTTTTGCGCACCAGATCCAGCACATGGGCGTCGCCCTCGCCGAAAATGCCCAGCGGGCCAGACGTGGGGCTGACCACGCCAATGCGCAGGGTGTCGCTCTGCGCATGCGCCAGCATTGGCAGCGCGGCGCCGGCAGCGGTGGCCACACCGGTGCGCAGCACCTCGCGGCGAGTGAAAGTGATTGTGGGGTTTGTCATGGTTGTCTCCTTGTGCTGGGTGGGATCGGGGGTTGGGCAAATCAGAACGGAAACATGGTCGCCGTGTCCTTGACGGTGATCCATTGCCACTGGGTGTATTCCTCCCAGTCCGCAGGTCCGCCCACGCTGCTGCCGTTGCCAGCGATGCCGGGGCCGCCGAAAGGGTTGACGCAATCGTCATTCACCGTCTGGTCGTTGATGTGAACCATGCCGGACTTGAGCTGCTGTCCGATCGCCATGGCGCGTCCTACCGATCTGGAGATGACGGCAGACGCCAGGCTGCCGGTGTTGTTGTTGGCCAGCGCAATGGCTTCTTCGTCGGTTTTGTAGGTGACGATGTTCGCCACCGGGCCAAACGTCTCTTCGTCAAACACGCGCATGCCGGGCTTCACACCCGAAAGCACGGTCGGTTTGTAAAACAGGCCATCAAACGTGGCGCCCGCTTCCAGCCTGGCGCCCGCCTTGATGCTGTCCTGCACGATCGCATGCACCCGGTCACGCTGCTTCGCATCGATCAGCGGTCCCAGGGCCACCTGGCCGCTGGCACCGTCACCCACCGGCAAATGCGTGGCCTTGGCCACCAGGCGCTGTATCAGCGCGGCAGCAATGCTTTCATGCACAAGAATGCGATTGGAAGCCATGCAGATCTGCCCCTGATGCAGGTAAGCCCCCCAGGCCGCATTGCTGGCAGCCACGTCCAGGTCGGCATCGTCCAGGATGATCAGCGAGTTGGCCCCGCCCAGCTCCAGCGACACCTTCTTCAAATGCCGGCCCGCCAGCTCGCCGATGCGCCGGCCCACTGCGGGCGAGCCGGTGAATGCGATCATCGGCACCAGCGGATCGGTCACCAGGGCTTCGCCCACATCGGCGTCGCCGGGCAATACCTGCAGCAGGTCTTTGGGCAAGCCTGCCTCTGCAAAAATGCGGGCAATCATCAGGCCACCGGTGACCGGCGTGCGGCTATCGGGCTTGACCACGACCGCATTGCCCGCCGCCAGCGCCGGGGCCACGGCCCGGATCGTCAGGATCAGCGGAAAGTTGAATGGCGAGATGACCCCCACCACGCCATGCGGCACCCGGCGCGCCATGCTGGTACGGCCCGGCACACTGGGCAACACATGCCCCTGCGACTGCAAAGGCATGGCCGCAGCCAGATGGCAGATCGTGATGGCCTCGCGAATTTCATGCTGGCCTTTGGGCAGGATGCCGCCCGTCTCCCGCGTGGCGTACAAGGCCAGCTCGTCAAAGTGTTGCTGAAACAGCGTCCCCGCGCGGCGGAACACGTCCGCCTTCTCACGCGGCGGTACCGCCGCCCAGGTTTTTTGCGCGGCGGCGGCGGCCCGTGTTGCAGCCGCTACATCCGCCGCATTGGCCAGGCCCACGGTACACAACATCTGGCCGGTGGCGGGTTCGATCACTTGGCGTATCCCACCGCCCAGGGCCGCGGGAGCGAGCGCTGAAAAATTGAAAAATGCCATTGAATCTGACGCACCCATTTGCTGGTCCTTCCGGTTGTTGATCAAGTTGCCGCAAGGGCGCGGCGTGCCAGCTTTATTGCAATGCACGGACCAGCCATGCCCTCAACCAGCGCGTTGATGCACCGCATCAGGGCATTTTTCATTGGGGAATTAGGGACATACCCTAGATGGGATTGCTGCAATGCAGCACCGGAAAATTCACCTGGTTTATTGATTCATTTGATCAAAAATTGCGGCTACATTTGCTCCATTGATTAACCAAATGAGTAAATTCATGCGCAAATCAGAACGCGTTTCCCTCGCCGATGTTGCCCGCGCGACCGGAACAATTCTGGGTAGCTTCGACAGCGCTTCGGTTGCCAAAGCCCTGGGCGGATTTGCCAGCACACATGCCGGAGAAAACGCGCACCCCACGGTGTCAGACATCAGCGAATGCCTGTTCTTCTCCCCGGGCGACGGCCGCATCTGGCTACAGGAACAGCGCATGGTCCTGCTGCATACCGAAGCCCTGGGCTCCCTGCGGCGCGAGATGATCGACAGCCTGGGGCAGGAGCAGGCCCGTGGACTGCTCACCCGCGCCGGCTATGTCAGCGGCGCCCGCGATGCCCAGTTGGTTCGCAAGCAGTGGCCGGAGGCCGACCCGCTGGCAGCGGCCCTCGCCGGCACACGCCTGCATGCGCTGGAGGGAGTGGTCAAGGTGGAACTGGTGCACGTGTCTTATGACCCGGATACCAGTGGCTACGAGGGCGAATTCCTGTGGCACAACTCCAGCGAAGACGATGAACACATCGCTGCCTACGGCATCGGCGGCTCACCGGCCTGCTGGATGCAGGTGGGTTATGCCACGGGTTACGTCAGCACCCTGTTTGGCCGCCTCATCGTCTTTCGCGAAACCATGTGCCGCTCGATGGGTGAGGCGCATTGCCGTGTAGTGGGCAAGTCGGCCGACAAGTGGGACGACATCGAGCAGGACATGCGTTACCTGAACGCCCGGGAGTTTGTCGATACCGCGGCTTACGCGCGCCCGGCCCCGCGCGCCGCCGAGCTCCCGGTGCTCGATACGCCGGCTGGCGATGCCATGGTGGGGGCTTCATCCGCATTCAATGCCGCCTGCCACCAGCTCAGCCGCGTGGCACGCACCTCAGCGACCGTTTTGTTCACAGGCGAGTCTGGCGTTGGCAAGGAAAAATTTGCCCGCATGCTGCACAAAATCAGTCCGCGCAAGGACCAGCCCTTTATCGCCGTGAACTGCGCCGCCATTCCGGAAACCCTGATTGAATCCGAACTCTTCGGCGTGGAACGCGGCGCGTACACGGGCGCCAGCCACTCGCGGCCTGGACGTTTTGAGCGGGCCAGCGGCGGCACCCTTTTTCTGGACGAGATAGGCACATTGAGCTTTGTCGCCCAGGGCAAGTTGCTGCGTGCCCTGCAGGAGGGCGAGATCGAGCGTGTGGGGGGAACACGCGGCATTGCGGTGGATGTGCGCGTGGTCGCAGCCACCAACGAAGCTTTGCGCCAGGCTGTGCGGGACGGGAAATTCCGCGAGGACCTGTATTTCCGGCTTAACGTGTTTCCCATCCACCTGCCGCCGCTGCGCGAGCGGCGCGACGACATCCCCTTGCTGATGACCCATTTCCTCAATCATTACCGGCACAAGCACGGCGGCCAGGCCAGCGGCTTCACCCAGGCGGCAGTGCGGGCGCTGCTGAACTACGACTTTCCCGGCAACATCCGTGAACTGCAAAACCTGATCGAGCGTGCCGTGATCACGGCCGATACCGACGGCCTGATTGACGTTCATCACCTGTTTACCAGTGGTGAAACCCTGACTGCGGACATCATGACCCTGCGGTTGCAGGGAGGCGCGGGCACCCTGAATTTTTCCGCACCGGCGGCCGCCACGGCGGCGCCGTCACACGCAGCGCCAATGCCGCAGTCGCTGGATCAAACCGAGAGCGACGTGTTGCGGCGGGCGATTTCCGCATCTCAAGGCAACCTGTCCGCTGCCGCACGGCAGCTCAAGACGACACGGGCAAAGCTGGCCTACCGGGCCAGGAAACATGGTGTCATTTGATTCGGTGTCAACTACACCGTGGGGGAAGTGCCCTGCTTCAAGCCGAGCCGCCGCGCCAGCAGCAGGGGCAGGCGCCACAAAAAGCCCAGGAAAAGCCGCGAGTGCATCCAGCTCAGCAGCAGGTTGTCGCGCAGGTAGTTGAAGTGCGACACCCCGCCTTCATCGGGCCGGAAGTACTTGACGGTGGCAGGCAGGTTGACCGGCTTGACGCCGGCCCAACACATGCGCACCACCGCTTCGGGGTCAAAATCAAACCGGCGCATCCAGCGCTGGCCGTGCATGACACGCCGCAGCGGCGCTATCGGATACACGCGAAAGCCAAACAGTGAGTCGCCAATGCCGGCCCAAAGGGTTTCCAGATCAGCCCAGCCATTGGAGACCTTGCGGCCATTGACGCGCAAACGCGGCGCATCGGCGGCAAACACCGGCACACCCAGCACCATGGCGTCAGGCTGCGCAGCAGACCTTGCCATGAACTCGGGAATCAGCGGCGCCGGGTGCTGGCCGTCCGAGTCCATGGTCAGCACATGGGTAAACCCCTGGGCTGCGGCGATGTTGATGCCATGCAACACCGCCGCGCCCTTGCCGACGTTGTGCGGCAACACCATCACCCGCAGGCCCGCGTCCTGGGCGGCCATGGCCTGCAAGCCGGCGGCGCTGTCGTCGGTGCTGCCATCGACCACCACCCAGACCGGTGTCCACTGGGCACGGGCGGCGCGCACGGTGTCGTACACCTTGGGGCCGGGGTTGTAACTGGGGATCAGCACCAGGTGGCTGCGGGAGGTCTCGGGCGGAAAAACAGGCATGCGTATCCAGGCGGTTCAGACCTGCAGGGTAGCAGGCAAAAAAAGCCGGCTCAAGCCGGCGGCGCCCTGACGGGGAAATCGGGCAGCTGTGCCTGGGCCAGTTCGGCATGGAAGTAGTGTTCCAGCTCGCTGACAAATTCTGCGGTGTGCAGCGGCGCCTCAAAACGCCGGCCCAGCCTGACCTTGTAGGTGACGGGCATTCCGGGTGTCCACAGCAGCGACCAGCCCTTGCCCAGAAAGCCCGAACTGGTTTCAATAAACACCGTCTGCACCGGCACAGCGGCACTTTTGGCGATCAGCCCGGTGGTGCCCTGGAGTGGGCCGACAGGCCAGCGCGTGGTGCGTGTACCCTCGGGGAACAGCAGCAGATGGCTGCCGCGGTGCAAGTCGTCCACCGCCAGTTGCACCATGGTGCGCAGCGGCGTGTTGCGGATGTAGCCGGCCAGCCGGGCACCGGCGCCGTAGAAAACGCTGTTGACGAGCTCGGCCTTCATGATGCACGCCGCACCAGGCAGGCGCGAGAGAATCATCAGCGCATCGAGCAGCGACGGATGGTTGGGCGCAATCACCATGGGCGGGGCATCGCGCAAGGCATCGAGCTCGGAGAGGTCAAAACGGCAGGCCCCCATGAGCACCAGAAAACGCAGGTAACGGCGCGTCATCGCGGTCACCAGATGCCGGCCCAGCCGTTTGCTCATGACACGCGGAAGCAGCGCACGCATGGGAAAGGCCAGCAGGGTCACAACCAGGCACATCACCCCCAGCAGCAGGTAGCCCAGGACCATGCGCAGCGTTTCATGCAGGGCCCTGCGTGCGACCGGCAAGGCCAGCGGCTTGTTCAGGAGGATGTTCGAATCGTGTTCCATGGACTTATTGTGCTGGCCAGCGCTCAGCGCGCAGCCTGGGCAGCGTCTTCCACCACACGGATATTCGCCTTGCGCAGGCGCATGGCCTGCCAGGAGCGCTTGAAGTTCAGGGCAGAGGCGATATAAAAAATGCCCTTCAACAGCGCCAGCGAACGCCAGATCGGCGTCTTGCCAAAAATATCGCCAGCCAGCATGGACAGCAGCGCCTCCTTGACGCGCCAGACATTGCTGGGCGCCATGAAGAGGTCGCGCATGGTCGGATTCGTGACGCGGTAGATGAACCAGGAAAACTCTTTCGGTCCCTTGCGCACCTGGCTGTCAAAACAGGCCAGCGCGGCCGCGGCTTTGGCCGGCTCGCGCAAGCAGGTGTCCACGGTTTCGGCCCCGTCGAAACCGCCCTGCATGGCCAGCATCACGCCGGATGAAAACACCGGGTCGATGAAGGTGAAGGCGTCGCCAATCATGATGTAGCCCGGACCATGGGTGCGGTCGCAGGCATAGGAAAAGTTGCCGGTCGCCTCGACCTCGGAGGACAGCGTGGCCTGGGCCAGCCTTGCGCCCAGGGCCGGGCACAGCGCGATGGTGTCCAGAAAAAACTCCCGCACCGGCTTGTTGCGGCTCTTCAGGTAATGCGGCCACACCACCGCCCCCACGCTGGTGAACCCGTCGGCCAGGGGAATGAACCAGAACCAGCCGTGGTCAAACCAGAAGATGGTGATGTTGCCCTCGGCCTGGCCCACGTGCCGGGTGGCGCCGGTGAAGTGACCGTACAGGGCCGAGCTGTTGTGTTTGGGATTGCGCCGCTTGATGTCGAACTGCTTGCCCAGCAGGGTGTCGCGGCCAGAGGCATCCACCACAAAACGCGCGTGCCACTGCTGGCAGCGGCCGTCTTCATGCTCGGCCTGCACGGTCGCACCGCCCTGTCCGCCTGAAAAGGCCACATCACGCACGCGGCAGCCTTCAATCACCTCGGCACCTGCCCTGGCGGCGTTGCGGATCAGGATTTCATCAAATTCGGAGCGTCGCACCTGGTAGGAAAAAGGCATGGATTTGTCCCATGCATCGGCAAACTCGAAGGTCTGGCTCTGATTGCTGTGCCAGGGCGAGACAAACTCGGCGCCCCACTTTTCCATGCCAATCGCCTTGACGGCGTCCGCCACCCCCAATTTTTCCAGCAGGGGCAGGTTGGCAGGCAGCAGCGACTCGCCAATGTGAAAGCGCGGGTGATGGTCTTTTTCAAGCAGCACCACCTTGTGGCCGCGCTGCGCCAGCAAGGCGGCGGCGGTGGCGCCTGCGGGGCCCCCACCCACCACCAACACGTCGCAAGGCGTCAATCCGTCTGCCGGGGTGGCCCTGGAGCTGGGTTCAGTCATGGTTTTTCCCTGTCTGGAAGGTCGCGCCTGCCGCACTTGCGCCGGGTCTGCGGGCATTTCCGGCTGTACATCCAGCACAGCGCTTCAGGGAGTTTATGGCCGCAGGCGGCAGATTCTTGTAGTGAAATGTCTAGTCTTGCAATTTCACGAAACCGCAGCGGCCTGGCCGGCGCCCCCCTGTCGCATGAAAGGGCCCGGGCCGCGTCACTCCTGCAAGTGCTATTATTTTCCGGTTGTGGCGCCCAGCCATGCCGCCAGCCTGAGTTCACCCGTGTATTCAGCCTTTTACCGCCCCTTGCCTGAACCCCCTGTGAACCCCAGCGCCCCATCCGCCCCCCCAGCCAGCGCTGACCCTGCCCCCGCGGGCGCCGGCAAACACACGCCCATGATGGTCCAGTACCTGGGCCTGAAGGCGGACTACCCCGACACCCTGCTGCTGTACCGCATGGGCGATTTTTACGAGCTGTTTTATGCCGACGCCGAAAAAGCCGCGCGCCTGCTCGACATCACGCTGACGCGGCGCGGCCAGTCGGCCGGCGAACCGGTGGTCATGGCCGGCGTGCCTTTTCACTCGCTCGAAGGCTACCTGGCCAAACTGATCAAGCTCGGCGAATCGGTCGCCATCTGCGAACAGGTCGGCGATGTGGCCAGTGCCAAGGGCCCGGTGGAAAGAAAAGTCGTCCGGGTGGTGACGCCGGGCACGCTGCTGGACGCCGAACTGCTGGGCGACAAAACCGAATCCATGCTGCTGGCAGTGCACCAGGGCAGCCGCAATACCTGCGGCCTGGCCTGGCTCAGCGTCACCCAGGGCAGCATCCATCTGGCGCAGTGCGCCAATGATGAGCTCGAGGCCTGGATCGCGCGGGTGGCGCCCAGCGAACTGCTGTACAACGTCGATGCCACGCCGGCCTTCGAGCAGCGCCTGAGGGCGCTGCGCTGCGCCGTCAGCGCGCGCCCGGCCTGGCAGTTTGACGCCGCGCTCGGCGCGCGCCGCTTGCTGGCGCAATTGCAGGTCGCCACACTTGCCGCCTTCAATGCCGAAACGCTGCCGGAAGCGCATGCGGCGGCGTCTGCCCTGCTCGGTTACGCGGAACACACCCAGGGCCGCGCCCTGCCCCATGTGCAGAGCCTGCAGGTGCTGCGCGCGGGCGAGCTGATTGATCTGCCCGCCACCACCCGGCGCAACCTGGAGCTGACCCAGAATCTGCGCGGTGAAGACGCCCCCACGCTGTTTTCATTGCTCGACAGCTGCAGCACCGGCATGGGCAGCCGGGCGCTTAAAAGCTGGCTGCTGAGTCCGCGCCGCGACCGCAGCCAGGCGCAGGCGCGGCTGGACGCCATCACGGTGTTGCGCGGCGGCCTGCAGCAGACCTTGCGCGCCGGCCTCAAGGGCTGCAGCGATGTCGAGCGCATCACCGCGCGTATCGCGCTGCGCCAGGTGCGCCCGCGCGAGCTCGTCGCGCTGCGCCAGACCCTGGACAAGACGCTACAAAAAACAGAGCTGCTTACGCCCGGCCAGCAAGGGCTTCCGGCATATTTGACCACTATTTTTGAGGATTTGCAGGCGCCCCCGGCCTGCGCCGCCCTGTTGCAGCGTTATGTGCTGGACGAACCCGCTGCGCTGATTCGCGACGGCGGCGTGATCAACCACGGCTGCGATGCCGACCTGGACGAGCTGCGCGCGATCCAGACCAATTGCGACGGTTTTCTGCTCGATCTGGAAGGCCGCGAAAAAGCCCGCACCGGCATCAGCAACCTGCGTGTGCAGTTCAACAAGGTGCATGGTTTTTACATCGAGGTCACGCAGGGCCAGCTGGACAAGGTGCCGGACGACTACAGGCGCCGCCAGACCCTGAAAAACGCCGAGCGTTACATCACACCCGAACTCAAGGCCTTTGAAGACAAGGCCCTGTCCGCCCAGGAGCGGGCCCTCGCGCGCGAAAAGTGGCTTTACGAACAACTGCTCGACGAGCTGCAGGTGTTTGTGCCGGCGCTGGGCCGGCTGGCGCGTGCACTGGCCGCGCTCGACGCGCTGTGCGCACTGGCCGAACGCTCGCTGACCCTGAACTGGGCCGCGCCGCTGTTTGTGAAAGAGCCCTGTATCGAGATCGTGCAAGGCCGGCATCCGGTGGTGGAAGCGCGACTGGCCGAAACCAGCGGCGGCAGCTTCATCGCCAACGACTGCAGCCTGGGCGGCAAAACCCGCATGCAGATCATCACCGGCCCAAACATGGGCGGCAAGTCCACCTATATGCGCCAGGTCGCGATCATTGTGCTGCTGGCCAGCATCGGCTCTTATGTGCCGGCCGCCAGTTGCCGCCTGGGCCCTATCGACGCGATCCACACCCGCATAGGCGCTGCCGACGACGTGGCCAACGCGCAATCGACCTTCATGCTCGAGATGCTGGAAGCCGCGCAGATATTACATGCCGCCTCACCGCATTCGCTGGTGCTGATGGACGAGATCGGGCGCGGCACCTCCACCTTCGACGGCCTGGCGCTGGCCGGCGGCATTGCCGCGTACCTGCACAACAAGACCCAGGCCTTCACGCTGTTTGCCACCCACTACTTCGAGCTGACCGAGTTTCCGGCGCGCCACCATGCGGCGGTCAATGTGCATGTGAGCGCGGTCGAGTCCGGCGCCGACATTGTTTTTCTGCACCACATCGAAGCCGGCCCGGCCAGCAAAAGTTACGGCATTGCGGTGGCCAAACTCGCGGGTGTGCCTGCCGCTGTGGTCAGCCACGCGCGCCATGCGCTGGCGGCGCTGGAAACCCAGCAGACCAGCAGCCGCGCCCAGGTCGACCTGTTTGCCGCACCGCCGCCGCAGGCCGAGCCCGAGGCCACTGCGGTGGAAAAAGCACTGAAGCAGATAGACCCCGATGCATTGAGCCCGCGTGAGGCGCTCGATGCCCTGTACCAACTGAAAAAAATCGCCGCGGCCTGAGCCGTTTCACCCTCTTTCCGGATCAAGATAACCCCCATGACTTATTGCGTCGCCATCAAACTCAACGCCGGCCTGGTATTTCTGTCCGATTCGCGGACCAACGCCGGGCTGGACCAGATCAGCACCTTCCGGAAAATGATCATTTATGAAAAACCCGGCGACCGCTTCATGGTGCTGCTGTCGGCCGGCAATTTGTCGATTTCGCAATCGGTGCGCGAAATCCTGCAGGTCGAGCAACTCAAGGACCCGGACGGCGGCCCACCGGTCACCATCTGGAACGCCAAAAGCATGTTTGACGCAGCGCGTGTGCTGGGCGCTGCCATACGCCGGGTGCATGACCGGGATGCCGACGACCTGAAACACGCCGGGGTGGACTTCAATGTCTCGCTGATCTTCGGTGGCCAGATCGCCGGCGAAGGCATGCGTTTGTTCCAGGTGTATTCCGCCGGCAACTTCATCGAAGCCACGTCCGAAACGCCTTACTTCCAGGTCGGCGAATCAAAATACGGCAAGCCGGTGCTGGACCGCGTGATCACGCCGGAGACGCCGCTCGACGAAGCCTCCAAATGTGCGCTGGTGTCCATGGACTCCACGCTCAAGTCGAACCTGTCGGTCGGCCTGCCGCTGGACATGGTGGTGTATGAAGTCAATGCACTGCAGAGCGACAAGGTGGTCTGCATCGACCACGAAAACCCCTACTTCCGCATGTTGCACAACAACTGGGGCAAAAAGCTGCGCGAGGTGTTTGACAGCATTGAAGACCCGCTGTGGAGCGGCGGCGAGACCCAGGTGCCGCTATTGACACCGCTGACACGCAACCAGCCCCTGAAAAAAATCAGCTCGCCTGAAGAAAAACTGATCTAGCAACAGGCGGGGTGATCTGGTTCGCCCTGTCTGTCATTGCGGACCTGATCCGCAATCCATGGATCCCGGATCAAGTCCGGGATGACAAGCGAAACTGTTCATCCAATTCACGCCAAAAAGCCTGAGACCTCGTGCCCCCTCCACTCAAACCCCTCATCGTTTTTTCCCACGGCAACAGCTTTCCGGCCAGTACCTATGGCGTGTTGTTCCAGAGCCTGAAAGCGCGCGGCTTCCAGGTCCGGGCGATTGAAAAATTCGGTCACGACCCGCGTTACCCGGTCACCAGCAACTGGCCGCACCTGGTGCAGCAACTGGCCGATTTCAGCAGCGAGCAGGTTGAAAAATCCGGCCAGGCGGCGTTTCTGGTGGGCCATTCCCTGGGCGGGTTTCTGAGCCTGATGTGTGCGGCCCGTAATCCCGTGCTGGGCGGCCAGCCGGTGCGCGGCGTGTTGCTGATCGACTCGCCCATACTCGGCGGCTGGCGCGCCGCAGCACTGAGCGTGGCCAAACGCGCGCAGCTCGTGGGTTCGATCTCACCTGGCGCCATCAGCAGCAAACGCAAACACCAGTGGCTGGGCCAGGACGAAGTGCTGGCGCATTTCCGCAGCAAAAAGGCCTTTGCGCGCTGGGACGAGCAGGTGCTGCTCGACTACATCGAATACGGCACCCACGACGCGCCGGGTGAAGGCGGCAAGCAGCGCCTGCTCAGTTTTGACCGCGATGTGGAAACCGCGATCTACAACACCCTGCCGCACAACCTCGAAGGCCTGCTCAAGCGGCACCCGCTCAAGTGCCCGGTCGCCTTCATAGGCGGGCGCCAGTCGGCCGAGATGAAACAGGTGGGCATGGCCATGACCGAAAAAGTCACCCGGGGCCGCATCATGATGCTCGACGGCAGCCACCTGTTTCCGATGGAAAAGCCGGTGGCCACGGCCGCCGCCATCGAGGCTGCGCTGCGCAACCTGATGGACTGAACCAGGTTCCGCGGGACTTGTCATGGCGGGCTTGACCCGCAATCCATGCGGACGGACTTGCGGCGCCGGCTGCGAAGGCATCACGCTGCGTCCCCGGCGCGCTTCGGGCAGTAGTTAGAACTCCCCACTCCCAACCCCCCGCCCTTCCCTCGCCCCGCTGGGCGAGAGAAGGGAGCCTCATTTGGCCGCGTGCGCTGCTCCCGCGTGCAAACATCACCGTTGGTTGGGAGTCCCGTGCATGAAGCGCTGCGCGCTTCAT
>CALRQX020000020.1:0-80761 GCA_943370435.1 Kapaibacterium sp. (SeqCode) | reverse complement strand
GGTGTGCGGACCTGGGGTCCGCACCACAACGGGTCAAGTCGGGCCGGACCCTAGTCCAGCCTGGCGCCAGACGCCTTGACCGCCTGCGCCCAACGCGGCATTTCAGCGGCGAGAAACTTTGCAAAGTCTTCGCTGCCCAGGAATGCCGGATCGGCGCCCTGGGTGACCATGCGGTTGCGGATCTCGGCGCTGCTCATCACCTGTTTGAAGGCATCACTCAATTTGGCGGTGACATCCGCCGGCAAACCGGCAGGTGCCAGGAAACCGTAAAAACCGACCACCTCAAAACCCTTGAAACCGGACTCGATGACGGTCGGGATGTCTGGCAGCGCCGGGTTGCGCTCCTTGCTGGTCACCGCGAGGGCGCGTACCTTGCCCTGCTTGTGGTAACTGGCAGCCTGCGGAATCGACTCACCCATGAACTGCACCTGGCCACCCATCAGGTCGGTAAAGGCCGGCGCGCTGCCGCGGTAGGGAATGTGCACCATGAACAGCCCGGCAGCGCTCTTGAACATTTCCGGCACCAGGTGGCTGATGCCGCCATTGCCGGCAGAGCCGTAATTGACCTGGCCGGGGCGCGCCCGGGTGTAATCAACAAACTCATTGAGCGTGCTCACCGGCAGCTTGGGGTTGACCAGCAGGGCCAGCGGCTGCATGGCGGTGCGGGCAATCGGCGTGAAGTCCTTCAGCGTGTTGTAGGGCAGGCGTGTGTACAGGGCCGGGTTGATGACCATGACGCCGGTGTTGGCCAGCATCAGCGTGTAGCCGTCCGGCGCGGCTTTCATCACATCCTGCGCGCCCACCGTGCCGCCTGCGCCCGACTTGTAGTCGATGACGACCGGTTGCCCCAGCACCGCCTGCAGGCGCTCGGTCAGCAGGCGCGCATGTTGATCGAGCGGGCCGCCGGCCGGAAAACCGATGACCACGCGTATCGGCTTTTCGGGATAGGCCGCCAGCGCTGTGCTGGCGGCAAGCAGCAGTCCCAAAGGCGCCAGAACTTTGCGAACAAGGGATGAAGACCAGGGAGTCAGGCGCATGGTGTCTCTGCTGAAATAGGGGTGGTGGAAGGGGATTGGCCGATGCTGCGTGACAGCTTCTGCCGGCCCTTGATCATAGTCAGTGGCGGTCGCTGAGGCGACAGTGTTTTATCGGGAGCTTCCCCGATGCATACCCGCTGCAGCCGGGGTAGGCTGAGGGTCCGCCGCGCACAACCCTGGAGCCTGATTTGTCCGACCCGAAAGCAGTTGCACCTGCCAACCCCTCACCCAATCCGCATACCCTGCATTACAAGGTCTGGCCCCGGCGTTTGCCGCATCAGATCACGGCACCGGCCATCTCCCTGTGGCACAACCTGGCGGTCAGTGCGCTGCGTTACCCGAACAAGCCGGCGCTGGTTTTTTTCGGGCAGGTGTTCACTTACGCCGAGGTATTGCAAAAAGCCGAGCGGCTGGCAGCCAGCCTGCATGACATGGGCGTCAAAAAAGGCGACCGGGTGGTGCTCAACATGCAGAACTGTCCGCAGTGGGTGATTGCGCATTTCGCCATCCTGCGGGCCAATGCGGTGGTGGTGCCGGTCAACCCGATGAACCGCGCGGAAGAGCTCAAACACTACATCACCGACCCCGATGCGCGGGTGGCCATCACCTCGGCTGATCTGGCGCCTGAGCTGGCCAGAGCCAATGCCCAGCTGGAGCCGGCAGAGCGGCTGCAACACCTGGTGATCACCCATTACAGCGATGCCTTCGACCTGCAAGCCGCAGCGGCGGACATGCCGCCGGCCTGGCAGGAGTGGCTGGGCACCCGGCACCCGGCGCCGGTGCTGCCTGGCTGCGGTGTGAGCGCCTGGAGCGAGGCCCTGGCGCGGGACGCTGCCGGCCGTTTGCCCGAACACAGCGTGACACCGCAAGACCTGGCTGTGCTGCCCTACACCAGCGGCACCACCGGCCTGCCCAAGGGCTGCATGCACACCCATGCCAGCATCATGCACAACGCGGTGGGCAGCAGCCTGTGGGGCAACAGCACGCCTGAAAACATCGTGCTGTCGGTGGTGCCCATGTTTCACATCACCGGCATGGTGTCTCTGATGCATGCCTCGATTTACGGCGGCGCCACGCTGGTGGTGATGCCGCGCTGGGACCGCGAGCTGGCGGGCAGGCTGATCTCGCGCTGGCGCGTGACGCACTGGACCAACATCCCGACCATGGTGATCGACCTGCTGGCCAGCCCCAATTTCGAGAGTTTTGACCTGAGCAGCCTGGTGTACATAGGCGGCGGCGGCGCGGCCATGCCGCAGGCGGTGGCCCAGCGCCTGTGGGAGCAGTACGGCCTGCGTTTTGCCGAAGGTTACGGCCTGACAGAAACCGCCGCCCCCTCACACAGCAACCCGCCGGACGCGACCAAGCAGCAGTGCCTCGGTGTGCCTTTCCTGAACGTGGATTCACGCGTGATCGACCCCTTGACGCTGGAGGAAATGCCGCTGGGCGAGCAGGGTGAAATCATCATGTGCGGGCCGCAGAATTTTGCCGGCTACTGGAAGCGGCCAGAGGCGACGGCGGCAGCCTTCATCGAGATCGGGGGCAAACGCTTCTTCCGCTCGGGCGACCTCGGGCGGGTCGATGAAGAGGGTTATTTTTTCATCACCGACCGGCTCAAACGCATGATCAATGCCTCGGGTTTCAAGGTCTGGCCGGCCGAGGTCGAGGCGCTGATGTTCAAACACCCCGCCATTCAGGAGGCCTGCATCATCAGTACCAAAGACGCCTACCGCGGTGAAACCGTCAAGGCCGTCGTGGTGCTGCGGCAAAGCCACAAGGGCCAGGTCAGCGAGGAGGCCATCATCGACTGGTGCAAGGAGAACATGGCGGCCTACAAATACCCGCGTGTGGTGCAGTTTGTCGATGCCTTGCCGAAAAGCGGCTCCGGCAAGGTGATGTGGCGCACCCTGCAGGAGGCGGAAGGCACTTCTGCCTGAACGTTAATCATCAAAACGCCACTGGCCCTTTGCTGTCGGGCATAAGCAGCTATAAAAACAGGAGCAAATTGCCTGCAGCCGGGCGGGGCTGGTCGGGCCGGCAGGTGTGGTGTATCGTGCGAAGCAAAACACTGAAACCCCGGAGGAGATCCGATGAACACACAGCCACCCGGCACGGCATGGCAGGAGCGCATCGCTGCCGACGAAGCGCAGCGTTATGCAGGCTATGCCCGGATTTTTGCGGACATCCAGCGCCGCAAGTCGGCCCGTTACGGCACCGGCCGCGCCTTGCACCGCAAGCAGCTGAGCGCTGCGCGTGGCGAGTTGCGGGTGCTGCCGGACCTTCCCGAGTTTGCACGCCAGGGCCTGTTTGCCGCGCCGGTTTCTTATGAGGTGCTGCTGCGCCTTTCCAACGGCGGGCTGGACAAGGCCAGCGACAAGATGCCCGACATACGCGGCTTTTCCTTCAAGGTCCTGGGGGTGCAGGGCGACAGTGCTTTGGGCAACGGGCCGGCGCTGAGCCAGGATTTCACCCTCATCAACCAGGAAAAATTTGCATTCACCGGCAGCGCGGAGTTTGTTGATTTTGTCGAGGCCGCCTCACATGGCAACGGCGCCTTGTTGAAGTTTCTTTTCAGGCGTTACGGTTTTGTGGGCGGGCCGCTGCAACTGGCCAAAATGATCAGGATCGCTGGCAAACCCTTCAAAGGCTTCACGACCGAGACCTTTTTCAGCAGCGTGCCCATGGCCTGCGGTCCCTACGCGGTGCGTGTGCGCCTGTTGCCGGCCGCCAGCAACGGCCCGGCTTCACCCGATGCCAGCAAGGACTGGGGTGCCGATTTCAGCCAGCGGCTGGCCAGCGCCGCCCTGCAGTACGAGCTTCAGCTGCAGCCCTTTGTGGACGAAAAAACCACGCCGATTGAGGACGCCTCGGTCAACTGGCCCACGCCTTACACCACGGTGGCCCTGCTCACGCTGCCGCAGCAGGCCGTCAGCCCGGCCCTGCTGGCGCAGGCCGAAGCCGGGGTGTTTGATCCCTGGCAGGCGCTGGCGCAACACCGACCGCTGGGCGATGTGCAGCGCGCCCGCAAGGTGGTTTATTTCCAGAGCCAGCAGGGCAGGGCGGCGGGCAGCCCGCCGGCCTGAGGCGCAGCGGTCCGGCCGGCTTGCAGATGTACTCCTGTCGGGCGGTTTGCTGACGCTCGCCGGGCAGGAACTCGGGTAAGGTTCCGCCTGGCAATGAAACTGGAGTGGCCCCGCAGCTGTGCGGCCGACCTGCATGGAAAAACCTTTACCCCCTGTCCCCGATCCCGCACATGAGAGGCCGCTGGACGGCTGGCGCCTGCGTGTCTACACCATTATTTTTGAGGCAGATACCCGCGCCGGGCGCCTGTTCGACCAGGCGCTGATCGTACTCATCCTGCTGAGCATTGCCGTGGTGATGGCCGACAGCGTGCAGGCGATCCACCAGCCGTACGGCCGCGCACTGGACGGCGCGGAATGGCTGTTCACCCTGCTTTTCACCGCGGAATACATGGCCCGCCTGTTGTGTGTACGCAAGCCCATGCAGTACGCCACCAGTTTTTTCGGCATCATTGATCTGGTGGCGGTGCTGCCGACCTACCTGGCACTGTTCTTCCCCGAGCTGCATGCGCTGATTGATGTGCGGGTGTTGCGCCTGCTGCGGGTTTTTCGCGTTTTCAAACTGGCCGCCTATGTCGCGGAGTACCAGTTCCTGCTCAGCGCGCTGGCCGCCAGCGGGCGCAAGATCCTGGTGTTCCTGTCGGCGGTGGTCATGGTGGTGCTGGTCATGGGCACACTGATGTATGTGGTCGAAGGACAGGCCAACGGCTTCACCAGCATTCCCACCTCGGTCTACTGGGCCATCAGCACGGTGACCACCGTCGGTTTTGGCGATATCACCCCCAAGACCGACCTGGGCCGTCTCATTGCGTCTTTCATGATGCTGATGGGCTGGGGCATTCTGGCGGTTCCCACAGGTATCGTGACGGCGGAGATGGCGATGCAGCGGCGTCTGGAAGGGCGGCTGCAGCCCACCACGCGAACCTGCCACGAGTGCCTCACCGAAGGGCATGCCGCCGACTCGAATTTCTGCTTTAACTGCGGCGCACGTTTGCCGCCCTACCAGCAGGAGCCGGCTGCGGGGGCAAGCCGGCCGGCACCGCTGTCCTGAGCTTCAGCCGCCGGGTGTCAGCCGACGCGGCGTGATTTCCACTGATTCGGCGCCCGTGCTCATCCACACGGTGCCGTCCTGCACCGTCACCTGCAGCTGTATGGTGCGATTCGCCAGTTTCGCGAGGGCCTGGCTTTGCGCTGCGTCGATTTGCCAGACCACCAGGTTGGCGGCGCGGGTCAGCTTGCTTTCCATCGTTTTCCACCACACCGGCGTGCTGCTGGCAAAGCTGTAGACGCTGACGCGTTCGGCCCGGCCGGCGGCGCGCATCAGGCGCTTGTCGTCGGGCTGGCCGACGTCTATCCAGTGCAGGATGGCGTCGGTGTAGTCCTTGTGCCAGAGCGCGGCCTCATCCACGTCCCACAGGTCTTTCGCAAATTCGAGATGGCCTTTCTTGTCGTCGGCCGGCACGTTCAGCGCGAAGGCCAGCAGTCGGATCATCATGCGTTCGTCGGCCTCGGACGGATGCCGCGCAATCGTCACGTTGTGGTCGCCGTAGACGCCGCGGTCCATGTCGGCGATTTGCAGCTGGGCTTTGTAAATGGTGGCTTTGAGTGCCATGGTTTGTTCTGCTTGGGGTGGCCTGATTAACCCTGTATTGGAACAGACAAGCGCGGCGCCGTCGCGCTGGCTATAGTCAGGACCATCATCGAGACAAAAAAAGGACATTTCCCATGACGACCCCACTTTTCAGCGCCACCATTGCCGGCAGTCTGCCCAAACCGGCCTGGCTGTCGGAGACCCAAAAACTCTGGCCGCAGTGGAAAGCCGAAGGCGCCGAGCTGGCCCAGGCCAAGGCCGATGCCACGCTGCTCTGGATCAAGGCGCAGGAAGATGCCGGTCTGGACGTGATTGGTGACGGCGAGCAGTCGCGCCAGCATTTTGTGCACGGCTTTCTGGAGCAGGTGGCAGGCATAGACTTCGAGCACAAGGTCAAGATGGGCATACGCAACAACCGCTACGACGCCATGGTGCCGCAGGTGGTGTCCGCGCTCAAACTCAAGGGCCGCGTGCATGCGGCCGAAGCGCAGCTGCTGCGTGCGCACACCAAGCGCAAGATCAAGTTCACCCTGCCCGGCCCGATGACAATTGTCGACACCGTGGCCGACCAGTTTTATGGCGACCGCGTGAAGATGGCCATGGCTTTTGCCGAGCTGCTGAACCAGGAGGCGCTGGCCCTGCAGGCCGATGGTGTGGACATCATCCAGTTCGACGAGCCGGCCTTCAACGTCTACATGAAAGACGCGGCCGACTGGGGCGTGAAGGCGCTTGAGCGTGCCGCGCAGGGCCTGAGCTGTACCACCGCCGTCCACATCTGTTACGGCTACGGCATCAAGGCCAACACCGACTGGAAGGAGACCCTGGGCCAGGAGTGGCGCCAGTACGAAGAGGTGTTTCCGGCGCTGGCCAAAAGCAGCATCCAGCAGGTGAGCCTGGAGTGTTACCACTCGCATGTGCCGCCGCACCTGATGGCGCTGCTCGAGGGCAAGGACGTCATGGTGGGCGTGATCGACGTGGCCAGCGACGAGATTGAAACGCCTGAGCAGATTGCCGACACGATTGGCGAAGCGCTCAAATATGTGCCCAAAAACCGGCTGCTGCCCTGCACCAACTGCGGCCTGGCGCCGATGGACCGCGAGATCGCCCTGAAGAAGTTGCAGGCCCTGGCCCAGGGTGCAGCGCTGGCGCGCGAACGTTACGGCGCTTGAGCCCCGACATGGCTGAACTTGAGGTTGCGGCACCGGCCGAGCTCGGTTTGTGTCCTGAGCGCCTGCAGCGGATGTTGTCGGTGTTGCAGGACGACGTTGACCGCGGCCGCCTGCCCGGCGCTGTGGTGCTGGTGGCGCGCCGCGGCAAGGTGGCCCTGTTCGAAAGCCTGGGCCAGCAGGACCCGGCAAGCGGCAGTGTGATGGCGCGTGATGCGATTTTCCGCATTTACTCCATGACCAAACCGGTGGTGTCGGTCGCGGTCATGATGATGATGGAGCAGGGCAGACTGCTGCTGAGCGACCCGGTGGCCCGGTACCTGCCCGAGTTCAACGGGCAAAAAGTGGCTGTTGAGCGCGCCGGAGGTGTTGAACTCCAGGATGCCGGCCGGCCGGCCACGGTGCAGGACCTGCTGCGCCACACCGCTGGCCTGACGTATGAGTTCATGGGTGACGCCGCTGTGCAGCGCCAGTACGCCAGGCTGCAGATGGGCTCGCGCGAACGCAGCAATGCCGAGTTTTCACACACGCTGGCCGGTCTGCCCCTGATGTACCAGCCCGGCAGCGTCTGGGCCTACAGCCGCGCCACCGACGTGCTGGGCCGGCTGGTGGAAGTGCTCAGCGGCCAGACCCTGGGCGAGTACCTGCGGCAGAACATCTTTGTTCCGCTGGGCATGCGGGAGACCGGGTTTTCCGTGCCACCGGCGCTGCACAGCCGCATCGCCGAACCCTTTGCACACGACCCCGATGGCGGCGAGCCCATGCGCGTGCTGGACCCGCGCCGTGTCATGGCCATGGAAAGTGGCGGCGGCGGCCTGCTGTCCACCGCCATGGATTACGCGCGTTTCCTGGCCTTCATGCGGAATCGGGGGGAGTTGCATGGCGTGCGCCTGCTCGGTTCGCGCACGGTGGACTTCATGACGGCCGATCACCTGGGCGGCATTCCGGTGGTGGGTGATCTTCTGCCGCCTGGCCACGGTTTTGGTCTCGGTTTTGCCGTGCGCACGGCGGCAGGCATTGCGCCCGTGCCCGGATCGGTCGGCCTGTATTACTGGGGCGGCATCGCCGGCACCACTTTTTTTGTCGATCCGGCAGAAGATCTTTTTGCGTTGTTGATGATCCAGGCCCCGAATCAGCGCGATCACTACCGGCCACTGTTTCGCACGCTGGTGTACGCTGGGCTGCTGGATTGAGCTGTTGAAGAAGGAGACAAACATGGGTCACGATCCCGCACACGGTCATTCACATGCGCCTGCGCCCGGCGCCACCGACTGGAAGCGTGATGGCGTGCGTGTGGTCCCAGGCGGCCAGCTCGATGGCAACGTGCCTTCGACCCCCGGCATGGACCGCAAGGCCGCCATCAATTTCGCGCGGGTAGGCGCGCAAAAACTCTGGGCCGGCACCGTCACCATCCATGCCAACGCCAAAACCGGTGCGCACCACCACGGCCACCTCGAAAGTGTGATCTACGTGGTCAGGGGCCGCGCCCGCATGCGCTGGGGCGAGAAGCTGGAGTTCACGGCCGAGGCCGGTCCTGGCGACTTCATTTATGTGCCGCCTTATGTGCCGCACCAGGAAATCAATGCCAGCACTACCGAGCTGCTCGAGTGTGTGCTGTGCCGCAGCGATGGCGAGGCGGTCGCCATCAACCTCGATATTGCGCCTGTGGAAAAACCAGAACAGGTGTTGTGGATTGATCCGACACACCCCGCTGGCGGCGTGTAAAGCCTCTGTCAAGCCGGTGTGAGGCGCGGGTGAAGGGCCCCGGAACTGCGACAAACCACACACTTGAAGCGGGTCCCGGCACACCTTTACTTACGAATGTCACTCCGTCCTACATCGGCCTTGACATGAGCTGGGTACAACTGAGGCTCTTACAAGGAGTACCCGTCATGGATACAAACAACCAGATTCCCGCCACCCCCGGCGCCCAGCCCGTTTTTTCAAAACGCATGCAGCACAGCAAGGCGCTGATTGCGATTGCCGCCGTGCTCGGCGTCACCGTGATGGCCCTGGCGGCCGCGCTGGTGGTCAACCGTTCCGACGCGCAGCCGGGCGGCACCGAAGCCCTGGCCCCGACGACGCAGTCCAGCACCACGGCCAAGCTCGCCAGCAACACCACCACGCCTGCAAAACCAGCACCTGCCAAACCTGCTGTCCAGCAGCGCCCTGTGGTGGTCGCCCAGGCCCCGGTTCAGGCGCCTGCGCCCAAACCTGTGGTCTGCGCAGACTGCGGCACGGTAGAGGCCGTCACGCCGGTGCAGCGCCAGGGTGATGTCAACGGCGTGGCCGTGGGCAATACCACGATTGGTCTTGGCACCGTGGCCGGTGGTGTGGTCGGTGGCCTGCTGGGCAACCAGGTCGGCGGCGGCAGCGGCAAAACCGCGATGACCGTTCTGGGTGCTGCAGGCGGCGCGTTTGCCGGCAACCAGATTGAAAAGAACATGAAAAAAGTCACCGTGTACCAGGTGCGTGTGCGCATGAACGATGGCTCCACCCGCAACGTCGAGGTGTCCACCTCTGTTCCGGTCGGTTCACGCGTGATTGTTGAAGGCAACAACCTGCGCATGGCCTGAGCGCCGGCGCCGCAAGGCGTATGTGCTGCGAGGCGTGATGGGCAACCATCACGCCTTTTTCTTTGTCCTGCGGCCACGGCCGTGGCGGCCGCCGCAGATTGTGAGAAGATGATCCGGCGGGAGGCATGCGTCCATGCAGGGCGCCCCGGTCAACCATGAAAGAAGCGATATGAAGGCCATCTGGAACGGCGCCGTGATTGCGCAAAGCGATGACACCGTGGTGCTCGAAGGCAACCACTATTTTCCCGAAAGTGCGCTGAACCGCGACTACATCACGTTCAGCAACCACCACACCATGTGTGCCTGGAAAGGCCAGGCCAGCTACTACTCCCTGCTGGTCAACGGTGAAATGAACACCGATGCCGCCTGGTACTACCCCAACCCGAAGCCCGAGGCCGACAACATCAAGGGCCATGTGGCATTCTGGAAGGGCGTGAAGATCGAAGCCTGACGGTATTCAGGCTTGTTGAGGAGATCGCACCATGTTCAAGCACATCCTGCTGCCCGTTGATGGTTCCGCCACCTCGCTGATGGCGGTGGACAAGGCCAGCGGCCTGGCCCGGGCTTTTGGCAGCACGGTGACCGCCATCTATGTGATCGACCCGTATGCCTTCAGCGGCGTGGGCGCCGACTTTGCCTACGGGCAGGCGCAATACCTGGGGGCGGCGACGGCAGAAGGCCACACGGCACTGCAGGAGGCGGCGGCTTTGCTGGGCGCAGCCGGCGTGAGTGTCAGCACCGCCATCATCGAAGCCCACGCCATTTACCGCGGCATCCTCGAGACCGCCTCCTCGGTTGGCGCTGACCTCATTGTCATGGGCTCGCACGGCCGCCGCGGTCTGGAAAAACTGGTGCTCGGCAGTGTGGCGGCGCAGGTGCTGGCCCATGCGCATTTGCCGATACTGGTGGTGCGGGACTGAGTTCTTCACTTGGGCGGCTGACTGATCCAGCTACGGTTATTGCATCCGCCGTTCGTGGCTTGCCTACAAGCCGGGGGTTGCCCGGCGGCAAGTAACTTTCTTTTGCGTCACCAAAAGAAAGTCACCAAAGAAAAGGCGACCCGATGGTCTGGGTCCCTGCGCTTCGCTACGGGCAACCTGCGGTGCTCGCCAAAAGCGGGGTCTCGCTCGAACTCGGCTTCGCCTCAGACAATCGCGAGCCCTGATCCGCTTTTGCCTGCGCTCCTCGGCCCAGCCCGACGGGTGGGGGGATAAAACGAATACCGGGAACAAAAGTCCGGAGCAGAAGAAGCGCGCAGCGCTTCTTCTGCGGGAATCCCAACAGACCGTCATGTTTGCACGCGAGCGCAGCGCACGCGGCCAAATGAAGTCCCCCTCCATCGCCCAGCGGGGCGAGGGAGGGGTTAGGGGTGGGAGTGGGGAGTCAGGCCTACTGTCCAGAGCGGACCACTAGCGCAGCGTGATGCCTCCGGGGACTCTGCATTCAGTCGCGCACGTCAGCCACCGGCTGGCTGCCAAAATCCGGCCGGTCCAGATAAGCCAGCACCCGCGCGGCGGCTTCGTCCGGCGAGGTCAGCTGGCCCTTGTCCTTGAGATTGACGAAGTTCTGCTGGTCGGGAAAGGCCGATGCATCGGCGCCGCGCAACAAGGCCTGCATGTCGGTGTCGATCACACCTGGCGCCAGGGAGCAGACGGCGGCCCCGCTCGGCTTGAGCGCTTCTTCCAGCGCCACACAGCGTGTGAAGTGGTCCATGCCGGCCTTGGCCGCGCAGTAACCGGCTTGCGAAGCCATGGCCTTGCGGCCCAGGCCCGAAGAAATATTGAGCACCTTGCGCGGCCCCGGCCAGCTGGCGGTAGCGCGCAGGAAGGCGGCGGTGAGCTGCATCGGGGCTTCCAGCCCGACGCGCAAGGCCTGGGCCAGGTTGTCGGCGTCGGCCTCGCTGAGCGGGCCTATGCGGGGAATCATGCCGGCGTTGTTGATCAGCGTGGCCGCTGCAAACCCGGCACCGGCCTGCTCGCGCAGCCACTGCTCCAGACGGGCGCTGATGTCGGCACCGGCCGCGAGGTCCTGCGTCCACTGCTGCAGCGCGGTGCCGGCCATTTTGGCCTGGGTGGCCAGGGTCTCGTTGCTCTTGCGCGAGATACACAGCAAGGTGTTGCCGGGCTGGAGCAGTTTGCGCGCCATCGCCAGGCCCATGCCGCGCGAAGCGCCCGTCAGGATAAAAAGATGTGGGGTCATGGTGGCCGATGTTACCGACAAACTTCAGACCAGACAGGGATGGTCCGCGCCGCGCCTCAGAGCGTCAGCACAATCGGGAAACGCGCGCGCAGGCCGTCGGAGCCGGCGGCAAAAGGCACGGTCAGGGCGGCACGCCCCGCCGGGTCCAGCCTGCGCCATAAAACATCGTTGTTGTTGCCGGGGTCGCCGGCCACATACAGCTGGGTGGTCAGCACTTCACGCGCGCCGAGTTTGACCTTGACATGGATATGCGGCGTGCGCCCCGCATAGGCCACCGGCCGCAAGGTGCGAAAGCGGTAGCTGCCGTCGGCCCCCACCGTCACGCGGCCAAAACCCTGGAAACGGTGGTCGGCCCGGCCCCCATCGCCGGGGTGGTGGTAGTGGCCGCTGTGGTCGCACTGCCAGATTTCCACCTGGGCACCGGCCACCGGCTTGCCCGTCAGATCGCTGACGCTGCCTTCGACCCAAGCGCCCTGGCCCTCCGGGTAGTTCAACGCGCCGTTGCGCAGCAAATCATGGTCGCTGTCCCTGGGGAAAACCACCGGGTAAAACGGGCCCTCGGTCTGCGCCGGCGTGGCGCGGCGGGCGCTTGCCGGCTGGGCGCGTGGACCCAGCCACAGGGCGGGCAGGGCCACCAGGGCGACGGCCACGGCGCGGCGTGCCAGAAGGGTCTGGGTCGGTGTGATGCGGGTGTAGGGGGGCGGTGTGGCAGTGTTCATCGGTGGTCTCCCTGGAGCAGGGTCAGACGCTGGCGGAGGCCGTGAAGTTCCACCGCGCAAGCGCTTTGTTCAGAACGGCGCTACGCTTTCAAAATACATGGCTTCAGCGCTGACGGGATGCGTGAAGCCCAGCGTGCAGGCATGCAGCAACAAGCGCTCGGCGCGGGCAAGCACGGCCTCGGGCGCATACAGCCGGTCGCCCAGAATCGGGTGGCCCAGGGCCTGCAGGTGCACACGCAACTGGTGCGAGCGGCCCGTCAGGGGTTCGAGTTCCAGCCGTGCCCTGTGCGCAGCCGCATCCTGCGCCAGCACCCGCCAGCGCGTCTGGCTGGCCTTGCCGCGTGTGGTATCGATGATGCGCAGCGGCCGGCGCGGCCAGTCCACCACGATGGGCAGGTCGATCAGGTTCCAGCCGTCCGGGCCTGGCGCCCGGCTTGGCAGGCCATGGACCACGGCCACATAACGCTTGTAAATCTCGCGGCGTTCAAACAGCGCACCCAGGGCGCGCTGGATGCCGACGCTGCGTGCCATCAGCATCAGGCCCGAAGTCGCCATGTCCAGCCGGTGCACCACCAGCGCGTCTGGGTAACACGCCTGCACGCGGGCGCTCAGGCAGTCCTGCTTGTCCGCGCCGCGCCCCGGTACCGACAGCAGCCCGGCGGGTTTGTCGAGCACCAGCAGACTCGCGTCGGCAAACACCAGTGAAAAGCCGGATGCTGCGCCATTACCTGCAAGGTCATTGGTTTCAGGCAGCGCGGCGCTCATGATTCATTCATCAGCAAGTAGTAGTCAGAACCAGGAGAAAAACCATGAGTGACGCAGGTGCCATTTCGATTGCAGTTGGCTTGATGATTGGCCTGGGGGCGATTGGCGCCTGTCTGGGCATAGGCGTGATGGGCGGGCGCTTTCTCGAAGGGGCGGTGCGCCAGCCCGAACTGATGGAGCCGCTGCAGGGCAAGATGTTTGTGCTCGCCGGGCTGATTGACGCCAACTTCCTGATCGGTGTCGGCGTGGCCATGATGATGTTGTTTGCCAACCCCTTCGCCTGAAAAAAAGGCCCGCAGGCTCTAGGCTTTGGGCGGCGGGAAATTGTGCACCGGCGGGCTGCTGCGCCTGAGCTCACGCAGCATGAAGAGGTACAGGCTTTCCACCTTCTCGCGCGCCCACGGTGTCTTGCGCAAAAACTTCAGGCTGGAGGCGACGCTGGGCTCGCTGGTGAAGCAGCGGATGTTGATGCGCTGCCCCAGACCCTCCCAGCCGTAGTGGCCGGACAGGGCGGTGACCATGGCCTCCAGCGTGACGCCATGCAGAGGATTTTCGGGCTGCTCGTTCATCACGATTGCAGGGCTCTTGTCTTTGCCAGCCGGGGCCGCGGGTCCAGCTCTGCCGGCCCGCAGGCGCAGGCCTTGCAGGCCGCCGGGCTGCAAGTCGCAGCCCCTCTGCCTGCCGTCCAAGCCTGCATTGGCAGGCTCGGAGCCGCGGCATGCAGCCCCCTCGGGGGGCAGCGCAGTACACGAAGTGACAAGCGTGGGGGCCTGTTTATTTGTTTTTGAGCTTGCCGCGCAGGGGCACCTGCGTGACGATGGTCGGGCGCACCGCATCGGGCGACACGGCTTTTGGCGGTGCGGTGTCTTTCTTCGGCTTCTTGACCATCTTGTCCTTGTTTTGCTGTCCTTTTGCCATGGTTTTCTCCGTTGGGTTGATAAGAAAGATGCGCTGATTATCAGTGCAACTTGATGCGCGGGCGGTAGGTGCGGTCAATCATTTCCGACAGGGTGATCAGGGCGGTTTTTTTCCAGCCGCCGAGCGCCAGCTGGTGCTGCTTGTGTAATGCCCAGTACATGATCTTGGCCAGCTGCCCCTCGATGAAGAAGCTGCCTTTGGTCAGGCTGCCCATCAGGCTGCCGACCGAGGAATACTCCGACAGTGACACCAGCGAGCCCTGGTCCCTGAACACAAACGGCGGCACCGGCTCGCCGCGCTGCAATCGCGGCAGCGCCCTGACCAGGTACATGGCCTGCTGGTAGGCGGCCTGTGCGCGCGGCGGTACCCAGGTGCCGTCGGGCTGCTGGCAGGCGGCGCAGTCGCCAAAAGCGTAAATGCCGGCGTCCGTGGTCTGCAAATTACCATTGACCACCAGCTGGTTCAGCCGGTTGGTTTCCAGGGGTGTGTTGCCACCCAGCGTTTTCAGGAAATCCGCGGCCTTGACGCCGGCGGCCCAGACCGACAGGCTTGATGAAATCACCTTGCCGCTGGCCATCTTCAGGCTGCCCTCGGTGACTTCGACCACTTTTTCGTTGGTGTGCACCTCGATCGCCAGCTTGCGCAGCTCGCGCAGCGCCGACTCACTGAGGCGCTCGGGCAATTGCGCCAGCAGGCGCGGCGCCGCCTCCACCAGCACAATCTGCAGGTCTTTTTCCGGGTGGATGTGGTCAAAACCGAAATTCGCCAGCACCTTGGCCGCCGCGTGCAACTCGGCGGCCAGCTCCACCCCGGTGGCGCCGCCGCCCACAATGGCGACGGTCAGCCGGCCGCTGCCGGCGCTGCGCGGCACGGTCTGGGCACGTATGCAGGCATTGATAAGACGGTCGTTAAAACGTTTGGCCGCCTGCGGGCTGTCGAGCTTGATGGTGTGTTCGGCCGCGCCCGGCGTGCCAAAGTCGTTGGTCTGGCTGCCGACCGCGATCACCAGCGTGTCGTAAGCCAGTTGCTGGGGCGGCGTGATCTCGCGCCCGGCGTCGTCATGGCTGGCCGCCAGTTGCAGGGTTTTGCTGTTGCGGTCCAGGCCTTCGAGCCGGCCCAGGCGGAACTTGAAGTGGTTCCAGCGCGCCTGTGCCAGGTATTCGATTTCTTCCGCATGGGTGTCAAAACTGCCGGCCGCGAGCTGGTGCAGCAGCGGCTTCCAGACGTGGGTACGGGCCGCATCCACCAGCGTGATCTCGGCCAGCTTCTTTTTGCCCAGATGTTTGCCGAGCTGGGTGGCCAGCGCCAGGCCGCCTGCGCCCCCTCCGACGATGACAATTTTCTGCATGTAATTTTTCCTCCGCGGCCTCGGGGTGCCGGTGGTGTTGTTTTGGCGATATGGTAACTGGCAGGGTGGGGGCTTTGCGGCGGTTGCGGCTTGGGGCGAGTGCGGTGGTGTGCCTGCAAGCCGGGTCTCGCCCCGGCGGGCGAGGCACTTTTCTTTGCGTCGCCAAAGAAAAGTACCCAAAAGAAAGGCGACCCGATGGTCTGGGACCCTTCGCTTCGCTGCGGGCAACCTGCGGTGCTCGGTAAAAGCGGGGTCTCGCTCGAACTCGCCTTCGGCTCAGACAATCGCAAGCCCTGATCCGCTTTGACCTGCGCTCCTCGGCCCAGCCCGACGGGTGGTGGAAACAAATGCGGGTTCGGATGCGGGGAGACGATGACGCGCAGAGCGCGTCATCGTCGGACTAGGCGGCGGTCATGTTTGCACGCGGGCGCAGCACACGCGGCCAAATGAAGTCGCCCTCCATCGCCCAGCGGGGCGAGGGAGGGGTTAGGGGTGGGAGTGGGGAGTTAGACCCTACCGCCCTTGACGAACCCGAGGCGAAGCGTGATGCCGCGAAATGCCCCAGACCCGGCGCGCGAAGACTTAACGCGTGCCCAAGGCCCGCATCCTGTTCACCTCCAGCGTCGTCACGGCGCTGGCCTGGTTGCCCCAGGACTGGCGGATGTGGGTCAGCACCTCCGCGATGTCGCTGTCACCGAGTTCGAGCACAAAGGGCGGCATGCCGAAAGGCCGCGGATTGCCTGCGGTGGCCGGAGCATAGCCGCCGCTCAGCACGATCTGCACCAGGTTGACGGTTTGCGGCATCGTGACTGCGCGGTTCCCGGCCAGCGGCGGGTAGGCGCCTGGCACGCCCTGGCCCTGCTCGCCGTGGCACTGGGCGCAATGTTTCTCATACAGTTTGGCGCCGGCTGCACGGGCGGTCGATGGCCCGCTGGCGGCGTCTGCGGTGGGCACCGCTGCTGTGGGCGGCAGGGCCTTCAGAAAAACCGCCATCGCACCCAGGTCGGCAGCGTCCAGGTGCTGGGTGCTGTGCAGCACCACCTCGGCCATCGGTCCGGTGGCCGAACCGCGCGCCGAGACGCCGGTTTTGAGCAGGGCCACGATATCTGCCTGGCTCCAGTCGGCGACACCGGCTTCCAGCGCCGATGTCAGGGAAGGCGCATACCAGTTCTGCATCGGAATCAGGCCGCCGGCCAGGTCCAGCGGTGTGCTGCTGGCGCCCAGTGCGTTGCGCGCACTGTGGCAGGCGCTGCAGTGGCCCAGGCCGCGTACCAGGTAGGCGCCGCGGTTCCATTCGGCGCTTTGCTGCGTGTCCGGCTGGTAACTCGCCGGGCTGAAGTACAAGGTGCGCCAGAGCGCCAGCGCAGCCTGTGTGTTGAAGGGCCAGCGCAGCGTGTGCGCTGTGGCGGGCTGCAGCACAGGCGGCAATTGCGTCAGGAAGGCGTGTATCGCATCCGAGTCTGCCCGCGTGACTTCGGTGTAACTGGTGTACGGAAACGCCGGGTACAACAGGCGGCCGTCCCTGGACTGACCGTGGTGCAGGGCGCCCCAGAAATCACTGGCCGACCAGCGGCCTATGCCGGTCTGCGGGTCGGGCGTGAGGTTGCTGGAAAACACCGCACCAAACGGCGTATGGATGGCGCGCCCGCCGGCATAGGGCTGCCCGCCGCGCGCGGTGTGGCAGGCCATGCAGTTGCCGGCCCGCGCCAGGTAGGCGCCGCGTTCTGCCAGCGCCGGCTTGTGGTCCGGCGCAGCGCCGGCCCGATCGGCCGCGCCATCGTCGCCCGGCGCCTTGAGTTGCCAGGCCACAGTGGCCACGGCGGCCAGCAGCAGCGCGGCCGCGCCGGCCAACGCCCAGCGCACAGCACGCCTCATGGCGGGCCGGCCCGGAGGGCTGGCGCGCTGCCGCAGGCCGGCCTGTCGGCCGGTCCGGCGGGCAAGCCCGCAGCCGGTTTGTGGCCGGCTGCGCCGCCGGGCAGCGGCTGGGCCGCCAGCCAGCTGGTCACGGCGTGGATGTCCTCTGTGCGCATCTGTGCCACGACATGTGCCATGCAGTCGGGCGCATGGGCGCGCCGCTGGCCGGTGCGCCAGGCGCCAAGCTGGGCGTTGAGGTAATCGCGCGGCAGGCCCAGCAGGCCGGGGATGTGGGGCGCGACGCCGGTCAGGGCCGCGCCGTGGCAGGCCACGCAAGCCGGCAGGCGGCGCGCCGTGTCGCCCCGCTGCACCAGGGTCTGGCCGCGCTGCAACACGTCGGCTGCAGCCGCTGCCGGGGCTGGCGCTGGATAGGGCAGGTCCAGCGCCGAGAAATAAGTGGCGATCTCCATCAGGTAGGCATCGCTCAGTGGATCGACCAGCTGGGTCATCAGCGCATAGTGGCGCCTGCCATCGCGGAAGTTCAGCAACTGGTTGTAGAGGTAGCCAGCCGGTTTGCCAGCCAGGCGCGGGTAGTAACCATCCGGCCCGGCGCGACCCTGGGCGCCGTGGCAGGCGGTGCAGGCCATGGTGCGCTGGGCGATGGTGTTTTCAAAAGCGGCGGCATGTGCGGCGCTGCCTGCCAGCGCCAGCGCCAGCAGCAGCAAGCGCAGACAGGCGCTCACCTGGGGCTGGAGCGCAGGCAGGCCAGAAAGTGGTCCCAGCTGGTCTGCACTTCCTGAATTCTGGCGCCTTTGTCCAGCACGGCACCACCGGCTGCTTCGGTGCGCCGCACCACCTTGGCCAGGGCGCTGGCGGACAGCGGGCCGATCTGTCCGCGCAATTCGGCAGCTTTGAGGCGCATGTCGGCAATCGCGTCCCTGGCGACGGATTTGTTGGCCGAGCAGGCCACGCCGCCCACCAGTTCAGCCATTTCAGCCAGGGCCGGGTCCAGGTACCAGACCGCCGCTGTGCCGAGCGCCAGCGCCCAGGCGCGCTTGCGGCGTGTCTGGTCGGCGGGGGTCTCAAAATCCAGGGAGGGTGGCGGGGTCATGGTGCGGTAGTCAGGCGATCTTGGCGGAAGAAACTGAATTCTCCCTGACGGCGCCGCGACGCGCCCGGGCTGGGCCGCAAGACCCCGCTGCTTGCCGGTCCAATGTTGAGGAAGGAAATCGGCCAGCAGCCCTTACTCCATCTACGCAAGCAGCTATCAAAAAGGGAGTATTTCAGCGTGAGCCCAGCCAGTTGGCGATCTGCTGGCAGACCCAGTCGGGGTCGTCATGCGGCAGGTCGTGGCCGGCCCAGGGGTGAATCTGATGGCCTGCCTGCCAGGCGCTGGCCACGGTTTGCGAGCAGCGTGGGTGCACCAGGCGGTCGCCGCTGGCCGACAGCAGCAGGGTCGGGCAGGCTGGTGCTGAAGCTGCGGCAGAAAATCGCGCGGCTGCCCAGAGCTGGCGCCAGGCGCTGGCGGCGCGCACTGGCGCGCTCTCGCGGATCTGGCGCCATGCCGCCACCTCATCTTCGCGCTGACCGGTGTTGTTGCAGGTGAGCTGGTGAATCAGCCGCTCTGCCTGGTCGGGCTCGCCCCAGCGCCAGGCCAGCAGCGCCACGCTGCGCCAGGTCTGCAGCCGGGGTCCGGGGCGCAGCCGCTCGGTGGCCCTGCTGAAAGGCCGCAGGCTGGTGTTGATCAGCACCAGCCGCGTCAGCTCCTGCGGATACCGCTGTGCCCAGTCGGTGGCCACCATGCCGCCCAGCGACATGGCGCACAGCTTCCACGGTGGCTGCAGGCCCCGGGCGCGCAACTGGCCGCGCGCGAACTCCACCATGGCGGGCACCGAGGGTGCCGACGGCTGGCGGTGGAACTGGCCATTGCCCGGCAGGTCCAGCAGCACGGCGGGGCCGCTGCCCAGCGCAGCAGACAGCTGCTCCGGAAATACACCCCAATGCCGCGCCTCTCGCGTCAGTCCGCGCAGCAGCACCCAGCTCATGGCGCGCGCCTGGGCCGCCAGTGGGCGATGGCCAGCCTCAAGAGCTGGTTGCGCTGCTCGCCGACCGGCAGCCAGCCCGGCGCGGCATAAGCGGCGCGGGTCAGAAAATCCAGCAGGTCGGCATGGCGGCGCAACACGCGTTTGATGCGGTGCGCCTTGATCGGATTGAAGATGCCATGACGCGAAAAAATCTGCCGCGGGTTCTTGCGTATCCAGAGCCAGGAGCCGAGCTCCAGCGTCATCGGCAGAAACACATGGCCGGCCGGGGTCTGCTCGTAGGCGTGGTCCCAGAGGTCGCCGTGTAACAGGTACTGGTTGCTTTGCGGCTCAAAACTGTAGTCGTGGTGCGGGTGCGACTGCTCCAGCATGGTTTTGAGCGCAAACATCTCCGGCAGGTGTGCCATCAGGCGCCTGGTTTTGGCATACGGAAACCAGATGCTGTCGGCAAAGCCGTAGCCCGAGTGGCAGTCCAGCGCCAGGCTGAAGGGGTGGCTGGCAAGCTGCTCGCGCACCACCTGCAGCAGGGCCGCGCTTTCGGTTTCCATGGGCGCGCCGGGCCGGCCGCAGTACCAGGGCAGCAGCGGACCGAAGGTTTGCCCGCCCGCCAGAAAGGGCACTGGGCTTTCGGCGCGTTGCGGCGCATTGCGCATCAGATCGACCCCCTGGGGGTTGGCGCGTTTGTGCGCCCACATGCCGCCGGGGTTGACGATGGGCATGAAGACCAGCCGCACCTGCTGCAGTTGCCGGTGCAGCAGCTCGTCCCAGTTCAGGCGAAACAGCAGTGCCCGCATCCAGGCCAGGATCAGCTGCGTGCCGATACGCTCCAGCCCGTGAATGCCGCCAAAAAAACCGATCACCGGCGCCTGCGGGTCGGTGGCGCCCAGGCTGGCGGTGTAGAGCGGAAAGCAAGGGCCGGTGGTCTGCACCTCGCCCACGGTCTGCACCTCAAAATGCGCGCCGCCGGCCAGCAGGATGGCCTTGAAATCCTCCAGCTCGGCAAAGGTCGCGCTGGCGTCCTGGGTCGGGGCGAAACGCCAGGCGTCGGCAGCGGGGGGCATGGCATCCATTTGGCTATGGTTGCAGACTTGTGTGACAGCCCGTCAGGCGCCGCTGCGGAAGTCAAAAGTGCTACAAAAAAAGTAGCTAGTTGCGCACATCCCTGAAGGGCTGCAGCCTGTTTTCATCATGAGGCTTCGATGGTCGCCTGGATGACCAGGTCAGTCGCCGGGTAGGCCACGCAGGGCAGGATATAACCCTCGGCCTTTTCTTCAGCGCTCAGACCCGGCCATTCGATGCGATAGACCACCCGCCCGCTGGCCAGCCTGCACAGGCAGGTGCGGCAGGTGCCGTTGCGGCAGGAACTGGCAAGGGGGATACCGGCTTTCAGTGCCGACTGCAGCAGCGGCTGCGAGGCGGGCGCGTCAAAGGGCAGGCCATCAGGCGCTGTGCGGGCCTGAAAAACGGATTCTGTAGTCGCTGCGGGCATGCGCCGGAGTTTAGGCCGCCTCGGCGACTGCCGGTCCCAGGCGGGACAGGCGCTGGCAAGGCTGCCCGTATGATTTTTCCCTTTTACCCACGGGACACCCCAGTGCAAAAACAATTTGAAGGCAAAGCCGTGCTGGTCACGGGCGGTGGCGGCGGTATCGGGCGGGCCACCGCGCTGGCGTTTGCGCGGGCCGGGGCCCGCGTGGCCGTGGCGGATATTGCGCAGGACGCCGGGCAGGAGACAGTGGCGCTGGTACAGGCTGCCGGTGGTGAGGCGCTGTATATCCGCACTGACGTGACGCAGGCCGACCAGGTGCAGGCAATGGTGGAGCGCACCGTGGCAGCGTACGGCCGGCTTGACTGCGCTTTCAACAACGCAGGCATTGAAGAGGAGCACCTGCGTCTGGCCGACTGTGGCGAGGACACCTTCGACCGCATCATGGGCATCAACGTCAAGGGGGTATGGCTGTGCATGAAGTACCAGCTCGCGCAGATGCTTCAGCAGGGCGGCGGGGCCATTGTCAATACCGCTTCGGTGGCCGGACTGGTCGGCGCGCCCAAGATGGCAGCCTACAGCGCCAGCAAACACGCGGTGCTGGGCCTGACCAAGTCGGCAGCGATTGAATATGCGCGCAAAGGCATTCGCGTCAACGCGGTCTGTCCGGGCGTGATCCGCACCGCCATGTACCATCGTGCGCTTGCCGCCGATGCGAAGATCGGCATCGCTGCCGCGCAAATGCACCCGGTCGGGCGCCTGGGCGAGGTTGAGGAGGTGGCGGCCGTGGTGCTCTGGCTCAGTTCGGACGCCGCCTCTTTTGTCACCGGGCATGCACACACGGTGGACGGCGGCCTGACGTCGGTTTAGCTTGTCCGGGGGCGCGCGAATTTGCTGCGACAATGCCAGTCCTCCGATTTTCAGCTCCTTCGAGCGCCCTTCATGTCCAGTTACAAAGTCCGACCCGCCACCTTGCGTGACGCCAAAGCCATTGCCGAAATCCATGTGGCCGCATGGCAAAGCGCGTACAGGGATCTCATGCCCGAGGAGGACCTGAAAAAACTTTCGGTGGAAAAACGCCAGGCGTTCTGGCGCGAAGCCATCGAATACAGCGAACCGCAACTGCTGGTCGCCACGCAAGCCGATGAGCCGGTGGGATTTGTCGGGTTTGACCGTTCACGCGACAAGGGCACGAAATCCACCACGGGGGAAATCTGGGCCCTTTACGTCGCTCCTGCCCATTGGCGCCAGGGTGCCGGTCTCGCCTTGTGGGACGGGGCCCGGGAAGGCCTGAAGGAAGAAGGCTGCACGCAGGTGACCTTGTGGGTGCTGCTGGGCAACGAGCAGGCCCTGGGCTTTTATGAACGTGCGGCCGGGTTCAAGCGCGAGATGACCTCACTCAAAACCGTGACGGTCGGCTCGGTCAGGCTGGAGGAAATCCGCCTCAAGCGCGAGGTCGGCTGACATGGATCTGCCGGCCCGGCTCAGAGGCTGTGAAGATTTCGCAGCGAGCGGGCCGAGGTGGGTTCGAGGAGCGGAGCCGTACCAGCGTACGGTGAGCACCGCAGGTGCCAGATCGGGCCGCGCAGCAGAAAGATTTACGGCCTCTCAGGATGGCATGTCGAAGACGCGTTCCTCATCGGGAATCACCGGGCTGTCCTCTTCCGGAGACAGCGGCAGGTCTTCGGTGTCTTCCAGGGCGATGGGCTCTTCGGTGCTGTCCAGGCCGCGGCGGCCCGCGTTGTTGGCAGAAAAACGTGTCATGGCAAAACTCCAGTGGGCGGGTGATCAGGGCTTGATGCTGCGCCCGCTCTGGCTGCAGCGGAACGGGAAAACCGGGTGTTCGGCTGTCAGCGCAGGCCGACAGTACTGCCGGGCCGATCGGCCTGAAACCTGAGCATGTTTTTGGCATATGGCCCTTGCCTGGTATGCGCAGGCAGCTATCGATTCAATAGCGTTTTGGTGGGCGGGGCGCTCGCATGAACGCCGCCACAGACGTCCCTTCCTTCGCGCTGTTTGACACCGCCATCGGGCCTTGCGGCATCGCCTGGGGGGATGCCGGTATCCGTGGCCTGCAGTTGCCAGAGGCCAGCGCAGAGCAAACCCTGCAGCGCATGCGCCAGCGCTTTCCTGCGGCGCAACAGACGCTGCCGGCCGCGTCCGTTCAGGCCGTGATCGACGGGGTGCGGGCCATGCTCAGCGGCCAGCCGCATGACTTCAGCGCCCAGGTGCTGGACCTGCGCGGTGTGCCGGAATTCCACCAGCGGGTGTATGCGCTGGCGTTGCAGATTGCGCCCGGCCAGACCCTGACCTATGGCGAGCTGGCCGCGCGTCTGGGCGAGCCCGGCGCTGCACGCGCGGTCGGGCAGGCACTGGGCCGCAACCCGTTTGCGCCCGTGGTCCCGTGCCACCGCGTGCTCGCGGCCGGTGACAAGCCCGGCGGTTTTTCGGCGGCCGGCGGCATCCGCACCAAGCTGCGCCTGCTGATCATCGAAGGTGCGATGCGTGGCACGCCCGGGCTTTTCGACTGACGCTTCAACGCGCTCTGCGCACTGGCTCCCTTGTCCTACAGGCGGCTCATCCCGCCGCGCACAGTCCCTGCAAGCTGCCTGCGGGAAAGTAGACCATGCGTTCAAGCCATGGTCAGCCGTGGTGTTGGCCCCAGCGCATGCCCTCACTTTCACCGCTTTTTTTTGAAGGACTCCATCATGGAAAAAACCACCACCAGCCCTTACACCGGCAGCGCCGCTTCTTCCGCCCCTGGCGCCATCACCTCGGCTGAAAACGCCGTGCTGCGCAGCGTCAGCCAGGCCGGCAGCAGCCTGCACGACAGCATTGACAAAGTCACCCAGCCGGCGCACAGCACGGTCGATCGCGCGGCCAGCGTGGCCCACAGCACGGTGGACAAACTCGCCAGCGGCGCCAATACCGTGGCCGGCAAGGTCAGCGAACATGCCCATCTGCTGACCGATGTGCCGCTGCAGGCGGTGGATTACTCCAAGGCCTACATCAAGGACCATCCGCTGCAGGCCGTCGGTGGTGCGCTGCTGCTCGGTTATATCTTTGGCCGCCTGAGCGCCAGCCGCTACTGACCCGGGCGCCGGCTCAGGCCGGCATCAGCCGCAGGTGGGTGATCTCCGAGGGCGCGCCAAAACGTTTGGGCGGCCCCCAGTAACCCGTGCCCCGGCTGGTGTAAATCCACAGGTCCTCCAGCCGGTGCAGGCCGGCGGTGAAGGGCTGCTGGAAGCGCACAAACAAATTCCACGGCCAGAACTGCCCGCCATGGGTGTGCCCCGACAGTTGCAGGTGAAAGCCGGCGCGCGCGGCCTCGGCCGCGCTGCGCGGCTGGTGCGCCAGCAGCAGCCTGACGCCCACCAGCGCCGGTGCGCCGGCCATGGCCGCATGCGGGTCGCTGCGATGACTGGCATCAAAGTGTGCGGCACTGTAGTCCGTCACCCCGGCCAGCAGCACCGCCTCGTGCGCATGAACATCGCCATGCTGCAACAACACATGTTCATTCATCAGCACCCGTATCCCCAGGCGCTCCAGCTCCCTGATCCAGGCGTGGGCGCCGGAATAGTATTCATGGTTGCCGGTGACAAAATAGGTGCCGTGGGTGGACGACAAAGTCGCCAGCGGCGCCACATGCGGGGCCAGCTCCGCCACCGTGCCATCGACCAGGTCGCCGGTCACGGCCACCATGTCCACCTGCAGGCTGTTGACGGTGCGCACAATCGCCTGCAGGTAGCCGTGTTTGATGGTCGGGCCGACATGGATGTCGCTGATCTGAGCAATCGCAAAGCCGTGCAGGCCGGCCGGCAAGCCGCTGATGGGCACGTCCACCCGCAGCACCGAGGCGCTGCGCCTGGCATTCAAAAAGCCCACGCCGCTCATGAACAGGGCTGCCAGCGCAACCGCCAGCGCTGTGCCGCTTGTCAGGGTTTCGCTGCTGAAGACGCCTGGGGCCGCAGCCAGCAGCAGCCAGGCGGTCAGCAAAACGGCGTCGCGCAGCAGGGTCAGCACAAACAGCGAAGAAAACAAACCCATGAACACCATGCCGGTCCAGGCCAGGCGATCCGCGAGGGCGCGGGACTTCAGGCGCCGCGCCGCCAGCCCCAGTGGCATCAGCAGCGCAGACGCCAGCAGCAACAGGCCCAGCAGCCCTTGCGCCAGCGGCCAGGCGCCCAGGCCGGGCAGCAGGCGTACCCCCACGTAAGTGTGCAAAAGCAGGGAAAACAGCAGCAGGGGCATGGTCGGGGGTCAGTTCAGTGGGCGCAGGGGCCGGACCCGCACAGGTGGCTGCGCCGCGCCCGATTGCAAGGCCTGCTGACGCTGCGCGGTGGTTTACACCTTGCGGCGGCCCCAGGCGCGCGTTGCGAAAAAGCCCGCACTGGCCGCTGCCGCCGTCAGGACCGCGCCCCAGGCCATGTCCACCAGCGTCAGCTGCCAGGGCCAGCCCTGGAGTGTGGCCAGGTTGCTCAGGTCATAGGTGCCGTAGGCGATCAGGCCCAGCAGCGCGCCCAGCGCCGCGCTGCGCTGCCAGCTTTGCAGCGCCAGCGCGGGCAACACGGCAAACACCACCACCCCGACCGGGTACAGCAGGTAAAACGCCGCTGCCGGCAGCAGCAGGGGCTGCGCGCGCATCAGCGGACCTATCCAGGCCTGGTAATGCTGCGGCATCAGCAGCCCCAGCCACAGGCCGTCAGCGACGATCAGAAGCGCCAGCGCGCCGGCGTAGGCGATCAGGGTGTTTTTCATGCTGGCATTGTCTGCTGGTTTGCCTGTGTTTCACGCCAGGACCTTGCGAGCCGGGTGACAATGCAGCGATTGGTGTGCGCTCCCTTTTTTTGCAGGAAATCCCATGGCCAGTAGTCTGTTTGCGCTGATTGATGACATCGCCACCGTGCTCGACGATGTGGCCCTGCTGACCAAGGTGGCGGCCAAAAAAACCGCCGGTGTGCTCGGTGATGACCTGGCGCTGAACGCCCAGCAGGTCTCGGGTGTCAAGGTGGACCGCGAGTTGCCTGTGGTCTGGGCGGTGGCCAAAGGCTCCATGCTGAACAAGGCCATCCTGGTGCCGGTGGCGCTGGCCATCAGCGCGTTTGCGCCCTGGGCCGTCACGCCGCTGCTGATGGTCGGTGGCGCTTTCCTGTGTTACGAAGGTTTTGAAAAACTCGCGCACAAATTCCTGCACAGCCGCGCCCAGGACGAGGCGCACCATGAGGAACTGATCCAGGCGCTGGCCGACCCTTCGGTCGATTTGCTGAAGCTGGAAAAAGACAAGATCAAGGGTGCGGTGCGCACCGACTTCATCCTGTCGGCAGAAATCATTGCGATCACGCTGGGCACCGTGCAGGACAGCCCCTTCATCACACAGGTGCTGGTCCTCAGCGGGATTGCGCTGGTCATGACCGTCGGTGTCTACGGCCTGGTGGCCGGCATTGTGAAGCTCGACGACGCCGGACTGCATCTGAGCCGGCAGGCCGGCGAAGGTGTTGCGGCGCGGCTGCAGCGGCGTATCGGACGCGGCATTGTGCTGGCGGCGCCCTGGCTCATGAAGGGCCTGTCGGTGGCCGGTACCGCAGCGATGTTTCTGGTCGGTGGCGGCATCCTGACCCACGGCGTGCCTGCGTTGCACCACGCCATTGAGGCACTGGCGGCGCGCGCCGGCACTGTGCTGGGTGCTGTCACGCCGCTGCTGGCCGACGCCCTGGTGGGCATGGTGGCCGGTGCGCTGGTACTGGCGGCGGTCACGCTGGTGCAAAAAATCAGGCAGCGCAAACCGGCCTGAATCTCCTCCAAACAGGGGAGGCCTTTTGCCGGCGTGCTGGCTAGACTGCTTTGCAGGAAAGCAGCAGGAGCCCGCCATGCAGACCCCATACGCAGACCCCCGTGCCCGGGAGGCGGCCAGGATCGCGGCAAGCAGGCGCGCGGTGCTGGCGCAGTGCCGCGCAGCCGAAGAGGCCTGGCGGCAACAGCCGGGCCGCACGCTGCTGCTGTTTCTCGACGGCACCGGCAACATGCTCGGTGCCCAGGAAGACAGCAATGTGGTCAAGCTGTTCCGCGCGGTGGACAAATCTCCCGCAGCACGCCAGCTTGCCTATTACGACCCCGGCGTCGGTTCGGCCAATGAGTTTCCGGCGGTCGGGCCGCTGGAGCGGCGCCTGCGCCGCGCTGCGCAGCTGCTGAGCCTGGCCCTGGGCCGGGGTGTTTTTGACAACATTGCCGAGGCTTACCGTTTTCTGGTGGAGAACTACAGCGACGGTGACCGCATCTGCATTTTTGGTTTTTCCCGCGGCGCCTTCAGCGCGCGTGCCGTCGGCGGCATGGTCAATATGTACGGGCTGGTGCATCCGGCCGGCCTGGCGATATTGCCCGCCATGGTGCGCAGTTATTTTTCGCCCAGGGATGCGGCGAACCGGGCCGGACGCGGGCGCGAGGAGTTTGCGCTCGATGTGGCGACGCATTTTTCGCTGGGGCGCAGACCGCTGATCCATTTTGTCGGTGTCTGGGACACGGTCGAGAGTGTCGGCCTGGACCTGTGGGGCAAGGGCCTGAAAATTTCCAACCCCCCGACCATTGCCGAAAAACGGTTTGTGCATGTCCGGCATGCGCTGGCCCTGCATGAAACCCGGCATAAATATGCGCCGCGCAATTACACCGCGCCCGGCTTTGACGACCAGGAGCGCCGGCACCGCTCTTTCGACGAGCGCTGGTTCCGTGGCAACCACAGCGACGTGGGCGGCTCCTACGCAGAAGACGGCCTGTCCAATATCACGCTGGCGTGGATGCTGGCCGAGGCGGCCGGCTGCGGCTTGCGTTTCACACCGGGCGCCGCGTTGCCGGTCAATCCGCTTCAGCCCATCCATGACCAGACCGTGCCGGTGCCGTTCTGGGCCTGGACCGGTCTTGGTCCGCGACCACGTCTGGCTGGCGAGCCGCTCGATGTTTCGGCCCTGCCGATGGACGCTGCTGTGCCGGCGCTTTCCATGCGCCGGACCGCACCCGGCATGTTCCGGCTCGGCTGGGTGTTGGGTCTGGGGGCGGCAGCTTTGGGCTGGCAGGCAGCGCTTCATGCCCACACTGCGTGCAACCGCGGCGATGGCACTTTCTCGCTGGTGCTGGCCCAGTTGCTGGCACCCTTTCTGAGCCCGCTGGGAATCAGCTGCAGCGCAGACAAGCTCAGGCTGGCGCTGGCCTGGGACTGGGCTTTTTGCGCGGCCTACGGCTTGCTGCTGGCCTGGCTTGTGGCCTGGGGTTCGCGCCGCGCAGCCCCCGCGGCGATCACGGCGGGCAAACCTTTCGGCGGGCTGGCCCGGCAAACGCCCTGGCTGATGCTGGGTCTGGTGGGCGCTGATCTGCTGGAGAACCGGCTGAGTGACCTGCTGGGCAGAGGAGACCCGATGAGCCTGAACCTCTTTGCCACTGCCGACAGCGCCTGGGGCGGATTGCCGCTGCTGCCGCTCGCGCTGGCCAGCCTGCTCAAGTTCACTTGCCTGGCCCTGCTGGCCAGGGTCATCGTCAAACCGGTTTGAGGCCCGCCTGGTTCCTGCCGCCAGATTGGCCATAATCGGCCGGGTGTGCTGGCACACCGGGTGGGGCCGCCCCGCTTGCATAACAACAGCAACCACACGCGAGCCCGCGCGCCAGGAGAGTCTGCCATGACAACGCCTTTCAGATTTGCGCTGCGTCTGCGGCCCAGCATCGTGCTGCTGTTTTTGCTGCTGTCGCTGCCGCTGTTTGTCGCCACCGTCTGGGTCAACTACGCCACCAACCACAGCATTGCGCGCGACACCGCGCACCAGCTGATCGAAAAGGCGCGTTTCGAGACCGTCACGAGTTCCACCGAACTGCTGGACCCGATCAAGTCGCTGGTCAAGGTGGCGGCCAGCCTGGGCGAGGCCGAGCCCGATTTTTTCCGCCAGGAACGTTCTGCCGCCTACATGACCGAGATGCTGGCGCACAGCAGCAACATCAGCAGCGTGTATGTGGCGTTTGAGGAAGGCTCTTTCCGCATGAGCCTGGTGGTGCCGGCAGGCGGGCGCATCCAGGACCGCGCGCCGCCAACCGGCACCAGGCTGGCGACCCGCTGGCTGGATCGCAAGGCCGGCGGGCTGCCGCAGGACCGTTATCTGTTTGTGGATGCGCAGGGGCAGGCGCTGGGCAAGTCCGAAGCGGCGGCGGCTTACGACCCGCGGGTACGTCCCTGGTTCAAGGATGCGGTGGCGGGCGGGCGGCGGCTGTCGGTGTCGGACCCCTATATTTTTGCAACCACAGGCCTGCCCGGCATCACCATTGCCATGCCGTTTTTTGCCAATGGCAAACTCGCCGGCGTGGTGGCGGCCGACATCACGCTGGACAGCCTGTCGAAATTTCTCGCGACCCATCCGGTCAGCCAGAACTCGCTGAGCCTGATTGTGGACGACGACGATCGCATCATTGCCCACCCCGATGCGGCGCAGGCGATACGCCGCGAGGACGGCAAACTGCTGCAAAACAGCCTGTCGCGCCTGTCGAGCAAGCTGCCGGCGATGGCCGTGGCAGCACGTCCCGACCGCAGCAGTGAGCGTTTTACCTTTGTGGATGCACACAGCGGCCAGGAGTATGTGGCGATGTTTGCAAAGTTGCCACCCACCGTCGGCAAGGCCTGGCGCGTCATGATCATTGCGCCGCTGGCCGACTTTTCGAGAAAGTGGACCGAGAACAACCGCAGGGTGCTGCTGTTTGGCGCCATGGCGGTGTTGCTGCAGATACTGCTGATCTACTTTCTGTCCAAGCTGATTGCCCGGCCCCTGGAGCAACTCGAGGTCAAGGTGCTGGAGGTGCAGAACTTTGTCTCCAGCCCTTCCGGGCGCATCCGCTCCAGCATCCCGGAGATCGCCTCGCTGATACGCGCGGTGGACACGCTGGACTCGACCATTCACGCGTTTTCCGCTTTTGTGCCGCGTGGTCTGGTGCAGCAGCTGCTGAGCTCGAACCAGCGCCTGGAGCTCGGCGGCAGCAGCCGCTTTCTGACGATTTTCTTCTCCGACATCGAGTCCTTCTCGACGCTGGCCGAGACCAGCCCGGCGCAGGAGCTGCTGATCCGCGTCTCGGCCTACCTGGAGGCCGTGACACGCGCGGTCAATCAGGAGCAGGGCACCATAGACAAATTCATAGGCGACGGCGTGATGGCCTTCTGGGGCGCACCGGCCATGCTGAAAAACCACGCCTTCCATGCCTGCGTCGCGGCGCTGCGCGCGCAGGCCACGCTGCGCAAACTCAACCAGCAATGGGCGCTGCAAGGCCTGCGGCCGCTCAATGTGCGCATCGGTATCCACAGCGATTCGGTGCTGGTCGGCAACATCGGCTCCAGCGAACGCATGAGTTACACCGTGATGGGTGACGGCGTGAATCTGGCGTCGCGGCTGGAAGGTGCGAACAAGGAGTTCGGCACCCGGGTGTGTATCAGCCAGACGGTGTTCAAGGAGGCCGGGGAGCAGTTGTGGCTGCGGCCCATCAACGTGGTCAAGGTCAAGGGCCGGCGCTCCGACATGGAAATTTATGAGCTGGTCGGCATCCGCGGGGGCGACCCTGAACTGGAGGCCACGCCGGCGCAGATCCGCCTGTGCGCGCTGACCCAGCATGCTTACCAGGCTTTCAGCCAGGGCGATCTGGCCGCGGCCTTGCACCGCTATACTGAAATTCAGCGCGAGTACCCGGACGATCCGCTGTGTGCCGCGATGATCGATTTGTGCCGTCAACCGGACGGCCCGCGCGAGCCCTTCAAGCTGCCAGAGAGCCCTGATTGAGCGCTTGTGCGGGTATTTTCTTTTTCATCTCACCGACAGGACACTTTTCCCATGACGCTTTCGATGTACCAGGCCAGCATTCCCGTGTTCCAGCAGATGCTGGGCGGCCTCAGTGCCGTGCTGGCCAAGGCCGAAGCCCACGCCAGTGCGAAAAAAATTGAACCCCTTGCCTTGTTGCAGGCCAGGCTGTACCCCGACATGTTCGCGCTGCTGCGCCAGGTGCAGGTGGCCTGTGATTTTGCCAAGGGGGTATCGGCGCGTCTGGCCGGGGTGGAGGTGCCCGCCTTTGAAGACAAGGAAGAAAGTTTTGCCGACCTGCAGGCACGTATCGCCAAAACCCTGGCTTTTATCGGCAGCCTCACGGCCGCACAGCTCGAGGGCAGCGAAACGCGGCAGGTTGTGACCCAGGCCGGCACCCCCAAGGAAAAAATCTTCACGGGCCAGTCTTACCTGCTGAACTACGGCTTGCCGCATTTCTTCTTCCACACCAGCACCGCGTATGCCGTGCTGCGCCACAATGGCGTCGAAGTCGGCAAGAAGGATTACATCGGCACGTATTGACCGCTTCCGGCCTGCGCCGCCTTATTTGGGCGTGGCGTCGGGCCGGGCCGGTGCAGGCCTGGAGGCCGGACGCGGCCAAGGCGCAGCGGTTTCATCGAGCCTGTTTTGCGAGCCCTTGGCAAAGGGCCAGCCCTTGTGCACGGGGGCGGACGGCTTTTCCTGCTGCGCGGGGTCGGGGCGGGTGCCGGGGCTGTTACCGACGGGGCGAGGGGCGTTGAGCCGGGCCATAGGGTCTCCTTCAATGAAGCAGCCAATTTAAGCTGCTGCAGCAGGGCGGCCTGTAAGACCGGCCCGCGTTCGTTGTAGGAGTGCGTGCCCTAAACCAGATGCCCCCGGCTCTCGACCACCACACAGCCACTGATGCGCCAGTCCTTGCTCTTTTGCTGCTGCAGGCTGTACACCGCCAGCCAGGCCTTGCCTTGCTGGTCGCTCATCTGTACGCGCTGGATGACCTCGCCCTGCTGGACCTCGGGCTTGAGAAACGCCACATGACCGGGCGCGTACACCACAGGGTAAGAGCGGCGCACCATGGCCATGAAGGTCTCGGGCGTGCCGAACTGTGTTTGCAGGGCTGGCGTGGCCAGTGCAAACGCCGCGCGCGCATTGTCGGCCGCAAAAGCCCTGAGCTGGGCCTGAATCACCGCACGCACATTTTTTTCTTCAAGAGCCGACAGCGCGGCAGCGGCCTGGCCGGGCCAGGCCGACAACAGCAACACCAGCGCGAACAACGCAGGAATTCTGGAAAACAGGCTGTGCATGAGGAGCTCCGGTTCGTGGCGTGCAGCCATCATGCCGGATGGCGGGCCGCCCTGCCAGCGCCCGGATTTTGGGTTGACGCCGTGCTGCTTCGGGCTTGCTATCAAAAAAGAAGCTGCTTGCGCCTGCTCGTATTGGGTTGCAGCCTGTTTTAAGGAGTACCCGGGGGGCTTGCGCGCTGCGGTAGCATAGGCCCATGACGATTTTGCTGGCGCCCATGGAGGGCCTTCTGGACTTTGTGCTGCGCGACATCCTGACGCGGGCCGGCGGCATTGACCGCTGCGTCTCAGAGTTCATACGCATCACCGACCAGTTGCTGCCGGAACGTGTCTTCACGCGCATCGTGCCCGAGCTGCACACCGGTGGCCGGACACTGGCCGGTGTGCCAGTGCGTGCGCAGCTGCTGGGCTCGGACCCGGTGTGCCTGGCTGAGAACGCGGCCCGGCTGGCGGCGCTGGGGCCGGCCGGCATTGACCTCAATTTCGGTTGCCCGGCCAAGGTGGTGAACCGCCATGGCGGCGGTGCGGCGCTGCTGGAGCAGCCCGAGACCATTGCCGCCATTGTGGCGGCGGTGCGCGGCGCCGTGCCGGCGCATCTGCCGGTGTCGGCCAAGATGCGTCTGGGCTTTAACGACGACAGCAAGGCCATCGCCTGCGCCCAGGCCATTGCCGGCAGTGGCGCCGACGAACTCGTGGTGCACGCCCGCACCAAGGCGCAGGCCTACCGGCCGCCGGCCTACTGGGAGCGGATTGCCGACATACGCGCTGCCGTGTCCATCCCGGTGGTGGCCAATGGCGAGATCTGGACCGTGGAAGATGCGCGCCTGTGCCGCCAGGCCTCGGGTTGCGAGATGTTGATGCTGGGGCGCGGTGCGGTGGCGGACCCGGGCCTGGCGCTGGCGATCCGCAGCGGCGCGGCACGCCTGCTGCTGGCATGGAGCGACTTGCTGCCGCTGATCGCCCAGTTCTGGGAGCTGGTCTGCAGCCGGCTGGATGCGCACTCACGCGCCGGACGGCTCAAGCAATGGCTTAATTTCCTGCGCCGCCGTTATCCCGAGGCCGAGCAGGCCTACCAGACGCTGAAAACCGTCAACCACCCGGCAGCGATCACCCTGTGGCTGGCCCAGGCCTCAGAGAAACAAGGCCTCGAAACCGGCGTCGGGCTCGAAACGCTTGTTGCGGTAGCTCAGCCGCGTGGGGCCGGGCAAGGCCTGCTCACGCACTGAGTGGCGGCTGTCGCCGGGGTAACAGATCACGCGCTGGCCCTCGTGCTCAAAGGGTTCGGGCTGGATCACCGGTGGCCGGCGCGCGCGTGCCGCAGCAAGCACGCTGTCCACTGCGGCGTGACGCGACAGGTGCGCCAGGCTCATGATTTGCGGCGGCGCCAGCTCGATCTCGCCGGCCCAGTACTGGCGCAGCGCCTCGCGCGGTTGCAGCCAGATGCTTTCGGTGGTTTCAAAGTTGTCGTGGCTGGCCACCTGGCCGGCGGGCACGGCGGCGACAAAAAAGCGCGTGTCAAAACGTTTGCTGCTGACCGAAGGCACAAGCGGCGTGATCCAGCGCGACCACGGCAGCACACTGGCAGTCTGCAGGCGCAGCGCCAGCTGCATCAGCACCGCATTAAAGCCCTGGCCCGCACGCAGCAGCGCAGCCGCGCGGTCGGCCAGGCCGTGCAGGGGCTGGCCCTGCGCAAACAACACGCCCGACTCTTCAAAGGCTTCGCGCAGCGCCGCCACATAGACCGCGCCGGCTGTGCGTTCGTCGATGTCGGTCTCGTTCAGGCCGGCGTGTAGCACCGGCAGGGGTTGGTCAAGATGTGTGGCCATGTCGAGTTCGGCGTCTGCCGCATCAACCTTGCCGCCCGGAAACACATAAGCGCCGCCCAGCACGTCCGACAGGCCGTGCCGTTTCATCAGGAACACCTCCAGGCCGGCCGGCGTATCGCGCAGCAGGACCACCGTGGCGGCCGGACGCGGCGGGGTGGTGACGGTGGTGTGGTTCAGTTCCATGCAGTCCTTTTTGCAGCAGCTCACGCTCGATTACAGTACGGCGTGGCATTGGAAGGCTAACAGAGCGGGCGCAGAGCGCCCATCACCAACAGGACAGGACAGACACATGGGCATGGATTTCAAGGGACGCGTCGCGATCGTGACGGGTGCAGGTGGCGGACTGGGCAGGGAACACGCGCTGGCGCTGGCCAGGCGCGGCGCCAAAGTGCTGGTCAACGACCTGGGTGGTGCCAGCGACGGTTCGGGCAGCTCGGTCAGTGCCGCGCAATCGGTGGTCAGCGAGATTCTTGAAGCGGGTGGAGAGGCCATTGCCAACGGCGCATCGGTGACCGACTTTGCCGCAGTGCAGGCCATGGTCGGTCAGGCCATGGATAGCTGGGGCCGGGTGGACATCCTGGTCAACAACGCCGGCATACTGCGCGACAAGAGTTTTGCCAAGATGGACCTGGCCGACTTCGCCCTCGTGATGAATGTGCACCTGATGGGCGCCGTGCATTGCAGCAAGGCGGTATGGGAGATCATGACGGCGCAGAAGTACGGGCGTATTGTCATGACCACCTCGTCGTCGGGGCTGTACGGCAACTTCGGCCAGTCCAATTACAGCGCCGCCAAGATGGCGCTGGTCGGCCTGATGCAGACCCTGGCGATTGAAGGCGCCAAACATGACATTCGCGTCAATTGCCTGGCGCCCACCGCAGCCACGCGCATGACAGCAGGCCTGATGCCCGAGGAGGTGCTCAAAGCGCTTTCGCCTGCTGCGGTGGTGCCCGCCATGCTGGTGCTGGCCTCACAGGATGCACCGACACGCACCGTGCTGTGCGCCGGTGCCGGCACCTTCGAGGCGGCGCACATCACACTGACACGCGGCGTCTGGCTGGGTATGGGTGAGCAGGTGCCTGAGGCGCTGGCCGAACGCTGGTCCGAGGTGGTGGACCGGGAAGGTGAAAGCGTGCCCGCCGACGGCTCGGCGCAAGGCGGCAATGAAGTCAGGCAGGCGATGGCGAATTTGCAGGCCCTGCAGACGGCAGTCTGATTGCTGCAAAAAAAATGCAGCCGGGTCCGCTGGACAATGTTCAGACCTTTCACCCTGGGGCGGAAGTCCGATACCTGTCGTTGTAGCGCGAAACCCGGCTGGCACAGACGCAGTGTCTGCCGCGCCGCGCGACGGCCTTGTAGCTGGGTGCGGATGCCGCCTGTAGGCAAAAACCGGCGGATCGCGCAGCCGGCAAAGACCATGGATGTGTTGAACGTAAGCGTCTGCAAGCAGCTGTGTTTTGCACCAGACCTGTCCTACAGTCATGTGCGCCACCCACCGACCTGGAGCGCGCGGGTGCCCTCCTAAATTGAACTCAGTCGGCCAGCCGGTCGGCCATCAACCCACCGTCCCGTCATGGGGCTTATCAGGAGTTCAAGATGAAATTTAACCAATCCCTCACCGCCGCCATCACTGCCGCCGCATTGGTTGTCGGCGCTGGTTTCGCCTATGCACAATCGGGCACCACACCCGGCGCACCTGGCGACCTGAACCGCCAGGGTGCTGCGGAGATGAAGGCACCAGACGTTAATCCTGCTGCCGGCACCACGATGCAAGCCCAACCCTCGACAACCGGCAGCACCACCACCGGTACAACGATGGACAGCAACAACAGCGTTGCTTCGCCAAGCGGCACCGTGATGCCAGAGCCACGCGCTGACCGCAACTAAGCTGCGCGATGCACAAGGCCGGTCGCAGGGAAGTTTCGTTGCACAACGGGCTTTCCTGCGCCTGCCGATCGACATGTCAAACAGTCCCTGAAGTGTTCACGCAGCCATGACTGGCGCCATCGCCTTGCAGCTCGATGCCGTCCTCAAAGGACTGGGGCTGGGCTGCGCCATTCTGGCGCTCGCATTGCCGGGCCATGTCATATCCACACCGAGCCGGCCGGGCGCAGTGCAGCAGTTGCCGCGTGTCGCGGATTTTGCGGCGCAAGAGGCGTCTGCCGAAGTGCGCCAGATGGCCGACTGGGTGATGGGCCAGCGCGATCACCGTGGCATGCCGTTTGTCATCGTCGATAAACAGCATGTCAGGGTGTTTGTCTTTCAGCCCGACGGAAAACTGGGGGGCGCAAGCCCCGCACTGATGGGCTCTGCCCTGGGCGACGATTCCGTGGCTGGCATTGGCGAGCGCGAGATGTCGGCCATCCTGCCGCACGAGCGCACCACACCGGCCGGTCGTTTTGTCTCCATGCCCGGTGTCAATTCCTTCGGAGAAGACATTGTCTGGGTGGATTACAACGCCGCCGTGTCCATGCACCGGGTGCGTGCCAGGGAGCCGAAAGAGCGGCGCCTGGAACGGCTGGCCTCTGCCACGCCGGATGACAACCGCATTTCATTTGGCTGCATCAATTTGCCGGCGGATTTTTACGACAGTGTCCTCAAACCGGCCCTGGGCGCGCGCCAGGGCGTGGTCTACGTCCTGCCTGAAACACGGCCGCTGCAGGCGGTTTTTGGGCCCCTGACTCCGGCGCCCCAGCCCTCCTGAGAAGTCGTTTCTGTGGGAAAACGCCTACAAAATCTGCGCGCTCAGTGAAAGCCCTGATGCGCAGAATATTTGCCGTTTATCCCTTTGCCATTAAGCCCAGTGAGCTATCAAAAACATAGCGTTTAGGCTCAGCCCCGGAGGCCGGGCCTTGCCAAGACCAGCCGCCAATGTGTAGGATGTGTCCTACGTCCTTCGGCATCCCCGAAGTGATGTGGACCTGCCCTCACACCGGGAAGCTGGATGACCCTGACCCACGCGCTATTGCCTGCCCTTTTGACCCTGGCGTTCAGCCTGCTTCCGGGCGCGGCCGCAGCAGGAAAAACCGGCGAATCCCCGGAGGCTGACTTTGGCGGTGCGGCCGCTTCGGCCGATGCGCGTTATGCCGCCAGCCGTGTGCTGGCCGCTTCCGATCACCAGGGTCTGCCGTTTGTGATCGTCGATAAAAAAGACGCCAGGATGTTTGTGTTTGGTCCCGATGGCCAGTTGCGCGGCGCGTCGGCCGCCTTGCTGGGGCTGGCCAGTGGCGACCACTCGGTACCCGGCATAGGCACGCGCGAACTGTCGCGCATTCTGCCGGCAGAACGCACCACGCCGGCCGGGCGCTTTTTATCGCAGCCGGGGCGCAATCTTCAGGGCGAAGACCTGGTCTGGGTCAAACACAGCGAAGGCCTGGCGATTCACCGGCTGCGCCCGGGCAGCAGCCAGGAGCAGCGCGCGCAGCGCCTGGCGTCCAGCACACCTGAGGACAACCGCATATCGCTGGGCTGTGTGGTGGTGCCGGTGGCGTTTTACCAGGCGGTGGTGGCGCCCGTGCTCGGCAAGAGCTTCAGCATGGTCTACGTGCTGCCTGAAACTGCGCCGGTGCAGGCCCTGTTTGGCGCCCTGGACTGACATCGGGCTGGCGCACGCCCACTCTTCAAACAGTGTTCCGGTCTTCGCGGAATTGTCCGGGTGAACAAGCCATCGAAAGATGACGCCTAGTTTCTGGGCACCCGGTAGGGCCGCATTCCGGGGCTCAGCATGCTCGCCTCTCCCGGCGCTGTGGCATAAGCCACGCCCCTGACATTGCTGCGGGTCTGGTTCACGGGCGGGCAGTCTGTGTCGGTGATCGAGAACACCAGGTGGCCGCCGGGGTAGAAGCCGGGCAGGGTCTGGTGCAACTGGTAACTCATGTTCACGGGCGCTGCGGCAGCGTGGTACACCACCTGGTTGGCCTGGTTGTACACCGTGTAGCAGGCCAGCGCAGGGCTGCCGAGCAGCAGGGCCAACACGGCGCCGGACGCGGATTTCAGGAGGGTGGGCATAAGGCAGTCCTTTCAGAAAAGGACATCGTGCGGCCAGCGGCGCACCGGTGGTGCAGGCCGCTTGCGCCAGATCCTGTCAGCTGGGGCGCTGAGCCCGGCTTTATTTGCTTTCCGGCGGCGCGGTATTCTGGAAATCCATGCGCACTGAATTGGCGGCCTGGTCCAGCGTCACATCGCGGGCGGCAAACATGCGCTGCAAGTCCTTCAGGTCCTGCAGAATTTCATCTTCGGCTTCGTCCTTGGCATCGACCTTGGCCGCAAGCGCCTCGGGGGGATCTTCCGGCACTTCGGGAAGCAGGGGCACGGAGGGGACCCAGCTCGCCGGATCCGGCATGTCGGGGTAGGGGCAGCTGGAGCGCAGGTCAAGCTCCCAGGACAGTCCATGCAGCCAGGTGCTGGCCTGCGGCTCAAACTGGGTGATGGCGGCGCGCAGCTGCGTCTCAAAGGCAAAGGCGTAACGCAGCAGGCGCTCGTCCCAGTGGCGCAGGACCAGGCGTACATACAGGCCGGGGCCCCGGCTGCGGCTTTCAGCGACCATCATCTGGCACTCAATCCAGCGCGCGGGAATGCCATGGCGCCGCAGGCAATCACGCAGCACCACCTGCACCAGCTGGCGCCGAATGCCGTTGTCCGAGTTGTCCTCAATCGATGCCTCGGGGGTACGGCTGTCGCCCGCCGCTGTTTTGGAGACCCGCCCGCCGCCAGAGTCCTTGGTGGCTGCGGCCTTCAGACCCAGTATTTTGTTGATGGCTTGTCGCATGTTTCGTCGTTTCCCTGCCTGCGTACTCATTGCCTGCGCTCGGGCTGCTGTGGCTTCGATGGTCGTGCAAGTGGCAGGGCAAGTCAAGCGCACGCGGCGGCGCGGCAAGCAGGCCTGTCTGCATCTGGGGCATACGTCCTACCCCGCTATCAGCGCGCGGCGCCGCTGCCGGAGCTGCGGCCGGTGCTAAAACTTGCCATCAACACCGGGGAAATATGTTCATCGACAGCCACAGCAGCGCCGCCTGGTATGCGCAACAGGTTCAGCCTTTTTTTGCGCCGCCCGCCTCGGTGTTTGGGCCGGTGTGGGCCGTGCTTTACGTCGTCATTGCCGTCAGTTTCGGCCATGTGCTGCTGCAATACCTGAAACGGCGGCTGCCGCTGGCCGTGCTTTTGCCCTTTGTGCTCAACCTGCTGGTCAATCTGGCCTTCACACCGATCCAGTTTGGCCTGAAGAACAATCTGCTGGCCAGTGTGGATATTCTGCTGGTGCTGGGCTCGCTGATCTGGGCCATGGCGGCGATCTGGCGGCGGGCGCGCTGGGTGGCACTGGTCAACATGCCCTACCTGCTGTGGGTGGCATTTGCCACCCTGTTGCAACTGAGCATCACCTGGCTGAACCGGGGCAGCGCATGAACTTGCGCCGCCCGCCTCTGATGCCGACGCTGTCGCTGCTGGCGGTGTTGCTGCTGCTGACCACCTCGGGCTGTGCCGCCTGGCGCATTCACCAATCGGTGGCGCTGGCGCGGCAAAGCGAGCCTTACCAGGTGGCCCCCGCAGGTGCCAGAGCCAGACTGCTGGTGGTGGGCGACAGCACGGCCGTGGGGACCGGTGCTTCTACGCCGGCGGCCAGTCTGGCTGGCCTGATCGCGCGTGACCATCCGCTGCTGACGGTGGTCAACCGCGCGCGCGACGGCGCCCGGTTTTCCGACATCGCGGCCCAGCTGGAAAGCGAAGACAGGTTTGATGTGATCCTGGTACTGGGCGGCGGCAACGACGTCATCCGCCTGACCCGGTACGAGCTGCTGGAGCAGGAGGTGGCACGCAGCGCCGAGCTGGCGCGCACCCGCGCCCGGCTGGTAATTTTCATGCCGGCGGGCAATGTGGGCAACGCGCCTTTTTTCTTTGCACCCTGGTCCTGGCTGATGACAGAACGTGCCCGGAAATTACACGGCTTTGTACGCCAGGCTGCCACCGACAATGGCGCGCTGTATGTGAATCTGTTCAAGGAAAAAGCCGACGACCCTTTCGCCCAGCGCCCTGGTGAACTCCATGCCAGTGACAGCCTGCATCCCAGCGATGCGGGTTACCGCCTGTGGTACGACGAGATGATCGCGCAGACCGGTTTGTCAGAGCGGCTGGCCACGATGCTGCGTTAAGGGCGCGCCGCTGCCTTACATCCCCAGCATTTTTTTGGCCGCGCCCAGGGCTTTCATCGAGTCGTCGTGTTTGCCTTCCTTGTGGAATTTTTCGCCATCGGCGCGCAGGCTTTTGACCTTGCTCATGTCGGCGGCGGCCAGCGCAGGATTGGTCAGGAGTTTGGCGTCAATCGCCTTCATTTCATTCGGGCAGTTGTGGGCCAGGGCCAACGACGAGACGCCCAGGGCGGCGGCTGCGATGAGGTATTTCATGCAAATCTCCAGTGCGCGTCAGAACATACTGACCGCAAAATCCTAACAAGAACTGTCCCCAGGCCGCAAGCGCACTTGCCCGCAAGCCACGGCGGCCGGCCGGACAGCCCTAAAATCGCCGCTTGCCTGTGTTGGCGCAGCAACGCCCCAGCGCTTGTACTTTTTATCCAAACCAGGTTTCTTGCCATGTCTCTCGAAGTTATTGAAGCGCAGACCGGCGAGCAGCCGGTCGCCACGGTTCTCATCCTGCATGGCCTGGGCGCCGATGGCCGCGATTTTGTGCCGGTTGCCGAACAACTGGATTTGTCCAGCATAGGTGCTGTGCGTTTTCTGTTTCCGAATGCCCCGGTGATGCCTGTCACCATCAACGGCGGTTACCAGATGCCGGCCTGGTACGACATTCTGGGCGCCGACATCACGGCGCGCCAGGACGAAAAAGGCATGCGCCAGACCCAGCACAGCATGAACCAGCTGATAGAGCGCGAAATCGCGCGCGGCATTCCGGCCAGGCGCATCGTGATCGCCGGTTTTTCGCAGGGCTGCGCCATGGCGCTGATGACCGGCCTGCGTTTCCCCGAACGCCTGGCCGGCATCATGGGCCTGTCCGGTTATTTGCCCCTGGCCGCCTCACTGGCGGCCGAACGCAGTCCGGCGAATGCCGATGTGCCGGTTTTTCTGGCGCACGGCACCCGCGACGGCGTGGTGCCGCTGTCCCGCGCCACCGCCTCGCGCGATGCCCTGACCGCGCTGGGCCACACGGTGGACTGGCACAGCTACGAGATGGAGCATTCGGTTTGCGCCGAAGAAATTGCCGACATGCACCAATGGCTGCTGCGCGTGCTGGCGTAGGGACTTTCCCGTGTGGGGCCCGCGTCCGGCGTGCGGCGGCAGCGGGCGCAGCCCTCATTCATAAAGTCAAAAAGGCCGCCAGGCCAACCGGGACGCGCACCAGCAGCTATTAAATAAATAGCGCCTGGCAGGCCCTGGGCTGCTGCCGGCCGGCCCGGCCGGCTGACGGGAGTGACTGGCTGGCGCCAGCGCCTGCAAACAACAGCGGCCTGTGATACCTTGCACGCCACGAAAGATACAGAGGGATGAATCATTTATGAACAGCTTGCACGCGCGCTCCAGCGCGCTTTTGGGAGACCGCCTGAAGGCGCTCGGCCCCGCCAGGCTGAACGGCATGCGCCGTGGCATTGAAAAGGAAAGCCTGCGCGCGCAGCCCAATGGCTCGCTGGCGCTGACGCCGCATCCGGCGGCACTCGGTTCTGCCCTGACCCACCCGAGCATCACCACCGACTTCAGCGAGTCCCAGGTCGAGCTGGTCACGGCCGCCCACCAGGGCCTGGGTGAAGGTGCAGACGCCGCGCTGCGGGAACTCACGCAGATCCACCAGTTCACCTACCGCTCCATGCAGGCGCTGGGCGACGAGATGTTGTGGGTCTCCAGCATGCCCTGCGGCCTGCCGACCGACGAGACGATTCCGATTGCGCGTTTTGGCTCGTCCAATGTGGGGCGTGCCAAAAGTGTGTACCGCATGGGACTGTCGCACCGTTATGGCAGGCGCATGCAGACCATTTCGGGCATTCACTACAACTGGTCCCTGCCGGATGTCAGCAGCGAGCAGTACTTTGCGCTGATCCGCAATTTCCGCCGCCATGCTTTTTTGCTGCTTTACCTGTTTGGCGCTTCGCCTGCCGTCTGTTCCACCTTTGTGGCCGGACGCGAGCACGAGCTGCAGCAACTCTCGGACAGCACCATGTACATGCCGCACGGCACCTCGCTGCGCATGGGGCGGCTCGGTTACCAGAGTGACGCCCAGGCTTCGCTGGCGGTCAGCTACAACAGCCTCGACGGTTACGGCGCTTCCCTGCAGGACGCGCTGACCCGGCCTTACCCGGCCTACCAGGCGGTCGGCATCCAGAACCCGGGCGGCGACTACAACCAGCTGGGCACCACGCTGCTGCAGATCGAAAACGAGTTTTACGGCACCATACGGCCCAAACGTGTGATCTTTCAGGGCGAGCGGCCCCTGCATGCGCTGCGCGAGCGCGGGGTCGAATACATCGAGGTGCGGCTGATGGACCTGGACCCGTTTGAGCCGGTGGGCATCAACGCCCGGACCATGCGTTTTCTCGATGTGTTTTTGCTGCACTGCCTGCTCAGCGACAGCCCGCCCGACACGCCGCAGGAGATTGCCGAGCTCAAACACAACCAGCACAACACGGCGGCGCGCGGACGCCAGCCGGGCCTGCTGCTCAAGCGCGCCGGGCGCGAGGTTGCGCTGACCAGTTGGGGCGCCGAGGTGCTGGCGCAATGTGCGCCCATCGCCGCAGCCCTTGATGCGGCGCAGGGCTGTACGCAATACAGCGAGACGCTGGTGGCGGCGGAGGCAGCGCTGCTGGACCCCGGCACTCTGCCCTCGGCGCGGGTGCTGGACGCGATGGCGCGCGAGCACGGCAACTCTTTTGTGGCTTTTGGCCGCGCCCGGTCGCTGCAGACGCAGCAAACCCTGCTGGACCTGCCGTTTTCCGGCGCCGAGCAGGCGGCTTATGAGGCGCTGACGCGCGAGTCGGTGGCGGCGCAGAAAAAGATTGAAGCGGCAGACACCATGCCCTTCGAGATTTACCGCCAGCAGTATGTGTCGGCAGGGCGTCTGGGCATCTCCCGCGCCGAGACCGCCGCCGCCTGAGCGCCGGCGCAGCCGTCCGGGCTGCCACACGGCACAATCTGTGGGTCGGGCGCCCGTGCGGCGCGCGCCTGGCAAGTGCCGGCCCCTCCATCCAGAGAGAATATTCAACATACATGGCTATCCAGTGGTTCCCCGGTCACATGCACCTGACCAAAAAGGCCATCAGCGAGCGCATCAAGGAAATTGATGTGGTCATTGAGCTGCTGGACGCGCGCCTGCCCGGCTCCAGCGCCAACCCCATGCTGGCCGAACTGACAGGCGCCAAGCCCGCGCTCAAGGTGCTCAACAAGCAGGACCTGGCCGACCCCACACGCACGCCGCTGTGGCTGGCGCATTACAACAGTCTGCCCGGTACCAGCGCGATTGCGCTGGACGCCAGCGAAACCACGCCGGCGCGGCGCCTGATCGACGCCTGCCACGCGCTGGCGCCGACCCGCGGCAGCATGGTCAAACCGATGCGGGTGCTGATCTGCGGCATTCCCAATGTCGGCAAATCAACCCTGATCAACACCCTCACGGGCAAACGTGCGACCAAAACCGGCGACGAGGCCGGCATCACCAAACTCGAGCAGCGCATTGTGCTGGCCGACGGTTTTTACCTGTGGGACACGCCGGGTATGCTCTGGCCGCGCATCATTGTGGCCAAAAGCGGCTACAACCTCGCCGCCAGCGGCGCGATTGGCCGCAATGCCTTCAATGAAGAAGAAGTCGCGCTGGAGCTGCTCGACTACCTGATCCAGGCCTATCCGGCCCTGCTCGAGGCGCGTTACAAGCTCCAGCTGGCCCCTGGCATCACCGACGAACAGTTGCTCGAAGAAATCGGCCGCAAGCGCGGCGCGGTGTTGAGCAAGGGCCGTGTCAATCTGCAAAAAGCTGCCGAAATCGTGATTTACGAGTTTCGCGCCGCCACGCTGGGCCGGGTCACGCTGGAGACGCCCGAAGAGTTTGCCCAGTGGCTGGCGGCCGGGCAGTTGCTGGACGCCGAACGGCAGGTCAAAAAGGACCGGATAGAAACCGACCGCCTGATCCGTTTCAAGAAGATCCCGCGGCCGCCGCGCGAGGGCTGACTCCCGGGGGTGGCGCCGGGCCTGCCTGGCCTGTGGAATTTTTCTGCGCCCGCCCCTTGAAAGCCAGCAAGCCGCCACTACGTCGATCGCGTCAGGATTGCCCCCATGTTGCGCTGCCTGTAGGGACAGCTGGTGCGTGGCCGCAGCAGGCCGGCGGCAATGCCTGATTTTTGGGCCCTCTTCATGATTTTCAGGAAAGGAGATTGTCATCATGAACGGTTTGAACCTCTACGGCGACATGGTCGCTGAGCTGAACCGCCTGCAGCAGGACTTTGAGCGGGCCTTGCGTCCAGGTGGGGCCAGCAGCATACGGGCGATGCCACGCAACACCTTCCCGGTCATCAACGTGGGCAGCACGCCCGAAGCCATTGAAGTGCTTGCGCTGGCGCCGGGGCTTGATCCTGCGGCGCTGCAGCTCAGCGTGGACAAAGGCCTGCTGGTCCTGGCGGGCGAGCGCAAGGAAGAGCCGCCAAGCAGTGACAAGGCGGTGGTGTATGCCAGGGAGCGCTATCAGGGCGCTTTTCGCCGCGTGATTTCGCTGCCCGACGACGCGGACCCGACCCGGATCAGTGCGAGCTACCGTGACGGCTTGTTGCGGGTGAGTGTCGCGCGGCGCGAGTCCTCCAAGCCGCGGCAAATCCAGATTCATTGATCCACCTTTTTACAAGGAGCATGTGATGACAAGCAGCATGGCCTCGAACGAGAACAGTCTGCATCGCGCGGTAGCCGAAACCGGCCCGGTTCCGCCCGACGCGGCAGACAAGGGCATCCCGCAGACCGGCACGCCAGTGCTTCCGCCTGTGGATATTTTTGAAGATGAATCGGGCTTTACCGTCATGGCCGATCTGCCCGGTGTTTCCAGGGAGCGTCTCACCGTGCGTGTGGACGGTGAGAGTCTGGTGATTGAAGCTGCAGCGGCGACCCCTGTGGAGGGGGATCTGACCCTGATCTACGGCGAGGTCTTGAACCCGCTTTACCGCCGCAGTTTCACACTCAGCCGCGAGCTGGACCCGGCGAAGATAGAAGCCAGGCTGGAAAGCGGTGTCCTCAGGCTGACCATTCCCAAAGCGGAAGAGGCCAAACCCCGGCGCATCGAAGTGGCGGTCGCCTGAACCCGGTGTGCGGCCTGCGCCGGCCTGCACCGGGCGCAGGCGCCAAACCGGCCATTTCAGCCTGGAGAAGGTGGGCGGCCGGCGCTGGCGCGCCAACGGCCGCGTTTGTCCCTCGGGCATCGCGGCTTCCTGGCCGGCACGGTCTTAATGTGTCAGTGCGCAGTAGCTGAAAAACTGGTCCAGTTCTGTCGATTTGTCGAACACGGCATCTGCACCGCAAGCCATGCAACGTGAACGGATGTCGTCGGTGGCGTAGTTGGACAACACAATCACACGTTGCTGCGGGTTGTGACGCACACATTGCTTGATCACACCGAGGCCACTGCCCTCCAGCAAAAACAGGTCGACGATCAGCAAATGCCAGTCGCGGCCGTGGCTGTTCAGCCAGCAACTGGCGGCGCGCTCTGTGGCGGCGTGGCCGATCACATCCACGTTGAGCAATTCCTTGAGCGTCTCCGTCAGGTTCTCCCGGATGAGGGCGTTGTCTTCCACCACATAGGCTTTGACAGGCATGGCGGGAGGGGGGTACGCAGAAGCATCCCCTTGCAGGCGGGAGGTCGTCACAGGATTCGGAAGAGTCACCAGACCAGTCTCGGACCTCGATCTTCACCCCGGCGCAGGGGATTGCACTGCCGTGCTGTAGGACAGCGCGCCTGCATGCGGCCAGCGCCGGGGGTTCAAGGCAAAACGAGCGCCAACCCTTGTTGGTAAAGCACCAGAAGCTATAAAAAATATAGCAAATGAGAGCTACAGCGGACCCGACGGGCCGCTGCGGCCGGCCAGGCGGCGGCGGCTGTACACCAGCAGGAGGCCGCAGCCCAGCACCAGCGCAAACCAGCCGACCCAGGCAGAGCCGGCCACCATGCCCTGCATGCCGGGCGAGCGGATGAAGTAGGGCGCCAGCAACACGGCCAGGCCAATCACGGCACATGCCAGGCCCTTGAACAGGAGTTCGTTATTGGCTTTGCTGCTGTGCCGGCGGATGGGGGGCGGAGGTAAAGGCATGGCCTGATTGTCGGGCACTTGCAAAGAGCTGGTCCCGGCAGGGACTTGGGCAAGCGCTTCCCCGCAGCGCAAAGACTGCCCAATAAACGTATAGTTCTTGCATCCCATTGCCCGGCTGCAGCCCTTGCGCGCGGCCCATTCAGGAGTCACCGTGAGCCCAACATCCCCCGAAACCCTCAGCCCCAGCCGTTTTGGCAGCGGACAGGCGGTACGCCGGCTGGAAGACGACGCGCTGCTGGCCGGTAGCGGCCAGTTCACCGACGATGTGAGCCTGGCCGGGCAGGCCTGCCTGTTTTTTGTGCGTTCACCTTATCCGCATGCGCGCATTCTGGCTGTGGATACGGCCGCTGCGCTGGCCATGCCCGGGGTCTTGCTGGTGCTGAGCGGCGCCGATCTGACGGCCGCCGGTGTCAAACCGATTCCGGGCTCCAGCGGCTTCAAGCGGGCCGACGGGTCACCCGGGGTGTCGCCCGTACGCCGGGTGCTGGCAGACGGCCATGTGCGTTTTGTCGGTGAGGCGGTGGCCGCCGTGGTGGCCCAAAGCCTGCAGCAGGCGCGTGATGCGGCCGAGGCGGTGGTGGTGGACTACGACGAACTTCCCATGGTGGTGGACATGAACGACGCCACTGCGTCCGGTGCCCCGGCGGTCTGCCCCGAGGCCGCAGACAACATTGCCTGCGAGACGCGTTATGGCAGCGCAGAAGCGACCGCCGCCGCGTTTGCCAAAGCCCGCCATGTGGTCGCGCTCGACATCGTGAACCAGCGCCTGCACGCGCTGAGCCTGGAGCCGCGCACCGTGCTGGCCGCTTTTGATACGGCTTCGCAGCGCCTGACGCTACGCATGAGCACGCAGATGCCGACCGGCGTGCGCAATTCGGTGTGTGATGCGCTGGGCTTGCCGACTGAGCAGGTGCGTGTGGTCGTGGGCGATGTGGGCGGCGGTTTTGGCATGAAAACCAGCGTGTATCCCGAAGACATTGCGGCCGCTTATTGCGCTCGTGCCCTGCAAAGGCCGGTCAAGTGGACGGCCGAGCGCAGTGAAGAGTTTGTTTCTGCCTACCATGGCCGTGACGTGTCAAGCCGCGCCGAGCTTGCGCTGGACGAGCAGGGCAGGATACTGGCGTTGCGCCTGGCTTCCCTGGCCAATGTGGGCGCGTATGCCACCGGTGCCGGCGTGGCGATCCAGCTGCTGATAGGCCCCTGGGTGCAGACCAGCGTGTACGACATCCAGACCATAGACTTTCATTTCCAGGCGGTGTTGACCAACACCGCACCCACCAGCGCTTACCGCGGCGCAGGCCGGCCCGAGGCCATTTTCAACATGGAGCGGCTGATGGACGAAGCCGCGCGCCAGATCGGCATGGACCGGCTTGAATTGCGCCGGCGCAATTTCATACAGCCCGCGCAGATGCCTTACAAAAACCCCATGGGCCAGGTCTATGACACCGGCAAGTTCGAGTCGGTGATGGACCAGGCCCTGGTGCTGGCGGACTGGCAGGGTTTTGAGGCGCGCGCGGCAGAGTCGGCCAGTCGCGGCCAGGTGCGTGGCCTGGGCATCGCCACGTTTCTCGAATGGACGGGCGGCAATGCGCTGGAAGAAACCGTGACGGTGTCGGTCCAGGCCGACGGCATGATTGAAGTCTTCACCGCCGTCAACGCCATGGGGCAGGGCATTGCCACCACCCTGACGCAACTGGTGGTGGACGCTTTTGGTGTGCCGATTGACAAGGTGCGGGTGGTCATGGGCGACACCGACCGTGGCAATGGTTTTGGCAGCGCCGGTTCGCGCTCGCTGTTCACCGGCGGGTCGGCAGTGCGCGCGGGGGCCGACAAGGCGATCACGCTGGGCAAACAACTGGCGGCCAAAGAGCTCGAGGCGGCCGAGCAGGACATCGCTTACGCCGCTGGCAGTTACACCGTGGCCGGCACCGACCTGCGCATCGGCATTTTTGAACTGGCAGCGCGCCAGGAGCAGCAGCGCATATTTGTCGATTCCACCACGCTGGTGGCGGGGCCGACCTGGCCCAACGGCTGCCACATCAGCGAGGTCGAGGTCGATCCGCAAACCGGCCATGTGGCTGTGGTCGCTTATGCCTCGGTCAACGATGTGGGCCGCGTGGTCAACCCGATGATTGTGCGCGGCCAGCTCGACGGCGGCGCGGTGCAGGGCATAGGCCAGGCGCTGTGTGAACACATGGTCTACGAGCGCGAGACCGGCCAGCCCGTGACCGGCAGCCTGATGGACTACGCCGCACCACGCGCCGACACCGCGCCCGACTTCCGTACCGAGATGGATGAGTCCACCCCCTGCCTGAACAACCCGCTGGGCGTCAAAGGGGTGGGCGAGCTTGGCACCATAGGCGCAGGGCCCACGGTGGTCAATGCCGTGGCCGATGCGTTGTCACGCATGGGCAAGGCGACGCAGGCGCGGCAGCTGCAAATGCCGGTGTCACCGTCGCGGCTGTGGGAATTGATGCAGCTGCGCTAGGAGTCTGGGCGGCAGAAGGCGTCGCCGCGAAAAGGGGCCCCGGCGAGGACAGTTTTTGCCGGGTTTGCAGCGCCATAGCCGGAGCTATGGGGCAAAAAGCCGGTGAAAAATGGACCGTCGCGGCCACTTTGCAGCCGACGTTCCTTCTGCCGCCCGGGCTCCTAGGGACGTTGCGCAGGCAGCAGGCGCTGCACCAGCGGATGCAGCACTTTCTTGTGCGCGCCTATGGCGAAGAAGTTTTCTTCAACGCCCACGGACGTCCCCACCCGCTTCACCCCATACCGAGCCACCAGATCGTCCTGCACCATCTCTGCCATTGGAAAAACGCCCATGCCCGACGCGCCGAATGTCTTGAGCAGGGCGCTGTCTTCAAACTCGCCAACCACCTGGGGGCGTATCCCCAAGCGTTCAAACCAGTGGTCCAGTCGCGAGCGCACCGCCGCCTGGTCGGTGGGCAACAACACCGGCACCTGGCCCAGCGATTGGGGAAAGCCGCGCCGTGCGGCCGCGTAGAGCGACGACGGCGCATACCAGGCCAGGGTGGAGGAGCCGAGAGCGTGGCTGTACACCTTGAGATTGGGATTGGGCGGTGCCGGCCTGTCTGCCAGCACCACATCCAGTCGGTGCAGCGCCAGGTCACTCAACAGGCCCTCGAACTCGTCCACCTGGCAGAGCAGGCGCAGGTTCGGCTCCTGCATGACGGGTTCCATCAAGCGGCTGACCGCCAGCTTGGGCAATGCGTCCGAAATACCCACGACCAGCCGCACTGTGGGTGATCCCACTGCGTCGCGTACCAGATCCGGCAATTGCTCACCCAGCTGGAAAATATGCTCGGCCTGGCGCATGGCGGCCAAACCTGCCTCGGTCAATACCACGCCACGGCCCGCGGGTTTGAGCAGCGCGTAACCCAGCGAACGCTCCAGTTCCCGCACCTGGGTACTCACGGTTTGCACCGCCATGTCCAGCCGCTCTGCGGCGCGCGCCATGCCGCCTTCTTTGGCCACCACCCAGAAGTAGTAAAGATGCCGGTAGCTGAAGGCCTGGTTCATTGTCAGTTTTTTCAGAAGTATAAGTAACTAATTATCTTCTTTTTATATATCCCATGGTGGCCTATCGTTGCCCCCATGTTCCACTTCTGGCGACTCTCATGAAATGCCCGACCTGTCCCGACTCCGCACTGCTGATCACCGAACGGCAGGGTGTCGAGATCGATTACTGCGCGAAATGCCGGGGTGTGTGGCTCGATCGCGGCGAGCTCGACAAGCTGATTGCGCTTTCTTCGATGGCAGCGCCCACCCGCTCGGTCAGGGCGGCTGCGCGGGACGGGTTTGCCGACTCTGACCAAACCCGCGGATCGGGCTATTACCCCAAGCGCAAAAAATCATGGCTGGGCGACATCTTTGACTGAGCTTTGCAACCCTGCAGAAAACCACCCTCCATGAGAAGTTATCCGCAAAACAGCCCCCGCGCCGCCGCGCGCATGGTGGCACTGGCCATGTTGGCCGATGGCAACGTGCAAAAGAGAGCTCGATACCTTTGACCGGCTCAATGCCCACGGCCAGCCGGGCCTGGACAGTGCGGCTGGGTCAGCCCAAAAAACAGTTGTTTTGAGAAAGTTGAATTTTGGAAAATATCATTGAATTTTTACACCTGCCATTCATCGGTAAACCCGCTTGGGTCTGGTTGAGCTTTGTCGCTGTGGTGGTCACGCTGCTGGCGTTTGATCTGGGGGTGCTGCACAAGGACGACCGTGAAATTGGCGTCCGTGAGAGCCTGTTTCTGTCGGGCGGCTACATCGGCATGGCCGTGCTGTTTGGTGTCTGGGTGTGGTGGTACTTTGGCGTGCAGAGCGGCACGGAGTATTTCACTGGTTTTTTGATCGAAAAATCATTGTCGATGGACAACGTCTTTGTGATCGCGCTGATCTTCACTTATCTGGCCATACCCCGGCAGTACCAGCACCGGGTGTTGTTCTGGGGCATTCTGGGCGTGATTGTGCTGCGCGCCATCATGATTGGTGTGGGTGCGGCGCTGGTCAGCCAGTTCAGCTGGGTGCTCTATCTGTTTGGGGCCTTTCTCGTGGTGACCGGCATCAAGATGTGGCTGGTGGCGGACCACATGCCTGACATTGCCAGCAATCCGCTGCTGAAGCTTTTGCGCAAACATCTGCGTGTCACGCCCGGCCTGCATGGCAGTGCCTTTTTTGTTCAGGCACCGGATGTGGTCACCGGCAAACCGGTGCGCTGGGTCACGCCGCTGTTTCTGGCGCTGGTGATGGTGGAAGTGATTGACCTGGTGTTTGCAGTGGATTCGGTGCCGGCGATTTTTGCCATCACCAACGACCCCTTCATCGTCTACACCAGCAACATCTTTGCCATTCTTGGGCTGCGTGCCCTGTACTTTGCGCTGGCGGCCATGATTCACCGTTTCAGCTACCTCAAATATGCGCTCGCGCTGGTGCTGGTCTTCATTGGTACCAAAATTTTTCTGGTGGGCATCATTGGCAAGATTCCGCCTGTGGTGTCGCTCACCGTCACGTTCGGCCTGATCGCTGGCGGTGTGCTGGTGTCGCTGTGGAAAACACGCGGCGAGCCACTCGCGCTGGAAAAACCATGATGCCCTCGGGCGCTGCGTTCTGATGCAAAGTTTTCTCGACCCCGCCATCCTGTTTTTTGTATTTGGCATGCTTGCCGGGGCGCTGCGTTCCAACCTGGAAATCCCGTCCCAGATATCACGCTTTCTCTCGCTGTACCTGCTGATGGCGCTGGGGCTCAAGGGCGGCTTTGCACTGGCACGCTCCGGCCTGACGCCTGAGGTGGCGCTGACGCTGGGCTGCGCAGTCCTGCTGGCGGTGCTGGTACCGCTGATGGGGTATGCCCTGTTGCGGCGCTTTTTGAGCGGGTACGACGCTGCGGCAATTGCTGCCACTTACGGTTCGGTCAGCGCCGTGACCTTTATCACCGCCGTGCAGTACCTGGATGGACGGGGTGTTGTTTTTGGTGGCCACATGGCGGCGGCCATGGCGCTGATGGAGTCACCGGCCATTGTGCTGGCGGTGCTGCTGGCCAACCGCGCACGGCGTCTGGACTCCACTGCCACTGGCAGCGACGGGCCGCCAGCGTCCACCGCAAAGCTGCTGCATGAATCGCTGACCGATGGCACGCAACTGCTGCTGCTGGGCGCGATGCTGATCGGGCTGCTCAGCGGGGCGGCGGGTGAAGAGGCCATGAAGCCATTTGCCGGCGACCTGTTCAAGGGAATGCTGGCGTTTTTCCTGCTCGACATGGGCTTGCTGGCTGCGCGCAACATGGGCGCGGTGCGTGGCAAACCGCCATGGCTTGTGGGGTACGCACTGGTTGCACCGCTGGTACACGCGGGCCTGGCATTGTTGCTGGGCTGGTCCCTGGGTATTTCTGCCGGCAACACGGCTCTGCTGATGGTGCTTGCTGCCAGCGCGTCTTACATTGCCGTACCGGCTGTGATACGCCATGCGATTCCCGAGGCCAACCCGTCGCTGTACTTCGGCATGTCACTGGGCCTGACCTTCCCGTTCAACATCCTGCTGGGTATTCCGCTTTACACCGGTGTAGCGCTGCATGTGCTGCGCTGATGAGGCCTTGTCATAATCGGCGCACGCCCACCCAGGAGACCCCATGCCCCGCCTGCAACCGCTGCCGCCCGAGACCACGCCAGAGCTCAAACCCCACTTCGATTTTTTTCTGGGCACACTGGGTTTCACGCCCAACAGCGTGCTCACCATGCAGCGCAAGCCCAGGCTGGTGCAGGCGCTGGCGCAGCTCAATGCGGCGGTGATGGACCCGGCCGGCGAGGTTGATCTGGGTTTTCGGCGCCTCATCGGCCATGTGGTGAGCAAAGTGGCCGGCTGCCTGTACTGCCAGGCGCACACCTTGCTGGGAGCAAAAAATTTCGGCATCAGTGACGCCAAGCTGGCCGATGTCTGGACCTACCACACGAGCCCGCTGTACAGCCAGAAAGAACGCCTGGCGCTTGACTTTGCACTTGCGGCGGCAAGCCAGCCCAACGCGGTGACCGACGCGCAGTTTGCACAGTTGCAGCAGCACTGGAGCGACGGTGAGATCACCGAGATGCTCGGCGTGGTCGCGATGTTTGCCTTTCTGAACCGCTGGAACGACACCATGGGCACGCCGCTGGAGGCCAGCCCGACGGCCGTGGCCCTGGAGGCGTTGGGCAAGCAGGGCTGGACGGCCGGTAAACACGCGGCCTGAGGCCGGTCCGAAACGCGGCTGGCGTTTACACCAGTCCGGCGCTTTCCCTGGCGCGCATCTTCGCGCCTATGTATTCCCCGTGTGTCACATGCAGCAGGCCGGCGATTTTGCTGATCAGGTGGTTTTCGTGGGCATCCAGATGCGCGTCGGCAAAAGCCACCTGCCACATGTACTCCACCACCTGGATTTTTTGCGTCTGGGTGAAATGTTCGTTCATGCGGGAGGTGAAGCGGTGGTAGTCGTGGCTGGTCTGGGCAGTGTCCTGCGCGAGTTCCAGCAAGCGCGCCAGCTCGTCATCGGCCAGCGAGAACTTGCTGCGCAGGCTGGCGAGCACGGCAGCTCGCTCGGTGTCACCCATGCTGGCGTCTGCACGCATCACATCGACCAGCAGCACCGCCGTCGCGAGCTGCAGCACATGGGTCAGCTGCTGCGGCGACTGCCTGTCTGCGCTACCACTGAAGGAGTCAAAAAGGTCTTTGAGGGTTTGCAACATGCCGGGAGATCCTGGGTGGAGGGCTGGGGGAGGGGGCTTGCCGTGATGGAGCAGATGCGCCCGGGTTTGGTTCCTGCAAGACCGGTGCGCCCTGGCCGGGAGAGCCTGCAGCGTTTGACCTGTATCAATGTGCTTCAGGGCGGATGGTTTTACAGTCGATGGCTGTCCTCTGCTTCGCTACCCCCATCCCATGCCGATTGAACTTTACCGCGACGCCAACCATGCCTGCCTGATGTTTACCGACCTGATTGAGGCGGACGAGCAGGCGGTGCAGTCCAACCAGTTCCTGGTGGTGGACAACGGCACCGGCGCCATCATCGACCCCGGCGGCAACCTGGCCTTCAATGAGCTGATTCTGGGCATGTCGCATTATTTCAGCCCGCAAAAGCTCTCCTACATCATTGCCTCGCATGCCGACCCCGACATCATTGCCGCGCTGGACCGCTGGCTGAGTTCGACGCCAGCCAAACTGGTCATCTCGCGGGTCTGGGAACGTTTTGTACCGCACTTCACCAAGGTCGGAAAAACCCAGAACCGCCTGATCGGAGTGGCAGATGGCGGTGGCCGCCTGCCGTTGGGTAAAAGCGAGTTGTGGGTGTTGCCCGCGCACTTTCTGCATTCAGAAGGCAACTTCCATTTTTATGACCCGGTCAGCCGCATCCTGTTTACCGGCGACCTTGGCGTGTCGATGACATCGGGCAAGCAGGCGCAGGTCGCGGTGACCGATCTGGGTGGCCACATCAAGCTGATGGAGGGTTTTCACAAGCGCTACATGGTGGCCAACAAGGTGCTGCGCTTGTGGGCAAAGATGGCGCGCCAGCTCGATATCGCCATGCTGGTGCCGCAACACGGCGCACCGCTGACCGGGCCCGCCATAGGCCAGTTTTTTGACTGGGTGGAATCACTGCAGTGTGGCATCGATCTGTTCGATCAAAGCCACTACCAGTTGCCGGCCCACCAGATCGGCACCACCGCCACGCGTTAAGCGGCGGGGCGGCAGCCGGGGCTTGCGGCGTCTGGACGCCACCTGTGCGGCACATCGCGATACCAATGCATGCAGGAGGTAAATGGCCGGTAAATCCACCATTGCCTTACATGGCCTTCACATCCGCAGGCCAACAATGCAGGCACTGGATCACCAAGCTGCCCTGAAAAATCAGCGATCCGGCAAAGCAGCTCCAACAGCCGCTTGCCAGCCCTGGAATTTTCCAGCACGCAAGTTGCCCACCGGGTTGCTGGTTTATTTCATCCAGCATTCAGGAGAACCCCATGACATCGAAACTGTTGACCGCATCCCTGTTGGCCACTGCGCTTTTTGCCGGCCTCGGCCTGTCGCCTGCGATGGCGCAGAACACCAACACCCCCGGCGTTGACCGTGCCCAGCAGGCCATCAGCGCGCGCATCCAGCAAGGCCTCAACTCGGGGCACATCACACCGACCGAAGCGCAGGAACTGTACCGGCGCGACCGCGACATCGCCGCGCGCGAGGCCTGGTACAAGTCCAACGGCACCGCTACAGCGCAGGAGCGCCAGGCGCTGCGCGCCGAGCTTGACAGCCTCAGCGCAGAAGTTGAGCGCAAGATGGCCAACCGCAATGTGGCCGGCTCGCCGGGCAGCACACCCGGCATCGACAACCAGGAGTACCGCATCAGCCAGCGCATCGACGAAGGTGTGCGCTCCGGCCAGATCAGCCAGCGTGAAGCGCGCCGGCTGCACCGGCGCGAGGTGCAGATTGAACGCCATGAGGCCAGCTACAAGGCCGATGGGGTGGTGACCCAGCAGGAGCGCCGCCAGTTGCGCAATGAACTGACCGCCCTGCGCGATGAGGTGGAGCGCATGATGCGCAATGGCCGCGGCCGCGGCTAGGCGGTACAACCGGACGAAAAGCCAGGCTTCTGCCTGGCTTTTTTTTTGCCCTGAGGCGGGATTTGAAACCAAACGCAAGGCCAGGCCCGCACACGGGGAGGCCCGGCATCACACGCTAAACTGGTGACGGGTTGCCGCAACAGGCCAGGCGGACGGATACTGGGCCACTGTGCGGGTGGGCTTGCTGCCCGGCAAGGCGACTCAGGAAAGAGCTATTTGTATGAAGGCGTGGCAGCAGGCATTGTTTTTGGGCAAACCCGGTGGCTCCAGGGGCGGGCCAGCGCGCCAGGCCCTCAAGCGCAGCGAAAAGGCGGGCGCGTGATCGACACCCAGTTTCGCCAGCTGACAGACGCCATGCCGCACATCGTCTGGACCATGCAGGCCGATGGCCAGCACAGCTGGTTCAACCAGACCTGGCTGGACTACACCGGCTTGTCCATGGCGGACAGCCTGACCATGGGCTGGAGCCGCGTGACGCATCCCGATGACCTGCCGCGCGCGTCCCTGCATTGGGCAGCAGCGCTGGCCGCAGGCGAGTCGTGTGAGATGGAATGCCGGCTGCGCCGGGCCGACGGCGTGTATCGCTGGATGCTGGGTCGCGCCGTGCCGCAACTCGATGCCAGCGGCCAGAGAACCCAGTGGCTGGGCACGCTGACCGATATCGACGACCTGAAACAGGCGGCGGCGCATATGGAGCGCGACATTTTCATGAACCGCATTGCCGGCCGGGTGGCGCGCCTGGGGGGCTGGACGATTGAGTTGCCGGACCGCAAGCTCACCTGGTCGGATGAAAACTGCCTGATTCACGATGTGCCGCCCGGTTACCAGCCGACGCTGGACGAGGGTATTGGCTACTTTCTGCCGGAGCACAGGCACATTGTCACGCGCCATGTGCAGGATTGTGTGCAACACGGCATTCCCTACGAATTTGTATTGCCCAAAATGACCGCCAAAGGCAGGCGCATCTGGGTGCGTTCGCTCGGCGAGGCAGTACGCGATGAGGCCGGCCACATCATCCGCATCCAGGGTGCGTTTCAGGACATCACCGAGCAAAAAGAAGCCGAAGCCCACACCCGCGCGCTGGAGCTGCAGCTCACGACCACGCTGGAAAGCATCACCGACGGCTTCAGCCTGATGGACAAGGAAGCACGTTTCACCTACCTCAATGGTCAGGCAGAACGCATGCTCAGGCGCCGCAAGGGGCAGCTGCTGGGCAAGGTCCTGTGGCAGGAGTTTCCTGCCATGGCGGGGACAAGTGTCGAGAGTCAATACCGCGCTGCGGTGGCGGAACAACGCAGCACCCGGATTGAAGCTTTTTACCGGCCGCTGAAGGCCTGGTTTGTTTTCCATATTTATCCGACCGAGGCCGGCACTGCGGTCTATTTTCAGGACATCACCCAGCGGCGCGCCGAGCAGGTGCAGCTGCGCATGCTGGAGACGGCCGTCTCGCGGCTCAATGACATCGTGATCATTGCCAAAGCCAGGCCGGGCAAGGAGCCGAAGATTGTTTTTGTGAACCATGCGTTTGAGCGCCACACCGGTTACAGCCGCGCCGAGGCCGTGGGCAATTCCCCCGGGTTTTTGTGGGGACCAAACGCGGACAGCGCCGAACGCAAACGCATACGGGCGGCGATTGACAACGGCCGGGCGCTGCGCACCGAAGCTGTCAATTTCACCAAGGCAGGTCAGCCGCGCTGGGTGGAAATCGACATCACGCCGATTGCCAATTCGGCCGGCAAGTTCACCCACTGGGTGGCGGTTGAGCGCGACATCACCGAGCGGCGCCAGCAGCGCGAAGAAATCCTCAGGCTCAACGGCGACCTGGAAGAACGTGTGTTGCTGCGCACCGCGCAGCTGGCAGAAGCCAACAAGGAGCTGGAGTCCTTTGCCTATTCGGTCTCACACGACCTGCGCTCGCCGCTCAACACCATCCACGGCTTCAGCCAGCTGCTGGCAAAAATTGACGCAGAAAACATCAGCGAGAAGGGCAAACATTACCTGACCCGCATCGGCGTCGGGGTGGAGCAGATGGGTGAGCTGATTGAGGGTTTGCTGACGCTGGCGCACCTGTCGCGTGAAGAGATCAAGTCGGAAGAGGTGGACCTGTCGGCCATGGCCAGGCGCGTGCTGCAGGAGCACCAGGAAAAAGAGCCGGCGCGCCGGGCCGCGGTGCAGGTTCAGAACGGCCTGGTGGCGCGGGGGGACCCGCGCCTGCTCTCGGCGGTGCTGCAAAACCTGCTGGCCAATGCCTGGAAGTTCAGCGCCAAAAAGCCGGTGGCGCAGATTGTGGTGGGCGCCGAAGCAGCAGCAAGCGGCGAGACCGTCTTTTTTGTCAAAGACAACGGCGCCGGCTTTGACATGGCTTTTGCGCACAAGCTGTTTGGCACTTTTGAGCGCCTGCATTCACCCGGGGATTTTCTGGGCACCGGCATAGGCCTGGCCACCGTCAAACGGGTGATAGACCGGCATGGCGGCCGCGTCTGGGCGGACAGCAAGCCCAATGAAGGCGCGGTGTTCTATTTCACGCTGACCAGCACGCCGGACGCATGATCTGACGGGTGTGACGGGGCAGGTTGCAGGGCATGTGTTTCAGCAGCCCAGTTGCGCGGCCAGCGCCAGCAGGTCTTTGGCGTGCAGGGTGCCCGCACCGGCAAATTTAATATGCATCCAAATGGTTGCATAATGGCCGAAAACCGTGCAGAATAAAAACGCAACAATATGGTTGCATATAAATCTGCAAGGAAATTCATGAAGCACTACCACCGCCAGCTTCAGCTGGCCGCCACCCCCGCCGCCGTTTACCAGGCCCTGGCCACAGAGCAAGGCCTGCGCAGCTGGTGGACGCAGACCTGCGACCTTGCCGGCGCCGTGGGCGGCAAAGCCACTTTTCGTTTTGGCGAGCATTACAAGGTCATGCAGATCACCGGCCTGGAGCCCGGGCGTGAAGTGCGCTGGCATTGTGTCGAGGCCCTGATCAACGTGGACGCCTTCAGGCGCAAGGACGAATGGGTGGGCACCGACATCGTCTTCCGGCTCACACCGCAAGCCGGCGGCAAGACCCTGCTCGACTTTGAACACGTCGGCCTGACGCCGGACTTTGAGTGTTTTACGGCCTGCGAGCGTGGCTGGAACCAGTACCTGGCCAGCCTGCAAAGCCTGGTTGAGACAGGGCAGGGCGCGCCTTTCATTCCGGAAGTCATGAGCTGCCCGGCCTGAAGCGCTGGTCCCGCTGAACCCGGCCCCAACCTACCCGCAGGCACCCGCTAACATTCACCGACAGGAGTTAACCCATGAGCACAGCCAGCAGCACTGACCGCGTCGAACGCAGCATCCACATCGAGGCCCCGCGCAACAAGGTCTGGCACGCGCTGACCACTGCCGAGGAATACGGCAAATGGTTTGGCGCCAGACTCACCGGCAAGCGTTTTGAGCCCGGCCAGCATGTGCAGGGACCCATCACCATCAAGGGGTATGAACATGTGGTGTTTGATGTGGTGATAGAACGCGTGGAGCCCGAAACCCTGATGAGCTACCGCTGGCACCCCCATGCGGTGGACGCAGCGGTCGACTATTCAAAAGAAGAACGCACGCTGGTGACCTTTACCCTGAAAGACGCAGCCGGGGGTACGCTTCTGACCGTCACCGAAACCGGCTTCGACAAAGTGCCACCTGCCCGCCGCATGGAAGCCTTCCGCGGCGTCAGCAACGGCTGGCCACATCAACTTGAAAACATTGCCCGCCATGTCAACAGCCAATCCCAGGGCTGACAAAGCCGCAGCGCCCGGGCCCGACATGGCCCCGGTCTTCTTCGCCCTGGGCGACAGGACGCGGCTGCAACTGGTGGCTGTCTTGTGTGTGGGCGGCGTGTTTTCCATCGCGCAGCTCACCGCCAATACCGCGCTGACGCGCCAGGCCGTGACCAAGCACCTGCAGGTGCTGGCCGACGCCGGTTTGGTGAAAGACCTGAAAATTGGCCGCGAGCGGCTGTGGCAGTTTGAGCCGCAGCAGCTTGACGAAGCGCGCCGCACGCTGGAAGTCATCACGCAGCAGTGGGACCAGGCACTGGGCCGCCTCAAACTGTCGCTGGAAAACGGCTGACGCCGCTGTGGCTTTCCGGACTCGATCGAGTCATCCCTCTTCGGAACACACACCAAATTGGCTGGTCATTGCGGGCTAGACCCGCAATCCACGCCGCGCGGGATCGGGCGGTGGTTCATGGGGCATGGATCCCGGATCAAGTCCGGGATGACAACCGGGGTAGGGCTGACGCGCCCACACGAGAAAACGCCAAAAAAAAGCGCCTGCCCTGTACGGGGAGGCGCCATGTTTTCAATAGCTGATTACGCCCGTTTTTAAAGGGCGGGAGCCGCTTTTTGACTACGGCGGTTCAAGCTGCTCAGGCGGCCTTGCGGCGCTGGCTGAAAGCCGTGCTGCGCTTGACGGTGGCGGTGCTCACGTCGTCGCCGGCGATTTTGCTGGCGAGTTCTGCGCTTTTCTGTTCAATCTGTGCGGCCAGCTTGCTCAGGGCCAGTGCGCCGGGCGCGGTGGCCTGGGCAATCGTGCTCAGTGTGTTGACGCCGGTTTTTTCTTCAAACAGCGCGGCGTTGGCGGCAGCACGTTCGACGCCGGTTTCTGCCAGCTTCACCAGCTGCGTCACCACTTGTTGTGCGCCGTTGGTGGTCAGGCTCAGGCCCTTGGTGTAGTAGGCGCTGAAAGCCAGTTGGGCGGCCGTGGCGTTTTTGGCGGTTTCGGCGGTCAGCTCGGTGCGTGACTGCTTCAGGGCCTGGTTCCAGCGCTGCTCCAGCAGGCTGACCACACGCTCGCCGCCGGCGCGGTAAGCATCAATCACGTTTTTGGCGGTGTTGCCGTAAGACTCGATCAGGTCTGCAGCAACGGTGGAGAGGTTTTTGGCGGTCATGAGGTTTCCTTGGGGGTGGGTTGTCGATGGCCCATCATCAGGGTTTCTACTAGTGGCTGCGACCTAATGAGCTAGAGGTGTGCGCCCATAAGGGCTCAGGCAGGCGGCAGCTGGCCTGTGAATGCTATTGTTTCAGGAGCTGCTTGCCACCGTGCCATGGGGGCTGCGGGCCGGTTTCGCCCAGAATCCGGGTAAAGGCAGGGCGGGGGTCAGGCAGCCAGAAACAGCGCCGGGTCCACCATGGTTCGGTTCAGCATCACGCCCCAGTGCAGGTGCGGGCCGGTTGCCCGGCCAGTGGCGCCCACCGCGCCCAGGCGCTGGCCGGTGGCCAGCGTGTCGCCCACCTGTACGTCTATGGCGCTCAGGTGGCAGACCATGCTCAGCAGCCCGCCGCCATGGTCCAGCCAGACCGTCTGGCCGTTAAAAAAGTAGTCGCCGGTGTCTATCACCCGGCCCGGCAGCGGCGCTGCCACCGGTGTGCCGGTGGGGGCGGCGATGTCCATGCCGCTGTGCGGGTTGCGTGCCTGGCCGTTGAAGACGCGCCGCAGGCCAAACGAGCTGGAGCGCCGGCCCGGTACCGGCACTTGCATGCGCAGGACGGCGGGCAGCGGCTGGCTGAAGGTTGCCATCACCACCTGCTGCTGTGCCCGTTCACGCTCATGGCGCGCCAGGTCTTCGGGCGACAGATCCACCGTGCGCGGCGAGACTTTGAGCTGCTGCTCGCTGTAACGTTTGGGGGCGATGCTGTAGGTGATTGGCCGTTGGGTGCCATCGGGCCTGTTGACGCTGATGCTGGCCGGGCCAGGCTCAGCCGACAGCGCAATACCCACCAGTGCCGTCCAGTCGATCACGTCACCCACCACCAGCAAAGGCACATCACCCGCATGGGCCACAGGCCGCAAGGCAGCCGGGCCCAGCGACAGCCGGGCGATGCCGCCAGGCACTTGCAGGGGCCTGGGCCAGACGCCGGAAGCATTGGAAGAAGGGGAGGGGTTTGCAGCGATGCCCGCAGACGGCAGGGCCAGCAGGCCCAAGCTGCCCAGCAGGGCTGTGCGGCGGTTCAGGGAGGATTCAGGGTGAAGCAGGTCAACAAACATGCGCCGGATTATTGCCTGAGGCAGCACTGCCTGTTATTCCGGCTGATCACTCGCCGATTGGGGCTTGCTCGGCGCGTCCTTCGCGTCCCAGGTGATCTTGCCGTCGCGCACATAGTCGTTGAACTGGCTGATCGGAATGGCCGCCACACCGGCCACGCCGTCACCGGCGTCCCAGCTGAGGGTGGCGCTGTCGGGCTCCAGTGCCACTTCGATGCGGCCCGGCGGAATCGGTATGGGTGCGCCGTCGCCGGGTGTGAAGGTAACGCAACCGCTGACTGTGGCGAAGGTGGGCATGAAGGACTCCTTGATGTTTGAGCGGCCATTAGCAGCTGAAGCACCATGCTAAGCCGGGTAAGGGCGCATGCATGTCGGCCAATGGCGCGACTTGATGGTGAGGCACCTTCCATTCGACGTACCATCCGTGGGTTTACAAGGAGAGGACCGCATGGCCCGCAGAAAGAAGTCAAGCCTGCTCGAAGATGCCATAGATCTGGTGGCGTTGCTTCCTTGGTGGGTGGGCATCGGTTCCGCCTTGGTTGGCTATGTAGGATTGCATGCCATTGCCACTTCGGCGCCGCTGCCGTTCAAGCTTGGAGAGATGACTGGTCTCAAGGTGGGGGCCGTCGGAAGAGGCCTTGCGATGGTTGGACAGTATCTGGTTCCGATCGTGTGTGTGCTTGGGGCATTGGGGTCTTTCCTGCGGCGCCGGCGCCGGCAGGCCCTTATCGAAAATGCCTCGCAAAGCAAATCCGCAGATGCGCTCAATGACATGTCTTGGGCAGAGTTTGAACTGCTTGTCGGGGAGGCGTTTCGCCTTCAAGGCTACAGCGTTATGGAGATGGGCGGGGCGGGAGCGGACGGTGGGATTGACCTGGTCTTGAAGAAGGGCTCAGAGAAATTTCTGGTTCAGTGCAAACAATGGAAAGCTTTCAAGGTCAGCGTGACCGTGGTGCGCGAGCTTTATGGCGTGATGGCCGCGAGAGGCGCCGCTGGTGGGTTTGTCGTCACCTCTGGGCGCTTTACGGAAGACGCAAGCGCATTTGCCGAAGGGCGAAATATCAAGCTAGTCGACGGTCGGATGTTGTATAGGTTGATTGGCGAAGTAAGACTTGGCACGAGCCCCGTGGTTCCAAGTAGTTCCAGGTTCGGAGCAGCAGTGGCGAAATCCCACACGACGGAAGCGCCAAGTGCGAAGCCGTCATGCCCGTCATGCGGTGCCCAGATGACCAAACGCATCGCGAAGCGCGGTCCGAATATGGGCGGCGAATTTTGGGGTTGTTCCACTTACCCCGCTTGCAAAGGTACGCGCACTCTTTGAAGTCTATGTGACGTGAGGCGCTGCCATCTAGCTGCAGGAAGCACCCGCTGCACGCGTGAAGGTCTGCCCTTGCGCCAGCGCCATATTGCCTTGTGCGGCAGTGATGCGCAGCGCATCGCCACTGGCCTGCAGCACCAGCTCGCCGTGTCTGCCTGCAGGTGTGCGCAGCTCGCTGCCGTTGATGCTGCCGGCCAGCTCACGTGTGCGCTCGCGCCAGGCGAGGGTGCCTTCAAAGGTCTGGTACTTTTGTGTGAGTTTGATGCTGGCGCCCCGTAGCAGCCCGCCCGCACACCACAGGCCTTCCACCCGCGCGGGCACTGTCCACAGGTGCACCTTGCTCGACTTCTCGCGCCCCACTGCCTTGTCGGGCACAGGCACAACAGTCGTGCGGTCCGGCGCCCAGTCACCCATGTCCCAGTCGTGCGAGACGATGCGTGTACCGGGTTTCAGCGCGAGCAGGGCAGGGCGCAACTGAATGTTCACCTCTTGCAGCAAATACATGGTGATGACTGTGGCTTGCGACAGATCGGTTTTGAACAGGTCCTGTTCGCGAAACTCCACCTTGTCTGCCACACCGGCTGCGCGCGCATTTGTTTTGCTGCGCGCCACCAGCGACGGGTCAATCTCCACCCCCAGGCCAGTGGCCTCAAATTTCTTGGCCGCCAGAATCACAATGCGCCCGTCGCCCGAGCCCAGGTCAATCACATGGTCGCCGCGCCTGACGCCGGCCACGCTCAACATCTCGAGCGTGACGTTGTCGGGGGAGGTGATGAAGGGGACTTCTTCGAGGGGTTGGGCTTCAGCGTCGATTGAAGAGCAAAAAAAGGCGAAAAGAAGTACAAGATTTGCAGCGCAATTTTTGCTCATCGTTGAAGCATCAAGTGTGGAGGCAAGAATAGAAAAAATGAAGAGACTGTTGCAAGTGCGCGCGATGCTGGTTCACGTCGTTTCTATTTAGACGCAACTGAAGAAGAAATCAGTTGCAGAAGTTGTTCACTTGTAGCCGCCTCAATCTCGGGCGGGAGTATTGTTGCTTTGAAAATATAACTAGACAAATTGAGTGCGTACTGAGCAGATCGTTTTTGCGTCATAGAAAGTTGCTTCGCACGGGCGGAATCGGTTACTAGCTTTCCGCTAAGAAAGCCAAATGCAAGTTCTTGAAGAATATGAGCTGAATATGTCGCTTGAATCGGCGCTTCCATCATTTGCCGAGTAAGTCTTGAGAAGTGCTCCCAACCTGGCACCCCAAGTCCTTCAGGATCTTCGTGTCCTCGCTCTTTAACCAATAATTTGTAAATGGAGTTTCGCTGTTCATACGCATCGCGTCCTCCATAAAGACTCACGCGGAGAGCCTCTTCATAGACGCGCTCATCCTTCGGCAAAACAAAGATAGAGAACAGGCGATGCGCCAAACTGGCCGTCGCTAATGAAAATAATGCAGCCAAGTAGACAAAAAGTGCCAGTTGCTCTGCTTTGCTGGGATCTACCTCGCCCCTTAAGGATTTCAGAAGAAATATACATTTTCGTGCGGCTTCGGCATGATCTTGAAGTTGCCAAAATCCGCTTCTTACAAATTTTATGGCTGAAGTTAACGCGGCGTTACGTCGATCGGCACTTAATAAATTTTCCCAGTCTTCAAATTTCTCCGCATAAGAATAAGTAGCAATTGATCCTCGGGCCACCCCAAGTCCCTTGGACCATTCAGGAAATTCCGATTCCTCTAAAAGGGAAATCCCAAGATCAAATGCAGACAGTCTATGGTCAATCTCGATGAAATCTTTTTTCAGCAAACATGTACCGCTATCGACTCCCAATTGCTTCATTAGCCCGTGAAGCCAAAGGACTCGATTGATTGGCGATTCTTTGGCCTTTGTTTTGCAATCGAAGACGTGCCTGGAGTAGCCCCCGAAACTACCCGGTATTAGCGCTAGTACGTCGATGTCGGTCTGAGCGCTTGCTCTTTTGGATACCTGGCGTTCTGGATAAATGTCAACTTCGACATGAGGAAACCAGCCGCGAAGTAGGCAAAACTGTAGAGCAGTTTCTTTTTGATCTCTGTCCTTTACAGTCATTTATGCTCCCAGGGCGAGTTCAAGTTGATCTTGCAGTTCCGTTGATAGTGGGATTTTTTTTCTAGCTCTCAACGTATTAGAAGCGATGATGGACTCAGCGTACGTTTGGTCTTTTTCCAGTGCAAATTTTGCTTCGTCATCGACCTCAAGTCCGGATACCGAGCCTCCTCTAAGAAGCGACTTCGCCATATCCAGGGCCTCAATATTTTCTTTGGTATCGATCAGCTTTAACGTGGCTCTTCCAGAATACGGATTCCGATGCAAGGTAGCCACACCCATATGAACTACATTCCTATATTGTTCAAGCGCTTCGCTGTTTGGATTCAAGTATTTTTTGTCAGCAAAAGATGAAATCAATGCGTACGGATATTTGATTCGGTACGCTTTTGCTAAATATTGACCTTGACGAACCGACGACACTAAACCCATGGCCTTCTCGAAAATAGGGCGCTTCGTTGGGCTCATTGCCCCACCGTTGGGCGTCGGCGTAAAGAGAAAAAAGTTTTCACCAGAGTGCGTGGTGCTAATTGACGGGGGTCTAACTGCCCCCTCGCCCGCAAGTGTTTGAAGCAGTGAAATTTGGTCCGCGCTGAGCCTACTTCCACCTAACTCAGTAGTCCTGGTGACCTCAGACAAGGGAACCCCTTGGTGACGTTGCAATGCGGTCAATAAGTTTTGTACCGATGACGCTCCTGCTTTTGCTACTGCTTGCGCAAAGCTCTCTGCGTTTTCAGAAAAATAAGTTGGCGAAATCGCTATGTCTTTTCCCCTCGCTCGCATCAATCTTGCGTAGCCGCCTTCTGCGCCGATCTGAAAAACAGTATTGATTGCAGAATTCTCCGCGTTTGTGTTGTTGCGAATAGCATCCAGTGATTGCGGTGCGACGGATAGCCTCTGTACGACGTCCAGGGTCAGTGTCTCGAGTTCATTCAAACCTTCCAGGTTTGCAAATTCCCCGAGCCGCTTGTATAGATTGACGTAGTATGGGATGTCTGGGACTACAGTTTGGATTGTTGCCCCTTCTTTTGCCAGCCTCACAAATTCTATTTCTGCAAGTGCTAACACGACGCGCTTTACAGATGTAGGTGGAATGTCGAGAAAGGCGGTGGCGACTAATCTGACTTGCTCATATGGAATTGGTGGGAGACCCTGCAGATGTAAAGCTAGCCTGACGCACATTCCAATAAAAGGTAATGTTTCAAAATGTGGCACCTCAAGTTGTGACAGGCCAACTTGTATTTCATGACATCGAGCAGCGAGGTCCGCATCCGAAATTGTGAGTGAATTCGTCATGAGTGCTCCAATTTTTCAGTTTACCGAGGGAATGAGTCCTTCATCCCCGTCACCCGATTGAACACCGCTTTCCCCGCAGCGTGATCTTTCAAGTCAGTGACAAAGTACCCATGCCGCTCAAACTGAAAACGCTGGCCGGCCGCAACCGAGGCCAGTGAAGGCTCCACACAAGCCGTCACCACGCTCAGGCTGTTCGGGTTCAGGTTCTCCAGAAAATCTTTTCCGTCCGCTTCAGGGTGCGCCTCGGTAAACAGCCGGTCGTACAGCCGCACTTCGGCCTGCACCGCATCACTGACACCCACCCAGGTGATCACACCTTTCACTTTGACGGCGTCTGAGCCAGGGGTGCCGCTTTTGGTGTCGGGTATCAATGTGGCCAGCACTTCGGTCACTTTGCCATTCGCGTCTTTGGTGGCGCCTGTGCACTCGATGACGTGGCCGTATTTCAGCCGCACTTTGTTGCCCGGGAATAAACGAAAGAAACCTTTGGGGGGTGTTTCTTCGTAGTCGGTGCGTTCAATCCACACCTCTTTGCCGATCTTGAAGCTGCGTTTGCCGAGCTCGGGCAGGTGCGGGTGCACGGGGGCAGAGCAGTCGTCGAGCGTACCTGCGCCCATCACTTCATCCCAGTTCGTCAGTACCAGCTTGACCGGGTCCAGCACGGCCATGGCGCGGGGAGCGATCGGGTCCAGCGTGTCGCGCAGGGCGCCTTCGAGCGTGCTGTAGTCAATCCAGCTGTCGCTTTTGGTCACGCCTATGCGTTCGGCAAACAGCTGAATCGCCTCGGGCGTGTAGCCGCGCCGGCGCAGGCCAACAATGGTGGGCATGCGTGGGTCGTCCCAGCCGCTGACGCGTTTTTCAGTCACCAGCTGCGCGAGTTTGCGTTTGCTGGTCAGCACATAAGTCAGGTTCAGGCGCGCAAACTCGTACTGGCGCGGGTGTGGCGTGGCAATCAGGCCGCCTTCGGCCAGTCTGTCCAGCAGCCAGTCGTAAAACGGGCGCTGGTCTTCAAACTCGAGTGTGCAGATGCTGTGGGTGATCTGCTCGAGTGCGTCTTCAATCGGGTGGGCATAGGTGTACATCGGGTAGATGCACCATTTGTCGCCGGTGTTGTGGTGGTGCGCGCGGCGAATGCGGTAAATCGCCGGGTCGCGCATATTGATGTTGGGGCTGGCCATGTCGATTTTGGCGCGCAGCACGGCGGCGCCGTCGGCCAGCTGGCCGTCGCGCATCTCGCGAAAACGCGCCAGGTTTTCAGCCGGTGTGCGGCTGCGAAAGGGGCTGTTGGTGCCGGGGTGGCCAAAGTCACCGCGGTTGTGGCGCATCTCTTCGGCGCTTTGTTCATCGACATAGGCGTGGCCGGCTTCAATCAGGTATTCCGCTGCGCGGTACATGAAGTCAAAGTAGTCGCTGGCCTGGTACAGGTTGTTTTCACCATTGTTGTGCCAGTCAAAACCCAGCCACTGCACCGCGTCCTTGATCGAGTCGACGTATTCGCTGTCTTCTTTTTCGGGGTTGGTGTCGTCAAAACGCAGGTGGCAGACGCCGCCGTAGTCGCGCGCCAGGCCGAAATTGAGGCAAATGCTCTTGGCATGGCCCACATGCAAATAGCCATTCGGCTCGGGCGGAAAACGCAGCCGCACCTTGGCGGGGTCGCTCTGGCCGGCGGCGTGATGCGCGGCGTCGCCTGGGCTGCCGCCCCACTGGCGGGCGGCGTAAGTCTGCTTGCTCAGGTCATGCTCGATGATCTGGCGTAAAAAATTGCTGGTTTTGGGGGTGTCTTTGTCGGCAGGGGCGGTCATGTATTTGATTCTAGTGTGCTGCCCCGGCCGCACCGGCCCGCAGCGCCGGAGCGCGTGTTTTGTAAAGTTGCCGTTAAAGTTACCTTTGGCTACCGTCTTCACTGTGCGGGCGGTAAGCCGTTACCGGGGTGCGGCGTTAAATACCTGTCAGGGCGCTTTTTGCCCGTTTACAGGAGAAAAGCAATGCTTCCATCAATCACCCAGTCCGTGCTGCCCCGGCGAGCGATGTTCATGGCCGCTGCCACGGCAGCGCTGGCCCTGGCCGCCATGGCTTTTTCGGGCGGCGCCCAGGCGCGCAGCGATGTCTCGTTTTCAGTCGGTGTCGGTTTGCCCGGTGTGCATGTGGGCGTGAGCAACGCCTACCCGGTGTATCAGCCGGTGTACCAGCAGCCCGTCTATGTGCAGCCGGCACCCGTGTATTACGCGCCGCGCCCGGTGTATTACCAGCCGCAGCCGGTCTATGTGCAGCCCGCGCCGGTGTATTACGGCCGTCCGCACGGCTGGCACAAACGGCATGGCCGCCATGACGACGACCGCCACAACGGCTACCACGTGCAAAGCCATGGCTCACAACCCTATGTACATGGCCCCCAGGGTTTCCGGCCACAGGGCTATTACTACGGCCGCTGATCCTCCGGCTCACCCAGCAAAAAAGCCCGCAGCTAACAAGCTGCGGGCTTTTTTATTGTGGCGCTGATGGCGTGATGCGGTGGTTCAAGTCCCGGTAGGGCGCCAGAAAATATAGTCGGCCTCATACGGCACCGTGACCCGCATGCCCAGTTGCGCCGAGGTGCAGGGCGACACAGACACCCAGCCGCCCACAGTGCGCAGGCGCTGGACATAACTGATGTTTTGCAGCGCCCCGGGAGTGGCCGCAGGTTCGACCTTGTAGGTTTGCAGCGGCAGGTTGTGGCTGCCATTGGCCACCTCGACAAACTCGCGCGCCAGCGCGGTCGAGCCATCGCGGTGTGCCCAGCTGGCACGCGCGCCCGGCTTGTGTTTGATGCTGTCGCCGCGGGTATCGGTCAGGTCAATGTCGGGGTTGCGCACCAGCCACTCGTATTCAAACGGTGATCGCTTGATGGCCTGGCACTCATACAGGAGCTTGCCGGCGGAGTGCGCCTGCAACACCGCCTGGTGGCCTGTGGGCACACGCAGGGTGACGGGAATGTCTTGCTGGCTGATGGCGCTGCTCAGGGCCGCGAGGGGGCGCGAGCCGCAGGCGCCCAGCAGGGCCACGCTGCCGGCGACCAGCAGCAGGCTGGCCAGCCGCGGTTTGCCGCTGCGCCGGATCAGGCGGGAGAGGCCAAAGGCAAAAGAAGAAGTGTGGGTCATCACAGCAGTTCCAGTCGTAGGAGTGTGATTTCAGTAGAACTCAATGCGGTGTCACCGCATGTAGGACGGCGCACGCAGTTTGCGCCGGGAAGCGGCGCTATGTCAGTCGCATGCGCGCCACGGGTTTACCCGACTCTGGCGCAGGCAATGTCGTAGGCCGGGGCGCTACCGAGGGGTTTGCCGCTTTCTGCCTGGGCGCAATTTTTAAGAACCTTGTTCCAGCCCGCAGGTTCGGCCTGCAGCGTGTAGCTGACGCGGCTGATGGCTGCGCCTTCGCTGGCGCGTTGCCCGGCCATCAGCAGGTCGCGGCTCGCGGGGGCAAAGGCGAGGGCCTGGGCTTCTTCGAGCAAGACCCAGCGCTGGCTGCCGTCGCTGTGGGTGACACGCTGGTACAACACGGCGTCCGACGCCGGCTGCTGCCGTGCTGCGGCTGTCGCCGGGGTGATGAAGACGCCAGGCCTGTCGGAAGGCGCTGCGCTGGAAAACACACCCATCAGGGTGGCGGTGCCGGTCACCAGCAGAAAAGCCAGACCCAGACCCTTGCCGAGGGCGCGCAATTGATGGTGGGTGCTTTTCATGAGAGGGACTCCTTCAGCTGGCTGATGCGCCCAGTACAACGCGAAAACCTGCTGCCCCTTGTAGGAGACAGCCCCCAGGCGGTGCAAGCCGTGGCCCGATTGCGCCCGTAAAAAACCCACAGGCACCAGCAACTGGTTCTGCCTGTGGGCGAGGTAGATCGCCGGGCCTGGTCAACCAGACCCGGCAAGTGCCCCGAAAGCCGGCCCCACATCCCTGCAAAGCCGGCTGCTCACCATAGGGGCAAAATTTGGCGCAGAAACCCTGAACCGGGTTTAGATCGCCTTGTGGAAGATGTCGTCGTGGGGAACTCCTGAGTGAGCTGGCAGAGCCAGTGGTGGTGGATGTGCGGGGTCAGTGCTGGCCTGAACGGGCGGGCCGTTCGCAGCTTGCATGTTCAGGGTACGCAGCCGCCGCTGCACTGGATGTAGGCCAAAGCGCGTGAAGCGTGAAAATATTCACGCCGCGCCCTGGCAGCCGGTTTTATTGACCGAAGCGTGGGCCGGTTTTGAGAAACTCGAACTCCAGCGCCGTGCTGGTGCGCCCCAGCGCCGAGTTGCGGTGCGGAAAACGCCCCAGCCGCGCAATGATGTCGCGGTGCTGCCGGGCAGAAGCCAGGCTGCTTTGCAGGGTGTCGTGCAGCTCTTGCGGTGCGGCGGCTGCCAGACTGCTGTAGCGGCGCACGCCTTCTTCCTGCAACTGCAGGTCTTCGGCGTGCATCAGCGGCATGTAGAAAAACATGCGGCCCAGCCAGGGCAGGGACAAATCGGCGCCGTGCGCCAGCCCGCTGCTGACCAGGCGCTGGGCGCGCGCGTCCCCGGCAAAGGCTTTGGCCTTGCCGCGAAAGATGTTGCGCGCAAACTGGTCCAGCAGCAGCACCAGTGCCAGCCGGCTCGAGGGCTCGGACTCCCAGTCGGCAAGTTCACCCGCCTGGGCCAGCGCCACGGCGGCAGCAAAACGCCGCCGGATATCGCTGTCCAGCTCGGCACCGCCGCTGAACCAGCGCTTGTGCATGTCGGGGTGGAACCAGAAGGCTATGACCGAAGCCGGGCTGGGCGGTGCAGCGCCGGCGCCGTCGGTAGAGGCTGTGGGGGCTGCGGGTGCTGTCTTGGCGGCGTTTTCCGGCGGACTCATGCCCCCATGATGACAGCATCGCCAGCCGCGCGCCAGCGCCGGGCAACAGGCCGGCAAGCCCCCCGCTATGATGAGCAGGACAAAAAAACCGGCAGGGGGATTTCATGTCTTTCAAACGTATTGCAGGCGCCTGGGGTATTGCCACCATGCTGCTCGCCATGGGCGCCTGCAGCACGGCACCCACCCACCCCGCGCTGGCCAGCGCACAACAGGGCGGGCAACTGCCGCCGCAGCTGCCGGTGCGCCGCTTTGTGGCGAATATCGACGCCATGGGCGGCTACCAGTTGTCGCCGAATGGCGAGCGCCTGCTGTGGCAACAGGCGGTGGGCCTGGATATTGGCCTGGCGGTGCGCGATGTGTCCGCCGGCGCTGCCGTGACCACCTTCGCGACCGGAACCATGGGCCGGCGTGGCGGCAACCAGTACTGGCTGGGCGACAGCCGCCACATTGTTTACACCAAGGACCCGATTGGTGACGAGAACACCCGGCTGCTGGTGCAGGACAGCCAGGCCGGCACGCTGGCACCGTGGACGGTGATCAGCACACCTGGCGTACGCACGGTGTTCATGGGGCGCGGGACCGAGGGCTCGAGTAAATTTTTTGTCGCCAGCAACCAGCGCGACCGCTCCACACTGGACCTGTATGAAGCCGACGCGTTGACCCGCACGGTGCGTGAAGTGGCCCGCAGCGATGGCACGGTGCTGGGCTGGCTGATTGGCGCGGACCGCCAGCTGGCAGGGCGGGTGCGGCAGCTGGGCCGCCAGGACGGCGCCGATGTGGCGATTGAGTTGCTGCAGGCCGGCGGCCAATGGCGCGTGCTCAAGACCGTAGGCGGTTTTGACAGCTACTGGGTCAGCCGGCTGGATCTGGCGGCGGGCAAGGCCTGGGTGCTCAGCAGCGTGGGGCGCGACAAGTCCGCCTTGCTGGAAGTCGATCTGGCCACGGGCGCCGAGCGGGTGATGGCCGGCCACGACACGGTGGACCTCAGTTACGCCATCCTGCCTGCCGGCCTTGGCGGGCCGATCGCTTATGTGGTCGAGCCCGGCCACCCGGAGACGAAATGGCTGGACAGCGCCTGGCAGCGCGATGTGGACAGCGCGGTTGAAAAAGCCCTGACCAGCCAGTTGCTGCCCGCGCGCCCCCTGATCACCCGGCCGCAGAGTATTTCTGCCGACAACCAGCGGGTGGTGCTGCGCAGTGTGGGTGAGTTTGATTCGGCAGAATTGTTGCTGGACCGGCGCACCGGGCAGGTGAGCCGGCTCAATCCCCTGCAAGCGGAAGCCGCCAGCCTGCTGTCGGCGCAGCAGCCCTTTTCGTTCAAGGCATCCGATGGCCGGACCATCCACGGCTACGTCATCCGCCCGCGCGGTGTCAGCGGCCCGGCGCCGCTGGTGGTCGAGATCCACGGTGGCCCCTGGGCGCGCGACAGCTGGAGCCCGGCGGTGTTTGACACGCGCCAGTTGCTGGCCAACCGCGGTTATGCCGTCATCATGATCAACTACCGGGGCTCTACCGGTTATGGGCGTGAGCACCTCTGGGCGGCTGACCGCGCTTACTTTGGCCGGCTGCAGCAGGACATTGCCGAGGGGGTGCAATGGGCGGTGGACCAGCGCATTGCCGACCCGGCGCGCATGGCGGTGCTGGGCGGCAGCTTTGGCGGTTTTTCGGTGCTGGCGCAGCTGATCCAGAAGCCGCACAACTACCGCTGCGGCATCGATGTGGTGGGTGTGGCCAACTGGCCCCGCGTGGTCGACAACTGGCCGCCGTTCTGGCGCAACCGCCACTGGTTTGCGCGCACCTTTGGGGATGTCAACAAGCCCGAAGACCGCGCGCAGATGCTGGCCAACTCGCCGGTCTCACACCTTGAAAAAATCACCGCACCGCTGCTGGTGATCCATGGCGGCAACGACATCCGGGTGCTCAAGCAGGACTCGGACGATGTGGTGGCCGGGCTGCAAAAGCTGGGGCGGCCGGTGGACTACCTGCTGTTTGCCGACGAGGGCCATGCCATCAGCAAGTGGCGCAACAAGCTGGCGATGTGGCGCACGATAGAAGACAAGCTGGCAGGCTGCCTCGGCGGTCGCAGCGCGGGTTTTGACTACTACCAGCTGATGCCGCGGTAGCCGACGCCGATTACATCGCGCGGAACTGCTGGCTGTACAGGCGGCTGACGGCCAGCTTTTCCGGCCGGCCCCGCAGGCTCAAACTCAGTTTGCCGGCCTCGTCGCGCAGCACGTTGTCGATCGCACTGCTTTGCACCACGGTGCCACGGTGAATCTGCCAGAAATGGCGGGTGTCCAGCTGCGGCAGCAAGTCCTTGAGCGGCGTGCGTATCAGGTACTCGTGGCCGGCCGTCAGCACCCGCACGTATTTGTCGGCCGCCTCGAAATACAGCACCTCGCCCACCGGCACCATGCGTATGCTGCTGCCCACGCTGACCTGCAGCAGCGTGATGGGCGCAGCTGCCGTCGCGCCCGGCGGCTGCGCTGCGGCCAGCAGGTGTTGCAGCTGGTGCAGCGCCTGGTCCAGTGTCGGGTTGGCGCCAGCCAGTGCTCCTGAATTCATAGCTGCTTGCGCACGACTCATCAGGGCCAACTGCAGTTTTGACACTGTTTTTTCAAGACGGGCGGCCTGCAGCGGCTTGAGCAGGTAGTCCACCGCCTGCAGCTCAAACGCCTGCACCGCGTACTGGTCGTAGGCGGTGACAAACACCAGCGCTGGGAAGGGCGCGTGTTGCGGCCACTCGTCAACCAGCTCGGCCGCTGCTTCCAGGCCAGTCTGGCCCGGCATGCGGATGTCAAAAAACAGCACATCGGGCAAGAGCTGCAGGGCCTGCGCGACCGCCGAGATGCCGTCACCGACGCTGGCCAGCACGCGCAGGCCCGGCCAGGCCCGCGCCAGCTCGGCCTGCAGCGCCTGGGCCAGCAGCGGTTCGTCCTCGGCAATCAGGGCGGTGGCCGGGTGCAGGGTCTGGCTCATGGTTTGTAGGGAAATTGGGCTGTAGCCCTTGTGCCACCTGCGCGACCAGCTACCAGATCGATAGCAGCTGTAGGGCCGTAGCTGCTGGCCAGGCGCTCACGCACCTGGGCCAGGCCAAAACCGGGCCGGTCGTCCTGCGCGCCGGACAGGCCGACACCGGTGTCGGCCACCTCCAGCAGCACCAAATCGCCTTCGCGCCGCGCGCTGACCTTGATGCTGCCGCCCTCGACCTTGGGCTCGAGCCCGTGTTTGATGCAGTTTTCCACCAGCGGCTGCAACAGCAGCGTCGGCACCGGGTGCTGCGCCAGCTCGGGTGGCAGCTCCAGCGTGTAGCGCAGGCGCGGACCCATGCGGATGGTCATGAGCTCCAGGTAGTCACGCACGCGGTCAAACTCGGCCTGCAGCGGATGGGTGGCCGAAAGCGAAGCGCCCAGCGTGGCGCGCAGGTAGGCAATCATGTGGTCCAGCATGACCTGGGCACGCTGCGGGTCGGTGCTGATCAGCGCGCGCAGATTGGCCAGCGTGTTGAACAACATGTGCGGCTCCAGCTGGGTTTCCAGCAGCCGCAGGCGGGCTTCGCTGGCGTGCTGGCGCGCCTCGGTCATCTTGCGCTGCAGGTAGGCGCTTTTGTTGACGGCGTAGAAGTAGAAGCTGCCGGCAATGCCGGCCAGCGCAGTGATCAGGATGGAGGTACGCAGCTCGCCGCTCCTGCTTTGGACGACACCCGGCAAGTACCAGCCGTAATACACACACAGGCTGTTGGCGATGCGGGTGCCCAGCAGGTAGCCGACCACGATGCCCGCGACAACCAGGGCCACCCCCGCGTAACCCTGGGGCCACCCGGTCTCGGCGCTGGACGGAAACAACTCACGGCCCAGGTCAATCACCGCCCAGGTGATGGTGGCGATAAACAGCGAATACACCAGCGGCGGGCCATAGGGCCTGTCGGGCGTGAAGGCGTACTGGATGGTGGCGATGGCCAGGGCAAATGCCAGCACCTGCAGCATGTGCCGCAGCTTGGCCAGCCAGTCGATCTTCATCGGGGCGTTCCGTCCTGCTGACGCTGCAGTTTTTCGCGCTCTTGCTGCACCATGCGTTCGCGCAGGCCGCTGCCCTTGCCGATCAGAAACACCGAAGCCCCATGCAAAGCCAGCCCCAGGCCCCAGCCGAGCAGCGGAAACGGCGTCCAGGACCGGCTGCCAAAACCGTACTTTGAAAAGGCCAACATGGCCAGGTTGATCACCAGGTACAAGGTGGCATGGGCGTACCAGCCCAATTTGGCCCCGGCGCGTTTGCGCGCCATGCGGTCGAGTTCTTCAGGGGTCAGTGGGGTGTTCATGGGGCGTCGGGCTTGCGCTTCATTTTAGGTCGTCATTGCGCACAGGGGTTTGCGACCGCCATGGTTATATGCTTCATGGCAGCAGTTGCTTTCTGAAAAAGGCGGTAATTTTTCGGTCCACCTCGGGCAATACCGCGCGGTCAAAGCCGGGTGGGTCACCGAGCAGCTCGGCTTCAATCGTGCCCGGTTTGAACGGCGGCAGTGGCGACAGCATGGCACCGTGGCCCGCGTTGGGCAGGTCGGCAAGGACCGTGCACGACGCGCACACCGCGCGCACGGCGTCGATGTGAAAACGCGGCACCTGGTTGATGTCCTGGCGGGCCACGATCAGCCCCAGCGCGATGCGTGGCGTGGCCAGGGAGGTCATGTCGAAATCGGCGGCATAAGGAACGCTGGCCACGGCGGCCTGGATGCGCGGGTCCTGGTGGCTGTACCAGGTGGAGTCGTCAAAACGCTGGCGGATCACACCGAGCGCCACGGCTTTCTTGAGCCCGTCGAGGAGGTTGCCGCGCAGGCGGGTGATGAAACCCACACACGAAGAAAAGTCGTCGGCCATGTGCGCTTCGCAGTGGCGGCGCAAGCCCGCCGGTGACCAGCGCCCGCCAGCCAGGGTCAGGGCGGTATGGCCGCCGGCGGATCCGCCGTACACGCCGGCCTTGTCCAGCACCAGCAGCGGCGCGAACTGCGGGCTTTGCGCCACGGCATCGATGGCGCGCGATACCTCGGCCGGACGCAGCTTCCAGCTCTCGGGGCCGGGGTCGGTGAACTGCCCGCTGTGGTCGCCCCGGTGCTGGGGAAAGGCCACCACGAAGCCGGCCTCGACCAGCGTACGCGCCAGGTCGGCATGCACCCAGGGGTTGCCGCCCGAGCCATGCGAGATCACGACCAGACGGCCGTTGCCGCGCACCGGCGCGCCTTGCCAGGCCAGGCTCAGCGTAAACGGGCCGCGCTTGACGGCCTGTTCGTCTGCATTGGAGGGATAAACCAAGGTGATGGGGCCATCGCCTGCCACGCCGGGCAACTCGGTCAGGCCGGTTGCCGCCTGGGCCAGACCGGCCAGCAGCAGGCCAAGACCGGTCAGGAGGGCAGGCAAAAGGGACTGGGACATGGGATTCTCCGGGCTCAGGTCAGGCAGGCACAAACTGGCCGTGCAGGCCCAGCGGCAGACCATAGGGCAGGGTGACGCGCGCCAGCGGGCCGGCATCGACCGCAGAGGCATCAAACACCGACAACGCGGTGCGTTCGCTGGGCCAGTGGTAGGCCGTGCCCAGCACCCAGCCCCGGCCTTCGGCCGCGCCGGGAGATGACGGCACGTACACATGTTCCTCCGCCATCCAGCCGTCGCCGTAGTGGTGGCGTTTTTGCCGTTCGCCGCGCAGCGCCAGCACGCTGTCGAAACCGTCTACCCGGTTGTCCATCTGGCGGCTGCGCGCCAGCAAGGTGGTGAACTGCGTGGTCAAGCCGTTGCGCGCCGGGTGGATGCGCGGAAACTCCACTTGGTCCAGGCCCAGTGCCTGCATCTGCGCCCGGCCGGTGGCGGGGTTGAGAGTGATCTGTGTCCATTGCGTGGCGCGTGTCCTGGCATCGCTGTGGCTGCGGTTCACGTCCATCTGCTGCATGGCCCCGAGGATGTCGGGCTGGGCCACAAAACGCACCTGCACCGTGCCGCCTTGCTCCCAGGCATTGGCCAGGTGAAACACACCGGTGGCCGGCAGCTCAAAACGCTGTACCTTGAAGTCGGCCTTGTCCACCAGCAACACAACCAGCGGCGCCTTGCCCTCCCACTGGTAATGCGACAGCGGATTGCCCGCGCCCGGCGTGCCGGAAAACTTCAGGGGCATCAGCAGGAACACCAGATGCCTTTCGGTGATCGCAAAGTCGTGCACCATGTCGGCCTGCGGCGCGGCCAGCACATGCTGGCGGCGCAGCTGGCCCTCGGGGCTGATCTCATACACCAGCAGGCGGCCGGTGCCGGGCATGTAGCCGAAGCTCCACACCGTGCCGTCGGGCGCCATGCGCGGGTGGGCCGAGAACGGCGCGCCCTGGGTGTCGGCTGACCACACCTTGAAGCCTTTGGCCTGCAGGCTGTCCGGGTCCACGGCCAGCGCCGAGCCGGCTTCCCACAGTGCAAGCAGTTCGCGGCTGGCCGGCAGCGACAGCAGGTTGATGTTGGCGGGGTTGACGGTGTCGGGGCGCTTCAGTGGCGGGGAATTGGGCAAGGTCTGTGCGAAGCCCGAGTACAACAGGCGCCCCGCCGCCTCTTCGGCCTTGAGTTTGGGCGTGGCCAGCAGTGCGCCGCGGTGCGAGACCTTGCCGTCCGAGAAGCGAAATGCCTGCAACATGCCGTCACCGTCAAACCAGTGGTTCATGGCCACGCCGCCGAGTTCGCGCCTTGCCGGACCGACGCGGTACAGCGTGCCCTGCAGGGCAGCGGGCCACCGGCCTTCGATCTGCAAGGGTCCGCTGTCCAGTGGCGCTTTCAACGGACCGTTGTAGGGGCTGTAGCTGCTGCGCCAGGCTTCGGCCGGGCTCGCAGCGTGGCCGAGGCCGGCAGCGCTGGCTGCGGCGGCCGCCAGGGCGGCCAGCGCGGCGCGGCGGTTGAGGGCAATGGTCATGAACTGCTCCGTTTTATTTGAGTTCGAAGGTCTGCTGCAGCGCGCTGTCTTCCACGCGAAAAGCGGCGTCTGTGAATGGCGGCGGGCCGGCCATGCCGCGCGCATTGCGGCTGAAACCGTAGGGCTCGGTGGGCAGACCGAAAAGGTTGGCGTCCAGCTTGCTGTTGCTGTTTTCGTCGAGGAAGGCAGTGACCGCGTAGTCGCCCGGGGGCAGGCCGGTGAACTCCAGCATGGCTTTGCCCTGGACGGCTTGCGCCGTGGCGGTGCGCAGCGGGGTGCCGCGGGGAAAACCATCGGCCTTGTCGAACACCGCGGCGAGGACGGCGCCCTGGCGATCAGCGGGCACGTTGACTTCGATTTTCAGATCGCCGGCAGATACAGTGGCGGCGGTGAACAGGGCTGCCAGGGCGGGCAGGATGCGGTACAGGGTGGGGAGGTGCATGAGAGCCTTGATGAATGGGGAAAGGTTGAAACGGTTGAAGCGGGTGCGGGCCACTCACCACGGGTCGCGCTGCAGCGCCAGGCGTTCACGCTCCTGCTGCACCAGGCGCTCATAGAGGCCGGCACCACCGGTGGCCAGGAACACCACGGCGCCGTGGATCAGCAGGCCCATGCCCCAGCCCAGAGCGGGAAACACTGCCCAGTGCCGCTCGCTCATGGCCGACAACACGGCCAGCAGCAGGTTGACGATGATGTAAACACCGGCATGGATGTACCAGCCCATCCTGGCGCCGGCGCGTTTGCGTGCCAGCCGCTCGATGTCTTTGTTTTGCAGGGTGTGGGTGTTCATGATGGTTTCCTTTTTCAGGCGTTGAGGGCGGGCTGGACCGGGCCGGCAGCGGGCTGCAGCGCCAGGCGGATCAGGCGGATGGCACGGCCGGCAAAAATGCCGCTGAAGACGCCGTAAAGCGTGCCAATGGCCAGGCTGAAGTTCGCATGGACCTTTAATTCCGGGTGCAGCACCAGGCTGACGCCCGCGGCGTATTTGGTCAGGAAGATGGCCATGATCAGCGCCATGGGCACCCAGCTGCCCGGCAGCTGGAACTGGCGGGTGGCACTGTCGTAACGCGCGCCGGCCGGCAGCGCAAGCTGGTTGACCACCAGCACCAGCAGGACGGCGGTGGCCAGCCAGCTGCCCAGCACGGTGGGTGACGTTCCGAAAGCCGAGATGGTGCCGTAGAGCGAGAAGGCGCCCAGGCCCAGCGGCAGCAGCACCACGCGAGGCAGGCTCACGCTGCGGCTGCGTGTCTGGCCGAAACCAAGCGCCAGCAGTGCGGCCAGCAGGCCCCAGACCCACAGGGGCGTGTTGATGAGAATTTGAGCAATCATGGGTGTTCCTTGAGGCGGTTGGTAGTGGGGGGAAATCAGTCCCAGCCATTGGCCGAAGACCAGGTTGCCGAGGTAGCGGCCGGGCAGCAGGGTGAAGGCACCCGCCACCCCGCAGGCGCCGATATACAGGCGCTGCATGGTCTTGCGGTGGCCCTCTATGCGGCCTTTGGCGAGGAACCAGAAGGCGAGGAAAAGCATGCCGTACACCACCGGAATCAGCAGGTGTATCGGTGTGTAGCCGTTGATATTGGGCAGCCGGTAGTCGCGGATGAAGATGGCCGAAGTGGCAGCCACCAGCATCAGCGTGACCCAGGCATAACCGGCAGCGCGGTGCAGCCTGGGACGGTTGGCACCGGCTTTGCGGGCCCACAGCGCGACCGGGCCGGTGGCTACAGCGCCAGCAATGGTGGTCAGATGAACGGCAATAACGGGCGACATGTCCATGGGGCTTCTCCTGGAGTGGATGAAGCGGACTTTGCCGAAGCGGCGGTGCCGCCGCGAGGGTTTTGCGACGAAATGCAGCAATTGCGGCGCCAGTTGCACGCTGGCGGCGTGAATGCCGCCCGGATCAGGCCTTGGCCAGGCGCCGGTGCCCCTGAGCTTTACCGGGCCGGCAGACCCCTGCGGCGATAATCGCGCTAAATTTCTGGAGCACCTGTGGACTTTGTATTGCTGATCAAGGCCGCCCTCATGGGCATTGTCGAAGGGCTGACAGAGTTTTTACCGATCTCCTCTACCGGTCACCTGATTCTGGCGGGCGCCTTGCTCGGGTTTGACGACGAGAAGGCCAAGGTCTTCGACATCGCGATCCAGACCGGGGCGATTTTTGCGGTCATCCTGGTGTACTGGCAAAAAATCCGCGACACCCTGCTGGCCCTGCCCAGCGACCGACAGGCGCGGCAATTTGCACTGAATGTGGGGGTGGCCTTTGTGCCGGCGGTGTTGCTGGGCCTGTTGTTCGGCAAGGCCATCAAGGCCCATCTGTTCACGCCGGTGGTGGTGGCCAGCACCTTCATCATTGGCGGCTTCATCATCCTGTGGGCCGAGCGGCGCCAGGCGCGCAATCCGGCGGTGGCGCGTATTCAGGAGGTGGAAGCCATGAGCGTCATGGATGCGCTCAAGGTCGGGCTGGTGCAATGCCTGGCCATGGTGCCTGGCACCAGCCGCAGCGGCGCCACCATCATTGGCGGCATGTTGCTGGGCCTGTCGCGCAAGGCCGCGACCGATTTTTCCTTTTACCTGGCGATTCCGACGCTGATTGGTGCCGGGGTGTACAGCCTGTACAAGGACCGCGCCCTGCTGTCGCTGGCCGACGCGCCGGTGTTTGCCGTGGGCCTGGTGTTTTCATTCATCAGCGCCTGGCTGTGTATACGCTGGCTGCTGCGATACATCGCCAGCCACAGCTTTGTGCCCTTTGCCTGGTACCGCATTGCCTTTGGCGGGGTGGTGCTGGTGACGGCGCAGATGGGCTGGGTCCGCTGGGCGGCCTGACGCTCCTGGGCTGGCGTCCCCGGACGGGATGCGGGATCCATGATCGATAACCGCCACCGTTCGGGCTGAGCCTGTCGAAGCCTTCTTTGCTTCGTTTTGTTCGGGGCTTGCCAACAAGCCGGGGGTTGCCCGGCGGCAAGTAACTTTCTTTTGCGTCGCCAAAAGAAAGTCACCAAAGAAAAGGCGACCCGATGGTCTGGGTCCCCTTCGCTTGCGCTCAGGGGCAACCTGCGGTGCTCGCAAAAAATGGGGTCGAGCTCGAACTCGCCTTCGGCTCAGACAATCGCTCGCCCTGATCCATTTTTTGCTGCGCTCCTCGGCCCAGCCCGACGGGTGGGGGAACCAATGCGGGAAAAAGTCCGGAGTGCATGAAGCGCGCAGCGCTTC
>CALRQX020000019.1:0-88485 GCA_943370435.1 Kapaibacterium sp. (SeqCode) | reverse complement strand
CCCGGACTTGATCCGGGATCCATCTTTGGTGCCCCGTGCTGTGGGGTCTGCCTGCTAGCCGGGTCTCGCCCCGGCGGGCGACTTACTTTTCTTTGTCTCGCCAAAGAAACCTAAGGAAAAGAAAGGCGACCCGATGGTCTGGGTCCCCTGCGCTGCGCTCCGGGGCAACCTGCGGTGCTCGCCGAAAACGGGGTCGAGCTCGAACTCGCCTTCGGCTCAGACAATCGCGAGCCCTGATCCGTTTTCGGCTGCGCTCCTCGGCCCAGCCCGACGGGTGGGGGGAACGAATGCGGGTTCGGGTGCGGGGAGCCCTGACGCGCGGAGCGCGTCAGGGCTGATTCGATTGACCGTCATGTTTGCACGCGGGAGCAGCACACGCGGCCAAATGAGGTCCCCCTCCATCGCCCAGCGGGGCGAGGGAGGGGCTAGGGGTGGGAGTGGGGAGTTAGCCCCTACTGCCCAAAGCGAACCGGGGACGGAGCGTGATGCATTGAGAGGACTCTCAGCCGCCGGGGCGAGACCCGGCTTGCAGGCGAACCACAGGCCTTAGAACCCACGGCGAACAGGCGCACCAAAACCCAAGCCCTGCCAAAATCCCCCCAATGCAGTTTTTCAAAGACATCAATCTCTCCGCCTTCACCGCCGGTTTTGTTGCCGTACTCGTCGGTTTCACAAGTTCTGTGGCCATCGTGTTTCAGGCGGCGCAGGCTTTCAAGGCCACACCGGAACAGATCAGCTCCTGGATGTGGGCGCTGGGCCTGGGCATGGGGCTGTGTTCCGCGCTTCCTTCGCTGTGGCTGAAAAAACCGGTGATGGTGGCCTGGTCCACACCGGGCGCGGCGGTGCTCGCGACGGCGGGGCTGGCGGGCGGCTTTTCGATGGGCGAAGCGGTGGCGGCATTTATGGTCAGTGCGGCGCTGATCACGCTGTTTGGTGTGACCGGCTGGTTTGAAAAACTCATGAATCACATCCCGATGGCGATTGCCTCGGCGCTGCTGGCCGGCGTGCTGGCGCGTTTTGGTTTGCAGGCTTTTGCCGCAGCGCAGACGGCCTTGCCGCTGGTGCTGCTGATGCTGGCGATTTACCTGCTGGGCAAACGCTTGCTGCCACGTTACGCGGTGGTGCTGACCTTGCTGGGCGCCATGGTGTTTGTGACCGCGCGCGGCGAGATGGCCTGGGCCGCCATGAACTTTTCTTTGGCGCTGCCGGTGTTTGTCGCGCCGCAGTTCACGCTGGCCGCTGTGGTCAGCCTGGCCCTGCCGCTGTTTGTGGTGACCATGGCCTCGCAAAACCTGCCCGGCGTGGCGGCCATTCGCGCCGCCGGTTACGGCCCCGACGCGCCGGACGGCGGCATTCCGCTGTCCAAAGTCATCACGCTGACCGGCCTGGCGACGCTGGTGCTGGCGCCGTTTGGCGCTTTTGCGCTCAACCTCAGCGCCATCACGGCCGCCATCTGCATGGGCCCCGAGGCGCATGAAGACCCGCGCAAGCGTTACACCGCGGCCGTGGCCTGTGGCGCCATCTACGTGGTGATAGGCATCTTTGGCGCGGCGGTCACCGGACTGCTGACGGCTTTTCCCAGGGAACTGGTGCTGGCGATTGCCGGGCTCGCGCTGCTGGGCACGATTGGCAGCGGTCTGGCGCAGGCGCTGCGCGATGAGTCGCACCGCGAGGCCGCACTGATCACGTTTCTCGTCACGCTGTCGGGCGTGACGATTGCCGGGGTCGGCTCCGCGTTCTGGGGGGTGGTGGCCGGCGCGTTTGCGCTATTTGTACAACAATACCGGCAACGCGCCGTTTAGGCCCCTTCCATCCAGACTGAACGCCATGCACATTCTTTTTGTCGCCGATCCCCTCACGTCTTTCAAAATCTACAAGGACACCACCTTCGCCATGATGCGTGAGGCACAGCGCCGCGGCCACTCGCTGAGCACCTGCGAGCCGAAAGACATGCGCTGGCAGACCGGCGAAAAGGTCACGGCGACGGTGCAGGCCATCACCCTCACAGGCGACGCCACCGACTGGTTCACGGCCGAACCGGCCCTGCGCCAGCAGCTTTGCGACTTTGACGCCATCGTCATGCGCAAGGACCCGCCGTTTGACAGCGAGTTTTTCTACAGCACCCATTTGCTGGAGCAGGCCGAGCGCGAGGGCGCACGTGTTTTCAACAAGCCGCGCGCGCTGCGCGACCACCCGGAAAAACTCGCCATCCTCGAGTTTGCGCAGTTCAGCGGCCCCACGCTGGTCACGCGTGATGCGGCAGACATCAAGCGCTTCCATGCCGAGCACAAGGACATCATCCTGAAACCGCTGGACGGCATGGGCGGCATGGGCATATTCCGCGTCAGGGAAGACGGTCTGAACCTGGGCAGCATCACCGAAACCCTGAACCGGGGCGGCGCACAAAGCGTGATGGTGCAGAGGTTTCTGCCCGAGATTGTCAAAGGCGACAAACGCGTGCTGGTGATAGGCGGCAAGCCTGTGCCCTTCAGCCTGGCGCGGATTCCGCAGGGCACCGAGGTGCGCGGCAACCTGGCCGCGGGTGGCCTGGGTGTGGCGCAGCCGCTGTCGGCGCGCGACCAGGAAATCGGTGATGCGCTGGGGCCGGTGCTGGCCTCTCGCGGCCTGCTGCTGGCGGGTGTGGACGTGATTGGTGACTACGTGACCGAGATCAACGTCACCAGCCCGACCTGCTTTCAGGAGATCTTCCAGCAGACCGGTTTTGACGTGGCGGCCATGTTTGTTGATGCGCTCGAGGCCGCGCTGAAAGTTTGAATCAAAAGGGGCTTTAGCCCTTGTGCGCCGTACGTGAAAAGCTCCTGATTCAATAGCAAATCAGGCGTACAGGGCACCCTCCACAAACACCTTCAGCTCGCCCGGCGCAAACGCCACCCAGGCCTCGTTGGTGGTCAGCGGCGCGGTCACCACCACCGCCACGCGGTCGCTGGGAGCCGTGTGTTCTGCAAAATTCACACTCAGGTCTTCGTCGCTCAGGGTGGCGTGGGCAAACGGGTGTTTGCGCTCGACGTGGTACAGGCTGGTGGACGCATGGGCCCACAGTGCCAGCCCATTGCCGAGCAAAAAATTGAAAGTGCCATGGGGCGCGATCTGCGCTGCCAGCTCGCGCAGCGTCAGGGTCAGCTCGGCCACGCTGGGAACACCGGCGTGTGACTTGGCCAGCTCCTGCATGATCCAGCAGAAGGCGCGCTCGCTGTCGGTGTTGCCCACGGGCCGGAAGCTGGCGTGCAGGCGCGGCGCAAAGTCTTTCAGGTCGCCGTTGTGGGCAAATACCCAATACCGTCCCCAGAGTTCGCGCACAAAGGGGTGGCAGTTCTCCAGCGCGACACGGCCCTGTGTCGCCTTGCGGATGTGGGCAATGACGTTGCGGCTTTTGATCGGGTAGCGGCGTATCAGCTCGGCCACCGGCGAGGTACAGGCCGGCTGGTGATCGACAAAATGGCGCAGGCCCCGGTCGCTGCCGTCACCGCCGTCTTCAAAAAAAGCAATGCCCCAGCCATCGGTGTGTTCACCGGTGTTGCCGCCGCGCTGCGCAAAGCCGCTGAAGCTGAAGGTCACGTCAGTGGGCGTATTGCAATTCATGCCGAGCAGCTGGCACATGGTTTTATTCTCCGCGGGAAGGGGTATCGTGCCTGGCGGCGGGGCGTATCTTCCAGGCGGCCAGAAGCGCCAGCGCACACAGCGCGGCCAGCATCAAAAAGGCTTCATTGAAGGCGGCCAGGCGCGCCGGGCTGCTGGCCGCCTGTGTCAGCGAGTCGCCGCGAGCCGCGAGCCGCCATTCCAGCACGATGCCGCACAGGCTCACGCCGATGGCGCCGCCCAGCATGCGCACAAAGTTGATGGCACTGGCCCCCTGCGAGATCAACTTCGGCTCCAGCGCGCGCAGCGAGCCCAGGTTCAGCGAAGGCAGGATAAAACCGAGCCCGATGCGCCCGAGGATGGCCCAGAGCACCAGCAGCCAGATCGCGCTTTGCAGCGTCACGGTCAGCATCAATGCAAACGACAGCGCCAGCAGGGCCAGGCCTGTGCTGACCAGCAGCCAGGTCGGGTGCCGGTCGGCGAGCCGGCCCACCAGCGCAATGGTGAGAGCCAATACAAAGCCGGCTGGCAGCAGGATGGAGCCCACATACGATGCTGACAGGCCCAGGCCCAGCTGCATGTAAACCGGCAGCAGATAGGTCGAGCCAAACAGCGCCGTGCCATAAATGAAGGCCACGATGCTGCCCATGGCAAACGGGCGGTAGCCAAACAGCGCCAGGTTCATCAGCGGCTCGCGCCCGCTGCTGGCCATGCGACGCTGCCAGGCAATAAACAGCACCAGCGCCAGCAGCGCCCCACCGAGCAGCAGGCCCGCTGTGGCGGGCGAGCCGCCGTGTAATGCCACCATGCCGTTGAGCAGGCACAAGGTGCCGGCGCCGCCCAGCAACAGGCCGCGCCAGTCCAGCGCTGCGCCCTGGCGGTTGGCTGCCACGCCGCCGGGGGCGGTGGCCGGTACATAACGCCAGGCCATCCACAGCGAGGCCAGGCAAAACGGGATCACCATGAAAAAAATCGAGCGCCAGCCGAACAGGTCCACCAGCAGGCCGCCGACGCTGGGGCCAATGGCGGGCGCCAGAACCACACCCATGCCAAAGATGCCACTGGCGCGTCCCTGCTCATGCGGCTCGAAGGCGCGCATGATGATGATGGCCGGAATCGGTTGCACCACACCGGCGGCCAGACCCTCGGCCACACGTGCGCCCAGCACCAGCGCAAAGCTATTCGAGAAACCGCCCACGATGCCGCCGGCCAGCAGCAGCAGCATGGTGCCCGCGTAGGTGCGGCGGTAGCCGTAACGCGCCAGCAGCCAGGGGGTGGTCAGCATGGACACGGTCATCGCCACCATGAAGCCCGAGCTCACCCACTGCGCCCGCTCCTGGCCCAGCGCGAAGTGCTGGCTCATGTCGGGTATCGCCACATTGACGATGGTCGATGACATGATGGACGCCATCGTGCCAATCATCACCGACAGCAGCAGCAACCAGCGGTAACGCGGCCCGTAACGCGCCTGCATCTCGCCCAGCGTGGACGGACTGCTCAAGACGGGCCCCGGGCGTACGCCGGCGGCGGGATCATCAAGCGCGTGGCTCGGACCACAACTTGCCGCCTGTGGCCCAGTTTTCGCGTTTGATGTCGGTGATGATGACATCGACCGAATCGGACTCACCGCCCAGAACAGCAACGCTGACGCGGGTGATTTCGGCCACCAGCTTTTTCTTTTGCTCGATGGTGCGGCCTTCCATCATCTCGACGTGGTAAGTGGGCATGGGTTTTCCTTGGAGTGGGTGGGAACAATGCCCCATGATAAAACCCCTGGCACCTGGCGCGCGTCTGTCAGCATAGACTGACAGCCGGACAAGGCAAGTGGGGGATCTGGCGGCCCGGCAAACGTGGGAAACTCACACGCTCCCTGGCGCGTTTTGCCACCGAGCTGCCGCGCTGCTGCCCCCGAGCGTTTTGAGAACCCGCCTTGACGAACGTTACGCCCTCCACCCCTGCTGCCCATTTGCCCCGCCTGGCCGGGCGCGCCTACCACTGTCAGTGCGGTTGCCCGGTGTTTTTCAGGAACAGCACCTGCCTGGCCTGCGGCACAGCGCTCGGTTACGACAGCACGCAGGCCAGCCTGCTGCCCTTGATGCAGGGCAGCGAGCCCGACACTTGGGTCGCCTGGCGGGCCGACGATACGCCGGACGAGGCCGCGCCGGTTGCGGTATACCTGCGCTGCGCGAATCTGCACACGCCCGCCGCCTGCAACTGGCTGGTGCCGCTCAGCGCGGACGCGCCCCAGGCCCTGCTGTGCCAGGCCTGCCGGCTCAATCGCACCATCCCCGATCTCAACGATGCGGCCCATTCGGACAACGCCGAGTTGTGGGGCAAGATTGAACTGGCCAAGCGGCGCCTGGTATCGGCCTTGCTGGCGCTCGGATTGCCGGTGACTTCGCGCATGGGGGAAGACCCGGCGCAAGGCTTGATGTTCGACTTCCTGCGCTCGCCCGACTTCGGCCCGCATGTCATGACCGGGCACGACACCGGCCTGATCACGCTCAACCTCAACGAAGCCGACGATGCCACGCGCGAGGCCATCCGCAAGGCCATGCACGAGCCCTATCGCACGCTGCTCGGCCATCTGCGCCATGAGGTCGGGCATTACTACTGGGACCGGCTGGTGTCAGGGACGGCCTGGATGGACGGCTACCGCACGCTGTTCGGCGACGAAAGCCAGGACTACCTGGCCAGCCTGCAAACCAATTACGAGCAGGGTCCGCGCCCCGACTGGGCGCTGCATTACGTCAGCGCCTACGCCAGCGTGCACCCCTGGGAAGACTGGGCCGAGTGCTGGGCCCACTACCTGCACATGCGCGACACGGTGGACACCGCGCTGAGTTTTGGCCTGTCGGCCGACAGCGCGCAGCTTGAGTTCACCCCTTTTACGCTGGATGCGCTGTACCAGCCCGAGCACCCGGCGGCCCAGGGCTTCCTGGACTTTCTGAACCAGTGGACCCAGCTCACCACCCTGCTCAACGAGATGTCGCGCGCCATGGGCCAGCCCGATTTTTACCCCTTTGTGCTGCCACGCGAAGTGGTGGCCAAGCTGCATTTCATCCACCTGGTGGTCACGTCAGTGAATGCGCCTGAGGCTGCGCTGGATCAAGCGCCACCGGCCATGCAAGCGCAGGAGCAGATCCAGGAAATGGCGCAGGATGACAACTTCCAGCAGCCGGCCTACCCGGCGCAGATGCAGGGGCAGAACAGCTTCTGAGCAACCGCAGCTGGTTCAATCGGCGCCCTGTCTCATACGGTGTGACATCTCCCAGCTGATACGCGCCAGTTCAGGTTTGAGGTCGCGTTGCGCCTGAGCCTCCAGGTTCAGCAGACTGCGCTGCACGCTGATGGCGCGTGTGGCAAGCGCCCGTCCCTTGCATGCAAACACCACGCCGTTGCTTTTTTCTGCGGCCATGACTTCCACCGCCTGGCCGCTGAAGCTGCGGCTGATACGCGCCGCCAGCAGCGGATAGTCAGGGTGGTCCGCATGCAGATTCACCACCAGCACACCGTTTTCTGTCAGGGCGGCATGGCAGTCGTCGTAAAAACGCTGGGAGCACAGGGCTGCAGGCTGGCCCTGGTGGTCAAAACCGTCGACCAGCAACACATCAAACACCGGTTTTTCGGCCTGCAGGTAAAGCGCGCCGTCGGCGGCCATCACTTGCAGGCGTTTGTCGTCATCGGGAATCTGGAAGTCGCGCCGCAGCGCGATCACATGCGGATTGATCTCCAGCACGGTGATGCGCGACGCCGGCAACTGCCGGTAGCAGAACTTGGCGAGGGAGCCACCGCCGAGGCCTATCATCCCGATGTGGGCCGGCGCGGGCTGAAACAGCAGAAAACCCATCATGCTGCGGGTGTAGTCCACATCCAGCCGCCAGGGCTGGTGGATGAGCATGCGGCTTTGCAGCTCACCGAGCGTGAAATGCAGTGACTTCGATGCACCATCGTCCCGCACAAAGGGCTGCTCATGCTGCAGCGACTGGAAATCGCCCGGGCCCGCGTTCACCGCATCCCCGCCGCGGCGCGCAGGTCCAGCACGATGGCTGGCAGCGCCATGGCCACCAGCAGCAGGGCAATCGGCAGGGTGGCACTGAAACCCATGGCCTTGAAGGCCAACGCGCCCACAATGCCGCCCGAAAAAAACAGGCCCAGCAGCGTGGCATGAATGAACAACTTGTCGGTGTTGGCCTTGACAAACTGGATGTCGTTGGCTTTTTTCGACTGGTTCCAGTAGATCAGCCGCCCCAGTTCTATGCCCAGGTCGGTGACCACGCCGGTCATGTGCGTGGTGCGGATTTCCGCGTTCGATATCTTGGTGATGATGGCGTTTTGCAGGCCCATGATGAAACACAGCAGCAGCACCGCTGTCGGCACCAGCAGGGTGGCGAATGATTTCAGGTTGGCACCGACCAGGCCGAACACCAGCAACAGCCCTGCTTCCAGCAGCAAGGCCAGCGCGTATTTGCTGCGCAGTTCCTGGCGCCGCGCCCAGCTGATCAGCAAGGTGGTGGTGATGGCCCCGGCAATAAAGGCCGACAGGCTCACCAGGCCGGCCAATGCCAGGCCGATGCTGCCAACCACCAGATCGTCGGCGATGGCCGAGACGATGCCTGTCATGTGCGAGGTGTAACGCTGCACTGCCAGAAAGCCGCCGGCGTTGATGGCGCCAGCCACAAAAGCCAGGATGCCGCCGAATTGCCGGTTGCTGCGGCGGGTGCGCTCTCTGGCGGTTAACTGGAGCAGGAAGTTGAGGAACATGGGAAGGCTTCATTATCTGCCTGTGGCGAACCACAGCCTTTGGATTGCCAGCAAGCCGGGGATTTCCCGGCGGCAAGTAACTGTACGGGAGCCATCAGCCCCCCGCTTGTCATCCCGGACCTGATCCGGGATCCATGTGTGCCGACTGCTCGCGTTGTTCTGGCTGCCGTGGTGTGCCAACAAGCCGGGGGTTGCCCGGCGGCAAGTAACTTTCTTTTGCGTCGCCAAAAGAAAGTCACCAAAGAAAAGGCGACCCGACTGTCCGGGTCCCTTCGCTTCGCTGCGGGCAACCTGCGCTGCTCGATTCCGGCGAGGGTCGGCAGAACTCGCTTCGCTCAAACAACTGCCGCCCTTGACACCGCCTCCATCTGCGCTGCTCGGCCCGGCCAAACGGGATTGGGGGAAGAAATCGGATTCGGGATCGGGCTCCGGCGAGGACGCGCAAAGGGCGTCCCCGCCGGAGCCCCTTGGCGAATCCGCTCCCGCTCCCGGCCCCCCCACCCGTCGGGCTGGGCCGAGGAGCGCAGGCAAAAGCGGATCAGGGCTCGCGATTGTCTGAGCCGAAGGCGAGTTCGAGCGAGACCCCGCTTTTGGCGAGCACCGCAGGTTGCCCCGTAGCGAAGCGCAGGGGACCCAGACCATCGGGTCGCCTTTCTTTTGGGTACTTTTCTTTGGCGACGCAAAGAAAAGTGCCTCGCCCGCCGGGGCGAGACCCGGCTAGTAGGCAAACTACAAGGCACTTCAAAAACGCGACCAGGAACCCCTCACCCGTTATGCTCCAGCCATGGGTGAATTCGACCTGATCGCGCGTTATTTCACGCGTCCCGCCAAACGCGCTGTGCTCGGCGTGGGTGACGACTGTGCGCTGTTGCAGCCGGCCGAGGGCATGTATCTGGCTGTTTCCAGCGACATGCTGGTCGAAGGGCGGCATTTTTTTGCCGATGTGGACCCACACACGCTGGGCCACAAGGCGCTGGCGGTCAACCTCAGTGACCTGGCGGCCTGCGGCGCGCAGCCGCTGGCTTTCACGCTGGCGCTGGCCCTGCCGCGTATCGATGAAAACTGGCTGGCCGGGTTTTCGCGCGGCATGTTTGCCCTGGCCGATGTCCATGGCTGCGAACTCGTGGGTGGTGACACCACGCAGGGGCCTTTGACAATCTGCATCACGGTGTTTGGAGAAGTGCCGCGTGGTCAGGCGCTGCTGCGCTCCGGCGCGCAAGCCGGTGACGACGTTTATGTCAGCGGCACGCTCGGTGAGGCGCGGCTGGCGCTGGACGCGCTGCGCGAGCACACGCCGCTGCCCGACGAACTGCTGGCGCTGGCACGGCACCGGCTGGAGCAGCCGACGCCGCGTGTGGCGCTGGGTCTGGCGCTGCGCGGCATTGCGACGGCGGCGGTGGACGTCAGCGACGGCCTGATCGGCGATCTCGGGCACGTCCTCAAGGCCTCTGGCGTGGGAGCCCGCATCGACACCTCAGTCGCTATAAATTTGATAGCTTCCCACGCGCAAATCACAAGGGCCGAACGCCTTTTTTCCTATGAAAAAATGCTGGCCTACGTGCTGGCCGGTGGCGACGACTACGAGCTGGCTTTCACCGCGCCACCGTCGCGCCGGCAGGCGGTGCTGGACGCGGCGCAGCTGGCGCACACACCGGTGACGCGTATCGGCCAGATCGAGGCGCAGCTGGGGGTGCGGCTGCACAACGCCCAGGGCCAGTTGCTGGAAAAGCGTTATGCCTCGTTCGATCACTTCGCCTGAGCAGGCGCTGAAAGCTGGGCGAGCCGGCGCAACTGCTGGGTCGCTCCGCCATAACCCCAGTCAGAGGCCGGCAACTCGCGCACGATCACATAACTGGCCTCTTCCAGCGCGCCGCCCGCACCGAGCTGGCGCTCGAGCTCGGCATACGCAGCCGCGATAAACGCCGCCTTTTCGTCCGCCGTGTTGGTCCCGGCGGTGATGCTGATTTCGAGAAACGCGGTGGGGCGTTGCACTTCTGCGCCGTCCACGTACCAGCGGGCTGCGGGCATGTCTTCGATCATCACCGCGGTGACCTCGTGCCGCTTGCCGAGCAGCTCGGCCGTCAAGGCCGTCAGGGCCTGCGCGAGTTGCCGGTAACGCCCGGGGTTTTGCAGCGGTGCGAGCTTGAGGTTCAGTGTTGGCATCTCAAATACCTTGTTGTTTTCCGGACTGGGCACCGCGTGCCAGCTTGCGCAGCACAAGGCCGACACGCTGCCAGAAGTTGCTGATGGCCTGGTCGCGCAGCTGGTTGGCCTGGCGTTTGGCTGCATCCATCAGTCGGGTGTATTCGCAGGGGGTCAGGCTTGGGTTCATGGTGTTTTCTCCGGGGTTGTGTTGATGGGTCCGACTGTAGGCAAGCCTGGCCGGGCCGGAAACAGCGCAGCGCGCAATGCCGTTTTGCGGGCGCTGCAAAGGCAGGAACGGCCACAGCTGGTTACCATGGCGCCATGCGTGACCTGAGCTTTGACGACATGCACCTGTTTGCCCGCGTGGCCGAGCTCGGTACGTTGTCGGCCGTGGCGCGTGAGCGTGACGTGCCGGTGAGCCAGATTTCACGCAGCTTGAGCCGGATGGAAAAGGCCTGCGGTGCGCGCCTGATCCACCGCTCCACCCACGGGCTGACACCGACCGCCGAGGGCCAGACCTTTTTGCAGTACTGCCGCCGGTTGACCGGCACGCTGGAACAGCTGGAGGGCGAGTTTGCCAGCCAGTCGGGCCAGGCCAGCGGCTGGGTGCGTGTGGCGGCCAGCACGGTCGTGGCCGAGTACCTGCTGATTCCCGGTTTTGAGAGCCTGTGCCAAAAACACCCCCAGCTGCACATCGACCTGCAGGTGGACGACCGGCTGGTGGACATGGCGCATGACGGCATAGACATTGCCATCCGCACCGGCACGCCGCCTACCGACACGGTGGTGGCGCGGCAACTCGGCGTGCTGGGCCGCAAGTTATACGCCACGCCGGGCTACCTGCAGGCGCACGGCATGCCCGTACATCCCGACGATCTGCACAGTCACCGCCTGATCACCAACAGCGCGGTCAGCCTGCTGAACCGCTGGCCTTTTGTGGTCAAGGGCGAGGCGCTGATGGTTCAAGCCGAAGGCCACTGGTCTTCTGGCAGCACCGGCGTTACCGCGCAGCTGGCGCTGCACGGCCTGGGCATCTCGCGTTTTGCCACGGTGGTGGCCGAGCCCCTGGTGCGGCGCGGCCTGCTGGTGCCGGTGCTGGCCGATTTTGTGGATGAGCAACCGAGCCCGATTTACGCCGTGACGCTGAGTGCCAGGCACCGCCTGCCCAAGATCCGGGCCTGCATCGAACATTGGGCCGGGTGTTTCGCCGGCACCGAAGGCATGTTGCCGCGCCAACCATAATCACTGCTGCGCCCCGCACACCCTTGATGGATCCCATGACCTTTATTGCCGAATCGCCCGCCGCACGTCCCGGGCCGCCGCGCCGGCCCGGCGCGCGTTTTATGCTGGCGCATCCGGCGCATGGCATCGCGCTCGGTTTTGGTTCCGGGCTGAGCCCGGTGGCGCCCGGCACGGCCGGCACCTTGTGGGCCTGGCTGGCTTTTGTGGTGATGGCGCCCTGGCTGACGGCCTGGCAGATGGGCTTGCTGATTGCCGTGTCGCTGCTGATCGGCATCTGGGCGTGTACCGTGACGGCCAGAAACATGGGTGTGGCCGACCCCGGCAGCATCGTCTGGGATGAGGTGGTCGCCTTCTGGCTGATTCTCTGGCTGATCACGCCGGCCGGCTTCTGGGGCCAGCTCACGGCTTTTGTGCTGTTCCGGTTTTTTGACGCGGTGAAGTTTGGCCCCACCGCCTGGGCCGACCGCAGCTTCAAGGGATTTGGCTGGCGCGGCGGCTTCGGCATCGTGCTCGACGACATTGCCGCCGCCTTCTGTACCTTGCTGGTGATTGCTGCCTGGAGGTTCTGGTGAGTGATCATTTGCTATCAAAACAGGAGCTGCCTGTGCGCACTCTAACTGGGCTGTTGGCCGATTTGATGCTGAAAAAAAGCTGGCTGCTGGCGACTGCTGAAAGTTGCACCGGCGGTTTGATTTCCGCCGCCTGTACCGACCTGGCGGGCTCCAGCAACTGGTTCGAGCGCGGTTTTGTCACCTACTCCAATGAAGCCAAGACCGAACTGCTGGGCGTGGATGCCGCGCTGGTTGCCGCGCACGGCGCGGTCAGCGAAGAAGTCGCGCGCGCCATGGCGCTGGGCGCCATCCGCCATTCGCGCGCGCAGGTGGCCGTGGCCGTGACCGGCGTGGCCGGCCCCACGGGCGGCAGCCGCGCCAAACCGGTGGGCACGGTCTGGTTTGGCTTCATGCTGGACGGCCAACTGAGCAGTGAAGTCCAGCACTTTGACGGTGACCGCGCTGCCGTGCGCCTTGCCACCGTGCAGCATGCCTTGCAGCGGCTGGTGCAACTGCTGGGATAAACGTTGATGCACACCACCCCTGCTGCTGCCGCCCTGATCGACTCCGCGACGGCCTGGCGCCGCCTGCTGGTCACCCTCGCGCTGATGACCGTGGGTGCTGCCGGCATGTATGTGGTGCCCGTGGTCTTGCCGGCGGTGCAGGCCGACTTCGGCGTGGCGCGCGCCGACGCCGCCTTGCCCTACACCTTGCTGATGGTCGGTTTTGGCCTGGGCGGCATGCTGATGGGCCGGCTTGCCGACCGTTTTGGGGTGGCCATGCCGCTGAGCCTGGGTGCCATCGGCATGGGTCTGGGTTTTGCGGCAGCCGCGCTGTCGGGCAATGTCTGGCTGTTTGGGTTTGCACACGGCGTGCTGATTGGCCTGCTCGGCAGCTCGGCCACGTTTTCGCCCTTGCTGGCCGACACCTCGCTGTGGTTTGTGCGGCGCCGCGGCATTGCAGTGGCGGTGTGTGCCAGCGGCAACTACCTGGGCGGCGCGCTCTGGCCGCCCATCATCCAGCACTTTGTGGAAAGTGTGGGCTGGCGCCAGACCTACTGGGGACTGGCTGTGTTTTGCAGCCTGGCGATGTTTGGGCTGGCCCAGCTGATGCGCCAGCGGCCGCCGGCACTGGCTCTGGCGCCGGTCAGCGTGCGCGGTGTCGCCGCCAGCGACCGGCCTTTCAAGCTGAGCCTGGGTCAGGCGCAGGCGCTGTTGTGTGTGGCCGGCCTGTCCTGCTGCGTGGCCATGTCGATGCCGCAGGTGCACATCGTGGCCTATTGCAGCGACCTCGGTTTTGGCGCGGCGCGTGGTGCGGAGATGCTCTCGCTGATGCTGGCCTGCGGCATTGTGAGCCGGTTGATCTCCGGCGCCATCTGCGACCGCATAGGCGGGCTGCGCACGCTGCTGCTGGGCTCGGCATTACAAACCGTCGCGCTGCTGCTGTTCCTGCCGTTCGACGGCATGGTGTCGCTGTATGTGATCTCGGCGATGTTCGGCCTGTTCCAGGGCGGCATTGTGCCGAGTTACGCCATCATCGTGCGTGAACATTTCCCCGCCGCCGAAGCCGGCGCCCGCGTCGGCACCGTCATCATGTTCACCATGGTGGGCATGGCGCTGGGCGGCTGGATGTCGGGCAAGGTGTTTGACCTCACCGGCTCCTACAACGCGGCGTTTCTCAACGGCATTGCCTGGAACCTGCTGAACTTCGGGGTGGTGCTGTTTTTGCTGCGCCGCACGCTCAGGCCTGCGAAAGCCCGGGCGCAGGCGGCCTGACCGGCAGGCCGCGCTCAGCCATCCTCAGGCGTTCTTGATCAGGTGGGCCTGCAGACCGCGGCGTGGCGATGGGCCAACCGCCGGCGCGTAACCAAGCCGCGCCCACATCTGCACCGTGTAGCGCGGCGGCGGCGCCTGCAGCAGGGCGTGGATGTCGGCATAGGGCCTGGCCTGCTCCGGGTACTCCTGCAGCGCTTGCGACAGCGGCTGCATGGCCAGGCCGTGGGCAGTGGCCGCCAGCTGCGCGCGGGCATAAGCCCGGCCGGCGTTGACCTGGGTCTTGCGCTCATTGCCTTCGGTCACCATCCAGAAAAACGCCGGCGTCGCTGCCATCTTGGTATTGAAGTCCTTGATCTGCCCGGTGGTGGCCGTGTCATCCGGCCCAGGCGCTTTTGTGCGGTCAAACAAGCCCAGGGCCGTCAGCGCGCGCACCATGGGGGTGTTGATGCTCAGGCCATCGCGGTGTTTGGCGATTTCACGCGGGCCCACGCGCAGCACCTTGAACGATTCGAGGATGGTTCGGGGCGTGACCAGTTCGATGCGCCAGGCCTCCATGGCAATCGCACGGTGTTTTTGCAGGACGTCGGGCTGGGCTGCGCCGACAAAACCGGTGCGTACCGGGTGCGGCGCCACGCTGGCGGCGATGGCCTGCACGGCCGCCGCAGCAGGTTCACGCGTCTCGTAGGCCTCGCGATTGGTGTGGCGCTTGAGGATTTGCTCAAACAGCGGGTCCGGCTTGACGCTTGCATCGGCGGCCAGAACGATGCGCGCAACCGGCCGCTTGTCCAGCGTGGCCGGGCCGAACTCGCCTTGCGGGAACAGCGTGATGTCGGCGCGCAGGCCTTTCTGTTTTGCGGCAAGGTCCAGCAGCTCCAGAAAAGTGCCCTGGCTCATCATGATCTGGCGCGACTGCGGATCGGTCTCGGGCAGCAAACGCGTCAGGTCGCAGTACAGCATGATCTCGCCGGGCTGGCGCAAGTCCACCAGCCAGGACTGCAGGTTGTGTGAGTGTGGCGCCAGAATCGCGTAACTGAGCACCCAGTGCCGCACATCGGTGCTGCCAGCCGCAGGGCCGCTCCAGGCGGCGACGGCTTCCGGCGGCAGCTCCGATGAGCAGCCGGTCAGCCCGGCCGTGGCGGCCAGCACCACGCCACCGCCGGCGATGCGAACAAAATTTCTGCGCTTCATGAGGGGCTCCGTTCAAAGGTATGTGCCACCACCGTAGTCTTTTCCGCTGAGTTCTCCTTGCGCGAAGTCAAGATGCCCGGTTCTGCCAGCGCCGAACGCAAGGCCTCGGGCAATGGTGTGTGTGGCTCGGGGCCTGTCAGCGCAGCCATGCGGGTGTTCACCAGCGTGTGCGGCGTGAACCACTGGTAGCGCATCTCACACAACGCCGCAATTTTTGGCAACACCAGGCCCAGCGCCCGCATCAGGGTCCAGGACAACGAACGGCTGTGCAGCTTGCCGCCGGTGGGAAGCCAGCCGCGCTCCAGCGCGATGTCGGCCAGGACGTCGGCCCAGTCCTGGCCGGTCAGGCTGTAGCCGGCGAAGTGGAAGGTCTCAAAAGCCGGCAAGTCGTGGCGCCGGCCGGCCACCGCCACGAAGCTGCGTGCCATGTCGGGCAAATAAGCCCAGGCGGTAGGGATGTTCATGGGGCCGGGATAGGTCAAGCTGCCGCGCCGTATGCCCTTGATCATCACCTCGTCCAGCCAGGAGCCGGTGCCGCTGCCGAAGAAGTCGCCGCCGCGTATCACCACCGCCTTCATGCGCCCGTCCTGCGTGGCAGCGCGCACCTGCGCTTCGCTGGCGATACGCATCTGGCCCTTGAAAGTGCTGGCCGCCTGCGCGCTGTCCTCGTGCAGCAGGGCTGGCATGGTCTGGCCAAAGTTGTAAACGCTGGCCGGCAGCAACAGCGTGGCACCCAGCGCCCGCGTGACGTCAATCGCGGCCTGTGTCAGCGCGGGCATGTCCCGGCGCCAGGCCTTGTGGGTGTAGGCCGGGCTCAGTCCCTGGACCACCACGGTGGCGTCACGCGCGCCCACGGCCAGCAGGGCGGTGTCGCCCGGTTCAGCCGCCAGCCAGCGCACGCCGGCCATCGCCGGTCCGCTGGCGCCGGGACGCATCTGCGCCACCACCTGCCAGCCGGCCCGGGCAAAGGCACGCACCGCGGCGCTGCCAAAGCGCCCGCGTGCGCCGAGTATCAAAACGGTGGAAGTCTGGGTCATGAAAATACTCCTGGAAGGGTGGGGCTATGCGTTATTGTGAAAGCCGGCAAGCTGATCGACAATCCGCTAACGGTTTACATCAGGTATTCAAGAATGAATAACAACTTCGACTGGCGCCTGGTGCGCTCTTTCCTGGCGGCGCTGGACCAGGGCAGCCTGTTGGGCGCGGCGCGAGTGCTCAAGGCCACCCAGCCGACGATAGGCCGGCACATTGCCGAGCTCGAGGCGCAGCTTGGCGTCCTGCTGTTTGAGCGTACCGGCCGTGGCCTGCTGCCCACCGCCACGGCGCTGCAACTGGCCGAATCGGCGCGCGCCATGGACACTGCCGCGAATCAGCTCGCGCGCAGTGTGTCCGGGGCAGACGCCGGCGTCTCTGGCACGGTGCGTATCACCGCCAGCCAGCCGGTGGCCTGTTACCTGCTGCCGCCCATCCTGGCGCAGATGCGTCTGGCCTTGCCGGAGGTGCAGGTGGAGCTGGTGGCCAGCAATGCGGTCAGCAACCTGCTGCGGCGCGAGGCCGACATCGCCCTGCGCATGGTGCAGCCGGACCAGGCCAGTCTGGTCGTCAAACGTATTGCCAAAATCACGCTGGCCACCTATGCGCACCGGGACTACCTGCGCCGGCGGGGCACGCCCAGGCAGCCGCAGGATTTGCTGAACCACGAGCTGGTGGGCAGTGACCGCGATGACGCCATTGTCAAAGGCATGGCGGGTTTTGGTCTGCCGGTCACGCGCGCGTCTTTTGCCTTTCGCTGTGACGACCTGATTGCCTACTGGGAGGCGGTGCGCGCCGGCCTGGGCATTGGTTTTGTCGCCGATTACCTGGCCGCCACCGACAAGGCGGTGGTGGCGGTATTGCCCATGATCAAGGTGCCGCCGATTCCGATCTGGCTGACGGTGCACCGCGAGATCCGCACCAGCCGCCGGATTCGCGCGGTGTATGACTTTCTGGCCCAGGCTTTGCCGAAGGCGCTTTAACGTCTCGGTCTAAGCTGCGGGTGCCGCCAGCGTGCCCAGGACCGCCACCCCCACCGGCGGCTCGGCCAGCCAGGGCAGTACAAAGGTGCGGCGCGCCAGGCCGCCGGCAATACGCGCGGCCTGGCGGTGTTCGCCGGCCAGGCGGGCCTGCAGCAAGGGGTCGGTGGTGCCGGTGGCGGCCACACTTTTGTTGATGACCCAGGCCCAGGGCTCGATTTTCGCGCGGCGCAAATCGTCCTGCAGTGCCGCAGCCTGGCTCACCGGTGTGAGCTCGGGCAGGGTCACCAGGATGACGTGGGTCATGGACGCATCCTGCAGCCGCATCAGCGGCGTGATGATGTGCGCGGTGTTGGGACTGCCCTCGTACTGCTGCATCATCTGCCGGTGGTAGGCGCCGGTGGCGTCCATCAGCAGCAGCGAGTGGCCGGTGGGCGCGGTGTCCAGCACCACAAAGGCAGTGCGCGCCTCGTTGACGACGCGGCTGAAAGCATGAAACACCGCCACCTCTTCGGTGCAGGGTGACTGCAGGTCTTCGAGCAGCAGCGCCCGGCCCTGTTCGTCCAGCGCCTTGCCGCGTGTGGCCATGATTTTGGCGATGTAGGCCTGGGTCTCGGCCTGGGGGTCTATGCGCCCGACCTTCAAGTTCGGCAGGCTGCCGTTCAAGGTTCCGGCCAAGTGGGCGGCCGGGTCGGTGGTGGTCAGGTGCACGCTGTGGCCGCGCTGCACCAGACCTACGGCCAGCGCGGCGGCAATCGTGGTTTTGCCGACGCCGCCTTTGCCCATCACCATGATCAGGCCGTGGCCCATCGCAGCCAGTTCGTCGGCCAGGCGGGACAGCGGCTCGGCCGGCAGTTCGGCGCCAGCTGGCCCGGCCGGCACGGCGGCGGGTGCGTCACCGTCTCCTCCCAGCAAGACACGCAGCGCCGGCAGGCCCACGGTATCGAAGGCGCGCAGCGGCACCTCGTCGCGCGGCAGGCGCGCCAGCGCATCGGGCATTTGCGCGAGGGCCTGCAGGCCCAGCGCTTCGACGGCCCGTGCGGTGGGGTCCACCTGGCCGCCCGCCTGCAGCGTGGCGTGAAACACACCGTTGATCACCAGGCGCTGGTTCGACAGCCCCAAAGCGCACAGCTCGTCGGCGGTGCGTGCGGCCTCCTGCATGGGGCGCGGATCGGGCCGCGTCACCAGCACCACGGTGGTGATGGCCGCATTGCTGAGCGCGGCCAGGGCGGCGTTGAAGCGCGTCTCCTGCATCTTCAGGCCCGAGTGCGGGCCCAGGCAGGAGGCACCGCGGTCGTTGCCGGCCAGAAAACCGCTCCAGGCCTTGGGCAGGCTCAGCAGGCGCAAGGTGTGGCCGGTGGGTGCGGTGTCGAAGATGACGTGGTCCCAGCCGCTGCCCTGCTGGGCCAGCAAGGCGGCAAATTCGTCGAACGCGGCAATTTCGGTGGTGCAGGCGCCGGACAGCTGTTCACGCACCGTGGCACGTTCGTCCGCGCCAGCATTGGCATCAAGCTGCGCCAGTACACGCAGGCGGTAGGCCTCGGCCGCGGCATCGGGGTCGATGTTGAGCACCGCCAGACCCGGCACGCCGGGCACGTCCACCGGCTGGTTGCGCAGCGGCACGCCCAGCATCTCGTCGAGATTCGAAGCGGCATCGGTGCTGACCAGCAGCACGCGCCGGCCCGCATCCGCCAGGGCAATCGCTGCCGCCGCCGACAACGATGTTTTGCCGACCCCGCCCTTGCCGGTGAAAAAAAGAAAACGCGTGGCGGCAGAAAGAAAACCCGGCGCAAATGTGGTGGCTGCATTCATGGCAACAGGATGGCACAGGGGCGCGCGACCGGCTTGCCACAGATCAAGGCCAAGCCAGCGGCGGCCGGGGTTTTGTGGCGAGGGGTTTTTCCGGGCTGTGTAAAGTAGGCCTTGCCCTGCAGCGCTGTTGGGACGGTACGTGTAAAGTTGTTTTGTTTTTTGGCCAGAAGCGCCCACAGCGCGGCTGGCGGGTTTGACAAGGATTGAATGCTGATACCCCGCTGGCTCCAGACGTTTTGGCCCCGCCCCGTTGCGGCGGGCCGCGTGCAGGGCCCCGCAAGAATGTGGCTGCTGCCCCTGCTGGGGTCCTTGCTGGCCCTGCCTTGCGCCCACGCGCTCGAGGTCCGCTACAGCAACCCTTTCCCGGACGGCCCGCTGGCCGGTGTCGCGCGTGCCATGACCTTCAGTGGTGAAGTCCTTGCAGGCGATACCGACAAACTGATTGAACTGATACGCCGCAAACCGGCCGACGCCTGGTTTGGCCTGGGGCGGGTCGAGCTCGAGATCTCCGGTGGCGATCCGGGCGAGGCCTTGCGGCTGGCCGACACACTGGCCGAGCTGTATCCGCACATGGTGGCCAGCAGCGATTGCGCAGGTGCCTGCGCCATTGCCTGGTTGTCCGGCGCCTGGCGACTGTTGCCCGAGGGTCGTATCGGCCTGCAAAAAAACCCGGTGCCGGCCAACGACGTGCTGGCCGACAGGCTGCGCAACTACCTGTTCAAGCAGGGCCTGCCCCAGCCCAGTTACGAGCGCTGGCTGGCCATGCGCAACAACGGCGTGTACTGGCTGTCGGTGCCCGAGATCAACAGCACCGGCACCTGGCCGCCTTACTACTTTGAAAAGCTCGCCGCCCGCTGCCCCCCGCTCAATGCGAGTGAGGAGTCGTTTCACGCGCTGCGGCGTTGCGCGGCGCGTCTCGTGATCAGCCAGAAGGCGTTTGCCTTCGACAAGTTGCTGGCGGGCGTGAACGACCCCTGGTGGAACGACAACAAGGATGTGTTTCTTAAAGCTCCGCGCTAGGACATGGCCCCCACGGTCGCTCACTGCGTGTAGCTCCCTGCCCCCCGAGGGGGCCGCTGCGCCTGCGGCCCGGCGAAGCCGGTTCCGCGGCCCTGGCTGGTGAAGAGCTGCCACCGCGCTACCGATTCGCTGATCGCGTCACAATCGGTTTTTCAGATACCCACCCAAGGAGTTTTTGTGCGATCCCTTTTTTGTGCCACTGTTTTGTCATTGTTCGTCTGGCCTGCCGCCTGGGCGCAGGCCGATGTGGCCACTGCTGCCGCCGCCAAAGAGGCCGGCGCTTCTGTCACGGCCAGCGGGCTGGTTTACCGCTCATTAAAAGACGGCAGCGGTGCCAGCCCGGCGGCGACTGACACGGTCAAGGTGCATTACCGCGGCAGCTTCCCCGACGGCCGGGAGTTTGACAGCTCCTACAAGCGCAATGAGCCGACCGAGTTTCCGCTGAACCGCGTGATCGCCTGCTGGACCGAAGGTGTGCAGAAAATGAAAGTCGGCGGCAAGGCCAAGCTGACCTGCCCGGCGGCGATTGCCTACGGTGCGCGCGGCGCGGGTGGCGTGATTCCGCCCAACGCGACGCTGCAGTTCGAAATCGAGCTGCTCTCAGTCAGTCGTTAAGCAGCCACCGCGTGGCGGATGCCGGCGGTCAGCTCGTACGAGCGCAGGCGCGCCTTGTGCTCAAAAATTTGCGAGGTGATCATCAACTCGTCGGCGCCGGTGCGGTCCACAAAGGCCTGCATCTGCCGCTGTACCGTGGCCGCTGCACCGATGGCTGAACACGACAACACCTGATCCAGCATCGCGCGCGCGGCCGGCTCCAGCCTGTCGGCATAAGCGGCCTGCGGCGGCGGCAGTTGCGCCGGCCGGCCGCTGCGCAGGTTCACAAAGGCCTGTTGCCAGGACGTCGCCAGCAACTGGCCCTGCTCGTCGCTGTCGGCGGCAAACACATTGAAGCCCAGCATGACATAAGGCTGCGCGAGTTGCGCCGAGGGCTCAAAGCGGCTGCGGTAAATCTCCACGGCCTGCATCATCTGCGCCGGCGCAAAGTGCGAGGCAAAGGCAAACGGCAGCCCGAGCTGGGCCGCCAGCTGCGCGCCAAACAGGCTGGAGCCAAGAATCCACATCGGCACTTTCAAGCCATTGCCGGGCACGGCACGCACACGCTGGCCCTCGGCCACTGGCGCAAAATAATGCATGAGCTCGACCACGTCCTGCGGAAACTCGTTCGGGTCGGCATTCATGTCGCGCCGCAGCGCCCGCGCCGTGGCCTGGTCCGAACCCGGTGCACGCCCCAGCCCGAGGTCTATGCGGCCGGGAAACAGCGACTCCAGCGTGCCGAACTGCTCGGCAATCACCAGCGGCGAATGGTTCGGCAGCATGATGCCGCCGGCCCCCACCCGAATGTGTGAGGTGCCGCCCGCCACATGCGCCATGACCACTGCCGTGGCGGCGCTGGCAATGCCGGGCATGCCGTGGTGCTCGGCCAGCCAGTAACGCTGGTAGCCCCAGCGTTCGGCATGTTGCGCCAGGTCCAGGGTATTGCGCAGTGATTGCGCGGCGTTGCTGCCCTCCACGATCGGGGACAGGTCAAGAACGGAAAAGGGAATCATAAGCAGACAGATGGGTTGAGATGCCACTTTATCAATGTCGCCCCCACGCCGCTGGCCGCGCGACTTAGGCCGTACTGGGCCAAGGGTGTACGATTTCACCGCCCAAGCTCCAATAGAAAGCCTTGTATGCACCCCAATCAGCAAACCCTTGAAAAGTTCTACAGCGCCTTTGCGCGCCTGGACTCTGACACCATGGCCCAGTGTTATGCGCCCGACGCCACGTTTGACGACGAGGCTTTTTCGCTGCGCGGCCATGCCCAGGTCACCGGCATGTGGCACATGTTGTGCAGTGCCACCCAGGCCAAAGGGCGCGACGTGTGGAAGCTCACGTACAGCGATTTGCAGGCCGACGCCAGCAGCGGCCAGGCGCACTGGGAGGCCGACTACCGCTTCAGCGCCACCGGGCGCATGGTGCACAACGTGATCGACGGGCGCTTCACCTTTACCCCCGAGGGCCTGATTGCCACCCACCGCGACCGCTTTGACTTCTGGGCCTGGTCGCGCCAGGCGCTGGGCACGCCGGGCCTGCTGCTGGGCTGGACGCCGTTTCTGCGCAACAAGGTGCGCGCCACGGCCGCCGCCAATTTGCAGAAGTTCATGGCCGGTCGGTCAAAAAACGGCAGTTGAGCATGGCCTCTACCCTGCCCGACAGCTGGTTTGAAGGTTTTGAAGCGCGTGATTTTGAAGTCAACGGCACGTCCATTTTTGCGCGCTTCGGCGGCAATGCGCAGGGCCCCACACTGCTGCTGTTACACGGCTTTCCGCAAAGCCATGTGATGTGGCACCGCGTGGTGCAGGCGCTGCAGGCGCATTACTTTCTGGTGCTGCCGGATTTGCGCGGTTATGGCGACTCGTCCAAAGTCCCGGGCCTGCCGGATCACAGCAACTACAGCAAACGCAACATGGCGCAGGACGCGGTGGCCGTGATGGACGTACTGGGGCGTGGCAACTTTTTTCTGTGTGGCCACGACCGCGGCGGGCGTGTGGCACACCGGCTGGCGCTGGACCATTCAGCCCGCGTGGACAAGTTGTGCCTGATCGACATTGCGCCCACACTGGACATGTACAACGCCACCAACATGGCTTTTGCCAGCGCGTATTACCACTGGTTTCACCTGATCCAGCCCAGCCCGCTGCCAGAGACCATGATAGGCGGCAATGCCCTGGCTTACCTGCACGCCAAACTCGGAGGCTGGGGCAGCAGCGGCCTGGGCTACATCGAGCCCGAGGCGCTGATCGAATACGAGCGCTGCTTCTGCACCCCCGAGGCCATCCACGCCGCCTGCGAGGACTACCGCGCCAGCGCCGGCATAGACCTGGTGCATGACCGCGAAAGCCGCGCACGCGGCGACAGGATAAGCTGCGACACCCAGGTCTTGTGGGGCGAACGCGGCGTGGTGCAAAAACTGTTTGAACCGCTGGCGCTGTGGCAGGCGCAGTGCAGCGGCATCGTCAGCGGCCACGCCATGCCGGCCGGGCACTTCATTCCCGAAGAACTGCCGCTGGAAACCGCACACGCGATACACACCTTCTTCCGGTAAACAATATGGCCAGTTACACCGCTGAAACCCTGTGGCTGCGCCACGATGGCGACTTCCTCGGCAACCGCTACAGCCGCCGCCACCTGCTGCGTTTTGATGGCGGCCTCGAGGTGCCGGGCTCGTCCTCGCCGCATGTGGTGCCGCTGCCGCTGTCGGACCCGGCGGCGCTGGACCCTGAGGAAGCTTTTGTTTCCTCGCTCTCGAGTTGCCACATGTTGTGGTTTTTGTCGATTGCGGCCAAACGCAGGTTCTGTGTGGACCGTTACTTTGATGTCGCAGAAGGCGTGATGGAAAAAAACGCTGAAGGCAAGGTGGCCATGACCGTGGTGACCCTGCGGCCCGCGGCGGAGTTTTCCGGCGAACGCCAGCCGACCCGCGACGAACTGGCGCAGCTGCACCATGAGGCGCACGAGGCCTGTTTCATCGCCAACTCGGTCAAAACCGAGGTGCGCTGTGAACCGGTGTGGGGAGCGCTGGCGTGAAACGCCTCGCGGCTTGCCTCGCCATGCTGGGTTTGCTGGCTGGCTGTGCGTCGCGCGAAACCTTGAACAACACTTTTCTTGAGTTGGAGCCCAGCCGCCTGCCTGCCGCCGATGTGACCCTGCAAATCCCCGGCCTGGGCCCCTGCACCGACAACCCCGACCGCAGCCTTCGCCTCAATGCTGGTCAGCCGGTTCATGTGCTGGTGCATGGTTGCTTCGGCTCATCCGGCCAGTTTCGCGGTCTGGCCCAGGTGCTGGCTTTTCATGGCCAGCAAACGGCGTGTTTCACCTACGACGACCGGGCCAGGCTGGCGCAAGTGGCCGGCGATCTGCAGCAGGCAATGCAGCAACTGAGCGCGCAGTCCCGCTCGTCACAGATCACCCTCATAGGCCACAGCCAGGGCGCGCTGATTGCGCGCAAGTCAATGACGGAGTCTTCCGACGCCGCGTTGCCGGGCCCCCCGGCCAGTACCCGCCTGGTCACGATCTCCGGCCCCTTCGCCGGCATCGAGGCCGCCCAGACCTGCGGCAAGACCTGGTTGTATCCGCTGACACTGGGCTTTCTGCCCTTGAGCTGTTATCTGGTAACCGGCGCCAAGTGGACCGATATCACGTATTCATCCCCCTTCATCCGCGAACCGGGGGCACTGGCACCGCAAGTGGCCAGCCATCTGAAAATCGACACCGATGAGCGCGGCAGCTGTAGGCGCGAGGCCGGGGGCCGCTGTGTCGAGGACGACGAAATCTTCTCGCTGGCCGAGCAACGCAATCCCTTGGTGGATGCCGATGTGCGCACCCGCCGCGTGCAGGTGCATGCCGGCCATGTCGAAATCGTCGGTGACAAACGTGTGGCGCCCATGAAGCTGATCACCGTTCTGCAGGAGCAGGGTGTGCTGCGCCCGACGCCGGCTGCTCGCCTGCCCGCCTTCAAGCTGCTGCTGGCGCGGGTCTACCAGGACGCCGACGACGCCGACCAGAGCACCCTGCAGACACCGTCACTGCCTTGATCTCAGAAACATCCCGCACCATGCCTGCTGCCACGCTCGTCCGCCCCATCCAGCAAACCGACTTCGAAGCCTGGAAGCCGCTCTGGGACGGCTACAACGCTTTTTACGGCCGCCACGGCGACACCGCGCTGGCGCCCGCCATCACCGAAGCCACCTGGCAACGATTCTTCGACCCGGCGGAACCGGTGTTTGCGCTGGTGGCAGAGCTCGACGGTCAATTGCTGGGCCTGACCCACTACCTTTACCACCGCAGCACCACGCGTATCGAGCTGACCTGTTATTTGCAAGACCTGTTCACAGCCCCCGCCGCACGCGGCAAGGGTGTGGGGCGGGGGTTGATTCAAGCGGTGTACCAACAAGCCAAAACAGCGGGCATCACACGGGTGTACTGGCAGACGCATGAGACCAATGCGGCGGGGCGGCTGCTGTATGACAAGGTGGCCCAACACATGGGCTTCATTGTTTATTCACACGAGGTTTGAGGGTGCCGTATGAATTTGCAGCGCAATGCGGTAAAACTCAACAAACACGCCGCTTCCGGGGGAATGTGATGTCCAGAATACCGAGCACGGGCCAGTTCATAGCGCATGTTTTGCTCTATCCATTGCGTTAGGGCTCAGATGCCATCGCTTCCACCTCTCGACATTAAGCGCAAGATCAATCACGCGCCGCACGTGGTTCTGCTCGGCGCAGGTGCCAGCCTTGCAGCTTTTCCAAACGGTGATGCAAACGGGCGCAAGCTTCCGCTGATGCGCAATATCGTTGAAGTAGTAGGTCTCGGTGACTTGTTGGCGGCTCATGGCGTGCACGAAAACCATGAGGACTTTGAAGCGCTGTACGACAGTTTGGCTACCAACAATGCCTACCCTGAACTACTCCGCACCTTAGAAGACCAACTCCGCGCCTACTTCGCTGCGATGCGGTTGCCCGAGGAGGTGACCCTCTATGACCTACTGCTACTCTCGTTGCGAGAAAAGGACGTCATTGCAACCTTTAACTGGGACCCCTTCCTTGCCCAGGCATTCCGGCGAAACCGTTCTATCCGACGGCTCCCCAAGATTCTGTTCCTTCACGGAAACGTCGAAGTCGGTGCGTGCCGGGAGCATCGCCGTAGTGGCTTCGTCGAACAACGGTGCTCTGAATGCGGCAATCTCATGGAACCGAGTCACCTACTATTCCCTGTCAAGCACAAGGACTACACGACGGACCCGTTCATCCATAGCGAGTGGGTGCAGTTGCAATTCGCCTTGGAACATGCCTACCTCGTAACCATCTTCGGCTATAGCGCGCCGGTAACCGATGTGGAGGCACGTTCGCTATTACTCAAGAAGTGGATGGAGAATCCCACTCGGGAACTCGCAGAGATAGACATTGTCGATATTCGACCGAGAGCCGAAGTCGAGCGCAGTTGGGCTGACTTCTTTGTCCGCCAGCACTATGGCATCTTCTCCGATGTCGGACGAACCACATCTTTTCACCATCCCCGTCGCAGTTGCGAGGCGTTTGCCATGGCAACGCTGCAACAAGATCCGTGGGCCGAAAATGACTTTCCGACAGTACGACGTCTCGAAGACCTCCATGCGTGGTTGCATCCGCTCCTAGAGGAAGAAGCTATCGAAACGTTCAGTGGCAAACCATGCGCCAATATCTGAGCCCTCACCCTGCGGTTAACCGGACCTGTGCAAAAAGTCGCGCGGGCCGGTTGCCGCCACGTTAAGCGTCACAAACAGAGGAGCACATGGCCACTGCATTAGTATCGACGCCCATTTCGGGCGACAAGCTTTATCAGGTACGCGCACGTGAGGCGCTCCCCATATTGGTTCGACAAGCAGAGGCGGGAAATACCATCACTTACGCAGACCTTGCTTCGGAACTGTCGATGCCGAATCCCAGGAACCTGAACTACGTCCTGGGAAGCGTGGGGCGCACAATGCAGAATCTTTCCCGCAAGTGGAAAGAGCAGGTGCCTCCGATCCAATGCTTGGTTGTGAATGGCTCCACTGGTTTGCCAGGGGAAGGGATTGGCTGGTTCTTGGTTAAGAAGGACAACTACTCAGCGCTTCCTCCCGAGAGGAAGAGGGCCGTGGTCAAGGCTCACCTTGCGGGAATATTCGGGTACCCGTACTGGGCTGATGTGCTTGCGGAGACGGGCTTGGAGCCTCAGACCAAGTTGGTCGATCACGCACAACCCATCTTTGGTGGGGGCGGGGAAGGGGAGGCGCACAAACGACTGAAGGAATACGTGGCCAAGCACCCGGAGATCGTTGGCCTTCCTGAACTCGCCCCACAAGGGATAACGGAAGCTTGCCTACTGTCGGGGGATTCTTTGGACGTCTCATTTGAGTACCGGCGCTCTTGGATCGCAGCAGAAGTAAAGTCGCACATCTCTTCTGAGCTGGACATTCAGCGAGGCTTATTTCAATGCGTTAAGTACCGGGCGGTCATGCTCGCGCAAGCCCAAGCCAACGGGCAGCAGATCGATGTCAAAGCTGTTCTGGTGCTTGGGAGCTCACTGCCGCCAAGGTTCAAAGCATTGAAGAATATGCTGGCCATCGAAGTTATAGAGCGAATCCGACCGCGGTGAACCAGCATGAAATTTCACCTCATTGTTCCGCTGGCGCTAGGCGCCTTTCTCGTCGCCTGCGCCCATCCGCCCTTCAAGGTCGCACCAGGGGCACCCACTGCGTCCGTGGATTTCCGCAACGACGGTGGCGGAATCACCCAGCACTATTTTTTCGCCGACCCGGTGTCGTGCAAAGGACCTTCGGTGATCACGTCCGTGGGCAGGCGAGAGTCCAAAGTGATCGCTATCCCCGCAGAAACGCCCGTCACCATCTGGACCAGTGCCATTGATCTCCCCGCACCGGGAGGCATGGTGGCGTGGTGCCGACCATCTGCATTTTCCACTCGTCTTGTTGCCGGGCGGCGGTACCGGGCAGAATTTTGGGTTGACGTCGCCGCAAAGAGGTGTGGGGTGGCGTTGACATCACTGGACGCAGAAAGAGTGGTTCAGATCCCGCGCAAAGTTTCAGGGCCCGAAATCATGGGCGGCCCGCTGACTGCGCCTATGTCGTGTGTCGCCGGTGATGATTTGTCCGGCTTGAGATGAGGCGTCAGACCGCCTACATCGTTCCAGCGGACCACCTCCGGCGGCCGCTGAACTCAACCGCTGATCCACATCTGCGTGACAACTCAGAGCCTCCAACCAGTAAGTCACTTTAAGTACACACACATGAACACCACCCTCACCGCCCTGACAGGATTCATCGCATGGACTTTGTTCCTGCTGGTGCTGATGGAGATCATTCGTTCAAAACTGGTCCTCACCAAGGCCATGCCTGCCAACGGGTTTCAACCGGACAACACCAACCTCACGCCTTTCATGCAACGACTGGCCAGGGCGCACGCCAACTGCCTGGAAGGGCTGCCCATCTTCGGCGGGCTGATGCTTGTTGCGGTGGTCGCGGGCAAGTCAGCAGTGACCGATCCGCTGGCTTATACGCTGCTGGGGGCTCGCATGGTTCAGTCCCTCATCCACCTGGCGTCGTTATCTGTGGCGGCCGTCACCCTGCGCTTCGTGGCCTTTACCGTACAGATGGGCATTGCCGTCTATTGGGCTTTCCTGCTTCTGGCCCTGTAGCCTCTAATGCGATGCGGCCCGACTTCCCCAGTCAACCTGGACGATGCGCGCTGCAGCCGCGTCGCTTACCTTGAAAGTGAGGTTTTGACATGGCACCCGACTGGCTTTTTGACTGGATGACACAAGCCTCAGGGCTGGCGCTTGTTGCACTGGCGGTTGCTCTGCCCTTCATCATCTGGCGCATGGTGCTCGGGCAAGTTTTTCGCAGCATAGGGTTCAAACCGCTGGTGGCCGCCTATGTGATGGCCGCTGTCGGCCTCCTGGCCCTGAACTTTGTGTTGGCCCATGTGGAATTCAGTGCGCGCGTTGCTGACAAGCTGCTGCAGGCAGAGCAGCGCTGGGCCACGGTTCCCGGGTGGACGCTTTATGCGTCCGTGCTGTCGCTGGTGGTTGTCCTGCCGCTGCTGGGTCTGGTGGCTGTGCCTGTGGCCGCCCTGCTGCTCAGGGCGCGCCGCCTGTCGGTCAAGACCATGGGCCTGGCTGTGGTGGCAAGCTGGCTCATCCTGGTGCTGGTCGCCTGGTCCATCACGGCCGATGACTGGGACCGTGGTCAGCGCCTTGAGTCCCTGATGATGTGGCTTGCAGAGCTGGCGCCGGGCGTTGCGCTGGTGGCGCTGCCCTTTCTGCTCGGTGTGTATATGGCATCGCGCCCATACCGGCATGCTGAAACCGGCAAGCTGGCCGAGTGAAGCGGGTCGTCGGCATGGAATACGCGTTTGTTGCATTGCTCCTTGTTCCATTGATCGCGGCCAATGGGATGGCTACGCGGCTGGTCCTGCGCGACGACGTCATTTCACGCCAGCAGAAAATCGCCCAGATGCTTTTGGTCTGGCTGCTGCCCGTCATCGGTGCTGTTCTCGTTTTTGCGGTGCATCGCCGCCCTGAGGAGCCGTCACGCAAATACCGGCAAGCGCCTGATCCGGGCGAGGACTTCGGACTTTCGGCCCGCGGCTCGCGTTCAAGCCACGCCGACGCGGACGAGTGAACTTCACACCTGGGGTTTCAGTCAGCCGATCGCCCTGAGCCCTTCACCCCGCCCCATGACACTTCTTGTATTTCTTGCCGCTGCCACAAGGGCATAAATCATTGCGGCCGGGCTCGGCCTCCTTGCGCACGGTTTCCACTTTCGGGCCCATGGTTTTCCAGAGTTCACGCAGGTCGTAGACCGCCCAGATCGCGTCGCCAAAAGCGTTCAGGCGTGCGATGCTGGTGCTGGGCTTGCCTTCGTCATTGAGCGGCGAGACCTGGGGCGCTGCGTTGTCGTCTTCGGTCATCGCCACCACGGCCTGCAGCGCATCGTCCAGCCACTGGGCGGCGTCCTTGTCGCGCGGTGCGGCCCATTCTTCGGGCCAGCTTTCCACCGCAAACATGAAACCCAGGGCCCAGACCTGGGCAAAGGCCGGCAGGTCTTCGCCCTTGAAGGCGGCCTGCTCCCCGGGCGGCATGTCGGCCACGGCGCCGCGCACGTCCATCACTTCGGGGTGGTAACAGGCATCGTCTTCGAGGGTTTCGACCTTGTTGTCGAGGGCAGTCGCCACTTCGTTCCAGCGCTGCGTCCACAAGGCCAAAAAACGCGCCTGCTGCGCGTCGCTGGCAAACGAGCCGCCGTCCGCGTCGAACGCTTCGCCTTCGGCGGGTGTGCCCAGCAGCACCGGCAAATACTCGCTGGCGGCGATGGGGCGGCGGGTGCAGATCACGGCGGCCATGAAACCTTCACAAAACTCCCACTGCGGGGTTTCGTCGTAGCGGCTGCGCAAGTCGTCGAGGATGTCGTCCAGTTCCTCAAAGCCCTCGACTTCCATCCAGCCGCCCTCGGACGCTGAATCATCGGGGGCGGCAGGGGGGGAGGGTGGTTTGGAGGGTGTCATGAGAAAACAGTGCTGGGCCTCACGCGAGGCTCTTATGATCTGAGGAAGCGCTGAAGACATTCAGCGCTCCCCTAAAGTGTATCTGCCGCGCCGCGGCGGGTGCTGGTACGGGCCCGGCCCCTCGGGCATCACGGAAGCGCCGCCATGTTTGAACGCCTTGACGCCCTGGTTCCCCTTCGTTACGCCGCGCTGGGGCTGTGCCTGCTGGGCGCGCTGCTGGCATTGTTCAGCCTGGTGGCTTTTGGTGTGGGCTGGCTGGCCTTGCTGCTGTGTCTGCTGCTGGCCGGCGTCGGCGTGCATGACCTGCGGCAGACCAGAAGCTCCATTTTGCGCAACTACCCGGTGACGGGCCATCTGCGCTTTCTGCTGGAATTCATACGTCCGGAAATGCGCCAGTACTTCATTGAAAGCGACTCCGAGGCTGCGCCATTTTCACGCTCGCAGCGCTCGCTGGTGTACCAGCGCGCCAAGGGCGAGCTGGACAACCGGCCTTTTGGCACCCAGCTTGATGTCAGCCGCCACGGTTATGAGTGGATCAACCATTCGGTGCAGCCCACCCACATCGCTTCGCACGACTTTCGCATCACCATAGGCCCCGACACGGCGCAGCCCTACAGCGCCAGCATTTTCAACATCTCGGCCATGAGTTTTGGCGCGCTGTCGGCCAACGCCATCCTGGCGCTGAACAAGGGCGCGCAAAAAGGCGGCTTTGCGCACGACACCGGCGAGGGCTCGATCTCGCAGCACCACCGCGTGCACGGCGGCGATCTGATCTGGGAGATTGGCTCGGGCTATTTTGGTTGTCGCAACGAGGACGGCAGTTTCAGCGCCGACCGTTTTGCCGCCAGCGCGGCCGACCCGCAGGTCAAATTGATTGAGCTCAAGCTGAGCCAGGGCGCCAAGCCCGGGCACGGCGGCATTTTGCCGGGCGCCAAGGTCACAGCCGAAATTGCCGCAGCCCGCGGCGTGCCTGTCGGCAAGGATTGCGTGTCGCCCTCGTCCCACAGCGCGTTTTCCACGCCGGTGGAGATGATGCACTTCATCGCGCGCCTGCGCGAACTCTCGGGCGGCAAACCGACCGGCTTCAAATTCTGCATTGGCCACCCCTGGGAGTGGTTTGCCATGGTCAAGGCCATGCTGGAGACCGGCATCACGCCGGACTTCATTGTGGTCGATGGCGCCGAGGGCGGCACCGGTGCGGCGCCGCTGGAGTTCACCGACCATGTGGGCGCACCGGTGCAGGAGGGCCTGCTGCTGGTGCACAACACGCTGCTGGGTGTCGGCCTGCGCGAGCGCATCAGCGTAGGCTGCGCCGGCAAGGTGATCAGCGCTTTTGACATCACCCGCATGATGGCGCTGGGCGCCGACTGGTGCAACTCGGGCCGGGCCTTCATGTTTGCGCTGGGCTGCATCCAGGCGCAGACCTGCCACACCGGCAACTGCCCGACCGGAGTGACCACACAAGACCCGGTGCGCCAGCAGGCCCTCGTGGTGCCCGACAAGGCCGAGCGTGTCTGGCGTTTTCACCAGAGCACGCTGAAAGCGCTCAAGGAGCTGCTGGAGGCCTCCGGCCTGAAACACAGCAACGATGTGACGGCGCACCACATCGTGCGGCGTATCAACGACACCGAAGTGCGCCTGCTCTCGAACCTGGTGATGCGCGTCAAGCAGGGTTCGCTGCTGACGGACCTGGATTCGCAACACCAGGTCTTCAAGCTCTACTGGCCGCTGGCCAGTGCCCACAGCTTTGCGGTCAGCAAGCCCGAGGACAAGGTGTCGAGCACTGGCGAGCTGGCGCCCACCGCTGCCTGAACCTCAAATCGCTATGTTTTTAATAGCTGCTTGTGCGCGTACACCAAGGGCCAGCAGCCTTTTTTGCATGGACAAAATGGCCCTGTCCTTGCTGATCAGCCAGGCCTGGTGCGCGATGGCCAGGTCGATGTAGATCTGGTCGTCGGCATCGCTGCAGGTAACCGGCGCCCTGGCGGCGGCGTCCACCAGCCGCACATGCCGGTCAAACGCGGCCAGCACATCGTCGGCCTGCAGTTGGTTCAAGGCCAGGCGCGGAACAATCTGCGGATAGGCCAGCACACGTTCAAGTTCGTCGCGCATGGCCTGGGTGCTGATCCAGTCCAGTGCACCGTCCTGCAGCGCCTGTTTGAGCGGTGCCGCGGCGCCATCGTTGAAAACAAGCAGGTCCAGCACGATGTTGGTGTCCAGCACCACGCGGTCGCCGGTTTTGGCCTGCTGGTCCATGAAAAGCAGGCTCAGGAGGCCGACGGTTTTTTCACGCGCGCCGAACCGGCCACCATGTCAAAGCGGAAGAGGCGGCATTCAATCGGGCCGTTCCACATCGGCACGCGGCGCGATTCCTTCAGGCGCATTTTTTGCGGCAGCTTCATGTCGGGTGTCAACACATGGGCGGTCCAGCCGGCGTAGTTTTTCTTCCAGTGGCTGGCCAGCTGCGGAAAGAAGTCCGAGGCCAGCTCGCCGCTGTCGGTCTGCGCCTGCTCACGCCCAGGGTTGGCGCTGCGGTCGCGCCTGGGGGCTGTGCCGGTTTCATCGCGCTCATCGTTATGGCCCTGCGCCAGCGGCTGGCCAAACTCGTCAATCGCCTCGCCCTGGAACTGTGTGCTGCGGCGCTGCTCGCGGCCCTGTACCGCGGGGATACCGGCCACACCGGCCACATCAATCCGTTCGCCATAGGGCGGGTTCACCAGCATCACCCCCGAGGGCGCGGGCGGCATGCGCTGCAGCGCGTCGCCGCCGCGCAGCTGCACCACATCGGCCACGCCGGCGCGTTCTGCATTGCGCTGCGCAAAGTCGACCATGCGGAAGGAGACGTCGCTGCCGAAGACCTGCGCAGTCGGCGCGGTGATCGCCGCCTCAGCCTGGTCCAGCAGGCCTTCCCAGACATGGGACTGGAAAGGCACAAACTTTTCAAACGCAAAACGCCGCCCCATGCCGGCCGCGATGTTACGCGCCACCTGGGCCGCCTCGATGACGATGGTGCCGGAGCCGCAACACGGGTCGTACAGCGGCACACCCTGCTTGCACAGGCCCATTTCGCCGCTCCAGCCGCTGGCGGCCAGCATGGCGGCGGCCAGGGTTTCCTTCAGCGGCGCGTCGCCCTTGTCTTCGCGCCAGCCGCGCTTGAACAGCGGCTCGCCCGAGGTGTCGATGTACAGCGTGACCGTGTCTGTCGTCAGATGGGCATAAATACGCACGTCGGGCCAGCGCGTGTCCACATCCGGGCGCACATCGTATTTGTCGCGAAAGCGGTCGGCAATCGCGTCCTTGATCTTCAGCGCGGCAAAGTTCAAGCTGGTCAGCGGGCTGTGCTGGGCCGTGATCTCGACCTTGAAAGTCTGTTTCGGCGTGAACCAGATCTCCCAGGCCACGGCAGCGGCCGCGTTGTACAGGTCCTGCTCGCTGCGGTAGCTGTTGTGCTGCAGCTCGATCAGCACACGCTGGGCGAGACGGCTGTGCAGATTGAGTTGCAGCGCATCGCGCCAGGAGCCCGCCACCTGCACACCGGCGCGCCAGGCCTTGCCGGTGTGACCGGTGATGTGTTGGACCTCGGCGGCCAGCAGCTCCTCGACGCCGGCGGCGCAGGGTAAAAACAGTTGGAGCTGGTTCATGGCGCCGCCGGGCCGCCCCAAGGCGACATCGCCCCCTGTGGGGGCAGAGCATTACACGGAGTGAAAAACGTGGGGGTCATTAAAGTGATTTTCTGAGGTTGGCCGGCGCAATACGCAACGCTTCGCGGTATTTGGCGACGGTGCGGCGCGCGCATTCTATGCCCTGCTCCTTGAGCATTTCAGAAATCTGGTTGTCGCTGAGCGGCTTTTTCAGGCTTTCGGAGGCGACAAACTGCTTGATCAGCGCGCGCACCGCGGTGCTTGAGGCATTGCCGCCGGTCTCGGTGCCGAGTGCCGAACCGAAAAAATACTTGAGCTCGAAGGTGCCGAAGGGCGTGCTCATGTATTTGGCAGTGGTCACGCGTGAAATCGTGGATTCATGCAGGCCCAGCTCGTCGGCAATCTCGCGCAGCACCAGCGGGCGCATCGCGAGTTCGCCATGTGTGAAGAAGTTTTTCTGGCGTTCGACAATCGCACTGCTGACGCGCAGTATGGTGTCGAAGCGCTGCTGGATGTTCTTGATGAACCAGCGCGCCTCCTGCAGGCGCTGCTGCAGCGCCGCGCCGCCCTGGCCCTTGTTCTGCTTGATCGCATTGGCGTAAATGTCGTGCACACGCAGGCGCGGCATCACCTCGCTGTTGAGCGAGACCTTGAAGCCGCGACCGGATTTGACCACCAGCACGTCGGGCACCACCAGGTTGCGCTCGACATTGACAAAACGCCGGCCCGGCTTCGGGTCGAGCCGGCCGATCAGCGCGATCGCGCCCTTGATCACCGTGTCCGGAAAACCGCACAGCTGCGACAGCCGTTTGACGTCGCGCTTGGCGAGCAACTCCATCGGCTGCTGGCACATGGCGATGGCGGCGCGGGTTTCGTCGGTGTTTTTGCAGTCGAGCAACTGCAGGCCCAGGCACTCGGCCAGGTTGCGCGCACCGACACCGGCGGGTTCCATGTGCTGCAACAACTTGAGTGCCACTGAAAATTCGTGCTCCACCGCCTCCTGCTGCTCCAGGTCGTCCCCGGCCAGGCCGGCCGCCAGCGACGCCAGGCTGTCTTCGAGGTAACCGTCGTCATTGAGCGATTCGATCAGGAAGTGCAGCGCGGCCTTGCCTTCGGGCGACAGGCGCAAGGACAGCGCCTGCCGGTGCAGGTGCTCCTGCAGCGACTCATGGCTGCGTGCCAGCTCGGTGGCATCGACGTCGCTGTCGTCGTTGTTGTTCTTGCGCGGCGTGGCGTCGCCGCCCCACTCGTTGTCATCGGGCGCGGTCTCCACGCTGCCGTCGCCGTCCCAGCTTTCCTCGAGCTTGGCTTCGCTGCTGGGTTCGGCCTCATTTTGGCCCGCAGCCCCCGTGTCATCTGCACCGCCAGCTGTCGATTCAGTAGCAGATTCAAACTCCCGCGTTTCCTGGCTGACCGGCGCGTCGGTCTGGCCGAGTCCAAACTCTTCACGCGGCGCCGCTTCTTCCGTCACTTCCAGAAACGGATTTTCGTCGAGCATCTGTTCGACTTCCTGGCTCAGCTCCAGCGTGGACAGCTGCAGCAGGCGTATCGACTGCTGCAACTGCGGCGTCAGCGCCAGATGCTGCGAGACGCGTAGGGAAAGCCCCTGCTTCATGGCGCCGCCAACCGCAGCGCGCGCGGCTTGTATTTTTTCAGCGGGGGCCGCAGAACCGGCTTCGCCGGGCTGCAGGCGCCGTCCCCCTGGGGGGAGAGGCGGCTACACGAAGTGAGTCCGCAACAGGGGGGGGCCATCACATCTTGAAGTGCTCACCGAGATAGACCCGGCGCACGTCAGCGTTGTTCACAATTTCCGAGGGGGTGCCGGTGGCCAGCACATGGCCATCGCTGATGATGCAGGCGTGGTCGCAAATGCCCAGGGTCTCGCGCACATTGTGGTCGGTGATCAGCACGCCGATGCCGCGCGACTTGAGAAAACCGATGATGCGCTGGATCTCGATCACCGCAATCGGGTCAATACCTGCAAACGGCTCGTCGAGCAGGATGAAACGCGGCTGGGTCGCCAATGCGCGGGCAATCTCGACGCGGCGCCGCTCGCCGCCGGACAGGGCGGGCGCCGGCGAATCGCGCAGGTGATCCACCCGCAGGTCCTGCAGCAAGGTGTCCAGGCGCTTGTTGATCACCGCCAGGTCCAGCGGCTTGCCGGCCGGGTCGGTTTGCAGCTCCAGCACCGCGCGCACGTTTTGCTCGACCGTGAGCTTGCGGAAGATGGAAGCTTCCTGCGGCAGGTAGCTCAGTCCCAGGCGCGAACGCTTGTGAATCGGCATGTGTTCGATCGACTGCCCGTCGATGGTGATCTCGCCGGCATCGGCGCGTACCAGGCCGACAATCATGTAAAACGAGGTGGTTTTACCGGCGCCGTTGGGGCCCAGCAGCCCCACCACTTCGCCTTTTTGCACCGTGATGGAAACGTCCTTGACGACTTGTCGGCTTCCGTAGGATTTTCTCAGGCCACTGGCGATCAAACGACTGACGGGGGCGGTTTCCGGGCTCACATCCATGGGGAATCAATTACTTTTTTTCGTCACCCAGCACGCGGCTGGGCTTGAGTGTGGGGGCGGGGGTACTGGCGCCAGCTGCGGCCGGCGCCGGGGCAGGCACGGTGGCCCGGTTGCGCGGCGCCAGCAGGGCGCGTACACGCCCGTTCGGGTTGGTGGCGCTGCGGTTCAACGAGCCGCTGTCCACGGTGAACACATCGGTCGGGTTGTCATAAACAATGATGTCACCAGTGGTCTCGTCCGCCAGCGTGGCGCCCTGGTAGCGGCGCAGGACGGCGCGCTTGATGAATTTGACGGTGTCGGCGCGGCTGTCGTATTCAATGCGTTCGCCTTCGCCTTCAATGAATTCGTCCAAACCGTCGCGCTTCTTGCGGTAAAAAGCCAGTTTGTCCGGCGCGGCCGTGACGATCGCAAACTGGTAGCCCTCGGGGTCCTGCCGCACGTCGACCTGCGCGCCACGGATGATGATGGTGCCCTTGGTGATCACCACATTGCCGGTGAACACGCTGGTCTGTTTCAGGTCGTCATAACGCAGGGCGTCGGACTCGGCATTCATGGGCATGTCGCGGTCGGTCTTTTCGGCGGCAGCCGGCAAGGCCGTCAGGACAAGGGCCAGCGTCAGGAGACAGGCGGTGGTTTTCATAAAGGCACGAATCTTGCTGCTTGAGTGGTATGGGCTGATTGTAGCGACGCATCTTCCGGGAAATATGTGTCGCACGTAAAAAACCCGCCCTTTCGGGGCGGGTTGCAGGCTCAGCCAGAGACGGGCCGCGCAGTGGAAAGATCCGCAGCCTGTCAGCCTTTGCGCACCTGGGCCACCAGATAGTCGGTGACCTGCAGCGCACGCTCCATGGTTTGTGCGAGTGAGCCCGAGGTGAAAAACCGGCCGGCAATGCCCAGCGCCGGAACACCGTCTATCCGGTAGGCGTCCTGCAGCTGCGTGGCCTTGCGGGCTTTGGTTGCCACGGAAAAAGAGTTGTAGATTTCGGCAAATTTGACCTTGTCCAGGCCTTGCTTTTCGGCCCAGGCGGCAATCAGCTCGGGCGTGTTCAGCAACTGCTTTTCTGCATGAATCGCATGAAAAACCTTTTTATGCAGCTCTTCGACCTTGTTCATGGTTTCGAGCACATAGAAAAGGCGTTGCTGTGGCTCGAAGTCAGGCCGGAAAGCAATCGGCACGCGACGAACCACCACATCCTTGGGCGCTTTTTTGATCCACTCTTCCAGCGTCGGCTCGAACCGGTTGCAGTGCGGGCAGCTGTACCAGAAAAACTCCACCACCTCGATCTTGCCGCTGGGCGCCTCCACCGGCGCGCGTTTGTCGAGCACCACGTAGTCGGTGCCTGCGCGCGGCCCTCCCTGGGCTTGTGCCGGCACGGTCCAGGCGCCGGCAGAAGCAGCCGCCAGCGCAGCCGCAGAAAGCGAAAATTCACGTCGTTGCATCAATTTTTTCTCCGTTAAGACGCCAGGTTGAGTCCGCAGCGTGGCAAAAAGTTCAGCGCTGGACCCGCACCAGGGCGGTTTCGACACCGCTGGCATCGAGCCGCTCTTTGGCCTTTTCTGCGTCGTCTTTTTTGTCAAAAGGCCCGAGGCGCACACGAAACACGGTGCGGCCCGACTGCTCACGCTCGGTGACTTTGGCTTCCAGGCCCATCAGTGAAATCTTGGCGCGTTGCTGCTCGGCATCTTCCGGGGTGCGGAAAGCCCCCACCTGCACAAAATAATTGAAAGGATCGGCGCCGGTGGCGGGCGGGCTGGCCAGTTTGGCTTTGGCCAGATCACCGATAGGGTCCGCCGCGGCGGGTGCCGCCTTGGCCGTACTGGCAGCGGGCGCCGGGCTGGACGCGGCGGTGGTGGGCGGCGCGACATCTCCCACCGGGCCGCTGGCGGCCGCGGAAGGTTTGGCCGGGTTTTTGCCGTACATGGGCGCGTTCGGGTTCCAGTCGCGGTTTTTCTTGGCCTCGGCCGCGTCATGGTCCGGGCTGCGCGACTGGCCCTTGCTCATGAAGGGCACCGGCACCTTGGTGATGTAAACCGCTACCGCCAGCGCGGCACCCAGCCCCACCAGTGCGCCAATGATCAGACCCAGCAGGGTTCCGCCTCGTTGTTTGTTCATACCTAGTGTCCTGTCCCACAAATAAAGGCGATATGAAATCGCCCATTCAGCCGCCATGCGGCGTTACTCGTCGTTGCCATAGCTATGGCTATGTCGCCTCCTCGCGCCTTGCCTGAAAGCTGACTGGACAATTTCATTGCATCACCTTATTTGTGGGACAGGACACTAGCCCGGCCTCCTTGGCCGATGTGGTTGGCTTCATGGTGTTACATCTTGCGCGGCGCGCTGACACCGAGCACCGCCAGGCCATTGTGCAACACCTGTGCGGTGGCGGCGACCAGTGCCAGGCGTGCAAGTTTGACCGCTTCGTCATCGACCAGAATACGCTCGGCGTCGTAATAGCTGTGGTAGCAGGCTGCCAGCTCGCGCAGGTAAAACGCCACATCGTGCGGCGCAAAACCGCTGGCTGCGTGGGACAACATCTCGGGGTATTTGGCCAGCAGCAGCATCAGCGCCTGGGCCTGCGGGCTGTCCAGCGGCGACAGGTCTGCGGCCTTGAGCATGCCCTCGTCGCCGCCCCAGGCCGTCAGCACCGAACAGATGCGGGCATGCGCATACTGCACGTAATACACCGGGTTTTCATTGTTTTTGGCAAGCGCCAGATCGATGTCGAAGACGTATTCGGTATCGGGCTTGCGGCTCAGCAGGAAAAACCGCACCGCATCGGCACTGGTCCACTCGATCAGGTCGCGCAGCGTGACGTAGCTGCCGGCCCGTTTGGAAATTTTCACCTCTTCGCCGTTGCGCACCACGCGCACCATGGTGTGCAGCACGTAGTCGGGATAGCCCGCTGGCACCCCGTGGTTGGCGGCCTGAAGGCCGGCGCGCACCCGGGCAATCGTGCCGTGGTGGTCCATGCCCTGGATGTTGATGGCTTTGGCGAAACCGCGCTCCCACTTGGCCAGGTGGTAGGCCACGTCGGGCACAAAGTAGGTGTAGCTGCCGTCGCCTTTTTTCATGACGCGGTCTTTGTCGTCGCCGTAGTCGGTGGACCTGAGCCACAAGGCGCCGTCCTGCTCATAGGTTTTGCCGGCGTCTTTCAGGCTGGCCACGGTGGCTTCGACCCGGCCCGAACTGTACAGGCTGGACTCCAGGTAATAGTTGTTGAAGTGAACCGAAAACGCTTTCAGATCCAGGTCCTGCTCGTGGCGCAAATAGGCCACGGCAAACTGCCGCAGCGCGTCCAGGTCGTCGATGTCGCCACTGGCGGTGAAGGCGCGGTCGTCGGATCGGACGGTTTTTTGGGCAATGAAGTCGCGCGCAATGTCGTCGATGTAGTCGCCGTTGTAGGCCGGCTCTGGCCAGAGTGCATCGCCGGGCTTCAGGCCTTTGGCGCGCGCCTGCGTACTGGTCGCCAGCGTGTGGATCTGCACGCCGGCGTCGTTGTAGTAAAACTCGCGGTAAACATCCCAGCCCTGGGTCGCGTAGAGCTTGCAGATCGCATCACCCAATGCCGCCTGCCTGCCGTGGCCCACATGCAGCGGCCCGGTGGGGTTGGCGGACACAAATTCGACAATCATCCGGCGCGCGGGGTCCAGCGGCTCGATGCCGTACTGGGCTCCGGTCTGCAGCACTTCGCGCACGGTCTCCTGCTTGGCAGCGGGCTTCAGGCGCAGGTTGAGAAAGCCCGGGCCGGCGATCTCTATGGCGTCGACCCAGCGCGCAAAAGCCGGCGCCGCAAGCAACAAGCCGCGCAACTGTTCTGCCAGCTGGCGCGGGTTGAGTTGGAGCGGCCTGGCCAGCTGCATCGCCGCTGTGCAGGCGAAATCGCCATGGGCCGCCACCTTGGGTGACTCAAATGCGGCCTTGTCCCCGGCGCCCGGGGACAGTTGTTCCAGCGCGCCAGCCAAAGCTGCGAGCAGTTCTTTTTTAATCGAGAGCATGGGCTGATTTTACGGTTTGCAAGCGGGCGGTCATCCGGCTTGCCGGAGCATGCGTTATGTGTTGGAATTCCGGACGGGATTCACGCCCAGCTTTCTTCCACGTATTGGAGCCACCATGAAAAATCTGTTTTCCCTGATTGCCGCCGCTTTCCTTCTGTCGGCAGGCCTGCCGGCGGTGGCCCAAACTGCAGCCGCGCCTGCAGCCGCACCTGCCAAAACCGCCCAGCAAACCAAGATGGGCACCTGCAACAAGGAGGCCGAAGGTAAAAAGGGCGATGAGCGCAAGGCCTTCATGAAGCAATGCCTGAGCGCCAAAGCCGAAGCGCCAGCGACCCAGCAGTCAAAGATGAAAACCTGCAATGTGGACGCCAAGGACAAAAAAGGCGACGAGCGCAAGGCCTTCATGAAAGAGTGCCTGAGCAAATAAGCACTCCCTGCTTGCCCAAAAGCCCCGGCAGCACGGTTGCCGGGGCTTTTGTTTTGGTGCCCCCGGGGTTGATGGCGCCGTGGCACAATGCAGGTTCATTCAAGAGAGAGTTGACGTCCCCGGACGCCAGCCGCCGAAGGCGCAATCTCCCATGATCGCTCAGGCCCCCGTATTGAATGAAACACGCCGAATCTGGAGAGAGTTGCCGCGCCATGCGGTGACCACCGAAGGAGCAAAACCCGACGCGCCGCAGGCGCTGCGGGTTGAATCTCTCAGGTACCAAGGACAGTGGGAGCGGCACCCTGACGGGTGTGCGCTGCCGCTTTGAAGCGCTACCAATTTCATAGCTGCTCACGCATGCCCGGTAAGGGCTTGCGACCTTTTTCCTTGGAGTTTTCATGAAAGTCACTGTTTTGGGTGCCGGTGTCACCGGTATCACCACGGCCTGGTTTTTGCGCCAGGCCGGCCACGATGTCTGCGTGGTCGATCGTCAACCCGGCGCGGGCCTGGAAACCAGCTTTGCCAACGGCGGCCAGGTCTCGGTCAGCCACGCCGAACCCTGGGCCAACCCGGGCGCACCGCTGAAAGTGCTGAAGTGGCTGATGCGCGAAGACGCGCCGCTGCTGTTTCGCATGCGCCCGGACCTCAACCAGTGGCTCTGGGGCCTGGACTTCTTGCGCCAGTGCACACCGGGCCGCACACGGCACAACATCAAACAGATGGTGAACCTGGGGCTGTACAGCCGGGCCATGCTGCAGCAGCTGCGCGCCGCCACCGGCATCGACTACCAGCAAAAAACCGAAGGCATTCTGCACTTCTACACCAGCGAAAAAGAATACGCCGATGCGCAGGCGCCGGCTGCGCTGATGCGTGAATACGGCTGTGAGCTCGACATGAAAACGCCGGACGAATGTGTGGCCATCGAACCGGCACTGGCCGCCAGCCGCGACAGGCTGGTGGGCGGCAGCATGACGGCCAGTGACGAGTCGGGCGATGCGCACCAGTTCACCGCCCGGCTGGCGGCCCTGTGCGCTTCGGCCGGGGTGGAGTTTTTGTACAACACCCGCATCGTCGGCGCGCGCAAACAGGGCGACGCGCTGCTGGCGGTGCATATCGCCAATGCCGACGGCATCGTCAGCGAGCTCCAGTCCGATGCGTTTGTGATGTGTCTGGGCAGCTACAGCCCGCAGTGGGCCGCGCTGCTGGGCCAGAGCCTGCGCATTTACCCGGCCAAGGGTTATTCGGTCACGCTGCCGGTGATCAATGAAGCGGCCTCTTTCAATGTGTCATTGACCGATGACGAGTACAAGCTGGTGTTTTCACGCCTGGGCGACAGACTGCGGATTGCCGGCACGGCCGAGCTCGGCGGCTACAACACCGATTTGAACCTGGTGCGCTGCGAAGCGATTGTGCGGCGCGTGCGCCAGCTGTTCCCGGACATGACGGACGGCAAAAACGCGCAGTACTGGACCGGGCTGCGGCCGGCCACGCCGTCGAATGTGCCCTACATAGGCGCAGCCAACACCCGCAATCTGTTCCTCAACACGGGGCACGGCACGCTGGGCTGGACCCATGCCTGCGGCTCGGGTGCGGCGATTGCCGACATCATCAGCGGACGGGTGCCCGAGGTGGACTTTGCCTTCACCGGGCTGGCGCAGGGGCGCAAAAGCGTCTCGCTGGGCCTGCCGGCAACGCTGCAGGCCTAGCCGAAACCGCGCGCCAGAAACACGGCTGCCAGCGGTATAAATGGCAGGATGTGCGCCTGCAGCATGACCAGCTTGCGCACTTTCTGCACCTGGTCGGCAGCCGGCAGGGTGCCGCTGGCAGCCAGCTCGCGCTGCCAGCGCGCGAACGCCAGCGTCGGTTTGATCGACAGCAGGCCGATGCTGACAAACAGCGCCAGCTTGACATACAGCAGGGGCTGGGCGCCATACCACTGGCCGCCCTTGGCGCCGAGGAACACGCGCAGCAGGCCGGTCAGAAAAACAGCGCCTGCCGCCACGCCATAAATCAGGTCAATCCGGCGCAGGCGCTCGACCACGGCCGCATTCATCCATTCCACCCGGCACAAGGCCGCTTCACTGGCCAGAAACACCACCATGGTCAGGATCGCGAGGATGTGGGCGTAGGCCAGCAGGGCTTCGAGTGTCATGGCGTCTTTTCCGGCTCAGTGCTGCGGGGCTTGCGGCGCGGCCCAGAACTCGGGCTGGCCATAGTGGTGCTTGAGGAAATCTATCCAGAGCCGCACCCGCAGCGGCAGGTGTTTGCGTTGCGGAAACACCGCGTAAATGCCGTTCGGCGGCGCGTCAAACGCTGCCAGCACCGGCACCAGCTTGCCCTGTGCAATCTCGGCCTCGACTTCCCAGGTGCTGCGCCAGGCAATGCCATAACCGGCCATGCACCAGTCGTGCAAGACCTGGCCGTCGGAACAATCGAGCGGGCCACCGGGCTTGAGATGGATAACATCGAAGTCGCCATCACCCGCCGCGTCCGTCAGGACGCCTTCATGTTGTTGCCCCTGGGCGTTGCGCGGAACCCGAAACGCCCAGCCGCGGGTCTGCGAAGCGTCGCTGGACAGCGTCAGGCAGTCGAACTTCGCGAGATCTGTGGGCCGCTGCGGCGTGCCGTGCCGCTTCAGGTAGTCGGGCGTGGCCACACACAGGCGCCGGTTGTCGGCCAAACGCACACTGACCAGGGAGGAGTCGGGCAGGTCGCCGACCCGCACCGCGCAGTCAAATCCTTCACCCGCCAGATCCACCACCCGGTCGCTGAGGTTCAGCGAGATGGTCACATCGGCATGTTGCTGGCGAAAGCGCGGTACCAGCGGCGCCACATGGCGGCGTCCAAAACCGGCCGGCGCGGTGATGCGCAGGTGGCCGCTGGCCTTGACGCCGCCGGCCGAGACGCTGGCCTCGGCATTGGCAAAGTCGATCAGCAGGCGCTGACAGTCTTCCATGAAGGCACTGCCCTCGTGGGTCAGCGTGATGCGCCGTGTGGTGCGCACCAGCAGCTTGACGCCCAGGCGTTCTTCCAGCGCATCGAGCCTGCGCCCCATGATGGCCGGGGCCACGCCCTCCGCATTGGCGGCGGCGGTCAGGCTGCCGCGCGTGGCCACCGAGACGAAGGATTCCATCTGCTTGAGTTTGTCCATGGCTGGCGATTATGCGCACGAAAGGTGGCAATGACAGCGTAAAGGGCTTTTATTGCGCCAGAATCGCCACCTTGCTGGCCACCAGCGCAGCCAGCTCGGCCTCGCTGTAACCCAGGCTGCGCAACAGCGGCGCTGTGTGTTCACCGAGCTGCGGCGGGTTCAGGCGCAGGCCCGGCCGCTGTCCGCCCAGCGTCAGCGGCAGCAGGGGCGCGCTGGTTGTACGGCCATCGGGCAGGGTCATGGGCGCGAGACCGCCGGTCTGCAGCAGGTGCGGGTCCTCAAACAAGTCCTCGGGCCGGGTGATGGGCGCAAACGGCAGGCCGCGCGCTTCAAACAGCGCACTGAGTTCGGACGCGGTGTATGCGGCCAGGCGCTCTCGCAGCAGCGGCAGCAGCCAGTCACGCGCGCGAACCCGGTCGTTGTTGCTGTCCACCCGGCGGTCGGCACGCAGATCGGCAAAACCGAAGGCGTCGCAAAACAGCTGCCATTGGGTGTCACTGACCACGGCCAGAAAGACCTGCTCCCCGTCACGCACGGTAAACACGTCGTAAATGCCCCAGGCCGAGATGCGCCCCGGCATGGGTGCAGCCGGCTGGCCGGTGACCGCAAACTGCATCATGTGCTGGGCCACCAGAAACACATTGTTTTCAAACAGCGCGGCCTGTACCTCCTGGCCCAGGCCGGTTTTTTCGCGGGCAGCCAGCGCGGCCATGGCGCCGATGGCGCCAAACATGCCGCCCATGATGTCGTTGACGCTGGCACCGGCACGCAGCGGGTCGCCCGGTCTTCCCGTCATATAGGCCAGGCCGCCCATCATCTGCACCACTTCATCGAGCGCGGTGCGGTGGTCGTAGGGCCCGGGCAGAAAACCCTTGTGGCTCACGTAGATCAGCCGCTCGTTCAGTTTCGACAGGCTGGCATAGTCCAGTCCGAGTTTTTTCATGGTGCCGGGTTTGAAGTTTTCGCTGACGACATCGGCGCTGGCAATGAGCCGCAGGGCGACCTCCAGGCCCTGCGGCGTCTGCAGATCCAGTGCAATGCTTTTTTTGTTGCGGTTGAACATCGGGAAGAAACCGGCGCCCGACCCCAGCAGCCTGCGCGTGTTGTCGCCTCCCAGGGGCTCCACCTTGATGACTTCCGCCCCGAGATCGGCCAGCACCATGCCGCAGGTCGGGCCCATGACCATGTGGGTGAACTCAACGACACGAATGCCCGCATAAGGCAGGATTTGTTGTTCCGCGACGGCGGTGGCTTCAGACACAAGCTGCTCCCTGCAAAAAGGCCGCGGGTTGGCGCGCCCGGGCGGACATGCCGTGCCGAACGGCCTGGCTACTCAGCGCCTGGTGTCGAAGAGTGGCTGGCATGGCACGTCCTGTTCGTTGAGATGGAACGCCATTATTTCTCACGAACTCTGGTGCCCTTGCAGGACGGCGCCGGACATGCCGGCTTTGGCAGCGCTGCGGCCGGGCTTGCGGACGCGCCGGGGTTCAAGCTTGCGCAGCAAGGGGCGCGACACGCCACTGGATGTTGAGCGAAAACTGCTCCCCGCGACCCAGCACACGCAGGCCGGGTTGCCCCGGCAGGTGGAAGGCATCGATGGGCTGGGTGATGGGCTCAAAACAGAAGGCCGGACCTTGCGGCGGCCGGTAGATCAGGCAGAAGTGCTGCGCGGCGCCGCCGTCCTGCCCAAAGTCCGGCATGCTGGCCGTGAGCTGCAGGCCCAGTTCGGGCCAGGTGATGCTGGCCTGGCCGCCCCAGCCGGTGTAGCCGTTGTCGATGAGCGGGCCGTTGGCGGGTGCGCCCTCGTTGAGATTCCAGCCTTGCGGGAAGCTGCGCGTATGTGCAAGGGGAAGCGGATCGTCGCCGCACAGCCAGACGCCCTGCACGGGTGCGGTTATCCGCGTTGCTGGCGTGCGGGGAAACCAGGGGTGCACACCCAGGCCGTAAGGCAGCGGTTCCGTGCCGAGGTGGCGTACCTGCACCCGCTGGTCCAGCCCGCCCTCCACAAGCCGGAAGGTCTGCTCTGCTTCATAGTCATACGGGTTGCCGTCAAAACGGTGTGATGTCAGCGTCATCACCAGTGTGTCGGCGGCCGGCTGCGAGATCTGCCAGGGTTGCAGCCAGCCGTCGCCATGGATGGGATAGGGCTCGCCAGCACGATTCGGGCGCATGGCGTGGAACTGCCCCTTGTGCGTGAAGCCACCGCCGCTGATGCGGTTGGACCACGGCACCATCGCAAACGAGGCTGTCTGATAAAGATCGATGGTCTTGCCGTCCCATGGCCGCCAGAGGTCCAGGCGGCCTTGCGGCCGGTCGAATTGCCAGGCCGCCACGCTACCGCCCAGCGAGGGCACCAGGCCCAGGTGCTGGCCGGCGTGTCGCAGCCAGACAACAGGATGGGCGGACTTCTTCATGGGAGAACTTTCACGGCGAAACAATCATCGGTGAAGCGGGCTGCGGCCCTTAGCCGCCGAACAGGCCGGCAGGCAAACCCGGGCTGTCGACGGCAAGCGCAAACAGGCCGCCGGCCAGCGGCTCGGCGGCAAGCTGTTCAGAAGTGAGCCCGCTTCTGGCGGTGGTGATAAAGAGGGTGCGCAGGTCCGGCCCGCCAAAGGCGCAGTTGGTCACATGGCGTGTTGGCAACGGCACGCGGCAGAGTTCTTGCGCGCTCACGGGGTCATGGCAGCTGACGCAGGCGCCACCCCAGTGGGCGATCCACAAGCGTCCGGCGGCGTCCGTGGTCATGCCGTCGGGCACGCCGTCGCCAGGGGCAAAGGCCAGCCAGAGACGCTTGTTTGAAAGCGTTCCCGCTGCGGCGTCGAAGTCATACGCATGCACGCGGCCGTTAACCGTGTCGTTGAAGTACAGGGTACGGCCATCGGCTGACCAGGTCGGGCCGTTCGTCACGGCAAAACCTTCGTCCTGGCGCGTGCAGCGGCCGTCCGGGTCATAGCGGTACAGGGCGCCGGTGGGCGCCACGCAGTCAAAGTCCATGGTCCCGGCCCAGAAGCGGCCTTGTGCATCACACTTGCCGTCGTTGAAGCGGTTGCCCGGCAGCGCCGGCTCGGGCAGGTGCAGATAGTGCGGTTCGCTGTCGGCTGCGGGGTCAAACAATGCAAAGCCCCGCCGCATGGTCACGATCAGTCCGGGTGCGTGGGCCCGTTCCGCCAACGCGGAAATTTCCTCGGAGAAAGACCAGGTGGTGCGCGTGACACTGGCCGGGTGGTAGCGGTGCAGGCGGCACGCCAGAATGTCCACCCAGTACAAAGCCTGCTCGCGTTGCGACCACAAAGCGCCTTCGCCCAGGCGCGCCCCGGCAGAATTGACACATTCCAACGCGCCCAGCACCGGGGTGCTCGGGGTCTGGCGATTTGTGCCTGCGCAGGTGTCTGGAATCGGGCTCACTCATGTCTCCAAATGCGGGTCTGTGCGTATGCACTGCTCACGGCCTCTTGACGCGGTGGATCATATCAATGCATAGTGATGTTGGAAACTCATTATTTTTATATTTATCGATACACAAATTGCAATGTCAAAAAATTCGATCTCGCCTGCCATGCGCGCAGCCCCTTCCCGCCACACGCTCGCCCTGTTTCCCAGTCTGAACAAGCGGTCGGTTTTTGTCACCGGGGGCGCAAGCGGCATAGGCGCCGCCATCGTGACGGCGTTTGCGCAGCAGGGCGCACGCGTGGCCTATATCGACGTTGCGAAGGAGGCCAGTGCGGCACTGGCGGAGCAGCTGGTGCAAGCGGGGCATGAACGGCCCTGGTGGCGTACCTGCGATGTCCGGGATGTGGCAGCACTGCAGGCGGCGGTCACTGAGGCGGCGGGCGCCCTGGGGGACTTCTCGGTACTGGTCAACAACGTCGCCAGCGATGACCGGCACAGCCTGGAGTCCGTGACCCCCGCCTATTACGACGACCGCATGGCGATCAATGAGAGGCCCGCCTTTTTCGCCATCCAGTCGGTGGTACCGGGCATGCGGCGGCTGGGCGCCGGCGCCATCATCAACCTGGGCTCGACCGGCTGGCAGGGCAAGGGTGCCGGCTACCCCTGTTATGCCATCGCCAAATCCTCGGTCAATGGCCTGACACGCGGGCTGGCGAAATCGCTGGGCCAGGACCGCATCCGCATCAACACCGTGTCACCGGGCTGGGTCATGACCGAGCGGCAGATCAAGCTCTGGCTGGATGCCGAGGGCGAGAAGGACATCCAGCGCAACCAGTGCCTGCCCGACAAGCTGCTGCCCCACGACATCGCGCGCATGGTGCTGTTCCTGGCTTCCGACGACGCCGCCATGTGCACCGCACAGGAGTTCACGGTGGACGCCGGCTGGGTCTGAGCTTCAACTTCAATCCAGCTCCAGCTTGCGGCCATAAAGCGTCAGGCTTGCCGCCTTCAGCGCTTTCATCATGACCTTGGCGGCGGGGGAGGGCAGCCGGTCGGTGCGGGTGATGATGCCGAAAGCGTCCATATGGCAAGGCATGGCCAGCGGCAACACCGCGACGATGCCGTGCGCCGCGTAATACCGTGCCACATCGGCCGCGAGCACGGCCACCATGTCGCTTTGCTGCAGCATGCGCGTGATGAACAGCAGCGCCGATGACTCAATCACATTGATGGGCGGCGCGAGCCCATCCTCCCGGAACATCAGCTCGAAGCGGTGGCGCAGCACGCTCCCGGCGGGCGGTACTATCCAGCCGGCCGCCATCACGTCGCGCAGGGTCAGGCCGGTCACGCCCAGCAGCGGGTGCCCGGGCCGCGCCACGGCACACACCAGCTCCTCGGTCAGGGGCTGGTAGCGCAGGTTGGTCTTGTCATGCTCGGCAAACAGCCGCGCCACGAGGATGTCGAGCTTGCCCTGCTCCAGCCGCTCCAGCAGCACCGGGCTGGTTTCAATGTCCAGTGAAATACGCAAACTCGGGTGTTCCTGCTTGACGAGGGCAACCGCTGGCGGCAACAGGGCCAGCCCTGGCGAGGTGATGGCGCCTATGCCGACTTGCCCGAAGTGACCGGTTTTGAGCGCGATGAGCTCGTCGTGTGCCTGGTTCAGGCTGGCCAGCGCCATGCGGGCATGCCGGATCATGGTTTCGCCGTACCAGGTCGGCCGCATACCCCTGGGCAGGCGCTCGAACAGCGGCACCTCCAGAACGTCCTCGAGATCCTTGAGCAGCTTGGAGGCGGCCGGCTGCGTCATGCTGAGCACCTGCGCAGCGCGGTGAATATTGCCCTCTTCTGCAAGGGCCACGAGTAATAACAATTGCCGTGTTTTGAGCCGTGCGCGTATGAACCAGTGGTTGTAAGTACTCATCGGGTTTTCCAGAATCCGTGGATTGATATGTATTTTGTCAAAAAAATGATTGGATTGATATCAAAATCGACCATAGACTGCAGGCCGATATGAAAAAGAGGCTTTCATGAAGTTTGGCGAGTTGCAGCAAAATGCCCGGCACTACATCAATGGTCGCTGGGAAACCGGTACCACCACCGGGATCAGCGAGAACCCTTCGGATACGCGCGAAGTGGTGGCCGAGTACGCACGCGCCGACCGCAACCAGACCGAGTGGGCGATCCGGGCCGCTTCCGAGGCTCTGCCGCACTGGAGCCACAGCACGCCGCAGCGCCGCGCCGACGTCCTCGATCAGATAGGCAGTGAAATCCTTGCGCGCAAGGACGAGCTGGGCATGCTGCTGGCGCGCGAAGAAGGAAAGACGCTGCCCGAAGGCATTGGCGAGGTAGCACGCGCCGGGCAGATATTCAAATTCTTCGCGGGTGAAGCGCTGCGTATTCCGGGGGAAACCATGGCCTCGGTCCGGCCGGGGATCCAGGTGGACATCACGCGGGAGCCCGTCGGCGTGGTGGGAATCATCGCGCCCTGGAATTTTCCTTTCGCCATACCGGCCTGGAAAATTGCACCAGCGCTGGCCTACGGCAATACCGTGGTCTTCAAGCCCGCTGAGCTGGTGCCCACCTGCGGTTGGGCGCTGGCGGAAATCATCAGCCGCTGCGGACTGCCGGCTGGCGTATTCAACCTGGTCATGGGCAGTGGCCGCGAGGTGGGGCAGACCCTGGTGGACCACCCTCTGGTCAATGCCTTGAGCTTTACCGGCTCGGTGGCCACCGGTGAGCGCATTCTTCAATCCACCGCGGCGCGCCGCGCCAAGGTGCAACTGGAAATGGGCGGCAAAAATCCACTGGTGATTCTGGCTGACGCCGATCTCGACCAGGCGGTCGAATGCGCGGTGCAAGGTTCCTACTTCTCGACCGGCCAGCGCTGCACGGCATCGAGTCGCCTGATTGTGGAGGCGCCGGTGCACGACGCATTTGTGGCCCGGCTGCGCAACCGTCTGGCAGCACTCAAGGTCGGCCACGCGCTGGAACGCGGCATCGACATGGGGCCTGTGGTGAACCGGGGCCAGCTTGAGCAGAATCTGTCTTATCTGGACATCGCGCGCAACGAAGGTGCCGAGCATGTCTGGGGCGGTGAAGTGCTGGAGCGCCCGACACCCGGGCACTACATGAGCCCGGCGCTGCTCCTGGCCCGGCCGGAACACCGCGTGGCACGCGAAGAAATTTTCGGGCCCATCGCCTGCGTGTTGCGCGCCGACGACTACGAACACGCGCTGGCCCTGGCCAACGACACACCTTTCGGCCTGTGTGCGGGCATTTGCACCACATCGCTCAAATACGCCACGCATTTCAAACGCCACGCCGAGGTGGGCATGACCATGGTCAACCTGCCCACTGCCGGCGTCGATTTTCACGTGCCATTTGGCGGGCGCAAGGGGTCCAGTTACGGCTCGCGCGAGCAGGGCCGTTACGCCGCGGAGTTTTACACCACCGTCAAGACCGGTTACGTGCTGGCCTGAGCCGCTGAAGATCACCAGAGAACTGCCAGTTTTATTTCAACCAAGGAGACAATATGAAGCTGAACCGTCGCACCCTCGCTGCCGCACTTGCCTGTGCTCCCCTTGCCGGCCTGCTGCCGGCCTCGGTCCTGGCCCAGAAACCCATCGTGCTGGGCTTCAGCCAGGTGGGTGCCGAGAGCGAATGGCGTACCGCCAACACCGAATCCATCAAGTCGGCCGCCAAGGAGGCCGGCATCGAACTCAAGTTCTCGGATGCCCAGCAAAAGCAGGAAAACCAGATCAAGGCGATCCGATCCTTCATCGCGCAGAAGGTGGACGTGATTGCGTTTTCCCCCGTGGTCGAATCCGGCTGGGAGACTGTGCTGCGTGAAGCCAAGGCCGCCAAAATCCCCGTTGTGCTGACGGATCGTGCCGTCAATACGAAGGACGACACCCTGTATGTTTCCTTCATGGGCTCGGACTTTGTGGAAGAGGGCCGCAAGGCCGGCCGCTGGCTGGTCGAGAAAATGAAAGGCACGAGCGGGCAGGTCAACATCGTGGAACTGCAGGGCACGGTCGGATCCGCGCCAGCCATCGACCGCAAAAAGGGCTTTGAAGAAATCATCAAGGCCGACCCCAAGTTCAAGATCATCCGTTCGCAGACCGGCGATTTCACCCGTGCCAAAGGCAAGGAAGTCATGGAAGCCTTCCTCAAGGCCGAGGGCAAGAAGATCAATGTGCTTTTCGCGCACAACGACGACATGGCCATAGGCGCCATCCAGGCCATTGAAGAGGCAGGCATGAAGCCGGCCAGGGACATCACCATCATCTCGATCGACGCCGTCAAGGGCGCCTTCGAGGCCATGATCGCCGGCAAGCTCAATGTCTCCGTGGAGTGCAGCCCGCTGCTGGGCCCGCAGCTGATGTCAGCTGTGAAAGACATCAAGGCCGGCAAGCCGGTGCAGAAACGTATCGTTACCGAAGAAGGCATTTTCCCGATGGAAGTTGCCGCCCGGGAATTCCCCAAGCGTAAGTACTGATCTGCATTCGCGGCGGTGCGTCCGATACTGGGGCGCACCCTCCAAACATTCCAAGGAGAGAACTTCATGAAACGTACATTTCTTCAGGCCATGCTGGCGGGTCTCGTTTTGGGCACCGTCGCCATCGCGCCATCGGCCTGGGCGCAAGACAAGGGCAGCATCGGCATCTCGATGCCGACCAAATCCTCCGCTCGCTGGATCGCCGACGGTGACAACATGGTCAAGGTGCTCAAGGAGCGCGGCTACAAGACCGACCTGCAGTACGCCGACGACGATATCCCGAACCAGCTGGCCCAGATAGAGAACATGATCACCAAAGGCGTGAAAGTGCTGGTGATCGCGTCCATCGACGGCACCACGCTGTCCAAGGCATTGCAAAACGCGGCCGACAAGGGCGTCAAGGTCATCGCGTATGACCGCCTGATCAAGGGTTCGAAAAACGTGGACTACTACGCCACTTTCGACAATTTCCAGGTCGGTGTGCTGCAGGCCACTTCCATTGTCGACAAGCTGGGGCTCAAGCAGGGCAAGGGGCCTTTCAACATCGAGCTCTTCGGCGGATCGCCCGACGACAACAACGCTTTCTTCTTCTACGACGGCGCCATGAGTGTGCTCAAACCCTACCTTGACAGCGGAAAGCTGGTGGTGCGCAGCAAGCAGATGGGCATGAACAAGGTGGGCACCCTGCGCTGGGACGGCTCGGTGGCGCAGGCGCGCATGGACAACCTGCTGTCGGCCTACTACGGCAAGGACAAGGTTCACGCGGTGCTGTCGCCGTATGACGGCCTGTCCATTGGCATCCTGTCTTCCCTCAAGGGCGTGGGTTACTGCACGGCGCAGCAACCCTGCCCGGTGGTCAGCGGGCAGGACGCGGAAATTCCTTCGGTGAAATCCATCCTGAAAGGCGAGCAGTACTCCACCGTGTTCAAGGACACGCGCGAGCTGGCCAGGGTGACGGCCAACATGGTGGACGCCACGCTCTCCGGCAAACAGCCCGAAATCAATGACACCAAGACCTACAACAACGGCGTGAAGGTGGTGCCCTCCTACCTGCTCAAGCCGGTGGCGGTGGATGCTTCCAACTGGAACCCGGTTCTGATAGGCAGCGCTTACTACAAGGAGTCGCAGATCAGGTAACCCTGGCTGAAAGCAGGACGGTCTCGTGCCGCAGGGCACGGGACTGGTTGCGCTCACCGGTGTCCATCCCCTTTGTACCTTTTGTACCCAAGGACAGGTATTGGAAACGATTCTCGAGATGCGCGATATTCGCAAAACCTTCCCCGGGGTAGTCGCGCTGAACAAGGTCAACCTGCGCGTACGCGCCGGCGAAATTCATGCGATCGTCGGCGAAAACGGCGCCGGAAAATCGACCTTGATGAAAGTGCTTTCGGGGGTTTATCCGCACGGCTCCTACAGCGGCGAGATCGTCTACGAAGGCCAGCAGCGCCAGTTCCTGGGCATCCGCGACAGCGAGCAGCTGGGCGTCATCATCATCCATCAGGAGCTGGCACTCGTGCCCTTGTTGTCAATTGCGGAAAACATCTTTCTCGGCAACGAAATCGCCACGCGAGGCGTGATCGACTGGATGGCCGCACACAGCAGGACGCAGGCCTTGCTGAAAAAGGTGGGTCTCAAGGAATCACCGGCGACGCTGATCACCGACATCGGCGTGGGCAAGCAACAGCTGGTGGAAATCGCCAAGGCGCTGTCCCGTCAGGTCCGGCTGCTCATCCTCGACGAGCCGACGGCCAGTCTCAACGAAACCGACAGCCAGGCCTTGCTGGACCTGCTGATTGAGCTCAAGGGGCAGGGCATCACCTGCATCCTGATTTCGCACAAGCTCAACGAAATTTCGCGCGTGGCAGACGCCATCACCATCCTGCGCGACGGCAGTACGGTGGAAACGCTCGATTGTCGCGCCGACACTGTCAGTGAAGACCGCGTGATTCGCGGCATGGTGGGCCGCGAAATGGCCGACCGCTATCCCAAGCGCCAGCCCCAGATCGGCGAGGCCGTGTTTGAAGTGCGCGACTGGAACGTCCATCATCCGCTGCATACCGACAGGCAGTTCATCAAGAACGTCAATCTCCAGGTGCGCCGCGGCGAGATCGTCGGCATCGCGGGGCTGATGGGCGCCGGGCGCACCGAACTGGCGATGAGTATTTTTGGCCGCTCATGGGGCCACCGCATCAGCGGCCAGGTGTTGCTTCACGGAAAACCTATTGACGTGAGCACAGTGGAAAAAGCCGTTCGCCACGGTCTCGCTTACGTCACTGAAGACCGCAAGGGCAATGGCCTGGTGCTCGGGGAAGACATCCAGTTCAATGTTTCGCTGGCCCATCTCGACGGTGTGTCAACTGCCTGCGTCATCAACAGCGGCCGTGAATACCAGGTCGCGCAGCGTTACCGGGAAAAGCTTCGTATCCGCTGTTCGGGCGTCGGCCAGAAAACCGTCAACCTGTCGGGCGGTAACCAGCAAAAAGTGGTGCTCGGCAAATGGCTCTTTACCAACCCCGAGGTTCTTATCCTGGATGAACCCACGCGCGGCATCGACGTGGGGGCCAAGTACGAGATCTACACCCTGATCGCCCAGCTTGCGGCCGAGGGGAAATGCGTGATCTTCATTTCCTCGGAGATGCCCGAGTTGCTGGGCATGTCGGATCGCATCTACGTGATGAACGAGGGTCAGTTCATCGCCGAAATGCCCACCGCTCAAGCCTCCCAGGAAATAATCATGCGAGCGATCGTCAAAGCGGGCTGAAAAGATGCACAACCAACACCCCGATGCCCCCATCAAGCCTGCCGACGCGGCTTCAAAGGGTGACAAATCACCACTCGACTACCTGAAGCACAATTTCCGCGAGTACGGCATGCTGATCACGCTGGTCGGCATCATGGCCTTCTTCCAGTACATGACCGAGGGCACGCTGATGCAGCCGCTCAACCTCACCAACCTGGTGCTGCAGAACAGCTACATCGTCATCATGGCGCTGGGCATGCTGCTGGTTATCGTGGCGGGGCACATCGATCTGTCGGTAGGTTCGGTCTGCGGCTTCATAGGCGCGCTGGCGGCCGTGCTGATGGTGCAATACGAGTGGCATTTTGTGCCCGCCTCGCTGCTGTGCCTGGCCTGCGGCGCCCTGATAGGCGCGACCCAGGGCTGGTTCATCGCCTTCTTCCGCATTCCCTCCTTCATTGTCACCCTTGCCGGCATGCTGGTGTTCAAGGGGCTGGCGCTGGCGTTGCTGCAAGGCCAGTCGGTAGGCCCTTTCCCCGACTCCTTCCAGATGCTCAGCTCCGGTTTCATGCCCGACCTGTTGAACGCGGAAGGCCTGCGCATGACTTCCCTGCTGCTGGGCGTGGCTGTGGCGGGACTGCTGGCCGTGGCAGGCCTGCGCACGCGGGCGAACCAGCTCAAACACGGCATCCAGGCCGAACCTTCGGTCATCTTCTTCACCAAGACGGCCGTGTTTGCCGCGCTGCTGATTTATTTCAGTTACCTGTTGGCTTCGTACAAAGGTCTGCCCAACGTGCTGATCGTGATGGCGCTGCTGATTTTCCTGTTCGATTTCATCACCAGCCGCACGACCATAGGCCGGCGGGTCTATGCCCTGGGCGGCAACGAAAAGGCCGCCAAACTCTCGGGCATCAAGACCGAGCGCCTGGCTTTCTACACCTTCGTCAACATGGGCGTGCTGGCGGCACTGGCGGGGCTGGTGTTCGCGGCGCGCCTGAACACGGCCACGCCCAAGGCCGGTCTGGGTTTCGAGCTGGACGTGATCGCCGCCTGTTTCATCGGCGGCGCCTCGGCCTCGGGCGGTGTGGGCAAGGTCATGGGGGCAGTGATAGGCGCCTTTGTGATGGGTGTGATGAACAACGGCATGTCCATCCTGGGTGTTGGCATCGACTACCAGCAGGTCATCAAGGGTGTGGTGTTGCTGGCCGCGGTGTTTATCGACGTCTACAACAAGAACAAGGCATGAACGAGGTAACCAGTCCCCAGCCTGTGCTCGAACTCACGGGCATCCACAAGCAGTTTGCCGGCATTCCGGCATTGCGCGATGTGCACCTGCGCCTGTACCCTGGAGAAATACATGCGCTGATGGGGCAGAACGGCGCGGGCAAGTCCACGCTGATCAAGGTGCTCACCGGTGTGCTGGAGGCCAGCGGTGGGCAAATGCACCTCGCCGGCCAGCCCGTGTGGCCCGCTTCGCCCCTTGCCGCGCAGCGGCTGGGCATCAGCACGGTCTACCAGGAAGTCAATCTCTGCCCCAACCTGTCGGTGGCGGAAAACATTTTTGCCGGCCGTTATCCGCGGCGCGGCATGGCGCAGGGCTACCGCATCGACTGGGCCTCGTTGAATCGCCGCGCACACGAACTGGTCGGGCGCGTCGGCCTGGACATTGACGTCACACGTCTGCTTTCCAGCTACCCGGTTGCCGTGCAGCAACTGGTGGCGATCGCGCGTGCCATCAGCATCGAATCGAAGGTGCTGATCCTTGACGAGCCGACCTCCAGCCTGGATGACGACGAGGTGCAAAAACTCTTTGAGGTGCTGCGCCGCCTGCGTGACGACGGGCTGGCCATTGTTTTTGTCACCCACTTCCTGAACCAGGTGTATGCGGTATCGGACCGCATCACCGTGCTGCGCAACGGTACCTGGATCGGCGAATGGCGTGTCAGTGAACTGGGCCCGCAGGCCCTGATTGCGGCCATGCTGGGACGAGCGCTGGCTGCGCAATCCGGCGGCGCCGTGTTATCCCCCGTGTTCGATGATGCGGTGCCGGCACTGTTGCAAGCCGAAGGCCTGGGCCAGTCTGGTCAGTTGCAGCCCGTGGACCTGCGTGTACGCGCCGGCGAAGTGGTGGGCCTGGCCGGGCTGCTGGGCGCGGGGCGCACGGAACTGGCGCGCCTGCTGTTCGGCCTGGAGACACCCGATCGAGGCGTGCTCAAGATAGCCGGCCAGACGGTGACGTTCTCCAGCCCGGCCGATGCGATTCGCCACGGCCTGGCCCTGTGTCCGGAAGAGCGCAAGACCGATGGCATTGTGGCCGAGTTGTCGGTTCGGGAGAACATTGCGCTGGCGCTGCAGGCCCGCATGGGCATGCGCCGCTTTCTGTCACGGGCCGAGCAGACCGCACTGGCCGAACGTTTTGTCCGGTCGATGGGCATCAAGACCGCTAGCGTGGACACCCCCATCGGCCTGCTGTCGGGCGGCAACCAGCAGAAGGCCATGATCGCGCGCTGGCTGGCGACCGAGCCGCGCCTGCTGATCCTGGACGAACCGACACGTGGCATCGATGTAGCCGCCAAGCAGGAAATCATGGAACAGATCCTGCGCCTGGCGCAGGCCGGTATGGCGGTAATTTTCATCTCTTCCGAAATGAGCGAGGTGGTGCGGGTCGCGCACCGTATCGTGGTGCTGCGTGACCGCCACAAAGTGGGCGAATTGCCTGCGGGCAGCAGCGAAGACACCGTTTATGAACTGATTGCGGCTGAACATGTCTGACGCCTCTCCCTCCCCCCTGACGGTCTTGCTGCGGCATCGCCTGGCCTGGCCGCTGCTGACGCTGCTGCTGTTACTGCTGGTGAACACGATTTTTAACGCCAGCTTTTTGCACATCGAGTGGCGCAATGGCCACTTCTACGGCAGTCTGATCGACATTCTCAATCGCGCGGCACCGCTGGTGCTGGTGTCGCTCGGCATGACGATGGTGATCGCCACGCGCGGCATCGATATCTCCGTGGGTGCCGTGGTGGCCATCGCGGCCGCAGTCGCTGCGTGGATGATAGGCGGGTCGGTGTCGGGAAGTGTGAGCCGTTTCCCGATGCCCCTGGCGATTCTGGCGGCGCTGGGCATCGCCTTCCTGTGCGGGCTGTGGAATGGCCTGCTGGTCGCCAGGATCGGCATGCAACCCATCATTGCCACGCTGATCCTCATGGTGGCGGGGCGCGGCATCGCACAGCTGATCACCGACGGGCAGATCATCACCATCTACTACGTCCCCTTCTTCTTCCTGGGTGGCGGCTACCTTTTGGGCTTGCCGTTCTCGCTTTTCATTGCGGCGGCGGTGTTTGCTGCGCTTTATCTGGCTGTGACGCGTACTGCCCTCGGCCTCTTCATCCAGGCGGTCGGCATCAACCCGACGGCGGCTCGTGTGGCCGGGGTACAGGCCCGGCGGCTGATCATTGGCGCCTATGCCTTTTGCGGTCTCTGCGCCGGCATTGCGGGCTTGCTGATCAGCTCCAACGTCAAAAGCGCCGACGGCAACAATGCCGGCCAGCTGCTGGAGCTCGACGCCATTCTGGCCGTGACGCTGGGCGGAACCGCCCTCACTGGCGGACGCTTCAGTCTGGTGGGCAGCATAATCGGCGCCCTGATTATCCAGACCCTGACTTACGCCATTTACTCACTGGGCGTTCCACCCGAGATCAACCTGGTGGTCAAGGCCGTGGTGGTGTTTATGGTGATGCTGCTGCAGTCGCCCGAGTTCCGGGCCCAGGTCGCCACCTGGGTGCGCCGGCCGACTGCGCGCGAGATGCTGTCATGAGTGCGGCCGTGGTCAAACCTGAGGCCGCGACCGCGCCCAAACAGCCGGCGCGTTCGTCCGTGTCTCGCTTCAATCCCAAATACCTGCCGCTGGCGGCGACCATTTCACTGTTCATGGCCATGGCGACCATGGGCTCGGTGTTTTACAGCGGGTTTTTCTCGGCGCAGGTCTTCCTCAACCTGCTGGTCGACAACGCCTTCCTGATCGTCGTCGCGGTGGGCATGACCTTTGTCATTCTTTCTGGCGGCATCGACCTGTCGGTCGGCTCGGTGATCGCGCTGACCACCATGGTCTCCGCTTCGCTGGTGGAACACCGCGGTTGGAGCCCGGCTGTGGTGATTCCGCTGGTGCTCGTTATGGGCGCGGCCTTCGGTGCTTTCATGGGTTTTCTGATTGAGCGCTTTCGCCTGCAGCCTTTCATCGTGACGCTGGCCGGCATGTTCCTCGCGCGTGGCCTGTGCTACCTGATCAGCGTCGACTCGATCAGCATGACCAACGAGTTTTATTCAGAGGTTTCGCAGTGGCGGGTGTCCTTGTGGGAAGGCGCCTCGCTTTCCGTCGGGGCGGTGATTGCCATTGCAGTGCTCCTGGCGGCGGTATTCATTGCCCACAATACGTCGTTCGGCCGCTCCGTTTATGCGATTGGCGGCAGCGAACAGTCGGCGCTGCTGATGGGTCTGCCGGTAAGGGCCACGCTGGTGGGGGTGTACACACTCTCCGGTTTTTGCTCGGCGTTGGCAGGCGTGGTGTTCACCTTCTACATGCTTTCGGGCTACGGCTTGCATGCTGTCGGCATGGAACTCGACGCCATAGCCGCGGTGGTCATTGGCGGCACGCTGCTCACCGGCGGCGTGGGTTACGTGGCCGGTACCCTGTTCGGGGTGCTGATGCTGGGAATCATCCAGACCCTGATTTCCTTTGACGGCACCCTGAGTTCCTGGTGGACACGCATCGTCGTCGGTGCCCTGCTGTTTGTTTTTTGCCTGTTGCAGCGCCTGCTGGCAAGCCGTCGAACCAAATCCTCTGAAATCAATTGACAGACCTCTCATGACAAACACCACGCGAAAGTTGCGCTCCAGCGAATGGTTCGGCTCAGCCGACAAAAACGGCTTCATGTACCGCAGCTGGATGAAGAACCAGGGCATTCCCGATCATGAGTTCGATGGCCGCCCGATCGTCGGCATCTGCAACACCTGGTCAGAACTCACGCCCTGCAATGCCCACTTTCGAAAGATCGCCGAACATGTGAAACGCGGCATCTCAGAGGCCGGCGGTTTTCCGGTGGAGTTTCCGGTGTTCTCCAATGGCGAGTCCAACCTGCGCCCCACTGCCATGCTCACGCGCAACCTCGCCAGCATGGACGTGGAAGAAGCAATTCGTGGCAACCCCATCGACGCCGTGGTGCTGCTCACCGGCTGCGACAAGACCACTCCTGCGTTGCTGATGGGTGCGGCAAGCTGCGACATTCCGGCCATCGTGGTCACCGGCGGGCCCATGCTCAATGGCAAGCTGGAAGGCAAAAACATCGGCTCTGGCACCGCCGTGTGGCAACTGCACGAGTCGTTGAAAGCGGGCGAGATCCAGCTGCACCAGTTTCTGGCGGCCGAGGGTGGCATGTCGCGTTCCGCCGGCACCTGCAACACCATGGGCACGGCCTCCACCATGGCCTGCATGGCCGAAGCGCTGGGCACCTCCCTGCCGCACAATGCGGCGATTCCCGCGGTGGATGCGCGGCGCTACGTGCTGGCACAAATGTCGGGCGCGCGCGCTGTGGCGATGGCACGCGAAGGCCTGACGCTGTCGAAAGTCCTCACGCGCGAGGCGTTCGAAAATGCGATCCGTGTCAACGCCGCCATTGGTGGTTCGACCAACGCGGTGATTCATCTGAAGGCGATTGCAGGCCGCATGGGCGTGCAGCTGGACCTGGAGGACTGGACGCGGATTGGCCGTGGCACTCCCACCCTGGTCGACCTGCAGCCCTCCGGCCGCTTCCTGATGGAAGAGTTCTACTACGCCGGCGGCCTGCCCGCCGTGTTGCGGCGCCTGGGTGAAAACGGTTTGCTGCCTCACCCCGGTGCGCTCACCGTCAATGGCCAATCGATCTGGGACAACGTTCGTGAGGCGCCGCAGTACAACGACGAGGTCATCCGCCCCCTCGACAAGCCCCTGATCGCCGACGGCGGCATCTGCATCCTGCGCGGCAACCTGGCACCGCGCGGTGCCGTGCTCAAGCCTTCCGCTGCCTCGCCCGAACTGCTCAAACACCGCGGCCGTGCCGTCGTGTTCGAAAACCTGGAGCACTACAAGGAGCGCATCGTCGACGAGAACCTCGACATTGACGCCAGCTGCGTGATGGTGATGAAAAATTGCGGGCCCAAAGGCTACCCCGGCATGGCCGAGGTCGGCAACATGGGTCTGCCGCCCAAGCTGCTGCGGCGCGGCGTCAAGGACATGGTGCGTATCTCGGACGCGCGCATGAGCGGCACCGCTTACGGCACTGTGGTGTTGCATGTGGCCCCCGAGGCCGCAGCCGGCGGGCCGCTGGCTGCGGTGCGCGACGGCGACTGGATCGAGCTTGACTGTGACGCGGGCCGTCTGCACCTGGACATCAGCGATGCCGAACTGGCTGAACGCCTTGCTGCCCTGGAGGGGAAGGCCCCTGCGGGCATGCGCGGCGGCTATCAGCGCCTGTATGTCGACCACGTGCTGCAGGCCGACGAGGGCTGCGATTTCGATTTTCTGGTCGGCTGCCGCGGATCTGAAGTTCCCCGCCACTCCCACTAAAAGGCATGGAAGCCTCCCTGCGCCGCTTCGCGTCTTCCCCTCAGGGGGACGCTCCCCTGGGGCCCGGCGAAGCCGGTTCCACGGGAGCCCTGGATCAATCCGGGCATGCAAAGCGCCTTCTTGTCCTCTCTTCCCCACCGCTCGTTTCACCATGACCTCTTCCCCTCCCCAGCCGCGCTACCGCGGCATCTTCCCGGTTGCCCCCACCACCTTCACCGAAACCGGTGAGCTGGATCTGCAAAGTCAGAAACGCTGCATTGATTTCATGATTGACGCCGGCTCCGACGGTATCTGCATCCTGGCCAACTTTTCCGAGCAGTTCGTGCTGTCGGACGAGGAACGCGAAATCCTGACCCGCACCATCCTCGAACACGTGGCCGGCCGCGTGCCGGTGATCGTGACCACGACCCATTACGGCACGAGGGTTTGCGCCGAACGCAGCCGCCGCGCGCAGGACATGGGCGCCGCCATGCTAATGGTCATGCCGCCGTACCACGGTGCCACCTTCCGCGTGAGCGAGCCGCAGATCTACGAGTTCTATGCGCGGCTGTCGGACGCGGTGGACATTCCCATCATGATCCAGGATGCGCCCGCCAGCGGCACCGTGCTGTCAGCCGCCTTTCTCGCGCGCATGGCGCGCGAGATCGAACACATCGCCTATTTCAAGATCGAAACCGCCGGCGCAGCGGCCAAACTGCGCGAGCTGATCCGTCTTGGCGGTGACGCGGTGGAAGGGCCGTGGGACGGTGAAGAAGCCATCACCCTGCTGGCCGACCTCGACGCCGGCGCCACTGGCTCCATGACCGGCGGCGCTTATCCGGACGGCATACGCCCCATCATCGAGGCCCATTGTGCCGGTGACCTGGACAAGGCTTTTGCGCTGTACCAGCAGTGGCTGCCACTGATCAACTACGAAAACCGCCAGGCGGGGCTGCTGGCGGCCAAGACCCTGATGAAAGAGGGCGGCGTGATCGACTGCGAGGCGCCGCGCCATCCTTTTCCGGCGATGCATCCGGATACGCGCGCCGGACTGCTGGCGACCGCCACGCGGCTTGACCCGCTGGTGCTGCGCTGGGCACGCTAGGCAAAGCGCGCCGAATTAACGAGTTTGAGGCCGGTGTCCTCAAGCGGCCACAACTACATGCATTAATGTCACAGATAATTAGCTTTTTGATTGATTAATCTTTATTAAAGTATCAAATACAGTCGGGTGAATGGAAAAACCCAAAGCCGGGCGAGTATTTCCGCGGGCTGTTCTCTTCGATGCTTATGGCACGCTGTTCGACGTGTACAGCGTGGGCTTGCTCGCGGAACAGCTGTTTCCCGGCCAGGGCCAGGCGCTGGGACTGCTCTGGCGCGACAAGCAGATTGAATACACCCGGCTGGTCACCACCAGCAATGACGGCGCGTTTTACCAGCCCTTCTGGGACCTGACCCGCGCCGGCCTGCGTTATGCCTGCAAACGCCTGGGCCTGGACCTGACGGCCGAACGCGAGCAGCGGCTCATGAACCAGTACCGGCATCTGTCGGCTTTTCCGGAAAACCGCGAGGTGCTCCAGGCCCTGAAGGCGCGCGGTGTGGTCACCGGCATTTTGTCCAACGGCGATCCGGCCATGCTCGATGTGGCCGTCAAGTCGGCCGGACTCGATGATTTGCTCGACCACGTAATCAGCGTGGACAGCCTGCGCAAATACAAAACCCATCCCCAGGCCTATGCGCTGGGTCCACAGGCGACCGGGCTGCCGGCGGCGCAGACGGTGTTTGTCAGCTGCAACAGCTGGGACGCGCTGGCCGCGACCTGGTATGGCTACCAGACGCTGTGGGTCAACCGTTACGGGCTGCCGTTTGAAGAACTCGGCACGCAGCCGGTGCGCACCGGCAGCAATCTGCGCGACGTGTTTGACTTTTTCCCGGCGGGATAATCCGCTTCATCGTTTTAACGTTCCCCTGTTTTTTTTGAGAGGTTTCCATGACAACAACACCACGCACAACGCGCCACGGCCTGCAGGTGGCCACGGTTCTGCAGCGTTTTATCGATGACAAAGTCCTGCCCGGCACCGGCGTGGACAGCCCCACGTTCTGGAAAGGTTTTGGCGCCATCGTTGCCGACCTGGCGCCCAAAAACATCGCCCTGCTGGCTGAGCGCGACCGCCTGCAAGCCGAGATGGATGGCTGGCACAAAGCCCACCCGGGCCCGATAACCGACATGAAGGCCTACCGCGCCTTTCTGGAAAAAACCGGCTACCTCGTGCCCGCGCCGAAAAAAGTCAGCATCAGCACGGGTAATGTCGATGCCGAACTGGCCAAACAGGCGGGCCCGCAACTGGTGGTACCGATCCTGAACGCCCGCTACGCACTGAACGCCGCCAACGCGCGCTGGGGCTCTTTGTACGACGCCTTGTACGGCACCGACGTGATTGATGAAAGCGGCGGCGCTGAAAAAGGCAAGGGCTACAACCCGGTGCGCGGCGCCAAAGTGATTGAGTACGCGCGTTACGTGCTGGACCGCACTGCGCCGCTGAAGAATGGCTCGCACATTGACTCGACCGCATATGCCGTCAAAGGCGGCAAACTCGTCGTCACCCTGAAAGGCGGCAAAACCACCGCGCTGGCTGATGCGAACCAGTTCATCGGCTTCCAGGGCAAGGCCCAAGCGCCGTCGTCGGTGCTGCTGCAACACAACGGCCTGCACATCGACATCCAGATCGACCGCAACACGCCGATTGGCAAAACCGACGCGGCCGGTGTCAGTGATCTGGTGCTGGAAGCGGCGCTGTCCACCATCCTCGATCTGGAAGATTCGGTGGCGGTGGTGGATGCTGACGACAAGGTGCTGGCGTACAGCAACTGGCTGGGCATTTTGCAGGGCACGCTGACCGAAAGCGTGACCAAAGACGGCAAAACCTTTACCCGTGGCCTGAACCCCGACCGCGAGTACACCTCGCCCAAGGGCAAACCCGTGAGCCTGCATGGCCGGTCCCTGATGTTTGTGCGCAATGTCGGCCACCTGATGACGAATCCGGCCATTCTCTACACCGGCGCCGACGGCGCGACACGCGAGATTCCCGAAGGCATTCTGGATGCGGTGGTCACCACCACGATTGCGATCCATGACCTGAAACGCAAGAACAGCAAAGGCATCAAGAACTCGCGCAAGGGCTCGGTCTACATCGTCAAACCCAAGATGCACGGCCCGGCCGAAGTGGCTTTTGCCGACGAGCTGTTCAGCCGCGTGGAAAAAATGCTGGGCCTGCCCGGCAGCACCGTCAAGCTCGGCATCATGGACGAAGAGCGCCGCACCAGTGTCAACCTCAAAGCCTGTATTGCAGCAGCCAAAAGCCGCGTGGCTTTTATCAACACCGGTTTTCTGGACCGCACCGGCGACGAGATGCACACCGCCATGCTGGCCGGCCCCATGATCCGCAAGGGCGACATGAAAACCAGCGCCTGGATTGCCGCTTACGAAAAAAACAACGTGCTGGTGGGCCTGTCCTGCGGCCTGCGCGGCAAGGCGCAGATCGGCAAAGGCATGTGGGCCATGCCCGACCTGATGAAGGCCATGATGGCGCAGAAAATTGCGCACCCGCTGGCCGGCGCCAACACCGCCTGGGTGCCCAGCCCGACCGGCGCCACCCTGCATGCCTTGCATTACCACCAGGTCAAGGTCAGCAAGGTGCAGAAAGAGCTGGAAAAAATCGACGCCAGCAAAGAGCGCAACAACATCCTGAACGCCTTGCTGCAAATCCCGGTGACCCATACGCCTGACTGGACGCCGGAAGCGAAGCAGCAGGAGCTCGACAACAATGCCCAGGGCATCCTCGGTTATGTGGTGCGCTGGATCGACCAGGGCGTGGGCTGCTCCAAGGTGCCCGACATCCACAACGTCGGCCTGATGGAAGACCGCGCCACGCTGCGCATCAGCAGCCAGCACATCGCGAACTGGCTGCACCACGGCGTGGTCACGCAGGCGCAAGTCAAAGAGACCTTTGAACGCATGGCCGCGGTGGTGGACAAACAAAATGCCGGCGACAAGCTGTACCAGCCCATGGCCGGCCGTTTTGACAAGTCGGCGGCGTACAAGGCGGCTTGTGACCTGGTGTTCAAGGGCCTGGCCCAGCCGAGTGGTTATACCGAGCCGTTGCTGCATGCCTGGCGCCTCAAGGTCAAGGCCGGCAGCGCCTGATATCTGCTATGGATTAAATAGCGGGTTGCGTTTGCCAGACAAGGGCTGGAGACCGATTTGGCGCACAACTTTTCATGAATGGCACCTGCGGGTGCCATTTTTTATGGCCATCTCAGGTCATCGACAGGCCTGTGTACCGCTTCTGTGTCCGGCTTTGAATCCAGTTGTCAAACCACGGCGTATCCCTCACAGGCGGATAACTCGCTCACGCACTGTGGCGGATTCCACAGACCCACTATTTCAATCAGGAGCCTATTCATGAAAAAACTACTCATTGCAGCCGGCGTTGCCGCTTTGCTCAGCGCTTGTGCCGGTGGCATGTCCAACAGCGGCATGTCCGGTGGCCCATCGGTCATGGTCGGTGGTGCCGCCATGTTCCCCACCAAGGACATCATTGACAACGCAGTCAACTCCAAAGACCACACCACGCTGGTCGCCGCGGTCAAGGCAGCCGGTCTGGTTGAAACCCTCAAAACCCCTGGCCCATTCACCGTGTTTGCACCGACCAACGCTGCTTTTGACGCACTGCCAGCCGGCACGGTTGCCACCCTGCTCAAGCCCGAGAACAAGGCCACGCTGACCAAGATCCTGACGGCCCACGTGGTGTCCGGCAAGCTCGACGCTGCGGCACTGAGCCAGCGGGTGATGGCGGGCAATGGCCGCGCCACCCTGACCACCGTCAGCGGCGACGCCCTGGTGGTGACGGCCAGCGGTTCCAATGTGATGGTGACCGACGAAAAAGGCGGCATGGCCATGGTCAGCATTGCCAACGTCTATCAGTCCAACGGCGTGATCCACGTGGTCAACAAGGTGCTGGTGCCCAACTAAACCGGGATGTGTATCCCGGGCCTTTTGGGCCTGGGCAAGCGCGAAGCCATCACAAACTGCAACGGTTTGTGGTGGCTGTTTCTTTTTGCGGGCCGCTGCAGCGGGCCGATTCCGGCCCGGCAGGTCGCAGCATGGTCGCTGCACGGTGTTTTCTGAGGCGCTATAAAAATAGGAGCTGCCTGCGTGCGTCACCATTGGGCTGCAGCCATTTTTTGTTGCAATCGCTGCGGCGTGAACGGCTGGCGGAGGTGGCTGTACCGGTATCCCGGTCGGTCGCCCGGCCGGCGCCGCACAAATGTAAGCAGCGTCTGTTTGATGGCGCCCGGGTTAGAAATCGTTACAAGATACTTCGGCAGCTTCATCTCTGCTGAAGCGGTTCGGCCCACACTGCACTTTCAGGATATGCCGGAAATTTTCCGGAGTTCACTCGACGGGATGCCATCTTGATATCGACCTTGCCTTCCACCCATGCTTCGTCGGCCGATGTCCTGCAGCGCTGCCTCAAGGAAGCTGCGGTCGCATCGCAGCCTGCGCTGGCGCAATGTATAGGCCACGCGGTTTCGGCGTTGCAGGTGGCCGAAACCCAGAGCATGAAAGTAGCCGAGCGCGATGAGCTGGGCGCAGCCTGGCGCGAGCTTCTGAAACACAAGGACGCCTGGTGCGCGCGTTATCCGGCCGATCTGCTGGCGGCCTTCGAGCTGGCCGGTGCCGGGGCCAGCGCAAGCGGTGCGCTGCCCCCTGCTCCATACAGGGCGCCGGCGCCCGTGTTGCTCGAAGACATGTTCTCGCTGGTGGACGACTCGAAAGTGGAAGAAGGCATTGAGGCCTCGCGCCTGTTGCAAAAGGTCTTGCCGGTGCTGGAGCAGGTGCTGGCCGAGCTCGACGGCTTGATCAGTACCGCCCAGGGCCTGACCCAGGTCAGCCCCGAGCGCAACCCGGTTCGGCCTGAGATTTATGTACACACCCTGCGCACGCTGTTGCTGGCGGCGCCGGTGGAGCCCGCCATCAGCGCCTTGTGGGCCAGACACCTGGCCGAACCCCTGGGGCGCGAACTCAAGCGGGTGTATGAAAGGCTCATCAATGTGCTGGAGCTGGCCCAGGTGCGCTCTGCCAGCTACCGCGTGCTGCCCACACCGGCAGCCATCGGCAAGCGGCCGGGCGGCGCTGGCGCAGCGTCCACGGCCAGCCCGGGCCGCAAGCCGGCAGGCCCTGCCGGTGGTTATGCCTCGGATGAGCAGCCGTTCCGGCCTGCGCACTACGCCGATCTGTCCAGGCACGACATCAAGGACGCGCTGCTCCAGGACTTTCTCAGCGGTGACGGCAGCAGCGCCGAACACGGCCTGGCGCCAGCTTACTACGCCACCATCGAAGAAGAGCTGGTGGCGCTGAAGGCGGCGCGGGACTCTGCCCCGGCACCCTTGCGGCCTGAAGCTGAAACCCCCTCCGAAGTGGTGCCAGGCACCGCACCCGGCTATCAGGGAACCCGCAGCGACCCGACGCGCCAGCCGCTGCCGGCGCCGGAGGCGGATGACCCAGAGCTCGGTTCGCGCATGGTGGATGTGCTGAGCCAGCTCAGTTCCCAGGTCTGGGGCGTGTACGGTCGAGCCCGGGAGCGCGCGCTGGTCCGTACCGAGCTGCAAAAAGGCGCGACCCGCGTCGGCCAGGTGCTGGGCATGGAGGTGGTGCAAAAACTCGTCAATCAGGTGGCGCAAGACCCGCGCCTGCTGGTGCCGGTGCGCGAAGCCATTGTGGCGCTGGAGCCTTCGCTGCTGCGGCTGGCGATGGTGGACTCGCGTTTTTTCAGTGAAGAGAACCACCCCGGCAGGCGCCTCATGGAACGCGTGGCGCAGCGCAGCTTCAGATACCAGAATGAGCGCAGTCCGCAGTTCGACAGTTTCTTCGAGTCCGTCACCGACGCCTTCAATGCGCTCAATGCAAGCGGCATCAACGATGCCCGGCCTTTTGCCGCGGCGCTGACCGGGCTGCACCAGTTGTGGGAGGGGCAGGACCAGCAGGAGCAGGCGCAGCGCAGCCAGATCCGGCAGACCATGCAGTTTGCCGAAGAGCGGCAACTACAGGCCGATCAGATCGCCTTCGACCTGAGTGCGCGCGCTGACCTGGCGCAAGTGCCCGGGGTGGTGCTGGATTTTCTTTTTGGCCCCTGGGCGCTGGTGCTGGCACATGCCCGTTTGACCGATACCACGCGCCAGATTGACCCCCACGGTTATGGCTCGCTGGTGACCGACCTGCTGTGGAGTGTCAAGCGCGAGGTCACGCTCAAGCGCCCTGCCAAATTGATAGAGATGATTCCCGGGTTGTTGGCCAAGTTGCATGCCGGCCTGGCGTTGCTGGGGCAGGACCCGCGCGAGACGGAAGCCTTTTTTGCGGCCATGGAAAAACTGCACCGCCCGGTGCTCAAGTTGCGCCGGGTGCGCAGCCGGCGCGACGCGACCGGGTCGTCCCGTGCACCGCAGGAAGCAGCGTCTGCCGACACCGAGATACCCGACTTCAGCGACCTGCAGCCAGCCACGCTGGCGCAACGCACCGCCAGGGCCGCCGGCCAGCCCTGGATGGCGCCGCAGGAGCTCGATGAGGCAGGCTTTGAAGACACCCTGCCCTCCGGTCCCGCAGAGCTCAGCGCCACGCCTGACGATGGCTGCGGCGCGGTCGCACAGGGGCATGGGCCAGATGGCCCGGACGGTTTGCCTGCCGCAGAGGCTGTCAATCGTTCGCCTGAAGACATCCTGATGGCGCTGCGTGAAGGCAGCTGGGTGGACCTGTATTCGAAGCGCCAGTGGTTGCGCGCCCAGCTGATCTGGGCCAGCACACGCGGCACCCTGTTCATGTTTGTCAGCCACGGCGGGCATCCGCACTCGATGACCAAACGCAGCTGCGAACGGCTGATCAGGGATCGCCTGCTGATACCTGTCGAGATGCACGGCGTGGTGGCGCACGCGCTGGACCACCTGGTCAGGCAGGCCGCACCCGGCTAAATCGGCAGCCCCCGAAACTTCAGAGCCGCCTGGCGAATCACTTCCGCCAGCAGTTTTTCCCTGGCCTGCAGCTCGCGCAACCAGCGTGCATCGTTGTTCGACAGCTCGACACTGCTGCGCAGCAGGTGGATGCCGCCGCTGGCGCCCAGCGGGCCGGCGTGCGGGCCGAGTTTGTCCATGGTCATCAGGATGTGGTCGCGCAGCGCCATGTGTTCGCCGGTGGCCGGATCGACATAGACCGCCTCCAGCCCGAAGCGGCAGGCCTGGAAACGGTTGTAGGTGTAGACCAGATAGTCGTCTTCAGTCGGCATAAAAGGCTGGTCGTTCATGAACCAGGAGGCCAGCGACTGCACGTAGCCGGACAGCGCCGCCGCACGTCCTATGGTCAGCGGTGTGTCGAAGACCCGGATTTCTATGGTGCCGAACTCCGGCTTGGGCCGAATGTCCCAGTAAAAGTCCTTCATGCTGCGGACCACACCGGTGCGTGTCATCTTCTCGAAGTAGACCGTGAAGTCGTCCCAGGTCAGTGCCAGCGGTGCGCGGCCCGACAGCGGAAAGGCAAACACCGAGTTCAGGCGCGCCGAATCAAAGGCCGTGTCCTGGCCCTGCACATAGGGCGACGAGGCCGACAGTGCGATGAAGTGCGGTATGTAGCGCGACATGCGGTGCAGCGTCAGCAGCGCGGTGTCGGCATCGGGGCAGCCCACATGCACATGCTGGCCGAAAATCGTGAACTGCTTGGACAGGTAACCGTAGAGCTCGGACAGCTCGCGAAAACGCGGTTTGTCGTAAATGCGGCGCTCGTGCCACTGCTGGAAAGGGTGGGTGCCGCCGCCGACCACCGCGATGTTGAGCTTGTCGGCGCTTTTGACCAGGGCGTCGCGGATCTGCGTGAGCTGGCCCAGCACTTCGGATGACGACTGGCAGACACCGGTGGAGATTTCTATCATGCTGGACGTCATCTCCGGCACCACACTGCCCGGCAGCGGTATTTTCTGCATCAGGCGCAACATGTCTTCGGCATAAGGTGCCAGGTCGTAATCGTGCGTGTTGACCAGCTGCAGCTCCAGCTCCACGCCCAGGGACAGCGCATCCGATTTCTGGAAGGGCTCGAGTCCGCCGGGTGCTGAGCGCCCGTCTTTGTGTTCACTCACGCAGATCTCCTGTGACGGTGTTCCAGGGTTTGTGGGTCCAGGGCCGGGAGTTTTCGCCAGCGCGGTAGATGACAAAAGTGGCCAGAATGGCGCCCAGCACTTCCATCAGCAGGATCGCCGGCAGCGCAATGCTGGCGATGCGCGGCCCGATGGAGCCGGACGCCACCACAAACTGCGACACCAGCAGCAACGCGACCGAGGACATAGGCGACATCGCGCAACCGACCCACAGGGCCTGCTTCCAGCTGGCGCCGCTGCCCACATTGCCCAGCGCAACGCCGGTGATTTTGGCGAGAGCCCGTGCCGCGACCAGCGCGGCCACCAGGCCGGCCACCTGGCCGCTCCAGTCGGCCTGCGCGGCCACCACCGACACCAGCACAAACATCAGCATGGTCAGCATGCTCGAGGCGGTGCCCATCTGCCGTGGCCATGACCAGGGGCGCGGGTTGAGCTGCTTGAGCAGCATGCCGCCCAGCAGCGCGGCCAGCGGCGCCGAGCCGCCAAAGTTGGCGGCCAGCGCGGCACCGGCGGCAATCAGTGCCAGCAGCAAAATGGCGGTGTTCTCGCTGGTCGGGCTCATCACCCGCAGGGCCGAACGCAGGGCCAGCGCCAGGCCGGCGCCCACCGCCACCGACAAACCCAGCACCACCGCCACCGGGTAGAGCGTGTCGGTCAGGCTCAGATCGGCGCGGTTCATCATGCCGGCGCGGGCGCTGCAAAAAGTCAGTGCATACAGGGTGCTCAAGGTGGACAGCACCATCGCGCGTTCCGTCACCGGGCCGGAAGCGCGGGTGTCCATGATGACGCGCGACAGCACAGCCGGTGAGGCGGCCATGGCCAGCAGGGCCAGCGGCTCGGCGACGATCTCGCGCACACCCAGAAAAGTCAGTGCCCAGTACACCGCGATGAAGCTCAGGGCCGATTCCGCCAGGCTTTGCACCAGCACCATGGGGTTGTGGCGAAACCAGCGCAGCGGAATTCGCCCGCCCGCTTCAAACAGCACCACCGCCACGCCGAGCTCCAGCAGGAACAGGCCTGTGCCCTTCAGGGGCCAGACCGCACCGGTGAATCCGGCCAGGCCGGCAAAAGCGCCGACGACCGAATAACCGACCACTTTGGGGATGCCGGCATAACGCTGCACCAGATGGCCGGTGAGCGCGGCCACAGCCAGCAGGATAGACCACTGCACGGTAGGCAGGCCGGCTGAGGGCCTGATCCATTCGGCCCAGATGGCCATGATTTCATTCATGCGCAAGGGTCTCCGCTGGTTAATGAAAGTTCGGCGGCCTCGCTTCAGCGCGCAGATGGCGGCTGGTGGCCCCTGCCTGGCGACCCGGTGACCAGACGCCCATGGGGACAACAGCCCGCAGGGAGTGCGGTCGGGGGCAAGCGGATGCCCATGCCGGCGGGCCGCTGCGGCACCCATGAAAACGTTTTGACTTTACAGCGCTTCAGCCGCTCGGCCTGTAGGACAAGGCCGGACATGTCTTTGGACCGGCCGCGGCCGTCCGCCACATGTCAGGCGCTCAATCGGGCCTGAAAAAACTGCCGGGCCGGCTGCGCCAGCGCGCCCAGATGGCGGCCCGAATCCGCGCGCGGTCCACACCGCTGACGTTGTGCGCCTGCAAGGCCAGGCGAAACGCCAGGTAAAAACTCACCCCCAGGTTGAGCGCGCCTATGAGCGGAATGGCCGCCACACACCACCACAGCGCGGGCTGGCGCAACACCTCCCAGCCCAGCGCGGCAGCTGCAGCGGCCAGCTGGCCCGCCGACAGCGTGACGTGCCGCACTTCGAGTTCGAGCCCGAAAAAACCGGTGATCGGCGGGATCAGCCCGAGCATGAAGCCGAGCGCGATATTGGAAGTGAAGCCTGAAATGTTGTCGCGCATGAAGCCGGCCCAGCGCCGCGCGCGCGCCACACCCAGCGCGCGCGTGATGCGCGGGTTGTAGCGCATGCTGGACGCGAGGCGATACAGCACAAACCAGTTCTCCACCCAGCCGCCTATGATGCTGGCGGCAAACAGCACAGCGCCGGTGAAGCCGGCCCAGAGCAGCGTCGGGCCCAGCAGGCTCAGGGCATTGAGCACATGGACAGACTCCCGGGTGTCTATCATCGGCCGGTCCAGCGTGAGTTGCATCAGGCCGCTGATGAGCAGCACCACCGGCACCACCATGAGCACATTGCCGAGCACGGCGGCCACCTGTGAGCGCACCAGGTGGGTGACCTCGTCGACAAACTCGCTGACGGCCTCACCCGAACGCAGATCCTTGAGCTTGGCTGCCATCGCCGGTGCGGTCATGGCCGGCTGTTTGGTCGCCAGCGTGAAATGCAGCAGCTGGATCAGCACGAAGCTGGCCGCATAGACCACGCTGGCCAGAAAGCCGCTCCAGAAGGCGGACAGCGCCAGTGTCACCACGCCAAACTTGAGCAGTGTGGTGATGGCCGTCAGGGCGCCGCCACCGGCCGCCTTGCCCAGCATGTCGACATAGGCGGCGCGGTCGCGCGTGATGTAGTGTTCGCCGGTTTCGGCGCCGCGCTCTGCGACCTTGGCGGCCAGCAGGGTGGAGTTGGCGGCGATCAGCGCGCGTATGCTGCGCCGCTCTTCGGCCAGCAGCACCAGCCGGGCCAGCAGCTGCATCGCACTGGCAGCCGGTTTTTCAGACAGCAGGCAGTCCAGCAGCTCGCGGATGCGCAAAATGCGCTCACGCAGCTGGCGCAGGCGAAACACCAGGCCGACCGATATGCCGTGTTCATCGAGGTGGCTGTACACCGATGCGGCCGCACTGCGGCAGGCCTCCAGCCGGCTCTTGAACTGGTCCAGTGCCAGATGCAGGGCGCCGCTGTCCGGCCCATGCGCGGCCAGGGCGGCGCGCAGCGCTTCGAGGTCGCCGGTCAGGCCGTGAAATGGCCGCGTCTGCAAGGTGGCAGGGCTCATGCGCAAGCGCAACTCCGGCGAAAAGCCGGTGGCACTGACCTGGCTGGTGCAGTAGGTCAGGGCTTCCAGCAGCGTGGCCTGCCAGCCCTGCTGCAGCTTGCCTCCGTCGGGACCGGTTTCATCGCCGGCGCCCGACGGGCTCAGCAAGTCGCCCAGTTGCGTCAAAGTGGCCTGGTCCAGCAATTTGAGCCACTGGGCATCAAACGGCCCCGGGAACAGCAGCATGAACAATTCGGTGGCATGGGTGGTTTCCGGTGTGCCGGGCAGCAGCTGGTAGCGCAGGCGTTCGCCCAGTTCGCTTAAAAATGCAGCGCGTGGCGCAAACCCGAAATCGGCCAGCAGCGGAGTCGCGTCCACAGTGTCGGTCAGCGTTCGCCACCAGGCTTGCAGCTTGCCCGCAAAACCCGGCCTGGCCTGCGCCGCTTCGATAAAAAGCCGCACCCGCGCGGCCGCTGCCTGGGGGTTGCCGCCATCACCGCGGACCCAGTCCATCACGGCGATGAACCACAGGTGCCGGCCGGCAAGCTCGGCCTGCGGATCAAGCCGGTCCAGCAGTTCAGTCAGGGTAAGCATTTGGGCTTGCAATGCTAGTGCAACACCCGGCCACTGCCCGGGGCCAGCCCGGCTGCGCCGCTGGCATCGAGCACAAACATCGCAATCGGCGCTTCAAAACGTTCGCCGTCCTCAGCCACAAAAAAGTAGCTGCCATGCATGGTGCCGGTCGGCGTGCGCAGGCGCGAGCCGCTGCTGTACTGGAAGGATTCGCCGGGCTTGAGCAGGGGCTGGTGGCCCACCACGCCCAGGCCCTTGACCTCCTCGGTGTGGCCCCTGGCATCGCTGATGACCCAGTGGCGCGAGATCAACTGGGCCGCCACATCGCCGGTATTGGTGATGGTGACGGTGTAGGCAAAGCCGTACACCTCCTGCCCGGGCGCGGATTGCTCGGGCAGGTAACGGGGCAGGACTTCGCAGGAAAACTGGTATTTCGGCATGGCTTGGGAGGGATTGGCGACCATGTTAACCGCCCGCCCCCAGGCAGAAAAAACGCGGGCTGATGCGCAGGGCGGGCGCTTGCTGCGACAATTCCGGCATGAGCCCAAAAACGCCACCGGTGTACCGGATTGCCCCCTCCCTGTTGTCGGCTGATTTTGCGCGCCTGGGGCAGGAGCTGGAGGCGGTGATCGCGGCCGGTGCCGACTGGATCCATTTTGACGTCATGGACAACCACTACGTCCCCAACCTGACCTTCGGACCCATGATCTGCAGTGCCCTCAAGCCGCACGCGAAAAAGGCCGACGGCACACCGGTGCCAATTGATGTTCATTTGATGGTGCAACCGGTCGATGCGCTGGCCGCAGCCTTTGCCGATGCCGGCGCTGACCTGATCAGCTTTCACCCCGATGCCTCGGGCCATGTGCACCGCAGCGTGCAGGCCATCAAGGCCAAAGGCTGCCAGGCCGGGCTGGTGTTCAATCCGGCTACGCCGCTGGACGTGCTGGACTGGGTGATTGAAGACATCGACCTGATCCTGATCATGAGTGTCAATCCCGGTTTTGGCGGACAAAGCTTCATCGACTCGGCGCTGCGCAAGGTGGAGCAGGCGCGCAAACGCATCAACGCTTCGGGCAAGGACATCCGGCTTGAAGTGGATGGCGGCATCAAGCTGGACAATATCGCCCGGGTGGCAGCGGCCGGTGCCGACACCTTTGTGGCCGGCAGTGCGATTTTTGGCCAGCCGGATTACCGGGCGGTGATTGCCGGCATGCGGGCGGCGCTGGCTGGCGGCTGACAAATACCCGGGGATGTCGCCTGGGTTGAACGGGAGCCTCATCATGAATCAAGCGGGCGAACCGGATGTACCGGACAAGCAGGGTCCACAGGGCGCGGTGGTCCAGCCAGCGCAGCGGCGTGAGAGCGCGCGGGCGCGCATTCTGGTGATTGAGGACAGCGAGGACATCCGTTTCCTGCTGACGGCCCTGCTGCAGGACAAGTACGAGGTCCTGGCCGCTGCGGCGGGCGACGCCGGTTTGCATCTGGCCGTGCTGGAGCCACGTCCCGACATCATCCTGCTCGACGTGATGATGCCCGACATGGACGGTTATGAGGTGCTGGGCCACCTGGGCCGGGATACACGCACGGCTGATATTCCGGTGATTTTTCTGACCGCGCTGGGCAGCGCGGATGAAGAACACAGAGGGCTTGATCTGGGCGCCACCGACTATGTGGCCAAGCCGATCAGCCCGCCCATTCTGCTGGCGCGTATCAAGCTGCATCTGGAGCGCAGCACCAACGCCAGGCGCTTGAAGGATTTGTCCGAGCAGCTGTCGCGTTACCTGGCGCCCCAGGTCTATCAATCGCTTTTTGACGGCTCGCGCCAGGCGGAAATCCGCACCCAGCGCAAAAAGCTGACTGTCTTTTTTTCCGACATCAAAAACTTCACCGAATCGACGGCGCAGTGGCAACCCGAAGAGGTCACCTTGCTGCTCAACAGTTATTTTGCCGAGATGTCGCAGATCGCCGCCGAGTATGGCGCCACGCTGGACAAATTCATTGGCGACGCGATCGTGATTTTTTTTGGCGATCCGCACACCCTGGGCGTGCGCGAAGATGCGGTGCAATGCGTCAACATGGCCCTAGCCATGCAGTTGCGCATGGGCCAGTTGCAGGCGCGCTGGCGCGAGATGGGCATCAACAAGGCGTTTGAGATACGCATTGGCATCAATTCCGGGTTTTGTGATGTCGGCAACTTTGGCAGTGCCCTGCGCATGGAATACACCATCATCGGGCGCGAGGTCAACCTCGCGGCGCGCCTTGAGCAGGCGGCCGAGCCCGGCGAGATCCTGATCTCCAGTGAAACCTACGCGCTGGTGCAGCGTGAGATCAGGGCTGAAGCCCGGCCGGCCGTGCAGGCCAAGGGGTTTTCGCACCCGATTGCGGTGTATGTGGTCAGGCCGGGCGACGCCACCTTGCAGGGTGCGACCGACGTTTTACGCTGTGAACAACCGGGACTACAGGTTGAAATCGACATGGCCAGCATGACGCCCGCGCAGCGGCTGGATGCGGCGGCCCGGTTGCGCGGGTTTCTTCAGACCCTGGAACAGACTCCCGCCACAATGACCGCTTTGCCGCCGGCAGCAAAGCCTGCCGCCGCAGAACCCGACTGGCCCCTGCTGATCTGTGGCCTGGACACCGAATTGGGACTGCGCCGTGCGATGGGTGTAAAAAACCTGTATGTTTCGATGTTGAGGCGCTTTCAGGAAGGGCGCCGGGACACGCCGGCGAAAGTCCGCCAGGCGTTGCAGGAGGGGGACATGAAAACCGCCGAGTTGCTGACACATTCCCTGCGCGGTGTGGCGGGGCAAATCGGCGCCATCCGCGTGCCGCTGGACGCCGGGGCACTGGAGCAGGCGATCCATGAGGCGCAGCCCCGCGAGGTGATGGAGGGCTTGTTGCTAGCGCTGCAGGATTCGCTGGACGAGCTGATGGCTGCGCTGGACGAGGGCCTGCCAGCGGCGACCGTGCCCTGACCGGCCCGCCGCACGAGAGACACCACAGGGGTTTGAATCCATGAAACTGCCGTTTCGCGCCACCATCATCACCGCCCTGAGCACGGGCCTGGTGCTGGTCGCAGTGAGCATCACGGCGTCTTACCTCACCATCAACTCCCTGATTCGCGGCGCGCAGCGGGAGGCGCAGACCCAGGAAACGCTGCTCCTGCTGGAGTCGGTGGTTTCCAATTTCAAAGCCGCGGAGGCCTCGCAGCACCGCTATCTGCTGACCCGTGCCGAGTCCGATCTGGCTGTTTACCGTCTGGCCGCCGTGAAACTGCAGCTGACCTTGCCTAAACTGCTGACGGCACCCACGGCCAGCGGCGACCTGCAGGACTGGCAAACCCTGGAAAGTGCGATTTCGGCGCATATACCGCTGATGGAACGTGCGGTGGAAGTGGGTCAGGACAGCGGCGTGGGAGCCGCCGCCCTGCTTGTCGGGAACGAGTTGAGCCGAAAACTCGACGGGGAAATCACGGCGCTGGTGCCACGCATCAAAGACAGTGAAATTCGCATCCTGGACAGCGCCCGGGAGGAGGCACGCCAGAACGCGCAGAACGTCAAGTACCTGATTGTTGCGGGCGGGCTGCTGTCTTTGGGCATTCTGGCCTGGGCAGCATTCATGATTTTTCGCGCTCAGGCCAAACGCCTGCGTATTCAGGCAAGGCTGGCCGACAGCGAGGCGCTTGCCCGCGCCGTGGCCGAAAGCATGGCCGATGGCGTGGTGACAGTGACCCAGGCCGGTCTGGTGGTCAATGCCAATACCGCCGCCCAGCAGCTTTTTGGCTATACCTTGCAGCAATTGCAGGGCGAACATGTCGCGCTTTTGCTGCCGGAGCGTTATCAAATGGCGTTTCGTGCCTTCTTTGACGCGCTGACAGAGCGCCCGCCCGGCTTCAGGGAGTCCGACACCGAGGTGTGGGGGCAGCGCCGGGATGGTCAGGAGTTTCCGGTGCGGGTGTCGTTTGGCGATGTCAACGTGGGTGGCCAGCGGCTTTTCACCGCCATCATCCGCGACGTCACCGAAAGCAAGGAGGTTGCTGATGCCCTGCGCGACAGCGAAACCCAGCTGCGCCAACTAACCGACAGCGTCCCCGCGCTGATTGCCTATGTGGACCGGGACCGGCGTTTCCGCTTTCACAACCGGGCTTACGAAGAAGTTTTTGGCCTGCCGCGCGCGAAGATCCAGGGCAAGACCATGCTCGAGATCATGGGCCCTGGGCTGTATGCGAAGGTGCGGGAGAAGGTGGACGAGGTGCTTGACGGAAATGCAGTGCGTTACGAGCGCGAGCATGTGACCCCGAGCGGCGAGCGGCGCGAATATGCGATGAGTTATTTGCCGCGTTATGGTGAGGGTAAAGAGCAGGACAAGGTAGTAGGGTTTTTCTCGCTGGGCACAGACATCACAGAGCTCAAGCGCATTGACCGCATGAAAAGCGAGTTTGTCTCTACCGTCAGCCACGAGCTGCGGACCCCGCTGACCTCGATTCGCGGTTCGCTCGGCCTGGTCTCTGGCGGCATCGCGGGTGTGCTGCCGGACAAGGCGCGCGACCTGGTGGAGATCGCGAAAAACAACTGCGAACGCCTGATCCGCCTGATCAACGAGATTCTGGACAGCGAAAAAATCGAGTCGGGCAAGATGCAGTTCGAGCTCAAGCCGCAGGATATGAAGCCGCTGCTTGAGCGGGCGCTGGCAGACAACCAGGGCTTTGCCGACCAGCACAAGGTCAGGCTCGTGCTCCAGGCGCCGCGCCAGGCCCTGCGTGTCAACGTGGACAGTGACCGCTTGCTGCAGGTCATGGCCAACCTGCTGTCCAACGCCATCAAGTTTTCGTCGGCTGAAGGCACGGTGCGGGTGCTGCTGGGGCGGCATGCGGGGCGGGTGCGGGTGGAGGTCAGCGACGACGGGCCCGGCATCCCGGAAGAATTCCGCAAGCGCATCTTTCAGAAGTTTTCGCAGGCCGACTCATCGGACACGCGGCAAAAAGGCGGCACCGGCCTGGGCTTGAACATCGTCAAGGCCATGCTGGAGCGCATGGAGGGCAGCATCGCTTTTGATTCGCGCGTCAACGTCGGCACCACGTTTTACTTTGAGCTGCCGGAGTGGCGTGAAGCGCCGGCGGTGACGGCCACCATGGGCCTGGAGGGCGTGAGCCGGCCCCGGGTGCTGGTCTGTGAGGACGATCCGGATGTGGCGCAATTGATCGCCATGATGCTGGACAAGGGCGGTTTCGACGCCGACGTGGCACATACCGCAGCCCAGGCGCGCGAGTGCATCAGGATGGACGGCAGTTATGCCGCCATGACGGTCGATGTGAAGCTGCCTTACGAGAGCGGCCTGGAGTTGATCCATGCCCTGCGCCAGGAGGGTCGTACCGCGGAGATTCCCATTTTGGTGCTGTCGGTGACCGCAGCGGAAGCCAGGCAGCACGCCAGCGAGACACTGGCGGTGTTTGACTGGCTGGACAAGCCGATTGATGAGCGGCGCCTGCTCAGCAGCCTGCGGCGCGCCATAGCGGGGCGTCAGGGCGCTTCCGGATCGGACGGGGCGTGAGCGCTGAGCTGTTGTGCCGGGCCGCCAGCGTTCAATGGGATGCCGCCATCATTGACCTGGACGGCACCCTGGTCGACACCATGGGCGACTTTGTGCTGGCGCTGAACCTGATGCTGGCCGATCTTTCGCTGCCAGCGGTGGCGCGCTCTGCGGTTGAGGCGCGGGTCGGCAAAGGCTCGGAGCATTTGATCAAGTCTGTGTTGGATCATGTGCAAAACAGGCCTGAAGCCCAGCCGGGACAAGCGCAAGCAGCTATTTATTCAGGAGCAGATGCCGGACTTTATGCGGCCGCCTGGCACAGCTACCAGCGCCACTACCTGGCGATCAATGGCCAGCATGCCGGTGTTTATCCGGGGGTGATAGCCGGCTTGAAGCGCTTGCAAAGCCAGGGCCTGAAGCTGGCCTGCCTGACCAACAAACCCCTGGCCTTTGCGCTGCCCCTGCTCCAGTCCAAGGGACTGGACCACTTTTTCCTGCAGGTGTTTGGCGGCGACTCGTTTGAGCGCAGAAAGCCCGACCCCTTGCCCTTGCTCAAGACCTGTGAGGCGCTGCGCAGCCAGCCGGCCCGCACGCTGATGGTGGGCGACTCCAGCAACGATGCGCAGGCGGCACGGGCCGCCGGTTGCCCGGTGCTGCTCGTGACCTATGGCTACAACCATGGCGAGCCGGTGCGGGCTGTGGATGCCGACGGTTTTGTGGACAGCCTGGCGGCGATTGAACTGGCGGCCCTACAAACAACAACGGGGCTTTCGCCCCGTTAAAGATCACCCCGGCCCCGGGCTCAGGCGGGTTTGCCCAGCAGGGCATCCTTGAGCTTCCAGTCGGCTGGCACGGGGCCGAGCCAGATACGCATCAGCGCGTTGAAAAATTCCGGTTCCTTGAACGGCTCACCCTGGGGTACACCCTTGACCGTGATGAGGGTGCCGGTGCCGGGAATCCAGTCGATGGTGAAACTTTCGCCGGCCAGCAATTTTTTCTGGTCAGAGAAAATCTGTCCCATTCTGATCAGGCCCGGGATCAGTTTGGACATTTCCGCCTTGGGGGCGTTGTCGGTGAAGGCGGTGGTGAAATTCTTGCCGAGCTCGTTCGAGTCGATTTCACGCAGCAGGGTGATGTGCAGGCGCTTGGCGCCCGGAGTAGCAAACACTTCCTCTGGGGTCGAAGCTTTCTTGCCAAGATACAGCCCAGCGGCGTACACCTTGAACACGGCTTTGTAACGCACGCCCGCACCGTTGAGAGTCAGCTTGCTGCCGCGAACTTCCGTCGCGTCTTCGATCTTGGCGCCACCCACGTCGATGGTTGCTGCGGCAGCGCCCCATGACAGCGTCAGACCGGCGGCGATGGCGATACATGGCTTCATCAAGTTCATAGAAAGTCTCCAAAAAAGAACGGTCGTTCGTATGCGTTTTATTGTGGTGTCGGCAGGGGTGCAGGGCAAGAGGGTTTCCGAGCATTTGGCGCGAGGTTCAGGAGGGCATGGCAAATCCAGCCGGCAAAATTTCCGGGCTGGACTCTTTGCTACACTTTGGCCTCCTATGTTCATTCATCGCATCATCCAGACAGGTAGCAGCTACCGGGGAGCCTGGCCCTGGCGGGCCTGACAGCTCTCGCATGCCGGGGCTTTGCGCCTGTCTGTCATGCAAGCCTGTTTTGATGCGCTCTTGCCCCTGTGCAACGAGCATCCCGGCCCCGGTTCACGGGGCTTGCTGAATGAGGGTGGCCATGCCTGCAGGCGTGAACAACCCACCGGAAGGAACTTGCCGTGATCTCTGAACTTGAATTCAAAAGCCTTGCGCAACAAGGCTACAACCGCATTCCGCTGATGGCGGAAGCCTTTGCCGACCTCGAAACCCCGCTGTCGCTGTACCTCAAGCTGGCCCATTCCCGGGACGGCGGGAAATACAGCTTCCTGCTGGAGTCGGTGGTGGGCGGCGAGCGTTTTGGCCGTTACAGCTTCATCGGCCTGCCGGCGCGCACGCTGGTCCGGGCCAGCGGATTCGGCGCCGATGTGCTGACCGAAGTGGTGCGTGACGGACAGGTCATTGAAACCTCGAAAGCCAATCCGCTGGATTTCATCAACGATTACCAGAAGCGTTTCAAGGTCGCCCTGCGGCCAGGTTTGCCGCGTTTTTGCGGCGGGCTGGCCGGTTATTTTGGTTACGACACGGTGCGTTACATTGAGAAGAAGCTGGAGGCCAGCTGTCCGCCCGATACGCTGGGTTGCCCCGACATCCTGCTGCTGCAATGTGAAGAACTGGCGGTGATCGACAACCTGTCGGGCAAACTTTACCTGATGGTGTACGCCGACCCCGCCTTGCCCGAGGCCTTTGCCAATGCCAAAAAGCGCCTGCGTGAACTCAAGGAGCAACTGAAATATTCGGTCAGCGCGCCTGTGGTCAAGCCGACCCAGGCTTACCCGGCCGAGCGTGATTTTTCCAAAGCCGACTATCTGGCTGCTGTCGAGCGCGCCAAGCGGCTGATCGAGGGCGGTGACTTCATGCAGGTACAGGTCGGCCAGCGCATCAAGAAGCGTTATACCGAGTCGCCGCTGTCGCTGTACCGCGCGCTGCGTTCGCTCAATCCGTCTCCCTACATGTATTACTACAACTTCGGCGACTTCCATGTGGTGGGTGCTTCGCCCGAAATCCTGGTACGCCAGGAAAAAGTCGAGGCCGGCGAAAAAATCACCATCCGGCCGCTGGCAGGCACACGCCCGCGTGCTTCGTCGCCGGAGGCCGACCTGGCAATCGAGCAGGAACTGATCAACGATCCGAAAGAACGCGCCGAACATGTGATGCTGATCGATCTGGCGCGCAACGATATTGGGCGCATCGCCAAAACCGGCACCGTCAAGGTGACCGAGGCATTTTCGGTCGAGCGTTACAGCCATGTGATGCACATCGTCAGCAATGTCGAGGGGGTCTTGCTGGATGGCATGACCAGCATGGATGTGCTCAGGGCCAGTTTTCCGGCCGGTACGCTGACCGGCGCGCCCAAGGTGCATGCGATGGAGCTGATCGACCAGCTCGAGCCGACCAAACGCGGCCTGTATGGCGGCGCCTGCGGCTACCTCAGTTATGCGGGCGACATGGATGTGGCGATTGCAATCCGTACCGGCGTGATCAAGGATCAGATGTTGTACGTGCAGGCGGCGGCCGGCGTGGTGGCCGATTCGGTGGCCGAGCTCGAGTGGAAAGAGACCGAAGCCAAGGCGCGGGCCTTGCTGCGCGCCTCCGAACTGGTCGAAGAAGGCCTGGAGTAAACCACCATGTTTGTACAAATAGAGATGTTTTGCCGCCGGGCCGCCCCAAGGCAAAATGCGGCCCCTTTTACCCGTGAACGGGGCAGCGTAATGCCGAAGGCTCACGAAGTGAAAAGCGTGGGGGCCCTATGAAACTGTTGATGATCGACAACTACGACTCCTTCACCTACAACATCGTCCAGTATTTTGGCGAACTCGGTGCCGAGGTGGAGGTTTTTCGCAATGACGAAATCACCGTTGCAGGCATTGCCGAACGCGCGCCGGACCGGCTGGTAGTGTCACCCGGCCCCTGTTCGCCGGCAGAAGCCGGCATTTCGGTGGCGGCCATTCGGCACTTTGCCGGCAAGCTGCCGATTCTGGGCGTCTGCCTGGGCCACCAGGCGGTGGGTGCGGCCTTTGGCGGCAAGATCGTTCGCGCCCAGCAGCTGATGCACGGCAAGACCAGCGTGATCAGCACGACGCAAGAGGGTGTGTTTGCGGATTTGCCCAGGCAGTTCACCGTGAACCGTTACCACTCGCTGGCGATTGAAAAATCATCCTGCCCCGAGGTGCTGGCGGTCACGGCCTGGACCGACGATGGCGAAATCATGGGCGTGCGCCACAAAGAGCTGGCGATCCAGGGCGTGCAGTTCCATCCCGAATCCATACTCACCGAGCACGGCCATGCCATGCTGAAGAATTTTCTGCAGCAGGCCGCATGAAAATCGCTATGAATTTGGTAGCTGCTTGCGCCCGCCATTCAAGGGCTGGAGGTGAAAATCATGGTTGATCTGCGCAGTGACACCGTGACCCGGCCCACACCCGCCATGCGTGAAGCCATGTTGGCCGCCCCGCTGGGCGACGATGTGTTCGGCGCCGACCCCAGCGTCAATGCCTTGCAGGAAAAAATCGCCGGCCTGCTGGGTTTTGAAGCCGCCCTGTTTGTGCCCACCGGCACCCAGAGCAACCTGTGCGCCATCCTCAGCCACTGCCAGCGCGGCGACGAATACATCGTCGGGCAGATGGCGCACAGTTACCGCTGGGAAGGCGGCGGCGCAGCGGTGTTTGGCAGCGTGCAGCCGCAGCCGCTCAATCACCAGCCCGACGGAACCCTGGCCCTGGCCGACATCGAGGCGGCCATCAAACCCGACGACGCACACTTCGCGCGCAGCCGGCTGCTGGCGCTGGAAAACACGCTGGGCGGCAAACTGCTGCCATTTGTGTATGTGCAACAGGCGACGGCGCTGGCAAAAGACAGGGGTCTGAACCGGCATCTGGATGGCGCCCGCCTGTTTAACGCCGCCGTCGCACAGGCTGCGCAAACCGGCAGCAGCCCGCTGGCAGAAGCGCGGCGTATTGCCCAGTGTTTTGACAGCGTGTCGGTGTGTTTCAGCAAGGGGCTGGGTGCGCCGGTCGGTTCTGCCCTGTGCGGCTCGCGCGAATTCATCGCCCGGGCGCACCGCATCCGCAAAATGGCCGGCGGCGGCATGCGCCAGGCGGGCATGCTGGCTGCGGCGGCTTCGCATGCGCTGGACCACCATGTCGGCCGCCTGGCGCAGGACCATGCGCTGGCGCAACAGCTGGCCGATGGCCTGGCCGGCATTGAAGGACTGCAGGTCGAGGCGCCACACACCAACATCGTGTTTGTGGATTTGACGGGTGCGGCCAGGGCGCAGTCCGCTGCCCTGCTCAAACACCTGGCGGGCCAGGGGATTGAGGCCACCGGTCTTTACCGCCTGCGCTTCGTCACCCACCTTGATGTGGACAGCGCCGGCGTAGACCAGGCGGTGGCGGCCATTCGCCAGTTTTTCAAGGCAAGGAAGTGAGCCATGCCTGACTTCCAGCATTTGTTGCTTTTCATCGCGGCCGGCTGGCTGCTCAACCTGACACCGGGCCCGGATGTGCTGTACATCGTCACCCACTCGCTGCGATCCGGCGCGCGCGCTGGCATCGTGGCCGGCCTGGGCATCACGGCGGGCTGCTTTGTCCACATCTTTGCGGCTGCGCTCGGCATCAGCGCGCTGCTGGCGGCTTCGGCCACGGCGTTCACCGTGCTCAAGTGGCTGGGTGCGGCCTACCTGCTGTGGACAGGTATCAAAATCCTCTTCTCCCGGCGCCCGCAGGGGAGCACCGACCTGATGGCCGCGGCCGCCAGTGAACCGCAGCGTCCGCTGAAAGCGGTGTTTGTGGGCGGGTTCTGGACCAATGTGCTCAACCCCAAGGTGGCGATCTTCTTTCTGGCGTTTGTGCCGCAGTTCATAAGGCCCGATGCCGCCAGTCCGGCGCTGGCGTTTGCGCTGCTGGGCATGTTGTTCAACCTCAACGCCATCCCGGTCAATATCGGCTGGGCGCTGGCCGCCGCGTGGTTGGCCAGGCGCGATGCGGTACAGCGCGGCATGTTTTGGCTGGACCGCGCTGCCGGCCTGATGTTCGTCGGCTTTGGCATCAAGCTGGCCTTGTCCGACAATCCTTCTGATCACTGAGAGCACCACCATGCCCCACACCCACAAGATCACCCCGCAGGAAGCCCTGCAGCGCACCATCGAACACCGCGAGATTTTCCACGACGAGATGCTGCACGTCATGCGGATGATCATGAGCGGGGAGATGTCCCCGGTGATGATGGCCGCGCTGATCACCGGCCTGCGTGTCAAGAAGGAAACGATTGGCGAGATCACCGCGGCCGCCCAGGTGATGCGCGAGTTTTCGACCAAGGTGCATGTGGCCGAGAAGACCCACCTGGTCGATATCGTCGGCACCGGCGGCGACGGCTCGCACACCTTCAACATCTCGACCTGTTCGATGTTTGTCGCCGCCGCGGCCGGCGCCAAGGTCAGCAAACACGGCGGGCGCAGCGTCAGCAGCAAGTCCGGCAGCGCCGACGTGCTGGAAGCCCTGGGCATCCACATCCACCTGAAGCCGGAGGCGATTGCCAGGTGCATCGAAGAGGTGGGCGTGGGTTTCATGTTTGCGCCGAATCATCACCCGGCGATGAAAAATGTCGCGCCGGTCCGCAAGGAGCTCGGCGTGCGCACCATCTTCAATATCCTGGGGCCGCTGACGAATCCGGCGGATGCACCCAACATCCTGATGGGCGTGTTCCACCCTGATCTGGTCGGTATCCAGGTGCGTGCGCTGCAGCGCCTGGGCGCCGAACACGCGCTGGTGGTTTACGGCAAGGACGGCATGGACGAAGTGTCGCTGGGCGCGGCCACCGTCGTGGGCGAACTGAAAAACGGTGAAATCACCGAATACGAGATCCACCCCGAGGACTTTGGTCTGGCCATGGCCAGCAACCGCACGCTGCGCGTGGAAACGCCGGAGCAGTCGATGGCGATGCTCAGGGGGGTGCTGGACAAAGAGCCGGGGGCGGCCCGCGACATCGTGATCCTCAACGCCGGCGCGGCCTTGTATGCCGCCAATGTGGCCGACAGCCTGAAAGCCGGCATTGAGCTGGCCCGGCGGGCGATCGACTCCGGCGCTGCCCAAGGCAAGCTGGAGCAGCTTGTTGCCACTTCCAAAGCGCTGGCGGTCTGAGCCATGTCTGACATCCTCAACAAGATTGTTGCCGTCAAGCGGCAGGAAGTGGCCGCGTCGATGCGCCGTAAACCGCTGGATGCCGTGCGTTTTGACGCTGAAACGCGAGGCCTGACGCGTGACTTTGTCGGCGCCCTGCGCGCCAAAATTGCTGCCGGCAAACCGGCCGTGATCGCCGAGATCAAAAAAGCCAGCCCGTCCAAAGGGGTGCTGCGTGCCGACTTCATCCCCGCCGATATTGCCCAGAGCTATGCAGAATATGGCGCAGCCTGTTTGTCAGTGCTGACTGACAAAGATTTTTTCCAGGGCAGTGCCGATTACCTCAAACAGGCCCGGGCATCGTGTGACTTGCCTGTGATACGCAAGGATTTCATCATCGACCCCTACCAAGTCTATGAGTCCCGGGTCATGGGTGCCGACTGTATTTTGCTGATTGCCGCCTGCCTGGACGACGGGCAGATGAAATCGCTGGAGGCTCTGGCCTTCTCGCTGGACATGGCGGTGCTGGTGGAGGTGCATGACCGTGCCGAACTCGACCGCGCTCTCCAGCTCAAAACACCGCTGCTGGGCATCAACAACCGCAATTTGCAGACTTTTGAGGTGTCGCTGGACACCACGCTGGACCTGCTGGCGGCGGTGCCGCCGGACCGCCTGCTGGTCACCGAATCGGGTATTTCGACGCAAGCCGACGTGGGGCGCCTGCGCGCGGCCCATGTGCACGCGTTTTTGGTGGGTGAAGCCTTCATGCGGGCTGAAGACCCTGGCGTTGCGCTGTCGGAGCTGTTCCCGGATGCTATCAATTAGGTAGCTGGTGACCCACGTGTCCAAAGGACTGCAGGCCAGTTTGGCCTTTGATAACCGGCCCGAATCGGGGGCTGGGGGTGTATCCCCTGGGTCGCATCTGGACGCCTGGGACCCGGGCGCCTGGGAGCTGGCGGGCGGCTGGCTGCCCACGGTTCAGCCCTTCCTGGCCAGTGCGGCCGGGCGGCAACTGGGTGAATATATCGAGCAGCGGCTGGCTTTGGGGGCAGTTATTTACCCGCCAGAACCGTTTCGGGCCCTGGCGCTGACGCCGCTGGCCGAGGTGGCGGTCGTGATTTTGGGGCAAGACCCTTACCACGGCGCCGGCCAGGCCCACGGGCTGGCTTTTTCCGTGCCGGACGGCATCAAGTCGCCGCCGAGTCTGCGCAATATCTTCAAGGAATTGGCGCGAGACCCGCGTGTGGAGTCCGAAAACCACCCTGGCGGATCGTTGGAACGCTGGGCCAGGCAAGGTGTGTTGCTGCTCAACACCTGTCTGACAGTAGAGGACGGCCAGCCCGCCAGCCACGCGAAACAGGGCTGGGAGACGCTGACAGACCAGCTGATCGGCGCGGTATCGGCCGGGCCGGACCCGGTGGTGTTCATGCTTTGGGGGGCCCATGCCCAGGCCAAACAGGCGCTGATAGCTCCCCGCCACCAGGTGCTGCTGGCCAATCACCCGTCGCCGCTGTCGGCTTTGCGCCCACCCCGGCCCTTCATAGGTTGTGGGCATTTCAGTGCCGCCAATGGTTTTTTGCAAAGCCATGGCCTCCGCCCGGTGAAGTGGTAAGCACTTGTGGTTTTGCGTTGCCAGCCGTCAAATTTCCATGGCATAATCTGAGGTTCGCCAAAGGAGAGGTGGCCGAGTGGTTAATGGCAGCAGACTGTAAATCTGCCCTCTAACGAGTACGCTGGTTCGAATCCAGCCCTCTCCACCAGCGATGAATTGATTTTGCAGGCGCAGCTGGGCAAGCAGTCTGGACAGTTGGATACCGTTTTCGGGGTTGCTGATGCATCAATGCAACGGCGGCCGATGCGGGAGTAGTTCAATGGTAGAACCCTAGCCTTCCAAGCTAATGACGCGGGTTCGATTCCCGTCTCCCGCTCCAGGTCAGCGGCGCCGGTGGTGTTGATGGTTGGTACAGATTTTTGAATTCGGCCCATTTGGCTCAGTGGCAGAGCACTCCCTTGGTAAGGGAGAGGTCCCGGGTCCGATTCCCGGAATGGGCACCATTTCAGCCGGTGCTGGCTCAGGCGCTTGCCGGGGCGGCTGGCGAGTGGTGATGGTGGTGGTTAACAAATTCGCAAGTAAATTCTTAAGGTATCTGGAGTTTTAAATGGCAAAAGGCAAAGTCGAGCGGACCAAACCGCACGTCAACGTTGGCACCATCGGACACGTTGACCACGGCAAAACCACACTGACAGCGGCGATCACGACCGTGCTCGCCAGCAAATTCGGCGGCGAAGCCAAGGGTTACGACCAGATTGACGCGGCGCCGGAA
>CALRQX020000018.1:0-91273 GCA_943370435.1 Kapaibacterium sp. (SeqCode) | reverse complement strand
GCGCTCAAAGACTTCAGCGACACCGCTGGCCTGCTCGAGCAGATGGACCTGGTGATCACGGTCGATACCAGTGTGGCGCATCTGGCCGGGGCCATGGGCAAGGAGGTGTGGATCATGCTGCCCTTCAGCCCCGACTGGCGCTGGCTGCTCGAGCGCAGCGACAACCCCTGGTATCACTCGGCGCGGCTGTTCAGGCAAGCGGCCCCCGGCGACTGGGCCAGCGTGCTGGTGCAGGTGCAGGCAGCGCTGGCGGCGAAATTGCAGTAAGGCCTTATTGCCGGGCGCCCAGGGCCAGCGCTGCCTGCTGTGAGGCGGCCAGCGTCTGCGGGTCGGGCGCGCTGCGGGTCGGCCAGCCCGACAAATGCTGCTCGGCAATATCGCCCAGAGCGGCCAGCCATTCGGGGCTGTCGTTGAGGCAGGCGATGTAGTTGAAACTTTGCCCGCCGGCATGCACAAACGCGTCTTTGGCTTCCTGCGCAATTTCTTCCAGCGTTTCCAGGCAGTCGCCGGTGAAGCCAGGGCATATCACGTCGACACTTTTCAAGCCGGCCTGCGCCTGGGCCACCAGCGTGGGTTCGGTGTAGGGCTCCAGCCATTTGGCTTTGCCAAAGCGCGACTGGAAGGTCACCAGGTATTGCGTTTTGTCCAGCCCCAGTTGTTCGGCCAGCAGGCGCGCCGTCTTGTGGCATTCGCAGTGGTAAGGGTCGCCCAGATGCAGCGTGCGTTCAGGCACACCATGAAAACTCATGAGCAATTTGTCCGCCCGGCCACGCAAGGCCCAGTGCGCTTGCACGCGTGCTGCCAGTGCCGCGATATAGCCGGGGTGATCGTGGTAGTGGTTGACAAAACGCAGCTCGGGAATGAGCCGCGTTTTGGCGGCCCAGCTGTACACCGCGTCAAACACGCTGGCGGTGCTGGTGCCGCTGTATTGCGGGTAGGCGGGCAGCACCAGAACACGCGTCACACCGCTGGCCTTCAGTGCAGCCAGCTCGGCGCCAATCGATGGCTGGCCATAACGCATGGCATAACGCACTTCGACCTGGTGGCCACGCCCGCTGAGCTGGTCGGCCAGCAGCAGCGCCTGCCTGGCGGTCCAGACCTTGAGCGGTGAGCCTTCAGCGGTCCAGATGCTGGCGTATTTGGCCGCCGACTTTTTGGGCCGCAGGCGCAGGATGATGCCGTGCAGGATCAGCCACCACAGCAGCCTGGGGATTTCAATCACCCTGTGGTCGCTGAGAAATTGAGCCAGGTAGGGACGCAATGCCGCAGCCGTGGGGGCGTCGGGCGTGCCGAGGTTGCAATACAACACGGCGCTGTTGCCTGCCGCCCTGGCCGGCCGGCCGTGGGTGAAGGTTGGTTCGGGAGAGAAAGCCATGGGTTATTCTCACCTACCTATGCTTGACCTGACAATTATCAAAGCCATATCCCTTGATCTTGATGACACCCTCTGGCCGGTCTGGCCCGCCATAGAAAAAGCCGAAGCCGCCCTGGATGCCTGGCTGGGCCGCCACGCCCCCATGACCGCCGCGCTGTTTGCCAATGCCGGTGCACGGCACGATATCCGCGAGCATATTGTGCGCAGCCGGCCCGAGCTCAAACACAACCTCAGTGCCATCCGGCGCGAGGCGATTCGTGTGGCGCTGTACCGCTCCCATGAAAACCCGCTGCTGGCCGATGAAGCGTTTGAAGTTTTTTTTGCCGCGCGCCATGAAGTCACGCTGTTCGACGACGCGCTTCTGGCGCTGGAATTTCTGTCGGCACGTTACCCGTTGGTGGCCTTGTCCAATGGCAATGCGGACATTGGCCGCATCGGCCTGGCGCCGTATTTCCAGGCCGCCATCAGTGCTCAGGCCTTCGGGGTGGGCAAGCCCGATCCGCGGATTTTTCATGCAGCGGCGGGGGCCGTCAATGTGCAGCCGCACAACGTGCTGCATGTGGGGGACGACGCCACGCTGGACGTGCTGGGCGCGCTCAATGCAGGCATGCAGACGGTGTGGGTGAACCGGGCAGACAACTTCTGGGCCCATGATGCCTTGCCGCATGAGTCGGTGACCAACCTGACCGAGCTGTGTGACCTGTTTGAGGCTGTCCAGCCGAGACCGAAGAAGTAAATCGGCCTTCAGCCCATTCCGGGTATGCGCAGGCAGCTATCTAATTAATAGCAAGTTGTGCCGCCTGCAGACCCGAACGTACCGCCCCTTCCAGGGTTGCCGGGTAAGGTCCGTCCACGTAGTCGCCGCAGGCCAGCAGGCCCGGCAGCAGTTGCGCGCCCGGTCGCTGCAGGTCGGGCAGGCAGGCAAAAGTGGCGCGTTTTTCACTGATGGTCAACACGGCACGGAGGTCTTCCAGCCCCAGTTGGCGCCGCGCCTGGCCCAGCACAGCCTGCGTCTGTGCGGCGCTGTCCGCTGTGCTGGCGCTGACCACAAAAGCCAGCAGGCCGGCCGGCCCGCCGAGTTGGCCACGATCAAACACAAACTGCGCCGGCGCGTCCCCGTCCGGCGCACTGGCGCGCAAGGCCAGCATGGGCTGCGCCAGGCGTGCGCCGGGCGCAGATACATACACCGTGGTGATGGCTTCAAAACGCAGCGCGCGCGTCAGTGCCAGCCAGGATTCGCAGGGCAGACCGCTGCTCTCAGCCAGCCGCGCCGCCTCTGCCGGCGGGCAGGCCAGGATCACGCGGTCGAAGGGTTCGGTATCGACCAGCCAGCCGCTGCCGGCGGGTGTGATGGCGCGCACCCGCGTCCCCAGGCGCACGGCGCCGCCGTGCCGGGCCAGCCAGGCCAGCGCCGCGTCAGGCAGCAGGGCGCTGAGGTCCACCCGCGGCAGCAGCAGGTTGGAGCCGCCTGATCGGGCAAACAGCGCGTCGCGCAGTACCCGCAAATAGACCTGGGCGCTGGCGCGGCCGGCCGGTGTGTTGAGTGCCGACACACACAGCGGCGCTATCAGGCTGGTCATCACCGTGGGGGTGAGCGCTGTACACAGCTGCGCGACCGACAGCCCTGGTGCGCAGCGAAATCCTGACAACTGCCAGCCGGTGGCGGCGCGCAGCAGCGACAGCTTGTCGCGCCATGACCAGCCGCGCGCGCGCAGGATGGCCGCCATGGCGTCCAGCGGCGCGGGCCAGCGGGGAAAAGCCAGGCCAGTGCCGTCCGGGAACTGAAGTGTCAGTGGCAGGCGCAGTAACGCCCGTTCCTGGTCCAGGCCCAGGTCGGCCATCAGCCGCAGCGTCTCGGTGTACGCGCCTATCAGGATGTGCTGGCCGTTGTCGAGCGGCAGGCTGGCCGCTTCAGGCCACGGCACATCCACCCGTCGTGCACGGCCGCCGGGAATTCGCGCGGCCTCGAACAGCGTGACCTGTTGTCCGAGCCGGGTCGCTTCCACTGCGGCAGCGCAGCCGGCCCAGCCGGCGCCCACGACGGCTGTTTTCACACCACGCGCCCAAACGCCTGCGTCTTCCAGGCCAGCCAGAACTTGCGCAGCGGCGTCAGGCTGACCCGCTGGTGCAGCACCTGGTAGCCATCGGCTTCAATTTCGCGCAGCAATGTGCGGTAGATGCTGGCCATCATCAGGCCCGGTTTTTGCGAACGACGGTCGGCTTCCGGCAGCAGGTTCAGCGCCTCGTCGTAAAGACCGAGTGCGCGCTGCGTCTGGAACTTCATCAATGCGCTGAAGCGGTCCGAGTACTGGCGTTTCAAAATTTCGTGGGCCTTCACGTCAAACTGCTGAAGCTCATTGACCGGCAGGTAGATGCGGCCACGCAGGGCGTCTTCGCCCACGTCGCGGATGATGTTGGTCATCTGGAAGGCCAGTCCCAGTTTGTGGGCATAGGCGGTGGTGGCGTCTTCGGTCTGGCCAAAAATACGCGCTGCGACCTCGCCCACAATGCCGGCCACCAGGTGGCAATAGGTTTTCAGGTTGGGAAAGTCGAGGTAACGGTTTTGCGCCAGGTCCATCTGGCAACCTTCAATCACCGCCAGCAAATGGCGCGCCTCTATCTGGTAGCCCGGTGCCAGCGGCATCAGTGCCTTCATCACCGGGTGGCTGGGATTGCCCGCATAGCCCTTGCCGACCTCGGCCTGCCACCAGGCCAGCTTGGTATGCGCCACGCCGGGGTCGGTGACCTCGTCCACCACATCATCAATCTCGCGGCAAAAGGCATAAAACGCGGTGATGGCGGCGCGTCTTTCCCTGGGCAAGAACAAAAAAGCGTAATAAAAGCTGCTGCCGGACGCGGCGGCTTTTTGCTGGACATATTCCTCAGGGCTCATGGGCGGGATTGTCGCAGGCTTGAGGCCACCGCCTGCGGTGCGCGGCGCAGCACGGCAGGTGCAATCAGCTTGTGGGCCGGGCCGACAAAAACCATGTACACCCGACCCAGTGTGTTGTGGATATGCACCACGGTGCTCAGGGTCAGTTTGTCGTGTGTAGCGTCATGCGCCTGCTTGAGGACCGACAGCTGAACCAGCAGGTGTTTGTCGTCATCCTGCAGAAGCAGCTCATGCGGGCTGCTGCTGACCACTTCAAAAAGTCCCATGCGTCGGCCGGGCACCGCTTCACCAGGCGGCACCGCCGCCAGCGTGCCCAGGTTCTTCAGTCCAAAAGGCTGAACCACCTGGTTGCGCAGGCGCATCAGGCCCTCGACCCAGCCCGGCGTATGCCGGGTGATGGCCCGGTAAATCTCGGTGGCCGTCAGTGCTGAGGCCGGAACCAGGGCTTCATACGCATCGGCAAGGTCGGCATCGGCCTGGCGTGCGCTGAGCTGGCAGGCGGCGGGGATGGGAACGGAGCGGATCATGCGCGCAGGGCTTTCCATAAAACCACCATCACGTCCCAGCGCCTGAGCGCGGGCCGGCGGACCAGCGTTTGGTGTTGCAGGGCCTCGATTTTGTCCAGGATGCGCAGCCCGCCCTGGATCACGCAGCGCAACTCATACGCCGCGCGCCAGCCTTTGAGACCGCCCACCTGCCGCGCCACGGTGGCTGGAAGTTCAAGGCCTTTAAGCATGCGGGCCCTTGCTGCATGGACGCAAGCAGCTATCAAATTAATAGTATTTGGATTGACCTCCAGGGCCAGCAGCTGCGCCTCATGGACGCCGTGGTCGGCCCAGCTGTCCTGCGGCAGGTAGATGCGGCCACGCGGGATGTCCACGCTGAGGTCCTGCCAGAAGTTGATCAGTTGCAGGGCGCTGCAGATGTGGTCGCTGTGTTGCAGCGATGTGGCGTCGCTGACGCCATACAGATGCAGCAGCAGGCGCCCCACCGGGTTGGCCGAGCGGCGGCAGTAGTCCAGCAGTTCGGCCTCGTTGGCGTAGCGCTGCTTGACGGTGTCTTGTTCAAAGGCACTGAGCAGGTCTGTGAGGAGCGCTACCGGCAGCTGAAATTGCTTGAGCACCGCTTGCAACGGCCCAAACACCTGTGGCCAACGCGCCGAGTGCGCTTGACCTTCGGCGACGGCCATCAGATCCGCGCGGTAGGCGGCCAGCGCTTCCAGGCGCTGGGCGGGCAGGGCGTCGCCTTCGTCGGCAATGTCGTCGGCGGTGCGGGCAAACCAATAAATCGCCGCAACCGCCGGGCGCAACTGCGGCGGGCACAGCAGCGAGGCCACGGGGAAGTTTTCGTAGTGCTGCGAGGGCGACTGCAAGGCCAATGGCGCGCTTGGGCTGGGGGCGGGAGGGCCGGGATTCATGGCACGGATTGTCGCTTGACAAGCATGGGCATTTACCCTAGATTACTAACCAGTCAGTCAGTAGTAGTAAATTTCCTGACCGTTTTCCGGTTTGTCCGCCACCGATTCAGTCAAGCACATCATGCATAAATCCGTCTTTACCGTTCTTGGCGCCGCCTTCTTGCTGGCTGCCTGTTCCAAACCTGCCGCGCCCGAGGAGCCGGTTCGAGCGGTCAAGGTGTTGACCGTGGGGGTGGACGCCTTCACGTCCAGCCACGAATTTGCCGGTGAGGTCAAAGCCCAGGTCGAGTCACGCCTGGGTTTTCGGGTGGGCGGAAAAATCATCAAGCGACAGGCCGAGCTGGGCCAGCGCGTCAAGGCCGGGCAGGTGCTGGCGCAACTGGACCCCCAGGATTACAAGCTGGCCGCCGATGCGGCGCGCGCCCAGGTGGCAGCGGTTGCTACGCAGCGCGATCTGGCTGCGGCCGACTACAAACGCTACAAGGAACTGAAGGAGCAGAACTTCATCAGCGGTGCCGAGCTGGAGCGCCGCGAGACCACGCTGAAGGCCGCGCAGGCCCAGCTCGAGCAGGCGCAGTCGCAGCTGGCGGTGCAGGGCAACCAGGCCAATTACGCCGTGCTGCTGGCCGACGTCTCGGGCGTGGTGACGGCAGTCGAGGCAGAGGCCGGGCAAGTGGTCTCTGCCGGCACACCGGTGCTGCGTATCGCCGCCGACGGCCCGCGCGATGTGGTGTTTTCGGTGCCTGAAGACAAGGTCGCGGCCATCCGGGTCGGTTTGCCGGTCAGGGTGCGGGTCTGGGCGCAGGGCGCCGAGCTGACAGGCAAGGTGCGCGAAGTATCGGCCAGCGCCGACCCTGCCACCCGTACCTACCCGGTGAAGGTGGCGCTGGACACGCGCGAGCCGCCGGTGCTGGGCGCCACGGTGTATGTGCAGCCCCAGGGTCTGGCTGCCAGTGGCATCCAGGTCATCAAGCTGCCCACCAGTGCCTTGCGCCAGGAGGGCAAAAACAGTGCGGTCTGGGTGCTGGACAAGGCCAGCATGACGGTCAGGTCGCAGACCATACAGATCGCCACGGCCGATGGCAATGACGCTGTCGTCGCCGCCGGGCTGCAGCCCGGCATGCTGGTGGTCAGCGCCGGTGTGCATGTTCTGTCGCCTGGCCAGAAGGTCACGATCTATCAGCCAAAAGTGCCTGCAGCCCAGGCGCCACCTGCGCAAGCAGCTACTGATTCAATAGCATCTGCGGCAGCTACTGCGTCGCCTGCGCCCGCTGCGAAGTGAGGCTGGCATGAATCAGATTCAACCTAAAGACAGCTTCAACCTGTCCAAATGGGCGCTGGACCACCCGGCGCTGACACGGTACCTGATGGTGGTGCTGATGCTGCTGGGCGCCGCCGCTTACTTCCAGCTGGGCCAGGACGAAGACCCTCCCTTTACCTTCCGCGCCATGGTGGTTCGCACCTACTGGCCGGGCGCCACCGCGCAGCAGGTGGCCGAGCAGGTGACCGACAAGATAGAGCGCACGCTGCAGGAGGTGCCCTATGCCGACAAGATCCGTAGCTACTCCAAGCCCGGCGAATCGCAGATCATCTTCCAGATCAAGGATTCTTCGAAGGCAGCCGATGTGGCCGGCGTCTGGTACGCGGTGCGCAAAAAGGTGGGCGACATGCGCGGCAGCCTGCCGGGTGGCGTGGTCGGGCCATTCTTCAATGACGATTTTGGCGACGTGTATGGCGTGATCTATGCGCTGCAGGCCGATGGTTTCAGTTATGCCGAGCTCAAGACTTTTGCCGACGACGCACGCCAGCAACTGCTGCGTGTGCCGGACGTTGCCAAGGTGGAACAGTTTGGCGCGCAGGACGAAAAACTCTTTATCGAGATTTCACAAAAGCGGCTGGCGCAGCTGGGCCTGGATTTTACCCAGGTGCTTAACCAGCTGGGGCAGCAGAACGCGGTCGAATCAGCCGGTACGGTGCAGACCCCTCTGGATGTGGTGCAGGTGCGTGTGGCCGGACAGTTTGAAGCTGTCGAGCAATTGCGCGCCATGCCGATACGCGGCAGTTCGGGCAACCAGTTGCGCCTGGGCGACATTGCCGAGATCAAACGTGGCTATGTGGATCCGCCTGCGGTCAAGGTCCGGCATCAGGGCCGGGAGGTGATTGCACTCGGCGTGTCCATGGCCAAAGGCGGGGACATCATCGCCCTCGGCAAGGCACTCAAAACCACCACGGTGCGCATAGCCGCCAGCCTGCCGGCAGGCATGGAGCTGGTGCAAATCCAGGACCAGCCGACCGCGGTGGCCACCTCGGTCAATGAGTTCGTCAAGGTGTTGATTGAAGCCGTGGTGATTGTGCTGGCGGTGAGTTTTATTGCGCTGGGTTTTCACCGGCGCCCCGGCCAGCACCCGCTGTGGAAACGTTATTACATCGACATGCGGCCCGGGCTGGTGGTTGGGATCACGATTCCACTGGTGCTGGCCGTCACCTTTCTGGCCATGAGTTACTTCGGCATCGGCCTGCACAAGATATCACTGGGCTCGCTGATCATTGCGCTGGGCCTGCTGGTCGACGACGCCATCATTGCGGTCGAGATGATGGTGCGCAAAATGGAAGAGGGTTACGACAAGGTGCGCGCAGCCACCTTTGCCTACGAAATCACCGCCATGCCGATGTTGACCGGCACCCTGATCACCGCTGTCGGATTTCTGCCTATCGGCATGGCGAAGTCGACGGTGGGTGAATACACCTTTGCGATTTTTGCGGTCACCGTCATTGCGCTGGTGCTGAGCTGGATTGTGTCGGTGTATTTTGTGCCTTACCTGGGCACCTTGCTGCTCAAGGCCAAGCCGCTGCCCGCTGGCGGAGAGGCTGACCATCACGAGCACTTTGACACGCCGTTTTACCGGGGTTTCCGGCGCCTGGTCAACTGGTGTGTCGAGTACCGCTGGATCACGATTGGCGCGACCGTGTTGTTTTTCGCGCTCGGCATTGTTGGCATGGGCAAGGTCCAGCAGCAGTTTTTCCCGGACTCCAGCCGCCCGGAGATCATGGTGGACATCTGGTTCCCCGAGGGCACCTCGTTTGCGGCCAATGAGCTCACCGCCAAACGGGTGGAAGAGCGTTTGCTGAAAGAAGAAGGCGTGCGTTCGGTCAGCACCTGGGTGGGCTCGGGTGTGCCGCGTTTTTACCTGCCGCTGGACCAGGTTTTCCCGCAGACCAATGTGTCGCAGTTCATCGTGCTGCCCAAGGACCTGAAAGTGCGCGAGTCCTTGCGCATCAAGCTGCCGGCCTTGCTGGCCCAGGAGTTTCCGGAAGTGCGTGGCCGCATCAAGCTGCTGCCCAACGGCCCGCCCGTGCCTTACCCGGTGCAGTTCCGTGTCGTTGGCATTGACCCGCTGGTATTGCGTGAGCGCGCCGACGAGGTCAAGGCGGTGTTGCGCGAGAGCCCCAACACCCGCGGCACCAACGACAACTGGAACGAGTCGGTCAAGGTCCTGCGTCTGGAGGTTGATCAGTCCAAGGCGCGTGCGCTGGGCGTGACCAGCCAGTCGATTGCGCAGGCGTCCAGAACCATTTTGAGCGGTAGCAATGTGGGCCAGTTTCGCGAGGGCGACAAGCTGATCGACATCGTGCTGCGCCAGCCGCAGGACGAGCGCAATGCGATCACTGACATGGGCAATGCCTACCTGCCGACGGCATCGGGCAAATCGATTCCGCTGACCCAGATCGCCAAACCTGTGTTCACCTGGGAGCCGGGCGTGATGTGGCGCGAAAACCGCGACTACGCGATCACCGTGCAAAGTGACATTGTTGAAGGGCTGCAGGGCGCGACGGTCACCGCCGAATTGCTGCCGGCCCTGAAGGCGATTGAAGCCAAATGGCAGAAAAACGGCATGGGCGGCTACCGAATTGAAGTCGCAGGTGCGGTGGAAGAAAGCAGCAAGGGCTCTGGCTCCATTGCCGCGGGTATCCCCATCATGCTGTTCCTGACCTTCACGCTGCTGATGCTGCAGTTGCACAGCTTCAGCCGGGCCATGCTGGTCTTTTTGACCGGGCCGCTGGGCATTGCCGGTGTCGCAGGTGCGCTGCTGCTGCTGGGCCGTCCTTTTGGCTTTGTCGCCTTGCTCGGCGTGATCGCCCTGATGGGCATGATCCAGCGCAATTCGGTGATCCTGATCGACCAGATCGAGCAGGACAGAGCGGCAGGCATTCCCGCCTGGGATGCAATTGTCGAGTCTGCCGTGCGGCGCTTGCGGCCGATTGTGCTGACCGCCGCCGCCGCCGTGCTGGCCATGATCCCGCTGTCACGCAGCGTCTTCTGGGGCCCCATGGCCGTCGCCATCATGGGCGGCCTGATTGTCGCCACGGTGCTGACCTTGCTGGCCCTGCCGGCGATGTACGCCGCATGGTTTCGCGTGAAACGCGAAACGCCCGGTCTGTTGCCGGCGTAAAACCGGAGCCGGGTTACCGGCAGCCAGATAGTGCGCCGATACAGGCTAAAATAGAAAGTTGACCGATTTCAGGCGGGGGTCCGTAAGCCTAAAGCTGAGGATTCCCGTTTTTGTTTCCGGCGCGCGGGTGGCGAAATTGGTAGACGCACCAGGTTTAGGTCCTGACGGTAGCAATACTGTGCGGGTTCGAGTCCCGCCCCGCGCACCACTTTTTTGAGATTTTTCAGGACGATTGTTTGCTGCACGGCCACGGCGGTGCGCACAGTCTGTCTTTTACATCGTCTGGATATTAGGAGTAGATCATGGCAGTGACTGTTGAAACCCTTGAAAAGCTGGAACGCAAGATGACCTTGACCTTGCCGGTCAACACCATCCAGTCCGAAGTCGATTCACGCCTGAAGCGCCTCGCGCGCACCGTCAAGATGGACGGCTTTCGTCCCGGCAAGGTACCCATGAATGTGGTGGCCCAGCGTTATGGTTATTCGGTGCACTATGAAGTCATGAACGACAAGGTCGGTGAAGCTTTCTCGGTGGCCGCCAACGAGGCCAAGCTGCGCGTGGCAGGCCAGCCGCGCATCAGCGAAAAAGAAGGCGCGCCCGAGGGCGAGCTGTCGTTTGATGCTGTTTTCGAGGTTTACCCCGAAGTCAAGATCGGCGACCTGGGCAATGCCGAAGTCGAGAAAGTCACTGCCGACGTCAGCGATGAAGCGATTGACAAGACGGTGGACATCCTGCGCAAGCAGCGCCGTACGTTTGCGCAGCGCGCGCTGGACGCTCCGGCCCAGGACGGCGACCGCGCCACCATTGACTTCGAAGGCAAGATCGACGGCGAGGCGTTTGCCGGCGGCAAGGCCGAAGCCTTCCAGTTCCTGATTGGCGAAGGCCAGATGCTCAAGGAATTTGAAGATGCGGTGCGCGGCATGAAAAGCGGCGAAAGCAAGACTTTCCCGCTGAACTTCCCGGCCGACTACCATGGCAAGGAAGTGGCCGGCAAACAGGCCGACTTCATGGTCACGGTCAAGAAAATCGAAGCCGCCCATTTGCCAGAAGTCAACGAAGCGCTGGCCAAATCCCTGGGCATCGCCGATGCCACCGTGGAAGGCCTGCGCGCCGACATTCGCAAAAACCTCGAGCGCGAGGTCAAGTTCCGCCTGCTGGCGCGCAACAAAAACGCCGTGATGGATGCCTTGCTGGCGAACGCCGAACTCGATGTGCCGCAGGCCATCGTGCAGTCGGAACTGGACCGCATGGTTGAAGGTGCACGCGCCGACCTCAAGCAGCGCGGCATCAAGGATGCCGACAAGGCGCCGATTCCCGACGACATCTTCCGCCCGCAAGCCGAAAAGCGCGTGCGCCTGGGCCTGGTGGTGGCGGAGCTGACCCGTGCCAACGATCTGTTCCCCAAAACCGAACAGGTCAAGGCCCATGTCGAAGAGCTGGCCTCCAGCTATGAAAAACCGCAGGATGTGGTGCGCTGGTATTTCAGCGACGAAAAACGCATGGCCGAGGTTGAGTCTGTGGTGATCGAAAACAATGTGACCAATTTTGTGCTGGGCAAAGCCAAAATCGTCGAAAAATCGGTGTCCTTTGATGAATTGATGGCCCAGAACTGACGCCACCGGCCTTGGTGCCGGCAGATTTCTGATGCAGGGGCTTGCGGCTACGGCTTCAAGCCCCATTTATTTTGGGTAAAGTAAGCCCAACCTTTGGAGAACACATGAATATTTACAGTGGTGCACAGGAGATTCAGGGCCTGGGCATGGTGCCTATGGTGATTGAGCAGTCCGGCCGGGGCGAGCGCTCCTACGACATTTATTCGCGCCTGCTCAAGGAGCGGGTTATTTTCCTGGTGGGCCCGGTCAACGACCAGACCGCCAACCTGGTGGTGGCGCAGTTGCTGTTTCTGGAAAGTGAAAACCCGGACAAGGATATTTCCTTCTACATCAACTCACCGGGTGGCTCGGTGACGGCCGGCATGGCGATTTACGACACCATGCAATTCATCAAGGCCGATGTGTCCACGCTGTGCGTCGGCATGGCTGCCAGCATGGGCGCCTTTTTGCTGGCGGCCGGTGCCAAGGGCAAACGGTTTTCGCTACCCAATTCGCGCGTGATGATTCACCAGCCCTCGGGCGGCGCACAGGGCCAGGCCACCGACATTGAGATCCACGCACGGGACATCCTGAAAACACGCGACCAGCTCAATCGCATCCTGGCTGAAAACACCGGGCAGACGGTCGAGAAGATTGAACGTGACACCGAGCGTGACTACTTCATGTTTGCCGACGAGGCCAAGGCCTACGGCGTGGTTGATCAGGTGATCGCCAAGCGCCCCTGAGTCGGATCCGGTTCAAACCCGGTCAGTTGCATTGCGGCAACGGCGTTTTCTGTAACAGAAGACGCCGTTTTTATTTGGTTATCATTAGCCATCAAGCTCTCCGGGCTCCCAAAAGGCATCAAACCCATGGCCGACAAAAAAGGCTCTTCCAGCGAAAAAACCCTCTACTGCTCCTTTTGCGGCAAGAGTCAGCATGAAGTCAAAAAGCTGATTGCGGGTCCGTCGGTCTTCATCTGCGATGAGTGCATCGACTTGTGCAACGAAATCATCCGTGATGAGTTGCCCGCCGGAGACGATGTGCGGGAGACCCGCGGTGACCTGCCCACACCGCTGGAAATCAAGGCCACGCTGGACGGTTACGTGATTGGTCAGGAGCCGGCCAAGCGCACTTTGGCGGTGGCGGTGTACAACCACTACAAACGCCTGCGCCACAAGGAAAAAGCCAAAAAAGACGATGTGGAGCTGACCAAAAGCAACATCTTGCTGATAGGCCCCACCGGCTCCGGCAAGACACTGCTGGCGCAGACGCTGGCGCGCACCCTCAATGTGCCGTTTGTGATGGCCGACGCGACCACGCTGACCGAAGCCGGCTACGTCGGGGAAGACGTCGAAAACATCATCCAGAAACTGCTGCAAAGCTGCAACTATGAAGTTGAGCGCGCGCAGCAGGGCATTGTGTACATCGACGAAATCGACAAAATTTCGCGCAAGTCCGACAACCCGTCGATCACGCGTGATGTGTCGGGCGAAGGCGTGCAACAGGCACTGCTCAAGCTGATCGAGGGCACCATGGCGTCTGTGCCGCCGCAGGGCGGGCGCAAACACCCGAATCAGGACTTCCTGCAGGTCGATACGACCAACATCCTGTTTATCTGTGGCGGCGCTTTCTCGGGCCTGGAAAAAGTCATTGAAAACCGCACCGAATCGTCGGGCATTGGTTTTGGCGCAGCGGTCAAGAGCAAAAAGGCCAGAAGCCTGACGGAATCGTTCAAGGACGTGGAGCCTGAAGACCTGATCAAATTCGGCCTGATTCCGGAACTGGTGGGCCGCATGCCGGTGGTCGCCACGCTGGCCGAACTGACCGAAGATGCCCTGGTGCAGATATTGACCGAGCCCAAAAACGCGGTGGTCAAGCAGTTCAGCAAGCTGCTGTCCATGGAAGGTGTGGATCTTGAGATTCGCCCCTCCGCGCTGAAGGCGATTGCCCGCAAGGCACTGGCGCGCAAGACCGGCGCGCGCGGTTTGCGGTCCATCCTGGAGCAGTCGCTGATCGACACCATGTTTGACCTGCCCAATACCAGCAACGTTGAAAAAGTGGTGGTGGACGAGTCCACGATTGAAGAAAACAAGGCGCCGCTGCTGGTTTACCGTGAGTCTGCCAAACAGGCCTGATGCCGCAACTGGCCGGCTTGAAAAGCGGCCAGCGTCCCCCACTTCTGTGGTTATTGTTGTTGCCGAACATGAAAGCCTGATACCCGCCACGATGCCAGGGCTTTCGTTCAAGGCTTACCTTTAAGGTTATATGTCTGCACAAACCACACTGCCCTCCAGTCCTCTCGATCTGCCGCTGCTGCCGCTGCGCGATGTGGTGGTGTTTCCCCACATGGTCATTCCGCTGTTTGTGGGTCGTCCCAAAAGCATCAAGGCGCTGGAAGCAGCGATGGAAGCCGAGCGGCGCATCATGCTGGTGGCCCAGAAGGCCGCAGCCAAGGATGAGCCCTCGGTCGAGGACATGTTCGAGGTCGGGTGTGTGGCCACGATTTTGCAGATGCTCAAGCTCCCAGACGGCACCGTGAAGGTGCTGGTGGAGGGGCAGCAGCGCGCCAAAGTCAACAAGATCGAAGAAGGCGAACTTCACTTCAGCGCCAATGTGACGCCGGTTGCCCCGGCCGTCATTGACCCGGCAGACAAGACCAGCGAGATTGAAGCGCTGCGCCGTGCGGTGATGCAGCAGTTTGACCACTACGTCAAACTCAACAAGAAAATTCCCCCTGAAATCCTGACCTCGATATCGAGCATTGACGATGCCGGGCGCCTCGCCGACACCATTGCCGCCCACCTCCCGCTCAAACTCGACGCCAAGCAGGTCATTCTTGACCTGGACAACGTCAAGTCGCGGCTGGAAAACCTTTACGAGCAGCTCGAACGTGAAGTCGACATCCTGAATGTGGACAAAAAAATTCGTGGTCGCGTCAAGCGCCAGATGGAGAAAAACCAGCGCGATTTCTACCTGAACGAGCAGGTCAAGGCGATCCAGAAAGAACTCGGTGAGGGGGAAGAGGGCGCCGACATCGAAGAGATCGAAAAGAAGATCAAGGCGGCAAAAATGCCGCAGGAAGCGCGCAAGAAGGCCGAAGGCGAGCTGAAAAAACTCAAGCTGATGTCGCCGATGTCGGCAGAGGCGACGGTGGTGCGCACCTACATCGACGTGCTGACCGGATTGCCCTGGAGCAAGAAGACCAAGATCAAGCACGACCTCGCCAATGCAGAGAGTGTGCTCGACCAGGACCACTATGGTCTGGAAAAAGTCAAGGACCGCATTGTTGAATACCTCGCGGTGCAGCAGCGCGTCGACAAACTCAAGGCGCCGATTCTCTGCCTGGTCGGGCCTCCCGGCGTGGGCAAAACCTCACTCGGGCAATCGATTGCCAAGGCCACGGGCCGCAAGTATGTGCGCATGGCGCTCGGCGGTATGCGCGACGAGGCCGAGATACGCGGCCACCGGCGCACCTACATAGGCGCGCTGCCCGGCAAGGTGTTGCAGAGCCTGACCAAGGCGGGCACACGCAACCCGCTGTTCCTGCTCGATGAGATCGACAAGCTGGGCACGGACTTCCGCGGCGACCCGTCCAGTGCGTTGCTGGAGGTACTGGATCCTGAGCAGAACCACACCTTTGGCGATCATTACGTCGAGGTCGACTTCGACCTCAGCGATGTGATGTTTGTGGCGACCTCTAACTCGATGAACATTCCTGCAGCGCTGCTGGACCGGATGGAAGTGATTCGCCTGTCGGGCTACACCGAAGACGAAAAAACCAGCATCGCCATGCGTTACCTGCTGCCCAAGCAGCTCAAGAACAACGGCGTGAAGGACGAAGAGCTGGAAGTGCAGGAGCAGGCGGTGCGCGACATTGTGCGTTATTACACGCGCGAAGCCGGTGTGCGGTCGCTCGAGCGCGAGCTGTCCAAAATCTGCCGCAAGGTGGTCAAGGGCATCCAGCTGAAAAAGATGGAACCCAAGGTGCTGGTGACTGCCGACAACCTCAACGATTTTCTCGGCGTGCGCAAGTTTGACTACGGCCGCGCCGAAAAACACAACCAGGTCGGCCAGGTGGTCGGTCTGGCCTGGACCGAGGTCGGTGGCGATTTGCTGACGATTGAAGCGGCCATGATGCCTGGCAAGGGTGTGATCACGCGCACCGGCTCTCTCGGCGACGTGATGAAGGAGTCTGTGGAAGCCGCACGTACGGTGGTGCGCAGCCGCGCGCGCGTGCTGGGCATCAAGGACGAAATGTTCGAGAAGCGCGACATCCACATCCACGTGCCCGATGGCGCCACGCCCAAGGATGGTCCCAGCGCCGGCGCTGCGATGACCACCGCCTTTGTGTCTGCCATCACCGGCATCGCGGTGCGCGGCGATGTGGCCATGACAGGCGAGATCACCCTGCGCGGGGAAGTCACTGCGATTGGCGGCCTGAAGGAGAAGTTGCTGGCCGCGCTGCGCGGTGGCATCAAGACCGTGCTGATTCCTGAAGAAAACGCCAAGGACCTGCAGGAGATTCCCGAGAACGTGAAAAACGGTCTCGAAATTGTTCCCGTCAAGTGGATAGACCAGGTGTTGCAGATCGCGCTGGTGAGCCAGCCGGTGCCCTTGCCCGACGAAGAGCCTGCTGTTGCGGCGGCTGGCGCAGCCTTGCCGGCGGTGGAGGCTGTCGGCAACGTCAAACATTGAGCAAATTTTCAACTCAGCTTCGCACAGCCAAAAAAACTGCGCTATAATCTGAGGCTGTTATCGCGGGAGTAGCTCAGTTGGTAGAGCGCAACCTTGCCAAGGTTGAGGTCGAGAGTTCGAGACTCTTCTCCCGCTCCAATTCAAAAGGGCAGCATGCAAACATGCTGTCCTTTTTCATTGGGTCTTTCATGGCATTATTTTCATCACGAAAGTCAGTAAAATCATCGGGTTTTGCTGACGGCAGACAGATCACGGCGCGGTAACAAAGCGGTTATGTACCGGATTGCAAATCCGAGTAGGTCGGTTCGACTCCGGCCCGCGCCTCCATCCCAATTTCGACGTCCGCCCCTGCCAGGGGCTTTTTTGTTCGGCAGCATGTCCCCGCCTGAGTGGTGAAATAGGTAGACACAGCGGACTTAAAATCCGCCGCTTCGTGAAAACGGGCGTACCGGTTCGATTCCGGTCTCAGGCACCAGCCCTTGCTCATTTCCGGTCTCAACTGGTTAAGATAGATTCCATGGCCCGCTACACCACCCCTCCATTTGAAATTCACGTCCATGGCGAAGTGCCGTTGCGTGAGGATGTCGGCTTTGAGCAATTGCAGGATGCACTGAAGCCCTTGTGGACCTACTCTGGCGCGAAGTCGCTGGCAGATGGTGCCGCCAGTGTGTATGAGGAAGAACCCGGCATCCGCTTTGATGTGCACCAGCATTTGTTGCAGCTGTGCTGGACTGTGCCCGGCGAAGAAGATTTCCGCCAGGCGCTCGATGAGGTTTGCATGGCCCTCAATGAGCTTTCAAGCGGCGGTGCGCCGATTGAAGTCACTTTTTACGATGCGGATTTTGACGAGGACGAAGAAGCGGACGGCCAGGAGGCCAGAGACGACTTCGCGATGTATTTTGTCGGGCCCACCCCGGCGGCGATCATGCAGGTGCAGCGCGATTTGCTGGTGCAGGACATGATCGCGATGATGGAGCGTCACTTTGACGCGACCGAACTCGGTGATGTGGTGGCGGCGGTGGACAAATTGTTCGAGCAGCGTTTTGAAACCCTGGTCAATTCCATGCAGCTGGGGCGGCCGCCACGCGGCATGGGCGGGCCGCAGGGCGGCTCCGGCCACGGCGGTGGCCGCAAACCCAGGCACCTGCACTAGCCTTGAGGCGGCCGCGCGAGGCCTCCTGCGCGGCTACTTTTGTTCGGGCTTGAAACCAAGACCGGTCAGATAGACATCGATCACCCCCTGACCCACTGCGCTCAGGTCGTAGGCACTGTGGTCCAGCATCCAGTTCTGAATCAGTCCGTCAATGATGGCGTGTACGCCTCGTGCGGCGGTGCCCGCCGGGACCATCAGCGGCACGGACTCGCGGGAAGCTGCAGCCTGGAGTCCGCGTTCAACGTGGGCCAGAAATTTGTTGCGCGCTGTCAGATGGCGCAGCCGGACGGCTTGCAGCTCATCGACATATTCCACCTTGTGGGTGGCGACCTCGAATACCCGCCGCGTCTGCGGGTCTGCGGCGATGCGGCCCAGCGCGTCACGCACAAGCCTGCGTATATGTGCCAGCGGATCGGCCTGTTGATCCTGCGCGAGGTCCTCAAACGATTGTTCCAGGGGCAGGGTGACCCTTTCCATCATGGCATTGAAGAGATCGGCCTTGTCCCGGAAATGCCAGTAAACGGCGCCACGTGTGGCGCCGGCGCGCCGCGCAATGTCCTGCAGGCTGGTGCGGGACACGCCCTGGGCCTGAAACAGGTGTTCCGCCGCATCCAGCAGCCGATGGCGGGTTGCCAGCGCTTCTTCTTTTGTCCTGCGGGCCATGGTGTTTCCTTTGCGCTGTTTTTTGCCCTCTGCCAATATACATTCAACAATGTATGTAAACTATATCATTCGCGAAAACCCTTATTCTTGCGGCTTTCGTCCCTGAGGCCTGTGGGCCGCTGCGGACCCAGACACCGATCGCCGGTTTTCCAGAAAAATTGAGGAATTGCATGCCTACGTCCCCCTTTGCCCAACGCTGCCTGGCATCCCCGTTTCAGTCGGGTCGCGCGCTGCTGCTGGGCGCGATGCTGTCAGTGCTTCTCGCGGCTTGTGGCAAGGGCGAAAGTGCTCCCCCGGCTGCGCCGCCGCCCGTCAGCGTCGGGGTGCTCACTGTGACCCAGGGCGAGGTGGGCCTGGTGACCGAGCTGCCTGGCCGGCTGGAGGCGTCGCGGGTCGCGCAGGTACGGGCGCGGGCCGCGGGGATTTTGCAGAAGCGCCTGTTTCGCGAAGGCAGCGACGTGAAGGCCGGTCAGCCGCTTTTCAGCATAGACGCTGCGCCTTACGCGGCGGCAGCCGCGAGTGCGAAGGCCGGGCAGGCACGCGCAGAGGCCAATCTGGCACAGGCCAGCGCGCTGGCGGCCCGTTACAGGCCGCTGGTGGAAGCCAATGCCATCAGCAAGCAGGAATACGCCAACGCGGTTGCCGCCCAGAAGCAGGCCGAAGCGGATGTGGCGGTGGGTCGTGCCAATGTACAGACGGCCAATATCAACCTCGGCTATGCGGCCGTGACGGCGCCGATTTCCGGTCGCATCGGTCGTGCACTGGTGACCGAGGGGGCGCTTGTCGGGCAGGGCGATGCCACGCAACTTGCCGTGATCCAGCAGATTCACCCGATGTATGTCAACTTCACGCAGTCGGCCTCCGAGGTGATGAAGCTGCGCGCCGCAATGGATGGCGGCCAGTTCAAACGGGCCGGCGGCAGTGACGCTGCCAGTGTGCGTATTCTGCTGGAGGATGGCAGCGAATATGCCAAGCCCGGGCGCCTGCTGTTTTCTGATCTGACTGTAGATGCCACGACGGGCCAGATCACCCTGCGCGCCGAGGTGCCGAACCCGAACGGGCAACTGCTGCCTGGCCTGTATGTGCGGGTGCGGCTGGAGCAGGCCAAAGTGAGCAATGCCATCACCTTGCCGCAACAGGCGGTCACGCGCTCGACCCAGGGTGACACGGTCATGGTGGTGGACGCTGAGGGCAAGGTGTCGACCCGACCGGTGAAAATCGATTCGGCCAAGGGCAACCAGTGGGTCATTCTGGAGGGCTTGAAAACCGGGGAACAGGTCATTGTTGACGGCTTCCAGAAACTGCGGCCTGGTGCCAGCGTCAAGCCGGTTCCCTGGCAGGCGTCCGGCAGTGCGCCTGCAGCCGGGCCTGCCGGCGCGGCCTCTGCCCCTGCGGCAGCGGCCAGCGCGGTCGCCCCTGCTGCCTCTGCAGCGTCGAAATAGGAGGCCGGTCGCATGGCCAAGTTTTTTATCGACAGGCCTATTTTTGCCTGGGTGATCGCCCTGTTCATCATTGTGATGGGCGGCGTCGCCATCACGCAGCTGCCGATTTCGCAGTATCCGCCGGTGGCGCCGCCTTCCATCGTCATCAACGCCGCCTATCCCGGCGCGTCGGCACAGACGCTGGAAGACAGTGTGTTGTCGGTGATTGAGCGCGAGATGAACGGCTCGCCCGGGCTGATCTACATGGAATCCGTGGCGCAGGCCAACGGTACCGGCACCATCACCATCAGTTTCCAGCCGGGCACCAATGCCGATCTGGCGCAGGTCGACGTGCAGAACCGGCTGTCACGTGCGTCGCCGCGCTTGCCCCAGGCCGTGACGCAGCAGGGTGTGCGCGTCGACAAGTCGCGCTCCAACTTTCTGCTGTTCACCATGCTGTCGTCCAGCGACCCGGCGTTTGATCCGATTGCCCTCGGCGACTACGCCTCACGCAATGTGGTGCCCGAGCTGCAGCGCCTGCCCGGCATCGGCCAGGCCCAGCTGTTTGGTTCGGAGCGCGCGATGCGCATCTGGGTGGACCCGGCCAAAATGGCAGGCTTCAACCTGTCGCCCGCTGACGTGACGGCCGCCATCCGGGCACAGAACGCGCAGGTGTCTTCCGGCACCCTGGGTGACTTGCCCAATGTGGGCGGGCAGGGCATGGCGGCCACCGTGGTGGTCAACGGCCAGCTGGCCAATGTGGAGCAATTCGGCAACGTCGTGCTGCGCGCCAACACCGACGGTTCCGCCGTGCGGCTCAAGGATGTGGCGCGTATCGAACTCGGTGGTCAGGCCTATGCCACGTCGGCGCGGCTCAACGGCAAACCGGCGGTCGGTATTGGCCTGCAGCTGGCACCCAGCGGCAACGCACTGGCGTCGGCGAAGGCGGTGCGTCAGAAGATGGCGGAGCTGGAGCGCTACTTCCCGCCCGGCATGAGCTGGGCCATTCCGTACGACAGCTCCCGTTTTGTGCAGATATCCATCACCCAGGTGGCGGTGACCCTGCTTGAAGCGGTGGCGCTGGTGTTTCTGGTGATGTTCCTGTTTCTGCAAAACTGGCGTTACACGGTGATTCCGACCATCGTGGTGCCGATTGCCTTGCTGGGCACTTTTGCGACGCTGCTGGCACTGGGCTTTTCCATCAATGTGCTGACCATGTTCGGCATGGTGCTGGTGATCGGCATTGTGGTGGACGACGCGATTGTGGTCGTGGAAAACGTCGAACGCATCATGAGCGAGGAGGGCCTGAGTCCGCTGGACGCCACCCGCAAGGCCATGAAGCAGATTTCAGGCGCCATCATTGGCGTGACCGTGGTGCTGATTTCGGTGTTTGTACCGCTGGCTTTTTTTGCCGGATCCACCGGCAACATCTACCGCCAGTTCGCGGCCGTGATGGTGGCATCCATCAGTTTTTCTGCCTTCATGGCGCTGTCGCTCACGCCTGCGCTTTGCGCCACCCTGCTCAAACCGGTGGAAGCCGGGCATCACCATGAAAAGCGCGGATTTTTTGGCTGGTTCAACCGCGGCTTTTCGCGCACCGCCAAAGGCTACGAGAGCCTGGTGGCCAGGGTGCTCCAGCGCGCGGCGCGTTACCTCATCATTTATCTGGCCATCATTGCTGCGGTGGCGGTGGTCTATCTGCGCTTGCCCACTTCCTTCCTGCCGGGCGAAGACCAGGGCACCATGCTGGTCAACGTGCAGTTGCCGCCCGGTGCCACGCAGGGACGCACGCTGGCGGTGATGGAGCAGGTCGAGGCCTACATCCTCAAGCAGCCCGAAGTACAGAGCATGGTCGGCGTGCTGGGCTTCAGCTTTTCCGGCCAGGGTCAAAACGCCGCGCTGGCCTTTATCACGCTGAAAGACTGGTCCGAGCGCGAAGGCAAGGGGCAGTCGGCCGAAGCCCTGGCGGGCCGGGCCTTCGGTGCCTTGTCGGGTATCCGTGACGCCTTCATCTTTCCGCTGAGCCCGCCGCCCATCCCGGAGCTCGGTTCTGCGAGTGGTTTTACCTTCCGCCTGCAGGACCGGGGCGGTGCCGGGCACGACGCGCTGGTCGGCGCGCGCAACCAGATGCTGGGCATGGCGGGCAAAAGCCCGGTGCTGGCCCAGGTGCGGCCGGACGGGCTGGAAGACGGCCCGCAATTGCAGATCGATATTGACCGCGACAAAGCCAGTGCGCTGGGGGTGTCGTTTGACGCCATCAACAGCACACTCTCGACCGCGCTGGGCTCCTCCTACGTCAACGATTTCCCGAATCAGGGACGCTTGCAGCGTGTGGTGGTGCAGGCCGATGCACCGTCGCGCATGCAGCCCGATGATCTTCTTCGGCTTAACGCCAGCAACAGCCAGGGCCGGCCAGTGCCGCTGGCGGCTTTCGCCAGCACGCGCTGGGTGACGGGGGCGCAGCAGACCATACGTTACAACGGTTATCCGGCCATGCGTATATCGGGTTCGGCGGCACCGGGTTACAGCTCGGGTGCGGCCATGGCCGAGATGGAAAAACTTGCAGCGCAGCTGCCGCCGGGTTTTGGTTTTGAGTGGACCGGCCAGTCGCGCGAGGAAAAACTGGCCGGCTCGCAGGCCCTGATCCTTTACGGCTTTGCCATCCTGGCGGTGTTTCTGTGCCTGGCCGCGCTGTACGAAAGCTGGACCATTCCGCTGGCGGTGATCATGGTGGTGCCGCTGGGCGTGCTCGGTGTGTTGCTGGCGACGCTGCTGCGCGCCTACTCGAACGATGTGTATTTCCAGGTCGGCTTGATCACCATCATCGGCCTGTCGGCCAAAAATGCGATCCTGATCATCGAGTTTGCCAAAGACCTGGAAGCGCAGGGCAAAAGCGCGATTGAGTCGGCCCTGGCTGCGGCCCATTTGCGTTTCCGCCCGATTGTGATGACCTCGCTGGCTTTCATGATGGGCGTGTTGCCCCTGGCTCTGGCCACCGGTGCGGGCTCGGCCAGCCAGCGCGCCATTGGCACCGGGGTGATAGGCGGCATGATCACCGGCACGGCGCTCGCGGTGGTGTTTGTGCCAGTGTTTTTTGTGGTCGTGCGCAGCCTGTTCAAGAGCAGCGAACGGCAGAAGAGGATGTATGCAGAGCATGCCCGGGCGGCCGGCATCGACGGAGAAGACAGTCATGAAGGCAATCCCCATGCGTAGGCGCGCGCTGATCCCTCTTGTGTTGCTGGGCACCGCGGCCTTGCTGGCCGCCTGCTCGATGGCGCCCACTTACGACAGGCCGGTCGCGCCGATTGCCGGCGACTGGCCGGGGCTGCGCCTGTCACGCTCGCTTGCCGGCATGCCGCCTGCGGCATCCGCGGCGCTGCAGACGGTCGCCGCTGCCGATATCGAGTGGCAGAGTTTTTTCAGCGACCCCCGGCTGAGGCTGTTGATCGAAGCAGCGCTGCGCAACAACCGCGACTTGCGCATCGCCGTCCTCAACATCGAGCAGGCCAGGGCGCAGTTCCAGATCCGGCGCGCCGACCAGTTTCCGACCGTGGGCGCTGCTGCCACCGGCTCGCGCCAACCCAGCGCGTCGGGCAACGGCAACATCGCCAGCGTGTACACCGCCGGCCTGGCGCTGACCTCGTATGAGCTGGACTTCTTTGGCCGTGTCGCCAGCCTCAAGGACGCTGCGCTGGCGCAGTACCTGGCTTCGGAAGAAGGCCGCAAGACCACGCAGATCAGCCTGATTGCGACGGTGGCAAACACCTGGCTGAGCCTGCTGGCCGATGAAGAGTTGCTGACCATCACCCAGCAGACGCTGGCGACGCGGGAAGAGTCCTTCAAGCTGAGCCAGCTGCGCTTTGACAACGGGGTCACCTCGGAGCTTGATCTGCGCCAGGCGCAATCCCTGCTCGAAGCGGCGCGTATCAGCCGCGCGCAGTTGCAAAGACAGCGCGCACTCGATGAAAACCTGTTGACGCTGTTGGTGGGCCAGCCGCTGGAAGGTGAGCTGGCCGCAGCCTTGCCGGCCGGGCAGGCGCTGGCCGATGCACCCGTGATGGTCGATGTGCCGGCAGGCCTGCCCTCGGACCTGCTGACCAAGCGCCCCGACGTCCGCCAGGCCGAGCAACAACTGCTGGCGGCCAACGCCAACATCGGTGCCGCGCGCGCTGCGTTTTTTCCGCGCATCTCGCTGACCGCCTCGGCCGGCAGTGCCAGCAACCATTTGTCGGGCCTGTTTCAAAGCGGCTCCTGGGGCTGGTCACTGGCGCCCCAGCTTTTCCTTCCCTTGTTTGACGCCGGCCGGAATCAGGCCGGGCTGGAGTCGGCCAGTGCCGGGCGCGATATCGCCGTGGCGCAGTACGAAAAAGCCATTCAGACGGCGTTTCGCGAAGTGGCTGATGCGCTGGCGGGGCGTGCCACACTGGGCGAGCAGCTGCTGGCGCAGCAGGCGCAGGCCCATGCCGAAGGTGTGCGCTTCAAGCTGTCGGATCTGCGTTACCAGAACGGCATTGCCAGCCAGCTCGATTTGCTCGATGCCCAGCGTTCGCTTTTTGCTGCGCGCCAGGCCGTGGTGCAAACCCGGCTGCTGCAATTGCAGAACCAGGTCACGCTTTACAAAACCCTGGGTGGCGGCTGGAAGCAAGAGGGCGTGCAGGCCACGCCTTGACTTCCGGGTTTCAGCGGCTGAGCCGGTCGGCAAAGTCGTGGTTGACATCGCGGTGGCCTGCCTCGTCGTCGCGTATCAGCACGATGACGTCGCGCAGGCGCGCACCAGCGGGCAATTTCCAGTAGTCGATCGCCACTTGCGGCGCGGCGACGTTCTCGTATTGGCCGCTGTCTATGCCGGCCAGGTATTCGGTGTAGCTGTACACCGCTTCTTCCTCAAAATAGCCGACCAGGCGGTGGGCAGTCCGCGCCGACACCAGATACAGCAGGAAAAACAGGTTGTAGAAGATGCCCTGTGCCAGCATGACCATGGCGCGCTCGAGCCGGCTGGGCTGGGCGATATGGATAAAGGTCATCAGGTGCATGCGTTCGTTTTCGGCTTCGTCCAGCAGGGTGCGAATCCAGCCTTCGTCATCTTTCATGCTGCGCAGGGATTTCAGGTGAATCAGCGCACCCCCGACCATGCCGGGCACCGCTGCCACCGTTTCCAGAACCACGGCCCGGTTGCCGTAACGCCCGGCAAAAAAGGTATCTGCCAGGAAGCGCAGGAAACGTGTGGTCCGCCAGGCAAACCAGTCGGAAAAACCCGACTGGGCATGGTGTGATTGTTGGGGTGGTTTGGGCAGCACGTCAGGGTTCCTGAAGCAGGGGGGACAAAGAACGGACCCAGTGTGCGCTCATTGGAGTTTCACCTCTGCGGCCAGGGGCTTGTCTGCTGTGGCGAGCCAGGGCGGCGCCTTGATTTTGCATGGTTTGGCCCTGCAGCCCTTGCCAGATGCCTGACAAAAGCTATCAAAAATATAGCGCCTTGCTGCCGTAGCGCTTCATTGTCATGGCCGTGGTTTATGCTTGGCTCCTCTTCAGGAGTCCACCCATGGCGCTTTTCTCCCAGGATGCCCTCAACCCCGGCGTGCGCAAGCGCGAACTGTTTGGCTGGGCCATGTACGACTTTGCCAACTCGGGCTACACCACGGTGGTGATCACCGCGGTGTTTGCTGCCTATTTTGTGGGGGGCATTGCACAGAAGGCCGAGTGGGCCACTTTCGCCTGGACGGCAGCGCTCAGCGTGTCCTATGCGATAGTCATGCTCACCATGCCCAGCCTGGGCGCTTATGCCGACCTGCGTGCGGCCAAGAAGCGTCTGCTGATGCTGAGCACGGTGGGCTGCGTACTGACCACGGCGGCGCTGGCGCTGGCAGGCCCCAGCAGCGTGGTATTTGCGATCGTGCTGATCGTCCTGTCGAACACTTTTTTTGCCTGGGGCGAATCGCTGACCGCTGCCTTTTTGCCCGAACTGGCCCGGCCCGAAGCCCTGGGCAAGGTCAGCGGCTGGGGCTGGAGTTTTGGTTATTTCGGCGGCATGCTGGCCCTGGGCATCTGCCTGGGCTACGTGTTGTGGGCCCAGGCCAGGGGTATCCCGGCCGACCAGTTCGTGCCGGTCACCATGCTGATCACGGCGGTGATTTACGGGCTGGCATCGCTGGTGACGTTTAGCCTGCTCAAGGAGAGGGCGCAGCCCAACCCCATGGCATTGCAGCACGGGGGCCTGAAGGCCTCACTGGCTCAGCTGGGCCAGACTTTTCGCGAGGCCAGGCGTTACAGGGACTTCATGTGGCTGCTGGCCTGTGCGGTTTTTTACCAGGGCGGCGTGGCTGTGGCGATTGCGCTGGCCGCCATTTATGCCGAGCAGGTCATCGGTTTTGAGCCGCAGGAAACCATGGTGCTGATTTTTGTTCTCAACTTTGCGGCAGCCGGCGGCGCGTTTGCGTTTGGTTATTTCCAGGACAGGCTGGGTCACAAACTGGCGCTGGGCATCACGCTGGTCGGCTGGATCGCCACCTGTGTGATTGCCGCCGTCACCACCACCAAGGGCGGATTCTGGTACGCGGCCGCGATTGCGGGCATTTGCATGGGCTCCAGCCAGTCGGCGGGCCGCGCCATGGCCGGGCTGTTTGCGCCCAGAAGACAGCTGGCGGAGTTTTATGGCCTGTGGACATTTGCCATCCGTCTGGCGAGCATCATCGGCCCGCTGAGTTACGGCGTCATCACCTGGGCGACCGGTGGTGACCAGCGCACCGCCATTTTGTCCACCGCTGTGCTGTTTGCAATAGGCCTGCTGTTGCTGCTTCCGGTCAATATGCAACGCGGGCGGGAGGCGGCGCTGGCGGCCGATGCCCGGGCGTAAAAAGCGGTTTGCCGGACCCCGCCCATCCGCCGCGGGGTACGGCCTGGCGCTGTCAGCCAAGGCGCAGCATGCTGACCTGGCTGTCCAGTTGCAGCCAGTGTCGCGCCGCCGTCTGCAGCGCGCCTGACGGACCCGTGCTGCACAGCGTCAGCTGACCGCTGCCGCTTGCGGCACCGGCGCCCAGCCGCACCCGGGTTTGGCGCGCAACGGGCCTGCCGGTGTCCACCAGTTGCACCTTTTCACCCAGCAGCTGGCGCAATACTGCGCTGGCAAACGGGTAGTGCGTGCAACCCAGCACCAGCGTGTCCATGTTGCCTGCTTCCACGCCAAATGTGCCCATGGCCCTTGTGTGACGCGCGCAGGCAGCTATTATTTCTGTAGCATCCTGCGGACCGTGCGGCGTGCGCACGGCCTGTTCAATCGCGTCTGCCAGCCCATCGCAGGGCTGCAGCACAAACTCCGCCTGGCTTGCCAGCGTGTCCAGCAGCAACTTGAAGCGGGCGCTGGCCAGCGTGCTGCGGGTGGCCATCACGCCGACGCGGCCGGTGCGGCTCAGCTGGACCGCTGGTTTGAGTGCGGGCTCCACGCCAATGATGGGGAGCAGGGGATAGGCGGCGCGCAAGGTATCGATGGCCGCTGCGGTGGCGGTGTTGCATGCCACCACCAGCGCCTGGATGTTTTGCTGCACGAGGTGTGCTGTGATGGCCAGCGAGCGTGCCACCACATGGGCGCTATCGCGCTCGCCGTAGGGCGCATGGCCGCTGTCGGCGATGTAGATGAAATCGGCCTGCGGCAGCTCGGCGCGCAGCGCCTGCAAAATGCTCAGGCCACCGACACCGCTGTCAAAAACGCCTACCCCCACGCTTGTCGCTTCGCGTACTGCGCTGCCCCCCGAGGGGGCGCTGCGCCAGCGGGCCGGCTGAGCCGGACCCGCGGCCCCTGCTTGAAAAGACGGGGAGACATGCTGAGTGTTGCTTGTTCAGGCTGCGGCAACCGCGATGCCCTTGAACTCGCCCGTGGCAATCCTTTTTTGCCACTCGGCCGGGCCGGTGATATGGGCGCTGGTGCCGCCCGCATCGACCGCCACCGTGACCGGCATGTCGACCACGTCAAACTCGTAAATCGCTTCCATGCCCATGTCGGCAAAACCGACCACTTCGGCGTGTTTGATGGCCTTGGACACCAGGTAGGCGGCGCCGCCGACGGCCATCAGGTACGCGCTTTTGTGTTTCTTGATCGCCTCGATGGCGACGGGGCCGCGTTCGGCCTTGCCTATCATCGCGATCAGGCCGGTTTCGGCCAGCATCATCTCGGTGAAACCGTCCATGCGGGTGGCGGTGGTCGGTCCCGCCGGGCCGACGGCTTCACCGGCCACCGGGTCCACCGGGCCCACGTAATAAATCACGCGGTTGGCAAAGTCCACCGGCAGGGGTTCGCCTTTGGCCAGCATGCCCTGTATGCGTTTGTGCGCGGCATCGCGGCCGGTCAGCATCTTGCCGGAAAGCAGCAGGGTGTCGCCGGGCTTCCAGCTCGCGACCTCGGCCTTGCTCAGCGTGTTGAGGTCGACCTTTTTGCTCTTTTTGTAGTCGGGCGCCCATTCGACATCGGGCCACAGGTCCAGAGAGGGCGGGTCGAGGTAAACCGGGCCGCTGCCGTCCATCACGAAATGCGCATGGCGTGTCGCAGCGCAGTTCGGGATCATGGCCACCGGCTTGCTGGCCGCATGCGTCGGGTACATCTGGATCTTGACATCGAGCACCGTCGTCAGGCCACCGAGACCCTGAGCACCTATGCCCAGCGCGTTGACCTTGTCGAACAGCTCCAGCCGCAGCGCCTCGACCTTGCTGAGTTCGGCGCCGGACGCGGCTTTGGCCTGCAACTCGTACATGTCGAGGTCGTCCATCAGCGACTCCTTGGCCATCAGCACGGCTTTTTCGGCGGTGCCGCCTATGCCTATGCCCAACATGCCGGGCGGGCACCAGCCGGCGCCCATGGTCGGCACGGTTTTGAGCACCCAATCGACGATGGAATCGCCGGGGTTGAGCATGGCCATCTTGCTTTTGTTTTCGCTGCCGCCGCCCTTGGCCGCGACCGTGATATCGAGGGTGTTGCCTGGCACGATTTCGGTGAAGATCACCGCCGGTGTGTTGTCTTTGGTGTTTTTGCGGTCGAAATGCGGATCGGCCACGACCGAGGCGCGCAAGGTGTTGTCGGGGTGGTTGTAGCCGCGCCGCACACCTTCGTTGATGGCGTCGTCGATGCTGCCGCTGAAACCTTCCCAGCGCACGTCCATGCCAACCTTGAGGAAAACGTTGACGATGCCGGTGTCCTGGCAGATCGGACGGTGGCCGGTCGCGCTCATTCGGCTGTTGGTCAGGATCTGGGCAATCGCGTCTTTCGCGGCCGGGCTTTGCTCGCGTTCGTAGGCGCGCGCCAGGTGCGCGATGTAGTCGGCCGGGTGGTAATAACTGATGAACTGCAGCGCCGCAGCGACGGATTCGATGAGGTCGGCTTGTTTGATGGTCGTGGTCATGGTCAGGTCTTTTTGGGAATGGCTTTTCAGGAGCGGGGCCATGTGCTACGGTGGACCCAACCCCGTATTTTGACAGGTCAGCCCACCCCATGACGACACGCACCGAACGCGACACTTTTGGCCCCATCGAGGTCCCGGCGGACAGGCTGTGGGGCGCGCAAACCCAGCGCTCGCTGCAGAACTTCGATATCTCGGGCGAGTTGCAGCCGCGCGAGATCATCCGGGCGCTGGTCCAGGTCAAGCGATCCTCGGCCGCGGTCAATCATGCACTGGGCCTGCAGGACCAGAAGAAAACCCGGGCCATCATCGCGGCGGCCGACGAGGTGATCGCCGGCCAACATGTGGACGAGTTCCCGCTGGTGGTCTGGCAAACCGGCTCCGGCACCCAGACCAATATGAACGTCAACGAGGTGCTGGCGAACCGCGCCAGCGAGTTATTGGGCGGCGAGCGTGGCGAAAGCCGGCTGGTGCACCCCAACGACGACGTGAACCGCAGCCAGTCGTCCAACGATGTGTTCCCGACCGCCATGCATGTGGCGGCGGTCGACGCGATTACGCACAGGCTGTTGCCGGCCATCGCGAAGCTGCACGCCACGCTGGCGCAAAAGACGCAGGACTTCGACAGCATCGTGAAGATCGGTCGCACGCATTTGCAGGACGCCACGCCGCTGACGCTGGGGCAGGAGTTCTCCGGCTACGTGGCGCAGCTGGCGCACGGTGACAAACATCTGCGCGCCGCCTTGCCGCATTTGTGCGAGCTGGCCCTTGGCGGCACCGCCGTCGGCACCGGCCTGAACGCGCCCAAAGGGTATGCCGAACAGGTGGCGGCTGAACTGGCGCGCCTGACCGGCCTGCCGTTTGTGACGGCGCCCAACAAGTTCGAAGCCATGGCCTCGTGTGACGCGCTGGTGCATGCGCATGGCGCACTCAAAACCCTGGCCGCCAGCCTGATGAAAATCGCCAACGATGTGCGCTGGCTGGCCAGCGGCCCGCGCAGCGGCATCGGTGAATTGTCGATTCCCGAAAACGAACCGGGATCGTCCATCATGCCGGGCAAGGTCAATCCGACGCAGAGCGAAGCCGTGACCATGTTGTGTTGCCAGGTCTTTGGCAACGATGTGGCCATCAACCTGGGCGGCGCGTCCGGCAACTTCGAGCTCAATGTGTTCCGGCCCATGATTGCCCACAACTTTTTGCAGAGCGTGCGCCTGCTGGCTGACGGCATGATCAGTTTCAATGACCATTGCGCCCTCGGCATAGAACCGAACCGCGACCGCATCGCCGAACTGGTGGACCGCTCCCTGATGCTGGTGACCGCGCTGAACCCGCATATCGGTTACGACAAGGCGGCCTTTATCGCCAAGAAGGCGCACAAGGAGGGCAGCAGCCTGCGCGACGCGGCGCTGGCCTCGGGTCACGTGACTGCGGAGCAGTTCGACGCCTGGGTGGTGCCCAAAAACATGACCGGATTCTGAGTGAGTCAGTCCCCGGTTTGCTATTGAATTTATAGCTGGCTGCGCTTTTTGGGTAAGGGCTGGAGGCCTGTTTGACATGAAAAAGGGCCGTGAGGCCCTTCTTCCTGACACCAGCCGTTTCTGGCGGCTCAGTGTTTCTGCGCCGCAATGCCGGACATGATTTTGTCGGTGTAGGCAATCGCAATCGCCGACAGCAGGAAGGTGATGTGAATCGCTGTTTGCGCAATCAGAACCCGGTCGGTGTAGTTGTCGGCATTGATAAATGTCTTGAGCAGGTGGATGGAGCTGATACCAATGATGGCTGTGGCCAGTTTCACCTTGAGCACCGAGGCATTCACATGGCTGAGCCACTCGGGCTGGTCGCGGTGGCCTTCGAGGTTCATGCGGCTGACAAAAGTCTCGTAGCCGCCGACGATCACCATGATCAGCAGGTTGGAGATCATGACCACGTCGATCAGCGCCAGCACCACCAGCATGATCACGGTTTCGTTGAGGGTGGTGACGGGTGCCGTGGTCTTGTAACCAATGCTGGTGACCAGGGCCTGCAGGGCCGTCTGGCTGCCGAAGACCGCTTCAATCAGGTGCAGCAGTTCGACCAGGAAGTGAAACACATACACGCCCTGGGCCGCGATCAGTCCCACATACAGGGGCAGCTGCAGCCAGCGGCTGGCAAAAATGAAATTGGGAATCGGCCGCAACGGAGAAGCCTTGGTGACGACGGGTTTGGGATCGGACATGTTTTTATGGGGGTTTGTACGGACTGTGCGGATTGTAGGCGTGCCGCCTGCCTGGCGAGAATTCGGGTTAAATCTGTAAGCTTCCAGCCAGTCAGTGGTCTGTAAGTGCTGAACATGACATTAGCACGCATTAATGACAATCTGAGGAGACAAGCCATCATGAACGCGCCAACATCTGCCATCGAGTCCACCCTGGTTGAAAACCGGGTCTTTTTCCCTAACCCCGAGCTGGCCAGATCCGCCCGCATTTCCAGCATGGACGCCTACAACGCGCTGTGCGCCGAAGCTGAAAAGGATTTCGAGGGTTTCTGGGCCAGGCTGGCGCGTGAAAACCTGAGCTGGAAAAAACCTTTTACCCAGACCCTGGACGAATCGAACGCGCCGTTTTACAAATGGTTTGCCGATGGCGAGATCAACGCCTCCTACAACTGCCTGGACCGGCACCTCGGTACCGCCACCGAGAACAAGAAGGCCATCATCTTCGAAAGTGACGACGGCAAGGTCACCAACGTCACTTACAAGGAGCTGCATGGCAAGGTCTGCCAGTTCGCCAATGCGCTCAAGGCCATGGGCATCAAGAAGGGCGACCGCGTCATCATCTACATGCCGATGACGGTGGAGGGCGTGGTGGCCATGCAGGCTTGCGCGCGCATAGGCGCGACCCACTCGGTGGTGTTCGGCGGCTTTTCCGCCAAGAGTTTGCAGGAGCGTATCCAGGACGCGGGTGCGGTCGCGGTCATCACCGCCAACTTCCAGTTGCGCGGTGGCAAGGAGCTGCCGCTGAAAGCCATCGTTGATGAAGGCATCGCCATGGGCGGCTGCGAGTCGATCAAGAACGTCATCGTCTACCAGCGCACGGCCACGGCCTGCGCCATGGTGGCCGGTCGCGACAGCCTGATGCACGAGGTCACTGCGAAACAGCCGGCCAGCTGCGAGCCCGAGTTTGTCGGCGCCGAACACCCGCTTTTTATCCTCTACACCTCTGGCTCGACCGGCAAACCCAAAGGCGTTCAGCACAGCACCGGCGGCTACCTGCTGTGGGCCAAACTCACCATGGACTGGGCTTTCGACATCCGGCCGTCCGATGTGTTCTGGTGCACAGCCGACATCGGCTGGATCACCGGCCACACCTATGTGGCCTACGGCCCGCTGGCCGCCGGCGCCACCCAGGTCATCTTTGAAGGCATTCCGACCTTTCCGAACGCCGGCCGTTTCTGGCAGATGATCGAAAAACACAAGGTCACGATTTTTTACACCGCGCCAACCGCGATCCGCTCGCTGATCAAGGCCGCAGAGGGCGACGAAAAAGTCCACCCCGCACGCTCCGACCTCAGCAGCCTGCGCATACTCGGCTCGGTCGGTGAACCCATCAATCCCGAAGCCTGGATGTGGTACTACAAAAACGTCGGCGGCGAGCGCTGCCCGGTGGTTGACACCTTCTGGCAGACCGAGACCGGCGGCCACATGATCACGCCGCTGCCCGGCGCCACACCGCTGGTGCCCGGCAGCTGCACCTTGCCCTTGCCCGGCATCATGGCCGCCATCGTTGATGAGATTGGCAAGGACGTGCCCAACGGCTCCGGCGGCATGCTGGTGGTCAAGCGGCCCTGGCCCTCGATGATCCGCACCATCTGGAACGACCCCGAGCGTTTCAAAAAGAGTTATTTCCCCGAAGAGATGGGCGGCACCTACTACCTGGCCGGCGACGGTGCGGTGCGCAGCACCGACCGCGGCTACTTCCGCATCACCGGCCGCATCGACGATGTGCTCAATGTGTCCGGCCACCGCATGGGCACCATGGAGATTGAGTCCGCGCTGGTCTCGCATTCGGCGCTGGTGGCCGAGGCTGCCGTGGTGGGACGTCCCGACGACCTGACCGGCGAGGCGATCGTGGCTTTTGTGGTGCTCAAGCGGTCCCGGCCGACCGGCGATGAAGCCAAGGCGATTGCCAAAGAGTTGCGCGACTGGGTTGGCAAGGAAATCGGACCGATCGCCAAACCCAGGGACATCCGGTTTGGCGACAACCTGCCGAAAACCCGCAGCGGCAAAATCATGCGCCGCCTGCTGCGCGGCATCGCCAAGGGCGAAGCCATCACGCAAGACACCTCGACGCTGGAAAATCCCGCCATCCTCGATCAACTGTCTGAAAATTTGTGATCGAGGGGGCGGCCGAAAGGCCGCGTCAGCGAAGCTGTGGCGGGATGCGGAGGACACTCATATCGCGAAGCGATGTGATGTGGCCACAAAATCCTGCCATCCTCGATCAGCTTTCTGAAAACCTGTGATCAGGGGCGGCCGCCCATGAAAAAAGCCCGCTGAAGCAGCGGGCTTTTTTGTGCCGGCAAGGCCGGTTTATTTTTGCGTCAACACCCAGGCGGCCAGTTTTTTGGCTTCGTCGGCGCTGACCTGGGCATTGGCCGGCATGGGCACCGGCCCCCAGACGCCCGCACCACCCTTGACAATTTTTGCAGACAACTTGTCCACGGCATCTTTTTGACCGGCGTATTTGGCAGCGACGTCCTTGTAGGACGGGCCCACCAGCTTGGTCGCCACGGCATGGCAGGCCATGCAGTTTTTGGCGGTGGCCAGCTGCAGGTCGGCCAAAGCAGGCGTTGAAACTGCAGTACCGGCAGCCAGGGTAGCGATAAGCAGACAGAGACGTTTCATCGTTGACCTCGTGAATGGATAAGGGATTCGGTTACAGTGGTTTAACGTTATTGTAGTGGGCCGGGTTGACCGTGCTTTCAAAGGGTTACCAGCGTATTTTCAGGAGTCAGCCATGTATTTTCTATTGATCGGTGTGCTGGGCATCGTGCTCAAATACCTCGAAATCGGACCGGTCGCGGCCTGGGACTGGTGGGTGGTGCTCACGCCTTTCGGCGCTGCGGTGTTGTGGTGGTGGTGGGCGGATAAATCCGGTTACACCGAGAAAAAAGTGATGCAGAAAATGGACAAGCGCAAACAGGAGCGCATTGACAAGCAGCGTGACGCCATGGGCATGCTGAAGAAAAAGAAGTAGACAGGGCCCCCACGGTCGCTCACTGCCACCGGCAGGCCCCTGCGCCTGCGGACTGGCAGAGCCAGATCGGCGGCCCCTGCTTGAAGGGGAATCCCCGACAGTCGCTCGCTGCGTGTAGCTCCCCCGCCTTGCAGGCCGGGGCCGCGAGGTAGGTCATCTCCCACAGTTGAAACTTCGCTTGGCCTATGTTGCGGGGGCTGTGGCATGCCCACAATAAAACAAACACAGACCCTTTCGCGCGGTTTGTGTCCAGGTTCCCGATCAGCTCCATCCTTTTTTCACCGGAGGAAAAATGCAGGCAGAGGTCATCACTTCCTTTATGCGGCCCACGGTGGCGCTGGCCGACTATGATTTTTTACGGGCGACCTATGACATGCTGTTGCGCGCCCCGGTGCCCCAGCAGGCGGCCATAGACGCCGCTTTTGAGGCGCTGGATGCCGCACACGCGCGGCTCAGGGCGGCACACCTCCAGGCGCGGCAGCCGGGCTTTCTGAACTGAAGCTCGCGCGCGGCCTGTCAACCCACTTTCTGGATACACCTTGGCACTCATTACCTACATCGTTGAGGACAATCAGACGATTCTCGATAACCTGATCGAGACCCTGGAAGAAATTGCCTCTGTGAAGGTGGTAGGCCATGCGGCCACCGAGTCGGAAGCCACGCTTTGGCTGTCGCTGCATGACGGTCACTGGCAGCTGGCGGTGGTGGACATGTTTTTGCAGGAGGGCAGCGGCCTGGGCGTGCTCGCCGGGTGCCGCGACAGGCAGCCCTACCAGAAGGTGGTGGTGCTGACCAATTACGCCACGGCCGATATCCGCCAGCGCAGCCTGGCGCTGGGTGCCGACGCGGTATTCGACAAGTCCAATGAACTGGACCAGTTTTTTGCCTACTGCATTGCCGAAACAGCGGTCGCCACGCCAGTCCTCTGAGGGCAGTTCCGCCGGTGGCCGCTGATGGACCGGTAAAACGGCCTGTAGCCCTTGTCCAGTCGGCGCAAGGTGCTATTAAAAATCTGGCAACCTGGCCTGACCGGGCAGCGGTTTTCCTCTTTGATGCTCAGGGCTTGAGCAGCACGGTCACCAGCAAGGACGAATCGGCCAGCGCTTTCAGCCCATGCGGCTCGTGAGCGGGCAGGGCCATCAGCTGACCAGCGGCCAGCGCACAGGAGCGCCCGGGTGTGCTGATCAGCACACTGCCTTCCAGGCACTGGATCGTGATCTCACCGGCGACATGGTGCTCCGGCATGGTCTGGCCGGCCACCATCACCACCCGCATCAACTGCAATTTCCCGGTCTTGAGCAGACTGTGGGTCTTGACCTCGCTTAACTTGCCCGCCAGGGGTTTTATGCTGATGACATCAAACGGCTGGGCGTGAATGAGGGCCATGGGGTTCTCCTTGCAGGTAGGGGTGGGTGTTGTCACCGTAACCAGCCCTGCCGGGCTTGTCCAGTGCAAGTTGACGGCGATGGATAATGAACCGCCCTTTGCGCCCCGTGATCTGCCCATGCCATTGCCATTCTTTTTGCGGTTTTTACCTGTTCTGCGCCTGCGCCGGTTCTGCCTGCTGCTCGCGCTGGCCGGTCTGGCCCTGCCGCTGGCGCAAGCCCAGAGCGGAAAGCTGGCCGTGGGCCGGGAGGCCAGCTACCCGCTGTCGCGCAACTTCATGGTGCTGGAGGACAAGTCCGGGCAGTGGACGCTGGACGATGTGCTGGCGCCGCAGCAGCAGGCTGGCTTCAAGCCGGTGGCGCAGGGCGGGGCAGCGACCAATTTTGGCCTGACGGCTTCGGCCTACTGGCTGCGCATCACGCTGCAGGCGCAGCCTGATGCACCGCGCCAGTGGCTGCTCGAGGTGGCTTACCCGGCGCTGGATCAACTTGCGCTGTTCACGGCCAATCCCCGCGGCGGCTTTGAGCGCCAGACCGGCGGCGACCTGCAGCCTTTTGCCAGCCGCGTGATACCGCACCGCAACCATGTGCTGCCCCTCACGCTGGTGCCCGGCCAGGAGACCACGCTGTACCTGCGGGTGCAGTCGCAGGGCACGCTGTCTGCGCCGGTACGCATCTGGCAGGCGCAGGCGCTGTGGGCGCACGACCAGGCCGAGTATTCGCTGCTGAGTCTGTATTTTGGCCTGCTCACAGGCCTGTTTTTGTACAACCTGCTGCTCTACGGCTCGGTGCGTGAGCGGGCTTACCTGATTTATGTGGCTTTTGTGGGCGGCATGGCGGTTTCGCTGGCTGCCCTGACCGGCTTTGGTGCCCAGTTTCTCTGGCCCGGGCAGGTCTGGTGGAACAGCGTCTCACCGCCTGCAGGCATGTCCGTTGCAGCCGCGTTTGGCATTTTGTTTGCGCGCCACTTTCTGGCGGCTCCGGTGCGCATGCCGCGCATGAACCGCGTCATGCTGACCCTGGTGGGCGGCTGGTTGCTGGCCTTGCTGGCGGCTTTACTGCTGCCTTACAGCGTGTCGTCGTGGATGGTGACCGTGCTGGCCGTTTTCAGCGTCACGGTGGTGGTGCTGGCCGGTGTGTTCAGCGTGCGGCAAAAACACCCGGGTGCGCGTTATTTTCTGACCGCCTGGGCCGTGCTGCTGCTGGGTGTGGCCACGCTGGTGATGCACAACACGGGCCTGGTGCCGTCCAACCTGCTGACCGCCAATGCGCTGCTGATCGGCTCGGCACTGGAGATGGTGCTGTTGTCGTTTGCGCTGGCGGACCGCATCAACGTGGCGCTGGCCGAGAAGGAACAGGCCCAGGCCGCCAGCCAGGCCGACCATGCGATGGTGGAAGCCCTGAGCCAGTCGCAGGAGCGTTACCGCGCGGTGCTGCAGGAGCGTGAAACCATATTGGCCAACTCCATCGTCGGCATCGCCTTCCTCACGCCGGACGGACGTTTTCGCTGGGCCAACCAGGCCATGCTCGAGATTTTTGCCGCAGGCGACCAGCCGCTGACCTCGATGGAGCCGTTTTATCTGTCGCGCGCAGACTACCTGCGTGTAGGCGGCGAGGTGGCGGCCTGTATCCGGGCGGGCCGGGCCTATGAGACCGAGATCCAGGTCCGTCAGTACACCGGTTCACACATCTGGATTTCCCTGTCCGGCAAGGCCGTCAGCCCGCGCGACCTGACGCAGGGGACCGTGTGGGTGATGACGGACATCACCCGGCGCAAGGAGCTGGAAGCCGAGCTGATGCGCACCTCGTCCGAGCGTGAAGCCATCCTGAACAGCGCGCTGGTCGGCATTGTGCTGTCGGTGTCGCGCAGGCTGGAGTGGGTCAACGCCAAGTTCGCCGAGATGATGGGCTACCCGCGCGAGGAGCTGATCGGCCAGTCGGCTTTGCGGCTGCACACGGATGCCGCCGCGTGGGAAAACTTCGGGCAGCGTGCGCGCGAAGCCCTGAGAACCACCGGCAGCTACACCTGCGAGCAGCAGTTTCAGCGGCGCAACGGCGAGCTGTTCTGGGTGGAGGCGGGCGGCAACTGCCTGCGGCCGCTTCATCCGGAGGCAGGGGTGATCTGGACTTTTCTGGACATCACCGAGCGCAAGAAATCGGAACAGGACACCCGCGAGGCGCTGGTGCGGCAGCAGGAACTCAACGGGCTGCGCAGCCGTTTTGTGGCCATGACCAGTCACGAGTTCCGCACGCCGCTGGCCAGCATCCTGTCGTCGGGGGAAATCCTCAAACACTACGGCGAGCGCCTTCCTGCGTCCGAGAAGGCGGAAGTGCTGGACACCATTGCGGCCAGTGTGCAGCGCATGACGCGCATGCTGGACCGCGTGCTGCTGATTGGCAAGGCCGAGGCGCAGATGCTGGAGTTCGAACCCCGGCCCCTGGATCTCGAAAAACTCTGCCAGCAGCTGGTGCAGGAGGCGGGCGCGCTGGAGCCTGGCAGCCGGTGTGAGCTGCGCCTGCAATTTGCGCCTGGCGGCGGGGCGGGGCTGCATGACGAAAAACTGCTCAGACACATCCTGGGCAACCTGCTGTCCAACGCCCTCAAGTATTCGCCGCAGGGCGGCGTTGTGCTGTGCCGTGTCTTTGCGGAGGACAGTCAACTGGTGCTGGAAGTGTCGGACAAGGGCATAGGCATTCCCGCCGATGAAATCACCCACCTGTTCGAGTCCTTTCACCGCGCCAGCAATGTGGGCACCATTCCCGGGACCGGCCTGGGCCTGGCCATTGTCAAGAACGCAGTGGACCTGTACGGCGGTACGATTGAAGTCAGCAGCCGGGTCGGCCAGGCGGGTTCCGGCACCTGTTTCACGGTGCGCCTGCCGCTGAAGAGCCCGACGCAGGACGCGCAGTTACAGCCCGAGCTGCTTTAGCCCGGCGCCGCTTCAGGCCGGTGGCGGGGCCGCCATGCCGGCTGGCGGACTCAACACTTCCAGCAGCCGGTCCAGCCCGCCCGAGTTGATGGCCACCATGGCCTGCGCACGCACGGCCGGTTTGGCGTGGTAGGCCACCGACAGGCCGGCCATCGCCATCATCGGCAGGTCGTTGGCGCCGTCACCCATGGCGATGGCCTGAGCGGGAGGAATGTCGAGCATGGCGCAGGTTTCCAGCAGCATCTTTTTCTTTTCCTCGCCGTCGCAGATGTCACCCCAGGGCTGGTCCACCATGCGGCCGGTCAGCAGGCCGTTCTCGACTTCCAGCACATTCGAGCGGGTGTAATCTATGCCCAGTTCATCGCGCACGCGGTCGGTGAAAAAGGTAAACCCGCCGCTGACCAGCAGCACCTTCATGCCGGCGGCCTTGCAGGCGTGCACCAGCTCGGCGGCGCCCGGGTTGAGCTTGAGACGCTCGTGGTAAACCGCTTCCATGCTGTCCACACTGACCCCCTTGAGCAGCGCCACGCGCCGGCGCAGACTTTCCTTGTAGTCGCTGATGTCGCCGCGCATGGCGGCTTCGGTGATGGCCGCCACCTCGGCCTTGCGTCCGGCGGCATCGGCAATTTCATCCACACATTCAATGTTGATCAGCGTCGAGTCCATGTCGAAGGCGATCAGCCTGAAGTCGCTGAGCTTGAGGGCTGGCATGGCGCTGCTGGCGACCAGGCCGGGGGAAATTTCTGTGGGTGTCATGGTTTGTTGATTGCTATTGTTTTTGTAGCTGATTGCGCACGTTCCGGATGGGCTGGAGGCCGTTTTCCTGCGTATCCCCGGGCAGCAGCTGTGCAGGGAGATGTTATGTCAATACTTCCACCGCCCTGGGCTGCCCCAAACTGCGGAGCACATCGCGCACCATCTGCGCCCGGTCTTTCGCATCCTTGAGCTCGCGCTCAATGCGCAGCTTGTCGTTGCCGGCCAGCTTGATGTGTTTGTTTTTCTGGATCAAATGCATGATGGCCATGGAGTCGATGGGCGGGTCTTTCTTGAAGGTGATGTGAATCACGCCCGGCGCCGCATCGACCTTGACCACTCCGTAGGGCTTGGCCATCACGCGCAGGCGGTGCACGTCGATCAGGGTTTGTGCCTGCGGCGGCAACTTGCCGAAGCGGTCCACAATTTCTTCCAGCAGGGCATCGATCTGGTCTGTGGTTTTTGCCGTGGCGAGTTTTTTGTAGAAGGACAGGCGCAGGTGCACATCGCCGCAATAGTCGCTCGGCAGCAGGGCGGGGGCGTGCAGGTTGATCTCGGTGCTGACATTGAGCGGCGCCAGCAGGTCCGGTTCACGCCCGGCCTTCAGCGAGGCCACGGCTTCGCTGAGCATCTCGTTGTAGAGCTGAAAACCGATTTCCATCATGTTGCCGCTCTGATTTTCACCCAGCACTTCTCCGGTGCCGCGGATTTCCAGGTCGTGCATGGCCAGGTAAAAGCCCGAGCCCAGTTCTTCCATCTGCTGGATCGCTTCGAGCCGCTGGCTCGCCTGTTTGGTCAGGCCCTCGATATCGGGCACCATCAGGTAGGCATAGGCCTGGTGGTGGCTGCGGCCGACGCGGCCGCGCAGCTGGTGCAACTGGGCCAGGCCGAACTTGTCGGCACGGCTCATGACGATGGTGTTGGCCGTTGGCACGTCGATGCCGGTTTCTATGATGGTCGAGCACAGCAACAGGTTGTAGCGCTGGGCGATGAAGTCCTTCATGACTTTTTCGAGCTCGCGCTCGGGCATCTGGCCGTGCGCCACCGCGATGCGCGCCTCGGGCAGCAGCGCTTCGAGTTTTTCGCGCCGGTTCTGTATGGTCTCGACCTCGTTGTGCAGGAAGTAAACCTGGCCGCCGCGCTTGAGTTCGCGCAGCACGGCTTCGCGGATCACACCATTGCTTTCGCTGCGCACAAAGGTCTTGATGGCCAGGCGCCGCTGCGGTGCGGTGGCGATCACGCTGAGGTCGCGCAGGCCTTCGAGCGCCATGCCCAGGGTGCGCGGAATCGGCGTGGCCGTCAGCGTCAGCACATCCACTTCGGCGCGCATGGCCTTCATGGCTTCCTTGTGGCGCACGCCGAAGCGGTGCTCCTCGTCGATGATCAGCAGGCCCAGGCGCTGGAATTTCACGTCCTGGCTCAGCAGCTTGTGCGTGCCCACCACGATGTCAATGCTGCCGTCGGCAATGCCCTTGATCGCGGCGGTGATTTCCTTGCCGGAGCGGAAGCGGCTCATTTCGGCCACCTTGACCGGCCATTTGGCAAAGCGGTCCACCAGGGTCTGGTAGTGCTGCTCGGCCAGCAGCGTGGTGGGCGCCAGCAGCGCCACCTGCTTGCCGCCGGTGATGGCAATGAAGGCAGCGCGCAGTGCAACTTCGGTTTTGCCAAAACCCACGTCGCCGCACACCAGCCGGTCCATGGGACGCGGGCTGATCATGTCCTGGATCACCGCATGAATGGCCGCGCGCTGGTCGGCGGTTTCCTCAAAGCCGAAATCGTTGGCAAAACTTTCGTAGTCGTCCGCTGAGTAGCGAAATGCATGGCCCTCGCGTGCGGCGCGGCGCGCGTAGATGTTGAGCAGCTCGGCGGCAGAGTCGCGCACCTGCTCGGCCGCCTTGCGTTTGGCCTTTTCCCACTGCCCGCTGCCGAGACGGTGCAGCGGGGCCTCGTCGGCGCTGACGCCGGTGTAGCGGCTGATCTGCTGCAGCTGGCTCACCGGCACATAAAGTGTGGCGTCGTCGGCGTATTGCAGGTGCAAAAACTCGGTGATGCCCTGGCCCAGGTCCATGTTGATCAGGCCCTTGTAGCGGCCAATGCCGTGTGCGCTGTGCACCACCGGGTCACCGATATTGAGTTCGGACAGGTCCTTGATCAGCGCTTCGACATCGCTGACCTGCTCCTGCTTTTTGTTGCGCCGCCGCGTGACGGCGCCGGCGGCAAACAGCTCGGTCTCGGTGACAAAGTCAATATCGCCTGCGAGCCAGCTGAAACCGGTGTTGATGGCCGCCGTGGCAATGCCCAGTTTTTCCTCACTGGCCTGGAAATCTTCCAGCGAATCAAAGGCCGGCGGACTCAGGCTGCTGGCGCGCAGGAAGTCCAGCAGGCTTTCACGCCGGCCGTCACTTTCTGCCAGCAGCAAGACGCGCTGCGGCGTGTTGCGGATGTGGGCTTTCAGGCGTGCCAGCGGGTCTTCGGCGCCGCGCAGCACCGACATCTCGCCGAGTTTCTGGAAGTGCGCGTTGTCGGCGACGTCTTCAATCGCCGGGCGTATGGCCAGTTGTGCATAGGTATTGGCACGCGCGTAAAACTGCTCGGTGCTCAGGAACAGCGCTTCCGGCGGCAGGGCCGGGCGATCTGGCGCGTCTTTGACCAGGCGGTAGCGGTCTTTGGTGTCCTGCCAGAAGCGCTGAAAGGCCGGTTCCAGGTCGCCGTGCAAGACCACGCTGGCTTCGCTGCCGAGGTAGTCGAACACCGTGGCGGTTTCTTCAAAAAACAGCGGCAGGTAGTACTCGATGCCGGCGGTGGCGACGCCGTTGCCAATGTCCTTGTAAATGCGGCTTTTGGTCGGGTCGCCGTCCAGCAACTCGCGCCAGCGGTTTCTGAAGCGGGCGCGGGCAGCGTCATCCATCGGAAACTCGCGGCCCGGCAACAGCCGCACTTCCGGCACCGGGTAGAGGCTGCGCTGGCTGTCCGGGTCAAAGGTGCGTATCGAGTCGATCTCGTCGTCGAACAGATCGACCCGAAAAGGCACGGCAGAACCCATGGGAAACAGGTCAATCAGACCGCCGCGCACCGCGTATTCCCCTGGGCCCACCACCTGCGTGACGTGGCTGTAACCGGCCAGGGTCAGCTGGCTTTTGAGTTTGGCCTCGTCGAGTTTTTGTTTGACCTTGAAATGAAAGGTGTAACCCGCCAGAAAGGCCGGCGGCGCGAGCCGGTACAGCGCGGTGGTGGCCGGGACGATGACCACATCGGCGCCGCTGTCCTTGTCGCGCTGGCTGATGCGCCACAGCGTGGCCAGGCGTTCGCTGATCAGGTCCTGGTGCGGCGAGAAGGTGTCGTAAGGCAGGGTTTCCCAGTCGGGAAACAGCGCGCAGCGCAGCGCGGGCGCAAAAAAGACCAGCTCGTCGAGCAGGCGTTGGGCGCTGGCCGCATCGGCGGTGACGATGGCGGTCAGGCGTCCGGCTGCTTTTTCCTTCAGCCCCAGCTGCGCCAGCAACAAGGCATCGGCAGAACCGGTGGGTTGTGGCAGGGTGTAGCGTTTGCCGGGCAGCAGTTTGGGTAAATCCATGAAGCAATCGGAAAATGTGGCGGGAATCGGCGTGACCAAAGGCAAACACCCCAAACCGGGTGGAGTGGGGTGTGCGCCGCTTTTTCAGACCCGATTTTAGAATCTATGATGAAGCCATGGCCGCCGTGTTCGAAAAATCCCTGCTCCCCCGCTTTTTTGCGCTGATTCCCTGTGCGGGCCAGGGCAGCAGGGCGGTGGCCGGCTCTCCGGCCGGCGGGCCCGGCCAGCTGCTTGCCAAGCAGTACCAGCCGATTGCAGGCCAGCCCATGGTGTTTCACACCCTGCAGGCCTTTGCAGCCGTGGACCGCATCAAGTCCTGCCTGGTGGTGGTGGCGCCGGGCGATCTTTTTTTCAGCGCGCAGGCCGCTGCGGGCTACCAGGTGCTGCCCTGTGGTGGCGCCAGCCGCGCGGCCAGCGTGCTCAATGGCCTCGAGCGCCTGGCCGGTAGCGGCGCCGCGCCCGATGACTGGGTGCTGGTGCACGACGCGGCGCGTTGCCTGATCACACCGGAGCTGATCAACCGCCTGATCGACAGTTGTCACAGTGATCCGGTGGGCGGCCTGCTGGCCCAGCCTTTGCCCGACACGCTCAAGCAGGGGCAGGATGGCCGCGTGCTGAGCACGCTGGACCGGTCTGGCAAATGGCTGGCGCAGACCCCGCAGATGTTTCGCCTGGGGGCGCTGACCCAGGCCCTGAAAATGGCGCAAAACCTCGGCGACAGCGTCACCGACGAAGCCAGCGCGATGGAGGCGCTGGGGCTGAGCCCGCGGCTGGTGCGCGGCAGCGCGCATAATTTCAAGGTGACCTGGCCCGAAGACTTTGTGCTGGCCGAGGCGCTGATCAAAAGCCGGAAAAAAACCGCGGCGCGCAAGCCGACCGCTGCCAGAAAGCCGGCCAAGCCCGCCAACCCGGATCCAGCCCCTTCCCATGAACCCCTCTGAGACTTCCGCGATTCCTTCCTGGCGCATCGGTGAGGGCTGGGACTGCCATGCCCTGGTGCCGGGGCGTCCGCTCATCATTGGCGGTGTCACGGTGCCACACACGGCGGGCCTGCTCGGTCATTCCGATGCCGATGTGCTGATTCACGCCATCATTGACGCGCTGCTGGGCGCGGCCGGGCTTGGCGACATTGGCGGGCATTTCCCGGACACCGATGTACGTTTCAAAGGGGCAGACTCGGTCGCTCTGCTGCGCGAGACCGCCCGCTTGCTGGCAGAGCGCGGCCTGCGCATAGGCAACATCGACAGCACCGTGATCGCCCAGGCGCCCAAACTCGCCAGCCACATCCCGGCCATGCGCCAGTGCCTGGCCGATGCCCTGGGGCTGGATGTGTCGCGCATCAATGTCAAAGCCAAGACCGCCGAACATCTCGGCCCGGTGGGTCAGGGTCTGAGCATGGAAGCGCGCGCTGTGGCGCTATTGTTTTAATAGCTGCTTGCGCCCGTCGGATAAGGGTCAAAGGCTGATTTTGTTTGTCATTGCGGACTTGATCCGCAATCCATGTTGCCTTAACCGATGCCGCTGGATGCTGCTGCATGGATCCCGGGTCAGGCCCGGGATGACGGCAGGCTTCTAGCCGCGCCTTAGCTTGATATGCGCCGCCAGCCCGCCTGAGCCGGTGTTGGCCAGGGCAAACACGCCGCCCATGCGGTGCATGGTTTTTTCGACAATCGCCAGGCCCAGCCCGGCGCCGGTGGCTGCCGTGCGTGCGGCGTCCCCGCGGAAAAACGGTTTGGTGAGATTGGCCAGGGCATGCGGCGCAACACCCGTACCGTGGTCACGCACCTTGATCAACACCCACTGGTCGCGCTCCTTGGCGACGATGTCCACCATCGCGATGCCGGTTTCCGGCGTCTTGCCGTAACGCCTGGCGTTTTCCAGCAGGTTGGCAATCACCCGCGACAACTCCACCTCGTCGGCCAGCACGGTGATCGGACCCGGCAGGCTGACACTGACGCGCATGTCGGTGTATTCGGCCACGGCGTAAACCGCCGCGTCGATGATGGCATTGAGTGACAGCGGCGCCAGCTGCGGCGGGTCGGGGCGGGCGTAGTCCAGAAACTTGTCGATGATGGCGTCCAGCTGCGAGATGTCAGCGGCCATGTGGGCCCTGGCCTCGGCATCGGCCACGCTCATTTCGGTTTCCAGGCGCAGGCGCGCCAGCGGCGTACGCAGGTCGTGTGAGATGCCGGCCAGCATGATGACGCGGTCTTCCTCGATCTTGGACAGCTGCTCGGCCATGCGGTTAAAACCGATATTGACCTCACGGATTTCGCTGGTGGCCACCTGCTCGTCCAGCAGGCTGGCGTCAAAGTCGCCGTCACGCATGCGGCTGGCCGCAAACGACAGCTGCTTGAGCGGTCGGTTGATCAGCCGGGCGATCAGCGCCGCACCGACCAGCGACAGGATGGCCGCCGTGATCAGCCAGATCAGCCAGGTGCCGCCGCGCAGCGGCCCCAGGCGCGAGGGGTCGGTGAGCAGCCAGTAGGAGTCGCCGTCAATGTTGAAGCCCACCCACACGCCGGCCACCCCATTGACGGATTTGGCCACCACCGTGCCGTTGCCCATGCGCGAGGCGAGTTCCTCGCCTATGCGTTCGCCGAAGGGGTCGTTGACGAACAGCTCGTACTTGTCGCGTGGTTCGCGCGGTGAAATGCGCACACCTTCTTCTTCGGCCAGTGTCTTGATCAGCCAGACCCGGGTGATCGAGTCGGAGTACTTGAGCGCCGCGCGGCTCAGGTTGACGAGTGAGGCGAGTTGTTTGGCGCTTTGCACGGCGCGCGGCTCGAATTCCAGCGCCCTGAAGGTCTGCAGCCAGGCAATGATGCAACCGACCAGCAGCACGGACAGGAACAGAAAAGTGCGCCAGAACAGGCTCAGGCCGACGCGTGGCCGCATCTCCAGCGGGGCTGGCGCGGTTTCCAGCGCGGCAGGGGCGGTTTCGAGGTGGGCGGCGCGGGTGGCGGGCATGCGTGGGCGTCTTGAAAATCAGAAGAATCGGCGGTCCGGCAGGATCCCGCCCGGGTTCAGGTGTGTATTTTCAGTCAGACCTGTCAGCTGGTCCCGTCCGGCACAAACACATAACCAATGCCCCAGACCGTCTGGATGTAGCGTGGCGCGGCAGCGTCCAGCTCAATCAGCTTGCGCAGGCGCGAAACCTGCACATCGAGGCTGCGGTCAAAGGGCTCAAACTCGCGGCCGCGCGCCAGTTGCGCCAGTTTTTCGCGCGACAAAGGTTGACGTGGATGGCGCACCAGGGTTTTGAGCATGGCGAATTCGCCGGTGGTCAGCGGCAGCTCTTCGCCGTTTTTTTGCAGCGTGCGCAGGCCCATGTCGAAGCTGAACGGGCCAAAGTTGACCACTTCCTGCTCGGCCGAAGGTGCACCGGGCACTTCCACGGCCGGGCGCCGGCGCAACACCGCATGGATGCGGGCCAGCAGCTCGCGCGGGTTGAAGGGCTTGGCCAGGTAGTCGTCGGCGCCGACCTCCAGGCCCACAATGCGGTCCACGTCTTCACCCTTGGCGGTCAGCATGATGATGGGGGTGCGGTCATTGGCGGCACGCAGGCGGCGGCAGATCGACAGGCCGTCCTCGCCGGGCATCATCAGGTCCAGCACGATCAGGTCCACCGCGTCGCGCATCATGATGCGATTCAGCGCCTTGCTGTCTTCGGCCAGGATGACTTCAAAGCCTTCCTGGGTCAGGTAACGGCGCAGCAGGTCGCGTATGCGGGCATCGTCATCAACAATCAGGATCTTGTCGGCACGGGATGTGTTGCTAGCTTGTGTCATAAGGCAATCGTAATTTGTAACAGAGCCAATTCTGCAGGCTAAAACCGCTGATTCGTCTTTTTCTGGTTACTTTGACACACTGTTACAGAAGTTGCAGCCAAATTGCAAGCGGATAACAGGCAAATGCAGGCCAATCAAGCACAAGAAGCGAAGGATGACAGCAAATGGCGACCATTGCTGACAAGCCCGCGCAAGGTTTTGGCTTAAGGTGATGCCGCTTGTGGCCGTGCGCAGGCGCAATTTCCTGGCCATTTCCCCCCACTGAAAGTGATCCCGTGAATAAAACAACCCGACTCCTGGCGATTTTCGTTTTCCTGGCGGCGACTGGCGCCACCAGTTTGCGCGCGCAGGCCTTGCAGCCTGTCCTGCTGCCGTCGCAGCCGCAAAACGTCGCCCAGCTCTCGGCCAGCGCCACGGTGGAGGTCCAGCAGGACCTGTTGTCCATGGTGCTGAGCACCACGCGCGACGGCAGCGACTCCGCGCTGGTGCAAAACCAGCTCAAGCTGGCGCTCGAAGCCGCCCTGGCCGAGGCCAGAAAGACCGCCCAGCCCGGCCTGATGGATGTGCGTACCGGCAACTTCAGCCTGTACCCGCGTTATGGCAAGGACGGCAAGATCAACGGCTGGCAGGGCAGTACCGAGCTGGTGCTGGAGGGCCGTGACTTCCCCCGCATCACTGCGGCGGCCGGAAAAATACAAACGCTCACGCTGGCCCAGGTCGGTTTTGCGCTGAGCCGCGAACAACGCGCCAAAGTCGAAGGGGATGCCCAGGCCCAGGCGATTGAGCGCTTCAAGGCCAAAGCGTCGGAAGTCGCCAGAAGTTTCGGATTTTCCGGCTACAGCCTGCGCGAGGTGTCCATCAATGCCAACGACCAGGGACCGGTGCGGCCGCGCATGATGGCCATGGAAGCCAAGGCTGCGATGTCGGATTCGCCCGTTCCCGTGGAGGCCGGCAAGGCCTCGGTACTGGTCAATGTGTCCGGTTCGGTACAGATGAAATAGGCCTTTTCAGCCATGCGCCGTCCGGATAAGGGCAATTGCCTGACACGGTGGCGCAGCTCACGCGCTTAGGCTCGGTCCATGACTGTTGATACCCTGGCGCAAAACGCCGCCCGTAGCGGCCCATTTTTTATTGTGATCAATGCGGCCTCGGGCCACCACCCCGAAGGCGACGTGAAAGCCGCGCTAACTGGTGTCTTCACCGAATCCGGTCGCGATTTCGAATTTCTGGAAGTTGCCGAACCATCCCAGCTGCAGGCCCAGGCCAGCCGTGCCGTGGCGCTTGCGAAAGCGCGTGGCGGTGTGGTGGTGGCGGCCGGCGGCGACGGCACCATCAACACCGTGGCCAGCGCGGTGCTGGGCAGTACTTGCCCCTTTGGTGTGTTGCCGCAGGGCACTTTCAATTATTTTGCCCGCGGCCATGCGATACCGCAGGACACGCTGGCTGCGGCCCATGCGCTGCTGCGCGCCAGCATGCGGCCGGTGCAGGTGGGCAGGGTCAACGGCCGCCTGTTTCTGGTCAATGCGAGCCTGGGTTTGTACCCGCAGCTGCTGGAAGACCGCGAGGCCTGGAAGCAGCAGTGGGGCCGCAGCCGTCTGGTGGCTTTTGCCGCCGGTCTGGCCAGCGTGTTTCAGGCGCGCGCGCAACTCGATCTGCAGATCGAAACGGCCGGCCAGGCGGCCGCGCTGCGCACCCGCACGCTGTTTGTCGGCAACAACCACCTGCAGCTGGCGCGCGCCGGTATTGCCGAGAAAGACGCCAACGCGGTGCAGCAAGGCCAGCTGGCCGGCATCGTGCTGCGGCCCATCGGCACGCTGGCGTTGTTTGGCCTGCTGCTGCGCGGCCTGCTGGGGCGGCTCGGCGAAGCCGACAGCGTGCACAGTTTTTCCTTCACCCGCCTGCGTGTGCTGCCGCGCGGCCGCAGGCGCATCAAGGTGGCCACCGATGGCGAGGTCGGCTGGATGCCAACGCCGCTGGTGTTTGAAGTGGCGGCCGAGCGCCTGATGTTGCTGGTGCCGGCGCCAGCCGACCGCGCCGAGGTCGCATGAAAAAATTGTTGCAGCTTTCCGACCCGCACTTCGGCACGGTGCAGGCGCCTGTCATGCGGGCGCTGGAAGCGCTGGTGGCGGCGCAGCAGCCCGATGTACTGGTGCTGTCGGGCGACATCACGCAGCGCGCCGGGACCGGGCAATTTGCCGAGGCCAGGGCCTTTTGCGAACGTCTGGCCATCCCGCAGATGTTGTCCTTGCCGGGCAACCATGACGTGCCTTTGTTCAACCTGTACCAGCGGCTGTTTCAGCCTTATGCGCGTTATTTGCGTTATTTCGGCCCCGCTCTGGAGCCGGTGCTGTCCACCCCCTGGCTCAGCCTGATCGGCGTCAAGACAACGCGCCGCTGGCGCCATAAAAACGGCGAAGTCTCCAGCGCGCAGATAAAACGCGTGGTGGACCAGCTGCGTCTGGCCGGGCCGGCGCAGTTGCGTGTGGTGGTGGTGCACCAGCCGGTGTATGTCAACCGGCCCGGGGACGAACACGACCGCCTGCGCGGCTGGGAGCCGGCGGTACGCGAATGGGCCGATGCCGGTGCCGACATCGTGATGGGTGGACATATCCACTTGCCCTATGTGTCGGAGCTGTCGCTGCGGGTGGCTGGTCTGGCCAGGCGCATGTGGTGTGTGCAGGCCGGCACCGCACTGTCATCGCGGGTGCGGCGCGAGGCACCCAATTCGGTCAACCTGCTGTGTCATGACCCGGCCAGCCAGCCCCTGCGCTGCGAGCTGCAGCGCTGGGACTACCGGGCCCATGGCGCAGCATCCGAGGGCGGGCGTTTTGAGCTGGTGCACACCAGCGAGTTGGGCCCGGACCGCATACCGTCATCGCCTTGAGTACCAAGGTCAAATCGGGCTACAGCCCTTTCCTGTCATGCGCAAGATGCTATCGAATCGGTAGCATTTGGGTTCCGGGCACAGCCTGCCCGGGAGCTGCGTGCCGGTTGGCACTGGCGAGCAGCCAGTCCCTAAACCCGGTCAGCGGCTTGAGGTGGCTGCGCGATTCGGGATAACACAGGTAATAACCCATTTCGTCGCTGTAACTGTCATCCAGCGGCGCTGCCACCAGGCCGGCCGCGATGTCGTCCTTGACCAGGCAGAGCGGCACCAGCGCCAGACCCATGCCGGCCATCACCGCGCGTATCAGGCTGTGGAACTGGTCGATTTGCGGCCCCATCATGCCGTCCACCCCCTCGACACCATGGGCCTGGCACCAGCGGGTCCAGGCGTGCGGCACGCTCACATGCTGCAGCAGCGTGAAGCCGGCGATGTCCCTGGCCTGGCGCAAGGCAGCGTGCCGGGGCGGCGCGATCAGCACCACTTCGCGGCCGGTGATGTAGTCGGCGATGGCGCCCGGCCAGTGGCCGTTGCCGAACAGGATGGAGCAGTCCAGGTCGGCGCGCTGGAAGTCATAGCCCTGCGCGTAGGGCACAAAATGCAGGGCGATCTGCGGATGCTGCTGCTGGAAGTCGGGCAGGCGCGGAATCAGCCACTTGGCGCCGAAGGTCGGCAGGGTCGACAGGTGCAAGGCGCCGCCGCCGTCGCCGCTGGTGATCAGGTCCAGCGTGGCCGCTTCGAGCTGCGCCAGCACCGGCCGCAGCGCGGCCTCGTAACGCTTGCCGGCCGGGGTCAGCGTCAGCCGCCGGCGTATGCGTTCGAACAGCAGCACGCCGGTGATTTGCTCGAGTTCACTGATCTGTTTGCTGACGGCGCTTTGTGTCAGGTGCAGGGATTCGCAGGCACGCGAGACGCTGCCGAAGCGCACGGTGGCCAGGAAAGCGTGAAGCAAATGAAGCGGCGGCTGCAGGCGGTTCATGGCGCCAGTTTAATGCGAAATTCATTCCTTTACAGACTTAACTTAGTCGAAGACTTCACGCAGCAAAACGGCGACTGGTACCACTCCTGCTACACAATTGATTCACAAATTCATTTTGAAAAGGAATCCCATGTTAAGACGTCAACTCATCGCATTCGCAGGAACTTCATTACTACCTGGAATGGGTTGGGCCCAATCGACCAAGCCACTGCGCCTCGTCGTGCCTTTCCCTCCTGGCGGCGCCACCGACATCACGGCCCGGGTGGTTTCCGAGGCCATGGCGCGTGTGCTGGGCCAGCCCGTCATCGTCGAGAACCGGGGTGGCGCCGGCGGCTCCATCGGCATGGCCGAAGTGGCCAAGTCCGCGCCTGATGGCATGACCCTCGGCGTGGCGACCCTGTCCACCCATGGCGTCAATCCCGCCGTCTACAAAAAATTGCCCTATGACCCGATCAAGGACTTTGTGGCCGTGACCGAGCTCGTCAAGGCCCCGGGTGTGGTGGTGGTCAACGCCGCCCTGCCGGTCGCCAACTTTGCCGAACTGGTGAAGTACCTCAAGGCCAACCCCGGCAAGCTCAGCTATGCCTCGCCCGGCAACGGCACCATAGGCCACATGTGGGGCGAGCTGTTCAAGAGCACGACCAACACCTTCATGGTGCACATTCCCTACCGCGGTGCGGGCCCGGCTCTGAACGACGTCGTCGGCGGGCAGGTGATGGTGTATTTCGACCAGGTGGCGGCCTCGCTGCCCTTCATCCAGTCGGGCAAGCTGCGCGCGCTTGCGGTGTCCTGGGACAAACGCCTGGACGTGTTGCCCAACACGCCGACCTATGCGGAACTCTCGCTGTTTTCCAGCAATGACCCGTCCTGGTTTGGCCTGGTCGCGCCTGCCGGCACCCCGGCGGCCGCAGTGAACCGCATCCAGCAGGCTGTGGTCAAGGCCTTGCAGGATCCGGCCGTGCGCACCAAGCTGGCGGCCCAGGGGCTGTTTGCCTCCGGCACCACACCAGCCGAGTTCGATGCGCAGATCAAAAAGGAAATCGACAAGATGCAGCGCATTGCGAAGTTCGCCAAAATCAGCATCGAATAATCAGCATGGCTCAAGCGCCGGGTTGCCGGCCGGCCGGCGCCTGGGCGCCGGGGCCGGCAGCCCCCGCGCCCCCGGCCACAATGTGGCCTTGGCCGACAGTGCCAACACAGGGCGCCGACAGGACCACAATCACGACCATGACCCCATTTCTCCGTTCCTTGCCGGGCAGCACGGCGCTGGTGCTCGACTCACCGCACAGCGGCACCGCCTATCCGGCCGATTTTGCCCACGCCTGTGCCATGCCGGTGCTGCGCCGCGCAGAAGACACCCATGTCGAAAAGCTGTATGACTTTGCCCCTGGCATGGGGGTGCACTGGCTGGAGGCTTTTTTTCCGCGCAGCTACCTCGACGTGAACCGCGACACCACCGAGGTCGATGTCAGCCTGTTCGACAGTGCCTGGCCAGGACCGGTGGCGACCGACCCCAAGGTCTTGTCGAAGGTGCGTCTCGGCAAGGGCCTGATCTGGCGCAGCACCGACGACGGCACACCGATTTACGCGCGCAAACTCTCGGTGGCCGAAGCGCAGGCGCGTATCGCGCAATGCTGGCAGCCGTACCACGCGGCGCTGGCCGGCGCGATCAACGCGGCGCATGCGCGCCACGGCTACAGCATCCACATCAACTGTCACTCCATGCCGGCGATTGCCTCCAGCCATGCGACCGAGTTTCCGGGCGAGGCACATGCCGATTTTGTGGTCGGCAACCGCGACGAGACCACTTCCAGTGCAGCGCTGGGCCGGCTGGTGTGTGAGCACCTCCGTGGCCTGGGCTACAGTGTGGCCTACAACCACCCGTACAAGGGGGTGGAGCTGGTGCGGCGTTACGGCGACCCTGGGGCCCAGCGCCACAGCATCCAGCTTGAGATCAACCGCAAGCTCTACATGAACGAGGACACGCTGGCCATCAGCCCGGGCTTTGAGCCTCTGAAAACCAGCTTGCGTTCGCTGCTTCAGAAGCTGCTGCTGACCGATCCACGCCTGTTGTGAACCGATTGTCTTCTCCCTCGTTGCCATGATTGCCCTGTTCAGCGACCAGCATGCCTTGCATGCCCCGGCCTTCGAATTTTTTCGCGGGGAACGCGTGCCCTGTTTCGAAAGCCCGGCACGGGCCGCCTGGGTCAAGGAACGCCTGTTGCAGCGCGGCCATGAACTGCGCGCGCCGCACAGCGACAGCCGTGAGATCCTGGCCCAGGTGCACAGTGCGCGGTACCTCGCGTTTCTTGAAAACGCCTGGCGTGACTGGCTGGCGCTGGCACCGGGCAACGGCGCTTTGCAACCGTTTCCATCGGTCTGGCCGGTGCGCACGCTGCGCAGTGACCTGGAGCCCGAGAACTTCACCGCGCGGCTCGGCCTGTATGCCATGGACAACGGCTCGCCGCTGTCGGCCGGCACCTGGGAAGCGGCCAAGGCCGGGGCCGATGCCGCGGCCAGCGCAGCCGGGCTGATCGCTGCAGGCCAGCGCGCGGTGTTTTGCTGCAGCCGCCCGCCCGGACACCATGCCGGCGCTGACTTCATGGGCGGCTACTGCTTTCTGAACAACGCCGCGGTGGCGGCGCAGGCCTTGCGCCAGGCCGGTCATGCGCGTGTGGCCGTGCTCGATGTGGACTACCACCATGGCAACGGCACCCAAAGCATTTTTTATGAGCGTGATGACGTGTTGTTTGTCAGCCTGCATGGTGACCCGCGCACCGAGTACCCGTTTTACCTGGGCCATGCCGACGAGACCGGTGCGGGTGCCGGCCTGGGCTTTAACCTGAACCTGCCGCTGGCCGCGGGCGCATCGGTCCCCACCTGGTTTGCCGCGCTGGAACAGGCTTGCCTGCGCATCACGCAGCACCAGGCCCAGGCGCTGGTGGTCTCGCTCGGGCTGGACACGTTTGCGGACGACCCGATCTGCAGCTTTGCCCTGCGCGCCGCCGACTTTGAGCGCCTGGGCCAGCGCCTGGCCGCGCTCGGCCTGCCGGTGGTTTTTGTGCTGGAAGGCGGTTATGCGGCCGAGGCACTCGGCGTGAACGCGGTCCAGGTGCTGGACGGTTTTGAGCGGGGCTGCTGAATGGACGAAGTGGATGTGGTGGTGATTGGGGCCGGCGTGATCGGGCTGGCGGTGGCGCGCGCCCTGGCGCTGCAGGGCAGGGAGGTGATGGTGCTGGAAGCGGCCGACGGCATTGGCACCGGCACCAGCTCGCGCAATAGCGAGGTCATTCATGCCGGAATTTATTACCCCCAGGGCTCGCTGAAGGCGCGGCTTTGTGTAGAGGGAAAAGCGCTGCTCTACAGCTACTGCGAGCAGCGTGGTGTGGGCCACAGCCGCTGCGGCAAACTGATTGTGGCCACGCAGGTTTCGCAACTTGACCAGTTGCAGGCCATCATCGACAAGGCCGTTGCCAACGGTGTGTTCGATCTCAGGCTGCTGACGCGCGAACAGGCGCAGGCGCTGGAGCCGCAACTTGAATGTGTGGCCGCCGTCCACAGCCCCAGCACCGGCATTGTGGACAGCCACGCGCTGATGCTGGCCCTGCAGGGCGAGCTTGAGGCCGCAGGCGGGATGGTGGTGCTCAATTCACCGCTGGCCACCGCCAGTTGCGCGCAAGGCGCTATTACTTTGGTAGCAGACGACGGCACAGTCTTGCAGGCGCGCAGTGTGGTCAATGCCGCCGGTTTGCTGGCGCAGGCACTGGCGCGGCGTTTTGCCGGCCTGGCGGCGCAGCATGTGCCGCCCAGCCATTACGCCAAGGGCAACTATTTCACCCTGGCCGGGCGCTCGCCTTTCAGCCGCCTGATTTACCCGGTGCCCGAGGCGGCTGGCCTCGGTGTGCACCTGACGCTGGATCTGGGCGGGCAGGCCAAGTTTGGCCCGGACGTGCAGTGGGTGGATTCGCCCGACGACCTGGTCGTGGACCCGGCGCGCGGTGAGGTTTTTTACGCCGAGGTGCGCAAATACTGGCCCGCGCTGCCCGACGGTGCTTTGCAGGCCGGTTATGCCGGTATACGGCCCAAGATACAGGCGCCGTCCGGGTCGGCCAGGGATTTTTTGATCCAGGGTCCGTCTGAGCACGGCGTGACGGGCCTGGTCAACCTCTTTGGCATCGAGTCGCCAGGCCTGACCAGCGCTTTGGCCATAGGCCGGCATGTCGCCGACCTGCTACAAGAAAAATAGCTGCCCAAGCCCGATGGCTATGGGCAGCAGTCCTTTTCTGTCTTAAACAATCAGCCGCGTTTGCCGGTCACCATGCGGTAGATGAAGAGCAACAGCATGGCGCCCAGCACGGCCGCAATGAAACCTGCCGACTCACCAACCGCATAAAGCCCGAGTGCGCCACCCAGGTAGCTGGCCAGCACCGAGCCGACCACACCAATCAGCACGGTGATGATGAAGCCCGCAGGGTCACGCCCCGGCATCAGGAATTTGGCAACGATGCCAACAATAAAACCAATCAATATGGTCCAGAGAATGCCCATGAAATGCTTTCAGGAAATGAAGGTGAATAGAAGGTGGAGCGGAAAGGCTGAAACCGGGCGGCGCGTGCTGCCGCCGCCCTGGTTGCCGCGTTCAGTCCTTGAGATCGGCCGGCACCTGGCCGCCATTGGCGGCCAGCTTGTTCATCACCTGGCGGTGAAGCCAGATGTTCATGGCGGCGCTGTCGTTGCTGTCCCCGGTGTAGCCCAGTTCCCTGGCCAGCTCTTTGCGCTCGCCCAGGCTGCTGTCGAGATCGAGCAGCTTCATCAGGTCAACAATCGATGTTTTCCAGTTGAGTTTTTGCGGGTTCTTGCTGGCCAGGCCGTCCAGCAGCGCTTCAACATCCACCGGCTCCATGGCTGAAGGAGCGGCCGTGGCGTTGGCCGCTCTGGCGGCGCCAGCAGCGGCTGCTGCGGCAGACACCTCCTCATTGGTCGGTGCAGACGGTGCGGCGGTCTCAGCCGATTTGAAGGAGGGGAAAATTTTGCCGAAAATCTTGCCGAGAATGCTCATGGTTTTTCCAGTGGTTGAATCGGGAGCTTGATCTTGGCGCCAGCGCTGCGTGGCGCACAGCGGAAATGGGCGCAAGCCTGTGTAGGAGGCGGGCCAGTTGTCTGAGCGCCGAATCCGGGCAGGTATTTCTGCCAGTCTGCGGCTTAAAGTCGTGTCCAATAGGGGTATGTATCCCTCGCAAGACATCGACAAGCGCCTGACCGATCTGGAAATCAAGGCCAGCTTTGGTGAAGACCTGCTGGAACAACTGAACCAGGTGGTCATCCGCCAGCAGCAGCAAATCGAGCTGCTGATGCGCGAGGTCGGCCGGCTGGGCCAGCCGGCTCATGATGCCGGAGGTGTCAGCGTCGGCCGCCCTGGCGACGACTTGCCTCCACACTATTGAACGCGCCTGGGCGCCTCCCACCACGGACACTGCATGGCCACCGCACAAAGCATCACCACAGACGACTACAAACTTTTTCCGTCGCCGCGCAACCGCGACCGCACCATCTTTTTGCACCGGGTGTTTGTGCCGCATCCCTATATGCTGATTGACCTGGATAACTTTCACTTCAAGGGCAAATACAGCCTGTTTGCGGCCTGCCGCATGGCCGACAACAAAATGGGCCAGCTGGTCACGCTGGAGCTGCCCGAGGATGAGTTGAAATTCCAGCAACGCTTTGTGCCCGATTGAGGCGTAGCGCCAGCCCGTGCCTCCTACAATCTGCCGAAAAGCCATCTCAACCCAACCGGGAGAAACCTGAAGTGCCCAATATCGCCACCGTTTTAAAGGCTGAAATTTCCCGGGTCGCGCGCAAGGACCTGCGCGCCGAAACCCAGCCGCTGAAAAAAGCATCGACACAATACCGCAGCGATATCGCCGCGCTCAAAAGGCGGGTGCTGGCGCTGGAAAAACAGCTGGCCCGCCTGTCCCGGTCCGGCAAGCAGGCCAGCAGCGCCACGCCGGAACAAGCGGGCAAAAGTGGTTTGCGCTACAGCGCCAAAGGCCTGGTTGCGCAGCGCAAGCGCCTGGGCCTGAGCGCCACTGCCGTTGCAAAAATCCTGAATGTGTCTGTGCAGTCCATCTACAAGTGGGAAGACGGCAAGACGCGCCCCAGGGCCAGCCAGTTGCCGGCGATCGCCAGGCTGCGGAAAATGGGCAAACAAGAGGCGGCGAAACGTCTGGCTGCACTGCCGGGCTGAGTCGTGGTGGCCCGCAGCAGCGTCACGGTCGGCCCGATCCGGCGCTGAGTGCGGCGGTGAGGTGGGCGGCAAAGGCGTGGGCAATCACCGGTAGCTGCCGGCCGCGCAGGCTGGCCAGTACCAGTTGGCCTCCCGGAAAACCGCGATCAGCGATTTCGCGATTGATGAGCTGCCCACCATCCGTGACGGCTCCAATGGCGATCTGGAACGAGATCGCCTGCTCGTAATACAGATAGCCTCTCAGGAACTCGAAGCTGTTGCTCTCGACCACAGGCCGCAACTTCAGGGAGCTTCGCGCCATGAATCGGTCCAGTAGCTGGCGCCCGCCGATGTCGCGTACCGGGAGCACCATCGGGTAGTTGACGCAATCGCGCATGCGCAGTTCGGCTTGCTGTGCCAGCGGATGCGTGCAATGCATGGTGGCCACCAATTTCTGCTCGAACTCGACGATGCGCTGAATGCCTGCATCGGGTGCGAGATTGAACACCAAAGCCAGATCGATCTCGAAGTCGCGCAGGGCCTTGACGGCCTGCAGATGGTCACCAATGCGTGCTTGCACTGACACCAGTGGATGCGTTGTGCGGAAATCCGCGACGGCCCGGGGCAAAAAAGCGGGAGCCAGGGCCTGGCTTGCGACCAGATTGACGCTGCCCCGGCGCAACCCCTGCAAATCCTCAATTTCGGAACGGACCTGGTCAAGCTGTGCCGAGCGGCTGCGGATATAGGCCACAAATAATTCGCCAGCGGCTGTCAGTCGCACCCCCCTGGGCAGGCGCTCGAAGATGGGGGTCCCCAGTTCGTGTTCCAGATCCTGGACGCGCCGGTTCACGGCCGACGGAGCAATGTGCAGCCTTTCTGCAGCTTGCCTTATGGACCCCGCTCGGGCTACCTCATCAACGTAGTTTAGAAAGCGGAGGTGGTTCATCGCAGGGTATCCGGTATGGCTGGGAGTTTACGCACGATTGATGCCACAACTGGTGCCGATACGGCAACGCAGAGGACTCAAAAAGGTACAGATAGGTGAGCGTTTGCGGCACGGCATGTGCAACGTCAATCGCATGACACGCCGAACCGCTAATTCACGCACCAACTTGGGTGACGCCCATTTGTTTGGCCCGGCGCTGCACAACGCCTGGCGCTTGAGCGCCCAGGGCGTCAGCCTGGTTCGCCAGTCGCGAAGCACCATTGCGGTGCAGGTGGATGCACTACCGCAACGCATCGAGATCGATCTCGCGCGCAGCGCGCTGGTGATTGTCGACATGCAGAACGATTTCTGTCACCCCGAGGGCTGGTTTGGGCAAAAGGGAATCAGCGTCAAGCCGATGCGCAAGCCCATCAAAACGATTGCGCAGCTTTTGCCCGCATGGCGTGCAGCGGGCGGTACGGTTGTCTGGTTGAACTGGGGCGTACGGCCTGATCGACTGAATTTGAGCCCCACGATTCAGTTCAAGGGCAAGCGAACAGCCGACGGCGTGGGTTATGCGGAAAGATCGCGGCAAGACCGTGGTCTGGCCGTCGTGCCAGGCGAGTGGGGCGCGCAGGTTGTGGACGAGCTGGCAGTGGCGGCGTCAGACATCAGTGTGTTCAAACATCGTCTGAGTGGTTTTTGGGACAACGAGCTTGACAGCGTCTTGCGCGGGCAGGGCATCACCACACTGTTGTTCGCAGGTGTAAACACCGACCGCTGCGTTTTTTCAACCTTGCAGGATGCCGGCTTTCTGGGTTACGACTGTGTGTTGCTGTCCGACGCCTGCAGCACCCCTTCGCCAGCTTATGTCAGCAAGGCCATCCATTTCATCGTGCAGCAGCTGCATGGGTTTGTATCCACCGCCGCAGCGCTGTTGCCAGCGCTCAAACGTCCCGGTTTGCCGCGCAAGCGCCGGACTTCAACCACCAGAAAGGCCTGAGATGAAACGACCACCTTGGCCATCTGTTGGTGCTTTGTTGCAGGTCTCCAGGCTGGCCGCCGTCCAGCGCGGCGTCCAGATGGCAGGGCCTGTGCCAATCACTTCCGCCACGCCACTCTTTCATTAACCACTTCAAGGAGATCCCATGAAATTATCCCGTTGCGTTGCGCTGCTCACCCTGTGTGCAGCTCTTTTGCCAGCTGCAGTTTCGGCGCAGACCAAAATCAAGATGGTTCTGAACTGGAAGTATGAAGGTGCTCAAGCGTGGTTTTTTCTGGCGCAGGACAAAGGCTACTTCAAGGATGAGGGCCTCGATGTCGAATTCGACCAGGGTGAAGGATCGGCTGCGTCCGTCCCCAAGGTGGCGTCTGGTGCCTACCAGGCGGGTTTTGGTGACCTCAATGCGTTGATTGATCTGGCTTCCAAGCGACCTGGCGATGCACCTGTCGCTGTCTACATGCTCTACAACACGCCGCCCTTCACCTTGGTGGTCAAGCAGGACAGCCCGATCAAGACCCCCAAGGATCTTGAAGGGAAAACCATCGGTGGTCCAGCCAACGATGCTGCGTTGAAGTTGTTTCCGGCGTTTGCCAAGATTGCAAAAATTGACGCCAGCAAAGTCACCGTGACCAACATGGCACCCAACCTGCGCGAACAAATGCTGTGGCGCGGGCAGGTCGATGCGGCGTTTGGTTATGTCACTACCGTTACCTTCAGCGCCAAGGCCATGGGTCTGGATCCGGCCAAAGACCTGCGTTTCATCCGCTATGGCGATTCCGGTATGGACTTGTACTCCAACGCCGTGTTCTTCTCAAAGGCTTTTGTCAATGACAACCCCAAGGCGGTGCAAGGCTTTGTGAAGGCGCTCAACCGCGCAATCAAGGAAGTGGCTGCAAATCCCGACGCGGGCGTGGACTACGCGATGAAGCGTGAGCCGCTGCTCAAGCGCGAAGTGGAGAAGGAGAAACTGCAGGCCACGATTCGCAACGACATGAGCCACCCCGAGATTGCCCGCATCGGACTCGGTGATGTGGATGACGAGCGCCTGAAGAAAGCCATCGCAATAGTGGTGGAGGCCAACCAGTTGCCCCGCAGCCCTACGCCTTCAGAAGTGTTCAACCGCAGCTTTCTGCCGGCACGCGGCGAGCGCCTTTCGAAATTCTGAAGCCGCCGCAGAAAGACAGGAACCCATGGATCTCCAACTCAAAGACAAGGTGACGGTGATCACCGGGCCAGCCAAAGGCATGGGTCGCGCCGTCACACTGGCGTTCGCCAGCGAGGGCGCAACGCTGGTGCTGGCCGGACGTGATATCGCCGCCATCGAGCCGGTTGCGGCTGAAGCCCGCGCCCTGGGTGTCCAGGCAATGGTGGTGTCTTGCGACATGACCCGCCCGATCGAAACCGAAGCATTGGCGTCCGAGGCCATGCGTGCCTTCGGCCGTATCGATGTGCTGGTCAATGTGGCAGGTGGCTCCGGGCCCATCGGCAAGACGGGGTGGGAGACGACGGCCGAGGAATTCGACGACATCGTCCGGCTCAACATGGCGGGGTGTTTCAACACCATGCATGCGGTGCTGCCGGGGATGGTTGCACGCAAAAGCGGCAAGGTAGTCAATGTGGGGGGCACTTTTGGCATGCGCGGTCGTTCGGGTCGCATGGCTTACTCGGCCTCCAAGTGGGGGCTGCGAGGCATCACCAAAAGTTTTGCCCTGGAGGCCGGTCCTTTTGGTATCAACGTCAACTGTGTTGCGCCGGGGATGGTTGATGGCCCGCGTTTTCGCGAAAAAGTCTGCGCCAATATGGCGGTAAAACTTGGCATCACACTTGAAGAAGCCATGACGCGGCATGCCGCCGATTACGCATTGCGGCGTGTATCGACGGATGTGGACGTCGCCAATGCCTGCCTTTTTCTGGCCAGCAATGTATCCCGCCAGATCACCGGTGTTGATTTGCCGGTGGACGGTGGATGGGCTGTACTGTGAAAGGAACTGCCACGAAAGAAGTGGATCTGGTGATCCGTGGTGCCCGAGTGGTTTCCGCCGACCAGATCATCGAAGCCTCAGTCGCTATTGCGGGTGAGCGCATTGTCGCTGTCGGCCATGACGACCTGATGCCTGCGGCGCGGGAAGAAATGCGGGCGGACGGCCTGTTTCTGCTACCTGGCGCCATAGACAGCCATGTCCATTTTCGTGACCCCGGTTATCCGCACAAGGAAACCTGGAAGACCGGTTCAGCCGCAGCGGCCTGTGGCGGTGTGACCACGGTTTTCGAGATGCCGAATACCAACCCTCCGACAGCGACGCTGGAGGCCTTGCGTCTCAAGCAGAAAGCGGCAGAGTCATCCTGTGTGGATTTCGGTATTCACGGGCTGCTCGGCGACGACACGGTTGATCACCTGGAAGAGCTGCTTGAGGGAGGTGTCACGAGTTTCAAGGCTTTTGTTGGCAATACCTTCGGTAATCTGCCGGCACCGACAGATGGCGCCTTGCTTGAAGGATTTGAAAAACTCGCCCCGCTGGGCATCCGCACGGTGGTACACGCAGAAAACTCCTCCATCATGGCCCGTCGGCAGCAGCACATGCAGTTGTCCGGTCGCATCGATGCCCTGGCTCATCTGGCGGCTCGCCCCGCAGTGGCGGAAATTGAAGCGATTGGACGGGTGCTGACGCTGGCTGAGTGGACCGGTGCGCGTGTGCATATCGCTCATCACAGTGCGGCCGATTCCTTGTACCTGCTGCGGGATGCCAAGCGGCGCGGGGTGGATGTGACGGCCGAAACCTGCCCGCAATACCTGCTGCTCAACACCAGTCACATGCTCAAGCTGGGTGGCATCATGCGCCTGAATCCGCCCATTCGCGAGGCGCGCCACAACCAGCCTCTCTGGGACGCGCTGATGGACGGTACCATTGACATGATCGCCACCGATCATGCGCCGCATGCGCCGGACGAGAAAATGCGGGAAAGCATCTGGGACTGCGATTGCGGGTTCCCGGGTGTTGAAACGCAGATGCCGCTGATGCTGACCGAAATCAACAGCCATCGCGCCAGCCTGATGGACTATGTGCGCTGGAGCGCAGTAGCGCCGGCGAAGGCCTGGGGCCTTTACGGCACCAAAGGCGTGATCGCGCCGGGTGCCCATGCGGACATCGCACTGGTGGACATGCAGCGCGCAGGCGTGCTGTCACAGAATCGCTTGCAAAGCATCAGCAAAATCTCACCCTGGCATGGCCGTGCGGTACAGGGCTATCCGCTGCATACCCTGGTGCGCGGTCGGTTTGTGATGCGTGACGGCAAGCTGGTGGCAGATGCAGCGGGCTGGGGCCGATCCGTCAAGAGCGACCAGAAAATGCCAACACCGAAGCCGCGCAATACCGAGCATTACAGCAGCGCGATCCTTCAGACTCCGCCAGGCGTTCCGGTAAACGCGCTGCCGGCAGCCGAGACCCAGAAGGGTGATACATGAGCGCGCAGTGGCATCAGAAGGTGGATGTGTGGCGCGTTCCCTGCACGAGTCCGGGCGATCTCTCGGGCGTTCAAGCCCTCATCGATGCAGGCGAGATTGTGCCCGCCGAAGTCGTGGCTGTCATGGGAAAAACCGAGGGCAATGGCTGCGTCAACGACTTCACCCGCGAGTATGCAAGCGCCTCCTGGTGCAACCTGCTGGCGCCTGCGCTGGCGTGTACGCCTGCACAAGTGCACAGCCGCGTTGCGCTGGTGATGTCGGGCGGTACAGAGGGCGTTTTGTCGCCGCATTTCACGGTCTTCGCGCGCCGCTGGCTACCCGCTGGTGACACCGCCCCGGCCACTTCCAAGCGGCTGGTGGTCGGCATTGCCAAAACCCGCGATTTTTTGCCTGAAGAACTGGGGCGTGCTGCGCAGGTGGATGCAACCGCGCAGGCCACCCTTGAGGCAATGCGTGATGCCGGAATTGTTGATGCCGGTGACGTTCATTTTGTGCAGGTCAAGTGCCCACTGCTCACCGCTGGCAAGGTCAACGCTGCGCTGTCGCGCGGTACGACGCCCGTGACGCGCGACAGTTACGAGTCCATGGCCTATTCGCGCGGTGCGTCGGCTCTGGGCGTGGCCGTGGCGCTGGGCGAAATCAGGCGCGCGCAGGTGGACGATTCAGTCGTTCTGTCTGACTGGGGTCTTTACTCGTCACTCGCCTCGGTGTCTGCGGGGATCGAACTGGAAGGCAACGTGGTCATCGTGCTGGGAGAGGCCATGACCAGCCGTTCGACGCTGCGCATCGCACACACCGTGATGAAAGATGCGATTGACGCCGTGAGTATCCGCAGGCTGTTGATCGAGACTTTTGGTCTGGACCCTGATGATGATTCCGGGGCGCTGCCAGAGCGCGTGGTCAGCCTGCTGGCCAAGGCCGAAGCCAGTCCCAGCGGGATGGTACGGCAGGCGCGTCACACCATGCTCAACGACTCGGACATTCACGCGACGAGGCATGCCCGTGCCGTTGTCGGCGGTGTGCTTGCATCGGTCGTCGGGCATTGCGAGTTGTATGTATCGGGCGGGGCTGAGCACCAGGGGCCTGCCGGAGGTGGTCCGATCGCTGCGATCGTTCGCATGGCCGACACCGATCAGGCTGGACTCAAACCAGCAGCATCCATTTTTTGAAAGCCGCCATGGGTAATTCATTCATCCAACTGTCCGATGTCATGCTGCGCTACGGCGGCGGCACAGTGGCGCTGGATCACACTACGCTGGGAATTGATGAGGGCGACTTTGTGGCGCTGGTCGGCCCCAGCGGTTGCGGCAAGTCAACCATCCTGAAATTGGTTGCTGGCCTGCTCAAGCCAAGTGCGGGTGCGGTGATTGCAGGAGGGCGGGAGGTCGGCTCGATTGCTCCCCGAAGCGCGGGTGGAAGCCATGCATCTGCCGTGCCGCGCCTGCGCATTGGTCTGGCTTTCCAGAACCCGACCATGTTGCCGTGGCTGACCATTCGGGAAAACGTCATGATCCCGCTGAAAATTGTGGAACCGTTTCGCCAGGACTATGCGCGCAAAAAACGCGGTGAATATGCGGAACGGGCTGAGGCGCTGCTGGCGCAGGTGGGGTTGACGGGGTTTGGTGACAAACGTCCGTGGCAGCTCTCAGGCGGCATGTTGCAGCGGGCGTCGCTGTGCCGGGCGCTGGTGCATGACCCGGAACTGTTGTTGCTGGACGAACCCTTTGGGGCCCTTGACCAGTTCACGAGGGAGGAGCTCTGGGACATCATGCAGGCCCTCTGGATGGCCAAAAAGCCGACCGTGTTGTTGGTGACCCATGACCTGCGAGAGTCTGCATACCTGGCCAACCGCATTTGCGTGATGAGTTCACGCCCTGGACGCATTCTGGAGACGCGTGCGGTGCCGTTCGACAGGCCGCGCACGCTGGAAAGCAGCTATTCGGCTGAATTTGCTGCCCTGGTGCAGCAACTGCGCATGCGCATTGCTGCAGCCCGCCGCGACGGCGATGCCGTGGCCGAGTTGCAGGCGGTATCGGCATGAGCGCCGTGTCACCCCAGATGCGGCAGCGGCTGCTTTCTGCCCTGACCCTGATCGCCTTTTTTGTACTCTGGGAGCTTGCCTGTCTTGCCACCGGAGTTTCCGATCTCATCTTGCCGCGTCCGAGCCAGATCGCCCGCGTTTTAATCGAGAAAATGCCGCTGCTCTGGCCGCACACGGTTCAGACGCTTTACACCACGCTTGCGGGTTTTGCGATGGGGGTGCTCGCGGGCATTGCCATCGGTGTCGTGATCGGGTCCTCAAGGCTGGCTTACGACGTCGCCTATCCGCTGCTCGTTGGCTTCTCCAGCATTCCCAAAGTGGCGGTGGTTCCGCTGTTTGTGGTGTGGTTTGGATCGGGCACCGTGCCTGCCATTTTGACTTCCATGGTCATCAGTATTTTTCCGGTCGTAGTCAACGTCGCGACCGGTCTTGCCAGCACCGAGCCCGAACTGGAGGATGTGTTGCGGGTCCTGGGCGCACGCAAGCGCGACATTTTGTGGAATGTAGGTTTGCCGCGTGCATTGCCTTACCTGTTTGCATCGCTCAAGATTGCCATCACCCTGGCCTTTGTCGGGACGGTGCTCAGTGAAACGGTGGCGGCCAACAAGGGCATCGGGACGGTCATGATGATTGCCAGCGGCAACTTTGACGTCCCTCTTGTGTTTGCCGGTCTTTTCTTGCTGGCGGGCATGGGCGTGGTGCTGTATGCCGCATCGTCACTCGTCGAGCGCCGGATGACCGGATGGGCTCAACGCAAAACCGACATGGCCATGGCATGAAAAAAATGATCCGGATCACTGCTGGCGGACTTCACTTTGTCGCCGAGACGCATCCCGATGCGCCGCTGACGGTGGCCGCCTTTGCCCAATTGCTGCCTTACCGGCAACAGTTGATTCATGTGCGCTGGAGCGGTGAAGGCTGCTGGGTCCCGCTGGGTGACTTCCAGCTCGGTGTGGGCTTTGAAAACCACACCAGCCATCCGTCAGCGGGCGATATTCTTTTCTATCCGGGTGGCTACAGCGAAACCGAGATCATCCTGGCTTACGGTGCATGCAGCTTCGCCAGCAAGATGGGCACACTTGCCGGCAACCACTTTTTGACTATCGTGCAAGGGCGCGAGCATTTGCGCACGCTTGGAAACAAGGTGTTGTGGGAAGGCGCCCAGGACGTTTTGTTTGAGGCGCTCTGAGGGCGCGAGGTGCTTTAACGGGTGGCGTGGCTGCGCTTGATGGCCAATGCCGCCTGCCGGACCAGGCTCGGGCCCTTGTAGATCAGGCCGGTGTAGATTTGAACCACGTCCGCCCCAGCGTCAATCTTTTTGACAGCATCTTCAGCGCTGAGGATGCCGCCCACCCCAATGATGGGAAAGCCGCGCCCCAGGCTTGTACGCAATTGGCGGATGACCCGGTTGCTGGCTTCAAACACTGGCGCACCGGAGAGGCCGCCGGTTTCTGCTGCATGCGGCAAACCGGTTACTGCTTCACGGCTGACGGTGGTATTGGTGGCCACCAGGCCCCAGCCCAGGCCGCTGCCGCGTGAGTCAGCCTCGGCGTAGCGCTGCAGCGTTCGGGCGATGACTTCAACCTGCCCCTGGTCGAGATCCGGCGCAATCTTGACGAAAAAAGGCACTCGACGGGCGTATTTTTGCGCCAGCGTCTCGCGCCGCAGCGCCATGGCGCTCAGGAGTGCGTCCAGCGCCTCATCCGCCTGCAAGGTCCGAAGATTTTTGGTGTTGGGACTTGAGATGTTGATGGTCACGTAGTCGGCGTGGGGGTAGACGCCGTCCAGGCAGGCCAGGTAGTCGTCGGTGGCACGTTCCATCGGTGTGGTCGCATTTTTTCCGATGTTCAGACCCAGCAACAGCGGGTGCTTGAGCTTTTGCTGGCGGAAGGCAGACTTCTGTACATTCGCGACAAAAGCGTCCAGTCCGTCGTTGTTCAGTCCCAGCCGGTTGATCAGCGCCTGGGCTTCGGGGAGCCGGAACATGCGGGGTTTCGGGTTGCCCTCCTGTGGCTGGGGCGTGACGGTGCCGACCTCGATAAAACCAAAACCCATCCCGGCCAGGCCGTCTATGCAGTGCGCATTTTTGTCCAGGCCGGCGGCCAGGCCCACGCGGTTGGCAAACTTCAGGCCGGCCAGTTCCACCGGGTCTTCCACCCGGCTGGCGCAATACGCCAGGGCCAGCGGCGTGCGCTGGGTGCGCGCCAGGGCGGCCAGCGTCAGTTCATGGGCGGTCTCGGGGTCGAGTCCAAATAAAAAGGGGCGGGCAAGGGCGTAGGGCAGCAGGGACATTGGATAATTTGTGTTGTTCTTGGGGGCAACCCCCATTGTCGCAAACCCGCACAGCAAAGGCCCCCGGCACCATGACACAAGACGAACTCAAGACCCTGGTCGGCCAGGCCGCGCTCCATTATGTGGAAGCCGGCGCCATTGTCGGTGTCGGCACCGGCTCCACCGTGAACAAGTTCATAGACGCGCTGGCAGGCGTCAAACACACGATTGCCGGCGCGGTCTCGAGTTCGGTGGCCTCAACCGAACGCCTGCAGGCGCTGGGCATCCAGGTGTTTGACGCCGCAGACGTGGAAGAACTGGCGGTGTACATCGACGGCGCCGATGAGATCGACCATGCGGGTTTCATGATCAAGGGCGGCGGTGCGGCCCTGACGCGCGAAAAGATTGTCGCGGCGCAGTCGCGCAAGTTTGTCTGTATCGCCGACGAATCCAAGCTGGTGCACACCCTCGGCAACTTTGCCTTGCCGGTTGAGGTGATTCCCATGGCTGCGCGGCGCATCCAGCGCCAGTTTGCGGCACTGGGTGGTGTGGCGAGCCTGCGCATCAAGGGTGGCCTGCCGCTGGTGACCGACAACGGCCAGCACATTCTCGATGTGACCGGGCTGAGCATTGCCGACCCGCTGGCCTTCGAGTCCGAAGTCAACCAGTGGCCCGGGGTGGTGACGGTGGGCGTGTTCGCGCGGCAAAGGGCGCATGTCTGCCTGCTGGGCACGGCCGACGGGGTGAAGACCCTGGTGTTTTGACGCCTGCCGGGCCTGCGCTGCGCCATCTGGCCAAATTAAAACCGGATGCCTGAGGGATTGCTCGGTGCCGGTGCGGCAGGCAGGGTGTTGGCCACCGGCGCCGCAGGCTTGGCCGCAGCAGCGTCCGCCGCCGCCGGAGCAGCAGGGGTATTCACGGTGACCAGTGGCGTGGCGGCCAGCTGGCGGTAGCTGGCCGGCAGCAGCGAGGACTTCGGGTAACCGGCGGCATCGAGAAACTGCGTCCATTCCGCATCCGAAAAACCCTTGAGCTGCTGGCTGCCAATCGTCAGGAAAGGCAATATGTTTTCGCCGCTGAGCCGTTTCAGCGCCTGCGAGTCTTCGCTGGTGGTCACGGTTTTTTCGCTGAAGGGAATGCCGCGTGTGCCCAGCATGGCGCGGGCCGAGGCGCACGGAGCGCAGTTGTCACCGGTGTACAGCGTGACAGGGTACTGGCCGGCTACCTTGCGCAGCTCAAAAGGCAGGGACGCTGCGGCAGCAGCCCCGGCGCCGTCGGCCGCTGTGGACGTGACTCTGGCTTTGCTGGCGGCGGGCGGTGGCTGGTCGGAAAATGTCACCTTGCCGTCCGGACCGACGATGCGGTAAACCTGCTGCTGGGCTGGCACTGCCGTGGAAAAACTGCCGGCGGCCGCGACCAGCAGGCCCAGCGTGAGGGCTTTGATCTGTTGCTGAATAACGCTCAATGTCATGCCTTGCTCCGTATGCGATGTGTCACGCCATGCCCTGGTGCCGCAGCAGGGCGTCGATGGAAGGCTCGCGGCCCCGGAAGGCCTTGAACGATTCCATCGCGGGTCGGCTGCCGCCAGCTTCCAGGATGGCCTGGCGGTATTTTCTGCCTGTTTCCAGACTAACGGGGCCGGGCCCCGCGTCGGCATCGGTGTTTATACCTGCTGCCGTGTCGGACTGGGCGCTTTCCTCAAAGGCTGCGTAAGCGTCCGCCGAGAGGACTTCTGCCCATTTGTAGCTGTAATAACCGGCGGCGTAGCCACCCGAAAAAATGTGACTGAATGTATGCGCGGTGCGGCTGTAGGGCGGCGGGGTGATGACGGCGTAGTCCTGGCGCACTCCGTCGAGCAGCGACATCAGGTCCTCGCCCGGCCGCCAGCTGGTGTGCAGCAACATGTCAAACAGCGAAAACTCGATCTGGCGCAGTGTCTGCATGCCGCTCTGGAAGTTTTTGGCGGCCAGCATCTTGTCAAACAGCGGGCGCGGCAACGGTTCACCGCTGTCCACATGGGCGGTCATGTGTTTGAGCACGTCCCACTCCCAGCAGAAGTTTTCCATGAACTGGCTGGGCAGCTCGACCGCGTCCCACTCGACGCCGCTGATGCCCGAGACATCGCGTTCGTTGACACGCGTGAGCATGTGGTGCAGGCCGTGGCCAAACTCGTGGAACAGCGTGGTCACGTCGTCGTGTGTCAGCAGGGCCGGTTTGCCGCCCACGCCGTCGGCAAAATTGCAGACCAGGTGCGCGATCGGGGTTTGCAGCTGGCCGGTGTCGGGGCGCAGCCAGCGCGCGCGCACATCGTCCATCCAGGCGCCGCCGCGTTTGCCGGTGCGCGCCGGCCGGTCCAGGTAAAACTGCCCGACCAGCTGCCCGTCGCGTTCAATGCGGTAAAACTCGACGCCGGCGTTCCACACCGGGGCGCTGTCTGGGCGGATGGCCACTTCAAACAGGGTTTCCACAATCTTGAACAGGCCGGCCAGCACCTTGGGCGCGGTGAAGTACTGCTTGACCTCCTGCTCGCTGAAGGCGTAACGCGCCTCCTTGAGCTTTTCGCCGATCCAGGCGTAGTCCCAGGGCTGCGGGTCTTTCAGGCCCAATTTTTCTGCGGCAAAGGTGCGCAGGTCGGCCACGTCTTTCAGGCCATAAGGCCGGGCGCGCTGGCCGAGATCCCGCAGGAAGCTGATGACCTGGTCCGGCGAGTCGGCCATTTTGGCGACCACCGAGACCTCGCCGAAGTTGCGGTAACCGAGCAACTGCGCCTCTTCCAGCCGCAGGGCCAGGATTTCCTGCATCACGGCGCTGTTGTCAAAACGGCTGAACTCGCTTGGTGCCTGGTCGCTGGCACGGGTACTGTAGGCTCGGTACAGGGTTTCGCGCAGGGCGGAGCTGTCGGCAAACTGCATGACCGGCAGGTAGCTTGGCATTTTCAGCGTGAGCTTGTAGCCGGCCTTGCCGTCAGCCTCAGCCTGGGCGCGCGCGCTTTCCAGCACATCGGCGGGCAGGCCGGCCAGTTCGTCTTCGCTGGCGTAATAGGCGAAGGCGTCGGTGGCGTCGAGCGCGTTTTCGCTGAATTTCTGGCTCAGTTCGGCTTGCCGCTCCTGAATGGCGGCAAACCGCTCTTTCGCTGCGCCCGTCAGTTCGGCGCCTGACAGCACAAAGTTGCGAATCGCGTTTTTGTGCGCCTGGCGCTGCTCGGTATTCAGGCTGTCGGTGCTGATGGCCTTGTATTTGGCATACAGCCGCTCGTCAGCACCGAGGCGGGTCCAGAACTCGGTCACGCGCGGCAGGGCAGCGTTGTAGGCGGCGCGCAGTTCGGGGCTGTCGGCCACGCTGTTGAGGTGGCTGACCGCGCCCCAGGCCCGGCTCAACTTCTCGGTGGCGATGTCCAGCACACCGGCAATATCGGTCCAGCGCGCCGGAAATTCGGGTGCCGTGACGCGCTCCAGGGCTTGTTCGGCCTGGCCCAGCAGCACATCGACGGCGGGGCCCACATGGCCGGGCTCGATGCGGTCAAACAGCGGAAGGTCGGAGAAGTCGAGCAGCGGGTTTTGTGAGGTCATGGCAATCAGCTGTGGGCGGTGGCACCCGATCTAAAGGGGCAAGGAGCACAAAACGCGCCAGATATCCGGCACGCGGCCGCCATCGGTGTTCAGTCCTGCGAGCGTTTTTTCAGGCTTTGCAGCCGCGGCTTTTTGGCGCGTTTGACGCTGCCGCCCGGCGTCAGGCGCTGGTTGCCGAGCACGCGCAGGGTTTTGACCTCAGGCCGCTGGCCGTAACGGCTGCTGTTTTTCAGCACTTTCACATCGCGCGGTCCCGGCATGCGGTCCTCGTTGACCTTTTTGACTTTCTCGGGCATGGGCCGCCAGAGCACCAGCAGCTTGCCAATGTGCTGGATGGGCGCGGCGCCCAGATCGCCGGCCAGGGACTGGAACATGGCTTCGCGGCCGGGGCGGTCGTCCGACTGGACACGCACCTTGATCAGGCCATGGGCATTGAGGGCGGCGTCGATTTCCTTTTTGACGGCGTCGGTCAGGCCGTCCGAGCCGACCATGACGACCGGGTCCAGGTGGTGGGCCTCGGCGCGGTGGTCTTTGCGTTGGGCGGGGGTAAGTAGTATTTGAGCCATGCCCCGATTATCGGTGAGAGGACAATAGGCGCATGAAAGTAAAAACCCAAAGCAAAAAGGTCAATAAAGCGTGGCTGAACGACCACGTCAACGATACCTATGTCAAGCTGGCCCAGCGTGAGGGTTACAGGGCCAGGGCGGCCTACAAACTCAAGGAAATTGACGACACCTTTGGGCTGATCCGCCCCGGCGACTGTGTGGTGGACCTGGGCAGCGTGCCGGGCGCCTGGAGCCAGTATGCGCGGCGCAAGTTGTCACCGGCGGGCGCCGCCGCCGGCGCGCTCAATGGCCGCATTGTGGCGCTGGACATTCTGCCCATGACGCCGGTCGAGGGGGTGGTGTTTATCCAGGGCGATTTCCGCGAGCCCGAGGTGCTGCAGATTCTGGAGCAAACCCTGGCCGCCGAGCAAGGGTTTACCAAGGTGGATGTGGTGATTTCCGACATGGCGCCCAATCTGTCCGGCATCGAGTCGGCCGATGCTGCGCGTATTGCGCACCTGGTCGAACTGGCGGTGGATTTTTCGCTGCAACACCTCAAACCCGAGGGTGCGCTGGTCGTCAAGCTGTTTCACGGCGGGGCCTACAGCCCGCTGGTCAAGCTGTTCAAGGAGACCTTCAAGGTGGTCAAACCTTTCAAGCCAAAAGCGTCGCGTTCAGAGTCGTCAGAAACCTTTCTGGTCGGCATGGGTCTGAAAAACCCCGGCTAGCCGGTGCCCTGGCTTGCTGAAACGCAACAAATACCGCAATCCCGCTGCAAACCAAGGGATGTCCCGGGACGCACAGACGGTTTTTGCCCTTGAAACGCCTAAAATCAGGCGCATGTGCGTTTTGTTCCCCCAACGGAGTCATCCTTGAACAATCAGTGGTTTTCCAAAATTGCAATCTGGCTGGTGATCGCCATGGTGCTGTTCACCGTTTTCAAGCAATTTGATACACGCGGCGGCGCTGGTAGCAACTACCTTGGATACTCCGAGTTTCTGGAAGAAGTGCGTGGCAAACGCATCAAGTCCGCGACCATCGCCGAAGGCCAGGGCGGCACCGAGATCATTGCCACCACCACCGACGACCGCAAAATCCGCACCACTGCGACCTATCTGGACCGTGGCCTGGTCGGTGACCTGATTGCCAACGACGTCAAGTTTGACGTCAAGCCGCGTGAAGAAGGTTCGCTGCTCATGACCCTGCTGGTCAGCTGGGGCCCGATGCTGCTGCTGATTGGTGTCTGGATTTATTTCATGCGGCAAATGCAGGGTGGCGGCAAGGGCGGGGCTTTCAGCTTCGGAAAATCCAAGGCCCGCATGCTCGACGAATCGACCAATCCCGTAACCTTTGCCGATGTGGCCGGTTGCGACGAGGCCAAGGAAGAAGTCAAGGAAGTGGTCGATTTCCTCAAGGACCCGCAAAAATTCCAGAAACTGGGCGGCCGTATTCCGCGCGGTTTGCTTTTGGTGGGCCCTCCGGGCACCGGTAAAACCCTGCTCGCCAAAGGCATTGCCGGTGAAGCCAAGGTGCCTTTCTTCTCGATCTCCGGTTCTGATTTTGTCGAAATGTTTGTCGGCGTGGGCGCAGCCCGCGTGCGTGACATGTTTGACAACGCCAAGAAAAACGCACCCTGCATCATCTTCATCGACGAGATTGACGCCGTCGGCCGCCAGCGTGGCGCCGGGCTGGGCGGCGGCAACGACGAGCGCGAGCAGACCCTGAACCAGATGCTGGTCGAGATGGACGGCTTTGAAACCAATGTGGGCGTGATTGTGGTGGCTGCCACCAACCGCCCGGACATTCTGGACTCGGCCCTGCTGCGCCCCGGCCGTTTTGACCGCCAGGTGTATGTGACGCTGCCCGATATCCGCGGCCGCGAGCAGATCCTCAATGTGCACATGCGCAAGGTGCCGCTCGGCCAGGATGTCAATGCCAGCGTGATTGCACGCGGCACACCTGGCATGTCGGGTGCCGATCTGGCCAACCTGTGCAACGAAGCCGCGCTGATGGCTGCACGCCGCAATGCACGCACCGTGGAAATGCAGGACTTCGAAAAAGCCAAGGACAAAATCCTCATGGGCCCCGAGCGCAAGAGCATGGTCATGCCCGAGTCGGAACGCCGCAACACGGCGTATCACGAGTCCGGCCATGCGCTGCTCGGCAAGATGCTGCCCAAGTGCGACCCGGTGCACAAGGTGACCATCATTCCGCGCGGCCGCGCCCTTGGCGTGACCATGAGCCTGCCGGCCCAGGACCGCTACAGCTATGACCGCGAATACATGCTCAGCCAGATCAGCATGTTGTTTGGCGGCCGCATTGCCGAAGAAGTCTTCATGAACCAGATGACCACCGGCGCGAGCAACGACTTCGAGCGCGCCACGGCACTGGCCAGGGACATGGTCACGCGTTACGGCATGACCGATGCGCTGGGCCCCATGGTGTACGCCGAAAACGAAGGCGAGGTTTTTCTGGGCCGTTCGGTCACCAAGACCAACAACGTCAGTGAATCCACCATGCAAAAGGTGGACAACGAAGTACGCCGCATCATCGACCAGCAATATGCCGAGGCGCGCAAGCTGATCGAAGAGAACCAGGAAAAAATTCACGCCATGGCCAAAGCCCTGCTTGAGTGGGAAACCATAGACGGCGACCAGCTCGACGACATCATTGCCGGCCGCGAGCCGCGTCCGCCCAAGGACTGGACACCGCGCAACCCCTCGGTGGGTGGCGGCGGTCCCAGCGGCGGCACACCGGCGGTCAATACCGACCCCGCGCCAACCGTGGCTTGAAGCTCAGCACGAACATGACAACCGGGGCCAGTCCCCGGTTTTTCTTTGCCCGCAGGAGAACTTGATGATCTGGCAAACCTCGCGTTTTCAAATCAGCCTGGACCAGCCGCGTGTGATGGGCATCGTCAATGTCACGCCCGACTCGTTTTCCGATGGTGGCAAGTTTTACGCCCCTGGCAGCGGCCAGCGTGCTGCGCTGGCGCATTGCGAGCAGCTTCTCAAGGACGGTGCCGACATCCTCGACATAGGCGGCGAGTCCAGCCGCCCCGGTGCGCCGCCGGTGCCGCTGGAGGAAGAGCTGGCACGTGTGTTGCCGGTGGTGCGCCATGCGGTGCGGCTCGGTGTGCCAGTCTCGGTCGACACCTGCAAACCGGAGATCATGCAAGCCGTGCTGGACCTGGGCGCCGACATCATCAACGACATCTGGGCGCTGCGCCTGCCCGGTGCTGCGGCCGTGGTGGCAGCTCACCCGGCCTGTGGTGTTTGCCTGATGCACATGCACCGTGAGCCGCAAACCATGCAGCTCGAACCCATGGCCGGTGACGTGTTGCCGCAAGTGTTGTCTTTTCTGGTGCAGCGGGCCGGTGATCTGCAAGCGCTGGGTGTGCAGGCCGATCGCATCGTGCTCGACCCCGGCATTGGTTTTGGCAAAACGGTGGCGCAGAATTTTGCATTGCTCGCACGCCAGCGCGAGTTGCTGGCAGCCGGGTATCCGCTGCTGGCCGGCTGGTCGCGCAAGTCCTCGCTGGCTGCGGTCAGCGCGGCATCGCTGGCCAGCGTGGCGCAACTCGACATCGTGGACCGCATGGTGCCCAGCGTCACGGCCGCCGTGCTGGCCGTGGACCGCGGTGCGCGCATTGTGCGCGTGCACGATGTCAGGCAAACAGTTCAAGCGCTGAAGGTCTGGGCTGCAGCGCTGTCTTTGCCATGCTGAAGCCCGTGCCCCACTTAAAATCGCTGCCTGCGGTGGGCAAAACATAACAATCGCTTCGTTCAAGGGACAACAATGACCAGACAATACTTCGGCACCGACGGCATTCGCGGCACGGTGGGGCAGGCGCCGATCACGCCGGATTTTGTGCTGCGCCTGGCCCATGCGGTGGGCCGGGTGCTGAAGAAGACCGAGGCGCGTCCGACGGTGCTGATCGGCAAGGACACCCGGATATCGGGCTATATGCTGGAGAGCGCGCTTGAGTCGGGTTTTAATTCCGCCGGGGTGGACGTGGTGCTGCTCGGCCCGCTGCCCACACCCGGTGTGGCCTACCTCACGCGCACCCAGCGCGCCAGCCTGGGGGTGGTGATCAGCGCCAGCCACAATGCCTTTGCCGACAACGGCATCAAATTTTTCAGCGCCCAGGGTGCCAAGCTGCCGGACGCCTGGGAAGTGGAAGTCGAAGCCGAACTCGGGCAGGCGCCGGTCTGGGCCGACTCGCCAAATCTCGGCAGGTCGCGCCGGCTGGCTGATGCGGCCGGCCGCTACATCGAGTTCTGCAAAAGCACTTTTGCCCATGACCTGACGCTCAAGGGCATGAAGATTGTGGTCGATGCCGCGCACGGTGCGGCCTATCACATCGCCCCTGAGGTGTTTCATGAACTGGGTGCCGAAGTCATCGCCATCGGCTGCTCGCCCGACGGCCTCAACATCAACCATGAAGTCGGTGCAACCCATCCGCAAGCCCTGATCAAGGCCGTCAAGGCTTACGGCGCGCATTATGGCGTGGCGCTGGACGGCGATGCCGACCGCCTGCAGCTGGTGGATGCCCAGGGTCGCTTGTTCAACGGCGACGAAGTGTTGTACCTGATGGTGGCAGAACGCCTGGCGCGCGGCGAAAAAGTGCCGGGCGCCGTCGGCACCCTGATGACCAATATGGCCGTCGAAGTGGCGCTCCGGGCCAGAGGCGTGGAGTTTGTCCGGGCCAGGGTGGGCGACCGTTATGTGCTGGAGGAGCTGGAAAAACGCGGCTGGCTGCTGGGCGGCGAAGGCTCCGGGCATTTGCTGGCACTGGACAAACACACAACCGGCGACGGCCTGATCAGCGCGCTGCAGGTGCTCCAGGCCTGCGTGCGCAGCGGCAAGACGCTGGCCTGGTTGCTGGCCGACGTCACGCTGTTTCCGCAGACGCTGATCAATGTGCGCCTGCAGCCGGGGCAGGACTGGGCCGGCAGTGCGCTGCTGGCTTCTGAGACCCAAGCTGTCGAGGCGGAGCTTGGCGACCACGGCCGCCTGTTGATACGGGCCAGCGGCACCGAGCCGCTGCTGCGGGTGATGGTCGAGGCGCGCGATGCGGGGCAGGCGCTGGCCTGTGCCGAGAGGCTGGTGGCTGCGGTCAAGGCTTCCTGAGCTGCCTCTGCCTGGCATCCCGGATCTGATCCGGGGACGTACTCGATGACTCCTGCTCAATGGTTTGCCAGCAAGCCGGGTCTCGCCCCGGCGGGCGAGTTACTTTTCTTTGGTGACTTTCTTTTGGCGACGCAAAAGAAAGTTACTTGCCGCCGGGCAACCCCCGGCTTGCTGGCGCACTTCACAGCATGAATTGCCAGGCAGCAAACTTACTCCACCGCCTGCCAACCCCCACCGAGCGACTGGATCAAGGCCACCGCCGTGGTCTGGCGGTCCGCCATGGCCTGCACCAGGGCGCGGCGGGCACTCAGCGCTGTGGCCTGGGCGGTGATGACCTCGGTAAAGCCGATCTGGCCGGCACGGTAGCGGTTCAGCACCTGCTGCTCGACCTGGTCCGCGGCTTCCGAGGCCTGGCGGCGCAACTCCTGCTGGACCAGCAACACACGGGTGGCGGCCAGCTGGTCTTCCACATCGGCAAAAGCCACCAGCACGGTTTGACGGTAACGTGCCACCGCCTGTTCGTGTGATGCGCTGGCGCCATCGACGCGGGCGCTGGTGGCACCCGCGTCAAACAGCAGCTGCGCTGCCGACAGGCCCAGCGACCAGAGCAGGCTGGGTGCGGAAAACAGGTCGGCCACGCGGCTGGCGCTTGTGCCCGCCGACGCGCTCAGCGAGAGGCTGGGGTACCAGGCGCTTTTGGCCATGCCGATCTGCTCATTGGCCGCCGCCACGCGGCGCTCGGCGGCGGCGATGTCGGGCCGGCGCTGCAACAGGGTCGACGGCAGGCCTACTGGGATGTCGGGGACGGCCGGTTTCCAGGCCACCGGCGGCAGCGAGAAGTTGCCTGGCGCTTCGCCCACCAGCACGGCGATCGCGTGTTCCAGCTGGGCGCGCTGGCGCACCAGTCCGGCGTTGTCAGCCCTGGCATTGGCGAGCTGGGTTTGCGCCTGCAGCACATCCGTTTTGGCGACCACGCCTGCGGTGTAGCGGTTTTGTGTGATCTCCAGGGCGCGCTGGAAGCCTTCCAGCGTGCTTTCGAGCAGCGCTTTTTGCGCATCGGTCTGGCGCAGTGAAAAGTAATTGGCAGCGAGCTCGCCCTGGGCCGAAAGTCTGGCCGACGCCAGGTCGGCCGCGCTGGCCTGCGCTCCCGCCGACGCACCGTCCACCGCACGCCCGAGGCGGCCCCAGACATCGGGCTCCCAGCTGCCGCCTATGCTGAGCTGATAGTTGTTGCCGACGCGGCCGCTGGCCCCGGTGCTGGTGTTGCCGCTGCTGCGCGAGCGCGAGGCGCCGCCGTCCAGCGCGACGGAAGGAAACAGCGAGGCGCGTTGCTCGCGCACCAGCGCGCGCGCCTGCGCATAGGCCGCGACGGCGGCGGCGACGTTCTGGTTGGACACCTCTACACGCGCTGCCAGCTGGTCCAGCAGCGGGTCGCCAAAAAGTTGCCACCAGGGGCCACGCTCCAGCGCGTCGGCGGGGGCCGCCACTACCCAGCCCTGGGCCTGCTTGAAACTGCTGAGCTCGGGTGTTGTGGGGCGCTGGTAGTCGGGGCCCACAGCGCAGCCGGCGAGAAACACGGTCAGCATAAGGGGGGTGACGGCCATCAGGGAAGGGGACAGTCTGGGTCGCATGGCGGGCCTCATTGCAGTTGCAGCGGCACACCCGGGGGTGGCGCAGGGGAGTCGTCGGTATGGCGGCCCAGCTGGCGCTCTGTGGCGCCGCGCCGCCGCAGCTTGTCCATCAGCACATACACCACCGGCGTGGTCAGCAGCGTCAGCAACTGGCTGGCGATCAGCCCGCCAATGATGGAGATGCCCAGCGGCCGGCGCAACTCTGCGCCTTCGCCAAAACCAATGGCCAGCGGCAGCGCACCCAGTATGGCCGCCAGCGTGGTCATCAAAATCGGCCTGAAGCGCAGCAGGCAGGCCTCGCGCACGGCTTCCACCGCAGACAGGCCACGCGAGCGCTCGGCCTCAATCGCAAAGTCAATGATCAGGATGGCGTTTTTCTTGACGATGCCTATCAGCAAAAAGACGCCTATCAGCGCGATGATGGAAAAATCCATCTTGAACATCAGCAGCGCCAGCACCGCGCCCACGCCGGCCGAGGGCAGGGTGGACAACACGGTGATCGGGTGCACCAGGCTTTCGTACAGGATGCCGAGCACGATGTAGATCACCACCAGCGCCGCAAGAATCAGCAGCGGCTGCTCGTTCTGGGATTGCTGCGCACTCAGCGCGGTGCCGGCAAAACTGCCGCGTACATTGGCGGGCAGGCGAATCTCGGCTTCGGCCTGTTTGACGGCCGCCTGGGCGTCGCTCAGCGGCACACCTTCGGCCAGGTTGAAGGACACGGTGGTGGAGAGCTCACCGTCTTCGTGGCTGACGGAAGCGGCGGTCGGGTTCTCGCTGAAGCTCGCAATGCTGGCCAGTGGCACCATGGTGGTGGCTGCGGCGCTGACCGCCTGGCCGCTGGACGGGTCGCGCAGGCCGGGGTTGGCCACGCTGCCGGCCGCGCCGGGGGCTGCCGCTGCCAGCGTGCTGCCGCTGCCGCCGCGCGCCGGCACATAAATGTCTTTGAGCGATTCGGGGCTGCGGATAAAACGCGGCGCCACTTCCATGACAACCTTGTACTGGTTCAGGTCGGCATAAATGGTGGCCACCTGGCGCTGGCCGAAGCCGTTGTACAGCGCGTTGTCCACATCGCGCGAGCTGATGCCCAGGCGCGCCGCACTGTCCTTGTCCACCGTGACCATGGTCTCCACGCCGTTTTCCTGCTGATCGGTATCGACATCGGTCAGCGCCGGCTGCAGCTTCATCTGTTCGGCCAGCCGCACCGCCCAGATTTTCAGGTCGGCAGTCGAGTCACTTTTGAGGGTGTACTGGTAGGTGGAGTTGCTGGCCCGCCCACCGCCGCGCAAGTCCTGCACCGGGTTCAGAAACAGCGTGACACCGGTGATCTGTGCCAGCTGCGGCCGCAGGCGCGCGATCACCGCCTGGCCGGCCTCGGTGCGCTGGCCGACCGGCTTGAGGTTGATGAACATGAAGCCACCCCCGGCACGCGCGCCGCCGGTAAACCCGACCACCGTGTCCACCGCCGGGTCGTTCCTGATGATGTCCACCAGCGCCTTGAGTTTGCCTTGCAGCGCCTGAAACGAAATGCTGCGGTCGGCGCGTATGCCGCCGCTGATCTGGCCGGTGTCCTGCTGCGGGAAATAACCTTTCGGTATTTTCACAAACAGGTAAACATTCAGGCCAATCACGGCCAGCAGGACCAGCATCACCAGCGCCTTGCTGCCCAGCGCCCAGTCCAGGCTGTGTTCATAGCCGCGCTGTACCCCTTTGAAGCTGCGCTCCAGCCAATGGCCGATACGCCCCTGCGGCTTGTGGCCGCTGTGCGGCTTGAGCAGCCAGGCACACATCATGGGCGTGGTGGTCAGCGAGATCACCAGTGAAATCAGCACCGCAGCCGACAGCGTGACCGCAAACTCGCGAAACAGCCGGCCGGTCTGCCCGCCCATGAACAGCAGCGGGATAAACACCGCCACCAGCGACAGGCTGATGGAGAGCACGGTAAAACCGACTTCGCGCGCGCCCAGCAGCGCAGCCTTGAAACGGTCCATGCCGGCCTCGATGTGCCGGCTGGTGTTTTCCAGCACCACAATCGCATCGTCGACCACAAAACCGGTGGCCACGGTCAGGGCCATCAGGCTCAGGTTGTTCAGCGAAAAGCCCAGCAGGTACATCACACCAAAGGTACCCAGCAGCGACACCACGGTGGCCACGGCGGGAATCAGCGTCGCGCGCGCGCTGCGCAAAAAAGCACTGACGACCAGCACCACCAGCGCAATCGATATCAGCAGCGTGATTTCAACCTCCTTGAGCGAGGCACGTATCGAGTTGGTCCGGTCCGAGGCCACCTGCAGCACCACGTCCTGCGGCAGCTGCGCCTGCAGCTCCGGCAGCAGGGCGCGCACACCGTCCACGGTGGCAATCACATTCGCATCGGGCTGGCGCGTGACCAGCACAATCACCGCCGGCTCACCGTTGAACAGGCCCAGGGTGTTGGTGTTTTCCACCCCGTCCACCACCTCGGCCACATCGCTGAGGCGGATGGCGGCGCTGTTGCGCCAAGCCACCACCAGATCCCGGTAGTCGGACGCCTTGCGCCCGCCGCCGGCGCTGTTGGCGCCCGAATAAATCTGCAGCCGGTGGCCATTGCCTTCAATCGCCCCCTTGGGCCGGTTCGCGTTGGAAGCCTGCAGCGCCGCCCGCACATCTTCCATGCTGACGCCGTAACGGTTCAGGGCAAAGGGCAGCAGCTCGACGCGCACCGCAGGCAGCGAACCGCCGCCGAGCTCGACATCGCCGACACCGGGAACCTGGGCAATTTTTTGCTGCACCAGGTTGGACACCTCGTCGTAGATCTGGCCGGGCGAGCGGGTTTTGGAGGTCAGCGCGAGAATGATCACCGGTGCGGCGGCCGGGTTCGCCTTGCGGTAGGTCGGGTTGCTGCGCAGCGTGGCCGGCAGGTCGGCGCGTGATGCATTGATGGCCGCCTGCACCTCGCGCGCAGCGGCATCAATCTTGCGGTTCAGGTCAAACTGCAGGCTGATGCGGGTGGAGCCCGCGCCGCTGTTCGAGGTCATTTCATTGACACCGGCAATCGTGCCCAGGCGCCGCTCCAGCGGCGTCGCCACACTGCTGGCCATGGTGGAAGGGCTGGCGCCGGGCAGCGAGGCACTGACGGAAATGGTCGGAAAGTCCACCTGCGGCAGCGGCGAGACCGGCAACACAAAAAAAGCGCCTATGCCGGCCAGGGCCAGGCCTATGGTCAGCAGGACTGTGGCTACCCGGCGGCGGACGAAAGGTTCGGAGAGGTTCATCTCCTTGCCTTCGCTGCTGCGGTTGGGAAATTCTCTTTAATCCTTGGTTTGTGGTTCGCCAGCAAGCCGGGTCTCGCCCCGGCGGGCGAGGCACTTTTCTTTGCGTCGCCAAAGAAAAGTACCCAAAAGAAAGGCGACCCGATGGTCTGGGACCTTCCGCTTCGCTCCAGGCAACCTGCGGTGCTCGGTAAAAGCGGGGTCTCGCTCGAACTCGCCTTCGGCTCAGACAATCGCGAGCCCTGATCCGCTTTTGCCTGCGCTCCTCGGCCCAGCCCGACGGGTGTAAGAGCCGGGATCGAGCGCGGGCACGGGTACGCAATCGGGCTCCGGCGGGGCCGCGCTTTGCGCGTCCCCGCCTCCCCGAATCCGGCTTCTCTCCCAAAGCCCGTTTGGCCGGGCCGAGCAGCGCAGATGGAGGCGGTGTCAAGGGCGGCAGTTGTTTGAGCGAAGCGAGTTCTGACGCCCCCCGCCGGAATCGAGCAGCGCAGGTTGCCCGTAGCGAAGCGAAGGGACCCGGACAGTCGGGTCGCCTTTTCTTTGGTGACTTTCTTTTGGCGACGCAAAAGAAAGTTACTTGCCGCCGGGCAACCCCCGGCTTGTTGGCACACCTCAAGGCAAAGAGGAAGCGAAGATGGATCCCGGATCAAGTCCGGGATGACAAACCTGGGAGGGCTCGGGTTCACACCGAAGCCCTCCGCTTGAACCTCTGTCCCATCCTGTCAAACGCCAGATAAATCACCGGCGTCGTGAACAGCGTGAGCACCTGGCTGACAATCAGGCCGCCAAAAATCGACAGGCCCAGCGGCCGGCGCAGCTCTGCGCCTTCGCCCCAGCCGAGCATCAGCGGCACCGCGGCAAACAGCGCCGCCAGGGTGGTCATCAGGATGGGGCGGAAGCGCAGCAACGCGGCCTGGTGGATGGCTTCCTGCGGTGACTTGCCTTCGTTGCGTTCTGCGTCAATCGCAAAGTCGATCATCATGATGGCGTTTTTCTTCACAATGCCGATCAGCAAGATGATGCCAATGATGCCGATGACCCCGAGGTCGGAGCCGCTGAGCATCAGCATCAGCAGCGCGCCCACGCCGGCCGAGGGCAGGGTGGACAGAATGGTCAGCGGGTGCACATAACTTTCATACAACACACCGAGCACGATGTAGACGCAGATCACCGCCGCCAGAATCAGCCAGAGCTGGCTGGACAGCGAGGTCTGGTAGGCGCCGGCGGCACCCAGAAAGGTCAGGGTGACGCTGGCCGGCAGGGCAATGTCTTTGGCCGCGGCCTTGATCTCGCTGACCGCCTGGCCCAGCGATGCACCGGGTGCGGCATCAAAACCCAGGGTGGTCGCCGGGTACTGGGCCACGCGCGTGATCTGCAGCGGCGCCGGCCGCTCGGTGATGCTGGCCACGCTGGCCAGCGGCGTGGTCATGCCCGAGCCGGTGCGCAGCGGCAGGTTGCCCAGCGCTGCCGCCGTGGTCAGCTGGTCCGGCATGGCTTCCAGAATCACGCGGTACTGGTTGGTCTCGGTAAAAATCGTAGAGACAATACGCTGGCCAAAAGCGCTGTACAAGGCATCGTCAATCGCCGAGGTGGTGACGCCCACACGCGAGGCCGTGTCGCGGTCCACCTGGATGTAGGCCGAGCTGCCCTGCGCGCCGGCGTCCGACGCAATATTGCGCAGCGCGGGCAGTTGCTGCATGCGCTGCGCCAGCTTGTTGGCCCACAGCGTGACCACTGCGTTGTCTGCGCCTTCGAGCGACACCCGGAACTGGGTCGGTCCGGTCTCGGCATCAATCGTCAAATCCTGCGTCGGCTGCAAATACATGGTGACACCGGCCACCGTGGCGGCGCGGCGCTGCAACCGGTCCATGGTGTCCTGCTGTGAGCTGCTGCGGCTGCCTTTGAGGTTGATCAGCATGCGACCGGTGTGCAGCATGGTGTTGTTGGCGGCATCGACGCCGATGAAAGAGCTCAGCGTGGCGACATCCGGGTCTTCCAGAATCGCCCGGGCGGCCGCCTGTTGCAGCTCGGCCATGCGTGCATAAGACACCGATTGCGCGGTTTCTATCCGGGCCTGCAACTGGCCGGTGTCCTGCGTCGGAAACAAACCCTTGGGAATCAACACATACAGCAGCACGGTCAGCACCAGCGTGGCCAGCGCGACCAGCAGGGTCGCGCCCTGGTGCCTGAGCACCCAGCTGAGCCAGCTGTCGTAACGCGTGATCACGCCGGCAAAAAATTTCTGCAACTTCGCACTCGTCGGGCTGCTGTCGGTTTCGGGATCGTGCTTGAGCCATCTTGCGGACATCATCGGCACCAGCGTGAGAGACACCACCGCCGATATCAGGATGGTGATGGCCAGCGTGACCGCAAATTCGCGGAACAGGCGCCCGACCACATCCCCCATGAACAGCAGCGGGATCAACACCGCAATCAGCGACACCGTCAGCGAAATGATGGTGAAGCCGATCTGCTGCGCGCCCTTGAGCGCGGCGGCCATGGGCGCTTCGCCTTTTTCGATGTAACGCGAGATGTTTTCCAGCATCACAATCGCGTCATCGACCACAAAACCGGTGGCGATCGTCAGCGCCATCAGGCTCAGGTTGTTCAGGCTGTAGCCGAGCAAATACATGGCGCCGCAAGTGCCTATCAGCGAAATCGGCACCGCCAGGCTGGCGATCACGGTGGCGCGGATATTGCGCAGAAACGCAAAAATCACCAGCACCACCATGACCACGGCCAGCAGCAGCTCGATCTCCACATGCAGGACCGAAGCACGTATGCCGGTGGTGCGGTCGCTCAGGATGTCAACCTGCAGCGCGCTCGGCAGGCCGGCCTGCAGCTCGGGCAGGCGCGCCTTGATGGCGTCCACCGTGGCAATCACATTGGCGCCGGGCTGGCGCTGCACATTCAAAATGATGGCCGGCTTCAAGCCACTCCAGGCACCGAGCTTGATGTTTTCTGCGCTGTCCACCACCTGCGCCACGTCCTTGACACGCACGGCAGCGCCGTTGCGAAAGGCAATGATCAGGTTCTGGTACTCGGCGGCGGCCAGCAACTGGTCGTTGGAGTTGATCGAATAGGAACGGGTCGGCCCGTCAATGCTGCCCTTGGCGGCGTTCGCATTGGCCGCGCTGATGGCAGTGCGCAGCGAGTCCAGCCCCAGGCCGTAAGAGGCCAGGGCCCGCGTGTCGGCCTGGATGCGCACGGCCGGCCGCTGGCCGCCGCTCAGCGAGACCAGGCCGACGCCGCTGACCTGGCTGATCTTCAGCGCGAGACGCGTGTTGACGATGTTCTGCACCTCGGTCAGCGGCAGGCTGTCGGAGGTGATGGCCAGTGTCAGCACCGGCGCGTCGGCCGGGTTCACCTTGGCATACACCGGCGGCGCCGGCAGGTCAGCCGGCAGCAGCGAGCCGCCAGCGTTGATCGCGGCCTGCACCTGTTGCTCGGCCACATCGAGTGCCAGGCCCAGGCCAAATTGCAGCGTGACGATGGAGACACCGGCTGCGCTGGTGGAGCTCAGGCGCTGCAGGCCCGCCATCTGGCCAAACTGGCGCTCCAGCGGCGCGGTCACGGTTTGCGCCATGACCTCGGGGCTGGCGCCGGGGTACAGGGTCTGGACCTGGATGGTCGGGTAATCGACCTGCGGCAGGGCCGACAGCGGCAAAAATTTGAAGCCGACCAGGCCGGCCAGCACAATGGCCACCATCAGCAAGGCGGTGGCGACCGGCCGCAGGATGAAGGGACTGGACGGGCTCATGCAGGCAGGCGCGTGGGTGCCGTCACTGTGCAGGCGCCGGGCTGGCCTGGCGCCGGCGTTCCATGATTTGCTGCCAGCGCGCCAGCGCGGCGGCATCCCCCCGGTCTATCGCTGCGAGCAGGCCGGTGCGGCGCGCCAATGCTTCCGGGTCGTCCTTGACCTGTTCCAGAAAACGCTTGCGCTGCTCGGCCGTGGGCGGCGCGCCTGTGCTGGCGGGCGCGGGCGCTGAAGGCGGGGCCAGCGCCACCGGCGGGCTGGCCGGCGCCGGGCCAGCAGCAGCCCGTGCCGCAGGAGCAGACTCTGTCGGCTGGGGCGTGGGTGCTGGTGCAGTGCCTGGTGCCGGGTTGTCGGCGCGCGGGCCCGATGCCGCGCCCTGCGGCCTGCGGCCACCGGCCCGGCCTGCACCGGGCGCATCGCCGGGCAGCACCACACGTGCGCCGTCCTTGAGCCGGTCGGCGCCTTCGGTGATGACCCGTTCACCGGCCTGCAGGCCGGAGGCAATCACTATTTTGTCCACCGTCGCCGGGCCGCGCTTGACCGGCCGCAGGCTGACCGTGCGCTCGGCCGCATTGAGCACATACACATAGTCGCCGGTGCTGCCCAGGCGCACCGCCGTGACCGGCACCACGACGGCGTTTTCAATCGTGCGCACCAGCAACTGCACATTGACAAACTGGTTCGGGAACAGCGCCAGTTTGCTGTTGGCAAAACGCGCCTTGGCCTTGACCGTGCCGGTGGTGGTGTCCACCTGGTTGTCCAGTGAGGCAAACACACCGGTGTCGAGGGTGGCCGCACGGGTGCGGTCCAGCGCGGTCACTTTCATCGCCGCGCCGCTGGCGGCGGCCTGCTGCACCTCGCTGACCTGGTCCTGCGGGATGGAAAACACCACATCAATTGGTGTGACCTGGGTGATCAGCGCAATGCCGTTGGCATCGCTGGTGCTCACCACATTGCCCACGTCCACCGTGCGCAAGCCCACACGGCCGCTGACCGGCGCCACCACACGGGTGTAGCCCAGATTCAGCCGGGCCGTGCCTTCATTGGCCTTGTCGATCACCACCGTGCCTTCGAGCTGCTTGACCAGCGCGGCCTGAGAGTCCACCTCCTGGCGGGCGATCGAGTCCTGGCTCAAAAGGGTGCGAAAGCGCTGCAGCGTGACACGCGCGCTGTCCAGTTGCGCTTCGTCGCGCTGGCGCTGGCCGCTGGCTTGTTGCAGCGCCAGCTCAAACTGGCGCGGGTCTATGGTGGCCAGCAGTTCACCGGCCTTGACCATCTGGCCTTCCTTGAACAAGACCTTCTGCATCACGCCTGAGACCTGCGGCTTGACCCGCACCGTGGCCTGCGGCGTGACGGTGCCCAGCGCGTCCAGCAGGATGGGGATGCTGGTTTGCTCGGCCGTGGCCACACCCACCGTGGTGGCCGGCGGGCCGCGCCGTGCCGCGCCGCCAGGCGCGCCGGGGCCGCTGGCTGTTTCAGTCGCGGGGCGGGTCAGCTGCCAGGCCAGCCAGCCGGTACCGGCCAGGGCCAGCAAGGCAATCAGGCCACCCAGCAGTTTGGCGCGGCGGCTCAGGCGTTTGCGCGCAGGGGTTTCCGGGCCGGGAGGTGGCGTCTCAATGGTCGGGTTCATCCGATGTCCTGGTTGCCTGCCGCTCTTCAATGCAGCATTCTTGTTATGGAGGGGTGCCGTGACCGGCACGGCTGGCGGGATCTGGCGCCAGCGCTCAGGAATTATCACTTTAAGCCCCTGCGCCCGGATGTCGTGTGGGAAAGAGCCGCGTAAACATCCGGTAAAGAGCCTGTCGGCTGTCAACCGGGCGTTTGCAGCTTGTGAATCGCTTGAATGGCCCCTCAAGCAGCTATTGTTTTGATAGCTGCTTGCGCAATCTAGGAAAGGGCTGGAGGCCGATTGGATGCTTGAAGAAAATCGCAACCGGTAAAATGGCGTTCCCTGATTTTCCAAGGCCTTGTTGCATGCCTCCACTTTCTGTTGCCGCCAACCTGCGGCTGTGCCGCGCTGATTACCTCGACCCGGCGCATGCACAGGCGCTGGTGTTTCTGCTTGACGCCTATGCCCGCGATGCGGCCGGTGGTGGCCAGCCGCTGGCCGACTTTGCCCGGCAGCACCTGGTGGCGGAGCTGGCGGCCAGGCCCCAGGCTTTCAGCGTGCTGGCTTTTGACGGTACGCAGCCGGTCGGGCTGGTCAATTGCATCGAAGGCTTTTCCACCTTTGCCTGTCGCCCGCTGGTGAACGTGCACGATGTGGTGGTGCTCGCCAGCCACCGCGGCCAGCGTGTCGGTGAACAGATGCTGGCGCTGGTCGAACAGCTGGCGCGCGAGCGCGGCGCCTGCAAACTCACGCTGGAAGTGCTGCAGGGCAACCGCAGCGCAATCACTTTGTATGAACGCGTGGGTTTTGCCGCTTACCAGCTCGATCCGGCTCTGGGCCATGCGCAGTTTCTGCAGAAGTGGCTGGGCGCCTAGTGTCAGGAGCGCGCGGCCGCCTTGTCGCGCAGCGCCATCAGTGCCGCAAAAGCCAGCGCGCCCAGCAGCGCTGAAAACCACAACGCGCCAGCGCCGAAGCGGTCAATCGCCAGGCCAAACAGCCAGGGCGACAGCGCTTGCGCAAAACGCGCGGGCACCATCAGCAGGCCCTGGCGCGCGCCATAGTCTTTCACGCCAAACAGCACCAGCGGCAGCGTGCCCTTGGCAATCGTCAGCACCCCGTTGCCGGCGCCGTGCAGCACGGTGAACAGCGCACCGGCGGGTACACCCACCAGCAAAAACACCAGCGCGCCCAGCGTGTGCATGCCGCCCGCGACCCGCGCCGAAACCAGTGGGTGGATGTTGCGCAGCAGGCCGGATTCGAGCAGCCGGCCGGCCACCTGCGCGGGCCCCACCAGCCCGGCAAACAGCAGGGCGGTGGCCAGCGGCACGCCGTGCACCTGCAGCAGGCGCGGCAGGTGCGCGGCCATGGCGGTGCTGATGAACCAGGTGATGGCAAACACCAGCGCCAGCAGTACCGCAGTACGACTGGAGCTTGGGGACGGCGGGCTGTGTTCAGGCGCGGCCGCAGCTGCCAGCTTGGCCGGTTCCGCGTGTGTTGCCGCCGGCGCGCTGCGCGGCAACAGCAGGTTCAGCGGCAGGGCCAGCAGGAGATGCAGCGCGGCCCAGACCAGGCAGGCGGTGCGCCAGCCCCATTCGAGTTCCAGCCAGGCGCTCAGCGGCCAGCCCACGGTACTGGCAAAACCGGCCAGCAAGGTGATGCCGGTGATGGCGCTGCGCGCGTCCTTGCCGTACAGGTACACCAGCGTGGCAAAAGCCGCTTCATACAAACCTGCGGCCATGGCCACACCGAGGATGGCCCAGGCTGCAAACAGCCCGACCGGCCCCTGTGCCAGGGCCAGCGCGGCCAGGCCGGCCGCAAACACAAAACTGTTGGAGGCCAGCACAGGCCGGCCGCCGTGGCGGTCTATCAGTTTGCCGGCCAGCGGGCCTAGCAAGGCCGACACCACCAGCGCCAGGGAGAAACCGAGAAACACGGTGGGTGTGCTGATACCCAGATCGCGCGCCATGGACGTGGCCAGCATGGCCGGCAGGTAATAACTCGACGCCCAGGCCAGCGTTTGCGCAATCCCCAGGCCGGCGACGGTGCTGCTGCGGCGCTGGCCCCAGCTCAGCGCGGCGCTTGGCATCAGGCCGGGCCTGTGTGTTTGCTGCCGTCCAGCCAGCGGCCAAGCAACAGGCCTGCTGCAGCGCCTGCGGCTTCGGCGATCACAAAGCCGGGCGCGCTGGCTGGCGCAATGCCGGCAAAGCTGTCCGACAACATGCGGCCCAGCACGGCCGCCGGGTTGGCAAAGGAGGTGCTGGCGGTGAACCAGTAGGCCGCGCCTATATAACAGGCCACCAGCACCGACGCCTTGCCGGGCGGCGCGCGAAGAATCACCAGAATCAGCCCGGCGGTGGCGACGCCTTCGGCCAGCCACTGGCCCCAGCCGCTGAAACTGCCGCTGGCCGTCCAGCCGCCGCGTATCTTGCTGCTCAGTTGCAGGATGTTCAGGTCAAACATCGCATGCGCCAGCCAGGCACCGGCGACCGCTCCCAGCAACTGGGCTGCTATAAAAAAGAGAGCTGTCTGCGCACGTCCGCCAAGGGCTGAAGGCGTTTTTGACCACAACACCAAAGTGACCAGCGGGTTGAAGTGGGCGCCGCTGACCGGGCCCAGCAGCTCGATCAGCACGTAGAGCGCAAACACCGTCACCAGGGTGTTGGCGAGCAGTGCCACGCCGTTGTTGCCGCCTGAGAGCTGTTCGGCCATGATGCCCGAGCCGATCACGGCGCACAGCAGGGCCCCAGTGCCCAGAAACTCGGCGAAAAGCAGTGGGTACAGCCGCAGCGGGCTGGCGATTTTGCTCATGAGCGGGCCAGGTCGCATGCCACTGCGGCGCATTCTCCAGCGCTGGTGGTCGGCTGTGCTGGGCCGGTCGTGGGTAAAAGCCTGTCCAGGTTGGGCAGCACCACCACCGGCGAAAAACCGCCACCGGCCGTGCGGAAATTGGTGGTCTGCCCGGTGTAGGTGCGCGCGGCCAGCAGTTGCACCTGGCCGCGAAAGGTGTAGGCGCGTATGTCCAGCTTCAGGCGTGTGGCCACGCCATCGACATCGACCAGCCGTTCACTGGGCGGCACCAGCGCCTGGGCGATAAAGCCGCCGGCCGTGATGTGGGCCCAGACACTTTTGGTGAGTTTGTCGCCCCGGTAGGCGGCCTTGGCGCCGTAGCCGGCCACCGGCTTGAAGAAGAGCTGGCGCCGCCGCTTCCAGAGGTCGTCCGCATGTTCGGCGGTCACCAGCTCGGTGTGCGGAACCACGGCCTGCAGCAGGCGCCGGTCTTCGGCCGACACGCCCCATGCGGCCAGCAGGCCATCGTCACCGAGTGTGATCAGGTTGCGCTTGTCGGCAAACAGCGCGTGGGCGCGCGGGTGCGGCGTCAGCACTGCCGCGCCGGCCACATAGGCCGCGCGCAAGGCAGCGTGGGATGGCTCGGACAGGCTGAAGTCGGTCAGGCGGTTGTAGACCAGGTCAATCGCCATGCCCGGCAGGGCCGTGTGCCAGAGGGCGCCGTCTTTCCATATCAGTTCGCGCGCATCACCGACCGCCGCCGTGATGCCGTGCGCGATGAACAGTTGCCGCGCCAGTGCAAATTCCGGCGCCAGGTACTGATCATCGGGCGCATCGTCGGTGATCAGCACGCTGCGCAGTGGCTGGGTGCCGCGCTGGGCCTGCCACTCGGCGTGGAACATGTCGACAAAGGCCTGGTTGATGTGTGGCAGGTCGCTGGACGCGTCCATCAGGCCCTGCATGGGCGCGCAGCACTCGCGGTGCGCGCGCGCCAGCGCGGCGTTCAGCAGCGCGCCGCCGGCATTGGTGTTGATTTCAATCAGGCGCGGGCCGTTTTCACCGAGGTGGAAGTCGTAGCCCATAAAAACGCCCGCGGGGCCGAAGTGGTGGCTGGCAATGTCGGGCGCGCCCAGCAGCGCATGTTGCTGGTAGGCGGGCAGGGCGACCACGCGTTCTATCGCTGCAATCGCCTGGGCCACAGTGGCGCGCATGCCGGCGTCCACAAACACCGCGGTTTCAGAAAACAGGTGCGGGTGGGTGCTGGCCAGCCCTTCCAGCATGCCTTGCAGGCAGGGGTCGGTTTCCAGTTGCTGGCGCAGCCGCTCGGGGCTCAGGGTGCGGCACAGGCAGCCCAGGTTCAGTGTTTCGGCAAGGTTCATGGTCAGCAGCGGGCTCAGCAATTCACGCTGCAGGTCTCGCCCTGGCAACAGTGCTCGGTCAGGTAGCCCAGCAGGGCGGTCATCTGCTCAAAATTGGCCCGGTAAATCAGGTTGCGGCCACGCGGCTCGCTGCTGACCAGGCCCGAATGCGCGAGTTCCTTGAGGTGAAAAGACAGGGCACTGGGCGCCACCTCCAGCAGTTCGGCAATCGCGCCCGGCGTCAGGCCGCCTGGTCCGGCCACCACCAGCGCGCGGAAAGTGCGCAGGCGCTGGGCTTGTGCCAGGGCAGCCAAAGCCCTGACGGCAGTGGTTTCATCAATGAGGCTTGTTTCCATAGTTCAAATATAATTGAACAATTGAATTGAGGCAATCAGGCAAGGAAAGGTGAGCCATGGCTGACATCACGATTTATCACAACCCGCAGTGCGGCACCTCGCGCAACACCCTGGCGCTGATACGCAACAGCGGCGCAGAGCCCGAGGTGATCGAATACATGAAAACACCACCGAGCCGCGAGACGCTGAAGCAACTGATCGCGGCCATGGGCATGCCGGTGCGCGATCTGATCCGGCAAAAAGGCACGCCCTATGCCGAGCTGAAGCTCGACGACCCGGCGCTGACCGACGACCAGTTGCTCGACGCCATGCTGGCGCATCCGATCCTGATCAACCGCCCCATCGTCGTGACTCCGATCGGCACACGGCTGTGCCGGCCCTCCGAGGCCGTGCTCGATATCCTGCCCGCGCCGCAGCAGGGCGCTTTTGCCAAGGAAGACGGCGAACTGGTGATCAACGACAAGGGGGAACGTGTTGCCGGCGCTTGAAAACCTCCCAAACCTCGACCAAAGTCTGTTCGCGCTGCCCACTGCCAGCGCGCTGCAGGCCTTCCGGCCCTCAGCCCATGCGCCGCGCATTCTGCTGCTCTACGGCTCGGTGCGCGAGCGCTCCTACAGCCGGCTGCTCAGCGAGGAAGCCGCGCGCCTGCTGCAGGCCATGGGCGCGGAAACAAAAACCTTTGACCCGCGCGGCCTGCCGCTGCCCGACGACGCACCCGACAGCCACCCCAAGGTGCAGGAGCTGCGCCAGCTCGCGTTATGGGCCGAAGGCATGGTCT
>CALRQX020000017.1:0-98386 GCA_943370435.1 Kapaibacterium sp. (SeqCode) | reverse complement strand
CCATTGCAGCGGCCCGGTCAGGCCGGTGAGCGCCAAAAACGCGGTGCTGCCGCCAAAGCCGGCCCGGCATTCGCGTTGCTGGCCAAACACTGCCGGCAGATCGCCGTCTTTCCAGCCCCGCACGGTGCGGCGGTCCTGGCGGGTGGCGCCCAGTTGCCACTCAACCATGGCCAGCGCGCGCAGCGGGCGCGGCGCGCTGCCGCTGTTGTGCAGGCTCAGGTGCACAATCTTCACCGCATCCTGGCGGTCGGCAAAAAAGGTGGTTTCTGCCAGCAGCTCGCCGTGCCGGCATTCGAACACGCTGTAGCCCTGGCCATGGCGCACGCTGTAGGGCAGCAAGGAAGCGCTTTCGGTCGAGGGACTCAGCGCCAGCAGTTTTTGGGTGTCCAGGTCCTGCAGCAGGTAGTGTTCAAAAGCCGGGTCCTGCACCGGGTCGTTGGACCAGGGCGTGAGCTGGTGCATGCGGCTGTTGACGGCCCAGGTGTAGCCGGCACCGGCTTCTGACACCTGAAAGCCGAAGCCGGCATTGGCAATGACATTGACCCAGGGACGAGGCGGGCGCTGCCGGCTGTTGGCCTCGAAGCGAAACTCGCCGCTGCCGGCATCAAAGCGGCCCAGCGGCTGCTGGCCCGCTGCCAGCGGTGTGGCGGCCGGGTCGGCGAGTATGGCTTTTTCCGGCACTGCGGCGCTCGGCACCGCGCGGCGCCGCAGGCCGCTGGCGCCCTGCAAGCTGGCCACCTGCTGCTCCATCGGACGGCCATCGGCAATGAAGATAAAACGCGCCAGCCCCGCCAGTACCGCTTTTTCCGGGTCGGTGACTTCGTATTCGCGCAGCAGGAAAAAACCACCGTCTTCGTTGTGCGGAAAACTGCTCTGCACCTGCTGGCGCGTGCGGTCGCGCAGGCCCAGAATGCCTTGCTGCAGCGGCATCAGGTAGGAGTTGACCTCGCTGTTGAGAATCACCACATCCACCGCCAGCCCGCCAAAGCTCCACAGCGGCTGTGCGCGCAGCAGCGCATGCACCAGCGCCATGCCGCTGCTGGAGTGGATGCGTACCAGCACAATGGGTTTGTCGCCTGACAGGCCGAAGCGCCAGAGCAAGCGCTGGTCCAGCAGCATGCGCTCGGTCTGCGGGCGTGTGGCGGTGTACATCAGTGCGGTGGTCAGGTCCTGCAGTGCGGCATTGCGCTCGGGTGCCACGTTGAGGTCGCGCAGGCGGACCTGGGCCAGCGTGGCCGCCATGCGGGTGGCGCGCTCTACATGCATCGGTTGCAGGTATTTGTCGATGCGGGTGATCAGCTCGGCGCTGGTTTCCGCCGCCGCCGTGGCAAAACACAGGCGCGCCACCCCGCCGGCCGGAATACGCACACGCACACGCAGACCGGCCACCGGGTCCAGGCCGTTGTTCGCCGCACCGTCGTCCTGCAGGCCGGTCGCCAGCAACGCGGGCTGGCTGGCCAGCCGGTTGCGCCCCAGAAAGGCGCGCCGGTCCGCCATGAAGTTGATGGCCCGCACATTGGCCTGTGCATCGGCCAGAAAATGCGCCACGGCCATGGCCGGGTCGCCTTGCAGGCGCGGCCTGCGCGACAGCAGCAGGGCGCGCCATTGCGCGTGCCACTCGGTCTGCACAAACAGCTTGGAAAAAGCCGGGTGGGCTTCGTCGGCGCGCGCGTCGGTCAGCACCGCCTCAAAACACGAGATCACGTCGAGCGTGACTTCCTGGCCGGACAGGTTTTGCAGGCTGACCGTACGCAGCTCGGTGTCGTCCTCCGGGCTGACCAGCACCGTGACCGTGGCTTCCAGCGCTGGCGAGCGCGCCTGGAAATACACCCGATCGGCCAGAAAGGTGGCCTGGTAAGTCCAGTCGGGGTGTGGCGCCGGATGTGCGGTCAGCGAGAACAGGCTGCGCTGGCTGGCGTCGCGCAGGTACAGGAAGCTGCCGTGGCTGTCGCGCAGCAGGTCGTCGCGCCACCGGCTGATGTGGCGGCCACGCCAGCGGCTGACACCGGCGCCGTTGGCGCGCAGCGCCACGCTGTAGTTGCCGTTGGACAGCAGTTGTGTGGGCTGCCAGCCGGCGGCAACGGGGTCCACATCGCGCGCGTGGTAAACCACGGCATCGGCGCTGTCCTCCGGTTCGGGCAGGGTGCGGGGGTCGGCGCTTTGGATGATCTGACGCGGGGTTTTTTCATGCAGCAGCGAGTCATGCGCCTCAATCAGGGGCGCCGATGAAAACCAGCGCCGCGGTGCCTCTTTGCAAAGCACGTTGCACAGCGCCACCAGCGACATGCCCTGGTGGTGCGCCATGAAGGTGTTGACCACACTGAGGGCCTGCTCGCCGGGCTGTCGCGATGCGGTGAAGTCGACCGCATCGACAAAGCCGTACTCACCACGCGCACCCGTGAGTTCGAGCTGGCGCAGATTGGCAATGGCCTCGTGCGGCAGGCGCATGCTGGCCAGCACGCTGGCATAAGGGGCCACCACGCGGTCACCGGGTGGCGTGCGGCGCAGGGCCAGGCGCGGCACGCCGAACGGGGAGTACTGGTAGGCCAGCGTGTGGTCCTGCCCGAAATAGGCCGACTCGGAAATGCCCCAGGCCAGCTGTTGCGTGCGGCCATAGGCCTGCTGCTCCATCACCGCCGCCAGGCCGGACACATGCAGCAAGCCGTGTTCGGGCTCGGTCATCACCAGGGCGGGCATCAGGTACTCAAACATGGAGCCGGACCAGGACTTCAGGCCCGGCGTGATGCCCACGGTCAGAAAATGGCGGCCCAGGGCTTGCCAGTGGCGACGCGGCACATCGCCCTTGGCAATTGCCAGGTAGCTCGTCAGCCTGGCTTCGGACGCCAGCAGGTCGTAATAACTCTCGTCCAGGGCCTGCTCATGCACGCGAAGCCCGATGTGAAACAGGTGCCGCTTGCTGCTGTACAGAAGGCTGAAATCCATGGCCATACACAGCTGCTCACAACGACTGGCGATGGCCGTCAGCGCTTTGGCTTGTTCGGGCGTGACAGCAATGAGCGGGGTGGCGATGGAGAGATCCCGACAGGCTTGTGCAGTGGCCAGCAGATGGCCGGCAAAATTGCCGCTGTCCACCGTGGACACGTAAGCCGGCGCCAGCACGGCCAGGGAGCGGGTGTCGTACCAGTTGAACAGGTGGCCGTGGTGTTTGGGCAGTCGCTGCACCGTGTCCAGGCTGGCCTGCAGCCGCTGGATCATGCCATCGACAGATATCCAGCCGAACTGGCGCGCACAGGCCACCGCCAGCAGGTACAGGCCGATGTTGGTCGGCGAGGTGCGGTGGGCAATGGTCGGCTCCGGCTCCATCTGCAGGTTGTCGGGCGGCAGGTGGTGGTCTTCGGGTCCGACACAGCGCTCAAAAAATTGCCAGGTCTGGCGCGCCAGCTCGTGAAGCCAGGCGCGGTCTGCGTCATCGAGCGCCGTGTCCGGCGAGGCCGCCGGCGGCCGGCTGGCCCACCAGGCTGCCAACGGGCCCAGTGCCCACAACAGGAACAGGGCCGGTCCCGTTGCGGGATAGGGGCTCCAGCAGGCGGCCAGCGCCAGCAGCAGACAGAGCAGCGACACCCCCGCATGGCTGCGGACAAACGCACCCAGGCTGTAGCGGGCCGAGGCCTGCACTGTGGCGGCAGTGGCCCACTCGAGCATTTTTTTGCGGCTCACGCCCATGCGCCAGAGGGCACGCACCACGGCGTCGGTCAGCATCCAGGCCTGGGCCGCGAGCTGGCTCAGTTGCCAGGCGCTGGCAGCGAGGCTGCGCACCACCTCGCGCACGCCGGCATCGAAGAAATGCAGCCAGGCGATGCCGTGCCGCGTCGGCACCAGGCCCGCCAGTGCGCCCAGCAGCGGGCCGGTCAGCAGGGCCGCCACCACTACCGCCAGTGCCGTCGCCAGCGGCACCGCGCCTGTGCTCGTCACCCAGGCCAGAAGCAGCACGCTGGCCGGCGCCACCAGCGAGCGCCGCAGGTTGTCGGCCATGCGCCACAGGCCGAGCGCATCAATGCCGAAATGCCGCGCGCGCCACATCAGCGGCAGCAACTGCCAGTCGCCGCGCGTCCAGCGGTGCACGCGCGAAGCGGCCACGCCGGCGTGGTGCGGGTGGTCTTCCATCAACAGCACATCACCAACATAGGCACAACGTGCAATGCTGCCTTCGAGCAGGTCATGGCTCAGCACCGCACCGTCTGGCAGGCGCCGGTCCAGCACCTGATGGACGGCCTGGACATGTATCAGTCCCTTGCCGATGAAGCTGCCCATGCCGAACAGGTCCTGGTACAGGTCAGAGACGCCGCTGCTGTAAGGCTCCAGGCCACCCTGGCCGGCAAACATGGCATGAAACGGCGAGCGTTCATGTGGCGCCGACAGCGGTGTCAGTACACGCGGCTGCAAGATGCCGTAGCCGCCTGTCACGCGCCGGCTGGTGGTATCGATGTGCGGCGTGTTCAGGGGATGCGCTGCAATCGACACCAGCTCACGCAGCGAGCCCGGCGGCAGCCCGGTGTCACTGTCGAGGGTGAGCACATAAGGTGTCCCCTCTGCCAGTTGCATGGCAGGGTCCAGGGCTGCAAATGCCGTGGCCGTGCCTTCGGCCAGCTGGCGCAACAACTGCTCCAGTTTGCCGCGCTTGCGCTCCCAGCCTATCCAGCGCCCCTCGGTGGCCGACCAGCTGCGGGGGCGGTGCAGCAATAAAAACCGGGTCGGTGCACCCGGCGCTGCGGGGTAGAGACGGTTCAGTGCGCGTACTTTCTCCAGGGCGTCATCGAGCAGGGCCTGGTCCCCCGCAAGGGATGCGCTGCCGGCATCCAGCCAGTCACTGAGCAGCGCAAACTGCGCATGGGTTTCCCGGCTGGCGAGCCAGTGCAGGCTGAGGCGGTGTGCGAGTTCGCTGTTCGATGTTTCCGAGCTCAGCATGCAGGGGATCACCACCAGCACGCGGTGTTCGGCCGGAATGCCTGCGGTGAAATCGAGGCGGGCCAGGGGCTGGATGCGCGCCGATTCTGCCACCAGCCGGTGAATCAGCGCGGCGACCGCCTCTGACACCGGCCAGGCCATCAGCACCGTCGCCAGCAGCGCGCGCCAGTCGAGGGGTGCCAGGGGCTGTATGGCCGCATACAGCAGCGCTGCCGTGCCCGCTGCCCAGACCGCCGCATACAGCGGCAGCCGCCAGTTGCGCGGCCGGACACCGTCTGGCTGCGGTTGCGGTTGTGTTTGTGTGGGCCGGCCTGCCGCTTGCAGCCTGGCCTGCAGCAGCGGTCGGCCCGGACCGATCAGGTAGTAGCCGGCGGTTTGCGCAACTGGCGCCTGGCCGGGCTGCAGCGCAGCCGCCAGCACGGCTTGTGCCACCGCGCGCTCGGACTGGCCGTTTTGCTGGGCCAGCCTTTCCATCGCGCGCGTGATCTGCTGGCGTGTCATTTCGCTTTCATGCGAGAAGCTGGGCAAACGCCGCAGCACCTGCAGCGACTGGCTGACCGGCTCGATCAGCTCGGTCCACTCGACCTGCCCGATCAGCCGCAGTGTGGTGATGATGTTGCTGACCGTCAGGTTGGCTTCCACCTGGGCGGTTTGCCATTCACCGACCAGCGCCAGCGCTTCGCTGCAATGCTGACCGGTCCACTGCTCCACCGGGGACGCCGGTCCCACCTGTTCAACCGACAGGCGTTGCCAGAGCTGTGTCAGGTAGCTGCGTTCCAGGCCCCGGCTTTGCATCAGCTGGCGCAACCCGTCGAGGTCCTGCAGGCTCAGGGCCTGGTCGGCGTCCCATGCGGCGTGGGCGACTTCCTGCGCCACCTTGTTCCAGGCAATACGGTCGGCCATGCGGCGCAGGTTTTCCAGCAGAACGACGCGCAGCGTGGTCGGCAGTGCCCAGAGTTCTCCCAGGGTCAGCTCGCTGACTTCCTGGTAGGCATGCAGAAAAGCGGTGAACAACACCGGATCAAGCACGCTGTCGGAGTGCGCCACATAGGCCCAGGCAATGCCGTAGACACGCGGCAGGCCTTCCAGAGGCTTGTCGCCGAGTTTGGGCAGGTCGGCGTAATAGCGGTGCGGAACACCCTCCTGAATCTGCTGCAGCTGCGCTTCGATCAGGTGGAAGTTGTCCAGCAGCCATTCCGCAGCGGGCGTGACGTAGTGGCCGCCGCGCGAGGAGATGGCGATGTAGTCGTAGGCCTGGCGCAGCGCCAGGATGTTTTCCTGCACACGTGGAAAAAACGCCGGGCCGCGCTTCGGACTGTCCGCGCTGCGTACCGGCTGGGCCCGCGCCAGACTGCGTCCATGCTGTTCAAAACGCTGGGCACCAAAAAGTTCGGCGCGTATGGGCGGCGCTATCCCGGCATGGGGTCCGAGCAGCAGCTTGCGCGCGTACGGACTTAAACTGGCGAGCCGGTGTATGACGGCTCGGGTGCGGTGTTGCACGCTATCTGGAGCATAAAAATGCGTCTTTTGCGCCATGGCTGCGTTACAAATCCGCGCGATACCCTGGGGTATCGCTGTGGTTTGCGCCTTGCCCTGACCCAAAATCCATCATTTTTATGGGTTCCATCCAGCATGCCACACTGCACCCGTCAGTCACACCTCAGGCTGCTGCAAGCAGGCCCAGGCAGATCGCGGCAATCGCCGCAATGGCTGCCAAGGTGACCAGGCGCGGGCTCAGCACCGAGTGGGCCGATTGCAGCGCTGCATGCAAGGGGAAAAACGCGCTGTGCGAATCCGCACAGTGGTCCATGTGGGATGCCAGATCTGCCGCATCGGTAGCTACAAAGTCAGTGGATAAAACGCCGGACCCCGCCGAAGGCGGCGCGGCCCGGATGTTCAATGTCGGCATGGTGTGGGCGCTCCCGCAGAAGCTGCCATGCACCGGGTTTCCAGGTGCCTGCCAGCGTGTTGTCCAAGTTCAGTTTCATGCTATGCCACGGGCCGGCCGAAAGGCATCAGAACACGCTGGAGTTGACCTAGGACAAGGCCTACAAGTCCGCTTGCGGGTGTCCCACAAGGGCTTGTTCAGTACGGGTCAGCCCGTGTTGCGCAGGCCGGCCGCAATGCCGTTGATCGAGATGTGAATGCCGCGTTGCACACGTTCATCGGCCTTGCCTTCACGGTAACGCCGGACCAGCTCGACCTGCAGGTGGTGCAGCGGGTCGATGTAGGGAAAGCGGTGGCGGATGGAGCGCTGCAAGGCCGCGTTGTTGGCCAGCCGTTGCCGGTCGCCGGTGATCAGGCTCAGGGCGTCCGCCGTCCGGTGCCACTCCTGCTCGATCGCGCTGAAAATTTTCTTGCGCAGCCGCGCATCGCCCACCAGCTCGGCGTAACGCGAGGCCAGTGCCAGGTCGCTTTTAGCCAGCACCATGTCCATGTTGCTCAGCAGTGTGCGGAAAAACGGCCATTGTTTGTACATCTTCTGCAGCATGGCGATCGCTTCCTTGCGGCTGGCCGGGCTGCCGCCCTGGTTCAGAAACTCCGCAATGGCGGCGCCAAAGCCATACCAGCCCGGCAGGGTCAGCCGGCACTGGCCCCAGCTGAAGCCCCAGGGAATCGCGCGCAGGTCCTCAATCTTTTGCGTGGCCTTGCGTGAAGCGGGCCGCGAGCCGATGTTGAGCTCGGCGATTTCGCGGATCGGTGTGGCGCTGAAAAAGTACTCGGTGAAACCCGGGGTTTCATACACCAGCGCGCGGTAGGCCGTCATGCTGGCCTGCGACAGCTGGTCGGCCGCCTGCAAAAAGGCTTTGGTCGCTGGTTTGGTCGGTTGCAGCAGGGTGGCTTCCAGGGTGGCGGCCACCAGGGTTTCGAGGTTGCGCCGGCCGATCTCGGGATTCGCGTATTTGGAGCCAATCACCTCGCCCTGTTCGGTCAGGCGGATTTGCCCGCGCACCGTGCCCGGGGGTTGCGCCAGGATGGCCTGGTAGCTGGGCCCGCCGCCGCGTCCCACCGTGCCACCGCGGCCATGGAACATCCTGAGCTGGATGTTGTTCGAGTTGGCAAGCTGGTCGAACAGCTCGACCAGTGCGATCTCGGCGCGGTAGAGCTCCCAGTTGCTGGTGAAGATGCCGCCGTCCTTGTTGCTGTCGGAATAGCCGAGCATGATGTCCTGCTCGGCGCCGCTGCGTTGCACCTGTCTGGCCATGCCGGGCAGCGCGTAGAACTCGCGCATGATGGGCGCGGCGTTGCGCAGGTCTTCAATCGTCTCACACAGTGGCACGACGATCAGGTCGTGCACGGCACCGTTGTCCAGCGTGCCGTGCATCAGGCCGACTTCTTTTTGCAGCAACAGCACTTCCAGCAAATCACTGACGGTTTCGGTGTGGCTGATGATGTAGTGGCGTATCGCTTCCTTGCCGAAGCGTGCGCGTGCGATGCGCGCGGCTTCAAAAATCGCCAGCTCGGCGGTCGCATGCGCCGAGTAGCGGGTGCCGACCACACGCAAGGGCCGCGCGTCGTTGAGCAGTTGCAGCAGCAGTTGACGCTTGGCGGCCTCGTCCAGCGCGGCGTATCTGGGCTCTATGCGTGCGACCGCCAGCAGCTCGGTCACCACTTCTTCATGTTTGTCCGAGCTCTGACGCAGGTCGACCGTGGCCAGGTGAAAACCAAAAACCTCCACCGCGCGGATCAGCGGGTGCAGGCGCTGCGCCACCAGGGCGCCGCCGTGGTTGGCACGCAGCGAGGCTTCGATGGTGCGCAGGTCGGCGAGGAAGTCTTCGGCCAGCAGGTAGGCGTTTTGTGGCGCCACCGCATGGCGCGCGGCGTCGCCGCCGGTCAGGTCCTTGAGCGTGGCGGCCAGGCGCGCGTAGACGCCGGTCAGCGCGCGGCGGTAGGGTTCGTCCTGGCGGTGTTCGTTGGTGTCGGGCGAGCTTTCGGCCAGCGCGCGCATCTCTGGTGTGAAGTCGACCAGCATCGCCGACAGCGACAACTCGCCGCCCAGGTAGTGCACTTCGGTCAGGTAGTGGCGCAGCGCGACTTCGGCCTGGCGGCCCAGCGCGTAGTTGAGGGTGTCGGCGCTGACGTTGGGGTTGCCGTCACGGTCGCCGCCTATCCACTGGCCCATGCGCAAAAAGCTGTGCACCCGCTGGTTGCCCAGCTCGCGTTCGAGGTTGGCGTAGAGCTTGGGTATTTCGCGCAGAAAGGTCGATTCGTAATAACTGAGCGCGTTTTCAATCTCGTCGGCGACCGTGAGTTTGGTGAAACGCAGCAGCCGGGTTTGCCACAGCTGCATGACACGTGCGCGCAGCTGTGCTTCGTTGGCAGCCATTTCGCGCGGCGTCAATGCGTCTTTGGCAGCGTTCATGGCCAGGGCGAGTGACTTGATCTCGTCGCGCGCGGTCAGCAACTGGGCGATAGCGCGTTCGGCGTCCAGAATGCTTTTGCGCTGCACCTCGGTCGGGTGCGCCGTCAGCACCGGCGATACAAAACTCTGGGCCAGCGTCTGGGCGATGGTTTTGGGCGCGATGCCGGCCCAGCGCAGGCGCGCCAGCGCCACTTCAATGCTGCCTTCCTGGGTGTCACCGGCGCGCTCATGGATGGCGCGGCGCCGGATGTGGTGTCTGTCCTCCGCCAGATTGGCCAGATGGCTGAAGTAGGTGAAGGCGCGGATCACGCTGACGGTCTGGTCGCCCGACAGGCCCTTGAGCAGTTTTTTCAGCGCCTTGTCGGCCTCGTGGTCGGCGTCCCGGCGGAACGCCACCGAGAGTTTGCGCACCTGTTCGATCAGCTCGTAAGCGGGCAGGCCCTCCTGCTCGCGGATCACATCGCCGAGTATGCGACCCAGCAGGCGGATGTCTTCCACCAGCGGCCGTTCGTTGTCTCTGGCCCGGCTCGATGGTCTGCCGCCTGCGCCGTCCTTGAGGGGCTCGTTGAGCTTTTTCGTTCGCGCGGAAGTGACCATCTCTGCCCTCTGGTGATTGGACCTGCATGCTAGCATTCAGTCCCCCCAAAGGATTACAAACAGGTTACGGGTGTCCGCAGTGTCTCCAAGCTCCCCCAAAGTCGTGATTGCCACGCGCGAAAGCCGCCTCGCCCTGTGGCAAGCCGAACATGTCAAGGCACTGCTGGAGGCGCGTCTCGGCTGGCAGGTCGAACTGCTCGGCATGACCACGCTGGGCGACCAGATCCTGGACCGTTCGCTCAGCAAAGTTGGTGGCAAGGGCCTGTTTGTCAAGGAGCTGGAGGTGGCGCTCAGCGAAGGCCGCGCCGACCTGGCCGTGCATTCGCTCAAAGACGTGCCCATGGACTTGCCCGGGGGTTTTGCCCTGGCCTGTGTGCTCGAGCGCGAGGACCCGCGCGACGCGCTGGTGTCCAACCATTTTTCGTCGCTGGACGAACTCCCGCCCGGCGCGGTGGTCGGCACCTCCAGCCTGCGTCGGCTGGTGCTGCTCAAAAGCCTGCGGCCCGATCTGAAGATAGTGCCGCTGCGCGGCAACCTCGACACCCGCCTGCGCAAGCTCGACGAAGGCCAGTACCAGGCGATTGTGCTGGCTGCCGCCGGTCTCAAACGCCTGGGCCTGGAGTCGCGCATTCGCTGCGCCTTTGAGCCGGAACAAATGCTGCCGGCGGCCGGGCAGGGCGCCCTGGGCATCGAAGTGTGTGCCGACCGCAGCGACCTGCTGCAGGCGCTGGGCACGCTGGCCCACCAGCCCACCTGGCTGGCTGTGACGGCCGAACGCACGGTTTCGCGTGCCATGGGCGGCAGCTGTTCGATGCCGCTGGCCGCCTTTGTGCGTGCGCCTGGCGATCCGGCCGGCATGTTGCTGGAGGCCGCCTGGGGCGAGCCCGGGCCGGATGGCCAGGGCTCGGCCCAGCCGCTGGTGCGCGCCGCGCAGCGCGCCCTTGTACAGACCTTTACCGAGGCCGAGGCGCTGGGCGAGCGCGTGGCCGCTGCACTGCGTGCCGGCGGTGCAGTCTGGGCGGCCAACACGCCACTGGCGTGAGCAGCGTGCCGGTCATCGTTACCCGGCCCGAGCGTGATGCCGCGCGCTGGGTGCAGGCCCTGCAGGCCGGCGGGATACAGGCCGAAGCCCTGCCGCTGATCAGCATCACCTTGTTGCCCGATGCGCCAGCGCTGCGCCAGATCTGGCAGCAGCTCGATGGCTACAGCGCGCTGATGTTTGTCAGTGGCAATGCGGTAGCCGGCTTTTTTTCTTCCAGGTCCAATCAGGCTGCAGCCCTTTTGCAACGGGCACAAGCAGCTACTGATTCGATAGCGACCGGAGCGCCGCGTTTTCTCGCACCCGGGCCCGGCACGGTGGCGGCGCTGCGTCATGCGGGCATTCCCCAAGCGCTGATTGACGCACCGGCGGACGACGCCGGGCAGTTCGACTCGGAAGCCTTGTGGGCGCTGCTGGCGCACCGGCCCTGGCAGGGCCAGCGTGTTCTGGTGTTGCGCGGGCAGAGCGCTGACACTGGCGTGGCCGGGCGCGACTGGCTGGCCCGGCAACTGGAGGCGGCGGGTGCGCAAGTCGATTTTGCGTCTGTGTATGAGCGCCGCGCGCCGCTGTTCTCGGCGCAGCAGCTGCAGCGTATCGAGGCCGCAAGCCGCGATGGGTCGGTCTGGCTGTTCAGCAGTTCCGAAGCTGTGGGCCACCTGCCGCCACACGATTGGTCCCGTTCCCGCGCGGTGGCCACACATCCGCGTATTGCCGAGGCCGTGCGCCAGGCCGGTTGGGGTGTTGTTGTGCAGTCACGGCCAGCACTCGCGGACATCATGGCGTCGATAGAATCGATAGCACCATGAGCGACAGCGAATCCGTCACCCCCTCCATGAACCCGGCCACTACCAGGCTGCCGGTCAGCGCGGCCGTGGCCGAAGCGGTGGGCCCACGGCGCTGGTTGCTGGGGGTGGGCCTGCTGGCCGCGGCCGGACTGGTGCTCAGTGCGCTGTTGTGGCAAAAAGTGGGCAACATGCAGGAAGAGCTGGCCAGGCGCAGCACCGATTCGACCGCACAGTCCATCGAGGCGCGCACGCTGGCGCGGCAGGCGCAAGAGGCCACGCGCGACCTCACGGCACGCCTGGCGCTGCTGGAAACCCGGCTCAGCGAGGTCAGCCTGCAGCGCAGCCAGCTCGAAGAACTGATGCAAAGCCTGTCGCGCTCGCGCGATGAAAACCTGGTGGTGGATGTGGAGTCGGCGCTGCGCCTGGCGCAGCAGCAGGCCCAGCTGACCGGCAGTGCCGAGCCGCTGCTGGCTGCCCTGCGCTCGGCCGACCAGCGCCTGTCGCGTGCGGCGCAGCCGCGCCTCAACCCCTTGCAGCGGGCGATTGCGCGTGATGTCGAACGCATCAAGGCGACCACGGTGACCGATGTGCCCGGCCTGCTGCTCAAACTCGATGAGTTGACGCGGGGTGTGGACGAGCTGCCACTGGCCAACGCGATGCCGCCCGGCCCGGCGGCACGCCAGGCGCCACCCGTGCCGGCGCCGGCCCGCGCGGCCTCAGCGGCGACGCCCATGGACTGGTTTGACAACGCCCGGGTGCGGGCCTGGTGGCAGGGCAGCCTGCAGGGCATGCGCGAGGAAGCGCGCAGCCTGCTGCGGGTCAGCCGCATTGACCAGCCCGAGGCCGCGCTGCTGGCGCCCGAGCAGGCGTTTTTCCTGCGCGAGAACCTCAAGCTCAAACTGCTCAATGCCCGCCTCGGCCTGCTGTCGCGGCAAACCGCCAGCGCCCGCGCCGACCTGGCCAGCGCCAGCGCCATGCTGGTCAAGTACTTTGACATGACGGCCCGCAGGTCGCAGGCTTCGGCCCAGTTGCTGCAACAGGTGCAAAGCCAGATGAAGTCCAGCGAACTGCCGCGGCTGGACGAAACCCTGGCTGCGCTGGCCACCGCAGCCGCAGGCCGCTAGGCACAGCATGCGCAGCGCACTCTGGCTCCTGGCCCTGTTTGGCATCGCGGTGGCGGTGGCGCTGGTGGCTGGCAACAACCAGGCGGTGGTCAGCCTGTTCTGGCCGCCGCACCGCGTGGATATTTCCTTCAACCTGCTGGTCTTGTTGCTGGCGGGCCTGTTTACCCTGCTGTACGTGGCGCTGCGTGCCGCAGCGGCGGCGTTTTCCTTGCCCGGTGACGCCAGGCGCTGGCGTGCCCAGCAACGCGAAAGGGCGATGGTCGCCGCTTTCATGGACGCGCTGTCGCACCTGATGGCCGGGCGTTTTATCCGTGCGGCCAAGCTCGCGCAAAACGCCATCATCCAGGAAAAAAGCCTGAGCCAGCTGGCGCAGACCTCCAGCGACATGGGCGGCTACAGCGCCGCGCGCGCCACCCAGTTGCGCCTGCTGGCCCACCTGCTGGCGGCCGAGAGCGCGCAGGCATTGCAAAACAAGGCGGTGCGTGAAGAACATCTGCGCCAGGCGCTGGAAAGCAGCAGCCACCGCAGCGCCCAGGAAACCCGCGAAGGCGTATTGCTGCGCGCGGCGCGCTGGGCCATTGAAGACCGGGATCCGGCGGCGGCGCTGGACCTGCTCAACCAGTTGCCGCAGGGCGCAGCGCGCCGCACCCTGGCGCTGCGCACCAAGCTGCGTGCCACGCGGCTGGCGCGGCAAACTGCGCCAGCGCTTGACACCGCGCGCCTGCTGGCCAAACACCGCGCTTTTTCACCGGCTGCGGCGCAAAGCATTGTGCGCGGTCTGGCGCTGGAACTGCTGGGCGGCGCGCACGATCCGGCGCAGTTGCAGGCTGCCTGGCAGTCGCTCGACGCGTCTGAGCGCGCCATGCCTGAACTGGTGATTCACGCCGCCTCACGCCTGATGGCGCTGCACGGTGACGCGAATCTGGCGCGCAGCTGGCTGCTGCAGGTGTGGGAGCCGGTGATGCTGCCGCGCTCGGAAGTGGGCGACAGCCAGCGCATCAAACTCATCCAGGTGCTGGAGCAGGGGCTGGATTCCATCGACGCCGCCTGGCTCGCGCGTATCGAGATCGCGCAGCAGCAGCGGCCGCGCGATGCGAATGTGCAGTATCTGGCCGGCATGGCCTGCCTGAAACGCCAGCTCTGGGGCAAGGCCCAGCAATTGCTGTCGCAAGCCGCCATGGCCTTGCAGGACGCCACACTGCACCGCAATGCCTGGCGCGCGCTGGCTCTTCTGGCCGAGCAGCGCGAGGATGCGGTCGGCGCTGCGCAGGCTTACAAGCGGGCGGCGGAAGTCTAGTCTTTGCCGGGACTGCGGCTTGAAGCCGGGAGCCCTTTAGTTGCATCACGCTCCGTCCCCGGTTCGCTGCGGGCAGTAGGGTCTAACTCCCCACTCCCCACTCCCCACTCCCACCCCTAGCCCCTCCCTCGCCCCGCTGGGCGATGGAGGGGGACCTCATTTGGCCGCGTGTGCTGCACCCGCGTGCAAACATGACGGCCAACTGAATAAGTCCTGACGCGCTTCGCGCGTCAGGACTCCCCGCCTCCGCCTTCTTTCCCCCCACCCGTCGGGCTGGGCCGAGGAGCGGAGGTAGAAGCGGATCAGGGCTCGCGATTGTCTGAGCCGAAGGCGAGTTCGAGCGAGACCCCGCTTTTACCGAGCACCGCAGGTTGCCCCGGAGCGAAGCGCAGGGGACCCGGACCATCGGGTCGCCTTTTCTTTGGTGACTTTCTTTTGGCGAAGCAAAAGAAAGTTACTTGCCGCCGGGCAACCCCCGGCTTGCAGGCAAGCTGACAAAGCTGGATCGAAGACCTCTTCAACAAGCGCACCCATCGAAAGCCCCCGTGGCAGACGAAAAAAAGGCAGCCCGAAAGCTGCCTTTGATCAGAGTGCCAAGCCAGGCACAAACGGCAGGGTTACTCCGCGCGTTCACCCGTGGCCGGTGCGCTGGCAGCGGCCTGCTCAAACGGCAAGTTCATGTCGCGCAGATCGCGTTTGGTCTCGACCAGCACCAGCGGACTGCTGTCGAGCTGCGGCGCTGGCGGGCGCTCGCGCGGGACGTGGATGGCTTTCGGCTCGGCGGCCATCGCGGCTTGCACTTCTGCAATTTTTCCCGCGTCGGAGTTGACCCATTGCAGACCGGAAGAACTGGCCACCTGGGCCAGGTCCTGCAGCGGCAAGTCGTAGGACTGGACTTTCGGCAAGGCGCGTACGGCTGGCGCGGCGGCCGGCACAACAATGGCCGCTGCAGCCACCGCTGGTTGTGGCGGGGCCACTGGCGCAGCCCGCACGGGCTCGACAGTCGCTATCATTTCAGGAGCTGCTGGCGCTCGTTCTTGCTGGGCTGCAGGCTGATAGGCCTCTGAATTTTCGACAGGGGCTGGCGCGCCTTGCGCCTGGCCTTCTACCGGCGCATCGCTACGGTCGCGGCGGTCGCGGCCATAACGGTCGCGGTTGCGGCGCTCGCGCGGCTGGCGCTCCTGGCCGTCGTCCGGACCTTGTTCCTGAGCGTCGGGACGCGCCTGGACGTCATGCGACGAAGCGGGCACCACCGGGTTGCCGGCCTCATCGGGGCCTGCGACCACGCCGGGATGTGCGGCATCAAAGCTGTCGGCCTGTACACCAGCGGTGGGTGCCGTGTTGCCGTCGCTGCGCTCGTCACGGCGTTCATTGCGACGGCCATTGCCGCGTTCGCCACGTTCACCGCGTTGTTCACCGCGCTCACCACGTTCGCGCCTGCCCTGGCCCTGGCCTTCCGCACGGGGCTGGCGCTCAGCGTCGCGTCCGGCGTCCTGCATGGGGCGTTCCTGGCGCTGCGGTGTCTCACCTTCATTCATGGCCGCAGCCATGGCCGCCTGGTTCGCCAGCGCCAGATCCTGCTCCATCGGGTCGCGCGCCGGGCGGTCGCCGCGTTCTGAACGCTCGCCGCGATCACCACCACGGCCACGGCGGTTGCGTTCGCCGCCGCGCTCTGAACGGCCCTCGCTGCTGCCCTGGCCTTCAGGGCGCTCGGCACGCTCGGGGCGCGCCTCATTGTTGCGGGCCTCGCCGGCCGGGCGTTCCTGGCGCGCCGCCGGGTCACGGCCATCGGCATTGCGCTCGCGGCGCTCGCCATTGCGGCCTTCAGGACGTTCAGCGCGCTGGTCCGGGCGGCCTTCGCCACGTCCTTCTCCCGAACGGCCTTCGCTGCGGCCACCGCGGCCACCGCGACGGCCATCGCGGCCCCCGCGTTCACCGCCACGGTCGCTGCGCTCACCGCGCGGCTGCTCGCGCCGGCCCTCGCCGCTGCGTTCGTCTTTTTTCACTTCGCGGGCAGGCGCAGCAACCGGTGCTGCTTCCTCACCCACAAAAAACGCCTTGAGTTTGGCGAAGAAACTTTTCTCGGCCGGGGCTGCAGCCACCGCACGCGCAGGCGCCGGCGCCACGGGGGCGACGGCAGGCGCTGGCTTGGGCACGGCCACCGGTGCCGGTGCATCAGGCAGCACACCCTTGATGATGGGCTCCTGCTTGTTGTGCTTTTCCTGGCTGCGGCGTGTGACGGTGGTCGGGTCTTCCATCTCGTCGGCCATTTTGTAGCTCGCTTCGATGTTGTCCAGACGCGGGTCGTCGTGTTTCAGGCGCTCGAGTTTGTAGTTCGGTGTTTCCAGCGTCTTGTTGGGCACCAGCAGCACATTGATGCGCTGCTTCATCTCGATCTTGGCGATCTCGGAGCGTTTTTCGTTCAGCAGGAAGGACGCCACATCAACCGGCACCTGGCACAGCACCGAGGCCGTGCTGTCCTTGAGGGACTCTTCCTGGATGATGCGCAGAATCTGCAGCGCCGAGCTTTCGGTGTCGCGGATGTGGCCGGATCCGCCGCAACGCGGGCAGGGAATCGAGGCCCCTTCGCTGAGTGCAGGGCGCAGCCGCTGGCGGCTCATCTCCATCAGGCCGAACTTGCTGATGGTGCCGAACTGCACCCGCGCGCGGTCTTGCCGCAAGGCATCGCGCAGGCGGTTTTCAACATCGCGGCGATTGCGCGACTCTTCCATGTCGATGAAATCGATGACGATCAGGCCACCGAGGTCGCGCAGACGCATCTGGCGCGCGACTTCGTCGGCAGCTTCCAGGTTCGTGCGGGTGGCGGTTTCTTCAATGTCGCCGCCCTTGATGGCGCGCGCCGAGTTGACGTCCACCGAGACCAGCGCCTCGGTGTGGTCGATCACAATCGCGCCGCCAGACGGCAGTTGCACGGTACGGGCATAGGCCGACTCGATCTGGTGCTCGATCTGGAAGCGGCTGAACAGCGGTGCGTCGTCGCGGTAGCGCTTCACGCGGTGCTCATGCTCGGGCATCACGTGGGCCATGAACTGGCGCGCCTGCTCATAGACGTCGTCGGTGTCGAACAGGATGTCGCCGATGTCGCTGTTGAAGTAGTCGCGGATCGCGCGTATCACCAGGCTCGATTCCTGGTAAATCAGGAAAGCGCCCTTGCCGCCCTTGCCGGCACCGTCGATCGCGGTCCAGAGCTTGATCAGGTAGTTCAGGTCCCACTGCAGCTCGGCGGCGCTGCGGCCTATGCCGGCGGTGCGGGCAATGATGCTGGCACCGGCCGGGTATTCCAGCTGGTCCATGTTTTCCTTGAGCTCGGCCCGGTCTTCGCCCTCGATGCGGCGGCTCACGCCACCGCCGCGCGGGTTGTTGGGCATCAGCACGACGTAACGGCCGGCCAGCGAGACAAAGGTGGTCAGGGCTGCGCCCTTGTTGCCACGTTCTTCTTTTTCGACCTGAACCAGAATTTCCTGGCCTTCGCGGATCACGTCCTGGATACGCGCCTGGCTGACCGACACGCCCTGGGCAAAGTATTGCTTGGAGATTTCCTTGAACGGCAAAAAGCCGTGGCGGTCTTCACCGTAGTCGACAAAACAGGCTTCGAGCGAGGGCTCGACACGTGTCACGACGGCCTTGTAGATGTTGCCCTTGCGCTGCTCGCGCCCTTCAATTTCAATTTCGTAGTCGAGGAGTTTTTGTCCATCGACAATCGCCAGGCGGCGTTCTTCCGACTGGGTGGCATTGACCAGCATCCGTTTCATGGTGCTCTTCCTTATCGTTGTCGTCTCTCAAACCCAAAATGGGCCAACGACGCCAAAGAAGACGTGATGCGAACGTGGGGAATTGCCGGAGAGCTTTTGACGCGCTATGGCGACTGAAAATAATCAGTCGCTGAGCAGTCTGGGCGTAGGCGCGTGGATGGGGTGAGCCGGGGTCTGACAGGTGTTTGCTACCCAAAAAGTAGCTGCTTGCGCCCGCAGGACAAGGGCTGGCGGCTGATACACGCCCGAAAGCGGGGCAAAAAAGCGCCGCAGGCATGTGTTCATCAGTACGACCAGTGTTGTCAAGAGGCGACCCATATCAAGACCAGATTTCACCTGGATCCGTGTTCAGCCCGTGGGGCTGGACACATCGTATTCCGTAGTTGTATTCGCAAAACGTCAACTCGTCTGCACATCAATTTCCTGCCGCGGGGTGCCTGGCACCGTGCGCTTGCGGGCATTTGCTGCCAGTGGCGTCGACCTTCCAGCAAGGCTGTTGTCAGTGGGTTGAGGGTCTGTGGACTAAACTCCCAGATAAATCAACCACTTACAGCTTGTCGCTAGTGAAACACATTATAGGCGCAGCTTACGTTCAAACGGGGCGCCCGGGTAAACCCCCGGCGTCAGCCGGCCGTGCCCCTTCCCCCGCCCCGGATACGCCTGAAAAAGCGCCGCCGCAGGCCACGCTGGTGACGGTTGATGCCGATCTGGCGGGCCAGCGGCTGGACAATTTCTTGATCCGCCAGCTCAAGGGTGTGCCGAAAACCCATGTCTACCGCATCATCCGCAGCGGCGAGGTGCGCATCAACAAAGGCAGGGCGCAGGCCGACACCCGGGTGCAAGCCGGCGACATCGTCCGGCTGCCGCCGGTGCGCACCTCGGAGCGGGCCGATCTCAAAGCCCAGGCCATGGCGGCCGAAGTGGCCCGCCATGGCGCGGCGTCCACTGTCGGCGGCCACGCACCCTCGCGCGAGTTTCCCATCCTGTTTGAAGATGAACATGTGCTGGCCATAGACAAACCGGCGGGTGTGGCGGTGCATGGCGGCAGCGGTGTGGCCTTTGGCGTGATTGAACAGCTGCGCATGGCGCGGCCGGACTGGAATTTTCTCGAGCTGGTGCACCGGCTGGACCGCGAGACCAGCGGCATTTTGCTGGTCGCCAAAAAACGCGTGGCGCTGAAAAACCTGCAGGAGCAGTTTCGTGAACGCGAGACCGACAAAATTTACCTGGCGCTGGTCAGCGGCATCTGGCCCGTGAATAAAAAAGTGCTCGATGCCTCGCTGCAGAAGTATTTGCTGTCCGATGGTGAGCGCCGCGTGCGTGTGGTGCCCAAAGACCATCCCGACGCGGTGCGCGCGGTGACACTGGTCAAGGTCAGCGCGGTGTTGCCCGTGGCCGGTCGCGACTTCAGCCTGCTGGAAGTGACCATCAAGACCGGACGCACGCACCAGATCCGCGTGCACCTGGCCAGTGCCGGCCACCCGATTGCCGGTGACGACAAATACGGTGACTTCGAGCTGAACAAAAGCTTGCAAAAAGAAGCTGGCGGCATGGCCCTCAAACGCATGTTTCTTCATGCGTGGCGGTTAAAGTTCACGCATCCGTCCAGCGGCAAACGCATTGAATTGCTGGCTGCGCTCCCCCCCGATCTCGAGAGCCTGACCCGCCATGCCAAGCCTGCTTAACGCACTGCATCCATTGAACTTTGACCTGATTGCCTTTGACTGGGACGGCACCCTGTTTGACTCCACAAAAATCATCGTGCGCTGCATCCAGGCGGCGGTGCGCGACGTCGGCGGCAGCGTGCCCAGCGACGAAGCGGCGGCTTATGTGATTGGCCTCGGGCTGATACAGGCGCTGGCCCATGCGGCGCCCGATGTGCCCCAGGACAAATACCCCGAGCTGGGCGCGCGTTACCGGCACCACTACATCGCGCACCAGAACGACATCAGCCTGTTTGAGGGCGTGTTGCCGCTGCTGTCTGCGCTCAAGGCGCGCGGCCACACGCTGGCGGTGGCCACCGGCAAAAGCCGCCACGGTCTGGACGAGGCACTCCACGCGGTGGAGCTGCTGGGACGTTTTGACGGTTCCCGGACTGCGGATGAGACCGCCGGCAAGCCGCACCCGCGCATGTTGCATGAATTGATGGACGAGTTTGGTGTCAGCGCGGAGCGCACCCTGATGATTGGCGACACCACCCACGACCTGCAGATGGCGCTCAACGCAGGTTGTGCCAGCGTTGGTGTCAGTTACGGCGCCCATGAAAGCGCGGCCTTTGATGCCCTGAAACCGCGTTATGTGGCGCATTCGGTGCAGCAACTGCACGACTGGCTCAAGTTCAACGCCTGAAACATGACAAACCTGCCCATCGCCCTGTGCCAGGCCGGCGAGCTGATCGACGGCGGCCTGGCCGTGCCTTTTGACGTCACCTATGCCGGGCAGACCTGCCGCGCGTTTGCGGTTCGTTTTGAAGGGCAGGCCCATGCCTACCTGAACCGCTGCAGCCATGTGGCGATGGAGCTGGACTGGCAGCCGAATCGTGTGTTCGACGAGAGCGGTCAGTGGCTGCTGTGCGCCAGCCACGGCGCGGCCTACCGGCCCGATACCGGCCAGTGCAGCGGTGGCCCGTGCCAGGGCGGCCTCGTGAAAATTGATCTTTCGGAGCGTGACGGCCTTGTTTTCTGGCACACGTCCTACAAACTTAAAGCCATGGAGTTCTAAACTAGCGTATGAATGATTCAAACCGTCCCGACCCGGACCATGCCCCGGATTTTGATCCAAATCGGCCTGCAGCCATTGAGCAACGTGCGCAAGCTGCTCCTGAAAATGTAGCAAATCACAAGCCCGGCGTGACTGACCAGCCTGGCTGGGAGCGCGCGACGCTGGAAAAGCTGGCTTTTGCTTCGCTCAGCGAGCAAAAAGCCACGCGTCGCTGGAAAACTTTTGTGCGCCTGTCCTGGCTGGTATTTTTTGTGTTTCTGGTGTGGTTTGCGCTGCATCGCAGTTCGCCCTCTACCGGCCCCAGCGTGGCGCACACGGCGGTGGTCGAGATCAAGGGTGAAATCGCGGCCGGAGCCGACGCCAGCGCCGAGTTTGTCAATGCCGCGCTGAAAGCGGCTTTTGAAGACGAAGGCGCTAAGGCGGTGGTGTTGCTGATCAACTCGCCCGGCGGCAGCCCGGTGCAGGCCGGCATGATGAACGACGAGATTGTCCGCCTCAAGGCCAAACACAAAAAGCCGGTGTATGCGGTGGTCGAGGAAACCTGCGCTTCGGCGGCGTATTACATCGCCGCGTCGGCCGACAAGATTTTTGTCGACAAGGCCAGCATTGTGGGCAGCATAGGTGTGCTGATGGACGGTTTTGGCTTTACCGGCCTGATGGACAAGCTGGGCGTCGAGCGGCGCCTGATGACGGCCGGTGAAAACAAGGGCTTTCTGGACCCGTTCAGCCCGCAGACTGAAAAGCAGCGTGCCTACGCGCAGACCATGCTGGACCAGATTCACCAGCAGTTCATCACGGTGGTCAAGGCCGGCCGCGGCAAGCGGCTCAAGGAAACCCCTGAAATGTTCACAGGCCTGTTCTGGACCGGCCAGCAGGCGATCGAACTCGGTCTGGCCGATCAGCTTGGTTCGCTCGAATACGTCGCGCGCGAAGTGGTCAAGACCGATGAAATCATCGACTACACACGCCGCGAAAACGTTGCCGAGCGCCTGGCCAAGAAATTCGGCGCTGCCATCGGGGACGGCGTCATCCGGACGCTGAAGACGCTTCCCGTGATCCGCTGAGCGGGTTGGATGCCGCTTTGAAAAAGCCCGCCTCTGCGGGCTTTTTTGTGGCCGTGCGGGGTTCAGCGCCCGATGCAGAACACGGTGGGCAAAGCCAGCGGCGCCGCCGGTTTGTCACGTTTCCAGGCACTGACGTTGGCGCTGTGTGTCCACTGCGTGGGCAGGCTCAAACCGCAGCTCAGCGCCAGCCGGGTGTTGCCTTGCAGGGTTTGCATCAGGGCCTGCAACAGCGCGCTGTTGCGATAAGGCGTTTCAATAAAAATCTGGGTCTGGCCGGTTTTCAGGGCCAGCGATTCGAGTTCGCGGATACGCTGGCTGCGTTCGCCGGCGTCTTGCGGCAGATACCCGACAAACGCAAAGTTCTGGCCGTTGAGCCCGCTGGCGGCGAGCGCCAGCATCAGCGACATCGGACCCACCAGGGGCAGCACCTGCAGGCCCAGGTCGTGCGCCGCACGCACCACGGAAGAACCGGGGTCGGCAATCGCCGGCATGCCGGCTTCGCTGACCAGGCCGATGTCCTGGCCTTCGAGCGCCGCCTTGAGCAGCGGTTTGGCGTCGAAGCCACCGCCGTGGTCGCCCTTTTTATGCACTTCGCGCGGCAGCTCCTGGATCTGCTGCTGCTGCACGGCGTGTGTCAGGGCCTGGACCTCACCGACCCGTTTCAGATAGGCCCTGGTGCTTTTGGCGTTTTCACAAATCCAGCAGCACAGCGTCGCGGCGATCTGTATCGTGCCCAGTGGCATCACATCCTGCAGCGGGGCCTGGCTGTCGCAGCCAAAATCCAGCGGCGCCGGCACCAGGTAGAGCCGGCCTTTTTTGCCGCCGCTCATGCTGTGTCTCCCGGCGCGCGCAGCAAGGACATGCCGGCGGCGCGCAGCATGCGGCAGGTGCGGATCAGCGGCAGACCCACCAGCGCCGTCGGATCGTCGCTGTGGATGCTGTCCAGCAGGGCGATGCCCAGGCCTTCGCTTTTGGCGCTGCCGGCGCAGTCATAGGGCTGCTCGGCCAGCAGGTAATGGTCGATTTCCTCGTCGCTGAGCGCGCGAAACTGCACGCTTACCGTTGCCAGATCGGTCTGCTCAAAGCCGCTTTGCAGGCAGACCACCGCCACAGCGGTATGGAAAACCAGGTTTTGCCCGCGCATCAGGCGCAATTGAGCCACCGCTTTGGCATGGCTGCCGGGTTTGCCCAGCGCCTGTCCGGCCAGGTCGGCGACCTGGTCCGAGCCAATCACCACCGCATCCGGAAAGTTAGCGGCCACTGCCAGTGCTTTGGCCAGAGCCAGGCGTCTGGCCAGCTGCTCCGGGCTTTCACCGGCGAGCTGGCTTTCGTCCACCTCGGGCGAAACCACCTCAAAAGGAATCTGCAGCCGCTGCAGCAATTCACGCCGGTAGCGTGAGGTCGATCCAAGAATCAGCGGGCGTTCCGGGGCGGGCGAGAAGCCGCGGGCTTGTGTGGCAGGTGCTGGGGTCATGCGCTGATTCTCTTACACTGCCTGCATGTCCAGACATCTTCACGCCCAGCGCCTCAACATCCCCGCTTTTGCCCAGGAAGGCCAGCCCTTCGTCGAAATTACGCCGCTATCAAAATTGGAGCGCCTTATGCAGGAGATACATGGGCTGGAGCCTGATCTGGCCATCAACTGGCGGGCCGCCGGCGAGTTGCGACCCCATGCCGGTGCCGAGGACGATGTCTGGCTCAGGCTGGAGGCCAAAACGGTCCTGCCGCTGACCTGCCAGCGTTGCATGGGCGCTGTGGCCACCGCCGTGGAGATAGACCAGTGGTACCGATTTGTCGCCGATGAAGATATCGCCATGGCCGAAGACGACCAGTCCGAGGAAGACCTGCTGGTGATGGCGCCGCAGTTTGACCTGCTGGCTGTGCTGGAAGACGAGCTGCTGATGGCTTTGCCGCTGGTTCCCATGCACGAGACCTGTCCGGTGGCCCCGGTTTTCAGTGCTGGCGAGGGCGAACTGGCCGTGCAGGAAGACGCCAAACCGCATCCTTTTGCGGCGCTGGCCCAGCTGAAAAAGCCAAAATAAGCGGGCCGGGGCTGGTGCCGGCAGCGGGCGCCAGGCCGGCGCTGGCGGAGGCGTCTGGATAAGCCGGCCGTATCGCGCTATAATCAAAGGCTAGTCGCGGCACCCCTCTCGAGAGTCGGCGGCGCTTTTTACCAACCCTATACCCCCTCAGGAGCGGATCATGGCCGTCCAGCAGAACAAAAAATCACCTTCCAAGCGCGGCATGCACCGTGCACACAACGCTTTGACCGTTCCGGGCATTGCGGTTGAATCCACCACCGGTGAGACGCATCTGCGCCACCACATCAGCCCCACCGGTTTCTACCGTGGCCGCAAAGTGCTGAAAACAAAATCCGAAGCGTAATTTCGCGCTTTGACCACTGGCCCGCACTCATACTGCGGGCCTTTGTTTTGTTGCATCCCCAATTTTTGACTGCGTCAGTCCTGTCATGATCAGGATAGCTGTCGACGCCATGGGCGGAGATTTTGGCCCGCCGGTCACCGTGCCGGCCAGCCTGGCCTTTCTGAACAGCCACCCCGAAGCTGCCATTGTGCTGGTGGGCCAGCCCGCCGTGCTGGCTGGGCAGCCGCAATTTTCCGCCCTTCAATCCCATCCGCGCTGTCAGGTGCTGGCCGCTTCAGAAGTGGTCACCATGGACGACCCGATCGAGGTCGCCTTGCGCCGCAAGAAGGACTCGTCCATGCGGGTGGCGATATTCCAGGTGAAAGAAGGTGTGGCCCAGGCGGCTGTGTCGGCCGGCAACACCGGTGCGCTGATGGCAATTGCGCGTTACGTGCTCAAAACACTCGATGGCATAGACCGGCCGGCCATTGCCACCCAGCTGCCCAATGCCGCCGGCGGTGCCACCACCGTGCTGGATCTGGGTGCCAACGTGGACTGCACCGAAGACCATTTGTTCCAGTTTGCCGTGATGGGTTCTGCCCTCGTGGCCGCGATCGAGAACAAGGCCAATCCCACAGTCGGCCTGCTCAATATTGGCGAAGAAGCGATAAAGGGTAGCGAAACCATCAAAAAAGCAGGCGAATTGCTCCGATCTGCTTCTAAAAGTGGCGATTTGAACTTTTATGGCAATGTCGAGGGCAACGATATTTTCAAGGGGGTCGTGGATATCGTTGTGTGTGATGGCTTTGTCGGAAATGTGGCGCTCAAAACCAGTGAAGGTTTGGCGACGATGATTGTGGGCTTTCTCAAGGCGGAGTTTTCACGCAATATTTTTACGAAAATTGCTGCCATCTTGGCCTATCCGGTTCTAAAAGCTCTTAAAAATCGTATGGACTATCGTCTTTACAACGGCGCGGCGCTGTTGGGCCTGCGCGGTCTGGTGTTCAAGAGCCATGGCTCAGCCGACGCCTTCGCCTTCGAAAGGGCCTTGAATCGGGCTTATGATGCAGCTCGCAACCAGTTGCTGGACAAGGTCAAGGAACGCATCGCCCATGCAGCGCCCCTGCTGGTCAAAGCGCCGCCGCCCCAGGATGCACCCGGCTTCCGGGTTGTTGCCGAATTTGCCGATCCCACTGCCGCACATTAAGTCTTCATGAGCCCTTATTCACGTATCACTGGCACCGGCAGTTACTTGCCGCCGCGCCGCCTGAGCAACACCGAGCTGGCGGCCGAACTGGCGCTTCAGGGTGTGGAAACTTCGGACGAATGGATTGTTGAGCGCACCGGCATCCGGGCGCGCCACTTCGCCGCGGCCGATGTGTGCAGCAGCGACCTGGCTCTGGAAGCGGCCAAAAACGCCCTGCAGGCCGCGGGTCTGCAGGCCAGCGACATTGACCTGATCATCGTCGCGACCTCGACGCCCGACATGATTTTTCCGTCGGCGGCCTGCATTTTGCAGAACAAGCTCGGCATCGCCGGCTGCCCCGCTTTTGATGTGCAGGCGGTCTGCAGCGGTTTTGTTTACGCGCTGACCGTGGCCGACGCGATGATCAAGACCGGCTCGGCCAGCAAGGCGCTGGTGATAGGCGCCGAAGTGTTTTCGCGCATTCTCGATTTTTCCGATCGCACCACCTGTGTGCTGTTTGGGGACGGTGCCGGCGCCGTGGTGCTGGAAGCTTCAGACACTCCCGGCATCCTGGCGACCGACCTGCATGCCGACGGCAAACATGTCGGCATCCTGTGTGTGCCCGGCACCGTGGCTGGCGGCAAGGTGCTCGGCGATCCGCTGCTCAAGATGGATGGGCAGGCGGTGTTCAAGCTGGCGGTTGGTGTGCTCGAGGCCTCGGCCAGGGCGACGCTGGCCAAGGCCGGCCTGCAGGACAGCGACATCGACTGGCTGATCCCGCACCAGGCCAACATCCGCATCATGCACAGCACCGCGAAGAAGCTCAAGCTGCCGCTGGAAAAACTCATCGTCACGGTGGACCAGCACGGCAACACCTCGGCGGCATCGATTCCGCTGGCGCTGGACGTGGCGGTGCGCAGCGGCCAGATCAAAAAAGGCGACACCTTGATGCTCGAGGGTGTGGGTGGCGGCTTCACCTGGGGTGCGGTGCTCCTGAATTTGTAGCTTCTCGCGCCCGATCCATAAGGGCTGCAAGCTGTTTTATCCATCATTTATGAAACCATTTGCTTTTGTTTTCCCGGGTCAGGGCTCGCAGGCCGTCGGTATGCTGGACGCCTGGGGCGAGCACCCGGCGGTGCTGGAAACGCTGCGCGAAGCTTCCGACGCGCTGGGCGAAGACCTGACCATATTGATCCGTGAGGGTCCGAAAGAAGTTCTCGGGCTGACCACCAACACCCAGCCCGTGATGCTGGTGGCCGGTGTTGCCGCTTACCGCGCCTGGATGCTTGAGACCGGCCTGGCGCCGGCGGTGCTGGCCGGGCACTCCCTCGGAGAATATTCCGCACTGGTGGCTTCGGGCGTGTTGAGTCTCGCGCAGGCTGCGCCACTGGTGCGTTTTCGCGCGCAGGCGATGCAGGAAGCCGTGCCGGTGGGCGTGGGTGCCATGGCGGCCATACTTGGCATGCCAGCCGACCAGGTGATCGAAAGCTGCGCCGAAGCGGTGCGCACCTTTGGTGTGGGGAGCCTGGAGGTGGTGGAGGCCGTCAATTTCAACGATCCGATGCAGACCGTGATTGCCGGCAGCAAGGCCGCGGTGGAAAAAGCCTGCGAGCTGGTCAAGGCCAACGGCGCCAAGCGCGCTTTGCCGCTGCCGGTCTCGGCGCCGTTTCACTCCAGCCTGATGAAGCCCGCTGCCGACAAACTCAGGGAAAAACTCGCCAGTGTGGCTTTTGCCGTTCCGAAAATTCCGGTCATCAACAATATTGAAGTGGCGGTCGAAACCGATCCTGACCGTATCCGTGCTGCACTGTATGCGCAGGCTTTTGGCCCGGTGCGCTGGGTTGAATGTGTGTTGGCCATCAAGGCGCAGGGCATCACCACGGTGGTGGAGTGTGGCCCGGGCAAGGTGCTGTCCGGCATGGTCAAACGCATCGACGCAGACCTGACCGGCCTGGCGCTGTTTGACCCTGCCAGTCTGGCGCAAACCAGGGAGTTGCTGACATGAGTGAAGTCAGGTTTGAAGGCCAGGTCGCGCTGGTTACCGGTGCATCGCGCGGCATTGGCGCGGCGATTGCCCTGGAACTGGCCCAGCGCGGCTTGAAAGTGACAGGTACCGCCACGACCGACGATGGCGCTGCAAAAATCAGCCAGGCGCTGGCCGCTTTCCCCGGTTGCGGCGGCAAAAACCTCAATGTCAACGATGCGGCGGCAGCCGAGCTGCTGATCGACAGCCTCGTCAAGACACATGGGGGCTTGCAGGTGCTGGTCAACAACGCCGGCATCACACGCGACATGCTGGCCATGCGGCTCAAGGACGAGGACTGGGACGCGGTGCTGGACACCAACCTCAAGGCGGTGTTCCGCATGAGCCGCGCTGTCATGCGCACCATGATGAAGCAGCGTTACGGCCGCATCATCAGCATCACCTCGGTGGTGGGTGCTTCCGGCAACGCCGGCCAGGCCAACTACGCCGCCGCCAAAGCCGGGGTGGCGGGCATGACACGTGCGCTGGCGCGCGAACTGGGCAGCCGCAACATCACAGTCAACTGCATCGCGCCGGGTTTTATCGAAACCGACATGACCGCCGGGCTGGGCGAAGAGCAGCAAAAGGCCTTGCTCGGCCAGATTCCGCTCGGGCATCTGGGCAAGCCGCAGGACATTGCCCATGCGGTGGCTTTTGTCGCCAGCCCGCAGGCGGCCTACATCACCGGCCAGGAAATTCACGTCAACGGCGGGATGTATATGTGAGCGCGCAGTAGCGGCTTTTGCACCGGCCTGGGTGTCACCAGGATCATGAATAATGGCAGCGCAGGCACTTTGCCGGCGCGGGACCAGAAGCCGGGTTCTATCCGTACGGCTGGCGGGTTAGGGAATCAACCCTAACAACGCTAAAATCACGGATTAATTCACAACCCTCAGAGGGACTTATGAGCGATATCGAAGCACGTGTTAAGAAAATCATTGCCGAGCAACTTGGCGTGGAAGAGGGCCAGGTCACCAACGAAAAAGCCTTTGTGGCCGATCTGGGCGCTGACTCGCTTGACACCGTAGAACTGGTCATGGCTCTGGAGGACGAGTTTGGCATCGAGATTCCGGACGAAGACGCCGAGAAAATCACCACCGTCCAGAACGCGATTGACTACGCCAACACCCATCAAAAAGCCTAAAGACTCCGGTCTTTTTTCATTTGGCTTGAAAGACCGCCTTCGGTCTTTTGGGTCCTTCTTCAGGATTTGCGCATGAGCCGTCGCCGCGTCGTTGTGACTGGTCTGGGTTGTGTCAGCCCGGTGGGTAATACCGTGGCTGATTCCTGGGCCAATCTGCTGGCTGGAACCCCCGGCATTGACCTGATCACGCAGTTTGATGCCGGAAATCTGTCCTGCAGATTTGCAGGTGAGGTCAAGGGTTTCAACATCACGGATTACATCCCTGAAAAGGAAGCACGGCACATGGACCGCTTCATCCACCTCGGGCTCGCGGCCGCCTGCCAGGCGGTAGCCGACAGCGGGTTGCCGACGGGTGAGGCGCTGGGCGACGAGATGGCGACCCGCATTGGCTGCAACATCGGCTCGGGCATAGGCGGCCTGCCCATGATCGAGCAGACCCACACCGAACTGACCAATCGCGGCCCGCGCCGCATATCGCCGTTTTTTGTGCCGGCGTCCATCATCAACATGATCTCCGGCCACGTATCGATCAAGTTCGGCTTCAAGGGCCCGAACATCGCTGTGGTGACCGCCTGTACCACCGGCCTGCATGCCATAGGCCTGTCTGCGCGCATGATCGAATATGGCGACTGCGATGTGATGGTTGCCGGCGGTGCCGAAGCGACGGTCTCGCCGCTGGGTGTGGGGGGCTTTGCTGCGGCCCGCGCCTTGTCCACACGTAATGAAGATCCCAGGACCGCGTCGCGTCCGTGGGACAAGGACCGTGACGGTTTTGTACTGGGCGAGGGCGGCGGCGTGGTGGTGCTCGAAGAGTACGAACACGCCAAGGCGCGTGGCGCGAAGATCTATGCCGAGGTGGCGGGCTTTGGCATGAGCGCCGACGCGTACCACATGACCGCGCCGGACATCGATGGTCCGCGTCGTTCCATGGTCATGGCGCTGAAAAATGCGGGTGTCAATACAGACCAGGTGCAGTACCTCAATGCCCACGGCACCTCCACCCCGCTGGGTGACCTCAACGAAACCAACGCCATCAAGGCGGCTTATGGCGACCATGCCAAAAAGCTGGTGGTCAGCTCCACCAAGTCCATGACCGGGCACCTGCTGGGCGGGGCGGGCGGCATCGAGTCGGTGTTCACCGTGCTGGCACTGCATCACCAGAAGATTCCACCCACCATCAACATCTTCAACCAGGACCCCGAGTGCGATCTGGACTACTGCGCCAATACAGCGCGTGACGCGAAAATCGATGTGGCGGTCAAGAACAACTTCGGTTTTGGTGGGACCAACGGGACGCTGGTGTTCAAGCGGGCCTGATGCCGCATGCCCGCCCCGTCCAGCGCCAGGCCTGAGGGCCCCACCGTCGTTTGTTTCCTGTTGTGACCATGCATAACGCCCCGCCGGTTGCCTACCCGCTGGGGCGTTCGTCTTTGCAGGCCGGTTTGCTGCTGGCTTTCTGGCTTGCTGGCGCCGCGGCCCTGGTGCTGTGCGTGCTGTTTGCGCCTGCTTTGGGCTGGCGCCTGTGGCTGCTGGTTTTTGGCGTGTTTGCCGCCGGCTGCGTGGCTGCCTGGGGCTGGAAAAATTCTCCACTCGGGGTGCTGCACTGGGATGCGCAGTGCTGGCACTGGGAAAGCCCGGCCTACCAGGCAGGCACGCCGGTGCGACGGCTTTCGGTGGTGCTGGATTTTCAGCGCGTACTGCTGCTGCGGCTGGAAAACCAGGACCACGCCCGCTTGTGGCTGTGGGCTGAGCGCATGGCCATGCCCGAGCGCTGGCTCGATTTGCGCCGCGCGGTGTATGCGCATCAGCACCTTTCCCCGCTGTCTGACGACTCCCGCGCGCAGTGGCTGTCCGCATGAGTGCCGGCGAATCAGCTCCTGCACCCGTGTCTGCCAGTGACAGTGATGCGATGCTGGTCGAGCGCACCGTGGCCGGCGATCAGAAGGCCTTTGAGTTGCTCGTGATCAAGTATGAACGCCGCATCCAGCGGCTGATAGGGCGCATGGTGCGGGATGTGGACCTGGTGGAAGACATTGCCCAGGAAACCTTTATCCGGGCCTACCGCGCCCTCGCGCAGTTTCGCGGCGAAGCGCAGTTTTACACCTGGCTCTACCGGATTGCGGTCAACACCGCCAAAAAGGCCTTGATGGACCTCAAGCGCAATCCGACCGTGTCGGAAAATTCCTTCAAATCCGATGACGACGATGAAACTTCCATGCTGGAAAACGAACTAACCAGTTCAGAAACGCCGGAATCATTGCTGGCGGGCAAGGAAATCGCCCAGATGGTCAATACCGCCATGGATGCCTTGCCCGAAGAGTTGCGTCAGGCCATCACCTTGCGCGAAATTGAAGGCCTGAGTTATGAGGAAATTGCGGAGGCCATGAATTGTCCGATAGGCACCGTGCGTTCACGCATCTTCAGGGCGCGTGAGGCGATTTCTGCGCGGATCAAACCCTTGCTGGAAAACCAGTCCGGCAAGCGCTGGTGAATATGTGGCCGGCGTGAATGTAGAGAGCAAATGTTTAACCGGGGGCAGTTCCGTTCTGCCGCGACAACCATGAAACCGAAGACGCAAAACCCTGAACTGATTTCTGCCCTGGCCGATGGCCAACTCTCGGGCCAAGACTTTGCGCTGGCCTTGTCGGTGTGTGTCGATGATGCCGGGGCGCTTGGGCGCTGGGAGGCCTACCACCTCATTGGTGAGGTGTTGCGCGCGCCGGGATCGATGACGCCCGCGCGCGACGCGGGTTTCGTGACCCGTCTGAATGCGCGGCTTGCCCAGGAGCCGGCGCTGGCTGCCCCGCCCCGGGTGGCTGTGGCGCAACCCGCACCCTTGATGCCTGCCGCGGATGGCCCGGCAGCCCGCTGGCCTGAAGCCGCCAATGATGCAAGCCTGCGCTGGAAGCTGCTGGCCGGTTTTGCCTCCATTGCCGCCGTAGCTGCGATCGCCTGGAACGCTGGCGGCGGCCTGCTTTCGCCTGCGCCCCAGCTGGCCCGCCAGGACGCAGCACAACAGGTGCTGGTGGTGTCCGAGCAGGGGACCATGGTGAGGGATGCCCGTATGCAGGAATTGCTGGCCGCCCACAAACAGTTTGGCGGCACCTCGGCCCTGCAGGCGCCTTCAGGCTTTCTGCGCAACGCCACGTTTGAACCCTCCCAGAGCGAGCGGCGTTGAAAACCTCCGACAAGCTCCCGGCACTTCCCCGTGCACCTGGCATGGTGTGCCGGCGGTTTTGCCACTTGGCACTGGCCGGTTGCTGGCTGCTCGCGGGCTCCCAGCTCGCGGCCCAAGCGCCGGCGCCTGCCGCCGCGCCGGCACAGCTGCCTGCGGGAGAGCCGAAAAACATCAACGACTGGTTGATGCGCATGCACGAGGCGTCCAGAAAACGCTCTTACATTGGCACATTTGTGGTGTCTTACGACGGCGTGATGTCCAGCGCCAAGATATGGCATGTGTGTGAGGGCGACCAGCAAATGGAGCGCGTCGAAACACTGACAGGTGCACCGCGTTCCATCTTCCGGCACAACGACCAGGTGGTGACTTTCCTGCCCGGGCAAAAGGTGGTGCGGGCCGAAAAGCGCGAGTCGCTCGGTCTGTTCCCCGAGTTGCTGCGGTCGGCAGACAGCCGCATCGCCGAGTTCTACAAGGCCAGGCAGGAGGGCAGCGAACGGGTGGCCGGTGTGGATGCCGACATCGTTGCCCTGGTTCCAAAGGACGCGATGCGTTTTGGCTACCGGGTATGGGTTGAGCCAAAACGGGGCATGGTCGTCAAGCTGCAGACGCTCGATGGCGACGGCAAGGTTCTCGAGCAGGCTGCTTTTTCAGAATTGCAGTTTGACGCGCCCGTCAAGATGGACAAGCTGCTGCAGATGATGGGCAAGGTCGATGGCTACCGCATCGAAAAGCCGGAGCTGGTCAAAACCACGGCCAGCGCGGAAGGCTGGGTACTCAAAACACCCGTGGCGGGTTTTCAGCCCATGAGCTGCTACAAGCGCCCAGGCGCTGCGTCCTCCAGAGGAGAACCCATGCAATGGGTATTTTCCGATGGACTGGCTTCGGTCTCGGTTTTTGCGGAGCCCTTTGATGCCGAACGCCACCTGAAGGAGTCCAGGATGTCCATGGGCGCCACCCAGTCCCTGACCCGCCGGCTTGATGCCCACTGGCTGACCGTCATGGGTGAAGTGCCGGTGGCGACGCTGCGTCTTTTTGCCGATGGACTTGAACGCAGGAAGTGAAGTCCCCAATTGGGGCTGATGGCTGCGATGTCCCGGCGTTGTTTTTTTTCTGTGGCCTGACTTTTTCGAAGGTGGATGATGCTTAAACTGAACTGCAAACATGGGCAGGCCTGGCTGGTGGCCGCTGCGCTGGCATGGGGCGGCGCGCTGTCGCTGCTGCCGGCGCAGGCTTTGATGGCTCAAACCCGAGGCCTGCCTGACTTCACCGATCTGGTCGAGGCCGTCGGTCCCTCTGTTGTCAACATCCGGACGCTGGAGAAAGTCAAGGCCGGCTCGGCCACTGGCGCTGATGAGCAGATGCTGGAGTTTTTCCGCCGCTTCGGCATCCCGGTTCCACCCAACATGCCGCGCACGCCCCGGCCGGAGCGCGGCCAGCCTGACGAAGAGCAGCCGCGCGGCGTAGGCTCCGGATTCATCCTGTCGGCCGATGGCCTGGTCATGACCAATGCGCACGTGGTTGAAGGCGCGGACGAAGTGCTGGTGACCCTGACGGACAAACGCGAGTTCAAGGCCAAGATCATTGGCACGGACAAACGCACCGACGTCGCTTTGGTCAAAATTGAAGCGACGGGTTTGCCGGCCGTGAAAATCGGCGATGCCAACCGCATGAAAGTCGGTGAATGGGTCATGGCGATTGGTTCGCCCTTCGGCCTGGAGAACACCGTCACCGCCGGCATTGTCAGCGCCAAGCAGCGCGACACCGGCGACTACCTGCCTTTCATCCAGACCGATGTGGCGATCAATCCCGGCAATTCGGGTGGCCCGCTGATCAACATGCGTGGCGAGGTGGTGGGTATCAACAGCCAGATCTATTCGCGTTCCGGCGGTTTTCAGGGCATCTCTTTTGCCATTCCGATTGACGAAGCCACACGCGTGACGGATCAGTTGCGCAGTACCGGGCGGGTGACGCGCGGGCGTATCGGGGTGCAGATTGACCAGGTCAGCAAGGATGTGGCCGAGTCCATCGGCCTGGGCAAGCCGCAGGGCGCGCTGGTGCGCGGTGTGGAGGCTGGGTCACCGGCGGAGAAGGCCGGCATCGAAGCCGGCGACATCATCACCAAATTTGAGGGCAGGGCGATTGACAAGGCGACCGATTTGCCGCGTATGGTGGGCAACGTCAAGCCGGGCACCAAAACCACGGTCACGGTGTTCCGGCGCGGCGCCAGCCGCGACTTCAGCGTGACGATTGCCGAAGTGGAAGCTGAAAAGCCGGTTCGCAAGGCGCAGGCACCGGAGGCCAAACCGCCGGCCACGGGACCGGCCCAGGTCATGGGCCTGGTGGTCAGCGAGTTGCCGGACGCGCTGAAGAAAGAGCTCAAGATCAAGGGTGGTGTGAAAGTTGATGCGAGTGAAGGTGCGTCTGCCCGCGCAGGGTTGCGCGAGGGCGATGTGATTCTGGCCATCGCCAACACCGAGGTCGCCAGCGTCAAGGAGTTTGATGCGGTATTGGCCAGGATAGACAAGAGCAAGGTGGTCAATGTGCTTTTCAGGCGTGCCGAGGTGGCGCAATACGCCTTGATCCGGCCTGCCCGTTAAGTGCCGTGACGCGCTGTGAAGCGCGTGACCAGGCCGTTCCCGTTTCAACAGTGCTGCCCCGGGTAAGTCCCGGCGCAGGGGCTATATCCCTACCCGGACCGGGGTGGGGATTCAGGCTGGCGGGCCTGCGTGGCCTGCCTCAAAAAAATATTTCTGCAGATTTTTCATTTAACTCTAAGTTTGTATTCACTAACATAAATGCTGGCCTAATGACGGATTTTGGTAGAATGGGGGCTGTGATTCGGAGTATTCCGATATATCAGCGTCGAAAAAATAGGGCTCTTGACACAGATTGAGTCGATTCACTGGTGATCCACAGATCGCCCACAAGTTGTCCAGAGCCTTTAAGTTAAAATTGTGAATAAGTTGTGCATAAGATGGATGTTGCTGCCTTGCAACGAGAAAAATTTGGCAATTTCGAGGCTATGTCTTCCGGGCTTTTTGCCTACAATGAAGCTTCCAACCTTCGCAGTTGCCATAGATTGTTGGTTCAGGGCGCGTCACAAGTGACGCGCCCTTTTTTATGGCTCTCGCGAACTGACGCCGCTCCGTTCGCAATACTTTCAAGCACTTAGGCGTTCCCTTTGATGAATCACATCAGAAACTTTTCGATCATTGCGCACATTGATCACGGAAAATCCACGCTTGCCGATCGCATCATCCAGCGCTGCGGCGGTTTGCAGGACCGCGAGATGAGTGCGCAAGTGCTTGACTCCATGGATCTGGAAAAAGAGCGTGGGATAACCATCAAGGCGCAGACCGCTGCGCTCCAATACAAGGCCCTCAACGGCGAGGTTTACAACCTCAATCTGATCGATACGCCCGGTCATGTGGACTTCTCTTATGAAGTGAGCCGTTCGCTGTCGGCGTGTGAGGGTGCCTTGCTCGTGGTGGATGCCAGCCAGGGTGTGGAAGCGCAGACCGTCGCCAATTGCTACACCGCGCTCGAGCTTGGCGTGACCGTGGTGCCGGTGCTCAACAAGATGGATTTGCCGCAGGCCGATCCGGAAAACGCCAAGCAGGAAATTGAAGACGTGATCGGCATCGATGCGACCGACGCGATTCCCTGCAGCGCCAAAACCGGCATGGGCATCGACGAGATTCTGGAAGCCGTGATTGCGCGCATGCCGGCGCCGCGCGGCAACCCGGCCGGACCGCTGCGCGCGATGATTGTCGACAGCTGGTACGACGCCTATGTCGGTGTCGTCATGCTGGTGCGTGTGGTTGACGGCCGGGTGGCCAAGGGCGACCGCATCAAGCTCATGGCCAGCGAGGCCACCTACAACGCCGAGCAACTCGGGGTGTTCACGCCGCACACCGAGCAGCGGCCTGCGCTGGAAGCTGGCGAGGTGGGCTTCATCATCGCCGGCATCAAGGAGTTGCAGGCGGCACGTGTCGGCGACACCGTGACCCTGATCAAAACGGGCACCGGCGGCGCGGCTGCCACCGCCACTGAAGCCCTGCCGGGCTTCAAGGAAATCCAGCCGCAGGTCTTTGCCGGCCTGTACCCGACCGAGGCCAGCGAGTACGACTCGCTGCGCGACGCGCTGGAAAAGCTCAAGCTCAACGATGCGTCGCTGCACTACGAGCCGGAAGTCAGCCAGGCGCTGGGTTTTGGCTTTCGCTGTGGCTTCCTGGGCCTGCTGCACATGGAGATCGTGCAGCAGCGGCTGGAGCGCGAATTTGACCAGGACCTGATCACCACCGCACCCAGCGTGGTTTATGAAGTGTTGCAGGCTGACGGCAGCGTCATCAAGGTCGAAAACCCTTCGAAGATTCCGGACGCCGGCAAGGTCAACGAGATCCGTGAACCCATCGTCACCGTCCATCTTTACATGCCGCAGGACTATGTGGGCGCCGTCATGACGCTGGCCAATCTCAAGCGCGGCGTTCAGCTCAACATGGCCTACCACGGCAAGCAGGTCATGTTGACCTATGAAATGCCGCTGGGCGAGATCGTGCTCGACTTCTTCGACAAGCTCAAGTCGGTTTCGCGCGGTTATGCCTCCATGGACTACGAGTTCAAGGAGTTCCGGGCCTCCGACGTGGTCAAGGTGGACATTTTGCTCAACGGCGAGAAGGTCGATGCGCTGTCCATCATTGTTCACCGCACCCAGTCAGCCTACCGGGGCCGGGCCGTGGTCGCCAAGATGCGCGAGATCATCTCCCGCCAGCAGTTTGACGTTGCGATCCAGGCGGCCATTGGTGCCAATATTATTGCGCGTGAGACAATCAAGGCGCTGCGAAAAAACGTGATCGCCAAGTGTTACGGCGGCGATATTTCCCGCAAGCGCAAGCTCCTCGACAAACAAAAAGCGGGCAAAAAACGCATGAAACAAATCGGTTCCGTGGAAGTGCCTCAGGAAGCTTTTCTGGCCATCCTGCAGGTTGAAGAATAATGCTCGGCTTCATGAGTACGCTGACCGCGCTGGTACTGGCCGTGTTTGTTGGTTATGGCGGCGCCTGGTACCTCGGCATGGTGGAAGGCAATTTTTCGCTGCTGCTGTTTCTGGCCACCGTTGTCACCGGCCTGTACTGGCTGGCCGAAAAGTTCTATTTCTGGCCGCAGCGCCGCCAGGCCGCCGCGCGGCTGGAGTCGCAAAGTGTTCAGCGCCATGCCGAGCTCGCCGCCCAGGGCATCACGCAAGTTGACAGCAACCTGCACGAAGCCCACGCCAAAGTCCTGCAGCAGCCCTGGTGGCTGGACTGGACCGCCGGCCTGTTCCCGGTGATTGTGGTGGTGTTCCTGCTGCGGTCCTTCCTGTTTGAACCCTTCAAGATACCTTCCGGGTCCATGATTCCGACCATGCTGGTGGGCGACCTGATTCTGGTCAACAAATTCCATTACGGTGTGCGTCTGCCGGTCATCAACCTCAAGGTGCTCGACAACAACAGCCCCCAGCGCGGCGACGTGATGGTGTTTCGTTACCCCCCCAAACCGAGCCTCGACTACATCAAGCGGGTGGTGGGTGTGCCCGGTGATGAAGTGGCCTACCTGAACAAGAAGCTCAGCATCAACGGCAAGGCACTGTCCAAAGTTGCCATGCCTGATTTTTTTGATGAAGACGCGCTGCGTTATGCCAAACAATTCCAGGAAACCAGCGGCAACAAAACCTACCGCCTGCTCAATGATGCAGACCGGCCGGCGTTTATTGCCGGGGCAGATCAGTTTCCGGGGCGGGAAAATTGCCGTTACAGTAGCGAGGGCGTGGTGTGCAAGGTGCCGGAAGGGCACTATTTCATGATGGGCGACAACCGCGACAACTCGCTGGACTCGCGTTATTGGGGCTTTGTGCCCGAGGCCAACATCGTCGGCAAGGCCTTTTTTGTCTGGATGAATTTTGGTAACCTCAAGCGCATAGGCCGGGTTGACTGAGGCAGGACTGGCCCGGCGCTGGCGCAGGGGGCGGAGGCAACAGGTGTTATGGCTTATCGGTGCAATCAACAACAGCTGGGGAATCACATGAAAAACATGAAACGCAGGCAACACGGCATTTCGTTCATCGGCATCCTGTTTGTGGGAGGCGTACTGGCCTTCACCGGTGTGATTGCCGCGCAGGTTTTCCCCACGCTGGTTGAATTCCAGGCCATCACCAAGGCCGCCAGCAAGGCAGCTGCTGCCGCAACGGTTCCCGAGGTGCGGACCAGTTTTGACAAGGCGGCCCAGATCGACGACATCAAGTCCATCACGGGCAAGGACCTGGAAATCACCAAGGACGGCGACAAGGTGGTGGTGGCATTTGCCTACAACAAGGAAATCCACATCGGCGGGCCGGCGTATCTGCTGCTCAAATACACGGGCCGATCCAAATAAGTGCGTGCGAGTTCCACCTCAGGTCCTGAGCTGCAGGCCTTGCAAAAGCGCTTGGAGCACGAGTTTTCCGATCCTCGCCTGCTGCAGCTGGCGCTGACGCATCGCAGCTTTTCCGCCGACCACAACGAACGTGTCGAGTTTCTGGGCGACTCGGTGCTCAATCTGGCGGTCGCAGGCCTGCTGTATGAACGTCTGAGCGAACTGCCCGAAGGCGATTTGTCGCGGGTGCGCGCCAACCTCGTGAAGCAGGAGACCCTGCACCAGCTCGCTGTCCAGCTGGGCTTGCCGGCGCTGATCCGTCTCGGGGAGGGGGAGGCCAAGTCCGGTGGGCAAAAGCGCCCCTCGATTCTGGCCGACGCCCTGGAGGCGGTGATTGGTGCGGTCTACCTCGATGCCGGTTTTGACAAGGCGGCCGTGCTGGTGCGCAGCCTGTTCCGGGACATCGAGATCAACCCGCACATGGAAGCCATAGGCAAAGACCCGAAGACCGAGTTGCAGGAATGGCTGCAGGGCCGCAAAATGAATCTGCCGATTTATCGCGTGGTCGGTACGCTGGGCGCTGCCCACAAGCAGACCTTTGATGTGGAATGCGAAATCAGCGAGTTTGGGCGTGCCGAGCGCGGCATGGGCGGTTCGCGCCGCGCCGGCGAGCAGGCGGCGGCGGCGGTCATGCTGGCCTATGTGAAAACCCTCAACTGACGTGACAAGCACCGCTGCGCCCCCCTGCAGCCTACAAGCCAAGATGACTCCCGCAAAAAAGACCCCCCAAAAACCGGCGGCCCCCGCTGCCGGCAAGCGTCCGAAGACGCCGGCCGCCGAACCGGCGCTGGTGCCGATGCAGGATGCCGCACTTGAAGCCATGCTGGCGCAGGCCATGACGGCACGCGCCAACAATGCGCCGCCGGCCCAAGGCCAGCGCTGCGGGCTGATTGCCATCGTGGGCAAGCCCAACGTCGGCAAATCGACCCTGCTCAATGCGCTGGTCGGGCAAAAAATCAGCATCACCTCGCGCAAGGCGCAAACCACGCGGCACCGCATCACCGGCATGCGCACGCTGGGCGCCACCCAGTATGTATTTGTCGACACGCCCGGCTTCCAGACCCGGCATGGCAATGCGCTGAACCGCTCGCTCAACAAAACGGTGGTCGGCGCCGTCAACGATGTGGATCTGATTGTGTTTGTCGTTGAAGCCGGCCAGTTCAACCAGGCCGATGCCAGGGTGCTGTCGCTGTTGCCGGCCGGCACCCCGGCGATTTTGCTGGCCAACAAATTTGACCTGATCCACCGCCGCGCCGACATTGCGCCCTGGCTCAAGGAAATGCAGGAACGCCATGCCTTTGCCGAGTTTGTGCCGATGTCGGCGAACAACGCGAAAGACGTGGAGCGCCTGTTCGGCATTTGCGACAAATACCTGCCCGAGCAGCCCTGGATGTACGGGGCCGATGAGCTGACCGACCGCAGCGAACGTTTCATGGCCGCCGAGATCATCCGCGAAAAGCTGTTTCGCCTGACCGGCGACGAGTTGCCCTATACCTCGACCGTCATCATCGACAAGTTCGAGCAGGAAGGCGAGCTGCGCCGGATTGCCGCGACCATCGTGGTCGAGCGCGACGGCCACAAGGGCATGATCATCGGCGAGAAGGGCGAAAAGCTCAAACGCATAGGCACCGAAGCCCGGCATGAGCTCGAAGCCCTGACCGGCGGCAAGGTGTTTCTCGAGATCTGGGTCAAGGTGCGCTCGGGCTGGGCCGACGATGAGGCCAGAGTGAAGACCTTCGGCTATGAATAGAGCCCCCACGCTTGTCGCTTCGCGTGCCTTCGGCGGTACGCTGCCCCTTGCACGGAGAAAAGGGGCGCTGCGCCTGCGGCCCGGCAGAGCCGGTTCCGCGGCCCCTGCTTGGTTTTTTGGTCCCGTGTGCGGTGTTGGCCTGAGCTGAGCGGCACGTGGCGACCAAGCGCATTTCCGACGAACCTGCCTACGTCCTGCACCGCTACGACTGGAGCGAGTCCAGCCTGATTCTCGAAGTCTTCACGCGCAGTTATGGCCGGATCGCGCTGGTGGCGCGCGGCGCCAAGAAACCCAGCTCGAATTTCAGGCCCATCCTGCTGCCGCTGCAGCCGCTGCATGTGGCTTTCGGTGGCGACGCTGAAATCCGCATGTTGCGCAGTGCCGAGTGGCAGGGCGGCCATGTCATGCCGACCGGTGATGCGCTGCTGTCCGGTTATTACCTCAATGAGCTGCTGATGCGCCTGCTGGCGCGCGACGACCCGCACCCGGTGCTGTTCGACGCCTATGCCGCCACCGTGCAGTTGCTGGCCAGCCAGAGTGCGGACACGCTGCAGGTCGCCCTGCGGGCCTTCGAGCTGCGCCTGTTGCGCGACATCGGCCTGCTGCCTACGCTCGATGCCCAGACCGCCACCCTGGCGCCGCTGGATCTGCAGACCCCTTATGTGCTGGTGGCCGAGGCCGGCCTGCGTGAGGCGCATGACGACGACCGGGCCAGCCTGCAGGGCCAGCAATGGCTTGATTTGCAGACTTCCCTGGCCGACGACGCGCCGTTTACCGACACGGTACAGGCCTGTATCAACCATTTGCCGTCGCTTAAAACCCAGCTGCGCACGCTGCTGCACTACCATTGCGATGTCAAGGTTCTCAAAACCCGGCAGATGATGATTGATCTGCAGGCCTTCTAAGGGATCAATGCCCACCATGGCTCCTGTACACGCCCCCGCCCCCCGCCATCACACCGCCCTGTCGGTCAATATCAACAAGGTGGCCTTGCTGCGCAACACGCGCCATCTCGGCATTCCCGATGTGCTGCGTGCTGCCCAGCTGTGCCTGGAGGCAGGTGCCCAGGGCATCACCGTGCATCCCCGGCCGGACGAGCGGCATATCCGCAGCGATGATGTGTACGAGCTGGCCGCGCTCATGAAAGACTGGCCGGACCGTGAATTCAATGTCGAGGGCAACCCGCTGCAAAACCTGATGGAGTTTGTGCGCAACCTGTCGGCGCGCGGCCTGCCGCTGCACCAGTGCACCTTTGTGCCCGACAGCGAAGGCCAGTTCACCAGCGACCATGGCTGGAGCTTTCCGCAGCATGCAGGGCAGTTGAAGCCCCTGATTGAAGAAGCCCGGAGCCGGGGCGTGCGTGTCAGCCTGTTCATGGACCCGCTGCCGGGCGCCATGGCCGCTGCCAAAGAGGTCGGTGCGGATCGGGTCGAGCTGTATACCGAGACCTATGCGCGGGCCTGGGGCAGCGCCGAAAAAGACCAGGCTTTGCAGCCGTTTGTCCTTGCAGGACGTGCGGCAGCAGCTATCAATTTGGGAGTAAATGCCGGCCACGACCTGAACCGCGACAACCTCAGCGATTTTCTGCATGCGGTTCCCGGGGTGCTGGAAGTGTCGATAGGCCACGCGCTGATTGCCGATGCGCTGGAGCTCGGCTACGGCGCCACCGTCGCCGCTTATTTGCGCTGCATCGACGCGGCCTGACTGCACGATGATTTTCACTGTCGCCATGCCGAAGTGGAGTGCCGATGCGCAAGCAGCAGTGCAAGGATTCCGGAGCGCGCATGATCCGCAGTTTGAGCTCATAGGGCCACACTTCACGCTGGTGTTTGGCGCGGCGCTGGAGACAGAATCCTGCCTCGCGCATGTGCGGGCCGTGGCGCAGAGCTCGGCACCTGTGCCCTTCAAGCTGAGCCACGCCATGCTTTACTACACGGGCGACGGTCCTGCCCACGTCTTTCTGGTGGCCAGTGAAGGCGCCGCCGGACTGACCCGTCTTTACCGGCAACTGTATGGCGGCCCGCTGGCGTCCTCACTGCGGCTGGACAAACCTTTCATACCGCACGTCACGATCGCGGCTGTTGAAAACCCGGCGGCAGCGCTGCAGATTGCCGATGACTGGAACGCGCAGAACATCAGCCTCTCCGGCCGGATCGACGTTTTGACCGCTGGACGAATCACCGGCGGACGCTTCCTCGTCCTCGCTGACACCGGCCTTGGTGCAACCCAATGATCTATGGAATCGGCACCGACATCTGCGACGTGCGCCGCGTGCGCGCCAGCTTCGAGCGCCATGGTGAGCGTTTTGCGCTGAAGATACTCAGCGATGCCGAGTTCGCGACCTGGCAAGCCCGCAGCGCGCGCTGGCCCGAGCGCGGCTTGCGTTACCTGGCCACCCGTTTTTCCGCCAAGGAAGCTTTCAGCAAGGCCATTGGTCTGGGCATGCGTATGCCCATGACCTGGCGCAACTGCGAAATCGCCAAGGCCGCCAGCGGCAAGCCCGAAATTATTCTGCACGGCCCGCTCAAGGACTGGTTCGAAGCCAAAGGCCTGAGTGCCCATGTCAGCGTGACCGACGAAACCGATTACGCCGCGAGTTTTGTGCTTGTAGAGAAAAACCCGCTGTAGCCAATGCTGGCTGTGCATAGTCAGCTATTAAATTCATAGTAATTTGAGAGACCCCTTCATGAGCCTACACGCCCCCCTGATCATCGACATCGCCGGTTTGAGCCTGAGCAAAACCGACAAACAACGCCTCAAACACCCGCTGACTGGCGGCATCATTTTGTTTGCGCGCAACTGGGAAAACCGCGCGCAGCTCACGGCGCTGTGCCGCGACATCAAGAAAGTGCGCCAGGACCTGCTGATCTGCGTGGACCACGAAGGCGGCCGCGTGCAGCGCTTCAAAACCGACGGCTTCACGCATCTGCCACCCATGCGCGCGTTGGGCGAGCTCTGGCTCAAGGACGCGATGGCCGCGACCAATGCGGCGACTGCCTGTGGCTACGTGCTGGGCGCCGAGCTGCGCGCCTGCGGTGTCGATTTCAGCTTCACGCCGGTGCTGGACCTGGATTTTGGTGAAAGCAGCGTCATCGGCGACCGCGCTTTTGCGCGTGATCCGCGTGTCGTCGGCCTGCTGGCCAAAAGCCTGATGCACGGTCTGCTGCAAAGTGGCATGGCCAATTGCGGCAAACATTTCCCGGGCCACGGATTTGTCAAAGCCGATTCGCACACCGACATTCCGGTGGACAAACGCAGCCTCAAAGCCATCCTGGCAGACGACGCCGCACCCTACGAATGGCTCAACACGACGCTGACCAGCGTGATGCCGGCGCATGTGATTTACCCCAGGGTCGATGCGCGGCCCGCAGGTTTTTCCGAGAAGTGGCTGACCTACATCCTGCGCGGCCAGCTCGGTTTTGGCGGGGCGATTTTCAGCGACGACCTCAGCATGGCCGGTGCCCGCCTGCTGGACGGCAAACAGGTCAGCTACACCGAAGCTGCGGTGGCCGCGCTGAACGCCGGTTGCGACATGGTGCTGCTGTGCAACCAGTCGGTTGATGGCGGCGAGGCGGTGGACGAATTGCTCAGCGGCATGGCCGAAGCCCTGCTCAAGCAGCAATGGGAAGCACTGGAAAGCAGTGAGGCGCGCCGGCTGGACCTGCTGCCGGTGATACCGGCCATTGCCTGGGACGAGCTGATGCTGCACCCGGCGTATATGCATGCACTTGGACTGGTGCCCTGAGATCTGGAGCATATTTGGGCTGCAGACCTCATCCAACATGCGCAGGCAGCTCCTGAATAGATAGCAGTTTATGGCTGGACCACGGACCAGGGAGGCGTACCGCCGGCGTCCAGGTGGGTCAGGTAAAGGCGCAAATCGAGCTCAAACTGGTGGTACTGCGGCTCCATATAAATGCAGAGCTTGTAAAAAGCCTTGTCGTGCGCCTTTTCTTTCAGATGTGCCAGTTCGTGCACCGTGATCATGCGCAGGAACTCGATGGGCACTTGCTTGAACAGGCTGGCGACACGAATCTCGCGCTTGGACTTGAGCTTGCTTCCCTGCACACGCGACACCGTCGTGTGGGTGCCCAACGCATGGGCGATGACCTGCAGCTTGCTGTCAAATACCACCTTGCTCAAGGTCTCGGCGTTGCGCAGAAAACTGTTTTTGATGCCCATCACGTAGTCGTACAAGGCGCTGTCGGTGCGTATGTCGTGGGCGCCGCTGTATTTTTTGCGCAGCAGGCCGCCCAGCTGGTCCTGGGCAAGCAGGTCGCGCACCTGGCTTTGAAGGGTCGCGGGGTAGGCGGTCAGGTAGTTCATGGCGGGGTGTCAACCTGATTTTAGGCCGTGCGCAGTTCTTGCTAAGCTTGGGTGATGAACCTGCCTGATCCGTCCGACCACGACCGGGTGCCCGAGCCCGCTGCGCCACGCATCAACCTGGCACTGCAGGGCGGCGGCTCGCATGGCGCCTTCACCTGGGGCGTGCTGGACGCCTTGCTGGAAGACGGGCGGATAAGGCTGGAAGGCATCAGCGGCACCAGCGCGGGCGCCATGAATGCGGTGGCGTTGGCGCACGGATTTGCCCAGTCCGAAGGCCAGGCCCGTGCCGACAGGCTTGACGCGGCACGCCAGGCGCTGGACAGCTTCTGGAATGGCATTGTCGGGATGGGCGCCTTGTCGTCTTCATTGTCCAAGTCCATGAACAAGATGCAGCAGGCGCCTTTTGGCATGTTGTTTGGTTTCCTCGGAAGTGGCCCGCAATCGTCAAGTTTCTGGACCGATGCCATGACGCGGTACTGGTCCAGCGCCTTGTCGCCGTACCAGAGCAACCCCTTCGACATCAACCCCTTGAAGGATTTTCTGGAAAAGCAGGTCGACTTTGAGCGCCTGGCGCAGGCCACCGGGCCGGACACGCCCCAGGTGTTTGTGGTGGCTACCCGCGTCAGCAGCGGCAAGGCAGAGGTGTTTTGCGGCAAGCGGCTGACGGCCAGCGCGGTCATGGCCTCGGCCTGTTTGCCCATGGTGTTTCAGGCGGTGGAAATTGACGGTGACCATTTCTGGGACGGCGGTTATTCCGGCAACCCGGCGATTCACCCGCTGATTTACCGCTGCCAGAGCCGCGACATTGTGCTGGTGCAGATCAACCCTATCCAGCGTGCCGCGCTGCCCACCCGGCCCAAGGACATCATGGACCGCATGACCGAGATCACCTTCAACGCCGCGCTGATCGCCGAGATGCGCGCGATTGATTTTGTCAAGCGCCTGCTGGCCGAAGGCAAACTCGACGCCGCGCATTACAAGGATGTGTTGATGCACCGCATTGATGGTGGAGAAGCGCTGGAAAAATTCACCGCCCAGTCCAAGTCATCAACCGACAAGGCGCTGATCCATTCGCTGCGCGACCTCGGCCGGGTTTGCGGCAAAGACTGGCTGGACCGGCGCTTCAGCGCGCTGGGTGTCAAAAGTACGGTCAACATCGCACGCGACTACCTCGACGATTTGCGCATGCCGGTGGAGAAGGCCGAACCGGAGCCGCCGGCGGCGTATCTGCCGGGCGCCGGCCTGCTCTGAGGGAATCGCGGCCAGCCCGGCGCCACGCAAAAAATGCGCGCACTTCAGGTTTTGGCTGCCTTGGTCTTGCGGTAACTCCACCACGGGAGCACGGCCCGCAGCGACAGCACCTGGCCGCTGTGTGCACCCACGCCGCTGTAGCCGGGCAGGCCGGCCAGCAGGGTTTGCCAGTTGGCACTTGCGAGCTCGGCCAGCAGGGCCTGCACCGGTGCGTCTGTCAATGCCGACTTCAGGCACACCAGGTGATAACGCTCGCGCACCAGCGCTACAAAATCCAGGCCTTTGTCGCGTGCTGCCGATTCAATGCCCAGACCCGCGTCGGCGCCGCCGCCGGCCACCACCTGCGCCACGGCGGTGTGTGAGGGCTCCTGCGTGGCGTAGCCGTGTATGTCTTTGGGCGTCAGGCCGGCCTGCGCCAGCAGTTCATCGAGCAGCACACGGGTGCCCGTGCCTTCCGCGCGGTTGATGTAACGCAGGTCGGGCCGCTTCAGGTCGCTGATGCCAGTGATGCCCAACGGGTTGCCTTTGGCGACCATCAGGCCCTGCTGGCGCTGGGCAAAACCAATCAGCTTGTGTTGACCGGGCTTGAGCAGGCTGCGGTAGCTGCGCGCAGCGAGCGACTGGCGGCCCGGTTGCTCCAGCGTATGAAAGCCGGCCATCATGCAGCGTCCGGCGTTCAGGGCGGCGATCGCATCGACGCTGCCCATGAAACGGATGTCCAGGTGCAGGCGCCGCGCGGCAGCTTGCTCGCGCAGCGCACTCAATGCCGCATCATGGCTGGCGTACAGCGTCAGCACATGGGCCTCGTCGTCAAAGGCCGTGGAAAAAGCGCGTTCGATGTCGCCGCGCAGCGCCTCGATCTGCGGCGCCAGCCTGGCCTGGGCCTGGCGCTCGGCCCACAGCAGTTTTTCGCCAAACTCGGTCAGTTGCGCACGCTGCCCCTTGTCCCAGACGATCAGCGGGCGGCCCAGGGCCTGCTCCCACTTCTTGAGCGCGCCCCAGACATGGCGGTAGGACAGCTCAAGCCCCCGCGCCGCTGCGGAGATGGAGCCGTGTTCGCGCACGGCATGCAACAAGTCCATCAGCGGATTGCGGATCAGCGTGTCTGTGCTGCGCGCTGGCGACAGCAGGTAGGAGAGTTCGACTTTGTGCATGGTGAAGAAGGTTTTGCCGATTATGGGCGCAAGGGTGGCGGGCGCTGAGCTATGCACGCTACTTCATAGCTCGTGATTCCCGATGGCTGCTCCCGGGCTTCGCTTCTACGATAAGGTGACAACTTTTTCGCGCACGTGAACACCTTCTCAAGCAGCGTCAGCACCGCCTTTTCGCTCATCACCTCTCTGGATCCCCTTCTGGGCAGCATTGTGCTCAGGTCGCTGGCCGTCAGCGCCTGCGCCTGCCTGCTGGCCTGCAGCGCCGGGCTGGTGCTGGGTGCCTGGCTGGGTGTGGCGCGTTTTCGCGGCCGCGATGCGGTATTGACGCTGCTCAACACGCTGCTGGCGCTGCCCTCGGTGGTGGTCGGGCTGGTGGTTTACCTGCTGCTGTCGCGCTCCGGGCCGCTGGGGTTTCTCGGCTGGCTGTTTTCCTTCAAGGCCATGGTGCTGGCGCAGACCGTGCTGGTGCTGCCTGTGGTGACGGCGCTGGTGCGCCAGACCATAGAGGACGCGGATCGTCTGCACGGTGAGCAGTTCCAGTCGCTGGGCGCAGGCAGGAGCATGCGCGGCCTGCTGCTGCTCTGGGACGAGCGTTATACCCTGCTGACGGTGCTGATCGCCGCCTTCGGCCGCGCGATTTCCGAGGTCGGCGCGGTGATGGTGGTGGGCGGCAACATCGACGGCTTCACGCGTGTCATGACCACGGCGATTGCGCTGGAGACCAGCAAGGGCGACCTGCCGCTGGCGCTGGCTTTGGGCCTGCTGCTGCTGGCTGTGGTGCTGCTGCTCAATGTGCTGATCGCGCTGGTACGGCGCTGGCGCGAACGCCTTGACGACGACCCGCCGCCCGACGGCGTGAAGCTGCTGGCAGCCCAGGCCCAGGGAGGCGGCGAATGAGCCCGCTGTTTGAATTGCAGGCGGTGGGTGTGGCTTACGGCAGGGTGCAGGCGCTCAAAGCCTGCGGGCTGCGCATCGAGGCCGGCGAACGCGTCGCCCTGGTCGGCTCCAACGGCAGCGGCAAAAGCACCTTGCTGCGCACCCTGCACGGCCTGGTGCGGCCCAGCAGCGGCAGCCTGCAGGTGGATGCGGCGGCGCGCCAGGCCATGTTGTTCCAGCACCCCTACATGCTGCGCGCCAGCGTACAGACCAATGTGGCGCTGGGCCTGTGGCTCAAGGGGGCGGCCTGGAAGGAAGCCAAAACCCGGGCGCTGGGCGCGCTCGAGCGTGTCGGCCTGCTGGCCCTGGCGCAGCGCAATGCCAAGGCCCTGTCGGGCGGCCAGCAGCAGCGCCTGGCGCTGGCGCGCGCCTGGGCCTTGCGGCCCGATGTGCTCTTGCTCGACGAACCAACGGCCAGCCTGGACCCGGCGGCCAAACGCGAGGTCGAGGCCCTGATGGCCGAGTTTGCAGACGCCGGCATGACGCTGATTTTCAGCAGCCACAACCTGGGCCAGGTCAAACGTCTGGCCAGCCGCGTGATCTACCTCGAACACGGCCGCTTGCTGGCCGATCTGCCGGTTCATGATTTTTTCAACGGCCCGCTGCCGCTGGAAGCCGAAATTTTTGTCAAAGGAGAAATTGCATGAAACCGACCTCATTCCTGCCTCAGTCTTTCAAGTGTTTCAGGGCGGTGGCCCTTGTACCACTTGTGCTGGCAGCTACTGTTTCTATAGCGCAGACACAGCCCATCGTGATGGCTTCCACCACCTCGACCGAGCAGTCGGGCTTGTTCGGCACCCTGCTGCCGGCCTTCAGGCAGGCCAGCGGCATCGACATCAAGGTGGTGGCCCTGGGTACCGGCCAGGCCATAGACATGGGCCGCCGCGGCGATGCCGACGTGCTCTTTGTGCACGACCAGGTGGCCGAGGAAAAAGTCGTGGCCGAGGGATTTGCCATCAAGCGTTTCCCGGTGATGTACAACGACTTCGTGCTGGTCGGCCCGGCCGCCGACCCGGCAAAAACCAAAGGCAAGGACATCGTCGAGGCCCTGAAAAAACTCAGCGCGGCCAATGCCAGTTTTGTTTCGCGCGGTGATAAAAGCGGTACCCACGCCGCCGAGTTGCGTTACTGGAAAAACGCCGGTGTCGACAACCCGCAATTTGCCGGCTACAAGGCCTGCGGCTGCGGCATGGGCCCGGCGCTCAACATCGGTTCCTCGTCGAATGCCTATGTGTTGACCGATCGCGGCACCTGGCTCAGCTTCAAGAATCGCGGTGATCTGGTGGTGCTGGTCGAGGGCGACACCCGGCTGTTCAACCAGTACGGCGTGATGGTGGTCAATCCGGCCAGACACCCGCAGGTCAAACTGGCCGAAGCGCAGAAGTTTGTCGACTGGATTGTTTCCCCGGCCGGCCAGGCAGCGATTGCCAGCTACAAAATTGGCGGCGAGCAGCTGTTTTTCCCGAATGCCCCGCGCCAGTGAACGACCGTGGGGGCTACCTCAACACACCGAGCGCAAACGGCAGGCTGACCATGCCCAGCAGGGTGGACAGGGTGACCAGGCTGGCCACGTAGGCGCCGTTGTAACCCATGCGGGCTGCCAGCACATAACAGCTCGACGCTGTCGGCAAGGCCGAAAAAGCCAGCAGCACGGTGGTTTGCACCGGCGAAAGACGGAACACCCAGGCCAGTGCGAAGGCGATCAGCGGCATCAGGAAATGCCGTATCGCCAGCAGGCACACGGCCAGCGTTTTGGCGCTGGCCAGCGCGCCAAACTGCAGGCCGGCACCGGCCGCCATCAGCCCCAGCGCCAGTGAGGCGGCGCCTATGCGGCTGACCGTGGGTTCCAGCCACACCGGCATCTGGAAACCCAGCAGATTGGCCATCAGGCCGGCTCCGGTGCCAATGATCAGCGGGTTGCGCACCAGCGCGCCCATAAAACCGCTGTTGGCATGCCGCGCCATGGGCCAGACCGCGCCCACGTTGAAAAGAGGCACACAGACACCAATCAACACGGCAATCAGCAGCAGGCCTTCCGCCCCGGCCAGCCGTTCGGCCAGCGCCAGCGCGATGAAGGAGTTGAAGCGGAAAGCCACTTGCGCACTGCCCGCGTGTTCGCGCCGGTCTATATATTTGCCCAGCCCCGGCAGCCAGGGCAGGCTGTAGGCCAGGGTGATGCCCAGCACCCCCATGCCGAGACCGGCAGCGATCAGGCTGGAGGCGGCGCCCAGATCCAGCGGGCTTTTGACGATGGACTGGAACAGCAGGACCGGAAAAAGAAAGAAATAAACCAGACTTTCAACCTGTTGCCAGACGCTGCGGTTCAGCGCGGTGTAACGGCAGACCAGATAACCGCACAGAATCAGGGAGAAATCGGGGAAGAGAAGTTGCGCATAGTTCACCCGTCGAGAATAACCTGAAAGCCGGAAAAGCCCCGGGTTTGCCCCTATGCGTAATCCACAACATACCGCGGCGCGTTGTGAGTTTAGGATCAAGCCTGTCGCTTTTTATTTGCCCCTCCTTCAAAGGAATAGTCACATGCATCGCCCATACCTGCTCACGCTTTCCGCGCTGACCCTGGCCATTGCCGCCAGTGCTTCGGCTTTTGCCCAGTCCTATCCGAACAAGGTGGTCAAGCTGCAAGTGCCATTTGCACCCGGCGGCACCACCGACATCGTGGCGCGTGTGATTGCCGAACCGCTGGGCAAGGCGCTGGGCCAGAACGTCATTGTCGAAAACAAGGCCGGTGGCGGCGGCGTGGTGGGCGCACTCGATACCGCCAAGTCCGCGCCTGACGGTTACTCGCTCGGCATGGCCACGGTGTCCACCACCGCCGCCAACCCGGCCATCAACCCGAAAATCCCGTACAACACACTGACCGACTTCACGCCCATCATCAACATTGCGGCCACCCCCAACCTGATTGCGGTGCACCCGAGTTTTCCGGCGCGCAACTACAAGGAGTTCATCGCCGAGATCAAGAAGAACCCGGGCAAATACTCCTACTCTTCGTCGGGCACGGGCGGCATTGGCCACCTGCAGACCGAGTTGTTCAAAAGCCTGAGCGGCACCTTCATCACGCACATTCCCTACCGTGGCGCAGGCCCGGCCCTGAACGACACGGTGGCCGGCCAGGTGCAGATCATTTTTGACAACATTCCTTCTGCGCTGCCCTTCATCCAGCAAAAACGCCTGATCCCCATCGTGGTGGCCGCGCCTACCCGTCTGGCGGTTCTGCCCGACGTGCCGACCTTCAAGGAGGTCGGCCTGGAGCCGGTCAACCGCATGGCGTATTACGGCATCCTGGGCCCCAAGGGCCTGCCGAAAGAGGTGGTGGACAAGGTCAGCGCCGCCACGCTCAAGGCCTTGCAGGACCCGGCGGTGCGCAAGCGCATAGAAGACACCGGCTCCATCATTGTGGGCAACACCCCCGAGCAATTCACCGCGCAGATCAAGGCCGAATACGAGGTCTACAAAAAAGTGGTGGTCAACTCCAAGCTGTCGCTCGAATAAGCGCTGTCGGGACAGCCTGTCCGCATGCCCCGCAGGCCCGTGCCTGGCGGGGCATTTTTTTGCCCGCTGCACATTTTGTTATCGTCGCGTTCATGAAACCCGAGAGCCAGGCCAGCATTGACAGCTTCATCGACGCCATGTGGCTGGAAGACGGGCTGTCGAAAAACACCCTGGCGGCGTACCGGCGCGACCTGTCGATCTACGCCGACTGGGCCGGCACCGAGGAGCGGTGCCTCAATGACAGCTCGGAGACTGACCTGAGCCGTTATTTTTCGCTCAAACACGCCAGCACCCGGGCCACCTCCGCGAACCGCCGGCTCACCGTGTTCAAGCGTTATTTCCGCTGGGCTTTGCGCGAGCGTTTCATCAGTGCCGACCCCACGCTCAAGCTGCAGTCCGCCCGGCAGGCGCTGCGTGTGCCCAAGCTGATGTCCGAGGCCCAGGTCGAGGCTTTGCTGGCCGCGCCGGATGAAGACACGCCGCTGGGCCTGCGTGACCGCGCCATGCTGGAGCTGATTTACGCCAGCGGCCTGCGCGTCAGCGAGCTGGTCGGGCTCAAGACCTTCCACCTCGGCATGAACGAGGGGGTGCTGCGTGTGATGGGAAAAGGCAGCAAGGAGCGCCTGGTGCCTTTCGGCCAGGTGGCGCGCGAGGCGATAGAGCGTTACCTGCTGGAGGCCAGGCCGGCCATCCTCGGCGGGCAGCAGACCGACGACCTGTTTGTCACCGGCCGCGGCAAGGGCATGAGCCGTGTGATGTTCTGGATGCTGGTCAAAAAATACGCGCTGCGCGCCGGCATCACCTCACCGCTGTCGCCGCACACCCTGCGCCATGCCTTTGCCACCCATTTGCTCAACCATGGGGCCGACCTGCGCGCGGTGCAGATGTTGCTGGGCCATGCCGATATTTCGACCACCACGATTTACACCCATGTGGCGCGTGAGCGGCTCAGAGCCCTGCACGCGCAGCACCATCCGCGCGGGTGATATGGCCCCCACGGTCGTTCGCTTCGCGTAACTCCCTGCACCTTGCAGGCCGTCGCCCTTGCAGGGCGCCACGCTGCCAGAGGCAGCACACCTGGAGGCTGTCCCAGCCCGTTCAAGCGGGCTCGGAGCCGCAGCCGCCAGCCTGCGGCCCGGCAAAGCCGGTTCCGCGGCCCCTGCTTGAAGGGAAGAATGCCGTGGCAAAGTACCAGCTAGCCGATTGCGGCCTTAGAGTACATATAGTCGCGGCGGAAGGGGTAGCTGGCCATGGCGCCCTTGATTTTTTCGTCCTGAACGGTGTCGCTTGGCCGGCTGGCCAGGATCTGGTGCAGCGACAGCCAGCCTTGCTCAAAACTCATGGCACTGCCGGCCAGATACAGGCGGTAGGCGCGCAGGGTTTTTTCCGCGCGTTCGCTGTGGCCGTCTGCGGCCAGCACCTGCCGTGCCTCGTCGAGCCTGGCTTCGAGCGCATCTGACCAGTCCCACAGGGTGCGGGCGTAATGCGGGCGCAGGTTTTCGGTATCCAGCATTTCCAGCCCGCTGCGTGCCATGTGGGTCAGCACCTCGCCCGCGTGCAGCAATTGCCCGCCCGGAAAAATGTACTTTTCGATGAAGTCCCCCATGCCCGCGCCCAGCTGGTCGTTGTCGGTGCCACCAGCGGTGATGCCGTGGTTGAGGACCAGGCCGCCGGGTGCCAGCAGCTGAGCGATTTTGCGGAAATACGCCGTCATGTTGGCGCGGCCCACATGTTCGAACATGCCGACCGACGAGATTTTGTCGAAAGGCCGGCTTTCATCGAGGTGGCGGTAGTCGCGCAGCTCGATGCGGACCCGGCCCTGCAGGCCTTTTTGTTCAATCACGCGTTGCAAATGGGCATGCTGGTTTTTCGACAGCGTGATACCGGTGGCGTCCACCCCGTAGTGTTCTGCCGCCCAGAGCAGCAAGGCGCCCCAGCCTGCGCCTATGTCCAGAAAGCGCTCACCGGGCTTGAGCATCAGTTTGCGGCAGATGTGGTCCAGCTTGGCCTCTTGCGCCTGCGTCAGGCCCATGCCTTCCTGGCGGTAGTAGGCGCAGGAGTAGACGCGGCGCGGGTCCAGCCACAGGGCGTAAAAGTCGTCCGAGACATCGTAGTGAAACTGGATCTGCTCGGCGTCTTTTTCCGGTGTGTGGGCCCTGAGGGCGCGCATCTGGCGCTGCAGGCCGCTCCACCAGCCCGCGTCACTGTGCACCGGGGCGGCAGGCAGCAGGCTCGCGGCGACCGCCATCACGTCACGCATGCGGCCTTCGATGTGGAGCTTGCCTTCGACATATTCCTGGGCCAGTGCGCCAATCTGGCCGGCGCGCAGCCGCGTCAGGCTGGACCAATGCGAAAAATTCATTTTGACCGGTGCGTCCGGCGGGCCCAGCAACTGGCCTGCGGGCAATTGCACCGCCATCGGGGATGGCAGGCGGCCTATCTTGGACTCAATCTGGGGGACGAGGTGCCGGATCATTGCAAACTCCTCTGCGACGTATCAGTCGGTAAGAAATGTCAGCCAATCGGCGGCAAGCTTGCCTTGTCCGGCGCTTTTCTGTTGTGAGAAATCGCAACAAGGGCCTGTAGTCCGGACGCGCCGGGTGCCGGACGGCTTACAGCCCGAGCTGCGCCAGCTCGGCCTCGTCAAAACCAGCCGCACGCCGCGCTGCCAGATTGAACGGACCCTTGAGGGTCGGCGCTTCATAACGCGCCGCCAGTGCCGCGTAGCTGCTGACAGGGTCCAGACCGCGTTCGGCGCACAGATGCCGGTACCAGTGGTTGCCAATGGCCACATGGCCGATTTCGTCGCGCAGGATGATGTCCAGGATCGCGACAGCGCCCAGGGCCGCAGGTGTGCCGACCTTGCGCAGCTTGGCCTGCATGGCCGGCGTGGCGTCCAGGCCGCGCGCTTCGAGTGTGCGCGGTACCAGCGCCATGCGCGCCAGCACGTCGCCGGCGGTTTTGTGGGTCATGTCCCAGAGCCCGGTATGGGCCGGAAAGTCGCCGTAGTCGTGGCCCAGCGTCTGCAAATGGGCGCGCAGCAGGCTGAAATGGTGCGCTTCTTCGGCCGCCACGCGCAGCCAGTCGAGGTAGTAGGCGCGCGGCATGGCGTCAAAACGCCAGACCGCGTCCAGCGCCAGGTTGATCGCGTTGAACTCGATGTGGGTCACCGCGTGCAATAGCGCGGCCAGGCCCTGCGCGGTGAAGGGCGAACGTTTGGGCACGTCCAGGTGCGAGCGCAGCTCGGGCCGCGCGGGACAGCCGGGCAGGCCGGTGGGCTCTTCAGCCGGGCGCTGATCTGCTATTAAAAAAGTAGCTGCCTGCGCATGCAGGGACTGGGCCAGAAGCACTTTTTGTTGTGGATCTTTGGCCAGCAGCGCTTGCAGTGCCTGCGCGCGCAGTTCGGGTGGCGGACGCGTGTTCATGAGGGCCCCATTGTCGGTGATGGCCAGCGGCTGCAGGCGGGCAACTGCCTGCCTACAATTGGAGCCTGCCCGCGCAAGCGGCCTTGCCCTCGCACCCCTCCCAGTACCCCCAAGCAGCCATGGCCATCTACCAACTTGACGATCTGACACCTTCCCTCCACGAAACCACCTGGGTGGCCGACAACGCGCAGGTCATGGGCCATGTGGCCCTGGCCGAGGGCAGCAGCGTGTGGTTTGGCGTGGTGATACGCGGCGACACTGAAACCATCAGCGTGGGCCGGGGCTCCAACATCCAGGACAACAGCGTGTTGCATGCCGACATGGGCATGCCGCTGGTCATAGGCGACAACGTGACCGTGGGCCACCAGGTCATGCTGCATGGCTGCACCATTGGCGACGGCTCGCTGATCGGCATCCAGGCGGTGGTGCTCAATGGCGCAAAAATCGGCAAAAACTGCCTGGTCGGCGCCGGTTCGCTGGTCACCGAAGGCAAGGAGTTTCCCGACGGCTCCATGATCATCGGCAGCCCGGCCAAAGCAGTGCGGCAATTGACGCCGGAACAGATAGAGGGTTTAAAAATGAGCGCGCAGCACTATATGGACAATGCCAGTCGCTACAAAACCGGGCTCAAGAAGATCGCTTGAGCTTGTCACCAAACACCCAGACCATGACCCAACCCAGCAAGTACACAAAGAAGGCCTGCATGAGCGCGCCCATTCCAGCCGGGGCCGCGGGTCCGGCTTCGCCGGCCCGCAGGTGCAGCGCCCCCTCGGGGGGCAGCGAACCACACGCAGTGGGGAGCGTGGGGGCCTGATGTCCGAGCTCCACAAATTCATTTTCGACGGCCTGCCGGTGCGCGGCATGCTGGTGCGCCTGACCGGCGCCTGGCAGGAAATCCTCAAACGCCGCGAGGCGGCGGGCGGCTACCCGTCCGAGGTTTTGCAACTGCTGGGCGAGATGGCGGCGGCCGGCACCCTGATGCAAAGCAACATCAAGTTCAACGGTGCGCTGATTCTGCAGATTTTCGGAGACGGCCCGGTCAAACTGGCCGTGGCCGAGGTGCAGCCTGATCTGAGCCTGCGCGCCACCGCGACGGTGACGGGCAGGGTAGAGCCGGGCGACTCCTTGAGCCGCCTGGTCAATGTCAACAACCTGGGGCGCTGCGCGATCACCCTCGATCCGAAAGACAGAATGCCTGGCCAGCAGCCCTACCAGGGCGTGGTGCCGCTGTTTGGTGACCAGCATGAAAAGATTGAAAACCTCGGCGAGGTGCTGGAGCACTACATGCTGCAAAGCGAGCAACTCGACACGCGCATGATTCTTGCCGCCGACGGCCAGGTGGCGGCCGGCCTGCTGATCCAGCGCCTGCCGGTGCAGGGCCAGGGCAACCTGCAGGGCCAGCAGCGCTCTGACGAAGACGAAATTGGCCGCAACGAAGACTACAAACGCATCGCCTTGCTGGCCGGCACGCTCAAGCGTGAGGAACTGCTGAGCCTGGACGCCGACACGATCTTGCACCGGCTTTTCTGGGAAGAAAAAATCACGCGTTTTGTGCCCGGCACACCGACGTTTGCCTGCAGCTGTTCGCAGGAGCGTGTCAGCAGCATGTTGCGCAGCCTGGGCACGGCCGAGGTGGAAAGCATCATTGCCGAGCAGGGGCGGATTGACGTGGGCTGCGAGTTTTGCGGCGCGCAATATGGCTTTGACCCGGTGGATGCGGCGCAGATATTCACCAGCCAGGCCAGCCAGTTGCCGCCTGCGCCCACGGTGCAGTGATCAGCCTCTTCGAGCGCTGAGCAGGGCGCTGAACAGCCGGCGCTCGCAGACCGGGTCGCTGCAGCTGTCGCAAGCCCAGACCCAGGGGCGTTTGTCGTTCAGTGGCGCGCCGCAAGGCCAGAGTGTTGGCAAGGCGGCCAGCGCATTTTGCAGGCGCGCGGCGCCGGCGCCGTAAATCACCGTGTAGGCCAGGCCTGCGTGCTCCAGCCTCCGCCGCAGTTGGCGGTCGGCCGCGTGCTGGACGTCATGCTTGTCATGCCCGGACGGCAGGTCCAGACCCATCAGCAGCACCCGGTCCCTGCCGGGGCCCAGTTGCGCCAGCGGCGGATCGTCGCAAATCAATAAAGTGGGGGTGCCGGCCGCTGCGGCAGCCAGGGCCGTCTGCAGATCCGAACAAAGCCGGCTTTTGCCGCTGCCCGGTGCGCCCAGCAGCGCCAGCCGGCGTGGTCCGGCTACGGGGTGAGAAGTCAAATCGGGGTCCAGCCCTTGTGGAGACTGCGTGAGCCGCTATGAAAAAAGTAGTGACTCAAGCCGATCAGCGGGCAATCTGCACAAAAATTTCATTCGGCTTGACCATGCCCAGCTCCTGGCGCGCTTTTTCTTCCACCATCTCCAGGCCCTCCCGCAGGTCCTTGACCTCGGCCGCCAGCCGCTCGTTGTCGGCGTGGGCCTGGGCGTTCTTGATGGACTGCTCACTGAGTTTGCGCTGCATGCTGTTGACGCTGGTGATGCTGCCGCGTCCCACCCAGAGCTGTGCGTGCACGATGACCAGCAGCACAACCAGCAGGGCAGGGACGAGGCGTGAACCCATGCCTACTTGAGGTTATAGAAGGCTTCCCGCCCCGGGTAGGTCGCGATGTCGCCCAGGTCTTCCTCAATACGCAGGAGCTGGTTGTATTTGGCCATGCGGTCCGAGCGGCTCAGGCTGCCGGTCTTGATCTGGCCGGCATTGGTGCCGACTGCGATGTCGGCAATCGTGGCGTCTTCGGTTTCACCCGAGCGGTGCGAAATCACGGCGGTGTAGCCGGCGCGTTTGGCCATTTCAATCGCAGCAAAGGTTTCGGTCAGGGTGCCGATCTGGTTGATCTTGATCAGGATGGAGTTGGCGACGCCTTTGCTGATGCCTTCCTTGAGGATTTTGGTGTTGGTGACAAACAGGTCATCACCGACCAGCTGCACCTGTTTGCCCAGACGCTCTGTCAGGATTTTCCAGCCGTCCCAGTCGCCTTCGGCCATGCCGTCTTCGATGCTGATGATGGGGTATTTGTCCACCCAGGTGGCCAGCACGTTGGTCCACTCGGTGGCGTCCAGGCTCAGGCCTTCGGCGCCCAGAACGTATTTACCATCCTTGTAAAACTCCGACGCCGCGCAGTCCAGGCCCAGGGCAATCTGTTCACCGGCCACAAAACCGGCTTTTTCGATCGCCTCGAGAATCATCTGGATCGCGGCCTCGTGGTTGGCCAGGCTGGGCGCGAAACCGCCTTCGTCGCCGACGGCCACACTCATGCCCTTGTCGTGGATGATTTTTTTCAGCGCGTGGAAAACTTCGGCACCGTAACGCACGGCTTCGCGAAAGCTGGGCGCGCCCACCGGAATGATCATCAGTTCCTGCAGGTCCAGGTTGTTGTTGGCGTGTGCGCCGCCGTTGATGACGTTCATCATGGGCACGGGCATCTGCATCGCGCCGCTGCCGCCGAAGTAGCGGTACAGCGGCAGGCCGGCTTCTTCGGCGGCGGCTTTGGCGACAGCCATGCTGACTGCCAGCATGGCGTTGGCGCCCAGGCGCGACTTGTTCTCGGTGCCGTCCAGGTCGATCAGCGTGCGGTCCAGAAAAGCCTGCTCGCTGGCGTCCAGGCCCAGCACGGCCTCGGAAATTTCGGTGTTGATGTGTTCCACCGCCTTGAGCACACCTTTGCCCAGGTAGCGGCCCTTGTCGCCGTCGCGCAGCTCAATCGCTTCGCGCGAGCCGGTGGATGCGCCCGAAGGCACGGCAGCCCGGCCCATGACGCCGGATTCCAGCAGGACGTCGCATTCGACGGTGGGATTGCCCCGGCTGTCGAGGATTTCGCGGCCGACGATATCAACAATTGCGCTCATTTATTCGATCTCTCTTAAGTTTTGAATCTGCTTTCACTCCCTCCCCGTGCGGGGAGGGTCGGGGAGGGGCGAGCCTGTTCACCCCAAAGGGATGGCGTCAGCCCATCCCTTCAACCAGCACCATGTTGAAAAACTCGGTGGTGCCGGCGCGCTGGGCACGCGCGGCACGGTACATCTCGTCGTCGTAAAAGGTTTTGGCCTTCTCGTAGCTGGGAAAACGCAGCATCGCGATGCGCGCTGGCTGCCAGTTGCCTTCCAGCGCTTCAAACTTGCCGCCGCGCACCAGGTATTCGCCCCCTGCAGCCGCCACGGCCGCAGGCGCAACCGCCATGTACTGCTTGTACTGTTCGGTATCGGTGATTTTCATGTCAACAATGATGTAGGCGGGTGTCATGCTTGTTGTTGCCTTTGTTGCTGGTGGGCCGGGTTCAGGCGCCGAAATTGTTTTCCAGAAAACCGTTTTTCTTGGTCACGCGGTCGAGTTCGAGCAGCGTTTCCAGCAGGGCTTTCATGTGTTTGAGTGGCACCGCGTTGGGACCGTCGCACAGCGCATTGGCAGGATCGGGATGGGTTTCCATGAACAGGCCCGCAACACCCACAGCGACGGCCGCGCGGGCCAGCACCGGGACCATCTCACGAACGCCGCCGCTGCTGGTGCCTTGACCGCCAGGCAGTTGCACCGAATGTGTGGCATCAAACACCACTGGCGCTTCAGTGTCTCGCATGATGGCCAATGAGCGCATATCACTGACCAGGTTGTTGTAGCCAAAGCTGGCGCCGCGTTCGCAGGCCATGAAGTTGTCTTCCATCAGGCCAGCAGCTTTCGCAGCGGCGCGTGCCTTGACGATGACGTTTTTCATGTCACCGGGCGCCATGAATTGCCCTTTTTTGATGTTCACGGGCTTGCCAGACAAAGCCACGGCATGGATGAAATCAGTCTGCCGGCACAGAAGGGCCGGAGTCTGCAACACGTCCACCACCGCCGCAACCTGAGCGATCTGGTCTTCGCGGTGGATATCCGTGAGAACCGGCACGCCTATCTCGCGTCTGACCTTCGCGAGGATTTCAAGCCCTTTTTCCATGCCCAGGCCCCGGTAGGCTGTCTCGCTGGTCCGGTTGGCCTTGTCAAAACTGCTCTTGAAAATGAAGGGAATGCCAAGGCTGGAGGTGATCTCCTTCAGCGTCCCGGCGGCGTCCATCTGCAATTGTTCGGACTCGACGACGCAGGGGCCGGCGATCAGGAAGAAGGGCTGGTCCAGGCCCACGTCGAAGCCACAAAGTTTCATGCGACCACTTTCAGTGTTTTTCCGGCCGCCTGGTGATCCAGCGCCGCCTTCACATAGGCATTGAACAGCGGGTGGCCATTCCAGGGCGTGGATTTGAACTCGGGGTGAAACTGCACACCGATGAACCAGGGGTGCACGTTTTGCGGCAGCTCGACAATTTCCGTCAGGTGTTCACGCTGGGTCAGCGCCGAGATCACCAGCCCTGCGTCGCGCAGCCGGTCCAGGTAATGCACATTGGCTTCGTAACGATGGCGATGCCGCTCGGTCACCACCTTGCCATAAATCCTGTAAGCCAACGTGCCCTCGGCCACGTCGGAGCTTTGTGCACCCAGGCGCATGGTGCCGCCCAGATCGGACTGTTCGTTGCGGGTCTTGATCGTGCCGTCTTCGTCTTTCCATTCGGTGATCAGCGCGATCACCGGGTTCGGGCTGTCCGGCTCAAACTCGGTGCTGTTGGCGTCTTTCAGTCCCGCCACATGGCGCGCAAATTCAATCGTGGCAACCTGCATGCCCAGGCAAATGCCGAGGTAGGGAACCTTGTTCTCGCGCGCAAAACGTGCCGCGCAAATTTTGCCTTCAATGCCGCGTTTGCCGAAACCGCCGGGCACCAGAATGCCGTCGAACTTGGCCAGGCGCGAGACGTTGTCGGTCGTGATGGTTTCGGAATCGACGTATTCGATGACCACCTTGGCATGGTTTTTCATGCCGGCGTGGCGAATGGCCTCGTTGAGCGATTTGTAGCTGTCCGACAGGTCCACATATTTGCCGACCATGGCAATGTGCACTTCGTTGGCCGGGTGTGCGGTTTCATACACCAGGTCGTCCCAGCGCTTGAGGTTGGCTGGCGGTGTGTTCAGACGCAGCTTGTCGCAGATCAGGCCGTCCAGGCCCTGCTCGTGCAGCATGCGCGGCACCTTGTAAATCGTGTCCACGTCCCACATCGAGATCACGCCCCATTCGGGCACGTTCGAGAACAGCGATATTTTTTCGCGTTCTTCCGCAGGAATCGGCCGGTCGGCGCGGCACAGCAGCACGTCGGCCTGAATGCCGATTTCGCGCAGTTGTTTGGCGGTGTGCTGGGTCGGCTTGGTTTTGAGTTCGCCCGCAGCGGCAATCCAGGGCACATAGCTGAGGTGCACAAAGGCCGAGTTGTTGGCGCCCATGCGCAGGCTCATCTGGCGCACGGCCTCCAGAAAGGGCAGGGACTCGATGTCGCCGACCGTGCCGCCGATTTCAACAATCGCGACATCGACGGCTTGCGGCGTGTCGTAGCCGGCGCCGCGCTTGATGAATTCCTGGATTTCGTTGGTGACGTGCGGAATGACCTGGACGGTTTTGCCGAGGTAGTCGCCGCGGCGCTCTTTTTCGAGCACGCTTTTGTAGATCTGGCCGGTCGTGAAGTTGTTGGATTTGCGCATGCGCGTTTCAACAAAACGTTCATAGTGGCCCAGGTCCAGGTCGGTTTCTGCGCCGTCGTCGGTGACAAACACCTCGCCATGCTGGAACGGCGACATCGTACCGGGATCAACGTTGAGATAGGGATCGAGCTTGATTAAAGTGACTTTGAGGCCTCGCGATTCAAGGATCGCTGCTAGGGAGGCTGAGGCGATTCCCTTGCCCAGGGAAGACACCACACCGCCGGTGACGAAGACAAATTTGGTCATGTCAGGTACGAACCGCAAGTTCGCATAGGTGGTAAACGGGGATTATACGGGGTGAGTGCAGGCGGGATGCCACGCTGACGGACAAAGCGCGGCTCAATCTGGGATACATTGCGGAACATGACGCAGCAAGCAAACGAAGAGACCGGCACTCCGGCCGGCGATCTGGCCGGCAAACACATTGTGCTCGGCCTGTCGGGGGGCATTGCCTGCTACAAGGCCGCCGAGTTGTGCCGCGCGCTGATCAAGCACGGTGCCACCGTGCAGGTGGTGATGACCGAAGCGGCCGAGCAGTTCATCACGGCGGTGACGCTGCAGGCGCTCAGCGGCCGACCGGTATTCACCAGCCAGTGGGACAGCCGGCCGGCCGGCGGCATCGACAACAGCATGGCGCACATCAATTTGAGCCGCGAGGCCGATGCGATCCTGATCGCTCCCTGCAGCGCTGATTTCATGGCCAAACTGCTGCATGGGCGGGCCGACGATTTGCTCAGCCTGATGTGCCTGGCGCGTCCGATCGACAAAGTGCCGCTGCTGATTGCACCGGCCATGAACCGCGAGATGTGGGCGCATCCGGCCACTCAGCGCAACATGGCCCGGTTGCAGGCCGATGGCGCCAGCATTCTGGGTGTGGGTTCCGGTTTTCAGGCCTGCGGCGAGACCGGCGACGGCCGCATGCTGGAGCCGCCCGAACTGCTGGAAGACATCATCGCTTTTTTCACGCCCAAGGTACTGACCGGCCAGAGCGTGCTGGTGACTGCCGGCCCCACTTACGAGGCGATCGATCCGGTACGCGGCATCACCAACCTCTCTAGCGGAAAAATGGGATTTGCCGTGGCGCGCGCCGCACACGAGGCGGGCGCGCAGGTCATGCTGGTGGCCGGGCCGGTCAGCCTGCCGACTCCACGTGGCGTGACACGTGTTGATGTGAAGTCAGCACAAAATATGCTGGAGGCCGTTACCGGACGTGCGCAAGCAGCTACTATTTTTATAGCAACCGCCGCTGTGGCCGACTGGCGTCCGGCCAGCAGCCAGGAACGCAAGATCAAGAAGGACGGCAGCGGCCAGGCGCCGACGCTGGCTTTTACCGAAAACCCCGACATCCTGGCAACGCTGGCGCAGTCAGCCCGGGCGCAATCAGGCGCGCTGTTCTGTGTCGGCTTTGCCGCCGAAAGCCACGACCTGCAGGACAACGCGCAGGCCAAGCGCCTGCGCAAGGGGGTGCCGCTGCTGGTCGGCAACATCGGCCCGGCGACCTTCGGGCGTGATGACAATGTGCTCTTGCTGGTGGACGCGCAGGGCAGCCGGGAGCTTGCGCGTGCCTCCAAACTGACGCTGGCCCGGCAACTGGTGGCCGAGATTGCGCTACGCCTGCAGCGGCAGGGCTGACAGCTGATGCAGCATCCCAGCGACACCCCGCCGGACGGCGATTTTGTCCGTTATGTCGAACGCCTGAGCGCCAGCAACGCTGCGGCGGTCACTGGCCCGCGCGACGACAAGCGGGAGCCCGGCAAAGTCAGGACCATGCAGCCCGAGTCGCCCGTGCCGGCCGGGGCTTTGACGCAGCACTTCGCAGGCATTGCGGTCTGGAGCCATGTGAAATGGCTGGTGGCCTTGTGGCTGGGTGTGCAGCTGCTGGGCAGTTTGATACCCTGGGCCGGTTTTCTGTTTTTTCCGGCGCTGCTGGCGTACGTCAGCTGGGTGATCCTCAAAACCAATCGGGAATCGTCCGGCGCCTTGATCCAGCGTGTGCGCGAACTCCTGCTGCAGGCCGCGCAAGCCGCCCAGGACGCCAAAACAAGCCAATCCACTTCTGCAAAAACCAAAAAATGAAAATTGACGTCAAGATCATCGATGAACGCCTGCGCGGCAATCTGCCCGCCTATGCCACTCCCGGCAGTGCCGGGCTGGACCTGCGCGCCTGCCTGGGCGAGGCACTGACGCTGCAGCCCAATGCCTGGCAACTGGTCCCCACCGGTCTGGCGATTTATCTGCACAACCCGGGCTACGCTGCGATGATCCTGCCGCGCTCGGGTCTGGGGCACAAACACGGCATTGTGCTGGGCAATCTGGTGGGCCTGATCGACAGCGATTACCAGGGCCAGCTGATGGTCAGTGCCTGGAACCGAAGCGACATCGCGTTCACGATAGAACCCATGGAGCGTATTGCGCAACTGGTGATCGTGCCGGTGGTCCAGGCCGAGTTCAACCTGGTGGATGAATTTGTCGCCAGCCAGCGCGGCGAGGGTGGTTACGGCTCGACCGGCAAAGCCTAGGAGGCTGGGCGGCAGAAGGAACGTCGGCTGCAAAGCGAGCGCAGCGGTCCATTTTTCTCCGGCTTTTTGCCCCATAGCTACAGCTATGGCGCTGCAAACCCGGCAAAAACTGTCCTCGCTGGGCTCACTTTTCGCTTCGACGCCTTCTGCCGCCCAGCCTCCTGGAGGCCGTGAATCTTTCTACTGCGCGGGCCGATCTGGCTCCTGCGGTGCTCACCGTACGTTTGTACGGCTCCGCTCCTAGCAACCACCCGGTCCGCTCGCTACGAAATCTTCACGACCTCTCAGTTGAGAGCCTGGGCGTCAGGCGGGTTGCAGTACTGGTCCTACAACTGCCGCCCCTGTGCTCCCACGCCACGACAGCCACGGGGCCCACCGGCCTGAGCCGGGTCTGTGCATGTAATGAGTCAGCAGGGCTTTCAGGCAAATTGCTCCTTGATTGGGGTTGACGCGGAGGGCTCGCTGATCTTTTATCCACAGGAGAATTTCATGCGTCCAACTACCCGTTTTGTTTCTGCCGTTTCTTCCGTGCTGGTCGTGGCAGGTCTGGCCGCCTGTGCGGCGCCCATGAGCCAGCCGGCTCCGGTGTCGGGCTACCCGGCCACCTACCCGCAGGCCACTTACCCGGTGCAGACCCCACAAGCCAATTATGTGGAATACGGCCGTGTGAGCAATGTCGAAGTGCTGCGCTCGCAGGAGCAGGCCCGCAGTTCCGGCGTGGGTGCCGTTCTGGGTGGCGTCGCCGGTGCCGTGGTCGGTAGCCAGATCGGCGGCGGCAGCGGCCGCACGGCAGCCACCGTCATCGGCGCCGTCGGCGGCGCGGTGGCAGGCAATGCCATCGAGAAAAATCGCAACACACAGCCTGTCAACGAAAGCTACCGCATCTCTGTCCAGCTCGACAACGGTGTGTCACGCGCCTTTGATGTGCCAGCGTTTGGCGATCTGCGCATTGGTGACCGCGTGAAAATCGAGAACAACCAGCTGTACCGCATTCTGTAAACACGCGCTTTCAGCTCAAGCCGTCAAGCCTTCACGGGCTGACGGCTTTTTCATGCGCGAAGGAGGGTAAAAGCTTCAGTGCAGGGTGTTGCTGCCCGGGGCCTGGGCCTCCAGCCGGAAGAAGCCGGTACCAAGCGAGCCCTGGCCGATTTCCTCTTCGGTGGCCTCACGCACGGCTTCGACTTTCAGGCTCAGGCGGATGGCGATGCCGGCCAGCGGGTGATTGCCGTCCAGCACCACATGTTCGGGATAAATTTCAGTCACCGTGTAGATGTGTTCGCGCGGGGTTTCGGGATGGACACCGGCCGGTAGCGCCGCGCCATCAAAGCTCATGCCTTCTTCCAGCTCAGCGGGAAACAGCTGGCGGGCCTCCAGGAAGACCAGGTTTTCGTCGTAGTCGCCAAAGGCGCTCTCCGGCTCCAGGTGCAGATCGACGGTGGCGCCGGCCTCGTGGCCCTGCAGGGCTTCCTCGATTTTTGCCAGCAGGTCGTCGCCGCCGAGCAAAAACTCCACCGGTTCATCGAGTTCGTCCAGGATCTCGCCCAAAGTGTCTTTCAGCGTCCAGGTCAGGGCAACAATACATTGCGGGGTGATTTTCATCGCACAATTGTCCCATGGATGTTGATCAACCCCTTGCCCTGCTGGCCGGCTTGACCCCGGCGCAATTCATGCGCCGTCACTGGCAAAAAAAGCCCTTGCTGGTGCGCGGCGCCATGCCAGGCCTGAAGCCGGTGCTCAGCCGCGCAGAGCTTTTCGGCCTGGCGGCCCAGCCGCAGGTGGAGTCGCGTCTGGTGCAGCAGCAGGCCAGCGGCTGGCGCATGAAGCCAGGCCCTTTTGGGCCGCGCAGCCTGCCGGCGCTGGCCAAACCCGGCTGGACCTTGCTGGTGCAGGGCGTGGACCTGCATCACAGGGGCGCGCATGATCTGCTGCAGCAGTTCCGCTTTGTGCCGGATGCCCGGCTGGACGATCTGATGATCTCCTTTGCCACGGCCAGTGGCGGTGTGGGCCCGCACTTTGACAGCTACGACGTGTTTCTGCTGCAGGCCAGCGGCCGCCGCCGCTGGAAAATTGGCCGCCAGAAAGACCTGCGCCTGCAGCAAGGCGTGCCCCTGAAAATCCTGCAACACTTCGAGCCGGAACAGGAGTTTGTACTGGAAGCTGGCGACATGCTTTATCTGCCGCCGCGTTATGCCCATGACGGCCTGGCCGAGGCCTGCACCGGCGGTAATGGCAAGCCGGCCGACTGCATGACCTACTCGATTGGTTTTCAGGCGCCGGAGCGCGGCGAGCTCGCCGGGCAACTGCTGCAGCGTCTGGCCGATTTTGCCGACGACGGGCAGGAAGGCGGGAACACGCGGCGCCTGTACCGCGATCCGTCCCAGCCCGCTGTCACCACACCGGCTGCCGTACCGGCGAGCCTGATAAGGTTTGCGCATGAGGCGGTGGAGGCTGCGCTCCAGGACCCGCTGGCGCTGGCCTGTGTGCTGGGCGAATACCTGACCGAGCCCAAGGCGTCGCTCTGGTTCGACGCACCTTCGGATGCCTGGGCGCCGCACAGCGTTGTGGGCCTGCGGCTGGACCCGCGCAGCCGCATGATGTACGACAGCCACCATGTGTTCATCAACGGCGAAAGTTACCGCGCCAGAGGCGCTGATGCGCGCCTGATGCGGCGGCTGGCCGATCAGCGCAGCCTGGCGCCGGCCGATTTACGCCGCGCCAGTCCGGACGCGCTGGATCTTCTGTCCGACTGGTTTGCCAGTGGCTGGCTGTTGACGGCACCGCCTCTGGCATAAAACAGCTCCCCATGGACAAGCCCGAGAACCCACCACCGACCGCGCCAGAGCTGCCGCAGGGGCGCTTTGAGGGGCGTGTCGCATTTGCCGAACTGGTGCGGCGCTCATTTGCCCTGGCGGCGCAGCAGGGCTGGCGTGAAATCATCATCTGCGACGCAAGTTTTGAGGACTGGCCGCTCGGTGAGCGCAGCGTGGCGCAGTCACTGCATGACTGGGCCGCAACCGGGCGCAAGCTGACCATGCTGGCGCAAAACTACGACGAGGTGGTGCGCCGGCATGCGCGTTTTGTGAGCTGGCGCCGCACCTGGTCCCACATCATCGAATGCCGGGGCAGTGCAGCTGTGGCTGCCAGCGATTTGCCCAGCGCCTTCTGGAGTCCGGTGTGGGTGTTTGAACGGCTGGACCTGGCCCGCAGCACCGGCGTGTCAGGCCCGGAAGCGGCGCGGCGCCTGGCGCTCAGGGAGCGGCTGGCGGAAAAATTGCAGAGAAGCAGCCCGGCTTTTGCCGCCACAACTTTGGGCATCTGAAGCCGCAAGCGCCCCACTGGCGCGACGCGGATCAGGCAGGGCTATCCCTAGGGTTTTTACGCTCGTGCAAACCCGCATATACTAGGGGGGTGGTTGCAGGGAGCGCCGGTCTTCCTCTCCCCCGGAAAAACTCGAATCTGTCGATTTGGATTTTTTTTTGACGGTTTCCGGAAATTGTTTTTCTCATTCATCAAGGATCATCTCAAATGAACAAGTCCCTCGTTCTGGCCGCCATCGTTGCCGCTGTTGCTCTCGCCGCTTGCGGTAAAAAAGAAGAAGCGCCTGTTGTTGTTGTGCCCGCGCCTGTCGTCGTGACTCCAGCACCAGCACCAGCGCCAGCACCTGAGGCCTCGGCTGCTGCCGGCTCGGCTTCTTCCGCGGCGGGCTCCGCAGCTGCTGCTGGCGCTGCAGCCACTGTGGCCACCGATGCCGCTGCTGCCGCCATGAAAGCTGCCAGCGACGCGAAGAAGTAATCCACTTCTTCCCGCCAAAAAGCCGCCCTCGGGCGGCTTTTTGCTTTTTCCCCCGGCGAAGTGGCCGGCGTCACATCGCAATCCAGCGGGTGCCCGCCGTCGCATGCGCCACCACCACTTCCGCGCGGCTGCCCATCACCTCTTCCATGGCCTGCTGCACCAGGTCCGGCCGGTTGTTTTGCTGGCTCAGGTGGGCCGCGACCAGGCACTTGAGCCCGGCGTGTGCCACGGATCGGGCAATGGCTGCTGCGGCGTCATTGGACAAATGGCCGAACCGGCCCCCCACCCGTTTTTTCAGAAAAGGCGGGTAAGCCGACTGCGACAGCAGCTCGGTGTCATGGTTGCATTCCAGCAACAGGGCGTCACAGTCTGCCAGATGCGCCAGCAGATGGGCCGTGGCATGGCCCAGATCGGTGAGTACGCCCAGTTTGGCCGCGCCATCCGTACAGGTCAATTGCAGAGGCTCGCGCGCGTCGTGCGGCACCGTAAAAGGCATGATCTGCAGATCACCGAGGTTGATGGTCTGCCCGTCGCGCGCGGTTTGCAGCAGACCATCAAAGTCGGGCGAACCTATGCCTTCGCAGGTGCCGCGGCTCATCCAGACCGGCACCCGGTGCCGCAGCGCAAACTGGCGCGCGCAGCCTATGTGGTCGCTGTGTTCGTGGGTGATGAAGATCGCGTCAATCGCATCGTCGGCCAGGCCCGCTTCGGCCAGGCGGGCCGACAACTGCCTGAGCCCGAGGCCGCAATCGACCAGCAGGCGTGTGGGTTTGGGACCCGTGACCTCGATCAGCGTGGCATTGCCGGTGCTGCCGCTGCCCAGGCTCTTGAATCGCAGCATCGGCTTTCGCTTTGAAGGGCCAAGGCCTGCGGGCGCCCGGCTCCGGCCTATTTCAGGTCGTCAGCGATGACCTGGACAATGCGCTGGGCATTGGCCGATGCTTCTGGCGCGCCCTGTGCGTTGAGCACGGAGACGGTGGTGGCTTCGCCCTGGCTGCGCACCGAAATGCGGTACTTGAGCGGCGCCACGCCGGAGGAGGAGGAACTGAAGAGTTTGCTGAAAAATCCGGGCTCTTTTTTGTCGGCGGTGGGTTCGACGTAACGCACGAAATAAGTGCCCTGGGCGCGGTCCCGGTCTTCCACGGTGAAGCCGGTGCGATCCAGGGCCAGGCCCACGCGCCGCCAGGCACGGTCAAAACCTTCATCGAGCTGAACCACAGGCATGTTGTCGACCTTGCCCACGCGGGAAGTCTGGCGCGAGGCGTTGGTGGCGATCAGCGCCCTGGACTGCTCCTGGCTGACGCCCAGCTTGACCATCAGACGGCGCAGGAACTCGGCTTCGAGCTCCGGGTCGGCGGGACGCGGCTGCCAGACCGTACCGTCGCTTTTCTGCGGTGTCCGCAGCGTGCCGGTCAGCACTTCGACCATGCCCCGGTGGCTGATGTAAATTTCCGTGCCGCCACTGGGCGTGCGCTCCAGCCGGGTGCGGAACTTGTCACGTTCGCCTGTGGAGTACAGGCTGTCCAGCAGTTTGCCGAGGGTGGCGCGAATGAAGTCCTGCGGCAGTTTGGCGCGGTTTTCAGCGTAGTCGGTTTCCATGATGCCGAGGTTTTCCTGCTCCACCGACATCAGGAAGCCGCTTTCCTGCCAGAACTCGCGCACCGGGCCCCACAGCTTGTCGGCGGGGCGGTTGACCACCAGCCAGCGCTGGCTGCCCGAGCGTTCAATGCGCACATCGCCCACGGTCAGCGCCGCGGTCGGCACTGACTGCGTGGTCTGGCCGACCTGGTAACCGCTGGCGGTTACAGAGCTGCCGGGCACCACATAACGGGTGTCGCGCGAGAGCTGGGTCAGGTCCGGCGGGACTTCCAGTGACGGCCCCTTGCCGGCGCTTTTGTAGTCCACCTTGTCACCCTGGAAGGAATCGGTCAGCGACGAGCAGCCGGAGAATAACAACGCGGTGGCAATTACCAGCAGCGGGGCCGCAAACCGGGGCACAGAAACAGTTCTGGAGGCGGCGGACGTGTGTAATGTCATCACGGGGGTTTCCTTAAAAATCAGATCAGGCCGCAAATACGCAGGGCATTTTCGACGACGGCTTCGTTGGCAGTTTCAAGCGGCGTCATGGGCAGGCGCAGGGTGCCGCCACACAGGCCCATGCGGGCCATGGCCCATTTCACCGGGATAGGGTTGGCTTCGATGAAGAGGTTTTTATGCAGCGGCAGCAGCTGCAGCTGGATTTTCATGGCGGCGCGGGTGTCGCCCGCAATCGCCGCCTTGCACAGTTCATGCATCAGGCGCGGCGCCACGTTGGCGGTGACACTGATGTTGCCTTGCCCGCCGCATAACATCAGTGCCACGGCGGTGGGGTCATCTCCGGAATAAACCGCAAAACCGGCTGGCACTTCCTTGATCAGCCACTGCGCGCGCTCGATGTTGCCGGTGGCTTCCTTGATGCCGACAATGCCGGGCACCTGGGCCAGTCGCAGCACGGTCGCGTGCAACATGTCGCCGACGGTGCGGCCCGGAACGTTGTAGAGCACCATGGGCAGGTCCACCGCTTCGGCAATGGCCTTGAAGTGCCGGTACTGGCCTTCCTGGGTCGGCTTGTTGTAATAGGGCACGACCTGCAACTGGCAATCGGCGCCGACTTTTTTCGCAAAACGCGCCAGCTCTATGGCTTCAGCGGTGGAATTGGCACCGCAGCCGGCCATCACGGGAACACGGCCTTTGGCCTGCTCGACCGACACGCGGATGATTTCGCAGTGCTCCTCGACCGTGACGGTGGGCGACTCGCCGGTGGTGCCGACCACGCCTATGCAGTCGGTGCCTTCGGCGATGTGCCAGTCCACCAGCTTGCGCAGGGTCGGGTAATCCACGCTGCCGTCTTCATGCAGGGGAGTAGCGAGTGCAACGATGCTGCCGGTAATGGTGTTCATGTTGTAGTGTCAGGGAAAGGGCGGCTCCGGAGGTCGGATCTGCCTGAAAGCCAATCCCGCATTCTACTCAGTGCGGGGCCTCAACCAGTACCTTGGGACTGCCGCTGTGGCCGCCGGTTCCCGCAGCGCTGCAATCCGCTGTGTAAAGCGCTCTGGCGCCGGCTCGAAACCGTCTTCATACGCCAGCACACGCAGCCCGTGGCAGGCAGCCAGCAGCTCACCGCTGCGCAGCAGGAAATCCGGGCGTGAAGGTTTGCCCACGGTCTCATTGCCCTGGGCAAAGGTTTCGTAGAGCAGCACGCCGCCTGGCGCGAGGCTGGCCAGCAGGGTGGGCAGCAGCGGACGCCACAGGTAGTTGGTCACCACCACCGCGTCGAACTGCCGGCCGGCAAAAGGCCAGGGCCCCCCCTCGATGTCGGCAACGACCTTTTCGCAGGAGGCCGCCGGAAGGGTGATCGAATCCATGGCGGCCTGCGAACGATCCACAACGGTCAGAGGGTGATTCCGCCTGTGAAACCAGTACGCATGGCGGCCCTGGCCACAGGCCACGTCGAGCACCGTTCCGCCGGGCCGGACCAGGTGCGACCAGCGCTGCACCCAGGCCGAGGGTGCTTCGCTGCCATGGGGGCTGAGGGGCGCAACAGACGGTGTGATCGTGCTCACCGTGGTTTGACCTCGTCCTTGAGCGCTGCCAGCGCCATGTTTTCGACGGCACCAGGCGCCAGCAGCTTGAGCCAGCGGCCGAGTTTGCCTTTGGCGCTCATCACCACCTCGCGCTCGCGCCGGTTCATGCCTGCAATGATCAGGCGGGCGCAGGTCTCCACACTCATCGCATCGTCTTCCTTGAGCCCGCTCGCGCCGGCGGGCTTGCCGGCGGCGTTGAAACCCCGGTACCTGATCTGGGTCGCGACCACGCCGGGGTAAGCGGTGGTCACGCTGATACCTGCCGTTTTGAGCTCGGCGCGCAGCGCTTCAAAAAAGCCGGTCATGGCAAATTTGCTGGCGCTGTAGGCGGTGCGCCCCGGCACACCAATCAGCCCGGCGAGGCTGGACACCGCCACAATGCTGCCGCCGCTTCGTTTCAACCAGGGCAGGGCCGCGTGGGTGCACCAGACACTGCCCCACAGGTTGATACGCATCAGGTCTTCATACCAGTGCAGGTCGGTGGCCGAGACCTCTGCGAACAGGGCTTGCGCCGAGATGCCGGCGTTGTTGATCAGCACATCGACGCGGCCGAAGCGCTGGACGGCGGCAGCGACCAGCAGGCGGCATTGCGCCTGCACCGAGACATCGGTTTTGACGACCAGTGTTTGCGCGCCCAGTGCCGCACACCGAGCGGCCACTTCGTTCAGCAGGGCTTCATTGCGTGCCGCCAGCACCAGGCCCACGCCGGCCCCCTCGGCTTGCGCGAGCTGGCGTGCGATTTCCGCGCCTATGCCGTCGGAAGCACCGGTAATCACTATTGTTTTCATAGCTGCTCACGCCCATTTTTATTGGGCCAGAGCCCGAATTGATCACCGAACCCGGCTTAAAAGCAGGACCAGACCTGATCCGCCAGCCTGACCAGAAAATCCGGTCGTGTGTAGAGGGCAAACACTGCCAGCAGGGCCAGGATGGCCAGGGCGTACAGCGTCAGCCGGCGTGTCATCTCAGGCACCCTGCGGCAGGCCGCTTGCGCCGGGGCGGCGGATGGCCGCCTCGCGCACCGGCAGGTTGACCAGCGCCGCCAGCACGCCCAGCGCAATCGTGATGTACCAGACGATGTTGTAGCTGCCGCTGCGGTCATACAGAAATCCGCCCAGCCAGACGCCGAGGAAGGAGCCGATCTGGTGGCTGAAGAAAACAAAGCCGCTGAGCATGGACAGGTGCTGGATGCCGAAAATCTGCGCCACCACCGCGTTGGTCGGTGGAATGGTGGACAGCCACAGCAGGCCCATCACGCTGGAAAAGATGTAAACACTGGCCGGGCTCAGCGGCGCCGCAAGGAAAACGGCAATCACCACCGCACGCGTCAGGTAGATGAAGGCCAGGATGTTTTTCTTGGCCATGCGCTGGCCCAGGGCACCCGCTGCATAAGTGCCGAACACATTGAACAAACCGATCAGCGCCAGCGCGTAACTGGCCACCTGCGGCGACAGGCCTTTGTCGCGCAGGTAGCTGGGCATGTGCACGCCGATAAACACCACCTGAAAGCCGCAGACAAAATAACCGGCCATGAGCAACTGGAAGCTCGGGTACTTGAAAGCCTCTTTCAGCGCCTGGAGGATGGTTTGTTCACGCGGCACAGTCTGGCCGCTGCCAAAACTTTTTTCACGCAGGCCAAAAGCCAGCGGCGCAATCAGCAGCACGGCGCCGCTGAGGACCAGCAGGGCTTGCTGCCAGCCCAGGCCGCTGATCAAAAAGCCCTCCACCGGCACCATCAGGAACTGCCCGAAAGAGCCGGCGGCGGCAGCCACACCCATGGCCCAGGAGCGTTTCTCGGCCGGGATATTGCGGCCTATGACCCCGTAAATCACGGCGTAGGTGGTGCCGGCCTGGGCCGCGCCAATCAGCACACCGGCCGTCAGCGTGAACAGCAGGCCGGTCGGCGACAGCGCCATGCCGACCAGGCCCAGCGCGTACACCACGGCGCCGCCCGCAATCACGCGGAAGGCGCCAAAGCGGTCGGCCAGCATGCCCGCAAAAATCCCGAACACCCCCCAGGACAGGTTTTGCACCGCAATCGCAAAGGCGAAAGTCTGGCGGGTCCAGCCCTGCTCCTGGGTGATGGGTTGCAGCCACAGGCCGAAACCGTGGCGTATGCCCATGGACAGGGTGACGATGATGGCGCCGCACAGCAGCACCTGGGTCATGGAGAGGTTTCGGCTGGTGGATTGCATGCTCTGAATGTACCCAAAGGCGCATGTCGCAGCTGTTGAAAGTTTTTCCCTCCATTGATGCGTGGCGGGTATGGGTGCGGCAAAGAGGGGCAAAACTGTGTATTCATACAGCTTTCAAATCGTCCGGGGCTACAATCGTTCCTCCCATGGCGACCCACACCCCCAACGACTATTCCGAAGGCTCGATCCGCGTGCTCAAGGGCCTGGAGCCCGTCAAGCAACGGCCGGGCATGTACACGCGCACCGACAACCCGCTGCACATCATCCAGGAAGTGCTGGACAACTCGGCCGACGAGGCGCTGGCCGGACACGGCAAAAAGATCAAGGTCACCCTGCACAGCGACGGCTCGGTCAGTATTGACGATGACGGCCGCGGCATCCCTTACGGCCTGCACCCGGAGGAAAAAGCGCCGGTGATCGAGCTGGTCTTCACGCGCCTGCATGCCGGTGGCAAGTTCGACAAGGGCAAGGGCGGCGCCTACAGCTTTTCCGGCGGCCTGCACGGCGTCGGAGTCAGTGTCACCAATGCCTTGTCCAAACGGCTGGAGGCCACGTCTTACCGCGACGGCATGGTCGCCAGACTGGTGTTTTCGGGGGGTGATGTGCTGGAGAAGCTGCACCTGCGCAAAGCCGGCGAAGGCGACCGCAAGTGCGGTACCACCGTGCGCGCCTGGCCGGACAGCAAATATTTTGAGGCCTCGGCCCTGCCGATGGCGGAACTCACGCACCTGCTGCGCAGCAAGGCGGTGTTGATGCCCGGCGTCACTGTGACGCTGGTGGTGGAAAAGACCAGGGAAGTCCAGACCTGGATTTACAAAGGCGGGCTGCGCGACTACCTGATGCAGACGCTGCCGGCCGATCCGGTGATTCCGTTGTTTGAAGGCGAAGGTTTTGCCGACGCGGCGCACGACAGTTTTGCCGAAGGCGAGGGCGCCCAATGGTGTCTGGCCTTCACCGAAGACGGCCAGCCGGTGCGCGAGAGTTACGTCAACCTGATCCCGACCAGCGCCGGTGGCACGCATGAAAGCGGTCTGCGCGATGGCGTGTTCCAGGCTGTCAAGAGTTTTGTCGATTTGCATTCGCTGCTGCCCAAGGGTGTCAAGCTGCTGCCCGAAGACGTGTTTGCGCGCGCCAGCTACGTCCTCAGCGCCAAGGTGCTGGACCCGCAGTTCCAGGGCCAGATCAAGGAGCGGCTCAATTCACGCGATGCGGTGCGGCTGGTGTCGAGCTTTGTGCGGCCGGCGCTGGAGCTCTGGCTCAACCACCATGTGGATTACGGCAAAAAACTCGCCGAACTGGCGATCAAGGCCGCCCAGACACGGCAGAAAGCCGGCCAGAAGGTTGAAAAACGCAAAGGCTCCGGTGTGGCCGTGCTGCCGGGCAAACTGACCGACTGTGAAAGCCGGGACCTGGCGCACAACGAGGTGTTTCTGGTCGAGGGCGACTCCGCCGGCGGCAGCGCCAAAATGGGCCGCGACAAGGAAAGCCAGGCCATCCTGCCGCTGCGCGGCAAGGTGCTCAACACCTGGGAGGTCGAGCGTGACCGCCTGTTTGCCAACACCGAGATCCACGACATCTCGGTGGCCATAGGTGTCGATCCGCACGGTCCGGACGACTCGCCGGATTTGAGCGGCCTGCGTTACGGCAAGGTCTGCATCCTCAGTGATGCCGATGTGGACGGCTCACACATCCAGGTCTTGCTGCTGACGCTGTTTTTCCGGCATTTCCCCCGCTTGATCGCTGCCGGCCATATTTATGTGGCGCGACCACCACTCTTCAGGGTGGACGCCCCGGCGCGCGGAAAAAAGCCCGCTTCCAAGGCGTACGCGCTGGATGAAGGTGAGTTAAGTGCCATTCTGGACAAATTGCGCAAGGAAGGGGTGCGTGAAGGCGCCTGGGCCATCAGCCGTTTCAAGGGGCTGGGCGAAATGAATGCGGAACAATTATGGGAAACCACACTCAATCCAGACACCCGCCGCCTTTTGCCCGTGCAACTCGGTAATCTGGACTTTGCCCAGACCGAAAGCCTGGTGACCAAATTGATGGGCAAAGGTGAAGCCGCAGCGCGGCGCGAATTGATGGAACTCCACGGCGACGCCGTGGAGATCGATATTTAAAAGGACAGGTCTGTGTATGTATTGCCTTCGGGACTCCGTTTTCCGGGACTATCCCGCATGAGTATTGTCAGCGGTCAAAAGTGGCTTGAGTCCTTGTGGGCCATGCGTAAGCAGCTATCATTTTTGATAATTTTTGCAACCCTGCTGCTGGCTGGCGCAGCGGCACGCGCCGATGTCTGGGGTTATGTGGACAGCCAGGGAGTGGCGCATTTTTCTGCGGAAAAGCTCGACGAGCGTTACCAGCTGTTTTTCCGCGGCGGCGAGACTTTTGACACCAGCCGCGGCGTTTCCGGCCGCAACAGCGCTGCGGGCTACGCGGGTTACGGCGTGCCGGGCGCGCCGCCCAAGCTGCTGGCATTTTTTGATGTCTCGCCCAATTACAAGGCGGTCAAACATCTGCTGCGCGACGCCTCGGTGGCGCAGGACATCGACTACGAGCTGCTGCAGGCGCTGATTGCCACCGAATCCGGCTTCAACACGCATGCCGTGTCCCCCAAAGGCGCGGTGGGGCTGATGCAGCTGATGCCGCCTACTGCGCAGCGTTATGGGGTGCGGGCTGACAAAAACAGCGCTATCGAGAAAAAACTGACCGATCCCAAAACCAATATCCACGCGGGCTCGCGTTATCTGCGCGATCTGATCGACATGTTCCCCGGCCAGCTTGAGCTGGCGGTGGCGGCGTACAACGCGGGTGAGGGCGCCGTCCAACGTGCCGGCAACAAAATTCCGAATTACCCCGAGACCAAAAATTACGTCAAAACCGTGATGCAGCTGTATGCCCACCTGAAACCGCCGTCGCTGATTGGCGACTCGCGCCGCGCGGCCGGCCGGGTCCGGATGGAGATGATGGGCGGCACGGGAAAATCATCGTCCCAGCCCGTTGGTGGTGCGAGCGGCCGTGGCAACAACCTGCCGACGCTGGTGGTGCAAAGCCCGGCGGCGCCTGAATTCCGCATCGAGCGAGACTGAGTTGAACCCGGTATTCAGCCCCGAGGTGTTTGTCCTCGGCGTCGCGGTGGGTGTTCTGGGCCTGGTGCTGCTGTTCAGCCTGATCATTGCCTACGCCTACGACGAGCCCACCCTTTTTGCGCTGGGCGGCTATCTGCTGGTGGTCACGCTGGTTTTGGTGGCTGGCCGGCAGATGTTGTGGCCGGCGGATGCGCTTGAAAACGCGGTGCTGATTCTGGGCCCCGCCTGCATGGCAGGGCTGCATGTCTGGCTGCTGCGAAGGCGTCAGGCCAGCGCCGCCGGCAAAGCGCTGGTCGCGGCCGCCGGGCTGATGGCGGTGTGCCTCGCGGCGCTTCGGGTGCTGGACGGCTCCGCGCCTTCGATCATGGCCGGCAGTTATGGCCTGGCCGCGCTGCTGCTGCTGTCATGGCTGTATCTGTGCCTGCCGGCCTGGCGCATCTCCGGACCCTGGAAGTGGTGGCTCTTGCTCGGTCACGTCGCTGGTTCTGCTGCGGCCGTGTTTTTTCTGTCCGGCCGGGCCGGTGATCAGGCCAACTACTGGCCGGTGGCCATGATGCTGTTGCTGCAGTTGCCGCCGACCTACCTCGCGCTGGTGTGGCGCAGCCGGATGCTCAATGAAAGCCGCCTGCGTGGTGCGGCTGCGCGGGTGACAGACCCGCTGACAGGCCTGGCCAGCCTGGCGGTGCTGACAGACCGCCTGCGACCGGCTGTGGCGCGGGCGCAGCAGGTGGCGCACGGTGGCGCGCTGTACCTGATCGAGGTCCAGAACCTGGCGGGTCTGCTCAAGGAGCTGGGCGCTGATGCCAAGGAAAAAATTGTGCTGGAAGCCGCCAATCGCGTGCGGCGGGCGGTCAGCGACAGCGACACTGCCGCCCGTATTGGCGAGCAGTTGTTCGCGGTGCTTGCCCAGGACTTGCAGGATAACGCCGAGGTGGACTCCCTGGCCACCAAGCTGGTGGTCAGCGGCCTGCGTATTGAAAGCGCCTTCCTGCCGGGTGTGGCACTGCAATTTCGCGTGCTGGTCACCGACCTGAAAGTGCCCATGCTGGACAATGCGGCATCGGCCCAGTACTGGTTGCGCAGCCTGACCGGCCACTTCAGCGCCTGGCCTGACACCCACCGCTCACGCAGCATTTTGCTGTTTGGCGGCGGCCAGGTGCGCCGGCCGCAGGCGCCCCGCGCCAGCGAGTTCTGAGCCCATAATCGCTTCGGCGGTCTGCCTTGCCGGGCGGACCTTCCGGAGTTTTTCACGCCAGGTCATTTTTCAGTTTGAGCCCCGATGGACGATTTATTCACGCCTGCCCCGCTTTCCAGCCCCGAGTTACCCGACCAGGAATCCCTGGCCGCTTATGCCCAGCGCGCCTACCTTGAATACGCACTCAGCGTGGTCAAGGGCCGGGCCTTGCCCGATGTCTGCGACGGCCAGAAGCCGGTGCAGCGCCGCATCATGTTCGCCATGGCGCGCATGGGCCTGGGTTTTTCCGGCAACAGCGGCGCCAAGCCGGTCAAAAGCGCGCGTGTGGTCGGTGACGTGCTCGGCAAATACCATCCGCACGGCGACCAGGCGGCTTATGACGCGATGGTGCGCATGGCGCAGGACTTCAGCCAGCGTTACCCGCTGATCGACGGCCAGGGCAACTTCGGCAGCCGGGACGGCGACGGCGCCGCGGCCATGCGTTACACCGAGGCGCGGCTGGCAAAAATCACCACCCTGCTGCTCGACGAACTTGACGAAGGCACGGTCGATTTTGTGCCGAACTACGACGGCTCTTTCGAGGAGCCGAAGCAGCTGCCGGCGCGCCTGCCGTTCACGCTGCTCAATGGCGCCAGCGGTATTGCCGTCGGCCTGGCCACCGAGATCCCCAGCCACAACCTGCGCGAAATCGCCGATGCCTGCATCGCGCTGATCAGGACGCCCAAGCTGTCCGACGAGGAGCTGTACACCCTGATCGCCGGTCCCGACTACCCGGGCGGTGGCCAGATCATCTCCACCGCAGCCGACATCGCAGCGGCCTACAGCAGCGGCCGCGGCTCGCTCAAGGTGCGCGCGCGCTGGAAGATCGAGGAGCTGGCGCGCGGCCAGTGGCAGCTGGTGGTGCAGGAACTGCCACCCGGCGTCAGTACACAACGTGTGCTGGAAGAAATAGAAGAAATCACCAACCCGAAAATCAAGGCCGGTAAAAAGGCGTTGAGCCTGGACCAGGTGCAGCTCAAGCAGACCGTGCTGGCCGTGCTCGATGTGGTGCGTGACGAGTCCAGCAAGGACGCCGCCGTGCGCCTGGTGTTTGAGCCCAAGACCAGCCGCATCAGCCAGAGCGAGCTGATCACCACCCTGCTGGCGCACACCAGCCTGGAAAGCTCGTCCAGCATCAACCTGACCATGGTCGGTCTGGACGGCCGGCCGACGCAGAAGAACCTGCGGCAAATGCTGGCCGAGTGGATCAGCTTCCGCCAGACCACGGTAGAGCGGCGCTCGCAACACCGGCTGGACAAGGTGCTGGACCGCATCCACATCCTCGAGGGCCGGCAGCTGGTGCTGCTCAATATCGACGAGGTGATTGCCATCATCCGGCAGGCCGATGAGCCGAAAGCCGCGCTGATCGCGCGTTTCAAACTCAGTGACCGGCAGGCCGAAGACATCCTTGAAATCCGCCTGCGCCAGCTCGCCAGGCTCGAAGCCATCAAGATCGAGCAGGAGCTCAAGGGTCTGCGCGAAGAGCAGGGCAAGCTCGAAGAAATCTTGGGGCAACCGGCGGCCTTGCGGCGCTTGATGATCAGGGAAATCGAGGCCGATGCGAAGCAGTTTGCCGACCCGCGCCGCACCTTGATTCAGGCCGAGAAAAAAGCCGTGCTCGAAGTCAAGGTGCTCGACGAGCCGGTCACCGTGGTGGTCAGCGCCAAGGGCTGGGTGCGCGCGCGCAGCGGCCATGGGCATGACGCGGCGAGTTTTGCCTTTAAGTCCGGCGACGGCCTGTACAGCACCTTTGAATGCCGCACGGTAGACAGCCTGCTGGTGTTTGGCACGGCGGCCAAAGGCACGGGGCGCGTGTATTCGATTCCGGTGGCGATGCTGCCCGGTGCGCGCGGCGACGGGCAGCCGGTCAGCACACTGATAGAACTCGAAACCGGCACCCAGCCGGCCCATTATTTCGCCGGTCCGGCCGGCGCGACGCTGCTGCTTTGCGGCAGCGGCGGCTACGGTTTTCTGGCGACGGTCGACAACATGAGCACGCGATTGAAAGCCGGCAAGGCTTTTATCAGCTGCGCTGAAGGCGAGTCCATCTGCAAGCCCTCCCATGTGTCGGTCAGCAGCGGGTCCTTGCCGCTGCTCCCCGCCACCCATGTGGCCTGCGCCTCCACGGCGGGACGCATCCTGACTTTCGAAATCAGCGAGCTCAAGACCCAGCCGGCCGGTGGCCGTGGCCTGATGCTGATCGATCTGGACGGCAAGGACACGCTGGCCGGTGCGGCGGCCTACACCCGCAGCGTGAAAATCGAAGGCCTGGGCCGCGGTGGCAAGGCGCGTGAAGAAATACTCGAGATCCGCAGCCTGAACAACGCCAGGGCGGCACGCGCGCGCAAAGGCAAGGCGGCAGACCTCGGCTTCAAGCCGGCGGCGATATCGCGGGTGGAATAAGCGCCGCCTGATGCGGCTGAGGCCTCAGGCCTCGTGCCGCAGCGCCGGGAAAAGAATCACGTCGCGAATGCTGGCGCTGTCGGTCAGCAGCATCATCAGGCGGTCTATGCCTATGCCGCAACCGCCGGTGGGCGGCATGCCGTATTCGAGCGCGCGCACATAGTCGGCGTCGTAATGCATGGCTTCTTCGTCGCCCCCGTCCTTGGCGTCGGACTGGGCCAGAAAACGCGCGGCCTGGTCTTCGGCGTCGTTGAGCTCGCTAAAGCCATTGCCGAACTCGCGGCCGGTGATGTAGAGCTCAAAACGTTCGGTCACTTCCGGCCGTGCATCGTTGGCGCGGGCCAGCGGCGAGATTTCGGTCGGGTGCTCCATGATGAAAGTCGGTTGCCAGAGCTTTTCTTCCACCGTCTCTTCAAAGTAGGTCACCTGCAGGCTGGGCAGTGAGCGGGCCTCGAGTTTGTCTTTGGCACTGTGTTTGCCGAGTTTTTTCAGGGCATCCAGCAGCCAGACGGCGTTGTCCACATTGGCGCCGGCGTCGGTGTGTTTGATGATGGCTTCGCGTATTGTCAGGCGCTCAAAGGGCTGGCTCAGGTCCACCGCTTTGCCCTGGTAGCTCAGTTGTGTGCCGCCGCTGACCTGCTGCGCAATATGGCGTATCAGCTTTTCGGTGTAGGCCATCAGGTCTTCATAGTTCCACCACGCGGCGTAGAACTCCATCATTGTGAACTCGGGGTTGTGCCGCACGCTGATGCCTTCGTTGCGAAAGCTGCGGTTGATCTCGAACACGCGCTCAAAGCCGCCGACGATCAGGCGTTTCAGGTAAAGCTCGGGCGCAATGCGCAAAAACATCTGCTGGTCCAGCGCGTTGTGGTGCGTCACAAAAGGCTTGGCATTGGCACCACCGGGAATCGGGTGCAGCATCGGTGTTTCGACCTCGAGGAAGTCGTGGTCCACCATGAAGCTGCGCATGCTGGAAACGGCTTTGCTGCGGTTCGCAAAACGCTGGCGCGCCGCCGCGTCGGTGATCAGGTCCACATAACGCTGGCGGTACTTCACTTCCTGGTCGGCCACGCCGTGAAACTTGTCGGGCAGGGGACGCAGGCTTTTGGTCACCAGGCGAATGCCGGTGGCGTGAATCGACAGCTCGCCGGTTTTGGTCTTGAACAGGGTGCCGGTGGCGGCCACGATGTCGCCGAGGTCCCAGTGCTTGAAGGCGTTGTGCACTTCTTCGCCGACACCCTCGTTGTTGATATAGACCTGGATGCGGCCGCCCGAAGGCCCGAAGGACGCGTCCTGCAACGTCGCAAAACTGGCCTTGCCCATCACACGCTTGAGCATCATGCGGCCGGCCACGTTGACGCTGACGGCCAGCGGCTCCAGCTCTTCCTTGGTTTTGCCGTCGTAGGCGGCAAACAACGCTTCGGCCCGGTGCTCCGGCTTGACGTCATTCGGAAAGGCCACGCCCTTGCCCTCGGCCTGGTGCTGGCGCATCAGGCGCAGCTTGTCACGGCGCTCGGCCATGAGCTGGTTTTCGTCGTGCGCGGGAGCGGCCGCGGGGCTGGTAGGGGTGTTGGACATGGGAAGGTTCTCGGGAAAGAGGGCAGGCCGGCGGGACCGGGGCAATGCCAAACCCCTGATTTTAGGCTGCGTTGCCGCCCGCACCGGGGGCGGCGGGGGGGCTTACATCGCGATGCCGGTTTTTTCGAGGATGTCGCTGACCAGTTCGAGACGGACCAGCGGGTTGTCCAGCTGCATCAGCCGTTGTTTGAGTTCGACCGGCATGGGCAGCAGTTCGCACCAGCGATTCGCCACCCAGCCACAGTCGTCCAGCCTGTAGGGCGGCGCCAGCGGCATCTGGTCGGCCGGGATCTCGCGATCCTGCAGGGTCTTGATCAACTTGCCCAGCGCGTTGGCGGCTTTGCGCAGGTCCTCGGGCACTTTGACGTTCTGGTCGTCGTCAAGCCGGGTGACGTCAGCGATCCACAGGCCGTGTTTGAGTTTTTCGCGGCTGGAAATCTCGAAACGTTGGGCGCCGCTGCAGCGAATTACCATGAGCCCGGGCTGCGGCACCGAAAAATGGGTGATGGTGGCGAGTGTGCCGACGGCACTGAATTCCTCCACGGCAAAACCGTCACCACTGGGGCCGTCCTCCGGCTTGCGCACTTCCGAGCCCTGGGTCAGCGCCACCACTCCAAACGGCGCACCGGTCTTGTGGCATTTGCCGATCATGTCGAGGTATCGCACCTCAAAAATCCGCAGTGGCAGCAGGCCGCCGGGGTAAAGCACCGTTCCCAGCGGGAACAGGGGCAAGGAAGAAAGCGTGAGGGCGTCAGACATCGGTCGGCAAGCGGAAAATTTCTGTATGTCGCCATCTTCCCACGATCCTGTTTCCCTGTGTCCGGGCTCAGGCACCGTGGGGGCTTTGCAGGCAGGGAGCGCTGCAGGACAGGATGTCAAATCAGGCTCTGGCCTTTTCTGGACAAGCGCAATCCACTCACCATTTCATAGCGTTTTGGCGTGCCCGGTGGCGCCCGGCTTCAGGCGACGGCATCTGCCGGTTGCTTGAGCAGCATGGCCAGCGAGTTGGCCACGGTCTTGCGCAGCTCGCGCCGGTCGCAGATGAAGTCCACCGCGCCTTTGGTCTGCAAAAACTCGGCGCGCTGGAAGCCCTCAGGCAGGGTCACACGCACAGTCGATTCGATCACGCGCGGGCCGGCAAAACCGATCAGCGCTTTCGGCTCGGCAATCACGATGTCGCCGACAAAAGCGAAGCCGGCACTGACTCCGCCCATGGTCGGGTCGGTCAACACGCTGATGTAAGGCAGGCCTTTTTTGGCCAGGCGCGTCAGCGAAGCATTGGTTTTGGCCATTTGCATCAGGCTCAGCAGGCCTTCCTGCATACGCGCGCCACCGGTGGCGGTGAAGCAGATGAAAGGCACTTTCTGTTCGATCGCGGCATGCACGCCGCGCACAAAACGCTCGCCCACCACACTGCCCATGCTGCCGCCCATGAAATCAAACTCAAAACAGGCCACCACCACGCCTATGCTGTGCACCGCACCGCCCATGACAATCAGGGCGTCGGTCTCGCCGGTGTTTTCCAGCGCTTCTTTCAGGCGTTCGGGGTATTTGCGGCTGTCCTTGAACTTGAGCGGATCGACAGGCAGCACTTCCTGGCCAATTTCATAACGGCCTTCCGGGTCCAGAAACGAATCCAGCCGCGCCCGTGCGTCCATGCGGTGGTGATGGCTGCACTGCGGGCAGACGTTCTGGTTTTTCTCCAGATCGGTCTTGTACAGCACGGCTTCGCAGCTCGGGCACTTGACCCACAGGCCCTCGGGCACGCTGCGGCGCTCGGTCGGATCGGTGGGGGTGATTTTGGGCGGGAGGAGTTTTTCTAGCCAAGACATGGGTCAGTCCTTGAGGGCAAAACCGGAAAGAAGGGGGATTATGCGCTGTCCGCAGTGGCTGATGATTCATCCAGCGCCCGGCGTATGTCGGCCAAAAAGTTTCGCACCAACGACGCCAGGTTTTCCCGCGGCTGGCCGTCGAGCAACTGGATGATGCGCGTGCCTATGACCACCGCATCGGCGACGCGGCTGATGGCAACCGCCGTGGCGGCGTCGCGGATGCCAAAACCGACACCGACCGGCACGCTGACATGCTCCCGTATGCGCGGCAACATGGCCTCGACAGCGCCCAGGTCCAGCGTGCCGGCGCCGGTGACGCCCTTGAGCGAAACGTAATACACATAACCGCTGGCCACCTGGGCCACTTGCGCCATGCGCGCTGCGGTGGAGGTGGGGGCCAGCAGGAAAATCAGGTCCATCTGGTGCGCGCGCAGGGTGGCGGCAAAGGCCACACATTCCTCGGGCGGGTAGTCCACCACCAGAATGCCGTCCACGCCGGCGGCCGAGGCATCACGCACAAAGCTGTCCTTGCCGCGTTGGATGTCGTAGGCCTCGATCGGATTCGCGTAACCCATCAGCACCACCGGGGTTTTGCTGTCTTCTTGCCGGAACTGCCGCACCATCTCCAGCACCTGCACCAGGCCTATGCCCATGGCCAGCGCCTGGTCACCGGCTTTCTGGATCACCGGACCATCGGCACTGGGGTCGGAAAACGGCACACCGAGCTCAATCACGTCGGCACCGCCAGCCACCATGCCATGCATGATGTCCGGCGTGGCATCCGCAAAAGGAAAACCGGCCGTGACGTAGGGGATCAGGGCCTTGCGGCTTTGCGCCTTCAGCGCTTCAAAAACGGGGGCGATACGGCTCATGCTGCGGCTTCACTGCCCTTGACGGCATGCCCGCGCATCGAAGGCCGGTCATAAAAATCAGCGCCCGAGAGGTCTGCCACCGTGCCAATGTCCTTGTCGCCGCGGCCTGACAGGTTGACCAGGATGGACTGGTCGGCGCGCATGGTTTTGGCGAGTTTCATGGCGTACGCAAATGCGTGGCTCGATTCGAGGGCGGGAATGATGCCTTCGGTGCGGCACAGGTAATGAAAGGCAGCCAGCGCTTCTGTGTCGGTGATGCCGACGTATTCTGCGCGACCAATGTCTTTCAAAAACGCGTGTTCGGGACCGACGCCGGGGTAGTCCAGGCCGGCGCTGATGCTGTGGGTTTCGGTCACCTGGCCGTCCTCGTTTTGCAGCACATAAGTGCGGTTGCCGTGCAACACGCCGGGCACACCGCGTTGCAGCGAGGCAGAGTGTTTGCCGCTGTCCATGCCTTCGCCGGCGGCCTCCACGCCAATCAGGCGCGTGGCTTCGTGGCTGATATAGGGGTGGAAAATGCCCATGGCATTGCTGCCGCCGCCTACGCAGGCGATCACCGCGTCGGGCTGTTTGCCGCCGGTCATGTCCGGCATCTGCACCAGGCATTCCTCACCGATCACGCTCTGGAAGTCGCGCACCATCATCGGGTAGGGGTGCGGGCCGGCCACCGTGCCTATGATGTAGAAGGTGTTGTCGACATTGGCGACCCAGTCGCGCATGGCTTCGTTGAGCGCGTCCTTGAGCGTCTTGCTGCCCGATTCGACCGGCACCACGGTGGCGCCGAGCAGCTTCATGCGGTAGACGTTGGGGCTCTGGCGCTTGACGTCCTCGCTGCCCATGTAGACCACACACTCGAGGCCGTAACGCGCGCAGATGGTGGCCGTGGCCACGCCGTGTTGTCCGGCACCGGTTTCGGCAATCACGCGCGGCTTGCCCATGCGCCTGGCCAGCATGGCCTGGCCTATGGTGTTGTTGATCTTGTGCGCGCCGGTGTGGTTCAGGTCCTCGCGCTTGAGGTAAATCTGCGCGCCGCCCTGCTCGCGGCTGGTGCGCGCGGCGTGGTAAATCGGGGAAGGGCGGCCGACAAAGTGCTTGAGCTCGTAGTGAAACTCGGCGAGGAAAGCCGGGTCGTGCTGGTACTTCGCGTAGGCGGCCTTGAGTTCGTTGATCGCGTGGGTCAGGGTTTCAGAGACAAAACTGCCGCCGTAAATCCCGAAGTGGCCCGTGGCATCAGGTTGCTGGTAGGTGTACATGGTTCTTCACAAGTTGTTCGTCGGCAGCACGAACGGCTGCGACAAACTGGTTGATTTTGTCGGCGCTTTTGATTCCTTTCGAAATCTCGACGCCCGAACTGACATCAACGGCCAGCGTTTGACAACGCGGCCTGACTTGCAAAATGCCATCGGTCACATTTGCAGGTGTGAGTCCACCAGACAAAACGAGGTGAGCGTTGACGCTTGGAGGAAGAAGTGACCAATTGAATGTTTTTCCGCCGCCGCCAAACCCTTCGACATGTGCGTCGAGCAGTATGGCCTGGGCTTCTTTGAAGTCTTGGGCGTATTTTACGAGATCAAACGCCGGGTCACCAGCGGCGGGGCTTTCCAGCGGAATACGCGCGGCGCGCATGAAGGGGCGCCCAGACTGCAGGCAGGTTTCAGGCGTTTCATCACCATGAAACTGCAGCAAAGCCGTTGGCAGGCGGGCGCAGGCAGCTATTATTTCAGGAGCGGATGCATTCACAAAAAGAAGCACCGGCGTCACAAAGGGCGGCAGGCGGCTGGCCAGTTCGGCCGCGCGTTCTGCGCTGATGCTGCGCGGACTCGGCGCGTACATGACAAAACCCACGGCATCGGCGCCGGCCGCCACGGCGGCGTCCACGTCTTCCTCACGCGTGAGGCCACAAATCTTGATGCGGGTGCGCGGGGGCAAAGAGGAAGTCACAAGCCCCCCCTGCGTGGATGGCAGTACACACGCTTTTCGTTCAAGCAGGGGCCGCGGAACCGGCTTTGCCGGGCCGCAGGCGCAGCGGCCCCCCCGGGGCTGGAGCCTGCGGCTCCAAACCTGCCTGCGCAGGTTTGGACAGGCGACAGGAGCGAAGCCTCTGGCGAGCGGCGGCGTGCAAGGCCTCGCGTATTACACGAAGTGAAAAGCGTGGGGGCGATCATGGCAACCAATCATAGGCGGGTGTGCGTTCCGGCAGGCCATAACGGGCTTCGTAACGCGGGCCAAGGAAGTAGAGGCCGTCTGGCGAGAAGGTGGGCGCAGCGGCGTCACGGTTGCGGGCGGCAATCACTTCTGCAAGCCAGTCGGGAGCTTGAAGGCCCTGGCCGACCGCCACCAGGCAACCCATGATGTTGCGGATCATGTGGTGCAGGAAAGCATTGGCTTCAAATTCAAGACGCCAGTAAGGGCCGCGCTGGGAGACGTCGATGCGGCTGATGGTCTTGACGGGTGATTTCGCCTGGCATTGCGCTGCGCGGAAGGAGCTGAAGTCGTGTTCTCCGATCAGGTGGCCAATCGCCGCACGGATGGCTGCCTCGTCCATGGGCCGGTAAACCCAGCCGACGCGACCGGCCTCGACGCTGGGGCGCACCGGGGACTCCAGCAGCACATAGGCATAACGCCGGCTGATGGCACTGCCGCGGCAATGAAATTCGTCCGGGACAAGATGGGCCCACTGCACGGAAATATCGCGTGGCAAAAAGGCGTTGGTGCCGCGTACCCAGGAGGGTATTTCGCGCTGCAGTTCGGTGTCAAAGTGAACCACTTGCATCAGCCCGTGCACGCCGGCGTCGGTGCGGCCGGCGCACAGGGTGCGCAGGGGCTGGGCGGCAAATTTGCCCAGTGCTTTTTCGAGCTGGTCCTGCACGGTCTTGCCCGAGAGCTGGCTTTGCCAGCCCTCGTAGGCGCTGCCGTTGTAGCTCAGACCGAGGGCGATCCTCATGGGCGCCGTCCAGCAGAAAAATGAACCGGCGTCAGGACAGGGCGTTCAGGAAAGCCTGGGCTTTGCCCTTGAGCGAGCCGCTCGAATGCGCCAGCACTTCCTCGGCCAGGGAGCGTGCACCGTCCACGTCGCCAATTGCGCGAAACTCTTCGGCCAGCGCAAACTTGGTTTCCAGGGGGTCTTCGGCGGACAACTCGCCGGCTTCGGTGGTGATTTTCTGGCTTTCCGTGGTCTGGCTGTCCAGATCCAGCGACAGTGCACCGAGGTCAAACTCGAGCATGCCACCTGAGCTTTCCATGGGGCTGGCTGCGGTGTTGACCTCGGGCTCTGTGGTGAAGCTCAGTGCATTGAGATCCGGCAGTGGGGGCGGCGGCGGTGGCGGGGCTGGCGGTTCTGCAGCCGCCTGAAAGGACATCGCCGGTATGGCCATGGTGGCGGTGCTGAAGTCCATGCTGTTGTCTGCGGGGACAGCTGCGGGTGCCGACGCGAAGGCCGGCATGGCCAGGGTGGGCTCCGGCAGCGACGGCGCTGCGGGTTCGTCCCCGAGCGAGAAGTCCAGATCCAGGTCGAAGTCCACCGCGGCAGCCGGCTCGTCGTCCACCAGCGGTACATCCTGGTGCTGGTGTTGAGCCGCGACAGCGGCGGCGCCGGCAACACCGGCAACTGCCGCCACGCCCGCCGAGACGGGCTGACCGCCGGGCTGGTACATGACATTGGCCGGATCGAGGTCGCGCCCCATTTCAGCGACATGGGCCCATTCAATGCCCTGGCCGCGGGTCAGGTGGAAGGTGTCGGTGGCGACAGCTTCAAACGCCTTGGTGTCGCGGCGCTTGGCGTAAATCTCCAGCAGCTTGGCATGGATGGCCACGCGCCCCGGGTTCACGCGAATCGCCTCTTTGAGGATTTCTTCTGCCTGCAGGTCGCGTCCGTAGGCCAGGTACACATCGGCCTCGGCCACCGGGTCTACATCGCCGGCGGCATCGAGCTGGCTCGGCGAATACACCATGGACGAGCCCGTGACATTGGCGTCATTGGTGTCTATGCGCTGGCCACCGCTGGCGCCAAAAAAGGAATCGGGCTGCAGGCGGCTTTCCAGGAAGGAGCTGTCCACCGACACTGCGTTTTTGCGCTGGCGCGCGCGGAATACGCCAAAACCCACCAGCAGCAGCAGCAAGGCGGCAGCACCGTACAGGATCAGCGGGTTTTCAAGCAGTTCGTCGATCAGGCTGGGCTCGGGCGGCGGGGGCGGTGGCGCCACCACAGGTTTTTTGACCGCAGGCGCCACTGGCGCCGGTGTACTGGCCGCCGGGGCTGCGGCGACAGGAGCAGACGCGGGGCTGCTGGCCGCCGCCATGGCAGGCGCACTGGCGGCTGGTGTTGCGCTGGCGGGGGTGACAGGGCTGCTGGCCGGCAACACCGCCGCCGGTGCAGGGGAGGGTGTTGCCGGGGTGGCGGGCAGAGCTGGCAGCACGGCGGGCTTGGTCACGGTGACAGCGGGTGCCGGTGTTGCAGGGCTGGCCGGCGCTGCGGGAGCTGCAGTTGCCGGGGCCGGGGCGGTGCCCAGCTTGTTCAGATCGCTGATGTTTTTGGACAGTTCGGCGACGCGGGCTGCTGCCTCTTTCGCCTGACGATCCTGGGCAATCTTGTCTTCGGCCGCCTTGCCCTGCACCGCACCTTTGGACAGTGTCAGCTTGTCAGGTGTGGCAGCTGCCGGTGCGCGGTCTTCCACTTTGGCCTGGACCTGGCCTGTGGCCTTGCGATCACTGCCCTCGACGCGGGTGGTCGGCGCACCTTCTGCGAGCTTGCGGCGGAACTCGTTGAAGTCCTTGCTTTGCGCAACAATGGTGCGGCTGGCTTCGGCCGGTGGCAGGAACTCTGCCTGATCGCCGGCGGGGACTTCAAGCACTGCGCCGGCTTTGAGCCGGTTGATGTTGCCGCCTATGAAGGCATCGGGGTTGCTGCGCAGCAAGGCCACCAGCATCTGGTCCAGCGATACGCTGGCGGGCTTGGTTTGTGCGGCAATTTTTCCGGCGGTATCGCCCGACTTCACGACAATTTTCTGGCCGTCCGGGGAACTGGCCCTTGCGGCGGGGGCAGACTGCGGCGCAGGGGCTTGGGCCACAGGTGCCGGTCTGGGGGCGGGTGGCGGGCTGGCGGGGAAGGACGGTGCGGGTGCGGCAGCCACAGGCGGTGGCGCTGCGGGGGGCGGGCTGGCCACGGGCGGCGGCGCCGGCCGCGAAACCATCGGTGCGGTCGGTGCAGCCATGGGCGGCGCGGCCGCCTGACGCAGGTTGGGCGGGTCAAACAGCATCGTGTAGTCACGCACGATGCGCCCGGATGCCCAGCGCGCCTCCAGAATCAGGTCCACAAAGGGTTCTGCGACGGGGCGCTCACTGCTCAGGCGCAGGAAGGAGCGGCCATCGGCGCGGCGTTGCAGGCTGATTTGTACATTGGTGACCGCAGCGGTGTACTCGAGGCCGGCAGCCTTGAAGGCATCGGCACTGGCCACACTGGTGCGCAGGGTCGAAGCCTCTTCGGCGCTGATCTCCACAATCTCGATTTCAGCGCGCAGCGGCTCGCCAAGCGCTGATTGCACCGTGACCCGACCCAGCCCCAGTGCATGAACCGGGAGACTGGCGACGCTGCCCAAAAGTGCAATGGCCGCTGCAAGCGCACCCACTCGCCAACGGCCTGATGGATTCATGGGGGTTTGAGCCTCCGGTGGTCGGTCTGCATAAAATTTTATTCTGCTGGTCCGCACAAAAACCTCAACGCTAATTTTGAACAAAACAACATTAACATCAAGGCATTAGGCTGACAAGCTAAGACAGCACTTAAGTTTTGACACGCGGGGTTAGCATCAACTTACAACTTGCACTTGTTGTCTGACGACAACGGGATGTGACAAGTGGTTACTCAGCGTACAACTCCCGGGCCGGCATCAGGCCTGAATCAGAATGCGCAGCATGCGCCGCAAGGGCTCGGCCGCACCCCACAACAACTGGTCGCCCACGGTGAAAGCGCCGAGGTAATCCGGCCCCATGGCCAGCTTGCGCAGGCGGCCCACGGGAATGTCCATGGTGCCGGTCACGGCCACCGGTGTCAGCCCGGTCATGGTCGCTTCGCGGCTGTTGGGCACGACCTTGACCCAGTCATTGTCGGCAGCGATCAGGGCTTCGATGTCGGCCAGCGGCACATTCTTTTTGAGCTTGAAGGTCAGCGCCTGGCTGTGACAGCGCATGGCGCCGACACGCACACAAAAACCGTCCACCGGGGTTTCAGCGGTGCCGAAGCTGGCGCCCTGGCCCAGGATCTTGTTGGTTTCGGCGCCGCCTTTCCACTCTTCCTTGCTGACGCCCCAACCGAGCTCGTCCCGGTTTTTGCCGATGCCCAGGTCCTTGTCGATCCAGGGGATCAGCGAGCCACCCAGCGGTACGCCGAAATTGGCGGTCTCGGATGCGCCCAGCGATTGTTGTTTCGCCAGGATGCGGCGGTCAATCTCCAGGATGGCGGATTTCGGATCGTCGAGCAGGGCCTTCACTTCGCCGTTGAGTGTGCCGAACTGCGTCAGCAGTTCACGCATGTGTTGCGCCCCGCCACCCGATGCCGCCTGGTAGGTCATGCTGGTCATCCACTCGACCAGGCCGGCCTTGTACAGCGCGCCCACACCCATCAGCATGCAGCTCACGGTGCAGTTGCCGCCAATCCAGTTCTTGCCGCCCGCCGCCATTGCCTTCTGGATCACCGGCAGGTTGACCGGGTCCAGCACGATGATGGCGTCATCGTTCATGCGCAGCGTGGAGGCCGCGTCAATCCAGTGGCCGTTCCAGCCGGCGGCGCGCAGCCTGGGGTAGACCTCGGTGGTGTAGTCACCGCCTTGGGCGGTGATGATGACATCACACTTCTTCAAGGCGTCGATATCGAACGCGTCTTTCAGCGTGGTTTCGTTTTTGGCCTGCGCCGGGGCCTTGCCACCGGCGTTCGAGGTCGAAAAGAAGACCGGCTCGATCAGCTCGAAGTCGCCTTCGGCCTGCATGCGGTCTATCAGCACCGAGCCGACCATGCCGCGCCAGCCGACGAGTCCCGTGAGATTGCCCTTGAGTTTCATGATGTCGCCCTTCAAAAAGTCAGAAATACGGCTTTTTGGCCCGGCTCATCGAGCCGGCAGGGCACGACGAACCAGGCTTGTCAGCCTTTAATGGTGGTCGTTTTGGTGGTCTGGGCAAAAACCGGCGCAGCGCTGATCGCGCGCGAAGCGGCGACGAGGCGGATGAGTGCGGGGTTTTTACGCATGGGCTGATTGTAACCAGGGCGCGCCGGATTTTGACGGCGGTACGCTTTGAAGCCGTCTCCCACCCCATTTTTGAGGGGCAGATGCGGCGAAAAAACATCAACCGAGGGCTTTGACCACAGCGTTGCCCATTTCGACGGTGCCCACTTTGGCCATGCCGTCGCTGTAGATGTCGGGCGTGCGCAAGCCTTGCGTCAGTACCGCGTCCACCGCTTTTTCGATACGCGCGGCGGCTTCGGGCTGGTTCAGGCTGAAACGCAGCATCATCGCGGCGCTCAAAATCGTGGCCAGCGGATTGGCCACGCCCTTGCCGGCGATGTCCGGCGCGCTGCCGTGGCTCGGTTCGTACAGGCCCTGGTTTTTGGTATTCAGGCTGGCCGAAGGCAACATGCCTATGCTGCCGGTCAGCATGGCGGCCGCATCGGACAGGATGTCGCCGAACATGTTGCCGGTCACCACCACGTCAAACTTCTTGGGCGCCTTGACCAGCTGCATGGCGGCGTTGTCGACATACATGTGGTCCAGGGCCACGTCTGGGTACTGGGCTCCGACTTCAGTCACGATGTCTTTCCAGAACTGGAAGGTCTCCAGCACATTGGCCTTGTCGACGCTGGTCACGCGGCTGCCGCGTTTGCGCGCTGCCTGGAAAGCGACATGGGCGATGCGCTCGATTTCGGGGCGCGAATAACGCATGGTGTCGAAAGCTTCTTCAGCACCCGGGAAGTGGCCGTCGGTGGCGGTACGGCGGCCGCGCGGCTGGCCGAAATAGATGTCGCCGGTCAGTTCACGGATGATCAGGATGTCCAGGCCGGCCACCAGCTCGCGCTTCAGGCTGGAGGCATCGACCAGCTGCGGGTAACAGATGGCGGGCCGGAAGTTGGCAAACAGCCCCATGTTTTTGCGCAGGCCGAGGATCGCCTGCTCGGGCCGCAGCGGGCGGTCCAGCTTGTCGTACTTCCAGTCGCCGACCGCGCCGAACAGTACCGCGTCAGAAGCTTGTGCGAGTTTGAGTGTGGCCTCGGGCAGCGGATGGCCGTGGGCTTCGTAGGCGGCGCCGCCGACCAGGGCCGTTTCGGTTTCAAATTTCAGGTCAAGCGCTTTCAGGACCTTGACGGCCTCAGCGACGATTTCAGTGCCTATGCCGTCACCTGGAAGAATTGCAATTTTCATGATGGGATCTTATTTTTACTATGATTTTTATAGCTGATTGCGCCCGTCATTCAAGGGCGCACAGCAGTTTTTGCTTGAAGAGGTCAGGCCGTCAGGCGATCAGCCGTTTCGCCAGCCAGGGTTTGGTGGCCAGCCGCTCGGCTTCAAAGGCCTTGATCTTGTCGCTCTGGCGCAGGGTCAGGCCGATGTCGTCATAACCGCCGAGCAGGCAGAATTTCTTGAAGGCCTGCACCTCGAAGGCAAGCTCTTCACCCTGCGGCTTGATCACCACCTGGCGCTCCAGGTCTATGGTCAGCTGGTAGCCCGGGAAAGCCAGCGCCTCGTCGAACAGCTGGCCGACCTGTACTTCGCTGAGCACTATGGGCAGCAGGCCGTTCTTGAAACTGTTGTTGAAAAAAATGTCGGCATAACTGGGCGCGATGATGGCGCGAAAGCCATACTGGTCCAGCGCCCAGGGTGCGTGTTCACGCGAGGAGCCGCAGCCGAAGTTCTTGCGCGCCAGCAGGATGGACGCACCCTTGTAGCGCGGCTGGTTCAGCACAAAATCCGGATTGGGTTTGCGCGTGCTCAGGTCCTGGCCCGGAAAGCCGGGGTCCAGGTAACGCCAGGCGTCAAACAGATTCGGCCCAAAGCCGGTCTTGCGTATGGACTTGAGGAACTGCTTGGGGATGATCGCGTCGGTGTCGACGTTCTCGCGGTCCATGGGCGCGACCAGGCCTTTGTGCACGGTGAATTTTTTCATGCTGATCTTCTTTCAATAAATAGAAGCGCTGCGTTTGCCGTCTTTTTCAGTGGCCGCGTGGAACCGGCTTTGCCGGGCCACAGAGGCCGTCCCCTCGAGGGGGGATCCGGCTACACGCAGTGAGCCGAGACGGGGGTGGTTCATGTAAATTTGCGGATATCGACGAAATGACCGTGCACGGCGGCAGCCGCTGCCATCGCCGGACTCACCAGATGTGTGCGGCCGCCGGCACCCTGCCGGCCTTCGAAGTTGCGGTTGCTGGTGGAGGCGCAACGCTCGCCCGGCTCAAGCCGGTCGGCATTCATGGCCAGGCACATCGAGCAACCCGGTTCGCGCCACTCAAAACCGGCGGCGACAAAAATCTTGTCCAGGCCTTCGCGTTCGGCCTGTTCCTTGACCAGGCCCGAGCCGGGCACAACGAGTGCAAGCTTGACGTTGCTGGCTACTTTCTGGCCGATTTTCTGGATGATGGCGGCGGCTTCACGCATGTCTTCAATGCGGCTGTTGGTGCAGGAACCTATGAAGACCTTGTCGACCATGATGTCGTTGATGGCCTTGCCGGGCTGCAGGCCCATGTAGTTCAGCGCGCGTTCAATCGCGTCGCGTTTGTTCGCGTCTTTTTCCTTGTCGGGGTCGGGCACGCGGTCGTCGATGGACAGCACCATCTCGGGCGAGGTGCCCCAGGTGACCTGGGGCCGAATCTGCGCCGCGTCGAGTTTGACGACGGTATCGAACCTGGCGTCCGGGTCGGACTGCAGGGTGCTCCAGTAGGCCGCAGCCTGGTCCCACTCGACACCGGTAGGCGCCAGTGGCCGGCCCTTGACGTAGGCGATGGTTTTGTCATCGACCGCCACCAGGCCGGCGCGGGCGCCGGCTTCGATCGCCATGTTGCAGACCGTCATGCGGCCTTCCATGCTGAGCGCGCGTATCGCCGGGCCGCCGAATTCAATCGTGTAGCCGGTGCCGCCCGCGGTGCCGATTTTGCCGATGATGGCCAGCACGATGTCCTTGCCGGTCAGGCCGGGCGCCAGCTTGCCGTCCACATACACCAGCATGTTTTTGGCTTTTTTGGCGAGCAGGGTTTGTGTGGCCATCACATGTTCAACCTCGCTGGTGCCTATGCCGTGGGCCAGCGCCCCGAAGGCGCCATGGGTCGAGGTGTGCGAGTCGCCGCAGACCACCGTCATGCCGGGCAGGGTGGCGCCGGTCTCGGGCCCCATCACATGCACGATGCCCTGGCGTTTGGACAGAAAGGGGAAGTAGGCTGCTGCGCCGAACTCGGCGATGTTGCTGTCCAGCGTGGTGATCTGCTCCTTGCTGACCAGGTCGGTGATGCCGTCGTAGCCGAGTTCCCAGCCGGTGGTTGGCGTGTTGTGGTCGGCGGTGGCGACGATGGAGCTGATGCGCCAGACCTTGCGGCCGGCTTCGCGCAGGCCTTCAAAAGCCTGCGGACTCGTGACCTCGTGCACCAGGTGCCGGTCTATGTAGAGGATGGCGGTGCCGTCTTCCTCGGTGTGGACGACATGTTCGTCCCAGATCTTGTCGTAGAGGGTGCGTCCCATGGGTTTTCCTTCGTGGTCTTTGATTTTAAGTAGTCAGGCAGCGGCGCGTGCCGGGCCGGTGGCCAGCGCACGTGCGCCGAGGTGATCGACCAGCAGGCGGGCGGTCACCGGCAGGCTGGAAAAGTCGCGGGCCACCAGCTCGATGTGGCGTTCGGCCCAGGGGTTGCTCAGCGCCACCGATTCGAGTTCGCCGACGCCGTGCATGAGCTCAAAAGCGCGCTGCGGCATCACACCGACACCCAGGCCGTTGTGGATCATGCGGCACATCGCGTCGAGCCCGGTGACGTGAATGCGCAGCTTGATGGTGCGGCCGGCGGAGGCGGCGGCATCCCGCATGGCCAGGTAAATCGAGCTGTTCGAATGCAGGCCGACATGGTCGAAGTCCAGGCTGTCCTCAAACGCCATTTCATCCTGCAGGCCCAGCACATGGCCGCGCGGCACGACCATCACGAGGCGGTCTTGCCGATAGGGCAGGGTTTGCAGCTCACCGCTGCCGTCGGCAGTGTTGCAGATGCCAAGGTCGGCCGCGCCTTCCTGCACCGCGCGTACCACCTCTGTACTCAGGTGTTCTTCGAGGTCGATCTTGACCTCGGGGTGCTGGCCTATGAAGGTGCCCAGGTCCTCGGGCAAAAACTGCACGATGGCTGAAATACTGGCATGTACACGCACATGGCCGCGCACACCGGCCGCGTATTCGCTGAGTTCGCCCTGCATTTTCTCGAGGCTGAAAAGCACCGAACGCGCATGGTGCAGCAGGCTTTGCCCGGCCGGCGTCAGGTCCACGCCGCGCGTATGGCGGTACAGCAGCGGGGTGTCGAGCGCGGCTTCGAGGTCCGAGAGCCGTTTGCTGACGGCCGAGGCGGCAATAAATTCGCGCTCGGCCGCCTTGCCTATGCTGCCAAGCTCACACACCGCGACAAACAGCTGCAGCGAGGTCAGGTCGATCCGGCGGGCGAAGTTGCGTTCAGAGCTTTTCATGAAAGGGTTGAAGTCATCGCGTTCTGCGATGAATGCCCATTTTGCAGGCATATTTGGTGCTTTGTCATCGCGATATGCGATGGCTGGTATGCCTGCTATTGAGGGCCTGGCCGCCACTTGCCAGAAAGTGATCAGCGTATTCGGGCTCCAGCCCTTGCTGGACAGGCGTGAGCAGCTATTGAAAGGATAGCGTTTGTCAGTCGATGATTTTTGCCGGGTCCAGCGCTCGGACCCGGGGATCGACGTTGTAGCCACCGAACTCGGTGTAACGCAGCAGATGCCGGTCGCAACGGCTGCAGTGCCAGACATCGCTGCGGTTGTAGGGAAAAAACTTGATCGCCACCGGTGCGTCGGCTGAGTCGTAACGTGTGCCCTGGGGGTGGTTCTCCTCCAGCGTGGCTTCTTCAAGGGCCGGGTCACGCAGCGTGGCTACGGCTGTCATCTGCCCGGCTTCCCAGCGGTATTCGGCCAGGCTTTCCCAGCCTGGGCAGGCCCCGAGCGCGCAGCTGCAGGCGCGGGCTGTGGCCGCCGGGCTGAGGGCTGAACGCAATTCGGCTGCGGACGCGATAAATTTCAAGAAAGGCCTCGTTGTGGCGCTGGTGCGCACAAAAAAACCCGCCGGTGTTGCCACGGGCGGGCCTTGCGGGTTCAGGACGCTGGATCCAGGATCAACGGGCGCCCAGGGGTTTGACGTCGCGCTGGACAGAACCGTTGAACAGCTGGCGCGGACGGCCAATCTTGTACTCCGGGTCGCCAATCATTTCGTTGAGCTGGGCAATCCAGCCGACGGTGCGGGCCAGCGCAAAAATCGCGGTGAACAGCGGCACCGGGATGCCGATGGCGCGCTGCACGATGCCGGAGTAGAAATCGACGTTGGGGTAGAGCTTGCGCGACACAAAGTATTCGTCTTCGAGCGCAATTTTTTCCAGCGCCATCGCCAGCTTGAACAGCGGATCGTTTTGCAGACCCATCTCGCTGAGCACTTCCTTGCAGGTTTCCTGCATGAGTTTGGCGCGCGGGTCGTAGTTCTTGTACACGCGGTGACCAAAACCCATGAGCTTGACGCCGGAGTTCTTGTCCTTGACCTGTTTGATGAACTCGCCGATTTTCTCGACGCCGCCGGCTTTCTGGATGTCGCCCAGCATGTTCAGTGCCGCTTCGTTGGCGCCGCCGTGGGCCGGGCCCCAGAGGCAGGCCACACCGGCCGCAATCGCCGCAAACGGATTCGTGCCGGACGAACCGCACAGGCGCACGGTGGAGGTCGAGGCGTTCTGCTCGTGGTCGGCGTGCAGGATGAAGATGCGGTCCAGCGCGCGTTCCAGCACCGGGTTGACCTTGTACTCTTCGCAGGGTGTGGCAAACATCATGTGCAGGAAGTTGCCGGCGTAACTCAAGTCGTTCTTCGGGTACATATAGGGCTGGCCCACGGTGTACTTGTAGGCCATGGCGACCAGCGTCGGCATCTTGGCGATCAGGCGGATCGCGGCGATCTCGCGGTGCTCGGGGTTGTTGATGTCGGTGCTGTCATGGTAGAAGGCCGACAGCGCGCCGACCAGCCCGGTCATGATGGCCATCGGATGTGCATCGCGGCGGAAACCACGCAGGAAAAACTGCATCTGCTCGTTGACCATGGTGTGGTTGGTCACGCGGCTGACAAAATCCTTCTTCTGGTCGCCGTTGGGCAACTCGCCGTACAGCAGCAGGTGGCAGGTTTCGAGGTAGTCGCAGTTGGTGGCCAGCTGCTCGATCGGGTAGCCGCGGTACAGCAGCTCGCCCTTGTCGCCATCGATATAGGTGATCGCCGACTGGCAGGCTGCCGTGGACAGAAAACCCGGGTCATAGGTGAACATGCCGGTCTGGGCATACAGCTTGCGGATATCGACCACATCGGGGCCGACGTTGCCGTGGTACACCGGCAAGTCCACACTGGGGCTACCGTTGCTGAAGGACAGGGTGGCTTTGTTGTCAGCGAGCTTCATTTCGTGCGTCTTTCTGGTCAAATCAAATCGGGGCGGACGGGCGGCCTGTGGCGGCGGCGCGAATCAAGTTTAAGACCTCTCGCGCCGCATAAGTAGATGCACTTACCTTGGCGCTTTCTTCTGCAAGCTGGTCGGGCTCCCTGCGCTGCAGCAAAAGATCGAGCAAATCGTTGTCGGACAGGTCCATTAAATCATTCAGGCCTTGTGCCTGGCTGACGGTCAGCGTGGCCTCGTGGCGCCGGAAAAACTTTTCGATCAGCAGGTCATTCTCGAGCAGACCGCGGCGGCAGCGCCACCGGAGTTTGCTCATTGCGCGTTCGTCGAGAAGTGCGTCCATTGCCTTGATGGGATCTTGTGGTCTTCAGACCGCGCGGAGAACCATCATTTCCTTGATCTTGCCAATCGCCTTGCTCGGGTTCAGGCCCTTGGGGCAGACATCGACGCAATTCATGATGGTGTGGCAGCGGAACAGGCGGTACGGATCTTCCAGGTTGTCCAGGCGCTCGGCGGTGGCTTCGTCGCGGCTGTCGGACAGGAAGCGGTAGGCCTGCAGCAGCCCGGCGGGACCGACAAACTTGTCCGGGTTCCACCAGAAGCTCGGGCAGCTGGTGGAACAGCTG
>CALRQX020000016.1:0-99347 GCA_943370435.1 Kapaibacterium sp. (SeqCode) | reverse complement strand
GTGTCGGCAACACCGTCTGCGCCCGGGCGTTTCAGGCCAGCGTGGGCTGCGTTGATGCGCAGCGCGGTGCCTTGCTGTGGACCAAACCGGCCAATGGCGCACAGGGCGTGGACGGGGATGAACGCCTGGTGTTCGGCACCGAAGCCGATGGGCGTGTCATCGCCTGGTTGCGTACTGACGGCGAAAGCGCCTGGAGCACCGACAGCCTGCGTTACCGCAGCCTGGGCGCACCGGTGGTCGTGGGCCGATCGATTGCGATCGGCGACTCCGCCGGTTTTCTGCATTTGTTGTCGCGGGCTGACGGATCATTGTTGAACCGGCTCTCCACAGACGGTTCCGCGATTGCTGCTGCCCCGGTGCTGTCGGGCAACACGCTGATTGCCGCGACGCGATCAGGCAACGTGTTCGGCTTCGCACCCGAGTAAAACTTGGCCCCCACGCTTGTCACTTCGTGTACTGCGCTGCCCCCCGAAGGGGTTGATTTTTCTGTCTTGAATGCCCGCTCGTGAAACCTGTCATCGCCCTGGTCGGTCGCCCCAATGTGGGCAAATCGACCATCTTCAACCGCCTGACCAAGTCGCGTGACGCGATTGTGGCCGACTATGCCGGCCTGACGCGGGACCGGCACTACGGCAATGGCCGGCTGGGTGCGCAGGAATTCATCGTCATCGACACCGGTGGCTTTGAGCCCAAGGCGGCCGATGGCATTTACAAGGAAATGGCCAAGCAGACCCGGCAGGCCGTGGCCGAAGCCGATGTGGTGGTGTTTGTGGTCGATGCCCGTGCCGGTGTCAACGCCCAGGATCACGACATTGCCAAATACCTGCGCAAACTGGGCAAACCCACGGTGCTGACCGCCAACAAGGCCGAGGGCATGACCGAGGGTGTGCAGCTGTCCGAGTTTTTTGAGCTCGGCCTGGGAGAGGTGCTGGCAGTTTCTGCATCACACGGCCAGGGCATGCGCACGCTGGTGGACATGGCTCTGGCACCGCTGAACCTGCCGGATCCGGACGAGGAGGGTGAGCCCGCCGATCCGACCGTGATCAAGCTCGCGGTGGCCGGCCGCCCCAACGTCGGCAAATCAACCCTGATCAACACCTGGCTCGGGGAGGAACGGATGGTGGCATTTGACCAGCCGGGCACGACGCGTGATGCGATTTCGGTGCCTTTTGAAAAGGCCGGACAGAAGTTTGAGCTGATAGACACCGCCGGCTTGCGCCGCAAGGGCAAGGTGTTCGAGGCGATTGAAAAGTTTTCGGTGGTCAAAACCCTGCAGGCCATTGAAAGCGCCAATGTGGTGCTCCTGCTGCTCGACGCGACCCAGGGCGTGACCGACCAGGACGCGCACATCGCCGGCTACATCCTGGAAAGCGGCCGGGCGGTGGTGCTGGCGGTCAACAAATGGGATGCGGTGGACGCTTACCAGAAGGAAATCCTGCAGCGGTCCATCGAAACGCGGTTGTCCTTCCTGAAATTTGCCACCATCCACAATATCTCGGCCATCAAGCGCCAGGGGCTGGGCCCGGTCTGGAAATCCATTGTGCAGGCCCATGCCTCCGCCAACCGCAAGATGTCCACTCCGGTGCTGACACGCCTGCTGCTCGAGGCCGTGCAGTTCCAGAGTCCGCAGCGGGCCGGCATGTTCCGCCCCAAGCTGCGTTATGCACATCAGGGGGGCATGAACCCGCCCATCATCATTGTTCACGGCAATTCGCTGGAACATGTCACTGACGCCTACAAGCGTTTCCTGGAAGGGCGCTTTCGCAAGGAGTTCGATCTGGTTGGAACGCCGCTGCGCATCCAGATGAAATCATCCAGCAACCCTTTTGCGGACAAAGATACAGCTTAGGACTACATTCCACGCCAAAATGCTGTGGTAAGGTGAAGTCCTATCAACTCTTGAACACGGAAAATATCGTGAGCAACAACAACAAAGGTCAGCTCCTGCAAGACCCTTTTCTCAACACTTTGCGCCGTGAGCATGTGCCGGTGTCGATTTACCTCGTCAACGGCATCAAGCTCCAGGGGCAGATCGAGTCTTTCGATCAATATGTGGTTCTGTTGCGCAACACCGTGACACAAATGGTTTATAAACACGCCATTTCGACCATCGTCCCCGGTCGCGCAGTCAATTTTGCTGCGGCAGAATCCCAGGAAAGCCCTGCCACCTGAGTTCTCAGGACTTATCGGCGGGCCCTGTGCCGCTGGCCATTCTGGTCGGGGTTGACTTGGGCTACCCCAACTTTGATGCCGGCCTGGAAGAGCTGGGCCTGCTTGCAAAAACTGCCGGCATGTTGCCGGTTGCCCGCGTGGTTTGCAAGCGTCGGGCTCCCGATGCGGCCCTTTTCATCGGCAGCGGCAAGGCCGACGAGATCAAAATGCTGGCGCTGGAGACCGGGGCCAGCGAAATCCTGTTCGACCAGTCCCTCAGCCCGGCGCAGCAGCGCAATCTCGAGCGTGCTCTGGAGCTCCCGGTCAATGACCGTACGCTGCTGATCCTGGAGATTTTTGGCCAGCGCGCGCGCAGCCACGAAGGCAAGCTGCAGGTCGAGCTGGCGCGCCTGCAATACCTGTCCACACGCCTGGTCCGGCGCTGGTCGCACCTGGAGCGGCAAACCGGCGGCGCCGGTGTGCGCGGCGGCCCGGGTGAAAAACAGATCGAACTCGACAAACGCATGATTGGCGAGTCCATCAAGCGCACCAAGGAACGTCTGGCCAAGGTCAAAAAGCAGCGCCAGACCCAGCGCCGCCAGCGCGAGCGGCGCAACTCCTTCACGATGTCCCTGGTTGGCTATACCAATGCCGGAAAATCCACGCTGTTCAATGCGCTGGTCAAGGCGCGCAGCTATGCGGCAGACCAGCTGTTTGCCACGCTGGATACCACCACGCGACAGCTCTACCTCGGTGATGCGCAACGCTCCGTTTCCCTGTCCGACACCGTGGGTTTTATCCGGGATTTGCCGCACGGGCTGGTGGATGCCTTTGCTGCCACCCTGCAGGAGGCGGCGGATGCCGATCTGCTGATTCATGTGGTCGATGGCGCCAACCCCGGCCACATCGAGCAGATTGAACAGGTTCAGCGCGTTCTGGCCGAAATCGGCGCGGCCGATGTGCCGCAAATACTCGTGTTCAACAAGCTCGATGCCCTTGAAAAGTCACGCCAGCCGCTTCAGTTGAGTGACAGTTTTGAAGTGAAAGACGCTTTTTCCGATACCGGCAGGCGGGTCGATCGGGTATTTGTCAGTGCGCAGACCGGCGAGGGTTTGCCCCTGCTGCGCCAGCTGCTGGCCCGGCATGTGCAGGCTCCGCCGGCAGAAGATAGCCCTCAAGTCAGTGAAGTCCTGGCCTGATTGGGCACAATGGCGAAGTTATTAAAAAAAGGCAGCTTGATTCCATGAACCTGAACCCTGTTCTACAGACGCTCACCACCCTGCCTGCACGGTTGAGGCAACGCGCCCGGGGAATGTTCAATCTGAACGACCCCCGCTGGGGCCGGGACGACGACAACAAGGCCAGGCCCGACGACGCCAAGCCTGAGGCCGGGCGTGATGAAGTTCCACCGCCCCCCCCGCCTGCACGTCCGCCCGCTGGCAACCGTCCACAAGGGCAGGGGCCCAACCAGGGGCCCCCCGATCTCGATGAGTTGTGGCGCGACTTCAACCGCAAGCTGGGCGGCTTGTTTGGCGGCGCCAAGAATGCCGGGCAACGCGTGCGTGGTGCGGGCGGTGGCGGCGGGGGTTCCGGCGGGCCCGGCGGCTTCCAGCCCGACATGAAAAGTGCCGGCATCGGTGTGGGCCTGATCGCCGCTGTCGCCGTGCTGATCTGGCTGGGCACCGGGTTTTTCATCGTGCAGGAGGGCCAGCAGGCCGTGATCACCCAGTTCGGCAAATACAAATCAACCCAGGGGGCGGGTTTCAACTGGCGCCTGCCCTACCCGATACAACGGCACGAAACCCTGGTGGTCACCCAGACCCGGTCGGTCGATGTGGGTCGTGACAGCATCATCAAATCCACCGGACTGCGCGAGTCGGCCATGCTGACCGAAGACGAAAACATCGTCGAGATCAAGTTTGCGGTTCAGTACCGCTTGAGCGACGCGCGCGCCTACCTGTTTGAAAGCAAAAACCCGGCCGATGCCGTTGTGCAGGCGGCTGAAACTGCGGTGCGCGAAGTGGTCGGCAAAATGCGCATGGACGCGGCACTCGGTGAGGAGCGTGAGCAGATTGGTCCGCGGGTGCGCAAGTTGATGCAGACCATCCTGGACCGCTACAAGGTCGGTGTCGAGATCGTCGGCATCAACATGCAGCAGGGCGGCGTGCGGCCGCCCGAGCAGGTCCAGCCGGCCTTTGACGATGTGCTCAAGGCCGGCCAGGAGCGCGAACGTGCCAAGAACGAGGCACAGGCTTATGCCAACGACGTGATCCCGCGTGCCGTGGGTTCTGCCTCGCGTCTGAAGGAAGAGTCCGAGGCCTACAAGGCCCGCATTGTGGCCCAGTCCCAGGGTGATGCGCAGCGTTTCAAATCCGTGCTGGCCGAGTACCAGAAGGCACCGCAGGTCACCCGCGATCGCATGTACCTGGACGCCATGCAGCAGGTGTACAGCAGCGTCACCAAGGTCATGGTTGAATCGCGCCAGGGCTCCAACCTGCTGTATCTGCCGCTGGACAAAATCATGCAGCAATCGGGCGCCGCGGCCGCCGAACCGGCCAACGGCAGCGCTACCGCGCCTGCCTTGCCCGCCGTGCCGGTGAGCACTCCGACCGATACCCGGGCCCGCGATGCTTCCCGCACGCGTGACCGCGACACCCGTTAAGGAAGACCAAAGTGAACAGAGTTGGATTTATCGCTACTTCGCTGCTGGTGCTGCTCGCGCTGGCCAGTTCCATGCTGTTTGTGGTCGATCAGCGCCAGTATGGCGTGATCTACGCGCTGGGACAGATCAAGGAAGTCATCACCGAGCCTGGCCTCAACTTCAAGTTGCCACCGCCGTTTCAGGACGTCAAATACCTCGACAAGCGATTGCTGACACTGGACAGCACCGACACCGAGCCCGTTCTGACTGCAGAAAAGCAGCGGCTGGTGATCGACTGGTATTTGCGCTGGCGCATCTCCAACCCGTCTGAATACATACGCGCACTGGGGGCCGACGAAAAGGCCGGCGCCAACCAGCTCAGCCGGGAGGTGCGCAACGCCTTCCAGGAAGAAATCAGCAAGCGCACCGTGCGCGAATTGATTTCCACCAAGCGCGAATCCCTCATGGTCGAAGTGCAGCGCCAGGTGCAGGAAAACGTCAAGAGCAAGAACTGGGGCATTGAGATTGTGGATGTGCGCCTGACCCGGGCTGACTATGTGGAAGCCATCACCGAGTCGGTTTACCGCCGCATGGAAGCCGAGCGCAAACGGGTCGCCAACGAGTTGCGCTCCACAGGCGCTGCAGAAGGCGAAAAAATCCGTGCCGATGCCGATCGCCAGCGCGAGGTCACGGTGGCCAACGCCTACCGCGATGCGCAGAAAATCAAGGGTGAGGGTGATGGCCAGGCCGCCAGCATCTACAACGACGCCTTCGGCCGCGACCCGCAGTTTGCGCAGTTTTACCGCAGTCTGGACGCTTACAAGGCCAGCTTCAGCAAGAAGAGCGATGTGATGGTGCTGGACCCTTCGTCTGACTTTTTCAAGGCCATGCGGGGGTCGGGTTCAGGCGCTGCACCTTCGAAGAAATAAGCCCTGCGCGTGGACAGCAGCACGATCTGGCTCGCCCTGGCGTGCCTGCTGGTGATTGAGGGGCTGTTCCCGTTTTTATCGCCCGCCGGCTGGCGCCGGATGTTCGAGAAAATCCTCAGATTGAGTGACGGACAGATCCGTTTCTTCGGTCTGGGCAGCATGGTCGCCGGCCTGCTGGCCATCACTTTTCTCCTTTGACTTCAGCGCGCCCGGACGCCTGGGCCCGCAGGTATTTGCGCCTGGCAGCGAGATAGCTGGCGGCCCGGTCCGGAAAGCGCCTGCAAGCCCGGTAAAATCCTGTTTTTAACAGCGCACGATAAATACATGCCCGCCTGGTCGTCATCATGGCAATTGCCGGATCAAATTGCCGATGTCCTGCCCTCCGAGGCGCGCCACATCGAAGAGCTGCGCCGTTTGTTTCTCGACACGGCCCGCAGCTACGGCTACGAGCTGGTCATGCCGCCACTGCTCGAACACCTCGAATCCCTGCTGACCGGTACCGGCGAAGCGCTGGACCTGCAGACTTTCAAGCTGGTGGACCAGCTTTCGGGCCGCACTCTCGGTCTGCGCGCCGACACCACACCGCAGGTGGCACGTATTGATGCACATTTGCTGAACCGCCAGGGCGTGGCCCGCCTGTGTTACTGCGGCCCGGTGCTGCACACGCGAGCCGACCGCCCGCATGCCACGCGCGAGCCGCTGCAGTTTGGCGCTGAAATTTACGGCCATGCCGGCCTCGAGGCCGACCTCGAAGCCCAGTTGCTGGCGCTCGAAGGCCTGACGGCCGCCGGTGTCACCGAACTCTCGGTCGACATGGCCGATGTACGCATCGTCAGCAGCCTGCTGGCCGGTGCGAAGGTCAGTCCGTCCATGCTGGCGCGCATCCACGCCGCACTGGCGGTCAAGGATGCCAGCGAGCTGTCCAGCCTGATGGCCAGCCTCAACGGCGAGCTGCCGGCGGCGGCACGCGAAGGCCTGCTGGCGCTGCTGCAGATGTACGGCGACGACCAGGTGCTCGCTGAGGCGGAAAAAGCCTTCAGGGCGGTGCCCGAAGCGCTGAAGGCGCTGCAGAACCTGAAATGGCTGGCCACCCACGTGCAGGCGCTGGCCGGCCCGGTGCGCATCGCCTTCGACCTGGCCGACCTGCGCGGTTATGCCTATTACAGTGGCACACGTTTTGCCATCTACGGCCGCGGCCAGCGTGACGGCGGGCAGGGCGCCGAACTGGTGCGCGGCGGCCGTTACGACGAAGTGGGTGCCGTATTCGGCCGGAATCGCCCGGCGGCAGGTTTCAGCCTGGATCTCAAGGAACTGGTCAGCGTGTTGCTGCCCAAACCCTTGCGCCCCGCGATTCGTGCGCCCTGGGGCGAGGAAGCCGGGCTGCGCGCAGCCATCGCCCGCCTTCGCGCCAGCGGCGAAACCGTGGCCTGTGTGTTGCCCGGCCATGAACATGAAGTTGACGAGTTTGACTGTGACCGCGAACTGGCCAGCGTGGCTGGCCAGTGGCAGGTCCAGCCGCTGGGCCACAAGCCGGCCTGAAGCCGCGCCGCCCGCTTACCCTAACCTCTCCTGAAAGCAGACTGAAGATGACAAAAACAATTGCCGCAAGCGCCGGCCGCAACGTGGTGGTCGTGGGTACCCAGTGGGGTGACGAAGGCAAGGGCAAGCTGGTGGACTGGCTGACCGAAAGCTCGCAGGGCGTGGTGCGTTTCCAGGGCGGGCACAACGCCGGCCACACACTGGTCATCAACGGCATCAAGACCGCGCTGCACCTGATCCCCAGCGGCATCATGCGCCCGGGCGTGAAGTGTTACATCGGCAACGGTGTGGTGCTGTCCGCCGCCAAGCTGTTTGAAGAGATTGAAGGGCTGGAGAAAGCCGGTGTCGAGGTGCGTTCGCGCCTGCGCATCAGCGAAGCCTGCCCGCTGATCCTGCCTTTCCATGTGGCGCTGGATGTGGCGCGCGAGACCCGCCGGGAAACCGGGGGCACGGTCAAGATAGGTACCACCGGCCGCGGCATAGGGCCGGCCTATGAAGACAAGATCGCCCGGCGTGCCCTGCGGGTGCAGGACCTCAAATACCCCGAGCGTTTTGCCGCCAAGCTGCGCGAACTGCTGGACCTGCACAACTTCGTGCTGACCGGCTACCTGCATGCCCCGGCCATCGAATTCCAGCCGGTGTACGACGAGGCCATGCGTCACGCCGAGCTGCTCAAGCCCATGATGGCCGATGTCTCGCGTGAACTCAACGACGCCAACGCCGAAGGCGCGAATCTGCTGTTTGAGGGCGCGCAAGGGACCTTGCTGGACGTGGATCACGGCACCTATCCGTTTGTGACCTCCAGCAACTGCGTGGCCGGCAATGCCGCCGCCGGTGCCGGTGTCGGTCCCGGCATGCTGCACTACATCCTGGGCATCACCAAGGCTTACTGCACGCGTGTGGGCGGTGGTCCTTTCCCGACCGAACTCGACTGGGAGACCCCGGGCACGCCGGGTTACCACATGAGCACCGTGGGCGCCGAAAAAGGCGTGACCACGGGCCGCAGCCGCCGCTGCGGCTGGTTCGACGCGGCCCTGCTCAAGCGCTCGGCCCAGGTCAATGGCCTGTCGGGACTGTGCATCACCAAGCTTGACGTGCTCGACGGCATAAAACAGCTGGCACTGTGCACCGGTTACGAGCTCGACGGCCACATCACCGACATCCTGCCCATGGGCGCCGAAGACATCGCGCGCTGCAAGCCGATTTACGAAACCCTGCCCGGCTGGACACAAAGCACGGTGGGAGTGACCGACTACAACAAGCTGCCGGCTGCTGCCCAGCGCTACCTGCACCGTATCGAGGAAGTCACCGGCGTGCCTATCCACATGATTTCGACCAGCCCCGACCGCGACCACACCATTTTGTTGCGGCATCCGTTTGTGGCTTGATCCTTCACCGTTGTCTTTCCATCAAACAGGCCTGCAGCCCAATCGGGACGTGCGCAGGCAGCTATTGAATCAGGAGCACCTTTCATGTTGACCGAAGACGGCAAACACCTGTACGTCAGTTATGACGAGTACCACAACCTGATAGAAAAACTGGCCATCAAGATCCACCAGTCGGGCTGGCAGTTCGACACCATCCTGTGCCTGGCACGCGGCGGCATGCGCCCCGGCGACATCCTCTCGCGCATCTTCGACAAACCGCTGGCCATCATGTCCACCAGCTCCTACCGCGCCGACGCGGGTAAAACACAAGGCAATCTGGACATTGCGCGCTTCATCACCACGCCCAAGGGCGAAATCGCCGGCAAGGTGCTGCTGGTCGACGATCTGGCCGACACCGGCCACACGCTCAAGGCCGTGATCCATCAGCTGCGCAACAACTACCAACCGATCACCGAGCTGCGCAGCGCGGTGATCTGGACCAAGGGCGTCTCCACCTTCCAGCCTGACTACTCGGTCGAGTTTTTGCCGACGAACCCGTGGATACACCAGCCTTTCGAAGGGTATGACGCATTGCGGCCGGCGCAGCTGATGGAGAAATGGAAGATATAGCCCCCACGGTCGCTCGCTTCGCGTAGCTCCCTGCCCCCCGAGGGGGCCGCTGCGCCTGCGGACTGGCAGAGCCAGATCCGCGGCCCCTGCTGGTAACAGAAGCACCTCCCGGTTGCCCACTCCTGCCGTTAACATCGGCGCATGAGCGAAATTTCCACCCAGCTGATCCACCACGCCTACCAGCCGCCTGCGGGCTTTGACGCCGTCAACCCGGGCGTTCACAAGGCCTCCACCATCATCTTCCCCAGCGTCGCGGCCTTGCGCCAGCGCGACTGGAAACACAAGACCGGCTATACCTACGGCCTGCACGGCACACCCACCACCTTCACGCTCGAAGAGCGCATCGCCACGCTGGAAGGCGGGCAGTTCTGCACGCTGGTGCCCAGCGGCCTGGCGGCTGTGGCCCTGGTCGACATGGCGCTGCTCAAGGCCGGTGACGAGGTCTTGATCCCCGACAACGCCTACGGCCCCAACAAGACGTTTGCCCAGCATGAGCTGGCCGGCTGGGGCGTCAGCTTTCGTTATTACGACGCCATGCAGCCTGCCGACCTGGCAGCAAAACTCAGCCGCAAGACGCGCCTGGTCTGGCTCGAGGCGCCGGGCTCGATCACGCTGGAGTTTCCGGACCTGCCGGCACTGGTCGCCGCCGTCAAGGCCCATGCGGATGCCCATCCGCAAGGCATCGTGACGGCGCTGGACAACACCTGGGGCGCGGGCATTGCCTTCAAGGCCTTCGACCTGGGCGCCGACATCTCGGTCCAGGCCCTGACCAAATACCCCAGCGGCGGTGCCGACGTGTTGATGGGCTCGGTCGTGACACGTGACGAGGCGCTGCACCATCTGCTTCATTTTTGCCACATGCGTGTCGGTTATGGCGTGGCCGGCAATGACGCCGAGCTGGTGCTGCGTGGCCTGGGCAGCATGGCTTTGCGTTATGCCGCCCAGGACAGCGCCACACGTACGCTGGCAGCCTGGCTGCAGCAGCAGCCGCAGGTTGAGGCGGTCTTGCACCCGGCGCTGGCCGGTTCATCAGGCCACTCGGTCTGGCAGCGCGACTGCACGGCGGCGGCCTGCCTGATGAGCATTGTCTTCAAGCCGGCCTGTCCGCAGGCCGCGGTGGACCACTTTTGCGACAGCCTGCAGCTGTTCCGGCTGGGCTACAGCTGGGCCGGGCCCATGAGCTTGTGCGCGCCTTACGACATCCCGGCGATCCGGACCACCCCCTGGCCTTACCAGGGCGGCCTGGTGCGGTTTTCCGTCGGGCTCGAAGCGGTGGCTGACCTGCAGGCCGATCTGGCCCAGGCGCTGGCTGCTATGCAGTACAGTTAGCCTATACATCCCTGAAGAAAGCACACTGTGGCAACTCCCAATTATTCCTACGAAAAGCGCCAGAAAGAGCTGGCCAAAAAGAAGAAAAAAGAGGAAAAACTCAAGCGCAAGGCCGAGGGCAAGCCGGACTTGCCGGACGATGACAGCCCCGAGGGCCAGGACGGCGCAGGCGGCCCGCCACCCGCCACCGACCCTGCAGCCTGAAGCTGATCACCCCTCACAGCTATGAATAAAAACGGGCTCCAGCCCAGCAACGACGGGCGCAAGCAGCTACTTTATTGATAGCTAAATAGCGCCGTCAGACTCCGCCGGGACATCCCCTGTCCCCCGGAGCTTTTTTTTGCGCGGGATTCAGTGCGCAAGCAGGCTTTGCGCCAGGACACTCATGGCCGCCATGCTGTGGTCGCGCGGTGTGATCACCTGTGCCGAGGCATAGTGCGTGAAGTTGCGCCGCATCGATTGCAGGTATACCGGGTCGTAATGTTGGACCAGCAACTCGCGCACCACCGAGGCGATGTCGCCGCTGCTGGCCCGCTCCTGCCAGTTTTTGACGGTTTCCTTGCCGCGCGCTTCAGTCAGGGCGCCCAGACGCTCGCAGAAAAACGGGGTGTCCCTGACAAAAAAATCATAGTCCTCAAGCAGCAGCGCCACGCGCTCGTCCTCGGGCAGGTCCAGCTGCAGGCAGGGACTGCCGCGCATGGCGGCGATCAGGCCTTCCGGCACCGCCACGTTGCCGACTTTTTTGCTTTCGCTTTCGATGTACACGGGTTGGGCCGGATCGAAGCGACGCAGCGCGGCCCAGATCAGGCTGTCAAAAGCCTTCTGGCTCGGTTGCGCCACGCCGGGGATCAGGCCCAGCACCGAACTGCGGTGGTGCGCCAGCGCCTCCAGGTCCAGCACCTGCGCGCCCTGGGCCTGCAGGGCCTGTAGCAGCCGGGTTTTGCCCGAGCCGGTGGTGCCGCAGACCACCCGGTAGCTGTGGCGTGCCGCCAGCTGCGGCAAATCGGCCACCAGCGCCGCGCGAAAGGCCTTGTAGCCGCCATCAACCAGCGTCACCCGGAAACCGATCTGCTCCAGGATCAGCGCCAGTGAACCGCTGCGTTTGCCGCCGCGCCAGCAGTACACCAGCGGCTGCCAGTCGCGTGGCTTGTCCAGCACCTCGCGCTGGATGTGGGCCGCAATGTTTTTGGCGACCAGCGCGGCGCCAAGTTTTTTCGCTTCAAACTGGCTGATCTGCTTGTAGCGCGTGCCGACAATTTTGCGTTCCTCGTCATTCAGGCTGGGCCAGTTGACGGCGCCCGGCAGATGGTCCTCGGCGTATTCGCCCTCGCTGCGGGCGTCGATCACCGTGCTGTAGTCACCCAGCTTGGACAGCGCCTGTTCGGCGGATAAACGTTCCAGGCTCACGGGATGATTTTCTTCAGTTCGGGCCAGACGTTGGCCAGCATGCGGGCCTGCGACTGCTCGTTCGGGTGAATCCGGTCGGCCTGGAAGTTTCCGGCCGCTGCATCCACATCAGCAACACCCTTGAGAAAAAAAGGCACCAGCGCGGCTTTTTCGGCCCTGGCGATTTTGTCAAACAGGCCGTAAAAGGTGGCGCTGTAGGCGCTGCCGTAGTTGGGCGGCACCTGCATGCCCAGCAACAGCACACGCGCGCCGGATTTTTTCGCCGACTGCGTCATCACCGTCAAATTTTTCTCAGTCATGTCCAGCGGCAGGCCGCGCAGGGCGTCGTTGGCACCGAGCTCCAGCACCACCAGGCTGGGCTTGTGTTGGGCCAGCAGGGCGGGCAGGCGCGAGCGCCCGCCCGAGGTGGTGTCGCCGCTGATGCTGGCATTGACCACGCGCACGGACTTTTTTTCACCCGCCAGCTGCTTTTCGAGCAAGGCGACCCAGCCAGTGCCGCGTTTGAGGCCGTATTCGGCGCTGAGCGAGTCACCCACCACCAGAATCGGGCCGGCGCCGGCGCCCGGCGCGGCTGCATGCACAGCCCACGGCTGCACGGCGGCCAGTGCCAGCAGCAGCATGCCCAAGGGCTTGCACACACGGCTTACCGCAGACCGGGCAAGCTTGGTAAAGTCTGATCTCAAGTTTTCTGACAAGGCTGACATGTTTGAACCTGCGGTTAATCTGCCGAATGATGCTGCTGCGGCTGTGTCCACACCCTCTTCAATTATTTCCGTCGAGCATGTTTTCAAGAGCGTGAGCGATTCAACCGGCACGCTGACCATTTTGCGCGATATTCATTTTGCCCTTGCGCCCCGCGAAACCGCCGCGATAGTCGGCGCCTCAGGCTCGGGCAAAAGCACACTGCTGTCCATCATTGCCGGGCTGGACACGCCGACCCAGGGCACGGTGCATCTGGCCGGGCAGGACCTGTTTGCGCTCAGCGAGGACGACCGCGCTGCCCTGCGGGCGCAAAAGGTCGGGTTTGTGTTTCAGAGTTTCCAGCTCATGGGCAACCTCAATGCGCTGGAAAACGTCATGCTGCCGCTGGAACTGTCGGGCGCAAAAAACGCGCGCGCACAAGCCACAGAGATGCTCAGGCGGGTCGGACTGGGCGAACGCCTGGGCCACTACCCCAAGGTGCTGTCAGGCGGCGAGCAGCAGCGCGTGGCGCTGGCCCGGGCTTTTGTGGTGCAGCCGGCGGTCCTGCTGGCCGATGAGCCCACCGGCAGCCTGGACTTTGCCACCGGCGAGAAGGTCATGGCGCTGATGTTCGAACTGAACCAGGAGCTGGGCACAACGCTGGTGCTGGTGACGCACGACCCCGGCATCGCCGCGCGCTGCGAGCGGCGTATCACGATCGAGGCCGGCCAGCTTCTGGCCAGTTGATCAAAACTGCTCCTGGCCCTTTCGCACCCAGCATGGCCAGCTATCAATAAAATAGCAAGCAGCCGGCGCCTCAGGTTTGAAGCTTCTGCGTGGCCGCCAGGAACTTCTCCCGGTCGGCCGGCCGGTCAATCTCGGCGGCCAGCGCCAGCAGCAGCGTCGGCAGCGCGCTGTGCCGGGTGACTTCCTTCTTGAGAATCATCCTGGCCAGCGGGCCAATACACTGGCTCAGCGCGCGCTCGACCTGCGTCAGCTGCTCAGGGCTGAAGTAGGGCGAGGCCACGAGTGAACCCGGTCCGGTGCGTGAACTGCCGGGCTGGCTGGCGTTCGAGTGAGGGCGCGTGAAGGACTGAAAAGCCTGCGATACGTCAGCCAGCAAACCGGAATTGCCGACCGGCTGGGTTTTGTGGTTTCTGGGCCTGACAAACAACTCACGCGCGGTCGGGTCGGGGATGGACACCGCCAGCAACTCCCGCAGCCCCTGCGCGCTCACGCTGCGCGTGAGGGCTTTTTTGACCAGCACCCTGGCCATGGGCCCAATGCTTTTTGTCAGCTCGGCCTCGACCTCTGCCACCCGTTCCGGGGTCAGCGTGGCCAGCGCGGCAAAAGAGGCAGTGTTTTCGAATTCGGTGCTGCGCGCTGGCGCCACCGGCGCCGGCCGGGACTGCGGGTCCAGCACCGCATGGATGTCGTGCGAGCGCAGGTGTTTGTCCAGATGCGGGCCCATGGCACTGAACAGGCCGACCGCATTGTCCGAGATGGAGGTGATCACGTCGTGGAAGGCGCGCGAGACCACGATCTGGTTGGGCTGGGCAAAGTCTGCAATGCGCTGGGCCACATTGATGCCGTCGCCGATCACGTTGACTTGCTGGTTGATGTCGATGACCCTGCGTACCGGGCCCAGATGCAGGCCTATGCGCAGCGACAGCATCTGCCCGTATTTCTGCAGCAGCAGGCCGCGCAGCAGCAGCGCCGATTGCAGGGCTTCCTCAGGGTCACCGAGAAAGCAGGTCGCCGCGCCGTCACCGGTATCTATCACGAGGCGCAAGGCCGGGTCCACGCCCTTGAGCGCTTTGGTCAGCAGTTCGTTGAAATGCTCTTTCACCGTGGCCTGTTGCGCCGTGCTGTGTTTCGAATACCCGACCAGATGCAGTGACATCACGGTTCCCAGCACGTTCTTGCGCAGGCTGTCGGTGCCGCTGCCTGTCGGCAGGTGTTTCTCATCGGCCTGGTGGCGCACCAGCGGCGTGGTGCGGGTAGGGGCATCAGGGGCCGGTGGCTGTCCGGCGTTTTCCAGCGCCAGCCGGAAGGCTGCAATGTCTTGCGGCCTTCTGGCTTCACCGGGGCTGAGCGCCCAGTCGATGGCACGCAGCAGGTCGACGCTGAAAACGCCGGTGTCTGCAAGATCCAGCGCCCTTGGCATGCTGTCTTCCTGCACGCGCGAAGCCGATTCCGCCGGCTTTTGCCCGGTGCTCATCCAGTACATCACCGCACCCAGCGCGTAAATGTCGGTCCAGGGACCCTGGTGACCCTTGCTGTGGTATTGCTCAAAGGGCGCAAACCCGGGGCTGACGATGTTGGTCAGGTCGCGTCCGCCGGTGTAGCGCCGCGCCGCGCCAAAATCGAGCAGCACCGGTGAGCCGTCGGCGCGTATGTAGATGTTGTCGGGCTTGATGTCGCGGTGCAGAAAATCGAGCTTGTGCACGGCCTCCAGCCCGTCGAGCAGCGGGTAAATCACCTTCAGCAGGCCGGGCTGGTCCAGCGCTGGCTGGCGCGCCAGCCAGCGCTTGAGCGGGTCGCCCGACTCATACTCCATGACGATGTAAGCCGTGCCGTTCTCGCGAAAATAACGCAGCACGCGGGCGATGTTGGGATGGCGAAAACTGGCCAGCGCCCGGGCCTCATCGAGAAAACGCTCCAGACCCCAGTGAAACTGCTGCTCGGCCTCGGGGGTGCGAACCCGCACCGACAGGTCGGCTGCGCGCGCCGTCAGGTCGCCGGGAAAATACTCCTTGATCGCCACCGGCAGCTCGAGGTTGAAGTCACGCGCCAGGTAGGTGATGCCGAAACCGCCGCCGCCCAGCATCTTTTCAATCCGGTACTCCAGCACGGTGTGCCCGACGGGCAGGGCAGCGGCATCTGCCCCGGCTGCCGCAGGCGGGCCGCCAGAAGGGGGCTGGGCGCGCGGGGGCTCGCTCATGCGTTCAGGGCTCGTCCCGCTCAAGCATGTGCATGGCTTTCTGCAGGCTGCGGCGCATGCGGTTGAAAGAGCTGCCGAGCACGGCAACCTCATCACGGCCTGCGTCGGAAAACTCGGGGACTTCAAAGTCGCCGTTGCTGACCTGGTCGGCCGCCGCCGCCATGCGCCGGATGGGGCGCACGATCAGCCAGCTCAGCATCAGATTGAGCACCACAAAGACCGCCACAAAAACGGCCGCCAGCGAAGCCATGAAAGTCGTGAAAGCGCGGTCGGCCCGGAGGACGGGAATGTCCATGGGCACGGTCACCACCTGCGCACCCACAATTTCCTTGTGTTTCCAGCCAAAGCCGTTGGCCTCGCCGTAAATCTTCAACATGCTGGCGGGCGCAGCGGCCGGCACGCTGTGGCATTGCAGACAGGCAGGGTTGCTGATTTGAATCGGTTTGGCGATGTAAAGAATGCGGCCCGTGCCGCCGCTGCGCTCAGAGACCAGTTCTGTGGACTCGGGGTTGTGGCGGAACTGCTGGACGATGTCGGCCTCCCAGTCGGTGGCGCGGTCACGCGGGTTGGTCGGGTTCAGCGTGGCTTCCTTGTAGCCGTAGTCGCGGTACTTCTGCTGGATGTGGTTCAGCGTTTCTGTGGCAGCGTAGGCCGGCACGGTTTGCGGCAAAAACACGTCCTGCAACTGTTTGTCGAGATGCGGTTTGACCTGCTCGACGGTGTAGGCCCGCACCGCCAGCGCGGTGTCCATCATCAGGCGCGCATTTCGCAACACCTCCTCGCGGGCGTTGTCCTGAAGCATCTGGCGCGAGATGAAACCGACCGCTGCAAAGCCTATGGCAAACACGACCACCAGCACCAGGTTGAATTTAAGGCGTAAACCCATGTCAGTCAGTCCCCTCACAAACAAAACGTCTTGTTACCATTTTAGGCCTCGCGCCTGACCGTCGGTCCCTCGAAGGCCTCCTGTTATCAGAAGAAGCAGGCGTGCTGTGATAATTGCCACATGTCCTCTTCACCCAAAGTCCTGTTCGGGTTTCATGCCGTCGGTGTGCGTATCAAAACCGCACCCCAGTCCGTGTTTGAAGTGTTTTTTGATGTCTCGCGACGCGATGCACGCATGCGTCAGTTCACCGACCGGGCGCGGGAGGCCGGCATCCGGCTGATTGAATCGGACGGCCTGCGTCTGTCCAAGATGTGCGGAAGCCACGGCCACCAGGGTGTGGTGGCGCGCGTGGACGCGGTGCCGCAGCTCCGCTCACTCGATGAATTGCTGGAGCAACTGGAGGCCGGCGGTAGCCAGATGCCGCTGCTGCTGGTGCTGGACAGCGTGACCGATCCGCACAACCTGGGCGCCTGCCTGCGTGTGGCCGATGGGGCCGGAGCGCACGCGGTGATTGCCCCCAAGGACCACGCCGCCGGCATCAATGCCACCGTGGCCAAGGTGGCCAGCGGCGCGGCTGAAACCATGCCTTACTTCATGGTGACCAACCTGGCGCGAACCCTGACTGAGCTCAAGGAACGCAATATCTGGTGTATAGGCACCAGCGACGATGCCGAAAAAACGATTTACGACGTCGATCTCAAGGGGCCTGTGGCCCTTGTGCTGGGCGCCGAAGGCGAGGGCATGCGCCAGTTGACCCGCAAGACCTGCGACGAGCTGGTCCGCATACCGATGCAGGGGGCGGTTGAAAGCCTGAACGTGTCGGTGGCCAGCGGGGTGTGCCTGTACGAGGCCTTGCGCCAGCGCACCGCCTGAGGCAGGCCGTCCGGATCGGGCCGCGCAGCCTCGCCGGCGGCTTCAGTCGGCCTTGAAACCGGTGGCGGCGACGGCCTTGCCCCAGGTCACGGTGTCGGCGCGGATGATGCGCGCAAACTCCTCGCCGCTGGTGCCGGTCACGCGGAAACCGGCGTCTTCCATTTTCTGTTTGCCTTCGGGCGAGCGCACCGCCTTCTGAATGTCGGCGCTGAGGCGGGCGACGATGTCGGCCGGCGTTTTGGCCGGCGCCACGATGCCGAACCAGGACGTGAACTCGAGGTTGCTGAAACCCTGCTCCTTGATGGTGGGCACATCGGGCAGGAGGCCGGCACGCACCGGCCCGGTGGTGCCCAGCGCGGCCAGCTTGCCGGCCTTCACCTGCGGTGCAGCCAGCCCGACGCTGGCAAACACGCCCTGCACATCGCCGCTGAAGAGCCCGCCCAGAGCGTCGCCGGTGCTTTTGTAGTGAACCGGCTCCGGCTTGATGCCGATCGCTTCGCCGAACATGAAGGCGCCGAAATGCCCCGGTGTGCCGGCGCCGAAGGTGGCCATGAACAGGCCTTTTTGCTGCTTTGTCCAGTCCACAAACTCCTTGACGTTTTTGGACGGCACTTTTTGCGGGTTCACCAGCAGCGCAAAGTCCGCGCTGACGACCTGGCTGACCGGGATGAAGTCTTTCACCGGGTCGTAGGGCAGCTTGTTGTAGCTGCTGGGCGCGATGCTGAGCTGGCCGGTTTCACCCAGCATCAGCGAATAGCCGTCAGGTGCGGCACGCGCGGCTTCGGACGCCGCGATCAGTCCGCCCGCGCCGGGCTTGTTGTCGACGATCACGCCCATGCCGCCCCAGGCTTCCGACAGTTTTTGCGCCAGCAGGCGCGCCACGATGTCCGGTCCGGTACCGGCCGGAAAGCCGACGATGATACGCACCGGTTTGGATGGGAAAGCCGCTTGCGCCTGGGCTGCAGCCCAGGGCAGCAGTCCGGCGGCGAACATGCCGATGGTGAGGGCGCGGCGGACTTTTGAGGCCTGCGGGGTTTTCATGGTGTGTCTCCTGGCTGGAAAGATAAAAAAGGGCAAAAAAAAAGCAGAAAACTGACCGGGTTCAGGCGAGTTCGTAGAACTGCATCACCACGCGGTCCGGATGGCGCTCGCCGCTGCCGACAAACATGCGCTCCGTGATCCAGCCCAGAGCGTGCGAAGCCGTTTCAAAGCTGGGCAAGCAGCGAAAGTAGATCTGTGCCGGGTCCACCGGCTCGCCCCGCACCAGCCGCGCCATCAACTCTGCCGGCCCGGAACGCACGGCCCGGTTTTGCACGTAAATCAGGTCGCCGCCGTCGGTTTCCATCACATAACGTGCGTCGAGTTCGGCCAGTCGGTCATTGAGCAACAACTGGAAATCGGTGCCCCCGGGCAGGATACGGGCGGTCCAGCCGTGTCCGCCGGCTTCGCCGCCAAGTATCGGGATCAGCCGGCGCAGGCCACGCACGGTCTGGCCCACTTCCTGTGGCGCGCCCACATGAACCGATAAATCGGCAAAATGCACGAGCTGGGGCGGCAGGGGGAATGTCATCACGCTAGCGTAATCCCCGTGGCGCTGAGGCACTGTCATCCACGAAGATGACAGGCTGGCGCAATACCGCACCAGGAGTGGCAATGAGAAAGTGGAGCATAGCGCCGGGCAGCGTGACCGAGACCGCTCAGGCGCTGGCGGGCATGATCACCCGTCTGGGGCTGCCGCATTTTGAAAACGACCTGCTCGACGGCCTGTATCCGCTGCTTCCGGCCGCTTCCTGGTCTGTGTACCGAACCGGGAAAAGCTGCCGGCCGGCCATGTTCATGTCGGCCAGCCACGGCATACCGGACACCACGCGCGACTGCTGGCGCGCCTACCTGTCGGGGCCTTATCTGAGCGACCGCACCCTGGTGCGCGAACCAGCCGCCCCTGTGCAGGCGTCTACCGTGCTGTGCCATATCACGGCCCAGGAAATTGCAGCCGAACACCGCGCGCGTGTTTATGAGGCGCATGGCGTGGCTGAGCGGCTTTCCATCGTGCGGCAGCAAGCCGACGATTCAGTCTTCGCGATTAACTTTTACCGTCACGCGCACCAGGTGGCCTTTAGCGACACCCAGATGGCTGCGCTCGAGGGCATGGCGCCCGCGCTGCTTGCATTGACACAAAAACATCTGGCGTTGGCAGGTTTGCCGCCGCAGCCTGTGCGCGAACAGGCTGCATCGGTGGCTGACTTTGCGCAGCGCCTGGGACGGCTCAACCGGCAACTGACGCCGCGCGAGCTCGATGTCTGTGCCCGGCTGCTGCAGGGCATGACACAGGAGGGCGTGGCGGCGGATCTGGGCTTGAGCCTGCCGACGGTCAGAACCTACCGCAACCGGGCCTTCGCGCGCCTTGGGATCCATTTCCGCAATGAGCTGTTCGCGCTGGTTTTGCACGCCGAGCATGTTCAGTAGGGCTGGGCGGGTCGTCAGGCCCAGGTCCTGTGCGGCACAGCCGCCTCTCGCATCTCGCTTCGGCGGCTTCTGCCGCCCGGACGCCTAGAGCAGGTAGCCGCCTACCCGTCGCAGCAGTGACTCGGCCTCCGCATAGCGGCCCAGGCCCTGCAGCAGCTTGGCCATGGCCAGATCGCTGCGGACAATCAGGTCGGTGTTGATCGCCACGCTGTCCGCAGGGCTCAAGGCAGCGGTCGATTGGGCCAGGCGGCGCGAATGCTCGGCCTTGGACGGCAGCCCCCCGGCCGCGTACAACAAGGCCAGCTGGGTCAAGGCCCGCGCCTTGTCAGCGCCGGATTGTGCTTCGAGCTGCGTTTGCAGGCTGGTGGCCAGGGCTTGCAGCTGCTCATCGGCCGCATTGTCCGACAGCTGGGCCACGCTGCGCAACCAGGCGGCGCGTTCAAACAGGTTGGGATTTTTGCCCACTTCAGCCAGCGCTGCGTCCAGGCTTTGTCTGGCCTTGTCGGCCTGGCCCATCTGCTGCTTGATCTGGTGATCAATGGCATACAGGCGCACTTGCGACCAGGCATCGGGCGCCTGTTTGATCAGGCCCTCGACCTGGGCGGCGCTGGCCTGGGCTTTCGACCACATGCCGGTCTTGATTCTGGCACTCGCTTCGTTGGCAAACACCTCGGCCATGGAAACCGCCAGGTCGCCCATGGCCGCGTTCGGTTGGCCAGGGCCGGTGACAGATTTCAGCGCGTCGGCTGCCAGCGACAGAAAGTTCCTCGGTATTTCGGGCGCGATCTGCCCGCTTTGACTCAGGATGGCGGCCACGCTGCCCAGTAATTGCACCCGTTCGGCCGCATTGTCCAGCGCCAGAATTTTGGCTTTCAGCTCGTCGCTGACCACACGTGCCGGGCCGATTTCGCGCCTTTGTATCGCCCATGCACGGGCTTTCAGGTCGGCGTTCCTGAGCGCAGCGGCACCCTCAGGCTCTGCCCCCGCACTGTTGGTGGCCAAGCCGGCCTTCAAAACCTCCCTGGCGCGCGCCGACTGGCCGATTTCGGCCAGCACCCGGACGAACTCGGCGGTCAGGATCTGTTTGGTCTGTTTCGGCACTGCGACGCTGGCTGCACCGGCGGCACTGGCAGTGCCGGCAGAACTGCCAGCTGCATTGCCACCGCTGAACGAGATGCCGTTGGGCGCCGTGTTGCCACCCCCCGCGCTGCCACCCCCCGCGCTGACACCACCGGCACTGACGCCACCGGCACTGACGCCACCGGCCGCGCCGCCACCTGCAGTGGCGCTGGAGCCGGAGTCCACAGAACCCGACGGGTTCTCCACGGCGCCGTCGATGGCATTGTTGGCCGCCTGGCTGGCAGAACTGCCAGACTTGCCACCCACGGGGCCGCCAGCCATGGCCCGATCGGCCGTGGTGTTGCCCACTGATTTTGCGAGCGTTTTCGAGGCTGCCAGCGCCTGTTCCAGCGTCAGCTGCTTGCCCCCTGCCGGTTTGCCGGCTGCGGCCTGGATCAAGGGATCGTCAACGTCCGGATCGCCTGCTGCGGCCGGAGCGCCGGGCGAGCCCGGAGCGCCGCCTGTGGCGCTGTCCGCATCTGCTCCGGCGGCCTGCGCTGTCTTTTCAAGGCTGTCGGCACTCATGACCTTGGGCTGGCCGCTGTCCTTGCCACTGGCCGATTTGCTCCAGGGAAGGCCATCCGGCGATAGCCCTTTGCCGCCAGCAAAGGCGGCCACCAGCAAAACAAACACACCGGCCACCTTCACCGGGCCCGACAGGCCTTTTTTCCTTTTGATGCCGTATTCCGCCTCGATTTCCTCGCGCACCTTGGCGCGCATGGCGGCTTCCATGGCCTCGCGCGTGCGCTTTTCGCTTTCCTTGGCGGATTTGGCCTGCTCGTACTCAATTTTCCCGCGTTCCTGCTCCATCATCTTTCGGCGCAGCAGAAATTCAGGGGTGACCTTGTCGACAAATATGTGGCAGCTCGGGCATTGACGGTTGTCCGGCAACACGACGCGCTTGTCGCAGGCTGGGCAGACAAAGGTGCCGTCGTAATTGCCGGCCATGGCCGCCTGGATGCTCAGAATCGGGGTGACTTCCACCAGCAGACCGGCGGCGCCGAACTGGACCCTGGCGAGGTCAGCTTTTTCGCGCGTTACCCCGGCACCCACCTTGGCGCTGGGGGAACTGGCCAGCACCTTGAGCAGGCGCTCGATACGCTCCGGCGCAATACCCGAGGCTTCACGCGCAAGCCGCTCAATATCCTCCATCCGGGCCCCGGATGGCACCGTGATAACAACATCAAAAAGCGGCGTAGCCGATTCGACGGGGGCCGCGGTGGGTTCAGACATGCAGGTTCCAGTCCTGAATTGAATATTTGTGTATGGAAGTGTATCTGAGTGTTAAGGAAATACGTGTGACATTTGGCCTTCCCGGCCCGGTGTTACACCCAGCCCATCCAGCCCAGCACGGCACCCGCGCCCAGCAGGTACAGCATGTGGATTCTGCTGCGCCAGACGATCAGCGCGGTCACCGCCGCCACCAGCCAAAGAGGCCAGTCTGCCAGACGGTAGCTGCTGCCTGTCGCCAGAATGTAACCGGTGGAAATCAGCAGGGCAATCACTATCGGCGCCATGCCCTGCTTGAAGGCACGCACCCCGCGCAACGTGCGGTTGCGGTGTCCCCAACTGGCTGCCAGGTAGGTCAGGGTGGTGCTGGGCAGCAAAATCCCGAGCATGGTGACCAAGACCCCCAGCAGCCCGATCAGCGGCCCCCCCGCGTTCAGCCCCACCTGCCAGCCCATCAATGCCACAAACAACACGTTGGGCCCTGGCGCGGCCTGCGCAATGGCCACCGAGGCGTTGAATTGCGGGTCGGTCAGCCAATGCCGTCCGTCCACCAGGTAGCGGTGCATGTCGGGTGCCGTCGTGATGGCGCCGCCCACCGACAGCAGAGACAGGATCAGGAAGTGGCCAAACAGGGCCAGCCAGTCGCTCCATAACAAGCTGATGCTCATGGCGCCAGTTTTCTGTAGGTGATGGCGCAAGCCACAAATCCGAGGCCCAGCAGCACGTAGGCCAGCGGCAGGCGCAACAAGGCAATGCCGGCAAAACAGGCCAGGGCCAGCGTCATGCAGGCGGGCAGCCCCAGCGGGTGCTGTTTCAGCGCGCCCATCAGCTTCAGGCCGGTGGCGGCGATCAGGCCTGCGGCCACCGCACCCATGCCGCGCAGCGCACCGGCCACGCCAGGGTGCCCCGCAAACTGCGCATACAGCAGCGCCAGCACCAGCACCACCACCAGAGGCACCGTCAACATGCCGGCCAGCGCGGCCAATGCGCCCCGCAAACCGAAGTAGCGGTGCCCTATCATCAGCGACAGGTTGACCACGTTGGGACCCGGCATGATTTGCGCCACGGCCCATTCCTCGACAAATTCCTCACGTGTCAACCAGCGTTTTTTCTCGACCAGCTCACGTTGCACCACGGCCAGCACACCGCCAAAACCCTGCAAGGCCAGCAGCGTGAATGAGACGAACAGGTCGCTCAGGGATTGCGGTTGCGGGCGGGCATCGGGTTCAGGGGGCTGGGCAGTCATGGCTCAATTATCACTGGCGCGGCGGGCGCGGCGCGGGTGGCCAGCCACAAGCCGGCAGCAATCAAAACAAGGGCAGCGAGCAGCCACGCGCCCAGGTCTTCACCGAGAAAAAAACTGCCCAGCAAGGCGGCGGTGAGCGGGTTCAGCGCCAGGAACACGGTCACCCGTGTCGGTGATTCATGTTTCAGCGCATACAGCCACCAGACATAAGCTGCAGCGCTGGAAGCCCCGATCAGGCCGACCACCCACCAGCTCTGCAGACTCATGGCCAGCACCTGCGCCGGCCAGTTCTCATGCAGCGCGAGAAAACCCAGGAGCAGCACAGAGACGCCCATGGCAAAGCCGGATACCGCCAGGGTCGGGTAGCGCCGCAGGTAAGGGCGGTACAACACGCTGCACAGCGCACCGGTGCAGGCACTGGCCAGCACCGCCGCCTCCCCCCACCAGTGACCTGGATGCGGGGCCTGCAGTTTGGGTCCCAGCGACAGGGCCACCCCGGCAATCGACAGCAGAACGCCGGCCAGCAGGGTCGCCGACAGGCGCTCACGGCCCAGCGCGCCCGACAGCAGCAAGGTCAGCAAGGGGAACAGGCTGAAAATCAGCGCTGCATGGGCAGCGCCTATGTGCTGCAGCCCGTAATTGAGCAGTGTGATCAGCAACGCAAACTGCCCGGCACCGAGTGCCGCCATCACCAGCCAGTCGGAAACAGCCATGTTTTTGATAGCTGCCTTCGCCCGTCCATCAAGGGCTGAAGCCTTGAATGACCTGAACATGAAAGGCAGCAGGCAGGCAAACCCGATGGCGTAGCGCAGCAAGGCCAGGGTCAGCGGCGGAACCTCGGCCACCACAAAACGCGAAGCAGCGATGGCCACGCCAACCTGCACGCCGGTGGCTGCGGCGGCCAGCAAGGCGAGGTTGATGGCCGTCAAGGCAAGGTGCGGCTCACAGCCTGAGCGCCCAGGTTTCACCGATGAGGTTCTGGCCAAAACCGGCGTAGGGCTCGCTTTTGACCAGCCGGAAACCGCGTTTGGCATAAATGGCACGCGCACTGTCCAGACAGCTGTTGGTCCAGAGCACCATTTTTTTGTAGCCCTTGGCGCGTGCAAAAGCGATACATTCGTCCGTCAGCCGGGCACCCAGGCCCTGGCCGCGTGCCTGCGGCGTCAGGATCAGCATGCGCAACTGCGCCACGCTGGCGGACTTGCGCACCACAAAGGCCGAGCCGCAGCGTTGTCCGTCCAGCTCGGCGATCCAGCAGCGCTCCCGCTCAGGCTGGTAGTTGCGCAGGTAGCCCGCGACGATGCCTGCCACCAGCGCTTCAAACTCGCTGTTCCAGCCGTACTCGCGGGCATAGACCTCCCCATGCTGCTGCACCACCCAGCCCATGTCACCGGGTTGCGGGTCACGCAGCGTCACTGAGGGTTGGGCTCGGGTGGCCGGGTCCAGCAGTCGCCGTGCGGTGGCCAGCGCCTGGGTCAGTTCCTGCTGCGCCGCCGGAACCAGGGGCGCCAGCAGGGCAGTGGCCTCGTCACGCGAGCGTTGCTGCAGCGGTGCAAAGACCTGGTGCCCGGCATCGGTCAGCCGCAACAGGCTCTGCCGTGCGTCGGCGGGCGAGGGCCTGCGTTCAACCCAGCCCCGGCCTTCAAAGCGGCGCAGGATGCGGCTCAGGTAACCGGCGTCCAGTGCGAGGTCGCGCCCCAGCTCCGTGGCTGTGGGCTGGTCTTGATGCGCCAGCTCGTACAACACGCGCACTTCGGTCAGGGAAAATTCACTGCCCAGATAGGGGGCCAACACGCCGATGCGCTGGGTGTAAAAACGGTTGAAGCCGCGCAGCGCCTTGACATGGGCCACAGCCACCGGAGCGGGCGCAGGAGGTCTCATGACAAGCATCATCCTGATAATGGTTGACCAAGTCAAGTAATTGATGTCTTAGCGTTTGCTGCCTTCACCGCGGCTGATCAGCGCGCGGAGGATTTTCTTCAGTGCCGAGACATCGCGCTCGCTGAAGCCCTGGAGCAGGGAATGTTCATGGGCTTTGGCCTCGGCGAGCAGCGCAGCGACAGTGTCACGCCCCTGCCGGGTTTCAAACACCAGGGTGCGCCTGGCGTCTGCCGGGTCTGCGCCGCGCAACACCCAGCCGGCCTTTTCCATGCGCTGGACCAGCTTGGTCAGGGTGGGTTGCTGGGCGAGTATTTCGCGCGCCAGCTCACCGATGGTCAGGCCGTCACCGTCGGACAGTGTGGCCAGCAGGCGCCATTCCAGCGGGCTCAGGCCAGCGGCCTGCACCTGGGCGTGAAACTCACGGTACACCGTGTGGCTGGCTCTGGCCAGCAGGTAGGACAGGTAGCCGTCGATGAAACGCGCTTCAGGCTCCAGCCCCGCGAACGGTCTTTCGCCGCTCACGGGGCGCCTTCAGAAAGGGTTGACGGGCTTGTCATTTGCATGAATATTCATATATTATGCGCAGATGAAAGCCGACTTGCAAGCCGTCCCGCCGCCCGCTGCCGATACCCGGGCCGTACCGGACAACCGAGGACTGCGCACGGCGCTGGGACAGTTTGCCACGGGCATCACGGTTGTCACCACGCGCGCGCCCAACGGCGGATTTGTCGGGCTGACGGTCAACTCGTTTTCAGCCTTGTCGCTGGAGCCGCCGCTTGTGCTTTGGTCATTGCGTTGCACATCGCCCAGCCTGCCGGTGTTCCAGGGCGCGCCGCTGTTTGTCGTGAACGTGCTGGCCGAGGCCCAGGTCGAGGTCTCGCGCCGCTTTGCCTCGCCGCTGCCCGACAAGTTCGACGGTGTGGCGCATGCGGAAAGCGCCAGCGGTCAGCCTCTGCTGCATGGCGCGGCCGCCTGGTTTGAATGCCGCACGGTGTCGCAGCAGATCGCCGGCGACCATTGCCTGTTCATTGCAGAAGTCGAGCGCTTCACCGCGTCCGAGCTTGCGCCGCTGCTGTTTCATGCGGGCGGGTATTTCGCCCTGGGTTCACGTCTTTAGGAAGATTCTCATGCTCCAGGAAAGAATTGAAGCGCGCTGGATCGACTGCTTTGCCGAAACCTTTGCCCTGTGTGGTGTCACGACCGGCGATACCGCCGCCATCCTGTCTGAAACCCAGTCGCGGCCAGTCAACGTGCACCTGGCCGAGCTCGCGCTGGCACGGCTCGGGGCGCGGGCTTTCCATCTGGTGTTGCAGAGTCCCCGGCTCGCGGCGCCGGTGCCTGTGCGGTCCACAGGCGCATCGGACTCCATCGGCCAGCTCGCACCCGTGGTGCAGGCGCTGGCAGCCTGCACCTTTGTGGCCGACCTGACGGTCGAAGGCCTGTTACATGCGGCCGAGCTGCCCGACATCCTCAAGGGCGGGGCGCGCGTGCTCATGGTGTCCAATGAACACCCGGAAATCCTGGAGCGCTGCGTGCCCGATGCGGCGCTTGAGCCCAAAGTCAAGGCCGGCATCAAGCGGCTGCGCAGCGCCAGAGCCATGCACGTCAGCTCGCCGGCAGGCACTGATCTGGCCATTTCGCTGGTGGGTGCCCAAGCTGGCGGCGGTTGGGGTTATACCGCGCGGCCCGGCACCATCTCGCACTGGCCGGGCGGTCTGTGTCTGGCGTTTCCGGCCCAGGGCAGCGTCAACGGCACGCTGGTGCTGGCCCCCGGCGATGTCAACCTGACCTTCAAGCGTTACCTGGAACAGTCCGTCGTGCTGACGATCAAGAACGACTTTGTGACCGACATCGCCGGCCAGCATCTCGATGCGGACCTGATGCGCAGCTACTGGGCGGCCTGGGGCAACCGCGAGGCCTACGCGGTCTCGCATGTGGGCTGGGGCATGAACCCGAAAGCGCGCTGGGACGCCATGGCGATGTACGACAAGCGGGATTTCAATGGCACCGAGTTGCGTGCCTTTGCCGGCAATTTTCTGTATTCGACCGGCGCCAACGAAGTGGCCGGACGCCACACCCTGGGGCATTTTGACCTGCCCCTTCGGGCCTGCAGCGTGCGCCTGGACGGTCAGCTCATCGTGGACGCCGGCCGCCTCACCGGCGAGCTGGCCTGAACCATGGGGCTGCCGGCCTATCTGGAGCAAGGGCAGGGCGATACCGCCATTTTTCTGCTGCACGGCGTGGGGGGCGGCAAACAGGCCTGGGCACACAACCAGCCGGCTCTGGCTGCGCAGGGGTTCAGAACCATTGCCTGGGACATGCCCGGCTACGGCGCCTCCCCGCCGCTGGCCAGTTGCAGCAACGCTGCGCTGGCAGGCGCGCTCAAAACCCTGATCGACCATGCTGGCGCACAACGCAATGTGCTGCTGGGCCACAGCATGGGCGGCATGATTGCGCAGGAACTGATCGCCCTGCATCCTGAGCTGGTGCATGGCCTGATTCTTTACAGCACTTCGCCGGCCTTCGGCAAGGGTGACGGGGCCTGGCAGCAGCAGTTCCTGCAGAGCCGTTTTGAGCCGCTGGAGCGGGGCCTGGGCATGGCAGGCCTGGCCAGACAACTGGTGCCGGGCATGTTTGCCCCCGATGCCGACCCGGCGCGCATTGCCGAGGCGGCAGCGCTGATGGGCCAGGTGCCGGTGGCCAGCTACCGCGCGGCCCTGTCTGCCATCGTGTCCTTCAACCGGCTCGCTGATCTGGGGCGGATTGGGGTGCCGACCCTGTGCCTGGCCGGCGAGCTGGACCAAAACGCGCCACCTGCCGTGGTGGAAAAAATGGCAAGCCGGATCAGCGGCGCGCAATACCTCTGCCTCGCCGCTACCGGCCATATCGCCAACATCGAAGCGCCTGATCTTTTCAACCGCGCCCTCTCGTCTTTTCTGAAAAAACACTTTTTGTCCTGAGGTAAGCCATGTCCGCACTTCCTGTTTCTCCTGTGCCCGCCGCGCGTTACCTGCCGCCCTCCATCGCTGGGGACTACACCGAACTCACGCCGAAGCAGACCCAGCTTCTGGCGATAGCCGCCCGGCTGGGGCGCGAAAGGTTTGCGCCGCGCGCGCAGCAGATTGACCGCGACGCGGTGTTTCCGTTTGAGAACTATGCCGATCTGCGCGAGGCCGGGCTGCTGGGCATTTGCGTACCCGAGGCGCACGGCGGCTGGGGCGCCGACTTTGCCACCTACGTCATGACCGCCGCCGAGATCGGCCGCCATTGCGGCGCCACAGCCCTGACCCTGAACATGCACGTCAGCTCGACCATGTGGACCGGTTTTATCGCCGACGACCTGGACATGACCGCCGAGCAACGCGCCAACCATGAAGCCCACCGAAAAGTGCATTACCAGCGTGTGGTGACAGACGGCAAGGTATATTCGCAGCCTTTCTCGGAGGGCGGGGCGGCGGCCGCAGGCAAGGCGCCGTTTGGCACCCTGGCCCGCAAGGTGGATGGGGGCTACCTCGTCAACGGCAAGAAAATTTTTGCCTCGCTGGCCGGTGCCGCCGACTATTACGGCATTTTGTGCACCCTGGACAAACCCGGCGCCACGCAGCGCGACTCGCTGTACCTGGCCGTCGATAAAAACCTGGAGGGTGTCAGCGTCACCGGCGACTGGGACCCGCTGGGCATGCGCGGCACGGTGTCACGCACGCTGATTTTCAAGGACGTGTTTGTCCCCGAGATCGAACGCCTGATTCCCGAGGGCATTTACGCCCAGGCCGCGCTGCGCTGGCCACACATGTTTGCCACGCTGTCGCCGACTTACATGGGCATCGCCCAGGCGGCTTACGACTTCACGGTGCAGTACCTGCGCGGTGAGGTGGCGGGCACGCCGCCGGTCAAGCGCCGCATGTACCCGACCAAACAGATCGCCGTGGCCGAAATGAAGGTGCGGCTGGAGCAGACCCGCGCGATTTTTCTTCAAAACGCCCGCGCGGCCCGGGTTGATCCGTCCAAGGAAATCCGTCTGGGCCTGTACGCGGCGCACTACACCATCATGGAAAACGCCAACGAGATCTGCCGCCTGGCCGTGCGCACCTGCGGCGGCCAGTCCATGCTCAAGAGCCTGCCGCTGGAGCGCATGTACCGTGATTCGCGCTGCGGCTCGCTGATGCTGCCCTGGACAGCTGAACTGTGCATGGACCGGCTGGGCCGTGAGTGCCTGTACGAGGCCGGTGAACAGGACGAGCAGGCTGTGCTTTAGGTTTCAAGGATGAAGCTCGCGCAGATCATAAAGCGGCATGCGCAGTTCTCGCCGCAGCAGGTGGCCCTGCACGCGGCGGGGGAAGACATCAGTTATGGCGCACTGTGGCAGCGGATCCAGCGCGCGACCCATGTTTTGCTCAAAGCCGGCGTGCAAACGGGTGACCGGGTGGCCTGGCTGGGTTTCAACGACCCGGCCATGCTGGTGCTGCTGTTCGCACTGGCGCGTGTGGGTGCCATTTTGCTGCCACTCAATTACCGCCTCTCGGGCGCGGAACTCGCCGCCATTCTTCGCCACGCAGGTGTCAGCCTGCTGGTCAGCGATGCAGCCCGCGCCGAGGCTGCAACAGCGCTTTCCGCGCAAGGGGGCTGCGCCCTGCTGCAGGCCCGTGAGCTGGGTGGAGAAAGCGCAGATATCAAGCTGCCCGTCTTCAGCGACGCCCCCACAGCGCCCGTGTTGCTGGTGTATACCTCCGGCACCAGCGGCCAGCCCAAAGGTGTGTTGCACTCCCAGGCCGGTCTGATCTGGAACTGCGTGATAGCGACCCACGCCCAGGAACTGACCCAAGACGACCATGTGCTCAGCACACTGCCGATGTTCCACGTCGGTGGGCTGTGCATCCAGACCCTGCCGGCCTTGCATGCCGGCGCAACAGTGACCCTGCATCCGCGTTTTGAAGCCGGCGCATGGCTGGCCGACGTGGCAAGGCGGCGCCCCACGCTGTCTTTGATGGTGCCCGCCACCTTGCGTGCCGTGCTCGATCATCCCGATTTTGCAGACACGGATCTTTCATCCCTGAAGCTGCTGGTCGCAGGTTCATCGACCATTCCGGCATCGATGATCGCCGCCATCCATGCCCGTGGCATCCCGCTCGGTCAGGTTTATGGTGCCACCGAAACCGGGCCTGTCTCCATCTACCTGCGCCGTGAAGAAGCGATGCGGCATGCCGGATCGGCCGGCAAGGCAGGCCTTCATGTCGAGGTGCGGCTGGTCGGGGAAAGCGGCGAGGCGGCAGCCGTGGGGGAGGTGGGCGAGGTCTGGGTGCGGGGCCCGAATCTGTTGCTCGGTTATTGGGCCGATCCCGACAATCCGGCCTTTGCAGAAGGCTGGTTTCACACCGGCGATCTGGCACGCCGGGATGAAGCCGGGTTTTACACCATTGTGGGCCGCTCCAAGGACATGATTATTTCGGGTGGAGAAAACATCTATCCGGCAGAAATCGAAAACCTGCTGGCGGATTGCCCGGCCATTCTGGAGGCCGCCGTGGTCGGTCAGCCCGATGCACGCTGGGGTGAGATCGTGGTGGCCGTGGTGGTGCGCTCACCCGGCGCCGACCTCGATGCGGCGCAGGTGATGCAGCTGTTCGAGCAGCGGCTGGCGCGCTTCAAACATCCCAAACGGGTGCTGTTTTGTGACGCCTTGCCCAAAACAGCCCTTGGCAAGGTGCAAAAAGCCGGCCTGCTTGCGGCGATAGCCGGTCAATAAACCGGCTGGTGCTTTTGAATGACTGCCTTGACCTCGTCGCTGAGTACAAAACCCGGGCCAAATTTTGCTGCAAGCTGGTCGGCCCGCCGGGCAAATGCGTCCAGTCCCATGCCGTAGATGAACTGCATCGCGCCCCCGGTCCAGGCCGGAAAACCGATGCCGAAGATCGAGCCAATGTTGGCGTCGTGCACCGTGGTCAACACGTTTTCGGCGAGGCAGCGCGCGGTCTCCACGGCCTGACGGTAGAGCAGCCGGTCCTTGATGTCGGTGATGTCCCAGGGCGTGGCCGGTTTTTCAAACAGGGTCTGGAGCTCGGGCCAGAGGCTTTTTCTGGCACCCTTTTCTGCCGGGTAGTCGTAAAAACCGGCACCGGCTGCGCGGCCATTGCGGTCAAACTCCTTGACCATGCGCTCCACAATCAGCTCGCCTGGCGTCGCGATATAGGTTTTGCCTTCAGCCGCGTAATCGGCGCGGGTCTGGTCCAGCACATGCACGCTGAGCGACAGCGCGGTTTCATCGAGTACCGCCAGCGGACCGACCGGCATGCCGCACTGGATGCCGGCGTTTTCTATCGCGGCTGCCGGAATACCTTCGCCCAGCATGGCCGCACCTTCCATCACAAAGGTGCCAAACGTGCGGCTGGTGTAAAAACCGCGCGAGTCATTGACCACGATGGGAATTTTGCCGAGGGCCTGCACATAATCAAAAGCACGCGCCACGGTTTCATCGTCGGTCTGTTTGCCGCGAATGATCTCGACCAGCTTCATCTTGTCCACCGGGCTGAAAAAGTGGATGCCTATGAACTTTTCCGGCCGGGCGCTGGCCGTGGCCAGCCCGCTGATCGGCAGGGTGGAGGTGTTGGATGCAAAAAAACCGCCGGACGCGAGCAGGGGTTCGGCTTCCTGCGTGACTTTGGCTTTCAGGTCGCGGCGTTCAAACACCGCTTCGATGATCAAATCGCAGCCCGCCAGATCGGCGACCTCACCGGTCGCATGGATGCGCGCGAGCAGGGCGCTTTGATCGGGCGCACTCATGCGGCCCTTGTCCACACGCTGCTGCGTGAGTTTGGCGCTGTAGGCCTTGCCGGCATCAGCCTTGTCCTGGCTGACATCCCGGAGAACGGTGTGGATGCCCCGGCTGGCCTGCACATACGCAATGCCGGCACCCATCATGCCTGCGCCCAGCAGGCCGATCTTTTGTGGTTTGTAGCGCGGAATGTCCCTGGGGCGCGACTGGCCGGACTTGATCGCGTTCATGTTGAAGAAAAAGGTGTTGATCATCGCCTTGGCCACCGGCGTGACCGCGAGCCGGGCCAGGTAGCGGCTTTCGATGCGTAATGCGGTGTCGTAGTCCACCTGCGCGCCTTCAACCATGGCCGCCAATGCCGCTTCCGGGGCGGGGTACAGGCCACGCGTTTTCTGCTTGAGCACCGCGGGCGCCACGCTGAGCATGCCCGCCAGCTTGGGACTGGAAGGCAGGCCACCGGGCATCCGGTAGTTCTTGTCGTCCCATGGGTGATGGGCCGGCGCGGCGGCGCCATCGTGGCTGGCAATCCAGGCCAGAGCTGCTGGACGCAGTGCGGCGGCGTCGGGCACCAGTTCCTGCACCAGCCCCAGCTCCAGCGCTTCACGCGGGTTGAACAGCCGGCTTTCCAGGATGTAGGGCTGCGCCCCCATCAGGCCCAGCATCCGCGTCATCTTGGTGATGCCACTGGCCCCCGGAATCAGTCCGAGCGTGATTTCGGGCAGGCCGAACTGGATTTTTTTGTCATCGACCGCGATACGGTAATGGCCGATCAGCGCCACCTCCCAGCCGCCGCCCAGCGCAGCGCCATTGAGGCAACTGACCACCGGCTTGCCCAGGGTTTCCAGCGTGCGGAAGTTTTTCTTCATGCGCTCGATCTCGGTGAAAACGGCGGCAGCGTCTGATGTCTGGTTGCGCATCAGGCCCTTGAGGTCGGCACCGGCAAAAAAAGTGCTCTTGCTGGAGGCCAGCACAATGCCACGTATGGCTTCACGGTCCTTGAGCACCTGCGCGGTGACCTCGTTCAGGTCTTGCTGCCATTGCGCGCACATGGTGTTGACTGGCGAGCCCGGTTCGTCGAAGGTCAGGGTGGCAATGCCGCCAGCCAGTTCGTATTGGATGGTTTTCATCAGACTCTTTCCACAATCGTCGCAATGCCCATGCCGCCACCAACACACAGCGTGGCCAGCCCGTAACGCAGCTTGCGCCGGTGCAATTCGTCAATCAGGGTGCTGAGTATCATGGCGCCGGTGGCCCCCAGCGGGTGGCCCATGGCAATCGCACCGCCATTGACATTGACCTTGTCGTGCGGCACCTTCATCTCTTTCATGAAACGCATCACCACGGCGGCAAAGGCTTCGTTCACCTCAAACAAATCGATCTGGTCAATGCTCAGGCCAGCCTTGGCCAGCGCCTTGCGGGCGGCCGGCATGGGGCCGGTCAGCATGATGGTCGGGTCGGCGCCGCTCAAGGCTGCTGCCACGATGCGCGCGCGCGGTGTGAAACCATGGATTTTCCCGGCCGCTTCCGAGCCGACCAGCACCGCCGCCGCGCCATCCACAATGCCCGAAGAGTTGCCGGCGTGGTGCACATGGTGAATACGTTCGACCTGCGGGTAACGCGTCAGCGCCACCTGGTCAAAACCCATGGCGCCCAGCTGGTCAAAAGCCGGTTTCAGCGCGGCCAGGCCTTCCAGCGTGGTGTGCGGCTTGATGAACTCGTCCCTGGCCAGAATGGTCTGATCCAGAAAATCCTTGACCGCAACGACGGATCGGTCGAAGTAACCCGCATCACGCGCTGCGGCGGCGCGCTTCTGGCTCTCCAGTGCAAAACTGTCCACGTCGGTGCGGCTAAAGCCTTCCAGCGTGGCAATCAAATCGGCGCCTATGCCTTGCGGTACAAAAGCCGTGGCACTGTTGGTTTCCGGGTCCTGCGCCCAGGCGCCACCGTCCGAACCAATCGGCACACGGCTCATGCTTTCGACCCCGCCAGCCACCACCAGGTCTTCCCAGCCCGAGCGCACTTTTTGCGCAGCCATATTGACCGCCTCCAGGCCCGACGCGCAAAAGCGGTTGATCTGGACGCCCGAGGCGCGGAAGTCCCAGCCGGCCTTGAGCGCGGCGACTTTGGCAATGACCGAACCCTGCTCGCCAATCGGCGACACCACCCCCATCACCACGTCGTCCACCTGCGCGGTGTCAAAGTTGTTGCGGCGCTGCAGCTCGGTCAAAACACCGGCCAGCAAATTCACCGGCTTGACCTCATGCAGGCTGCCGTCTTTTTTGCCCTTGCCACGCGGTGTGCGAATGGCGTCGTAAATGAATGCTTCGGTCATGGGTGCTCCAGCGGATAAAAGGCCATGATGGAGTATATTCATTTCACAAAGCAATCGCTTTGTGAAAATGGCGACAGCAGGAGGCGCAACAGCATGAAAAGGACCGACATCAACCGCCGCCAGGTGGCATTGCTGGGCGCCGCCGCGTTGGCTGGACTGGCTTCGCCCGTAGAAGCACAGACCACCATGCGCCAGCCCTACGTGGCCGACATGCATTCACACTACGGCATGTTCCTGCCGCGCCTGTTCGGCATGGACCTGGACAAGCACATGCGCGAGAACGGCATCACGCTGCTGGCCTGGGCGGTGGTGGACGACCGCAAATGGATTTCGGCCAGCGGACGGCTGGTGCAGGTCGAAGAGCCCAAGCCGGGTGCGATCTGGGCCTACTGGCAGGACCTGGTCAAGGACTACGAAGCGCGCCTTGCGCAATGGAAGGTCGCCAAGGCGCTGACCACCGCCGACGTGGACGGGGCACTGGCCGGTGAGCCGCGCGTGCTGCTGGCCTGCGAATCGGCCAACTTCATCGAAGGTGACATTGCCCGGTTGGCGCAGGCGCACGCCATGGGTGTGCGCCACATGCAGCTGGTGCACTACATCCGCACTCCCCTGGGCGACCACCAGACCGCCGCACCCCAGCACGGGCGCCTGACGCCGCTGGGCGTGCAGGTGGTGGCCGAATGCGCGCGGCTGGGCATGGTGGTGGACCTGGCGCACGGCACGGGATCGCTGGTCGATGGCGCCCTGGATGCGTCGCCCGCAGCCATGGTCTGGTCGCACTCCTGGATATCGCCACTGGGCGGCACGCCATCGGACGTGGGCTACATGGCCCGGTCGCTGCCGCTGGTTCTTGCCCGCAAGATCGCAGCGCGTGGCGGTGCAATCGGCCTCTGGTGCCTGCGGCTGGGCAACGACCCGGGCTATCCGGTAAACAGCAAGGCCGGCTACGCTGACGAGATCATGCGCATGTGCGACCTGGTCGGGCCGGAGCACGTGGCCTTCGGCACCGACATGGAAGGCGTATGGCCCAACCGCATGCTCAATGACTATGCCGACCTGCGTGACGTCATCGACAACCTGGGCAAGCGCGGTGTCGGCGATGCCGTGCTGAGCAACATATTTATTGGCAATTACGCGCGCATCGTCAAATCGGCGATGGCCGGTGCCAGGGCCGCCTGACCACTGAGGACATACCATGATCGAACGCACACTTTTCAACAGCGACCACGAGGCTTTTCGCGACAGTTTTCGCCGCTTCATGGACAGGGAAATCGCCCCTTTTCATGCCCAATGGGAAGAGCAGGGCTTTGTGGACCGCGCGGTCTGGAACAAGGCCGGGGAAAACGGCTTTCTCTGCATGACCATGCCCGAGGAATACGGCGGCGCCGGTGGCGACAAGCTGTATTCCGTGGTGCAGATGGAGGAACTCAGCGGTGCCGGTTTCAGCGGCATCGGCTACAGCCTGCACAGCGAAATCGTCGCCCCTTACCTCCTGCACTACGGCACCGACGCGCAAAAGCAGAACTACCTGCCCCGGCTCGCCAGCGGCGAGATGGTGGGTGCGATTGCGATGAGTGAGCCTGCGGCCGGATCGGATCTGCAGGGCGTCAAGACCAGCGCCATCCAGCAGCCCGACGGCAGCTACCTGCTCAACGGCAGCAAGACCTTCATCACCAACGGCTGGCATGCCGATCTGGTGATTGTGGTGGCCAAGACCAATCCTGCTGCCGGTGCCAAGGGCACCAGCCTGCTGCTGGTCGAGCGCGGCATGCCAGGATTTTCCGTTGGCAAGCGCCTGAAAAAGCTGGGCCTCAAGGCCCAGGACACGTCCGAGCTGTTTTTTGACAGTGTCCGTGTGCCCGCAGAAAACCTGCTCGGCGGCGCAGCGCAGGAGAACCGGGGCTTTATTGGCCTGATGGAGCAACTGCCCTGGGAACGGCTGCAAATTGCCATCGGTGCCATCGCAGCGGCGCAGGCCGCCATTGGCTGGACCATAGACTACGTGAAACAGCGTCAGGTTTTCGGCCAGCCCGTGGCCAGCTACCAGAACACCCGTTACACCCTGGCAGAACTGCAGACCGAGGTGCAGGTGGCGCGCGTTTTTGTGGACAAATGCACCGAGTTGCTGATTGCGGGCAAGCTCGACACCGCGACGGCCAGCATGGCCAAGTACTGGTGCTCGGACCTGCAATGCAAGGTCATGGATGAATGTGTGCAGCTTTTTGGCGGCTACGGCTACATGTGGGAGTACCCGATCACGCGTGCTTATGCTGATGCGCGGGTGCAGCGCATCTACGGCGGTACCAATGAGATCATGAAAGAAGTGATTTCAAGGTCCATGGGTCTGGGCGCCAAATCGTCCTGATTGAACGTAAAAAGGGCGCCAGGATATCCTGGCGCCCTTTTGATGGGTGAAAGCGGGTTTAGTTAACGCGGCGCTCAATCACGACTTCTTCCACCTCAACCCGGCGATTCGGGGCCAGGCAGGCAATCAAGTCGGCGCGTTTGCGGTCATTACAGGTCACCACCGGGCTGCTTTCGCCCTTGCCCACGGCGCTCAAGCGGTCAGCCCCCACACCTTTGCTGGTCAGGTAATTTTTGACCGCGTCGGCACGGCGTTGCGACAACTTCTGGTTGTAGGCATCCGACCCGAGGCGGTCGGTATGGCCACTGACCGTGATGTTGCCGTTGAAATTGCCGGCGCTCAAGGTCTGGGCGATCTGGTCCAGCTTGGTCTGTGGCATGCGCAGCTCGGCACTGTCGAAGGCAAACAGTTCAGTGGCCGACAGGGTCACACGTTCAAAACGCGCCGGTGCGGGCGGCGGTGGTGGCGGCGGCGCAGTCACCACCGGTGCAGGTGCCGCAGGAGGCGGCGTGTACTGCGTGACCACCGGTCGCGCCGGCTTGTCAAAGTAGTAGGCCAGGCCGAAGTTCAGCGAATTGCTGTTGGCACGGTCAAAGCCGAAGGTGTTGTCGCGCAGATAGGTGCGGGTGCGGCGCACGTCGGCCTGCATGAACCACTGCTCGGACAGGGCCAGCTGGAAACCCGCGCCCACATTGAGGTAGGGCGAGGTCTTGCTGGCGGTGGGCAGCTTGTCGCGCTCGGCGCCGATACCGGCGAGCACAAAAGGCCTGAAGTCATTGCGATTGAAAAAGTACAAGGCATCCACGCCCAGGTTGCTCTGCTCAAAACGCCGGCCATTGTTGGTGCCGCGGGCGACACCGCCGCCGACCTGGATGTCCCAGGCGGGCGACACCGCCTTACCAAGACGCAGGCCAAGGCCGGTGAGGTTTTTGTCACCATTAAAACGCGAGTCCGGGTCAATCAGATTCAGCGTGGGCATGACATAAACCGAAGGGTTCTCCACCGCCTGCGCAAAAACCAGGCTCGGCGCCAGGCAGACCAGTGCTGCTGCAGCAGACATTTTGACGACGCGTTTCAATTTCATGACAAGTCCTCCAGATAGTGGGTGAGTGGAAGGGAAACTGGTCCGGTTTTTTGCTGAGTGCGATCAGCGGCTGCTTTTCACTTCGCGAGAATCGCGCCTGTCGCAGCACCGGTTTGCAAGCGATTCCCGCAACGCCATGTGAGAACTCGCCTACCTGCGATGGATCGCTGGCCTTTCCCCAAGCATGGAGGCACAAAAAAAGCCCGCAGCTGCTGCGGGCTTTTTTTGGAAATTTGACCTGGCACTGCGGCTTGGTTCCTGCTTTCAGGAGGGGTCCTTGCTGCGGGTACGTCCCACCGCGCTGAAGATGCCTATCCCCAGAATCACCAACGAGCCAATACCGATGTAAATCGGCGGCACACCAGCCACAAAGGCGCCCCAGACCAGGCCGCCCAGAAAAATTGCAAAGCCGACCATATAGAGTGCAAAAGACATGTTTCCTCCAGAAGTTGATGCCCAAGTATTGCCAGGCTTGGGGTACAGGCCTATCGGGTGAGGGCTTTTGCGGCTGTGGGAGAAGGCCTACTGTTCCTCAGCTGATCAGCGTGGCGCCGCTGTATGGCAGGTCTTCAATCGGCCTGCATGCCGTCATTTGTCACACCAACAGCCGCTCAAACTGCCATGTATCTGGAGATGACAAGCTGTAACTAAAAGACTAGCATGTGTCATTGCGAGACAAGTTGTAAGCGCCATGCGCGCAGTCAACCAGGAAATCCACAAAACTCGTACTGAAAAAGCGCTACAGGGCTGGCCCATCTCCTGGACAGGGTGTTTACGTCATGTCATTTTTTCAAAATTTGTTTTCCTCGTCGCACGGTAACCGTGAAGGGAGTGCCGGGCCAGAAACAGCGCCGGTCAAGATGAATCTTGATGAGCGCATGGCTTTTCGCCGCGAAATGCTTTTTGACTCGGTCAAAACCACCATGCAAAGCCACGGCATTCTGAGCGGAAGCTACCGCTTCAAGGTGGTGCGCGCCGACAAACGAGGCCACAGCTTTGTGGTGATGGTGGACCTCTCGACCGACTTCATGGACAGTGAGCAGGGCAGACCCCGGCCCTTGCAGGCCCTGGGCGCCTCCATGACAAAAAATGCGTTGGCGCGTTATGGGGTGGGGGTGGCGGCGGTGTACTGGCGCGTCAACCCGGAGCTCAAGGGTTTTGACCCGGGGCGGGGGGAGCCCCCTGCGGCCAGCGAAGACACGTCCAGCCCCGAGGCACAGCGCTCTGCCAATATGCGCAAATACGAACGTGCCACCTCTGAAGAACTGGCGGCGTTTGAAGCAGCATGGCAAAAAGGCAGTGAGCTGACGATTGGTGACCGCACCTATTCGTCAGACCTGGCGCCGCTGACCGGCCCCGACAGCAAAGACAGCCGCTGACCGGCGCCCCCCGGCACCGACCGGGCGCGGGATAATGGCCTGTTGTTCACTGACCAGGCCGATCCCATGCATTTTTTCTTTCCGCGCTTGCGTGGCATATCGGCATGAGCACGCTGGTTCACTGGACCGAAGCCGGCGAGGCCCGCTCGGCGCGCTGGCGCTCTGAAAGTGGCGCGCCACCGCCCAGACGCCTGCAGATCGCAGACGACACCTTGAGCGCAGATGCCGCCTTCCGGCTGGCCAGCGAAGGCACGGCCCTGTTGTGGCGCGGTGACTTTCAGAATGCGCGGCAACTGCTGCAAGCCATCGCGCGACGCATCGACAAACCCGGAAAACCCAAAAAACATGCAGTAGCGGCTGCGCCTGCGGACGTTTTCAACCTGCACCGTCAGGCCCAGTCGCAGCGGGCACGCACCTTGTCCATGTTGCTGCTGGAGTTTGATGGCAAGCACCACCTCGCATTGCGGCGCGCGCCCGATGTCACGCTGGCCTGCAGCCAGGTGTATGGCACCGGCGATGTATCGCAGGGCAGCTACCTCGCCTCCATGCGTGAGCTGCTGGGCCTGATCAGTGCCCACGAGTGGCGAAAAAAGGGTGTGACGATAGCCGCGCTGGGGGGAGCGCAGATTCACGCGCATTACGGTGTATTTGCGCCGGTGCGCGGTGAATACCTGGCGCTGCTGGCTGAAGCGCCGCTGCCGCCTGTGCTGGACCTTGAGAGCGTGGCCTTTGACATTGGCACCGGCACCGGTGTGCTGGCGGCGATTCTGGCACAGCGGGGTGTGCAACGCGTGCTGGCCACCGACCAGGACCCGCGCGCCCTGGCTTGCGCACGCGACAACCTGCAGCGCCTGGGCCTGAGCGGTCAGGTCGAATTGCAGGAGCTCAACCTGTTTCCGGCGGGGCGCGCAGCGCTGATCGTCTGCAACCCGCCCTGGGTGCCGGCGCGACCGAGCTCGGCGCTCGAACACGCGGTTTATGACCCGGACAGCCGCATGTTGCGCGGCTTTCTGGACGGTCTGGCGGCGCATCTGGTGCCGCGCGGTGAGGGCTGGCTCATCCTCTCGGACCTGGCCGAACACCTGGCGCTGCGGCCACGCAGCGATCTGCTGGCCTGGATAGAGGCGGCGGGCCTGCGGGTCTTGTCGAAGCTGGACACCCGGCCGCTGCACCCCAAGGTGCTGGACGTGCAGGACGCGTTACACGCCGCCAGGGCGGCTGAAACCACCTCGCTCTGGCGCCTGGGCGTCCGTGCTGGCCCCTGAATTGCTATTATTATGATAGCTGCTTGCGCCCGCCAGCAAAGGGCCAGATGCTATTTTTATCTTTCTTCTGAAAACGGGGGCGGCCATGACGTATCAATTGCATTACTGGCCCGGTATCCAGGGGCGGGGTGAGTTTGTGCGCCTGGCGCTGGAGGCCGCAGGCGAACCTTATCTGGATGTGGCGCGCGGGCCGCAGGATCAGGGGCAGGGCATGGCGGCCATGATGGCTGTGATGCAGAGTCCGGCGCAGCAGCACCCCCCTTTCGCACCGCCGTTTCTGATCGACGGCCAGGTGGTGATTGGCCAGACGGCTGCCATCCTGCTTTACCTCGGTCCCCGTCTGGGACTGGTCGGCAAGAGTGAGGTCAAACGCCTGTGGACACACCAGTTGCAGCTGACCATCGCCGATGCAGTCGCTGAAGTTCACGACACCCACCATCCGCTGGCCACACATCTGTTTTACGAAGACCAGCAGGACGCAGCGGTGGCCCGCGCCCGGGCATTTCGCGAACAACGTATCCCGAAGTTTCTGGCCTGGTTTGAAAGTGTGCTGGCACGCAACCCGGGGGGTGACAGTCACCTGGTGGGCGCGCGCCTGAGTTATGCCGATCTGTCGCTGTTCCAGCTGGTGGAAGGCCTGCGTTATGCCTTCCCGAAGGCCAGCCGCCGCGCCCTGCGGCGCGCGCCACGGGTCAGCGGCCTGCACGCCCGCGTGGCGCTGCACCCGCGCGTGGCTGCCTACCTGGCCAGCGCGCGCCGCATTGCCTTCAATGAAGAGGGCATTTTCCGCCGCTACCCGGCGCTCGATGGCTGACCCCGAACCACGGCGCTTTCTCCTACAGGCCACTTTGTCCTAGCCTGACCGCGTGCCCGGTGCCCGCCCGCCACGATGCATTTCTGGACTGGAAAAAACCTGCAATTGCATGGCAACTGCAGGGGAGTTACACAAGGGTGCAGCAGTCGCTGCGTCCCCTGGGATGCTCAGTCCTGAATCCGTTTCACCCACACGCTTGAAGGAGCAAACCATGGCACTGGAAGACAAAAATACAGATCGCAATTTCAATCTGGATCCGATCACCGACGCGCCCGGCGCGCACCCGTTGGGTACCGGGCTGGGTGCTGCCGCTGGCGGCGCACTCGCTGGTGCCGCTGCGGGCGCACTGGGCGGCCCGGCAGGCGCAGTCGCGGGTGCAGTGGCGGGCGCCGTGGCCGGCGGCCTCGGTGGCAAGGCCGCCGCCGAAGCCATCAACCCCACGGCCGAAGAAGCCTACTGGCGCGACCAGTACACCAAAGAGCCTTATTACCAGCCAGGCCGTTCCTATGATGACTACGCACCTGCCTATCGGCTGGGCCTCTATGGCCGCCGCAATTACATGGGCACTTTTGACGACGCTGAGACCGATTTGTCCGTTCATTGGGATAGCAGGAAGGAACGCTCGACCCTGAGCTGGCCAGAGGCAGCGGCCGCCAGCCGCGCTGCATGGATGCGCGTGGACGACCAGTTGAGCTCCCGCACCCTCTCCGGGCAGGTGGCAGACAACGACGATGTGATTGAAACCCTCAACCAGTTGCTGGAGTCCTGCCGCGATGGCGAGTACGGCTTCCGGGAATGTGCCGAACATGTCAAAGCCCAGGACATCAAAACCCTGCTGAACCGGCATGCCGACGAATGCCGCAGCGCCGGCCTTGAACTGGTCACCCACATTCGCCAACTCGGCGGCGAGCCCGACGAGGGCGGCACCGTCAGTGGTGCCATGCACCGTGGCTGGGTATCGGTGCGGGGCACGCTCAGTGGCTACACCGACCTGGCCATGCTGGACGAGTGTGAACGCGGAGAAGACGCAGCCCTGGCCCGTTACCGCAATGCGCTGAAGGAAGACCTGCCGACGGCCATCCGTGCCGTGGTGGAACGTCAGGCCCAGGGGGCACAACGCAACCATGACCAGGTCAAGGCCTTGCGCAATGCACTGAGGGCTGCGTCCTGAACGGTCACTGCTGCATAAAAAAAGCTGGCCTTGTGCCAGCTTTTTTTGCCTGTTCAGCCCCGCTGCGAGCGCGGGGCGGATGGCAGGGCAAAGCACTCAATCGTGCTTGCCGTGTCCCTTGCCATTGCCATGGTGCTTGCCGTTGTCCCGGTCCTTGTGTTTGAATTTCTTGTCCTTCTTTTCTTTCACGGACACGTACTGGGTATCGCGCACCCAGTAGCCCGGCTGGCGGTAATAGCCCCCGCCCCTTTGCTCCCAGCGGTCGGGTGCCCAGCGATAACCTTCGCGGTTGGCGATGGACCGGCCGCGCACCCAGATGTGGCGATCCCCGTTCCAGGCCCAGTAGCCAGGCGCCCAGACCTGGCCGGGCGGCAGCGTCGGGACCGCCTCGTACTGCGGCTGTGGCGGCGCAAGGTTGATGTTGATGCTGACCTGCGCGATGGCAGGCGCTGCAGCCGCAAGGGCAAGCAGCGCGGCCAGCGTGAGGTGGCGGATGGGACGGTTGATCATGGGAAGCTCCTGGTGGTTGACAGGGTCAGTGTCTGGCGGGCCCTGCATCTTTTCAGCCCCCGGCCGGTAAAGTTATTCGGGGTGTGGAGATGATTTGGTGAAGCTTTGTATTTGCTATTGTTTTGATAGTTGGTTACGCAGATCGGCTAAAGGCCGCAGGCCTGTTTGGCTCTAATTTTTGAGTTTGTCTCCGCAATCCACCTGTGCGGTCAACGCCGCACCGCGGCCTGCATGGCTGCTGTCGGTGATCTTGCAGTTCGACACTTTTTCAATCGCCTTGCGCAGCCGGGCGGTTTTCTGCGGACCGTCTGGTTCAGAGACCGGGCCCCATGCGGTCCAGCTGCTGGCAGTCAGTTCTTCCACGCTATAGCGGGTGCCATCGAGCTCAATCGTCTGTGCACCGGCTTCACCCGCGCTGCGCAAAGTGCTGCAAGCGGGCAGCAAGGCCGCCAAGGTGATCAGGCCCAGAGCGACGACATGGGGGCGGCACATCCAGTTAAATTTCAAATGAGTGGTGAAACAGCTGCAGCGACGCTTTGGGCTGCGGCACCGACGGCGGGACATCGGGCAACTTCGAGGCCGGGCAGCCGGTCAGCAGCAGCGCCGCCACCGTGGCGCACAGCGCCGGCCATGTGGCCGTGTTGTGGCGGCTTGTCGACTCGGGGGAAGCTGATTTTTTCATGGGGGTCTCCGGCTGGACATCGAGCACTCGGCACCAAAAGCGTGTAGCGCCCGGTTTTGTCGTCATCCAGTCCAGCGTAGGCGGCGGAGGCGCAGTGTGTCAGTGCCTGAGCAGCCGCAGCGCTGTCAGCGCATCACGCATTCGCTTGTGATGCGGGTCCTACAGGCCTGTGACATCAGCTTTTCGGGGGACTGAAACCCAGGGTTTTCATGGGCGCCGACAGGCGCCTCCGCGCCGCCTCATAACCGTCCCAGGGGGAGTTGCCCAGGGGCAAACGTGCGGCAATGTTCGCGCTGTGCCAGTGCGCGCCGCTGGTCAAACCGGGCAACTCCTTCCACGCCACCGGCACAGATACCCCCATGCCCGGCCGTGCACGTTGCGACCAGGCGCAGACCGTGGTGGCACCAAAACCATTACGCAGATAGTCGATGAAAATTTTTCCCACACGGTTGCGCGGACCACTTTTCGCCACAAAGCGCTGCGGGATCACCCCCGCCAGGTGCAGCACAATCGCCTGGGAAAACGCTTTGACCGTGTCCCAGTCAAAGCTGCGTACCAGGGGCGCCACCACGTGCAAGCCTTTGCCGCCACTGGTCTTGAGGAAGGCTTGCAAGCCCAGCTCCTGCAAAAATCCGCGCAGCAGTTGCGCCGCCTCCTGCACCTGCTCCCAAGCCACACCTTCGCCAGGGTCCAGGTCAAACAACATGCGGTCGGGCTTGCCGATGGAGCGCGCGGTAGCGTTCCAGGTATGGAACTCGATCACATTGAGCTGGGTCGCCGCCAGCAAGGCGCCGGCAGAGGTGATTTCCAGCAAGGGCGCGTGTCCGGGGTCGAGTTGGGGGTCCAGCAACCTGATACCGGAAATGCTGGCGGCCTCGGCATGTTTCTGGAAAAACAGCGCCCCCTTGATGCCTGTGGGCGCGCGCACCAGCGACACCGGCCGGCCTTTGAGGTGCGGCAACATCAGCGGCGCAACCCGGGCATAGTATTCAATCAGCGCCAGTTTGGTCTGGCCGGTGCTGGTATCAATCACCCGCTCCGGGTGCGTGATGCGCAACTGACCGGTCAAAGGCAGAACGGCGGGCTTTGTGCGGGTTGGCACAACGCCCGCCGGGGGTGCAGCCGATTCGCGGCGCACCTGGCTTGCGTCCTTGTCACTACGCAGCCCCTGAAACACGGCATGGCGAATGCGCGCGGTGCGCGTCCATTGCGCAAAAGCCACCTCGGTCACCAGTGCGGGCTTGACCCAGTGCCCCCGGACGGAGGCTGGCAGGTCTGCAAAAGCAGGGCGGCTGACGGTCAGTCGGGCAAGGCGGGTCTGCAAACGCCCAAGCGTCACCTGATCAAACCCTGTGCCGACATTGCCGGCGTACCGCAGCTTTCCATCGTTATCGTAAAAACCCAGCATCAGCGCGCCCAGGCCGGTGCGCGTACCCCTGGGTGCGGTGTAGCCGCCAATCACAAACTCCTGGCGCAACTGTGTCTTGAGTTTGATCCAGGCCGGCGAACGGCCAGCGCGGTAACTCGCATCGACCCGTTTGCCGATCACACCTTCCAGCCCGAGCTGGCGCGCGGACTCCAGCAGGTTCGGCGCCGAAGCCGCAAAGGCTTCACTGAAGCGCAGTGCGTCCAGGCCTGCGTTGCTGATCAATTCACGCAAAATCTGCCGGCGCTCCAGCAAGGGCAGCGGCCGCAGGTCGTGACCGGCGTAAAAAGGCAGGTCGAAAACGTAATAAACGATGTCAGCGGTGCCGCCGCTGTCAAAGGCGTTTTGCAGAGCGCCAAAATCCGGCACACCGCCGCTACCCTGCACCACAATTTCCCCATCCAGCCAGCAAGAGCGCAGCCCCGCCGTTGCAAGAGTAGCCAGCAGCGCCGGCAGTTTGGCCGACCAGTCATGGCCATTGCGCGTAAAGCAGCGAATCGACCGTCCGTCAATCCGCGTCAGCAGCCGGTAGCCGTCGAACTTGATTTCGTAGACCCAGTCCTGGCCGTCTGCAGGCATCTGCTGGACGAGGGTCGCGAGCTGCGGCGACAGCGCCTCGGGGAGGGCAGCTTTCACGGCGCCTGGCGGCATCTTCGTCAGGGGGCCCGGTTTTTCTGACGCGGGGGCTTTCGAGGCCCGCTTTTTCATTGCAAGAGACTTGCCGCTCAACACGCTGTCCGGCAGGGCCTGCAGCACGTCATGCTCGGCTGTGGGCCGGGCATGGTCATCACGCTCCTTGATCAGCAGCCACGGCTTCTGGCGCTCACCGCCCTTGCCCTGCATGCGCACCAGCGTCCAGTGGCCCTTGAGTTTTTCGCCCTGCAGCTCGAACTTGAGTTTGCCGGTTTTCAGGCCCTCTGCCGGATCACCCAGCGGCACCCAGACACCGCGGTCCCAGACGATGACACTACCGGCGCCATATTGTCTGGCAGGAATGGTGCCCTCAAAACCGGCATAAGACAGGGGGTGGTCTTCCACCTCGACGGCCATGCGTTTGACCGTCGGGTCCAGACTCGGGCCTTTGGGCACTGCCCAGCTTTTGAGTGTGCCGGCCAGTTCCAGCCGGAAGTCGTAATGCAGATGGCTGGCGTCGTGCTTTTGAACCACAAACGCCAGTGCCCTGGAGCGCCTGCCGCCTTTCGCCGGCTCCGGCGTGCGGCTGAAATCGCGCTTTGTTTTATAGACTAAAAGCGGATCGGCGCTGGCCATGAGGCAGGGTGGCGGGGTAGCCGCTTTTATGCCGCACGGCGCCGCGTGGCGCTGCTTTTGGCCGCAGGTTTGGCCAGAGTTCTGGTTTTCGCTGCCGCCTTGGACGGGCCTGCTTTGTCGCCGGCACCGCTCTTGCGCAGGCTGCGCTGCAGCAGTTCGGTCAGGTCAATGATTTGCGCGCTGCCCTGTCCCGGCTCGGCCGGCTCGGGCTGCGACACCGTTTTGGTGTGCCCGGCTTTCACTTTTTTCTCCACCAAGGCCATGATTTCGTCCTTGAACGAATCGCGGAAGTTGGCTGGCTCCCAGGGTGAACTCATGTCATCAACCAGTTGTTTGGCCATCGCCAGCTCCTTGTCCGACAAGCCGGCGGCCTTGCTGCCTTCTGGCGGCAGGTTCAGGCCTTCCCAGGAGCGGATGTCGGCACCCCAGCGCAGCAGATTGAGAACCAGCCCCGGGCCGGACGGCACCAGCACCGCGAGATGCTGCTTGGTCTGTATCACCACACGGGCAATGCCGACGCGCTGGGTTTTCAGCAGGGTATCGCGCAGCAGGGCATACACTTTTTGCCCCTTGTTGATGGGCGCAATGTAGTAGGGCCGCTCCAGATAGACAAAGGGAATGTCGGTGTTGGCCACAAAGGTTTCAATTTCTATGGTCTGTGTGGTCTGGGGGTAGGCCGCCGCGATTTCCTCGTCCGTGAGGACGACATACTGGCCTTCTTCGTAGGCAATGCCCTTGACGATGTGCTCCTTGGTGACTTCCTTGCCAGTTTTTTTGTTGATGCGCTTGTAACCCACCGGGTCCATGGTGCGCTTGTCCAGCCAGTCAAAATCCAGGCCGTTGTCAGAGGTCGCCGAATAGAGTGCAACCGGAATGTGAACCAGTCCGAAACTGATGGCGCCTTTCCATAAAACACGGGTTGCAGTAGCCATGGTGATCACCGGAGTTGGAAAACTGGACCTTAAAAGTGCGTCGGGAATGGCTGTGTCGGCAGGTGCCGGCATCCCCGGTAGGACAAACCCATGGCTGGACTTGCTATTGATTGGGTAGCTGCCTGTGCAACGCCGGAAAGGGCTGGCGCGATTTTTACTGAAGAACTTCACGCCGACCCGCGCTGGAGTTCCGCTGGCAAGAGATTTCAGGTCATGATGCGCGTAAGTCCTACATAGCCTGACGCCCCTGCGGCGTACCATAAAGAGCCCTTTCACTGACCCGGAGTCCCCATGATCACATCCCATCGCAAGAGCCTTCGCGCATTTTTTGCAGTCACCGCCGTGGTGGTGCTGCTGGCCGGCTGCGGCATGATGCAGCCGAAATCCAGCCAGCTGGCCTTCACCACGCAGCTGCGTGGTGCCAATGAAGTACCCCCCGCAGCGACGAGTGCCAGCGGCCAGGTCGACGCCGTGCTGAACAAGGACACCAACCTGTTGCAGTGGAAAATGACTTACGACGGCCTCAGCGGCCCGGCAACGGCAGGGCACTTTCATGGCCCGGCCATGGTCGGCGCCAATGCCGGCGTGGCATTGCCTTTCAACAACCCCATCACCAGCCCCATGGCTGGCCAGGCCACCCTGACGGCGGCGCAGGCGGCAGACCTGATCGCCGGCAAGTGGTACGCCAATATCCACACCGCCAAATTTCCAGGCGGTGAAATTCGCGGCCAGATGACGCTTCGCCCCTGAGTGCAGGATCGGCGCTTTCCTGAAAAAAGCAGGCCCCGGGCCTGTTTTTTTTCGCCTTGCAGCCGGACTTGCCGGTCCGTCCTACAGGCAGGCTGCTTGCACACTGACGGTAGCGGGACAGGGCAGGGCGTAAGCTGAAAAATCGCCACATCCACCCTCCGCGTTGAGGCCTTCAACCCCTGTCCAGGAGCTTTCATGAAACCCCTCTCAAGCACTCACACGCCAGGCCCGCCAGGGCAGAAAAACAAGGGCCCGCAATCCGGCGGCAGCGAGCAGCAAGCACTGGCCGAAAAAGCCGCAAACAGTCCGGCCAGCGTCAAGGCGCGGATTGAGTCGAAAAACATGCCGGACAAACCGCCGCTTGACCACCAGCACACGCCCAACAGCTCCGGGCGCCCCTAGGTCCGACCCCCACATTTTTCGGTTCTTTCAACACCGGCCGCCTACGCGGTCAACCTGGGCTTTCCACATGTCTACAAAAATTGCCGCCTTGTTCGTTTCTGCCGCGCTGCTTGCAGCCGGTTCAGCCGTGATGGCCCAGCCTGCCGCCATGGAGGACAGCCTGATAGCGCGCGGCGCAGTGGCCGACGTCACCCCGCAGCAGAAATACCGCACCGCAATCAACGAGGCCGGTGGCGGCTACAAGCTCTATCTGGAAGAATGCGCGGCGCTGGCGGCCGCCGAACGCAGCGCCTGCCGCCGCGATGCCAAGGCGCTGTACGACCGCGACATGGCAGCCGCGCGCCAGATCTTACGCGGCAAATAGCCGGCGTCCGGCCGCCTCACGGCCCGGCGTGCTGGCGGCGGTGTTCGCTGCGCTTCATCGTCAGGTAAGCGCTGCGGTCAATCTCGCGCAACTGGCGCGGGTAACGCTCGGTCGCATCGAACCAGTGCTGCAGGCGTTTTTCCAGCTGTTCGGGAACTGCGCTGGTCAGCGATGCCAGGTAGGCATCAATCGCCAGGTAATAACGCATGGTGTTGCGCTCCACCGCGCCGCGCATGCCCTCTACCGGCGCTTTCGGGCCACCCGTCTGACCCTGGATCTGGGTAAAGCCGAGTTTTCCGCTTCCCAGGGTGGCCAGATAACCCTGCATCGCCATGCGCCCGGCCAGGCCGTAACCGTAGGAATACTGCAGATGCATAAAGGTCTTGCCGCCTGCGATCGGCACCACACGCAGGTTGATGCGGTAGTTGTGGGTGCCCACAGGGCCTTTGTCGGCGTTCATCTGCACCGCCATGTACTCCGGCGTGGACAGGCCGGGCTTGAAGTCAAAATTCAGGTTGTAGGCCTCGCGGATTTCCTGCTGATGTTTCTTGCCTACCGCCACGGCCAGCGTCGAGCGGGCGCTGTCGCCCTCGGCCCGGCAATATTTGGTGTTCAGATGCAGGATCAGCACTTCGCACCAGTTGTCGGCATCCCTGAAAGAGCTGGCCACGGTCGCGAACGGGTAGTTGATCACCGCATAGGCGTTGCCGCTGACCGACTTGTCGGATTCGGTGGACTCGATCACCAGCGGCCTGTCAAACTCGTTTTTCATCAATTGCGGGGCCAGCACGGCGTATTTGGCCTGAAGCGCCTGCGCGCCGCCGTCACCAACCGACGGCTGAGCCAGCACAACACCGGCGCCGGTCAAAACGGCCAGCGAAGCGCAGAAAGTCCTCAGGCGAGAAAATGGGGGGCGTGTGGGTTTCATCATCACAGTTTGCCCCGCGCACAGGGGCGTTTGAGCAGCTTGCTCCGTCGTCCTACACGGTCTGTGTCGGGCGACCGTCGCGTGGGCCAGGGCAAGGACAGAAAGAGCCGGCTCATCCCGGCAGAATGGAAAAGATCAGGTCTATCAAAGATTCAAAATGCAATAACTGGCTGAATGCAGCGCTGAAAGACGGACATTCCTGTTTTGGACAACTGGTGGCAGTTATCTGGAAAGCAACCGGTGTGGACGCGTTGAACCGGTGAGAGGCCCGTGAAGCCCCAGGGAGCCAGGACGATCAGATGCTTACTCATTGTAGTTAACATAATATACATCGTGGAATTCATGATCCAGATTGCCGCCCCATAGTCAAAGCCTGCCGAAACGCGCTTCCGCCTCAAATACCAAAGTACTCTGCAGAGAACCTGTCGCTCATGATGCCAAAGGCGCTTTTACCGCTGGAGCCTGACTCCATGTCGAAGCCGAAGTCCTGGTAACACTCGCACCACCAGTTGCAAAACGATACGCCGTCCATGAATTGAAATTCGCCCAGATTGGGATCAAAGTATTGGACGCTTGGTTTCGAGCGGCTATCCAGCGCCACCGCATGTAAAACCGTGGTGTCACGGGTGGTGATGGAGAACCGTCCCACCCAGCCAGCTCTAATCACGTTCATGAACTCGTCCCGAATGCCGGCGCAATCGTTGGGATTGGCCGAAATAGCACTCAGATTCTTCGAACCCTTGATCTTTGCTGTGCCGCGCCTCGGAAGCTTGTCGAGCTTGTCTGCACGCGCCCCGCTGATGATGTAGGCCGTGTAGGCGTCTTTGCCCTGCATCTGGTTTTGCAGGGCCACACTTTTGGTCAGCGCCTCGTCGGTCGCCATGTATTCCGGTCCACCATTAAGAAAATACTTTTTGGTGGTCCAGAACTCCTCGCCCTTTTGCTGAAAACGGGCCCGGATCCACCAGGCCACCAGCCCGGCGCAATGGCCCTGCGTCTGGGTGAACGGCAAACAGGTGCCCAAATGGTGGGCCGCCCACTTTCTGGCGTCGTGATTGCTTGGCATCGTTGCCCCCTTCCTCGCGAAAACCTACCACTTGCCCGTAGCCTGCCTCTTGCGCACAGCTGCGGCAATCAGTTCGATCGCATCGGTGCGGCCGGCGCGGCGGGCGAAGTCGATCGCGGTCAGGCCTTGCTGGTTCTTCAGCAAAGGATCGGCGCCGGCGTCCAGCAACAGCTTGACGGCTGCAGCGCTGCCATACTGGGCGGCCATCATCAACGGCGTGCTGCCGTTGGGCGACTCCGCGTCTATGTAGGCATGCTTTTCCAGCAGCAGGCTCATGATCGCCAGATGGCCGTTGGTGGCCGCGTAATGCAGCGGCGCCCAGCCGGTTTTGTTGACGTCAGCGTCGCGTTTGATCAGGGCTGCCGAAATTTCCAGCTGCCCCTTCAGGGCCGCCATCATCAACGGGCTTTCACCCGCGGCGTTGAGCGTATTCACATTGGTTTTGGGCCAGGCCAGCAGAGTCTGGGCGGCTTTGAGGGAGGGCTCCTCCTTCAGCGCCAGATACAGGCCGTGCTGGCCTTTGGGGTCCAGGGTATTGGCATCAAACCCGCGCCGCAGCAGTTGCGTCAGCGTGGCCGAATCGTCCTGCTTGATGGCCACAAAAAAATCTTCGTAAGATCCCGCATGAACAATAACAAATCCATTTAAAACAAATAGATATAAAGCATTCTTAATCCATTTTCTTAAGTTTGTCCTCATGCAACAACCCCTGAAAAAAGCCGCTCGAAGTTGCGGCTGGTGGCTTCGGCAATGGTTTCCACCGCCAGCTGTTTGATCTCGGCCACCTGTTGGGCCACATAGGGCACATACGAGGGGTTGTTGGTTTTTCCGCGGTAAGGCATGGGTGCCAGATAAGGGCTGTCGGTCTCTATCAGTGTGCGGTCGAGCGGAACAAAACGGGCGACTTCGCGCAGGTCGGCGGCGTTCTTGAAGGTCAAAATACCTGAAAACGAGATGTAAAAGCCCAGGTCCAGCGCAGCCCTGGCCACTTCAGCCGTCTCGGTGAAGCAATGAAACACCCCGCCGGCCCGCCCCGTGTTGTCCGCCGATTCGCCCTCTTCCCGCAAAATCGCCAGCGTGTCGGCGGAGGCGCTGCGGGTGTGGATGACCAGCGGCTTGCCGGTTTGCCTGGCGGCGCGGATATGGGTTCGAAACCGCTCGCGCTGCCAGTGCATGTCGGCCACACTGCGATCGCCCAGGCGGTAATAGTCCAGCCCGGTTTCCCCAATGGCGACCACTTTGGGCAGGGCGGCACGCCGCACGAGGTCGTCCAGGCCGGGCTCCAGCACACCTTCGTTGTCGGGGTGCACACCGACGCTGCACCAGAAGTTGTCATAAGTGGTGGCCAGCGCATGCACAGTCTCAAACTCTTCCAGCGTGGTACAGATACACAGGGCGCGATCGACCCGGGCCTGGACCATGGCTGCGCGGATCTGGGGGAGTTGGGCCTGGAGCTCGGGAAAACTCAGGTGACAGTGGGAATCGGTGAACATCTGAGCTTGTATCTTGTGGATGAAAAACCGCTTCTTCCCTTATACGACGGGCGCAGGCAGCTATCAAAATAGGAGTGGTCCAGGGCGATGCCGGAGCCGGTCAGATCGTCTGCGTGGGGCGGTCAGAGGCCAGGTGCGCGCCCAGGATTTCCTCGATCTTGATCTTCAGCAGGCGCGACTTTTCGTCGTTGGGAAAACGCACGCCCACGCCCTGGGTGCGGTTGCCCGAGGCCCGGGCCGGAGTGACCCAGGCCACTTTGCCAGCCACCGGATAACGCTGGATGTCGTCCGGCAGGGTCAGCAGCACATACACGTCGTCGCCGAGTTTGTAGTCACGCGCCGACGGGATGAACACGCCGCCTTCGGTGAAAAGCGGTATGTAAGCGGCGTACAGAGCGGCTTTTTCCCGGATGGCCAGCTGGATGACACTGGGCCGCACGGCATTCGAAGCGGTGGCCGTGGCACCTGGGGCACTGGCGGGAGGCGTTGTACTCATCCTTCTAGTTTATCGGCTGGAGCACCCGTCTGTCAGCAGAAAAAACGCCTATCTTGTATTCAGGGCAAGCTGCGCACGGCTGGCCAGCGCTTCCAGCATCAGGCCGGGGTTGTAGGGGTGCTCCACCGTGCGCGCGCTGGCAGCCAGCTCTTTGGCCCAGGCGCTGAGCGCCCCAAAACCCGGGCCGCCGCCTGACTGGCCTTTACCCGGAGCCGCGAGGGGCAAATCCTGGGCGCTGAAAAACCGCGCCTGGGCGCCGGCCCGGGTGGCCAGCATGTCATGGCAAAGCTTTTGCAGGGCATCCACCGCCTGGGCGGGTGTCCAGTCAGACAAGGCGCTGACCTCCCCTCTGGCCATGGCTTTCGGCAAGGCCTGCCAGTGTTGCGCCTCCGCGTGGCTGGGGCCGGCCCTGGCACGTTCGAGCGCATCGGCGGGCCGGCCGCCGGCGGCCAGCAGCAGGGTGTGCAGGTCGGCGCTGGCGGGCTTTTTGCCGGCCTTGCCTTCCGGCCCGGCCTGCTCCGCCAGCCAGGCCAGCGCTTCGTCAAAAACCGGCCAATGCATGGTGTGGCCCTGGCAGCGGCTGCGAATCGTGGGCAGCAACTGGTGCGCGGCCTCGGTCGCCAGGATGAACTGGACGGCGCCGGGTGGCTCTTCCAGCGTTTTGAGCAGGGTGTTGGCGGTGATCGAGTTCATGCGTTCGGCCGGATACACCAGCACCACCTTGGTCGAGCCACGTGAGCGCGTGAACTGGGTGAAACTCACGGCCTCACGCGCCGCGTCCACCTTGATTTCCTTGCTGGGTTTGCGCTTTTTGCTGTCCAGCTCATCCTGGGTTTTTTCATCGAGCGGCCAGCCCAGGCTTATGGACAGGGCCTCCGGCATCAGCACGCAGAGGTCGGCATGGGTGTGCACCTCCACCGCGTGGCAGCTGCCGCAGATGCCGCAGGCGCCGCTGGGTGTGGGCTGCTCGCAGAGCCAGGCCCGGGCCAGCGCCAGTGCCAGCTCAAACTGCCCCAGGCCCGATGGACCGCTGAGCAGCCAGGCATGGCCGCGCTGCGCCAGCAGGCTGCGCAGCTGGGTCTGCAGCCAGGGTGCCAGCGGCAGACTCTGGTGCGTGGTTTCTTCGCTGCCCATGCCCGTGCTCATGACAACCAGCCTTTGCCGGTGAACACCTGCTGAACCGAGGACCACACGGCCTCACGCGCCTCGGACGCATCAATGCGGGCGAAGCGGCCTGGGTCCAGCGCCATGCGGTCGGCGTAGCCCTGGGCCACGCGGCGGAAAAATTCGACCGGCTGGGCTTCAAACTTGTCGGGCACCCTGGCCCCCGCCAGGCGTGCTGCGGCGGCTTCCGGCGCCAGGTCAAACCAGACCGTCAGGTCCGGCTGCAGCAGGGCTGGCGCTGCGCCTTTTGCACCCAGCTCATGCACCAAATCGTGCCCCAGCCCTTGTGCATCCTGCGCCCACAGCTCTAGTTTTGATAGCACCTCGAGGTCAAAACCACGCCCGCCGCCCTGGTAGGCAAAGGTCGCGTCGGTAAAGCGGTCGCAGAGCACCACATCGCCGCGCGCCAGTGCCGGGGCAATCACGCAGCCCAGGTGGTCACGCCGGGCGGCAAAAATCAGCAGCGACTCGGTCAGGGCGTCCATGCTGTCGTTCAGGATCAGCGCGCGCAGCTTTTCAGCCAGCGGCGTGCCGCCGGGCTCGCGTGTCAGCGTGACGGCCCTGCCCTGCGCCGCAAAGGCGTCGGCCAGCGCGCTGATGTGGGTGGATTTGCCCGCACCGTCTATGCCTTCAAAACTGATGAACAAACCCTGCATCATTGACCGCGCTGGTATTTATTCACCGCCCGGTTGTGCTCATCCAGGCTGCTGCTGAACTGGCTGCTGCCGTCGCCGCGGGCCACAAAATACAGGGCCTTGGTCGGGGCCGGCTGGACGGCGGCCAGCAACGCGGCCTTGCCGGGCATGGCAATTGGCGTCGGCGGCAGCCCGGCCCGGGTGTAGGTGTTGTAAGGCGTGTCGGCCAGCAGGTCGCGGCGCCGCAGGTTGCCGTCAAATTGCTCACCCATGCCGTAAATCACGGTCGGATCGGTCTGCAGCATCATGCCGCTGCGCAGCCGGTTGGTGAAGACGCCGCCAATCTCGGCCCGGTCTGAGGGCTTGCCGGTTTCCTTTTCGACAATGCTGGCCAGAATCAGGGCCTGCTCCGGGGTTCTCAAAGGTGTGTCGGGGTTGCGCAGGGCCCAGGCGGCCTCCAGCCGTTTGTCCATGGCGCGGGCGGCGCGTTTGAGCACGGCCAGGTCGCTGGCGCCCTTGGCATAGGTGTAGGTATCGGGGAAAAACCGGCCCTCGGGGTGAACGCCCGGCTTGCCCAATTGGGCCATCAGGACTTCCGGGCTGAGCGCTGCCGAATCGGGTTTCAGCGCTTCGGCCCTGGCCAATGCGGCGCGCACCTGGCGGAAATTCCAGCCTTCGACCAGGGTCACACTTTTGAGGCTTTCCTCACCGCGCACCAGCATGCTCAACAGCGTGCGTGGCGTGATGCCGGGCGTGATCTCGTAGCTGCCGGCCTTGATCTGGCGCGCCTGGCCCGACAGGCGGAACCAGGCATACAAGACATCAGGCACCACATCCACGCCGCTGGCGGCCACCGCTTCGGCCACGCCCTGGGCTGGTGTGCCGGGTTCGATTTCCAGATCCAGCACCTGGGCACCGGCGGGCAACTTCAGGCGCAGCGGCTCGTGCAACCACCAGCCTGCGGCGGCAAATACCCCCAAGCCACCCAGAAATACCAGCACCAGCAAACTCATGAAAAATCGACGCACAACCCTGTTACCTTCCGGAAAACGATGGGTCCATGATAATTCAGCCCATGTTGACCTCATCCTCTGATTTGCCCCTTCCGCTGTCGTCCGCCACCACGCTGTCCGGTCAGGCCGAACTGACTCATCTGGGCGTGATTCGCGCGGTGGGTGAAGACGCCGCCAGCTTTCTGCAGGGCCAGCTGACACAAGACGTGGCCCAGCTGGGCCTGCTGGAGGCCCGGCTGGCCGCGTTCTGCAATGCCAAAGGCCGCATGCAGGCCAGTTTTATCGTGTTTAAACGCAGCGAAGGCGAGATGTTGCTGATCTGCAGCCGCGATATTCTGGCGGCCACACTGAAACGCCTGGCTATGTTTGTCATGCGTGCCAAAGCCAGACTCAGCGACGCCAGCGCCGATTACAGCCTCTTCGGGCTGGCTGGAGATGCTATTAAAACAGTAGCTTCTGGTGCGTATCCCTTATGGGCCAAAGCCGATTTTGGTCTTGCAAGCCTGGTGCACCTGTACCCCGGCGCCGGCCAGCCCCGTGCACTCTGGTGTGCGCCAGCCGGCACGCCGCCGCCCGAAACGCCGCCCCTGTCGCTGGCGCAGTGGCAGTGGCTGGAGGTGCAGTCCGGCGTGGCCATGATCACGCAGCCGATTTTTGAGGCTTTTGTGCCGCAGATGCTCAATTACGAGTCGGTGGGCGGTGTGAGCTTCAAAAAAGGTTGTTACCCGGGCCAGGAAATTGTGGCGCGCAGCCAGTTTCGCGGCACGCTCAAGCGCCGGGCCTATCTGGCGCACACCGAGGGCGAACCAGCCGTCGGCCAGGAGGTGTTTCATGCGCTGGACGCCGAACAACCCTGTGGCCTGGTCGCGGCCTGCGCACCTCATCCGGTTGCGGGCTTTGACCTGATCGTCTCGATGCAGACCGCAGCAGCGGGCGATGCAGAAGGCAGGCGGCTGACCCTGGGCAGCGCCACCGGCCCGGCCCTGGTGCTTTTGCCCCTGCCCTATCCGCTGCTAGAAGACATTTAAACCCAGCGCGGCATGTGCCTCATCGCTTTTGCCATCGGCGCCTCAGCGCGCTGGCCGCTGCTGGTTGCCGCGAACCGCGACGAATTCCTGGACCGCCCCACCCTGCCGCTGGCGCGCTGGACGAGTGATGCCGGCACGGAGATTTTCTCGGGCCGCGACATTCGCGCCGGCGGCACCTGGATGGGCCTGACGGCTGCCGGACGCATCGCCATGCTGACCAATGTGCGCGGGCCGGCGTCCCTCTCCGGCGATAAATCGCGCGGCGAGCTGGTCACGCGCTGGCTGGACAGCGCTGCAGATGCACCCAGCTTTATGGCGCAAATCGACGCCCAGGCCTACGGCGGCTTCAACCTCGTGCTGGGCGATTTTAAAAGCAGCGCCTGGCACTGGCTCAGCAACCAGCCGGGACCGGGGCTGCAGGCATGCGCGCTGCAGCCCGGCATCTACGGCCTGTCCAACGGCGCACTCGACACCCCCTGGCCCAAAACCCTGGGCCTGAAAAAAGCCCTGCACTCGGCGCTGGCGGCTTCCGATGAGGATACGCTGGAGCGCGAACTGATGGCGGCCCTCAGAGACAGGCGGCGCGCCGGCCGCGAGGACCTGCCCAGCACCGGCGTACCGCTGGCACTCGAGGAAGCCTTGTCCAGTGCGTTTGTGGAATTTCCAGAGCACGGCTACGGCACACGCTGCAGCACGGTGCTGGTGGCGTCCGCAGCTTCGGACGGCTGGAACCTCACGGCGCAGGAATACACCCACGCGCACCGTGCGGATGACACAGCCAGCACGCAAAACGTCCGGCTGCGCTGGTCGGCTGAGCAAGCGGGTCCTGGTTTGTCATTTCGGACTTGATCCGGAATCCAGGCTGTTGGTTGTCTGCGAACGTGGATTGCGGGTCAAGCCCGCAATGACCTAAAAGCTAGCGCGGACCGAGCGTGCGCACCATCTCGATGTGCGGAATCCCGACCTCGTCAAACGGTTCTCCGCGCGGCGCAAAACCGAGCCGGGCGTAAAAACCTTCGGCGCTGCGCTGCGCGTGCAGCAACACCTCGGTGTCGCCGCGTTTCCCGGCCTGGTCCATCAGCGCCTGCAGCAGCTCGCGCCCCAGTCTGGCACCGCGCAACACGCGGTTCACGGCCATGCGGCCGATTTTTCCGCTGCCCGGCGCGTGTTGCAGCAGGCGGCCGGTGGCAATCGGCTGGCCCAGGCCGTTGTAGGCCACGGCGTGGATGGCCGTGGCGTCGGCCTCGTCCCACTCCATCGCCATCGGAATGCCCTGCTCCTGCACAAACACGGCGGTTCGGAGGGCAGCGGCATGGCTGCCCAGCTCGGCCCAGGAACCGGTTCTGACACTGAACATGGCAGCACCCGCCTCAAAGCCAGTCAGGATGTCGCGCAAGGCCTGCGGCAACGGCCGGGAAGTTTGTGTGGCCGGATCGGCAAACACGTAAACCAGCTCGCAGCTGATCAGGAGCGCATCGCCGCGGAAAATCGCGCCGGTAAACAACATCGACGAGTTGCCTATGCGCGCGCACTGGATGCCGATATCGATCTGGTCGTCATACCGTGCCGAGCCGTGGTATTCCACCGTGGCCTTTTTCACATACAGGTCGCCGCCGAGCTGGTGCATGGCCTCCTCGTAAGGCAGGGCCAGCGCGCGCCAGTAGTCGGCCACGGCGGTGTCAAAGTACATCAGGTAATGCGCGTTGAAGACGATTTTTTGCATGTCCACCTCGGCCCAGCGCACGCGCAGCCGGTGGAAAAATCGGAAGTCCTGTCGTTTCATGTCTCTTGCCTATTTGAAAAATGCATGGCGCAGGGCGTGCGCCGCATGGGCATGGGCCTGCCGGGCTTCGACAATGATGCGGCCCATCTTGATGAACTCGTGTGTCACGCCGCGGTAAATCTCCAGGTCCACCGTGACCCCGGCCAGACGCAGTTTATCGGCATAAGCCAGGCCCTCATCGACCAGCGGGTCATACTCGGCCAGCCCCAGCCAGGCGGGGGCCACACCTTCGACATCGGGCGCGTTCAAGGGCGCAAAACGCCAGTCCTCGCGATCCGCCGGGCTGCGCAGGTACTGGCTGAAGAAAAAGTCTATGTGTGCGGCCTCCAGCACAAAACCCTCAGCAAAACGCCGGTGCGAAGCCGAATCGGGCTGAGCTGCGCAGCCGGGGTAAATCAGCAACTGCAGCTCCAGTGGCAAGGCCATGTCGCGCGCCTGAATGGCGCACGCGGCGGCCAGCGTGCCGCCGGCGCTGTCGCCGCCAACCGCCAGCCGGGTGCCGTCCAGACCTTTGTCATCGGCATGAAAAGACAGCCAGGCCAGTGCGTCCCAGGCATCGTTGGCGGCGGTCGGGAACTTGTGTTCGGGCGCCAGCCGGTAATCCACCGAGATCACCGCACAGCCGGCCAGATGGGCCAGCTGGCGGCACAACACATCGTGTGAGGCGATGCTGCCAATCGTGAAGCCGCCGCCGTGGAAATACAGCAGCACGGGCAGCTTGTCGCGGGATGGCGCGTACAGGCGCATGGGCAGGTCATAACCATCGCGCGCCGGAATGCTGAAATCTTCGACCCGGGCCAGCTGCGGGGACGGGATTTCCAGAATACCGGCGCCGGCCTCATAGGCGGCACGCGCGGCTTGCGGACTCAGGGTGTGCATGGCCGGCCGCGCTGCGCGCGCCATGCGCACCAGCACATCGCGCATGGCCGGGGTCAGCAGGTCTGTGGGCTCAGCGGGGTGTGTCATCGGATCAAGAAGTACGGTGCCGGCGCCGCTATCACCCAAGTGACGGCGATCAGGGTTTGCTTGTTTGTCAAGGCGCGTCCAGCCATTAAAGTAAGGTCCTCAGATCGTACAACGCTACAAAGAGACAACACCCCATGGCCTTTATTTACTACGTGACGCAAATCCAGTTTGACTATGGTGCGGTCAAGCTGCTCAAACAGGAGTGCGAACGCGTTGGCATCACCAAACCACTGATCGTCACCGACGCAGGCGTGAAGGCCGCCGGTGTGCTGCAAAAAGCCCTCGACGCCCTGCCCGGCATGGCGGTGGCGGTGTTTGACCAGACCCCGTCGAACCCGACCGAAGCTGCGGTGCGTGCCGCCGTGGCCGTGTACCACGCCAACAATTGCGACGGCCTGATTGCGGTAGGCGGCGGCTCGGCGATTGACTGCGCCAAGGGTGTGGCGATTGCCGCCACCCACGAAGGCCCGCTCAAGACCTACGCCACCATAGAAGGCGGCTCGCTGAAAATCACCGACCGGGCGGTACCGCTGATTGCGGTACCCACCACCAGCGGCACCGGCAGCGAGGTGGCGCGTGGCGCCATCATCATCCTGGACGATCACCGCAAGCTCGGTTTTCACTCCTGGCACATCGTTCCGAAAGCCGCGATCTGCGACCCGGAACTGACGCTGGGCCTGCCGGCCAAACTGACGGCCGCCACCGGCATGGACGCAATTGCGCATTGCATGGAAACCTTCATGGCACCAGCCTTCAACCCGCCGGCCGACGGCATTGGCCTGGACGGCCTGCAACGCGGCTGGGCGCATATCGAACGCGCCACCCGCGACGGCAGCGACCGCGAAGCCCGATTCAACATGATGAGCGCGTCCATGCAGGGTGCGATGGCTTTCCAGAAAGGCCTGGGCTGTGTGCATTCCCTGAGCCACAGCCTGGGCGGCGTCGATCCGCGCCTGCACCATGGCACGCTGAACGCGATGTTTTTGCCGGCGGTGGTCAGCTTCAACGCAAGTGCCGAGTCCATCCAGAAGGAAAACCGGCTGAACCGCATGGCCCAGGCCATGGGACTGGCTTCGGGCAGCGACATACCGGAAGCCATCAAGGACATGAATGCCCGCCTTGGCCTGCCAACGGGTCTGGCTGCCATGGGTGTTGAGCGCGGGCAGTTCGACCAGATCATCGTTGGCGCGATGGCGGACCATTGCCACAAAACCAATCCGCGGATTGCGACGCCCGGGGAATATGCGGAGATGCTGGCGTCCTCACTTTGAGCGTCAAGCGGGTGCGCAGAAATCTTGCTTCATGGAGGCAACATGTGCAGAAACATCAAAACGCTTTTTAACTTCGAGCCGCCTGCGACAGAGCTGGAGATACGTGACGCCTCGCTGCAGTTCGTCAGAAAGCTCAGCGGCTTCAGCGTACCCTCGAAGGCGAACGAGGCGGCATTTGAGCAGGCGGTTGAAGAGGTGGCTGTCGCCGCACGCAAGCTGATCCAGTGCCTGGTGACCACCGCCGACCCCAGGGACCGGGAAGTGGAAGCCGCGCGTGCGCGCGCCCGGTCGCATGCCAGGTTCGGCGCGCGTTGAGCGGCCTTTTTTTTACAAAGCCTCCACCCGCCCCATATCCGGCTTGAGCAGCCAGTCCTGCAATTCGTCAGCCAGCTGCCGGCTCGCCGCCGCCGCTGCGCCCCAGGCCTTGATGCGGCCCGGCACATCTGTGCCGTAGCGCAGAAAGTCATTGCGGTCCGGCAGTTTGCCGTTGGGCAGTTTTTGGATCCAGGCCGGGTCGGGTGCCAGCAGCACCATGTTGTCGAGAAAATGCGTGGCGCCGTGGCGCCATTTCAGGCTTTTGTCAAGCCAGCCGGGAACCACGGCCTTCTGAAAATGGGGGTACAGCACCAGTCCCGAAAGTTTTTGGTCATTCTGGCCTGTAGCCCCCGCCTCCCCTACGTGAGCAGCTATCAATTCAGAAGCATAGTTGAGGTGCAGGTGGTAGTCGGTGATGCCGCCATCCCAGTAAGCGCCGGGCGGCGCGCCGGGAATGTTGTGCACCGCCTTGAGCATGAAGGGGATGGAGCAACTGGCCTGCAGCGCCGGGTTGAAGTTGGCTTCATCGAGAGCCACCTGGCGCGTGCGGTAGTCGGCCGTGCCAAACGGCAGCGCCGCGCCGTGGCTGGAAAACACCACCCGCTCCAGCCAGGCGCCCATGGCCTTGCGGTGCACGCTGTTGGTCAAAAACGCGCCCAGGTAACCGAGCGGCGTGCGCAAGCCGTGTTCACGCCCCAGCAGATGCCGCCCGCGCGAGGTGACGATGTGCAACCGGTAACGCGGATGCTGCAGCACCTCCTGCACCCGGCCGCCGTAAAAGTCTTTCAGGCTCTGGCCAAACTGCTCGCTGACACGTGCGGCACTGGGCCGCTTCTGGCCCGGCAAGACTTCAAACTGCTGGCGGATGTAGTCGTCTTCCAGGCGCTGAAAGGCGCTGACGGGATTGTTCAGGCAGCCAGTCGCCATGCGCCAGGCGCCTATCGAGGCGCCCACCAGATGCACGGGCTGCGTGCTGCGGGTCAGCCAGTCGCCAAAAATAAAGCGGTCCAGCGGCCCCAGCACCAGGCCCTTGGGCCCGCCTGCCGCGCCCGGCACCACGCGCACATCCTGCGGCTGCAAGCCCTGGTCTTGCAGGTGCTGACGCGCCTTGGGACCGGCGTAGAGGCGAAGGGCTTGCATGGGAGTGAATACAGTTGCTATGTTTTTGGTAGCTGCTTACGCCCGTGGACATTGGGCGAATTGGCGATTTTCACCTGAACAACTCGCGCCGGCAGTCTTGTCGGCGACGCCGGCCTATTTCTTCAGTGCCACCAGCTTGCTGAAGGCCGACTCCATCGCGGTGGAGGCTGCCGGCTGCGGCGCCCGGTTCTGCCCGCCGCCGAAATTGCCGCCTCGATTCGCGTTCTGGCCTGGCCGTGCGCCTTCAAAGCGGTTGTCGCGCGGCCCGTCACGCCGGGCAGGTGCCGCATCCAGCTTCATGGTCAGCCCAATGCGTTTGCGCGCCACATCAACCTCGGTCACGCGCACCTTGACGATATCGCCGGTTTTCACCACCTCGCGTGCGTCGGTCACAAACTTGTTGGACAGCTGGCTCACATGGACCAGGCCGTCCTGGTGCACACCGATGTCGATGAAAGCGCCGAAAGCGGCGACGTTGCTGACCGTGCCTTCCAGCGTCATGCCTTCTGTCAAATCCTTGATGTCCTCGACACCGTCGTTGAAACGCGCGACCTTGAAGTCGGGGCGCGGGTCGCGGCCGGGTTTTTCGAGCTCGGCAATGATGTCTGTGACGGTGATGACGCCAAACTGTTCATTGGCAAACAGCTCGGGCTTGAGGGTTTTGAGCATCTCGGCGCGGCCCATGAGTTCGGCCACCGGTTTGCCGGTGTGCGCCATGATTTTTTCGACCACCGGGTAGGTTTCAGGGTGCACACCGGTCATGTCCAGCGGGTTGCTGTCCGGGCCCTGGGTGCGCAGGCGCAAAAAGCCGGCGCTTTGCTCAAAGGTCTTGGCGCCCAGGCCGGTGACTTTCAGCAGGTCGGCCCGGCTGGCAAAAGCGCCATTGGCATCGCGCCAGCGCACCACGGACTTGGCCACCGTCTGGGACAGGCCAGAAACACGCGCCAGCAGCGGCACACTCGCGGTGTTCAGGTCCACCCCCACGCTGTTCACGCAGTCCTCGACCACGGTGTCCAGGCTGCGCATCAAATCGCTCTGGTTCACGTCATGCTGGTACTGGCCCACGCCAATGGACTTGGGGTCAATCTTGACGAGCTCGGCCAGCGGGTCCTGCAGGCGGCGCGCAATACTCGCGGCGCCGCGCAGGCTGACGTCCACGTCGGGCATTTCCTGGCTGGCGAATTCGCTGGCTGAATAGACCGAGGCACCGGCTTCGCTGACCACAACCTTTTCCATGGCATGCCCGACCTTGGCCAGGCCCTTGATCAGGTCGGCGGCGAGTTTGTCGGTTTCGCGGCTGGCCGTGCCGTTGCCGATGGCGATCAGGTTCACGCCGTGTTTCTCACAGAGTTTGGCCAGGGTGTGCAGCGAGCCCTCCCAGTCCTTGCGCGGTTCGTGCGGAAAAACCGTCGAGGTTTCGACCAGCTTGCCGGTGGCGTCGACCACCGCCACCTTGACGCCGGTGCGAATGCCGGGGTCCAGGCCCATGACCACACGTGGTCCGGCGGGCGCGGCCAGCAGCAAATCGCGCAGGTTGTCGGCAAACACCTTGATCGCGACTTTTTCGGCCTCTTCCCGCAGGCGGGTGAACAGATCACGCTCTATCGACAGGCTCAACTTGACCTTCCAGGTCCAGCCCACACACTTGCGCAGCAAGTCGTCGGCCGCCCTGCCCTGGTGGCTCCAGCCGAGGTGTATGGCGATTTTTCCTTCGGCGATGCTCGGTTTCCCGGCTTCAGGCAGCACCGGCAGCAGCAGCTTGGCGTCGAGAATCTCCAGAGCGCGGCCGCGGAACACCGCCAGCGCGCGGTGCGACGGCACGCGGCCTATAGGCTCGTCGTAATCGAAGTAGTCGCGGAACTTGCTGTTGTCGGTGTTGTTCTCGTCTTTGCCGGCCACCAGTTTGGACGAAAGCAGCCCTTCGCTCCACAGCCACTGCCGCAGCATCTGTAGCAGGCCAGCATCCTCGGCCCAGCGTTCACTGAGGATGTCACGCACGCCGTCGAGCACCGCCTGCAGCGTGGTGAAGTCGTCGCCACTTTCCATTTTTTCAGCCTTGACAAAGGCCAGCGCTTCGTCCGCGGGCACGAGCGACGGGTTGGCAAAGAGTTTGTCGGCCAGGGGCTCGATACCGGCCTCGCGCGCCATCTGGCCCTTGGTGCGGCGTTTCTGCTTGAAGGGCAGATACAGGTCTTCAAGTTCCTGTTTGGTGGGCGCAGCTTCAATCGCGGCGGCCAGTGCGGGGGTCAGCTTGCCCTGCTCGTCTATGCTTTTGAGCACGGTTTCGCGCCGCTCCTGCAGCTCGCGCAGGTAGCCGAGGCGAAATTCGAGTTCGCGCAGCTGGATGTCGTCGAGGCCATCCGTGACCTCCTTGCGGTAACGCGCAATAAACGGCACGGTGGCGCCGCCGTCCAGCAGTTCAATGGCGGTTTTGACCTGGTGCTCCTGCACCTTGATCTCAAAGGCGATCTGGCGAATGATTTTTTGCATGTCAGTTTGAAAGGGCTCTTGGGCAATGGGGGACAAAGTGGGCGAGTGTGCCACACGCCCGCTGCGCCCCATTCAGGCCTTTTTCCTACAGACAGGCCGGGCACCTGCATCCTAGGATGGAAACTCCCATCTCAGGAGCTACCTATGCGTATCCGGACCCTTGTGTTGATCGTTGCGATTGTGCTGATTGCGGGTTTTGCCGCGCTGAATGTGGACGAATTCAGCCGCACTTCGGTGCTCAGCCTTGGCTTTACCACGGTGCAAGTGCCTTTGGGACTGGTCATGCTGGTATTGCTGGCGACGGTGCTGCTGGTGTTTCTGGCCACCACCCTGTACATCCAGAGCACCCACCTGCTGGAAATGCGCCAGACCACACGCGCACTCGCGACCCAGCGTGAGCTGGCCGATAAGGCTGAAGCCTCGCGTTTTACCGAGTTGCGCCACTACCTGGAAGCCCAGGCCCTGGCGGCCCAGCAGCGTGAAGCTGCGCAGGCCACGGTGCTGGCCGAACGCCTGGCCCAGACCCAGCAACTGCTGGGCAGCAAGATCGAGCAGTCGGGCAACACCCTGGCGGCCTACATTGGGGAGCTCGAAGACCGCCTGGAAAACCGCGATGGCGTGCGCACCAGCGTGCGGCGCGCCGACACACCGACGCTGCTCTAGAAACCCCGGGACCAAAAGCCAGTAAGAACGGCGGCGTCTGGCCGACCAACAGGGCTTACAGCTTCTCAAGGGCCCCGATCATGGTTTCGACCGCTTCCAAATTGATAGCTGCTTGCGCAATGCTGACATGGGCTACCACCGGATTTGGCATGCAAGCCCAATGTTCAGCCAGTTCTGGCAGGCTGATCACCCCGGTGCTGGAGCTCTACACCTCCGAGGGTTGCAGCTCCTGCCCGCCAGCCGACAAATGGGCCTCTGCCCTCAAGGGCAAAGACCTGGTGGTGCAGGCTTTTCACGTCGGCTACTGGGACTACATCGGCTGGGTGGACCGGTTTGCCGCGCCTGCCCATACCCTGCGGCAACGCGAACTGGCAGACAAAAACCGCCTGCGCAGCATTTACACGCCGCAAGTCGTGGTCAATGGCCGGGACTGGCCGCAATGGCGCGGCGCCGAACCACGCATCAGCGCCGCCCGGGAACCCGCACGCGCCCACATCGCGCTCAAGCGGCTGGCAGACGACCAGTTTGAAGCCACCATCACGCCCGGTGCCGCCGACGCGGCTCAGGCCTGGGCCGCGTACTGGACGGTGACCGAGCACGGCCACAACTCCAAAGTCAAGGCCGGCGAAAACGCCGGTGAATTCCTCAAACATGATTTTGTGGTGCGCCAGTACACCCAGGCCGGCGAGTACAAAAATGCGGGCGTCACGCCGCAAAAACTGGTGTTTCGCAGCATTGCAGCCACGCCCGGCCATGAGCGCCAGGTCAATCTGGTGGTGTTTGACCCGCAAAACGGCAAGACCCTGCAGGCCCTGAGCCTGCAGTGCCAGGGCTGAACGGCATCCATGGCAGCGGACGCCCCATGAAAAAAAGCTGGCTGCTGCTCTCGCACACGCTGGTCTTGCTGGCTGGTTTTGCGCTCGGCATTTACCTCCTGCCCATACTGACCGCACCCGTGCCACCGTCGCTGGCCAGCGTCCAGGCGCTGGCCGGCCAGTCCGACTACCGCGGCACTTTCCGCCGCGACCTGGCCGGCAGCGATTTGCTGCATTGGGGCGAAGGCGAGGTCTCGGTGGGCCGGCAGGCCATCGCGCTGATGGGCAAGGTCTCGCCAGGGCCCGACTACAAGCTCTACCTGGTGCCCGCGTTTGTGGAAAACGAAGCGCAGTTCCTCAAGCTCAAAAAGCAATCCCTGCGTATCGGTGACATCAAGACTTTTGAAAACTTCGTCGTGCCCGTGCCCGATGGCGTGGACATCAGCGCGTACACCACGGTGCTGGTCTGGTGCGAAACGTTTTCGGAGTTCATCTCGGCGGCGAAGTACCGCTAGGGCCTGTTTTACGCGCAGACGATCTTTGCGTCTTCGGCTTCCGCTATCAGCCAGCGGATGAAATCCTGCGCATCGCTGTTACCGGCCGAACGCGGTGCAATATTCACAAAGTAGCCGAACCGGGACACCGCCCCGCTGAACGGAGCTACCAGTCTGCCGTCACGCAGCAGCTCCGCCAGAAGCGGCAGGCGGCCAATCGCCACGCCCTGCCCGGCCACCGCTGCGGCCACCACATCGGAGTACTGCGAAAACCGCAAGGTGTTTTTCATGCGCACGTCGGGCAGGCCCATGACCCGGAACCAGGGCTCCCAGTCCATGGTCAGCGGCTGGCCCTGGGGCACGTCGTTGGCCAGCAGGGTGTGGCCTGCCAGGTCTGCCGGTTTTTTCAAAGGCAAGGCGCGGTTCTTCAACAGCAGCGGTGAGCACACGGGGGTGACGGTTTCCTCGAACAGGGCACTGCCCACCGCATGCTCGATGGTCCTCAGGCGGACCGAGACGTCGATGCCGCTTCGCTCCAGGTCCAGCACTTCCAGGGTGGCGGAGATACGCACCTCGACCCCGGGGTGTGTGGCAGTGAAACGCGCCAGCCGCGGAATCAGCCAGAGCGAGGCGAAACCCGGCGTGGTCGTGATCGCCACCTGCCGCGCGGTCGTTCTGGCACGCACGCTGGCGGTGGCATCACGCAGGCGCTCCAGACAATCACTGACAGCGCGCTGCATGACCTTGCCGGCATCGGTCAGCGCGAGTGCGCGGTGCCGCCTTTCAAACAAGGCCACGCCCAGGCCAGCCTCGATCTGCTGGATCTGCCGGCTGACGGCCGATTGCGTGAGGAAAAGCTCGGCGGCCGCATGCGTGAAACTCAAGGTCCGCGCAGCCGCTTCAAAGCTGTGCAGCAGTTCCAGCCGTGGCAGTTCACTGCGGCGGATCGCATGGGGAAGGACCACGGGTGATGCTGACTTCACATTCGGCTGGGGCATGCGAAAGATTCCAAATGAACGTTTGAACACTCTGGGGCCGGCCAGTATATTCATTTCCATACCGAATGTGAAACCGAAAGGAAGGCCTGCCATGCTGAACGATTCAAGCCCCTTTGCCCTGACCCTTGCCCACCAGGCGATGTTCAGTGTGTCCGACGCCGCCGGCGTGCAAATCCTTTGCCATGAAGGCAGCCTGTGGGTGACGCTCGATGATGATCCGCGCGATATCGTGATCGACGCGGGCGGCAGCTTCCTGACCACGGAACACCGCCGCGCGCTGATCTATGCATTGCAACCATCGTCTCTCAGCCTGGTGGTAGCACCCGCGGTTGCCGCGGCGCGTCCTGCTGGACGGACGCAGGCAGCGTCTGCCGTCAAGGTGACGTTTGCACTTCAGCCCGCCTGAGGCCGGCGAAGCCCCGCAGGCGGGCTGTGTCCTGTGCCCCGGCCTCAAGGGCAGACGGCTTCGACGTTGTTGCCGTCGGGGTCGATCAGGAAGGCCGCGTAGTAGGTCGGGCTGTAATCCGGACGCGGGCCAGGTCCGCCGTTGTCGCTGGCACCGGCCTTCAGTCCCGCCTGGTAAAAAGCATCGACGGCTTTGTGGCTGGCGGCACGGAAGGCGATGTGGGTGCCCGGGCCCTGGGCCTTTGGGGATGCGTAAAGCCACAAGGCCGGCGCCTCGGCCGGGCCTATGCCGGCGTAGCTGTCGTCGTGCGAGCCCAGCACATGGCCCAGCGGAGCCAGTGCGGCTTCGTAAAAACGGATGCTGGCTGCGAGGTCCTTGACCTTTAAACCAAGGTGGTCGTACATGGTGATTTCCTGCTTGAAGAGTGAGTCAAGCGGTCATCATCGAGCAGTGCGGCCAGGCGGTCTTGGAGAATCTTGCGCTTTTCTTTCAGGCCTTTGCGCGCGACCTGGCGGAAGACACGCGGCGAGACGCCGGCCGCGCGGTGAAAGGTACGCACAAAGTTGCTGAGGTCGGCAAAACCAACGTCCAGCGCCACATCTGTGACAGCCCTGTCGCCATCGGCCAGCAGCCGCGCCGCGTGGCGCAGCCGGGAGCGCACCAGATACTGGTGCGGCGAGACGCCAAGCACGCGCGAGAACAGCCGCAGGAAGTGAAACGCGCTCAGTCCCGCCTGGCTGGCGGCGTGGTCCAGGGCAATGTCCTGCTGCGAATGGGCCTGGATCCACATCGCTGCTTCCACCGCACGCCGGCGGTCTTTGGCGGTAGCGTGCTGCGGCCCTGGCCTGCGGCCTGTCACCACCTCCACAAAACGCGAAGCGAAACACAGGCCGGCTTCGTCCAGGCCCACATCGCTGCGTTGGCCGGCCGCCGCCTGCGCGAGCTCGCCCAACACCATGAGTTCGGGCAAAGGCGGCAGGCCAGCGCTGCGCCAGGTGTCAACATCGCCGCCTATCAGCTCGACAAAGTCCGGCGGGAGATGAAAAGCCAGGCACTCGTCGCCGCACACATGGTGCTCGTGCGTGCACATGAACTCGTCGCCAGGCTGGCCCACCAGCACCGAGCCGGCCACCAGCTCATAACACTCACCACGCACCCGGTAGCCAAAGCTGCCCTTGCGCACATACGACACCGAGTAGCCGCTGTGCACCTCGGTGAAAGGCCGGGCATCGGGACCCGTGTTGCAGCGGTAGTCCACGACCTCTATCGGGCCGGTCCACAGGGCGGTGGCGGTCAGCATGAATACCCTTGCCCGGAAAGCGGAAGAAATGAAACCGGCGCTGCCATGCGCAGATTATGGAAGTTTCCGGGTCAGGGCGCGCAGGCCGTAAAAGCTGGTTGACACCTGGGAATGCAAGGAAAAGTTCCCGCCTGGCCTGCCTTATCTCTCAGGGTATTGCCGCTGCGACCGGCTGCGCTGCGGCCCTAAGCTGGCTGTTTTTGCACGCCCCATACTGATCGGAGCCTTTCATGAACACCTATTTGCGCCTGACGGCCCTGCCCTGGGCCGCTTGTCTGGCGGGCGGAATTTTTGTGTTGTCCGGCTGTGCCAGTCTGCCGCCGCCAGACCCCGTTGCCGTCATCCAGCGGGCCGAAGCCGCCATGGGCGGCGCGGGTATCCAGACCCTGCGTTTTTCCGGCAGCGGCACGGGCGCCACCTTCGGTCAGGCCTGGCAACCGGGCATGCCCTGGCCCAAAATCACGGTGAGCAGCTTTTCGCGCCTGGTGGACTACGCCAGCGGCGCGATGCGGCAAGAGGCCACCGTCTCACGGGCCGAGCCTTCGGGCGGCGGCGCCCTGCCATTGATGGGGCTGGGCGAGCAGCGCAGCGTGGCCATGTTGCAGGCTGGCTGGGCCTGGAACATGGTGGGCCCCGCGCCTGTCGCGTCGCCGCTCGCGCTGGATACACGCATCCACGACCTATGGACCACGCCGCATGGCGTGCTCAAGGCGGCGCTGAAAAACAAGGCCACGGCCGGCACCCGCAGCGTGGACGGCAAGAGCTATACCACCCTGAGCTTCACCGAGCCGGGCTGGTTTGAGGCCACGGCTTATGTCAATGCCGACAACCTGGTCGAGCGCATCGATTCGCGACAGCCCAATGCGGTGATGGGCGATACCGACTCTGTCATTGTTTTTTCAGGTTACCGCGACCATGGTGGTGTGAAGTTCCCCGGCCGCATGCGCCAAACCATGGGTGGCTCGGACATTCTGGACCTGCAGGTCAGCGAGGTGCTGGTCAATGTCGCGGCGGATCTGGCAGCGCCTGAGCTGGTACGCCAGTTTGCCGAACGTGTGGCGGTTGAGAAAGCCGCCGAAGGTGTCTGGTTTCTCGCCGGTGGTTCCCACAACAGCGTGCTGATCGAAATGAAGGACTACGCCGTGCTGGTGGAGTCCCCGCTGTACGACGGGCGCGCCGGCGCAGTGCTGGCACAGGCGCGTCAACTGCTGCCGGGCAAACCGCTGCGTTATGTTGTCAACTCGCACCACCACTTTGACCACGCCGGCGGCCTGCGCACCGCGGTGGCCGAGGGCGCGACGCTGCTCACCAGCGCCAACGCCAAAGCATGGTGGGACAAAACCATGGCCAATGCCAACCGCATCCGGCCCGACGCCCTGGCCCGCTCAGGACGTCATGCCAGTGTGGAAGGTGTCAGCGGCAAGCGTGTGCTGAACGACGGCGTGCGCACCGTGGAAATCCACGAGATTCAGGGCAGCGTGCATGCCCAGGGGTTTTTGATGGTCTACCTGCCGGCAGAAAAAATCCTGATTGAGGCCGATGCCTACACCCCGGCTGCGCCCAACACGCCGGCGCCGGCCCAGCCCAATGCCAACCATGTGAATCTGGTGCAGAACATCGAGCAGAACAAACTGGTCGTCGAACGCATCCTGCCGCTGCATGGCCGCATCGTGGCGCTGGGCGATTTGCTGAACGCCGTGGGCCGCAAATAGGGCGGCCTTAAACCCTGGGCTGCTCCTGCACACTGCGGCCGACCAGGTAACCGGCCAATGTGCCGAGCAGGCCGGTCACCGGCGCAATCTGCTGGCTGTCATAACCGGCAACCACCAGAAACACCGCCAGCACAATGATGGTGAGCATGCCAAACAGGCGCAGCACCAGCCCGGCGGCGATGCCATGGCGCAGCGCCCAGGTGGCGAGCATCATCACCAGAAGGCCAAACAGCAAAATCGACGCGCTGATCGTCATCGCATCGGTCACCGACCACCAGGGTAGCTTGCCAGATGAGGCGTCCGCCGCCTGTTCCGTGACAGCGGCCCGAGCCGCTGGCAGTCTGGCGGTCTGGGCCTGAAGTTGCTCGGCAATGGTCTGGCTCATCACTTGCCTCCCTTGCTGGCAAGCTTGACGGCGGTTTCGAGCTCCTTGATGCGCTCGCCTTGCAGCACCACGGTTTTTTCGAGTTCTGCAATCAGTGCGGTTTGCTTGCTGCAGGAAGGCCATGCCACCTGGTTGCCAGCGGAGGCAGGCACACTGGCCATGGGACTGTCTGAGTGCAGGCCAGGTACCGAGTTCACGCTGTCAAACTTTTTCTTGGTGAATCCGGACGGGCCTGTCGCCTGGGCCAGCGCCAGGACCGGGCTGGCCAGCACAAGCCATAACAACACCTTCCACGGATGAACGACGGGTTTCATGGGCTTCTCCTCAACGGGTGAGTCACAGGAGAAAAAGAATAGACCCGCACCCTCTGCCCCGCATCCCCCAATTGGGGGATGCGCGGGCACCTGGGTTCAAGCCTCGCGCAAGGCCTTTTTGAGCTCCACACCGAGCTCTGGTTTGTGCGCAAACGGGCTGGTGGGATTGCGCGCCTGCAGGATGTCCTCCAGCCGTGTCTGCACAGAGCCAATCGCCTTCGGGTGGCTGTAAATGTAAAACTGGTTGGCAGCCACCGCGTCAAACACTTTTTGCGCCACATCGGCCGCCGTGACCTTGCCGGAGCCCACGGCCTTGTCGCTCATGGCCTGGCCTATCAACTGGCTTCTGGTCGGTTTGGCGGCCGGCAGATCGTCGGGCCGGTTGCGCTGGCTCTGGCTGATGCCGGTCGGTACAAAGAAGGGGCAGAGCACCGAGGCGCTGATCTGGTCGGTGACCAGCGCCAGGTCCTGGTACAGGGTTTCGCTCATGCTGACCACCGCATGTTTGCTGACGTTGTAAATGCCCATGTTGGGCGCATTGAGCAGCCCGGCCATGCTGGCGGTGTTGACGATGTGGCCTTGCCAGGCCGGATCTTTTTTGGCGGCGTCCAGCATCATGGGGGTGAACACGCGCACGCCGTGGGCCACGCCCATCAGGTTAACACCTATCACCCATTCCCAGTCTTTCAGGGTGTTTTCCCAGATCAGGCCACCGGCACCAACGCCGGCGTTGTTGAAGACAAAATGCGGCGCACCGAAACGCGCCAGCACTGCCGCGCCCAGTGCCTCGACCTCGGCGGCTTTGGAGACATCCAGCCGGAAAGCCAGCACCTGCGCGCCGGTGGCTGATATTTCGGCCACTGCCTTGTCGAGTGCATCCTGCTGCACATCGGCCAGTACCAGGTTCATGCCGAGGCGCGCGCCAATGCGGGCACACTCCAGCCCAAAGCCGGAGCCGGCACCGGTGAGGACCGCTGTTTTGCCTTTGAAATTGCTGATCATCAATTACTCCTGAAATGAAATGGGGCGCAGCATCTCGATATGGGGAATGCCGTCTTCGATATACGGCTCGCCCTGAGTTGAAAATCCGTGCTGCTGGTAAAACCTGTCCAGGCGTGCCTGCGCGCCAATCCGTATCGGCTGCGGGCCCCAGCGCTGAAACACGCAGGCCATCGCCTGGCGCATCAGTTCATGGCCCATGCCCAGGCCGCGCGTGTCCTGCCGGGTGATGACCCGCCCTATGCTGGCCTCGGCAAATTTCACGCCGGGCGGAAAACAGCGCGCATAAGCCACCAGTTCACCATCGACGCTGCCCAGCAGGTGCACGGCCGCGTGGTCGGCGCCGTCCATGTCCTGGTAGGCACAGTCCTGCTCGATCACAAACACCTCGGTGCGCAACTGCAGGACCGCATACAACTCGGAGGCAGTCAGGGCATCAAAGGGCACGGCCCGCCAGTCCAGCCCGCTCATGCCGGTGCGACGGCTTTCAGCGCGTAGCCGATGCGCGGGAAATGCACATGCACCTTGCCAACCCTGTCGTCACTGCGGCTCAGGGTGTAGTGGGTGCGGGTGGCGGCCATCAGTTCACCCTCGGTCGGCTCCGGCCCGAAGCTTTCGGCCGTGACCGTGACGCGGCTACCGAGCGGAATGCCGTGTTCGTCCTGGAAGGTGCTGTCCGTCAGCAGGCCGTGGCCGACCCGCGTGGGTTGCGCCGCTGCCGCCACGGCAATGGCGCTGGCGGCGTCAAACTTTTGCGTCGTGCCCTGGCCTATGGCGGCCATGCGGTCCATCCAGTCCAGCACAGCGGGCGTGAGCTGCAGGATGTCGGCCACCACCGGTGTGCGCACGCGCGTGAACCACAGCGGGTGGTAGGCCGAAAAGTCGGCAATACACGGCACCTGGCCGAGCAAAAAAGGCTGGTCGTCGAGCATGTCCGACAGACGCCGCAGGTAGGACTTGTAGGCCGCCGCTGCGTCGGCCGGGCGCAGCCGCAGCATGCCGGCGCTCATGGCCTTGCGGTCTTCACCAAAGGCCCGGGCCGCTTCGGGCGGCGCACCGGCAAACATGTGGGCTGCGCCCTTGGGCCCGAGGTTGTGCGCCATGGCGGCCCAGAACAAGGTGCTGTCGGCCCACTGCGCGATAGTGCGCGCCAGGCCCTTGCCGGGTTCGGGGTAGATCGAGGGCCTTGCCTGCAGGTGTTCGAGCACATCGGCAATCAGCGCGCTGTCGCAATAAATGTCGGCACCTACCTGCAGGAACGGCGTCTTGCGGTAACCACCGGTCAGTGCCAGCACATCCGGTTTCGGCATGATGCTGGGAATAAGCACCGATTTCCAGGCCAGCTGTTTGTAGCCGAGGATGAGGCGGATTTTTTCCGAGAAGGGGGATGTCGGGTAGTGGTGAAGAATCAGCTCGGCCATGGTATCTCCTGCAGTTTTCAGTGCGGCATGGCACGGGTTATCAAGGCATCAAAGTCTGTACCGGCTCCCAGCGTGCCGAAGGCCTGGCCCCAGTTGCCAGCCAGGCGGGAATCGCAGAAAGCACCGAACACCGGCGCAGGCGCAGTTTGGTACAGCAGAGCCGCCTGCACCGCGAGTGCCACGTCCTGCGCCAGCCGGCGCGCTTCGATTTCGGTCGCCATCTCTTCCACGCGGGTTGGCAGTGCGGCGGCAAGGCGGTCCAGTGCGGGATGTGCGCCTTTGGCCGGTGCCAGCTCGTGCGCCAGTGCGGCGCCTGCATCGGCCTTGCGCAGCGCGCGCAGCAGGTCCAGCGCCATGATGTTGCCGGCGCCTTCCCAGATCGAATTGAGCGGCATTTCGCGGTAGATGCGCGCCATGATGCCTTCGCCGCCCTCTTCCACGTAGCCGTTGCCTCCGAGGCATTCCATCGCTTCCTGGGCAAAGTGGCTGCCGCGTTTGCAGATCCAGAACTTGGCGACCGGCGTCAGCAGGCGCGCCATGGCCTGCTCATGCGCATCGCCGCTGTGGTCAAAAGCACGGGCCAGGCGTATGGACAGCGCGGTGGCGGCTTCGGATTCCAGTGCCAGGTCGGCCAGCACATTGCGCATCAACGGCTGCTCGATCAGGGCTTTGCCAAAGGCCTGGCGCTGGGCGCAGTGGTTCAGGGCAATGCTCAGGGCCTGGCGCATCAGGCCGCTGGTGCCGAGCGCGCAGTCGAGGCGCGTCATGGTGCCCATCTCGAGGATTTGCGGCACGCCGCGGCCTTCCTCGCCGATCAGCCAGGCGCTGGCGCCATGAAATTCAACTTCGGAACTCGCGTTGGCCTTGTTGCCCAGTTTGTCTTTGAGGCGCTGGATGTGAATCGCGTTGAGCTGCCCGCTACCGGAGGGGCCGTCCGTGCCCGGCAACACGCGCGGCAGGAAGAAACAGCTCAACCCTGCGGGCGCCTGCGCCAGCACCAGGAAAGCGTCACACATGGGCGCCGAGAAAAACCACTTGTGGCCGGTCAGGCGAAAGCGCTGGCCCCAGGCGTCGCTGCCGTCCGCCACGGCCTGCGTCGTGTTGGCGCGCACGTCAGAGCCGCCCTGCTTTTCCGTCATGCCCATGCCCATGGTCACGCCGGCTTTGCCGGAGAAAAGCCTGAGCGCCGGGTCGTAGGCGCGGGCGGTGAGCTTGGAGGCCCACTCGGCATGGAGCGCCGCATTGCTGCGCAGCGCCGGCGTCACCGCGTAGGTCATGGAAATCGGGCACAGGATGGAGGGCTCGAGCTCGGTGAACAGCATGAAGCCGGCAGCGCGCAGCACATGCGGTGAGGTGCTCCCGCCGGCCCATGGCGTGCCATGTAATCCCGCACTGGTGGCCAGCTTCATCAGCGCGTGATAACTCGGGTGAAACTCCACCTGGTCCACGCGCCGGCCGAAGCGGTCGTGGCTGTGCAACTGCGGTGTGTGGGTGTTGGCCAGGCGCGCATGGGTTTGCATCTCCGCACTGCCCAGGCTGGCACCCAGCACGCTGAGCTCCGCCGTCGCCAGCTGCGGCGCATTGAACTTCAGCGCATCGCGCAGACCGCGGTTGCTGTCGAAGAGGTTGTAGCCGACCAGCGCTTCGGGCTGGTTGAAGACTTCGTGGGTCATGTGCACATCCTTTCGGCCGCGCATTGGCTGATTTAAATCAGTTTCACCAACTGCTTGCCGAAATTTTTGCCCTTGAGCAAACCGAGGAAGGCTTCCGGCGCTGCGGCGATGCCCTGCGCAATGGTCTCGCGCGGTTTGAGTTTTCCGGTGGCTACCAGCGTGCCCAGCTCTTTCAGGGCCTCGGGCCAGACTTCCATGTGTTCGCTGACGATGAAACCCTGTATCTTCAGGCGATTGGTCAGGATCAGCTGCGGGTAAGCCATGGGCAGCGGCTGGCCGTCGTAGCCGGCGATCATGCCGCACAGGGCGATGCGGCCGAAGGCGTTCATGCGGCTCAGCACGGCGTCCAGGATCATGCCACCGACGTTTTCAAAATAGCCGTCGATGCCGTCCGGGCAGGCTTGCTTGAGCGCCTTGGACAACGAAGCGGCGTCCTTGTGCTCTTTGTAGTCGATGCAAACGTCGAAGCCGAGCTCCTCTACCGCGTATTTGCATTTGTCGGGTCCGCCGGCAATACCGACGGCGCGGCAGCCGCGCGCCTTCGCCAGGGCGCCAAAGGCACTGCCCACGGCTCCGGTGGCGGCGCTGATCACCACCGTCTGCCCGGCTTTGGGCTCGATGATCTTCACCAGGCCGTACCAGGCGGTGACGCCCGGCATGCCGACGGCGCCCAGGTAATGCGACAGCGGCACATGGGTGGTGTCCACCTTGCGCAGTGCGCCGGGCTGGTTCGCATCGACCACGCTGTACTCCTGCCAGCCGCCCATGCCCACCACCTTGTCGCCGACAGCGAACTTGGGGTTCCTGGACTCGACCACCTCGCCGGCGGTGCCGCCGCCCATGACCTGGCCCAAGGCCTGTGGCTGGGCATAACTCTTGGCGTCGTTCATGCGGCCACGCATATAGGGGTCCAGGCTCATGTAGTGGTGGCGCACCAGCACCTGGCCGTCCTGCAGCGCGGCTGTGTCACTGCTGACCAGCTTGAAGTTGGCAGCGACAGCTTCACCGGTGGGGCGGTTGTCGAGATGGATTTGCTGATTGAGTGGCATGAAAGTATCCTTATTGCTATCTATTTGGGAGCTGCTTGCGCCCGTGAATAAAGGGCTGAAGCACGATTTGACATAAAACCTGTGATCAATCGGTGGAAATGCGGAAGTTCAGCGGACTGACCTCTTTGGACCCCACAGGCAGCCGTTTGACGTATTTGAAAGTGCCTGTGGCATGGGCGCAAGCTTTGCCGTCTTCGTCATACGCGGTGGCGTCGGTGAAGGCCATGGTGGGCGTGCTGTGCATGAGCCGGCCCTTGCCGCTGAGCTTGCCGCGCGCCGGTTGCATGAAACTGGTTTTCATCTCTATGGTGACCACACCCATCTCCTGGCGCGCGCTGCGGGCTGCCGTCGCCATGACCACATCCAGCAGGGTCATCAGCGCCCCGCCGTGCGTGACCTGGAACGAGTTCATGTGCTCCGGCTTGGGCAGGTAGTCGATCTGCGAATGGCCGCCTTCAAACAGCACCAGCTCAAAGCCGAGGTGATGGACAAAAGGAATCTCGACGCCGAAGTCCATGACTCGATCAGCCGCCGGTTACTGAAGATACACCGCCGTCTACAGCCAGCCACTGCGCGGTGATGTGTTTGCCGGCGTCGGAGGCGTAAAGCACACAGAGGCCCTTGAGGTCTTCGTCATCGCCGAGCCGGCCCAGCGGCGCGTGGGCGGCAAGTTTTTCCTCGCCCATGGCCTTGAGGGTGCCCACCGTCATTTTGCTTGGGAAGAAGCCCGGGCAAATGGCGTTGACCGTGATGTTGTATTTGCCCCATTCGCAGCCAAGTGCGCGCGTGAAATTGATGACCGCTCCCTTGGAGGTGTTGTAGGCCACGGTGGTCATCTCGGGCGGGTTGCCGCCCAGGCCGGCAATCGATGCCACGTTGATGATGCGGCCGGAGCGGCGCGCAATCATGCTGTGTTTGGCGATGTGCTGGCTCAGGATGAAGTAGCCGCGGATGTTGAGGTTCATGACCTTGTCCCAGGCTTCGACCGGGTGGTCTTCGGCCGGTGCGCCCCAGGCGGCGCCGGCATTGTTGACCAGGATGTCCACATGGCCGAGGCGCTTGATGGTCTCGTCGGCCAGGCCGCGGATGTCGGCCTCTTTCGAGCAATCGGCGGCAATCCAGTCCACCGCAATACCGGCGGCCTTCAGCGTGGCGGCCGACTCTTCGAGGTCTTCGGCCTTGCGCGAGCTCAGCATGATTTTTGCGCCGGCTTCGCCCAGCGCCTGCGCCAGTTGCAGGCCCAGTCCGCGGGAGCCGCCGGTGACCAGCGCGGTTTTTCCGCTGAGGTCAAAAAGTTGCTGGATGGTTCGTGTCATGTTGCTTGCTCCGTGTAGCGTGGAAATGTGAAGGCAGTGTCGCGCAATGCAGCCACTGCGGCTGTCGCGCGGTGGACGTCTCAGTCGCCTGCGGTCAGGCGTGAGCGAACATAAATCAGTGCAAAACCAAGCGCCGCCACCACAGCGCCGCCGGCCACCAGGGACCAGCCCAGCGCATCGTCGGCGCGCTGCACCGACAGGCCCAGCACCAGCGTGAGCAGCCCGCCGTAGATCAGGACCCAGATCAGCTGCTGCAGGCGGGTGATCGCCTTGCTGGAGGTGCTGCTGGTCGACTCCTTGAAAAAACCCATCAGAAAGCCTCCTCCGGCAAGTCGGCACAAGTCAGGTCGCGGGCTGCCACCACTTTGAACCATGCATCGATTTTAGGCAATTCATAATGGTAAAAGTAACGCAAGGCTCCGAGCTTGCCGGCGGTCACGGCCATGGATTTGGTGGCGTCGGCCGGCAAGGCCGCCAGCGCCACGTCCAGCCAGATCCAGGCCAGCACGGTGTGGCCAAACCCCTGCATGTAAGGGACGGCGTTGGCCAATGCGTCGGTGGGGTTGCCCGTGGCCCAGGCGGCTTTGGTCGTCGCCCCCACCTGTTGCAGGGCCTGACCCAGCGCGTTGGCATGGACCGCCAATTCGGGCGCCTGGATCGCGCGCTCAATGGTGGCGTTGATGCGGGCCGCCAGCAGCGCCAGGCCTTTGCCGCCTTCCATCAGCACCTTGCGGCCCAGCAGGTCGGTGGCCTGGATGCCGTGGGTGCCCTCGTGAATCATGTTCAGCCGGTTGTCACGCCAGTACTGCTCGACCGGGAAGTCGCGCGTGTAGCCGTAGCCGCCGTGGATCTGGATCGCCAGCGAGTTGGCCTCCAGGCACCACTCGCTGGGCCAGCTTTTGGCAATCGGCGTCAGCACCTCCAGCAGCAGGCGAGCCTCATCGGCGGCCTGCGCCTCGGCCGTGTGCTGCTCGTCCACCAGGCGCGCGCAGTACAGCTCCAGCGCCAGCGCGCCTTCGCAGTACGCTTTTTGCGCGAGCAACATACGTTTGACATCGGCGTGTTCAATGATGCGCACCTGGGGCTGGGCTGAATCTTTCCCCGCCGGTCCGACCGGCCTGCCCTGCGGCCGGTTTTTGGCGTAATCGAGCGAAGCGTAATACCCGGCCATGCCCAGCATGACCGCCGCCGTGCCGACGCCAATGCGCGCCTCATTCATCATGTGGAACATGCAGCGCAGGCCCTCGTGCGGCTTGCCAACCAGGTAACCGACGGCTCCCGCCTCTCCGTCCACGGGGTATTTGCCTTCGCCAAAGTTCAGCAGGGTGTTGGTGGTGCCGCGCCAGCCCAGCTTGTGGTTCAGCCCGGCCAGCGCGACATCGTTGCGTACACCGGTCAACTGGCCATCGCTGTCCACCATTTTTTTCGGCACGATAAACAGCGATATGCCACGGGTGCCGGGGATCAGCTTGCCATCCGGCCCCGGAATTTTGGCCAGCACCAGGTGGATGATGTTTTCGGTCAGCTCGTGTTCACCGGCCGATATCCACATCTTGTTGCCCTTGAGGCGGTAGCGCGGTCCCAGAGGTTCGGCCTCAAAGTCGGCGCCGTCGGGCACGGCGCGTGTCGTGATGTCGCTCAGCGAGGAACCGGCCTGCGGCTCGCTCAGGCACATGGTGCCCGAGAAACGCCCGGCGAACTCGTTGCGCGCAAACACGGCCTTCTGCGCCTCTGTGCCGTGCACCAGCAACAGGTTGGCATTGCCCTTGGTCAGCAGGCTGGAGCCCATGCTGACCGAGGCCATGGCAAAAAAGCAGTTGGCTGCCGCCTCGATGGTGTAGGGCAGCTGCATGCCGCCTTCGTCGTAGTCCTGCGCGGCGCTGAGCATGCCGGAGCCGGCATAGGCCTTGTTGGCCTCATGGGTGGCTTGCGGCAGTATGACTTTTTCGCCGTCGAAATGCGGCTCCTGGGTGTCAACCAGCCGGTTGAACGGTGCGTACTTTTCGCGCGCAATACGTTCGCAGGTGTCAAACACCGCGTCAAAGGTTTCGCGTGAATGGTCGGCGAAACGTTCGCGCTGGTTCAGCGACTCGGCGTTGAGCCAGTTATAGAGCAGGAAATCGAGGGTGGGACGCAGAGACATGGAAGATTTCTCCTGGCTATCGAAGCGGGCGTGGCTCCATGCTGAATTGATCTGTCATGCCGGACTCGATCCGGCATCCATGGTGGCGTCCCGCTTGGCCTCGATCAGCGTGACATGGATTGCGGATCAAGTCCGCAATGACAGCCGGGGTTCAGAGTGACAGACCGTCGTTCTACAACACTTCGAAGATGCCCGCAGCACCCATGCCGCCGCCAATACACATGGTCACGCAGACCCGTTTGGCGCCGCGGCGCTTGCCTTCGATCAAGGCGTGGCCGGTCAGGCGCTGGCCGCTGACGCCGTAAGGATGGCCCACGGCAATCGCACCGCCGTTGACGTTGAGCTTGTCCATGGGGATGCTCAGCTTGTCGCGGCAGTAAATCACCTGCACCGCAAACGCTTCATTGAGTTCCCACAGGTCGATGTCGCTGACCTTCAGGCCCAGGCGCGCCAGCACCTTTGGGATGGCGTACACCGGGCCAATGCCCATTTCGTCTGGTTCACAGCCTGCCACCGCAAAACCGAGGAAACGGCCCAGGGGTTTCAGGCCTTTTTTCTCGGCCACGGTCTCGTTCATCACCACCACGGCACCGCCACCGTCGGAGAACTGGCTGGCATTGCCGGCCGAGATCACACCGCCGGGAATCGCCGGCTTGATGCCGCTGATGCCTTCCTTGGTCGTGCCTTCACGAATGCCTTCGTCCTTGCTGACCGTGACCTGTTTGGTGGTCAGGCCCATGACCGCATCGGCCACACCCATGGTGACGGTGATGGGCGCAATCTCGGCGTCAAACAGGCCGGCGGCCAGCGCGGCGGAGGCTTTTTGCTGGCTGGCCGCGCCGTATTCGTCCATCTGCTCGCGCGAGATGCCGTAGCGCTTGGCGACCTGCTCGGCGGTCTGCAGCATGTTCCAGTAAATTTCGGGCTTGTTTTTCATCAGCCAGGAGTCAGCCAGCATGTGGGTGTTCATTTCCTGTTGCACGCAGGAAATGCTTTCCACGCCACCGGCCACATAAATGTCGGCTTCGCCGGCAATCACACGCTGGGCAGCCAGCGCAATGGTCTGCAGGCCCGAAGAACAAAAACGGTTGACCGTGACCCCAGAGACGGTGATCGGGCAGCCGGCGCGCAGGGCGGCCTGGCGCGCGATGTTGGCGCCCGTCGCGCCTTCCGGGTTGGCGCAGCCCATGATCACGTCCTCGACCTCGCCGGCTTCGATGCCGGCGCGCTGGATCGCGTGTTCAATCGCGTGGCCACCGAGGGTGGCGCCATGGGTCATGTTGAAGGAACCCTTCCAGCTTTTGGCCAGGGGGGTGCGGGCGGTGGAAACAATTACGGCTGAAGTCATGTGAATCTCCGGAAAATGGGGGGGTTAGTTGAAGGACTTGCCTTCGGCTGCAAGTTTGGCCAGCAAAGGTGCGGGCTGCCAGAATGCCGCGTCATCCAGCGGGTTCTGTGCAAAACGCTGCATGCTTTGCACCACATTGAACAGGCCGACCTGGTCGGCGTAATTCATGGGGCCGCCACGGTAGATCGGAAAACCATAACCCATCAGGTAGACCATGTCGATGTCGCTGGCTCTGGAGGCAATGCCTTCTTCCAGGATGTGCGCCGCTTCATTGACCAGTGCATACACCAGGCGCTGAACAATCTCATCGTCGGAAATCTTGCGCGGCGCGATGCCCAGCGCCGTGCGATGGTCTTCAATCATCTTGACGACCTCGGCATTCGGAATGGCATCGCGCTTGCCGGGGATGTAGTCGTACCAGCCCGCGCCGGTTTTCTGGCCAAAACGTCCCTTCTCGCACAGCAGGTCGGCTGTCTTGCTGTACTTCATGCCTGGTTTTTCCTGGTAGCGGCGCTTGCGGATGGCCCAGCCAATGTCGTTGCCGGCCAGGTCGCCCATGCGGAACGGGCCCATGGCCATGCCGAACTTCTCCATCGCCTTGTCCACCTGCGCGGGCGTGCAACCTTCGTCGAGCAGAAAACCGCCCTGGCGGCCGTACTGCTCGATCATGCGGTTGCCGATGAAACCGTCACACACACCGGACACCACAGCCGTCTTGCGGATCTTCTTGCTGACGGCCATCACCGTGGCCAGCACGTCTTTGGCGGTTTTTTCACCGCGCACCACTTCCAGCAGCTTCATGACGTTGGCCGGGCTGAAAAAGTGCATGCCCACCACGTCCTGCGGGCGCTTGGTGAAAGCCGCGATCTGGTTGACATCCAGCGTGGAGGTGTTGGACGCCAGGATGGCGCCGGGTTTCATGACCCGGTCCAGTTCCTTGAAAACTTTCTCCTTGACGCCCATTTCCTCGAACACGGCCTCAATCACCATGTCGGCATCTTTGAGGTCGTCGTAGCTCAGCGTGGTGCTCAAGAGGCTCATGCGCTGCTCGTATTTGTCCTGCTTGAGCTTGCCCTTCTTCACCTGGGCTTCGTAGTTTTTGCGGATGATGCCAATGCCCTTGTCCAGCGCTTCCTGCTTCATCTCCAGCATCTTCACCGGAATGCTGGCGTTCAGGAAGTTCATCGCAATGCCACCACCCATGGTGCCGGCGCCAATGACGGCGATGGACTGGATGTCGCGCTTCGGGGTGTCTTCCGGCACGTCCGGAATTTTCGAAGCGGCACGTTCGGCCATGAAAATGTGACGCAAGGCGCGGCTTTCCGGCGTGAACATCAGGGCGGTGAAAATTTCGCGCTCAAAAACCATGCCCTCGTCGAATTTTTTCTTCGTGGCTGACTCCACCGCGTCCACACACCTGCCCGGCGCCGGGAAGTTTTTCGCCATGCCCTTGACCATGTTGCGTGCAAACTGGAAGTAGGCATCGCCGTTCGGATGTTTGCACGGCAGATTGCGTACCAGTGGCAGGGGCCGGGTGTCGGACACCGCTTGCGCATAGGCCAGCGCCTCTTCAGCCAGCGACCCGGCAGACGCCGCCATCTTGTCAAACAGCTTCTGGCCCGGGATCTGGGCCAGCAGTTCGCTCTTGACCGGTTCGCCGCTGACAATCATGTTCAGCGCGGGCTCCACACCGAGCGCGCGCGGCAGGCGCTGCGTGCCGCCGGCCCCGGGGATCAGCCCGAGTTTGACTTCAGGCAGGGCCACATTGCAGCCGGGGGCGGCGATGCGGTAATGGCAACCGAGCGCCAGCTCCAGGCCACCACCCATACACACGGAATGGACCGCCGCCACCACCGGCTTGGCCGAGTTTTCCACGGCCAGGATCACGCTCAGCAGATTGGGCTCGGCCAGCGCTTTGGGGGAGCCGAACTCCTTGATGTCTGCACCACCGGAAAAGGCCTTGCCGCCACCGGTCAGCACAATCGATTTGACAGCGGCATCGGCATTGGCTTTTTGCAGGCCGTCGGTGATGCCCACCCGGGTGGAATAACCGAGGCCATTGACCGGCGGGTTGTCCATGGTGATCACCGCCACACTGCCGTGGACTTCGTATTTTGCTGTCATGAATTTTCCTTGGGTTGGGGTTTCGCTGGCGGTTTGCGACTTGCTGCAAACCGGGTCAAACTGCCGGGCCGAAAAATAGTACGACCGTTCTTTTCTTATTGTAGAGAGCTTACAGCCCAGTTCAAGCCCGCAGATCGCCGCTGATGTCCCAGCGGCGACAAAACGGCGCCGTCTCTCAGACTTCCAGCCATTCCTTGCGGATATAGGCGTCGGCGCGCAGGCTGTCCGGCGTGCCCTGGAACACGATGCTGCCATGCCCCATGACCAGCGCGCGGTCGGAAATCGCCATCGCAATCGTCAGTTTCTGCTCAATCAGCAGCACCGAAATACCCTTGGCCTTGAGCGTCTGCAGGTACTGGCCCACCAGCTCGACAATTTTGGGCGCCAGGCCTTCGGTCGGCTCGTCAATGATGATCAGGTCGGGGTCGCCCATCAGGGTACGGCACAAGGTCAGCATCTGCTGCTCGCCGCCGGACAGCACCCCAGCCTCGGTGTGCTGGCGCTCCTTCAGGCGCGGAAACATGCCGTACATGTCGTCAAACGACCAGCGGCTTCCCTTGCCCTTGCCCTTTTGCCCCAGCATCAGGTTCTGGTGCACCGTCAACGTGGGAAAGATGTCCCGGTTCTCGGGCACATAACCGATGCCCAGGTGCGCGACTTCATAGGCCTTGTGCCCGGAAATCTGCTTGCCACGCCACTGGATATCACCCTGGCATTCCACCAGGCCCATGATGGCCTTGGCCGTGGTCGAACGGCCAGAGCCATTGCGGCCCAGCAGCGCCACAATTTCTCCAGGCTGGACCTCAAAACTCACGCCATGCAGAACATGGCTTTTGCCGTAATAGGCGTGCAGGTTGTCGATTTTCAGCATGAAAGGCTCCGACGGGCCGTCCCTAGGCAGCCTTTGGCCCCCTCTGGGGGCAATGCAGTACACGAAGTGACAAGTGTGGGGGTCATATCAGTGTCCTCCCGCCTGCGAATCCGCCACGGAGGAGCCGAGATAGGCCTCCTGCACGCGCTGGTTGGCGCGCACCGCCTCTGGCACATCAAAGGCCAGCACCTCACCGTAAACCACCACCGCAATCCGGTCTGCCAGACCAAACACCACACCCATGTCATGTTCGACCGTCAGCAGCGTTTTCCCGACGGTCACTTCCTTGATCAGGCTGATGAAACGGGTGGTTTCGCTGCGGCTCATGCCCGCAGTGGGCTCGTCCAGCAGGATCACATTGGCACCGCCGGCGATGGTGATGCCTATCTCGAGCGCGCGCTGCTCGGCGTAGGTCAGATTGATGGCCAGCACATCGCGTTTTTTATCGAGCTTGATCATCTTCATCAGCTCGTCCGCCCGTTCATTCGCATCATCCAGACCCGCCAGAAACTTCAGAAAGGTGTACTTGTAGCCCAGACTCCACAACACACCACAGCGCAGATTTTCAAACACGCTGAGTTTGGGGAAGATGTTGGTGATCTGGAAACTGCGTGACAGGCCAAGCCGGTTGATCTCAAAGGGTTTTTTCCCCTCAATCCGCTGACCGTTGAGCAGCACCTGGCCGCTGCTGGGCTCAAAACGCCCGCTGATGAGGTTGAACAGCGTGGACTTGCCGGCACCGTTCGGGCCGATGATGCCAACGCGCTCGCCGGCGGTCACCGCCAGATTGATACCGCGAATGATTTCGGTCTTGCCGAAACTCTTGCGAAGATCTTTTAATTCAAGTGCGTATGTCATATTGCTTTCCGCCCTGCCAGTGCACCGCACACGGCGGGGTCAGGGTTCCGTCTATACCAACCGGGGCCGCGGAACCGGCTTTGCCGGGCCGCAGGCGCAGCGCCCCCCCGGGGGGCAGCGAAGTACACGTAGTGACAAGCGTGGGGGCTCACAGTGCCTCCCTGCGCTTGATTTCTTTTTCAATGTATTCCTGAATCTCGCCCCATTCGCGCAGGAATTGCCGGCGTGTGACTTCAAACAGGCCCAGGCCGGTCAATGTGACAAACGCCGCGCCAAACCAGCTGTTCAGTCCCTTGGCATCGAGCGGGATGCCGGCAAAACGCAGTTCCGAGCCCAGTGTGGTGTTGAGCTGCAGGTGGTACACCATCTCAATCATCGCTGCGGCGCCGACCAGCAGGATCAGGGCGGTGACGGCGAGCGCCAGGTAGCTGACCCAGAGCTGCCTGAGCTTGCCAAAGGCGGCGACGCGCAGATTCATCATGATCAGGCTGGCAATCCCTCCGGGCGCGTACATGACCATGAACAGGAAGATCAGGCCCAGGTACAGCAGCCAGGCCTGGGTGAACTCCGACAGCAGCACAAAGGCCAGCACCATCAGGATGCCGCCAATGATGGGGCCGAAGAAAAACGTCGCGCCACCGAGAAAGGTGAACAGCAGGTAGGCGCCCGAACGCGCGGCCCCCACCACCTCGGCCGTGACGATTTCGAAGTTCAGGGCCGCCAGCCCGCCCGACAGGCCGGCAAAAAAACCGGCAATGATGAAGGCGAAGTAACGCACTTTCTGGGTGTCGTAACCGACAAATTCAACCCGCTCCGGGTTGTCTCGCACGGCGTTGAGCATGCGCCCCAGCGGTGTGCGGGTGAAGGCAAACATGGCACCCACCGCCACAAAGGTGTAAACCGCAATCAGGTAATAGACCTGAATCTGCGGGCCGAAGGTGATGCCCATCACGGCCTTGCCGGTCACGCGGTTGCCGGACACGCCGCCTTCGCCGCCAAAAAACTCGGGGATCATCAGTGACAGCGCAAACACCAGTTCGCCCAGGCCCAGGGTGATCATGGCAAAGGTGGTGCCCGACTTGCGCGTCGTGACATAACCGAACAACACGGCAAAACCCACACCGGCCAATGCACCCACGAGGGGCACCAGGGACACCGGCAGGGGAAGCGATCCGTTACCGATGTTGTTCAGCGCGTGGATGGCCAGAAACGAACCCAGGCCGGTGTACACCGCGTGCCCGAAGCTCAGCATGCCGCCCTGCCCCAACAGCATGTTGTAGGACAGGCAGGCGATGATGGCAATGCCCATTTGCGACAGCACGGTCATGGCCAGGCCGCTGCCAAACAGCAGCGGTGCCACGGCCAGCAACAGCGCAAACAGCCCCCAGGTGAGCCAGCGCCCGATGTTCAGGGGCTTGAAGGTGTAATGTGTTTTCATGGTTTAGCCCTCCCGCTTGCCGAGCAGACCACGCGGACGGAAGATCAGGATCAGCACCAGGAACAGGTAGGGCAGTATCGGTGCCACCTGGGACAAGGTGAGCTTGATGTAGGAGTTGTTGGCCACGCCGGCAGCCAGTGGCACGCCGAGTTGCTGCGCCAGGGTGGCCAGTGAATAGTCGAAGGCCACGGCGAAGGTCTGGATCACACCTATCAGCAGCGAGGCCACAAACGCACCCGACAACGAACCCATGCCACCCACCACCACCACGACGAAGATGACGGAGCCCACAGTGGCCGCCATGGCCGGCTCTGTCAGGAACGTGCTGCCACCAATCACACCGGCCAGGCCCGCCAGGGCAGAACCGGCGCCAAACACCAGCATGAAGACGCGCGGCACGTTGTGTCCCAGCGATTCGACCGCATCCGGGTGTGTCAGCGCGGCCTGGATCACCAGGCCAATGCGCGTGCGGGTCAGCAGCAGCCAGACAGAACCGAGCATCACCAGTGCCACCAGCATCATGAAACCGCGCGTGGCGGGAAACGGCGAACAGACAATCCGCACCGCCGCATCGGCGGTGCTGCACAGTTCGGCAGGCGCGCTGCCCCAGATCAGGCTCAGACCCTTGATCGAATCGTTGATCAGCGTGAAAGCCGGCCCCTGAAGCACCTCTGGCGGACGGAACTCCACCGCGATGCGCCCCCAGACCAGCTGGACCAGTTCCACAATCACATAAGACAGCCCGAAGGTGATCAGCAGCTCGGGCACATGGCCAAACTTGTGCACCTTGCGCAAGCTCAGGCGCTCAAACAGGGCTCCCAGGCCACCCACCACCAGCGGGGCAATCAGCAAGGCGGGCCAGAAGCCGACAAACTGGGCCACGGTGTAACCCACATAGGCGCCCAGCATGTAAAAACTGGCGTGCGCGAAGTTCAGCACGCCCATCATGCTGAAAATCAGCGTCAGCCCGGAACTGAGCATGAACAGCAAGAGCCCGTAGCTCAGACCGTTCAGCATCGAGATGATGAAAAACTCCATTCCGCTTGACCTTCCTCGTCGATAAAAAATAAAAGAGCCCGATACGGCAACCCGCTCGGGCTCTGTCCCTGTCTCAGCCGGCTGTGTTTACGGGCGTTTCATCTGGCAGCTGGTCGGCGTGCTCGAAATGTAGTTCGGGTATTCCTTGAGCATGGCCAGCGTCATGCCGGTTTTTTCGGGGCTGTAGGGGGTCTTGGCATCGGCTTTTTGCCAGACCGACATGTACAGCGGCTGCTGCAGCTGGTGATCGGTTTTGCGCATCTCCACCTCGCCGTTGAAACTCTGCACACGCAGGCCTTCCATCGCCGCCGCCACCTTCACGGGGTCGGTGGACTTGGCCTTGGCCATGGCTGCACCCAGCATTTCATAAATGCGGATGGTCGAGCCGGTGTAGAAGTCGTCGTTGTACTTGGCGTTGAACTCCGCCATCCACTTGTCCATCTGCCCGCCCATGTTGTAGTGGTTGTAGGCAATCTGATAGACACGGCCCGCGCCATTGGTGCCCAGCGCTGTCGGGGTACCCGTCACACCGGCGTAGTAGGTGAAGAACTTGCCGGTGTAGCCGTTCTCGTTGGCAGCCTTGATCAGCAGCGACAGGTCGGACCCCCAGTTGCCGGTGATCACGGTGTCGGCGCCGGATGCCTTGATCTTGGCGATGTAGGGGGCGAAGTCGCGGGTTTGCGCCAGCGGGTGCAGGTCTTCCCCGACCACCTGGATGTCCGGACGCTTGCGCGCCAGGGCATCCTTGCCGAACTTCACGACCTGATGGCCGTGCGAATAATTCTGGTTCAGGAAGTAAACCTTCTTGATGTCGGGCTGGCCGGCCATGAAGCTGGACATCGCTTCCATCTTCATCGAGGTGTCGGCATCAAAACGGAAGTGCCAGTAGCTGCACTTGCTGTTGGTCAGGTCCGGGTCCACCGCCGAGTCATTGAGGTACATCACCTCTTTGCCGGGGTTGCGCTCATTGTGTTTGGTGATCGCGTCCGACAGGGCCAGCGCAACCGAAGAGCCGTTGCCCTGGATGATGTAACGCACGCCCTGGTCGATGGCGGCCTTCAGCGCATTCAGGCTTTCCGCCGGGCTGAGTTTGTTGTCTATGGTCGAGAACTCGAATTTCACGCCAGCAGGATTGCCGGTGCCGCTGTATTTTTCGGCAAAAAACTGATACCCCTTGGTCTGGGCAACACCTACCGGCCCGAGCAAACCGGTCAGCGGGTCAATCCGGACCAGCTTGACAGTTTCACCCTTGAGCGGCCCGGCCGCGAACATGGGCGCGCCGGCCGCCTTGGCGGGGGCGGCTTTGGCAGCAGGTGCGGCCTTGGCCGCGGGCGCTGCCGGTTTTGCAGGCGCAGCAGGCTGCGCAAAAACGGTACCGGCGCATGCAAAAGCAGCGGCCAGTGCGAGGTGTCTGATCTTGAAAGTCATCAATGTCTCCTGGGTAAATCACAATGAAACGAGCGTACAAGTTTTGTGCAGTGCAGCGATCAGGGATTGCCCCTAAGCATCGCGGTTTCTATCCCCGATGCGACAGCTGCAGGGTCACCATCAAACACCGCGTTCTGCACTGCAGCAGTGCGCGGCGCGAGGCCAACAGGGCTTCAGAGGGAAGGCAACTGGTAGTCCTTGAGTTGTTCGCGCAAACGGGTTTTCAGCATTTTTCCGGTGGCCCCCAGCGGAATCGCATCGACAAACACCACATCGTCGGGGATTTGCCATTTGGCGGTCTTGCCTTCATAAAATTGCAGCAATTCCTCCCGGCTGACTTCAGCGCCCGGTTTTTTCACCACGGCAATGATGGGCCGTTCGTCCCATTTGGGGTGGCGCACCCCAATACAGGCCGCCATCGCCACGGCCGGATGGGCGACGGCAATGTTTTCGATGTCGATGGAGCTGATCCATTCACCGCCTGACTTGATCACGTCCTTGCTGCGGTCGGTGATCTGCATATAGCCGTCGGGGTCAATCGTCGCCACGTCGCCGGTTGGAAACCAGCCATCGATCAACGGGTTGCCGCCCTCGCCCTTGAAATATTCGCCGACTATCCACGGCCCCTTGACATGCAAATCGCCGAAAGCCTTGCCGTCCCAGACCAGTTCCCTGCCCTCCGGGTCGACAATTTTCATGTCCACGCCAAAAATGGCCCGCCCCTGCTTGAGCCGGATCTTCATCTGCTCGTCTTTGGACATCGTGAGGTGTTTGTTCTTCAGTGTGCACAGCGTGCCCAGCGGCGACATTTCCGTCATGCCCCAGGCATGCAAAACCTCGACACCGTAGTCTTCCTGGAAGGCGTGGATCATCGCGGGCGGGCAGGCAGAACCGCCGATCACCGTGCGTTTCAGGGTGGAAAATTTCAGCCCGGCCGGTTTCATGTGGCCCAGCATCATCTGCCAGACGGTAGGCACACCTGCGGCATAGGTGACTTTTTCGCCTTCAATCAGTTCATACACCGACTTGCCGTCCAGGCCGGGGCCGGGGAACACCAGCTTGGCGCCGGTCAATGCCGCCGAGTACGGAATGCCCCAGGCGTTGACGTGGAACATCGGCACCACCGGCAGAATGCTGTCACGCGCGCTCAGGCACATTACGTCGGGCAAGGCGGCCGCGTAGGCATGCAGGATGGTCGAACGGTGGCTGTACAGCGCGGCCTTGGGGTTGCCTGTGGTGCCACTCGTGTAACACATGCTTGACGCGGAGTTTTCGTCAAAACTGGGCCAGACGTAGTCGGACGCATGCGGGGCAATCCAGGCTTCGTAGCTGCTCAGGTTGGGAATGCCGCTGTCAGCCGGCAATTTGTCGGCATCACACAGCGCGATGTAATGCCTGATGGTGCTGCACTTGGCATGGAAGGCCTGCACCAGCGGCAGAAAGGACATGTCGAAAAACAGCACCTGGTCTTCGGCGTGGTTGGCGATCCAGGACACCAGGTCGGGATGCAGGCGCGGATTGAGGGTATGCAGCACTCGGCCCGAGCCGCTGACACCGAAATACAGCTCCAGGTGCCGGTAACCGTTCCAGGCCAGGGTGGCAATCCGGTCGCTGAACTGCAGCTTCAGTGCATCCAGCGCCCTGGCGACCTGGCGCGAGCGGCGCGCCACATCGCGGTAGGTGTAGCGGTGGATATCGCCCTCGACGCGGCGCGAGACAATTTCTGCGTCGCCGTGGTGGCGCTCGGCGAAATCAATCAGCGACGAGATCAGCAGCGGTTGGCCTTGCATTAAACCCAGCATGGGTGTTTCCTTTTCTTCGGCAATTCGGTGTTTCAGTATCGCGCAGTGGCAAGCCGGTTTGCGGGGGGATTTGCCCCTAGGGGTGCGAGTCTGACCGCCTTGTGCCCGGCTGGCAAAACCTGTCGCGGCACGTACAGTTTCTTGGTAGTTACCCTTGAGCCCACGCGCTGACGGAAAATCGTGCCCATGTTTCCGCACCTCTCATCGCCCGCCACGCTTTTTCTTCAGCAACACGACTGGTTCACCCAGTTGCCGCCTGAGCGGCAGGCCCATGTGGCCGAACGCACTTTTACCCTCGCGGGCCTGAAGGGCGACGTGTTGCTGCACGCCGGCGCCGAAGTCAAAGGCTGGTACGCGGTGCTGTCCGGGCTGGTCAAGCTGCAAAGCAGTTCGGGCAAGGGCCGGGTATCTGCATTTCTGGGTGTTCCGGACGGCGAATGGTTTGGCGAAGGCTCGACCCTGAAGACCGAGCGGCGCCGTTACGAGGTGATTGCGCTGCGCGACACAGTGCTGCTGTGCCTGCCGCGCGCCCAGTTTGAGGATTTGCTGGCGCACTCCCTGCCGTTCAACCATTTTCTGGTCGGACACCTGAACCGGCGTCTGGGCCAGGCCATGACCATCATTGAAGCCGGTCGCCTGCGCGCGCCCGGGCAGCGCGTGGCGCTGTACCTGAGCCGGGTGTTCTGGCACGGCAGGCGCAGGCTGGTACTTTCCCAGGAGGAGCTGGGGCACCTGGCTGGCCTGTCGCGGCAAACGGTGAACCGGGCGCTCAAGTCCATGGAGGAGTTGGGCCTGGTGTCGCTGGATTTCGGCCGCGTGACGATACTCGACGCCGATGCCCTGGCCGCCTACGCCGCGCCGCCTGCGGATTGAGCCTGGCGCTTGACCCTGGCGCCACAAGGCTGTCGGGCGCATAGGACAATCAGGCCATGAACTCCGTTGCCACCACCGCCGCACCGGCCAGCGCGGGCCTGCGCTGGACCCACCGCTTTGCCGGCCTGGGCCCGGATTTTTACACCGAACTTCAGCCCTCCCCGCTGCCTTCTGCCTGTTGGGTCAGCCGCAATGCAGCCCTGGCGCGCGAGCTGGGCCTGGATTCGGGCTGGTTCGAGTCCGACTACGCGCTGCAGGTTTTCACCGGCAACCGCAGCATGGCAGGCTCGCAGCCATTGGCCAGCGTCTACAGCGGTCACCAGTTCGGCCAGTGGGCCGGGCAACTCGGTGACGGACGCGCGATTTTGCTGGGTGAACTGGATGCACCCGGCGGGCCGCAGGAAATCCAGCTCAAGGGCGCAGGCGCCACGCCCTACTCGCGCATGGGCGATGGCCGGGCGGTGCTGCGCAGTTCGATCCGCGAGTACCTGTGCTCCGAGGCCATGCACGGTCTCGGCATCCCGACTACCCGCGCGCTGTGTGTGACGGGATCAAGCGGCAAGGTGCGGCGCGAGGAGATCGAAACCGCCGCCGTGGTGACACGCACCGCACCGAGCTTCATCCGTTTTGGCCACTTCGAGCATTTCAGTCACAGCGGGCAACATGAACAGCTCAAGGTCCTGGCGGACTTTGTCATAGCCAACTTTTATCCGGACTGCCGGGACAGCGTCCAGCCCTACTCTGACCTGCTGCAGGCGGTGAGTGAACGCACGGCCCACATGGTGGCCTCCTGGCAGGCGGTCGGTTTTTGCCACGGGGTGATGAACACCGACAACATGAGTATTCTGGGCCTGACGATGGACTACGGCCCGTTCCAGTTTCTCGACGCTTTTGACCCCGGCCACATCTGCAACCACTCCGATACCCAGGGCCGTTACGCCTACAACAAGCAGCCGAACATCGCCTACTGGAACCTGTTTTGCCTGGGCCAGGCCTTGCTGCCATTGATGGACGACCAGGAGCAGGCCCTGGCTGCGCTGGAATCGTATAAAACCGTGTTTCCCGGGGCGCTTGAGGCCCGCATGCGCGCCAAGCTGGGTTTGCCCGACACCCGCCCGGAAGACAAGGCGCTGATCGAGGGCATCTTCAAGCTGCTGGCCGCCGGCAAGGTGGACTACACCATCTTCTGGCGCCGGCTGGGCAGTTTTGAGGCCGGTGCAGCCCATGAGCCGGTGCGGGACCTGTTCCTGGACCGGGCCGGTTTTGATGCCTGGTCGCTACACTATTCAGAGCGGCTTGCGCACGTGGACAAAGGGCTGCGGGCCGATTTGATGCTGAAGAACAATCCGCGTTATGTGTTGCGCAACCACCTCGGCGAACAGGCCATACAGGCCGCGAAACTAAACGACTTTTCCATGGTCAACACCTTGCTCACGCTGCTGCAGTCCCCATTTGAGGAACATCCGGTCCACGCGGGTCTGGCCGGTTTTCCGCCGGACTGGGCGGCATCGATTGAAATCAGCTGCAGTTCGTAAGCAATCTGAACAAACGTCACAAGAGGTAGAACCATGACCGTGAAAATCCAGAAAACCGACGCCGAATGGAAGGCCGTGCTGGCTGAAAAAGGCGCTGAACGTGGCGCCTTTGAAGTCACCCGCCATGCGGCCACCGAGCGCCCCTACACCGGCAAGTACGAAGCGGTCTGGGAAGACGGCAGCTACCACTGCATTTGCTGCGGCAACCTCCTGTTTGACGCCAGCACCAAGTTTGACGCGGGCTGCGGCTGGCCCAGTTTTTCCGAGGCCGTGCCCGGCGCGATCATCGACATCGTGGACCGCAGCCACGGCATGACACGCACGGAGACCGTCTGCAGCCAATGTGGCGCGCATCTGGGCCATGTCTTTCCAGACGGACCCACCGATACCGGCCTGCGTTATTGCATGAACTCCGCGTCTCTGGATTTCAAAAAATGACCCCCACGGTCGCTCACTGCGTGTAACTCCCTGCCCCCCGAGGGGGCCGCTGCGCCTGCGGTCTGGCGAAGCCAGTCCCGCGGCCCCTGCTTGAAAAGACGATGCCCCTGATAATTGCCTTATGAAAATTCTCTTCGACTTCCTGCCCATCATTCTTTTTTTCGGCATGTTCAAGTACGCCGAAGGCAACACCGAGTGGGCGGCCAGGACCGCCACCGACTGGCTGGGCTTCATGGTCTCTGGCGGGGTGGTGGGTGCGGCCGAGGCGCCGGTGCTGCTGGCCACCGTGGTGGTGATTCTGGCCACCCTGGCGCAAATCCTCTGGCTGGTGGCGCGCGGCCGCAAGATTGACACCATGCTCTGGGTCAGCCTGGGCCTGGTGACCTTGCTGGGTGGTGCCACCATCTATTTCCACAGTGAAAGTTTCATCAAGTGGAAACCCACCGTTCTGTATTGGGTCATGGGGGGGGGCCTGCTGGTGGGACAGCTGGGCTTCGGGAAAAACGGCATCAAGTCGCTGATGGGCACACAGATGACGCTGCCCGACCCGGTCTGGCGCACCCTGAACTACAGCTGGGTCGGCTTTTTTGCGCTCATGGGGGTACTCAATCTCTGGGTGGCCTTCAGCTTTTCGACCGCCACCTGGGTCAATTTCAAGCTGTTTGGCGGCATGGGCCTGATGCTGGCCTTTGTGCTGGGGCAGGCGGTTTTGCTGAACAAACACATCAAGACCGAGCCATGACCGCCCCCAGCACGGCCCTGCCCGTCCACGCGGCCCGGATCGAAGACAAGCTGCGTACCAGCCTGAACCCCAGCCAGCTTGAAGTACTCGATGAAAGTGCTTTGCACGCCGGTCATGCCGGTGCCAATGCCCAGGGTTTTGGCAGCCACTTCCGGGTGCGTATTGCCAGCCCGGCTTTTACCGGCAAAAGCCGCGTGGCGCGGCACCGGCTTGTGTATGATGCACTGCAAAATTTCATTGACGAGGGCCTGCATGCGCTGGCCATAGAAATCATCGAAACTCCCTGATTTTTTAGCGGCCGCCCTGGCCCAGATCCGCACCATTCCCAAGGAAACCATGAAAAAGCAATTTTTACTTGCCAGCGCCCTCACCGGCTTGATGGCGCTGGGCGCTTCCGGCGCTTTTGCCCAGAATATCGCCATCGTCAACGGAAAGGCCGTGCCCAAGGCCCGTGTGGACGCGCTGGCGCAGCAACTGGCGCGTAGCGGCCGTCCCGTCACGCCGGAGATGCAGGGGCAGATCCGGGAAGAAGTGATTGCGCGTGAAGTTTTCATGCAAGAGGCCGAAAAGCTGGGCCTGTCGGCCAGCGATGACTTCAGGACCCAACTGGAGCTGGCGCGCCAGGCCATCCTGATCCGCGAGCTGTTTGCCGATTTCCAGAAGAAAAACCCGGTCACCGATGCCGACCTCAAAGCCGAATACGACAAGTTTGTGGCGGCCAACGGCGGCAAGGAATACAAGGCCCGCCACATCCTGGTGGAAAAGGAAGACGAAGCCAAAGCCATCATTGCGAGCCTGAAAAAAGGTGGCAAATTTGAAGACATCGCCAAGAAGTCTTCCAAAGACCCGGGCTCTGGCGCCAATGGCGGCGATCTGGACTGGGCCAACCCGAGCAGCTATGTGCCCGAGTTTGCCGAAGCCATGATCAAGCTGAACAAGGGCCAGATGACCGATGCGCCGGTGAAGACCCAGTTTGGTTATCACATCATCCGCATTGACGACATCCGTACCGCCAAACTGCCCGCGTTTGAAGAGCTCAAGCCGCAGATTGCGCAGCAAATGCAGCAGCAGAAACTGGCGGCCTTCCAGCAAGGCCTGCGCGAAAAGGCCAGGGTCGAATAAGCCGCAGTCTTGGGCTTGTCCTGGAACGCGGCCCTGGGCCGCGTTTTTTTTGCCTGCCTAGGGCGCCTGCCAGACAAAGCTGCCGCGGTAGGCATGCCAGCTGGCATGGCCCAGCCAGGGCCCTATCACCAGCAAACCGGCTGACCACGGCAGCACAATGGCCCCCACCACCAGCACCACAATCAGGGCGCCCCACACCAGCATGGCGCCGGTGCGGCCCGCCACCACCTCGAAACTGGCAATGCCTGCGGTGATCGCATCGGTATCCCGGTCCAGGATCATCGGGATGGACACCACGCAGGTGGAAAACACCAGGCCGGCAAACACACCGCCCACCACGGTGTACACCGCGATGAATTGCCAGTTCTGGGGGTTGAACACGGCCTTCAACACACCGGCCGTGCTGGGCATGCCGGTGTTGAAAAACACGGCAAAAACGACCAGCGAGGCCCGGCCCCACAACAGCTCCAGCAGCATCACCACCAGCACCAGCATGCCCATGCTGCCCAGATGTTTGTCCCAGCAGGTCAGCGAAGCGCCCAGGCTCTGCGGCAGCCCCAGCTCGCGCCGCCGGCTGACCTCGTACAGCCCCATGGCCAGGAAGGGCCCTACCAGAAAGCAGCCCGACACGAAGGACATGGTGTATTCCGGCAGCTTGCGGAACACCGCACCGAGCAGCAGCGCCATGAGCCAGAAACAGACGCCATAAAACAGGGCAATGCCGCGCGCCGCCAGCAGGTCGTGCCAGCCCGCGCGCAACCAGCGCAAAGGGTCTCCCAGGCGCAGCGGCTGCAGCACGCGCACCGGTGGCGCTTGCGGCGCGGCAAGGTCTGCGGCGGCGGATTCGGCGGGTGGGGCAGAGGCGTTCATGCGGCATTGAAGCGCGCGACCCGCCGCGGCGCATCAGGACCAACCCGGGGCGCACCCTCGACGTCTGGCTTGTCTGCTATCTTTTATATAGCTGCCTGCGCCTGTCCAGCAAGGGCTGTGCGACAAAACAAGTGTCGAGCAAACAGCGGCCTTGCGCTGCTCCTGAAACGCGGCCTGGCCGCTTCGCACCCTGCGGGTATCTGCCCTGTTGACGCACGGCCCGGCGCTCGGCTCAAATGGGTGGCATACCAACCATCTGGAGCTTGCGCGTGAACACCTTTCCTTTGGGCCACCCATGCCATGGCCGACCTTGCGCGCAGCCCCAGGGGCCAGCAGCATGCTGAGGGGCCGACTGGCAGCCACCCTGGTCGCGACAGCCCTGCTTGCTGCCTGTGCATCCGTGCCACCGGTGCCTGTGGCCGAGCTGGCGCCAACCGGCAAGCTGCGCGCGGCGATCAACTTCGGCAACCCCATTCTGGCCTTGCGCAATAGCGACGGCACGCCACGCGGTGTGTCGGTGGACCTGGCCAGGGAACTGGGCCGGCGTATTGGCGTGCCGGTGGAACTGATCACCTTCACCTCCGCAGGTCAGTCGGTGGACGCTGTCACCCGGGCACAGGTGGACATCGGTTTTGTCGCCATCGATCCGGTGCGCGGCGCGGGCATGTGCCAGACCGCCGCTTACGTCGTGATCGAAGGCGCTTACCTGGTGAAAAACGCCTCGCCCATCACACGCAATGAGGACGTGGACAAGCCTGGCGTGCGGATTGTGGTGGGCAATGCCAGCGCCTACGACCTTTACCTGACGCGCGAACTCAAAAACGCGAAGCTGGTGAAGGCGCCGACCTCACCGGCCGTGACCGACGTCTTCCTCGCGCAGAACGTGGAAGTGGCCGCCGGCGTGAAGCAGCAGCTGGAGACCGATGCCCAACGTGTGGGCGGCGTGCGCCTGCTGCCGGGACGCTTCATGGTGATCAACCAGGCCATGGGTCTGCCCAAAGGGCGCGCTGCGGCAGCGGCCTACGTCGAACGCTTCATCGAGGAGATGAAGGCCTCGGGCTTTGTGGCCGCAGCCCTGCAGCGGCACGGCATCGAAGGCGCGGCGGTGGCACCGCCGGGCCGCTGACTCTGCGCGCCTAGCCAACCCAGCGGCGCGCATTGCGCCAGAGTTGCATCCAGGCGCTGTGGGCGCTGATGTCCTGGTCCGTCCAGCTCATCTGGACATTGCGGAACACGCGTTCGGGGTGCGGCATCATGGCCGTGAAACGCCCGTCTGCCGTGGTCACCGCCGTCAGGCCGCCGGCGCTGCCGTTCGGGTTGGCCGGGTAGGCTTCGGTAGCCAGGCCGTGGTTGTCGGTGAAACGCATCGCGGCAATCACCTTGCTGGCATCGCCGCGGTGCGCAAAATTGGCATAACCCTCGCCGTGCGCCACGGCAATCGGCAGCCGGTAACCGGCCATGCCTGCAAAAAACAGGCTGGGCGAATCGAGCACCGCCACCTGGCTCAGGCGTGCCTCGAAACGTTCGCTGCGATTGGTGGTGAAACGCGGCCAGGCCTGGGCGCCCGGGATGATGTCGGCGAGTTCGGCAAACATCTGGCAGCCGTTGCACACGCCGAGGCCGAAGCTGTCGGTGCGTGCAAAAAAGGCCTGGAACTGTGCCGACAAGGCCGGGTTGAAGGTGATGGAGCGGGCCCAGCCTATGCCGGCGCCCAGGGTGTCGCCATAGCTGAAGCCGCCGCAGGCGACCACGCCGCTGAAGTCGGCCAGTTGCGCGCGGCCGGTCTGCAGGTCGGTCATGTGCACGTCGAAGGCCTCGAAGCCGGCCTGGGCGAAGGCGTAAGCCATCTCGATGTGTGAGTTGACGCCCTGCTCGCGCAGCACCGCAACTTTGGGGCGCGACAACATCGGCGCCGGAGCTGCTATTGTTTCAGTAGCTGCTTGCGCTGGTGCAGAAAGGGCTGCAGCCTGATTTGATGGCATGAAAATATGCAGGCCCGGGTCCTGCGGATCGCCGGCAGCCGCGTGTTCGGCATCGGCACAGGCCGGGTTGTCGCGCTGCTGATTGATCTTCCAGCTGACACTGTCCCAGACCTGGTGCAGGTCCTGTAGCTTCGCACTGAACACGGCCTTGGTGTCGCGCCAGACCTGGACTTCACCCTTGCCGACCTCCAGCGAGGCATGTGGCGGCCGGGTCTTGCCGATGAAGTGGCTGAATCTGGACAGGCCATGCTCACGCAGGGTCGCCATGACCTGGTTGCGCAGCTCGGTCCGCACCTGGATCACGGCGCCCAGTTCTTCGCTGAACAGCGCCTTGAGCGTCAGCTCTTCGCGGCGCGCGGCTACCTGCGAGGCCCAGTTTTTGCTGTCGCCCGTGTCCATGCGGCTGTCGGAAATGCCGTCGCCTTCGACCAGCAACATGTCGATGTTCAGCGACACGCCCACATGGCCGGCAAAGGCCATCTCGCAGACGCTGGCGAACAGGCCGCCGTCGCTGCGGTCGTGGTAGGCCAGCACTTGCCCCTGGGCACGCAGGGCATTGATCGCATGGACCA
>CALRQX020000015.1:0-101575 GCA_943370435.1 Kapaibacterium sp. (SeqCode) | reverse complement strand
TCCAGCATCTGGCCGGCATGAAGGACAGCAAGGTCATCGTGGCGATCAACCAGGACGCCGAAGCGCCTATCTTCAGCGTGGCCGATTACGGGCTGGAGGCTGATCTGTTTACCGCAGTGCCTGAGCTGGTGGCTGCGCTGTAAGACGTTCAAGAATTGTCATTGCGGGCTGGCCCCGCAATCCATGTTGGCACATTAGCGTGGATCCCGGATCAAGTCCGGGATGACACACATATCCCGGAGACAAGACATGAGCTACAAAGCCCCCCTCAAGGACATGTTGTTTGACATCAAACACATCGCCAATATTGACGCCGTCGCGCAAATTCCGGGTTTCGAGGACGCCGGTTTTGAGACCGCGCAGGCGGTGCTCGAAGAATGCGCCAAGTTCAACGAAGGGGTGTTGTCGCCGCTGAACTGGGAGGGCGACAGAAACCCGTCGAGCTGGAAAGACGGCGTGGTCACGACGACACCTGGCTTCAGGCAGGCCTACAAACAATATGCCGAGGGCGGCTGGCAGGGGCTGCAACACCCGCTGGATTTCGGCGGCCAGGGCCTGCCCAAAACCATAGGTGCGGCCTGCGGTGAGATGCTGAACTCGGCCAACATGAGTTTTGCCTTGTGCCCGCTGCTCAGTGATGGTGCGATCGAGGCCTTGCTGACCGCCGGCTCCGACGAACTCAAGGCCATCTATCTGGAAAAACTCGTGAGCGGCCAGTGGACCGGCACCATGAACCTGACCGAACCCCAGGCCGGATCTGACCTGGCCATGGTGCGCAGCCGTGCCGAGCCGCAGCCCGACGGCAGCTACAAGGTCTTCGGCACCAAGATTTTCATCACCTATGGCGAACACGACATGGCCGAGAACATCGTGCACCTGGTGTTGGCGCGCGTGACCGGGGCGCCCGAAGGTGTCAAGGGCATCAGCCTGTTTGTGGTACCCAAGTTCATGGTCGGAAAGGACGGCGCCCTGGGTGCGCGCAACGACGTGCACTGCGTCAGCATCGAGCACAAGATGGGCATCAAGGCCTCGCCGACGGCGGTGCTGCAGTACGGTGACCATGGCGGTGCGGTGGGTTACATCGTCGGCCAGGAAAACCGCGGCCTCGAGTACATGTTCATCATGATGAACTCGGCACGTTATGCGGTGGGCATGCAGGGCATTGCGATTGCCGAGCGCGCCTACCAGAAGGCGGTGACTTTCGCGAAAGACCGGGTGCAGAGCCGCCCGGTCGATGGTTCCATCGCTGCCAGCGCACCCATCATCCACCACCCTGACGTCAAGCGCATGCTGATGACCATGCGCGCCTATACCGAAGGCTGCCGTGCGATGGCCTCAGTGGCTGCGGCCGCCTACGACGCCTCACACCACCACCCCGACGCCGACGTGCGCAAACAGAACCAGGCTTTCTACGAATACATGGTGCCGCTGGTCAAGGGCTACAGCACCGAAATGAGCCTGGAGGTCACTTCGCTGGGCGTGCAGGTGCACGGTGGCATGGGGTTCATCGAGGAGACCGGCGCAGCCCAGTATTACCGCGACGCCAAGATTTTGACCATTTACGAAGGCACGACCGCGATTCAGGCCAACGACCTGGTGGGCCGCAAGACGGCGCGTGACGGCGGGCAGACGGCCAAGGCGGTTGCTGTGCAGATAGAAAAAACCGAAGCCGCATTGCTCCAGCAGGGCGGGGCAGCGGCCAGGGCCGTCGCCAGGCGTCTGAAGGCCGCGCGTGAAGCCTTTGTGGATGTGGTGAACTTCGTCGCCGGCAACACCAAGGCCTCGCCCAACGCCGTCTTCGCCGGCAGCGTGCCCTACCTGATGCTGGCCGGCAACCTGGTCGCCGGCTGGCAGATGGCGCGTTCGCTGCTGGTGGCAGAGCAGGAACTGGCCGCCGGCAACGATGTGGGCTTCATGCAGGCCAAGATCACCACGGCGGTGTTCTACGCCGACCACCTGCTGAGCAAGGCGCCAGGCATACGCGACAGCATTGTCGAAGGTGCCGACAGCGTGACCGCGCTGGCGCTGGAAGCTTTTTAAACCCGTTCCGGCTTGCTATCAGTTCGATAGCTGTTGTCGCCCGCTTGACAAGGGCCAGGCTCACTTTTCGCCCAGAATATTGCAGAACCCATACGGAGATTCCATGTCCAGACTTCCCGCACCGTTGAACAACTTGCCGCTGCCCATCATCGGCTCGCCGCTGTTCATCATCAGCAACCCCAAGCTCGTGATCGCCCAGTGCATCGCCGGTGTGGTGGGCGCCATGCCGTCGCTCAACGCGCGGCCGGCCTCGCAGCTCGACGAGTGGCTGGCTGAAATCACCGAAACCCTGGCGGCCTACAACCAGGCAAATCCCGGCAAACCGGCCGCACCGTTTGCGATCAACCAGATCGTGCACAAGTCCAACGACCGGCTCGAACACGACATGGAAATGTGCGTCAAGTACAAGGTGCCCATCTACATCACCTCGCTGGGCGCGCGTGAGGACATCAACGCCGCAGCACACAGCTACGGTGGCGTGGTGTTGCACGACATCATCAACAACAAGTTTGCTCGCAAGGCGATTGAAAAGGGCGCCGACGGCCTGGTGGCTGTGGCTGCCGGTGCCGGCGGCCATGCCGGTGTCAAAAGCCCGTTTGCACTGATCCAGGAAATCCGCCAGTGGTTTGACGGCCCGGTGGCGCTGTCGGGCGCGATCTCCACCGGCGGCGCGGTGCTGGCCGCGCAGGCCATGGGTGCCGACTTTGCCTACATCGGCTCGGCCTTCATCGCCACCGAAGAGGCCCGCGCCTCGGACGCCTACAAACAGGCCATCGTTGATGGCAACTCTGATGACATCGTCTACAGCAACCTGTTCACCGGTGTGCATGGCAACTACCTGGCACCTTCGATTCGCGCGGCCGGCATGGACCCGGAGAACTTGCCCGAGAGCGACCCGAGCAAGATGAATTTCGGCGGCGACAAGTCCAAGGCCTGGAAAGACATCTGGGGCTGTGGCCAGGGTATTGGTGCGGTCAGCAAGGTGCAGAGCACCGCCGACTATGTAGCCCAGCTCAGGCGCGAGTACGCCGAGGCGCGTCAGCGCGTCTGCGGCTAGACACGCCCCCCGACCAACGGCCATGGCGCCCGCGCAACGCCTGCCCGGGGTCGATGCCCTCAAGGGCCTGGGCTGCGTGCTGATCGTCTGGCACCACCTGGCTTTTTACGGACCCATGTCCGATGTGGTGTCGGGCGTGGCGCCCACTGTGATGAACTGGCTGTACAGCTATGCCCGCATGGCGGTGCAGGTGTTCCTGGTGCTCGGTGGTTTTCTGGCCGCGTGTTCACTCGCGCCCGAGGGCAGGGCCAGCCTCCACAAGCCGCTGCGCCTGATGCTGCAGCGTTACCGGCGGCTTGCCCCGCCGCTGGTGGTGTCGGTGCTGATCAGCGTGGGGGTGGCGGCGCTGGTGCGGCCCTGGTTGCAGCATGATTCGGTGCCCGGCGCGCCCACGCTCTGGCAGCTGCTGGCCCATCTTTTTTTGCTGCAGGACCTGCTTGGCCAGGAGGCCTTGTCGGCCGGCATCTGGTACGTCGCGATTGATTTTCAGCTGTTTGCGATCACGGTCCTGATTCTCATGCTGGTGCCGGGCGAGGGCCATCGCTGGCTGGTGCTGGCGCTGGCCGCAGCGTCGTTGCTGCTGTTCAACCGGCAGGCCGGACTGGACATGACCGGGTTCTACTTTTTCGGCGCCTACGCTTTGGGCATGCTGGCCTGGTGGGCCAGCCGCAGCGAGCGGCCATTGCGCTGGCTGCTGGCCATTGCGGGGCTGGGCGTCATCGCCTTGCTGCTGGACTTCCGCGGCCGCCTGCTGGTCGCGGTGGGGGCGGCGTTGCTGCTGGTGGGGTTGCAGCGCAGCGCCTGGCCGCAACGCTGGCTGCAGCCAGCCTGGGTGCTCTGGCTGGGGCAGGTGTCGTATTCGGTCTTCCTGATCCACTTCCCGGTCTGCCTGCTGGTCAATGCGGTGGTGAGCCATTTCTGGCCTGCGCAGCTGGCCGCCAATACGCTGGGTTTGCTGGCGGCGTTTGGACTGTCGCTGCTGGCCGGTGAGGCGCTGTACCGCGGGGTGGAATCACCCCGCGCCCGCTGGCGCGGCCTGCGCAAGCCACCGTTGGCGCCGCACTGAGCATTTCGGGCCTTTGGCCGGACTTGCAGGTCAAAAAGGCCTCCAGCTCCTGTCCAGCGTGCGTAAACAGCTACATTTTTCATAGCTGATCGGGCGCTCGCCGCGCAGACCATGGGTGTTGACTGTGCCTGCATCGGATCGGCCGCCAGCGCCAGGAAAAGGGCGCGCGCCTCGGACGTCTGCAAGCAGGCGCCTTCCCGCTCACTGCAGAAGTTGACGCCCCACCATGCCCCCTGCCAGCTTGAGCCAGTAGAGACCGAGGGGAACCAGGGTGGAACCCAGCACCTGCCTGACCATCTTGTAGTTGAACGGCCAGGTCGATGCGCTTTTGACCTGCTCCTCATACAGGCTCCAGGCGGCAAACCGGGAATGCAGTGGGTTGATGTCGGCCGTACCGCCCTGGATGGCGTGCTGTTCGAGATCCGCTCGGGCCTTCTGCAGGTTGGCACGGATAAGGGCCAGTTTGCGCGCCTGGGACTGCATCAGCGCGCCGTGAATGCGGCGCAGCGGGACAAAGAAGCTCAGGACCGCGAACACCAGCAAGCCCGAGTACGACGCGATGATGCCCGGGCTTTTGAGCGTTTCCTGCGTCTGCAAAGGTAAAGTCAATGCAATGGCGGCAATCAGGGCGATGGAGCCGAACTGGCTCCAGCGCGCGAACGGCATCAGCACATTGGCCTCAAAAAGATCGATCTTCAGGTCATGCTGGCACAACGCGGCAATCCGCCGCGACCCGACCACCCCCAGGTACGCGGTCCAGACGAACAGGATGTTCGAGCAAAAACCCGTCACGACCAGGTACCACGTCGTCCACTGCCCCCACACGAGCCCCGACTCGCGGTCCAGCCACAACAGGGCCCCGGGAATCGCGAGGACGAAGCCGGCCAGCAGAACGCGGTACTCGCTCCGGCGATTAACAAGCTGATCGCCCCGCACCAGTTCATGCCCGGGCAGCAAGGGCTGAATGCCCTCAATCGCCCGCTCCCACAATCGCTTGCCGATGGGCAGCATCACGAGCATGTACGGGATGGTCACAGCGAAATACGCATGGCTGCGAAAGCTCCAATCCACGCCGGATGCGAAGTAGCCATCGAGCCCAGCGGCCAGAAGCAGGGCCAGCAGCAGCACAGCGGAAATGGCCAGGGTCGCCTGTTTCCAGCTCAAGCCGCATGCGCTAAAGCCTGCGCTGATCAAGTCCTGCCTGCTTCCATCCGGAGTGATTGGGGCTGTCATCGTTCGAGCATACGTGCCGGCTCCTGCCCGGTCAATTCAGGCGCAGCTGCCGTGCGATGGGGGCCTGCGTGGCAAAACCCGACCGCAAATACGCGCCGCATCATCATGTATTGGCCTACTGCCAGCCCACGCCGGCTGCTGTTCATTGCGCAGCAGTGGCAGGTCCTTGCGCACGGGTGCTGTGGCGAACGGCAAAACGATTCGAAGTGGATATACTGTTTATTCATACAGCCATCAAGTTCCTGCACCCAGGCGTTTCATTCATGCCCGATGTTGTCATCCCCGTCCACGCCATCAAGGGCCGAGGCGCAGCCACGCGCCTGGCGCACCGCTTCGAGAAAGACCTGCGCGCAGACTGGGACGATGGCTGGGGCACGCTGCAGGCGGATGCGGCAGGCGGCAGTCCGCGGCTGGAGACCGAAGTCCGTTTTGAGGAGGCCCGCAGCGCCATCACGCGCAACGACTCGCCGGACATCTTTTTTGACTACAGCCTGAACCCCTACCGCGGCTGCGAGCATGGCTGCATCTACTGTTATGCGCGGCCCACGCACAGCTACCTGAACCTGTCACCGGGCCTGGATTTCGAGACGAAGATCATCGCCAAGCGCAACATCGCCGAGATGTTGCGCGCTGATCTGGGCAAACGCAGCTATGTGCCCAAACTGCTCAACATCGGATCCGGCACCGACTGCTACCAGCCCGTCGAACGTGAGCTGCGCCTGACCCGTTCCGTGATAGCGGTGCTGCAGCAGGCGCGGCATCCGTTTTCGCTGGTGACCAAATCCAGCGGCGTGGAGCGCGACCTCGACCTGATCGCACCCATGGCCGCTGACCGGCTGGCTGCCATCTATGTGACCATTACGACACTCGATGCCGGGCTGGCGCGCGCGCTGGAGCCGCGTGCCGCCGCGCCGCACCGGCGGCTGCGCACCATACGGGCCCTGGCTGACGCGGGTGTGCCGGTGGGTGTCAGCGTGGCGCCGCAGATCCCGTTTGTCAACGACGACATGGAAAAGGTGCTGGAGGCCGCGTGGGAGGCCGGCGCGCGTTCGGCGTTTTACACCGTGATCCGCCTGCCCTGGGAGGTGGCGCCGCTGTTCAAACAGTGGCTGCAGCTGCATTACCCGCAACGCGCTGAGCGCATCATGGCGCGTATCCACGAGATGCGTGGCGGCAAGGACTACAACAGCGACTTTGCCTCGCGCATGAAAGGCAGCGGTCTCTGGGCCGATCTGATCAAACAGCGCTTTGAGAAAACCTGTCACCGGCTCGGCTTCAACCGCCAGCGTGTGGAACTGGACCTGGGGCAGTTCAGGCCGCCGGTGCAAGCTTCGCCGCAGGCCAGCCTGTTTTGAAGACGCCTCTTATTCAGAGAGTTGCCGCGCGTGGTGATTCAGGTGGTCGGCCATGAAGGTGGCGATGAAGTAGTAGCCGTGGTCGTAACCCGCATGACCGCGCAATTGCAGGGCCTGGCCGGCCTTCTGACAGGCGGCTTCAAACAGGTGCGGGTGCAACTGCCCGTCGAGAAATTTGTCGGCCAGCCCCTGGTCGATCAGGATGCCGCCGGGGTAGGGCGCGGTGTTCAGGCTGGCCATCAGGGCGCTGGCATCGTGGCGGGCCCAGCGGGTGCTGTCGGGCCCGAGGTAGCCGGTAAAGGCCTTGCGCCCCCAGGGGCACTGGCTGGGCGCACAAATCGGCGCAAAGGCAGACAGCGACTTGAACAGACCCGGGTGCCTGAGGGCCAGGGTGAGGGCGCCGTGGCCACCCATGGAATGGCCAAAAATACCGATGCGTCCCGGCTTGATCGGCAGGTGGGCGCCCAGCAGCGGCAGCAACTCGTCGGTGATGTAACTTTCCATGCGGTAGTGCTGGGACCACGGCATCTGTGTGGCGTCCAGATAAAAACCGGCGCCCAGGCCAAAGTCCCAGCTCTCGGCCTCCCCGGCCACGTTGGCGCCACGCGGGCTGGTGTCGGGGGCAATCAGCGCCAGCCCCAGCGAAGCGGCCAGGCGTTGCGCGCCGGCCTTGGTCATGAAGGTTTCTTCATTGCAGGTCAGCCCGGCCAGAAAGATCAGCGCAGGCACCTGGCCGCCCGCGTCATCGATCACGACCTGGGGCGGCAGAAAGACGGAAAACTTCATCGGCAGGCCAACGATGGCCGAGTCATGCTGATAAAAACGCTGCACACCGCCGAAGCAGGCATGCTGGCCGAGGAGTTCCGGATGGCTTGTCATGGGGCTGCTAATAAATGACGACGCCCCGGATCGACTCACCGCGTTTCATCAAGTCAAAACCCTTGTTGATGTCCTCCAGCGGCATGGTGTGCGTGATCAGGTCGTCGATGTTGATCTTGCCTTCCATGTACCAGTCGACAATTTTCGGCACATCGGTGCGGCCACGTGCACCGCCGAAGGCAGAGCCTTCCCACTTGCGGCCCGTCACCAGCTGGAAAGGCCGTGTGCTGATCTCGGCGCCGGCTTCTGCCACGCCGATGATGATGCTGCGGCCCCAGCCCTTGTGCGTGCATTCGAGCGCCTGGCGCATGACCTGGGTGTTGCCTATGCATTCAAAGCTGTAGTCGGCGCCGCCATCGGTCAGCTGCACGATGGCATCGACCACGTTCTCGACTTCCTTCGGGTTGATGAAATGCGTCATGCCGAACTTGCGCGCCATCTCCTGGCGTGCCGGGTTGATGTCGACACCAATGATCTTGTCGGCGCCCACCATTTTTGCGCCCTGGATCACGTTCAGGCCTATGCCGCCCAGGCCGAAGACCACGACGTTGGCGCCGGCTTCCACCTTGGCGGTGAACAGCACCGCACCTATGCCGGTGGTCACGCCGCAGCCGATGTAGCAGACCTTGTCAAACGGTGCGTCCTTGCGGATTTTCGCCAGCGAAATCTCGGGCGCCACCGTGTAGTTGCTGAAGGTCGAGGTGCCCATGTAGTGAAAAATCGGCTTGCCATCGAGGCTGAAGCGGCTGGTGGCGTCGGGCATCAGGCCCTTGCCTTGCGTGCCGCGAATCAGCTGGCACAAATTGGTCTTGCGTGACAGGCAGAACTTGCACTGCCGGCATTCCGGCGTGTACAGCGGGATGACGTGGTCGCCCTTTTTGAGCGTGGTCACGCCCGGACCGACATCGACCACAATGCCCGCGCCTTCATGGCCGAGGATGGCCGGGAAGATACCTTCGGGGTCGGCGCCGGACAGCGTGTAGTAATCGGTGTGGCAGATGCCGGTGGCCTTGATCTCGACCAGCACCTCGCCGAATTTGGGGCCTTGCAGGTCCACGGTCTCAATCGTCAGGGGTTCGCCGGATTTCCAGGCGACGGCGGCTTTGGTTTTCATGGAGGGCTTGGAGGAGGGTGGTTGAAATTCAGCTTACTTTATCGCGGATGGAGAGGGTGCGCCGTAAAGATGCAGTTTTCGCACCAGCATGAGGCCGAACACCGTGGCCACAACACCTACCAGCGCGTTGCCCCAGTAGTGCTGGACCAGCCCCTGCGCGTCGCGGCTGATGATGAGGCCGCCGACAAAGGCCGCAGCGCCCATGGCAGCCGATTGGACTGAAGAGTTGAGTGCCATGAAAGTACCGCGCAATTGCGGGTTGGCGGCGCTGGCCACCAGTGCCATGCCCGGTACCATGCGCCCGTTCATGCCGATAAACAGAGCCGTGGTGACCAGCAGGATGCCCCACACGCCGAACCCGGCGGACTGGCTCAGGACCAGCATGGGAATGATGGTGGCGATGGCCATGTAACTGAACATCCTGGCTTTCCCGACAGAGTCCGTCAGGCGTCCGATGAAGCGCGCGGTGACCAGCGTGGCCGCACCCCCGCACAGGTACAGGTAGGGCACCTGCTGGACGGTGAAGCCGCCGTTGGCCGTGATGAAAATCGTGATGTAGGGAATCATCGCGAAGCCGCCGAACATCAGCAATGCGGTGAATACAAAAGCTTTCTGATGGTTGCTGTCCCGCAGAACCTGCACGATGCTGGCGACGGGCGAGTTGCGCTGTTGGTCCAGGTGCCCCGCCAGTGCCGGCAGGGTCAGCCATGCCCCGATTGCCAGCACGCCGCAGGTGGCAGCGATGGCGAAAAACGGCGCATGCCAGCCGAACTGTGCCGCCAGAAACAGGCTCAGGGGAACACCGGCCACGGACGCCACGGAAAACGAGGACATCACGATGCCCATCGCGCGGCCGCGCCGCTCGAAGGGGATCACATCCGCAATGATGGTTTGCGACAGGGCCGTCAACACGCCGCCGAAGGTGCCGGCGGCCACACGTGCCAGCAGCAGGCTGTCATAGCCAGGTGCCATGCCGCAGGCCAGCGTTGCCAGCGCAAACAGCACGTACAGCACCAGCAGCAGGTTTTTCCGGCCGAAGCGGTCGACGTAGAGCGATGCAAACAAGCCGGATGCGCCGGCAGCAAAGGTGTAGGCCGAAACCAGCAGGCCGAACTTTGCATCGCTGATGTTGAAGATTTTGGTGAACTGCGGACCCAGCGGCATCATGACCATGAAGTCCACAATGTGTGTGAACTGGATGCCGGCCAGCGTGATGAGAAGCCAGAGCTCGCGTTTGGGAGAAAGGGGAGTGGACATCAAGAAAATCGGGGAATTCGGCACCCGACTTTATCGGAGCCCGGCGCCATCCGCCGCGCCAGGGCGCTAACAACCGGACGCGAGCCGGGGCTGCCCGTCGGGGCAGGCGTCCAATCAGGCTCTAGCCCTTTCCGGGCAAGCGCAAGCAGCTATCGATTGGATAGCGGCCCGCAGTCTTCCGGCATCAGGGGCTGAAAAAGTTTTTCAGCTTGTCGGTCCAGCTCTCTTCGGTTGGTGAGTGTTTGGCGCCGCCTTTTTTCAGGGATTCGTCAAGCTCCTTGAACAGCTTGCGCTGGTGCTCGGTCAGCTTGACCGGCGTTTCTACCGTGATGTGGCAGTACAGGTCGCCCGGGTAGCTGGACCGCACACCCTTGATGCCCTTGCCGCGCAAGCGGAACTGCTTGCCGGTCTGTGTGCCGTCGGGGATGTCGATGGCCGCCTTGCCGGCCAGGGTGGGCACCTCGATCTCGCCACCGAGCGCCGCCGCTGCCATGCCAATCGGCACCACGCAGTGCAGGTCGTCACCATCACGCTCGAAGATCTCGTGTTTCTTCAGGCGGATTTCGATGTAGAGGTCGCCGGGCGGCCCGCCGTTGGTGCCCGGCTCGCCGTTGCCGGTGGAGCGGATGCGCATGCCGTCGTCGATGCCGGCCGGAATTTTGACTTCCAGGGTTTTGTTGTTCTTGGTCTTGCCAACGCCGTGGCAGCTCACGCAGGGTTCGGGAATCAGCTTGCCGGTGCCCTTGCACTGCGGGCAGGTCTGCTGCACGCTGAAGAAGCCCTGGCGCATCTGCACCACACCGTGGCCATGGCAGGTGGTGCAGGTGACCACCTTGGTGCCCGGCTTGGCGCCGCTGCCTTTGCAGCTGTTGCAGTCGTCCCAGCTCGGGATGCGGATCTGTGCATCCTTGCCGGTGGCCGCTTCCTCCAGCGTGATTTCCATCGCATAACTGAGGTCGCCGCCGCGGTAAACCTGACGGCCGCCACGCTGGCCGCCGCGCGCCTGCTGGGCGCCGAACACGTCGCCGAAGATGTCGCCAAAGGCTTCTGCAAATCCGCCAAAACCTTCCGCACCCTGGCCACCGCCGCGGTTCGGGTCCACCCCCGCGTGGCCGTACTGGTCGTAGGCGGCGCGTTTCTGCGCATCGGAAAGCATCTCGTAGGCCTCTTTGGCCTCCTTGAACTTTTCCTCGGCCGCCTTGCTGCTGTCACCCTGGTTGCGGTCCGGGTGGTGCTTCATCGCCAGCTTGCGATAGGCTTTCTTGATGTCTTCATCACTGGCGTTTTTGGGAACACCGAGCGTGTCGTAATAGTCTTTTTTGATGGCCATGGAATTGCGTGTTCAGTGGAAAAATTCCTGCGCCCCGGACGCAGCAAAGCGGAATGCGGAAGAAAACCCCCGATTCCGCTTCGTTGCCCGCAGGCGCTGTATCAAGGCGTGATCAACCCTTTTTGACTTCCTTGACTTCAGCGTCCACCACATTGTCGTCGGCGGCCGGTTTGGCTGCTGCGTCTTCTGCACCGGCGGCGGCGCCGCCGCCAGCCTGCGCGGCCTGCATGTCGGCGTACATTTTTTCGCCGAGCTTCTGGCTGGCATCCATCAGCGCCGCGTTTTTGGCGTCGATCGCATCCTTGCTTTCACCCTTGAGCGCTTCTTCCATGTCCTTGATGGCGGCTTCGATTTTTTCCTTCTCGCCGGGCTCGAGCTTGTCGCCGTATTCGGTCAGCGACTTTTTCACGCTGTGCACCATGGCTTCGGCGTTGTTCTTGGCCTGCACAAACTCGACCCGCACCTTGTCGTCGGCCGCGTGCAGCTCGGCATCCTTGACCATCTGCTGGATCTCGGCTTCGCTCAGGCCGGAGTTGGCCTTGATGGTGATCTTGTTTTCCTTGCCCGTGCCCTTGTCCTTGGCGCCCACATGCAGGATGCCGTTGGCGTCGATGTCAAAAGACACCTCGATCTGCGGCGTGCCGCGCGCAGACGGCGGGATGCCTTCGAGGTTGAATTCGCCCAGCGCCTTGTTGCCGGCAGCCAGCTCGCGCTCGCCCTGGTAGACCTTGATCGTCACCGCCGGCTGGTTGTCTTCCGCGGTCGAGAAGGTCTGTGCAAACTTGGTCGGGATGGTCGTGTTTTTCTTGATCATCTTGGTCATCACGCCGCCCATGGTTTCAATACCCAGGGACAGCGGGGTGACGTCGAGCAGCAGCACGTCGGTACGGTCACCGGACAGCACCTGGCCCTGGATGGCAGCGCCCACGGCCACGGCCTCGTCGGGGTTCACGTCCTTGCGCGGCTCCTTGCCGAAGAACTCCTTGACCTTTTCCTGCACCTTGGGCATGCGGGTCTGGCCACCGACCAGGATCACGTCGTGGATATCGGACACGCTCAGGCCGGCGTCCTTCATGGCGGTGCGGCAAGGCGCAATCGTGCGCTCGATCAGCTCGTCCACCAGGCTTTCGAGCTTGGCGCGGCTGAGCTTGACCAGCAGATGTTTGGGGCCGGATGCCGGGTCGTGCGCAATATAGGGAATGTTGACTTCGGTCTGCGCGCTGTTGGACAGCTCGATCTTGGCTTTTTCGGCCGAGTCTTTCAGACGCTGCAGGGCCACGACGTCCTTGGACAGGTCGATGCCGCTTTCCTTCTTGAACTCGGCCACGATGTAGTCGATGACGCGCTGGTCAAAGTCTTCACCGCCCAGGAAGGTGTCGCCATTGGTGGACAGCACTTCGAATTGTTTTTCGCCATCGACATCGGCAATCTCGATGATGGAGATGTCGAAGGTGCCGCCGCCCAGGTCATAGACCGCAATCTTGCGGTCGCCTTTTTCCTGCTTGTCCAGGCCAAAGGCCAGGGCTGCAGCGGTGGGCTCGTTGATGATGCGTTTGACATCCAGGCCGGCAATCCGGCCCGCGTCCTTGGTGGCCTGGCGCTGCGCGTCATTGAAGTAGGCCGGTACCGTGATGACGGCTTCGGTGACAGGTTCGCCGAGGTAGTCTTCGGCGGTTTTTTTCATCTTGCGCAGGATGTCGGCGCTGACCTGCTGGGCCGACAGCTTTTTGCCGCGCACTTCCACCCAGGCGTCGCCGTTGTCGGCAGCCACGATGGCGTAAGGCATCAGCGCGATGTCTTTCTGCACTTCTTTTTCGCTGAACTTGCGGCCTATCAGGCGCTTGACGGCGTACAGCGTGTTTTTCGGGTTGGTCACCGCCTGGCGCTTGGCCGAGGTGCCGACCAGCACTTCGCCGTCTTCCTGGTAGGCGACGATGGACGGGGTGGTGCGTGCGCCTTCGGAGTTTTCAATCACGCGTGGCGTGTTGCCTTCCATGACGGACACGCAGCTGTTGGTGGTGCCCAGATCGATGCCGATGATTCTTCCCATGATGACTCCTGCTTGTAGATGCGTAAAAAATGTGAAACGGGGCTGACGAGGCAGCCGGCTTGTGAATGACTATGTTGATGACTTGTGGATAACTTTTCCGACTTCAAGTGCGCCAGCGCATTTTTTTGCCTTATTTGGCGGCTGCTACCGTGACCAGCGCGGGGCGCAACACACGATCGGCGATCAGATAGCCTTTTTGCAGCACACCCACCACGGTGTTGGCTTCCTGCTCGGCCGGCACCATGCTGATGGCCTGGTGCTGGTGCGGATCAAACCGGGTGCCGGCGGCGGGGTTGATCTCGAGCACGCGGTTGCGCTCCAGCGCACTTTTGAGCTGCTTGAGCGTCGCCTCGGCGCCTTCGCGCATCTGCTCGGGGGTGGCGTCCTGGATCGCCAGGCCGCTTTCCAGGCTGTCACTCACGGGCAGCAGGCTCTCGGCAAAATTTTCCACGGCAAATTTGCGCGCCTTGGAGATTTCTTCGTCGGCGCGTCTGCGGGCGTTTTCAGCCTCGGCTTTGGCGCGCAGATAGCTGTCCGTCAGTTCGGTGTTTTTGGCTTGCAGGGCGGCCAGTTCTGCCTGGGCGGCCGACAGGGCATCGGCTTCGTTGGCGGCCTGGGCGGCTTCGAGCTCTTCGGGGCTGGGCGCGCCGGTCAGTTCTTGATGGGGATCAGATGAAAGGGTGTCAGACATGGTCGGAGGCGGTTGTTCAGAAAGACAAGGCAAGGACTTGGGGGCTGCAAAGCCCTTTTCAAGTCAGGGGATTGCAAAAGAGTGCATCGCGCGCAAGCCCGCAGGGAAACCCCGCGCAAGCCTGATTTGCTATCAAATCAGTAGCTGATTGCGCAGGATGGTCAAGGGCTGGAGGCCGATTTTATAGGCAGCTGCAGTGCAAAGCCGGGCCCCACAAACAAAAAAGACAGGCGCCTGGCCTGTCCGGGTGGGATGCGCGGGCTTATTTTTTCTTGACGGTGCCGGCCTTGACCTGGCTGGTCACCCATTTGCCGGCGAAGGCCTGCACGTCGTTCATGCGTTTGAGCAGGTCGCTGCCGAGCGCAGTGACGATGTAGCCGTCGCTGCCGTGGCCCATCAGGCCGGCGGCGCGCAATTCCTTGATGCGGGTGTTCAGTGTGTTGGGGGTGATGCTGCCAATGCTGTCCTGAAGCAGCCGGAAGGTTTGCGGGTGACCGTCTTTCAAAGCCCACAACACGCGCAGCGCATAACGCGATTCAAGCAGTTCAAACAGCTGGCCGACGGCGGCATTTTCTTTGGCACTCATGGGGGGCATCTCCTGGTCACGTTTTTGTCACAGTTAATCGGTAGGCATAAGCTCTGCCGAAATATAGCGCAAATTCTGCGCTGCTACTGCTTTTATAGCTGTCCGTGCCCGCTGGTTGTAGCTTGACAGCCAAAAGGGCTTGAAAAGTTGGCACGGATGGGTTAGCACCGCGAGACCCGGCCCTCAGAGATAAATCTTCTGCAGCAGCCGGATCAGGGTTCTGGACTCGCTGGCCGACAGCCTGGAGGCCACTTCGGCCTCCAGAGAGGCCGCGGTGGCCTCCGCGTTGCGCATGAGTTTTTTGCCGCCGTTGGTCAGGTGCAGGCCCATGGCCCGGCCGTCGCGCGGATGCGGCTTGCGCACCACCAGCTCGCGCTTTTCCAGGCTGTTGATCATGGCCACCAGGTTGGGGGGCAGGATACCCAGGGCGGTGCACAACTGGCGCGACGTGATGCCGGGGTTGTGCGTGATCAGCGACAGCACCGAAAAATCGACCGGCCGCAGGTCGTAGGGGGCCATGCGCACCATGAAAACTTCAATCACCGAAAGCGCCGCGCGCCGTGCGTTGTAACCGAGAAGGCTTTCGAGGTAACTGGTATCTATGGTTTCGACCGCAGGGGATGGTTGTTCTGGCATTTTTTTGGGCGTGGCTGGTGTGCGGGCCAGTCAGGGTTTGCTGGCTCCCCTTACTGGCAAGTGAAGCTGGCCGCTTCGTTGATGTTGCCGGCGCCTTTGTAGCGCGCCTGTTTGGGGTAGGGGCACAGCGGACGCGAGCGCGGCTTGTTATCGGTCTGCCATGCCAGCGGCACGTCGGGGTTGACGCCCGGTCGTGCGGTGGCGATCACGCTTTCAGGGGCCAGGCCCTTCTCGACCCAGTTGACCAGCGCGCTCAGCATGTCGAACTGCTCGGTGGCCGGTCCGCCCTGGCAGTGGTTCATGCCGGGCACGGGGAACAGGCGCGCAAAGCTGGCGGCGTTTCCAGCGTGGTTTTTGTCCAGGGCTTCGTACCAGTTGCGGGTGTCGTTGAATGAAAACACCGGGTCACTGGTGCCGTGGTAGACGATCATCTTGCCGCCTCTGGACTTGAAGGCCGAAAGTTCGGTGGCCCTGGGTGGCGTCATGAACTGCATGGACGACTCCCTGAAGATCCCGCTGCTTGCAAAAATCGTCGCAGCATCGGTGTCGAAGTTGTAGTCGAGCAGGGATTTGATCAGCGACTGGGGATTACCGGCGACCGGCTTGGGCGGCGTGGAGAAGGTGTAGGCCACCGAGCCCGCACCCAGGGCGCCGATGATGGGCAGGCCGGCAATCGGGCCTTGCAGCTTCCAGGAGCGCCAGCTGCCAAAGCCGGCTTGTGCGGCCCCGACGCCCGCGTCCCAGGGCCAGTCGCTGTAGAGCTGCTGGCCCTTGCTGTTGACCGGACCGGCAAAGACTTTTTGCAGGGCCGTGACCTGGGGTCCACTCAGGCACTGCGCGGTCTTGTCACCGCTGCACTGCAGGGCCTTGATGTCGAAGGCCTTCTGGCAGGCCGGCAGGTTGTTGACCATACCGTCGGCCAGGCCGTCGAGGGAATCACATTTTTCCAGCACCTTGTCGGCCACCAGCTTCATGTCAGCGGGCGGGAACCCGGCCTTGATGTCGGGGTTGACAGCGCTGAAGGCCTGGATATCCCAGGCGTGCTGTACCGCGGCCTTGGGCAGGTTGAAGCCCGGGTTGCCGGCGATCACGCCGTCGAACTGGTCGGCATAACGCGCCGCTGCCACCATGGCGTGGCGACCGCCGTTGGAGCAGCCCATCAGGTACGAAGTTTTGGGCGCCTGGCCGTAGTGTGTGGCGATCAGTTTTTTGGCCATGGGCGCCAGAGCGCCGTTGGCCTGGTAGCCATAGTCCAGCCGGGCCTGGGGGTCCAGGCCGAACAGGTTGCCGCCGACCAGGCCGGCGCTGGCCGCAGGCTCGGCCGTGTGACCCGCGTCGCTGGACAACACGGCAAAACCCTGCATCAGCGCGTTGGTGGTAGCGCCGCCAGACACGACATTGCCAAACGCCGGTTGCACCACGCCATCGGCGCCGCCATTGCCCTGCAGCAAAAAGCGCCCGGACCAGTTGACGGGCAAACGCATCTCGAAACCGATGGCGTATGGCTTGCCATCCACGCCGGTGCGCTCCTGCATGCGGCCGCTGACCTTGCAGTGCGCCGGCATGGGGTAGGGCTGCGCCATGCCGTTCACCGTGAGGCCGGCGGGCACCAACTCGGCCGCCGTGATGCGTGTGCCGGCCGCTATGAATTTAGTAGCTAATTGCGCACAATCGACGGGGGCTACGGCCAATTTGGGCTCCGAAGTTGTGCAGGCGGCGAGAAACATCGCCGCCACGCTGCAGGCAGCGCTGCGGATGAACTTGTTCATGAGGGGCTCCTGATCAGGACATGCCGGTAAAACCGATGTGTTTGACCAGCGGGCCCCAGCGGAAATGGGCATCGCGCTGGCTCTTGTCCATCTCGCGCACGGTGGAACCGGCAGGCGCCAGCCCGAAAGTGCCCAGGCTGGTGATGACAGTGGGATTTTTCAGCGTCGCGTTGATCGCCGCGTTGGCGCTGTTGATGATGCTGGACGGCGTTTTGGCAGGGGCATAAAAGCCAAACCATTCCTCGGTGGTCAGGTCGGGGAAGCCCTGCTCGGCAAAAGTGGGCACTTCGGGCGAGAACGGCGAACGGGCCGGCCCCGAAGTGGCGATGATGCGGATTTTCCCGGCCTTGTGGTTGGCCAGGAAGTCCCCGCTGGGGGTGAACATCGAGGCCAGCTGGCTGCCCAGCATGTCGGTCACCCCAGGCACCGAACCGCGGTAGGGCACATGGGTCAGCGGCACACCGGTGTAGCTGCTCAGAAGGGCGCCCAGAAAATGCGGCAGCGAGCCCGCTGCCGGCGAGCCGTAACTGGCCTTGTCGGGGTTGGCCTTGCACCAGGCCACATAGTCCCTGACACTTCTGACCGTGGCTGGCACCATGGGTCCGACCGCGAGCCCGTGGTGCATGACCGCAGCAATGGAGATGGGCATCAGGTCGGTGAACGGGTCGTAGCCGAGTTTGCTGTAGATGTGCGGGTACACCGAGGTGCAGGAAAAAGGCGTGAGCAGCAAGGTGCGGCCGTCCGGGGCTGCGTTTTTGACGGTCTCGCAGGCGATGCGGCCACCGGCGCCGGGCTTGTTTTCCACCACGGCGGCATTCGGGGTGTAGCTGCTGCCGCGCAGTTGCTCACCGATGCGCCGGCTGGTGGCATCAGCCGTTCCCCCGGCCGGAAAGCCGTTGACAATCTTGACCTGATCAATGCCCTGGGCACTGGCGATCAGGGGTGAGAGTGTGCCCAGCGCGGCAAGTGCGCTGGCAGACTGGACAAAATGGCGGCGTGTGGTCATGTTGCGTCTCCTTGAGCGTGGGCGGGTGAAATTCCTGCGGATCAGGACTCGGCGGTGAAGCCGATCTGCTTGATCAGCCGGCGCCATTCTTCGCCGTCGGCCTTGAGCAGGTCACCGAGCACCTGGGGCGAGGACGATGCGACTTCCATGCCGACCTGCGCCATGCTGTTGATGAGGTCGGGCTGGGACAGGGCGGTCTGCATGTAGGCGGCAGCCCGGCGCACGGTTTGCGCACTGGCCTTGCCTGGAAGGAACACGCCGTACCACTCGCGCACCGTGATCGGAATGCCTTGCTGGCGATAGGTCGGCACCTCTGGCACAAAAGGACTGCGGTTGAGCCCCGAAATGGCCAGCAGGCGCAGCTTGCCGCTCTTGAGATAGGGCAGGTAGTCGCCGACCGGCGAGGACATGGCCGAGATCTGGCCGCCCAGCAGGTCCTGGATGCCGGGCGCCGAGCCGCGGTAGGGGATGTGGCGCAGGTCGGTACCCAGCAGCTTGTTCATCAGCGCAACAATCAGGTGCGGCATGGAGCCGGCACCCGGGGAGCCGTAGTTGGCCTTGGTCGGATTCGCCTTGGCCCAGGCCATGAAATCCTTCAGGGTCTTGACACTTTCGGGCACCGCCGGACCGACGCCGAAAGCGTGGTTGAAATAACAGGCCAGCGAAACCGCCGCCACGTCTTCAGCCGGTTTGTAGGGCAGCTTGGGGTAAACAAAGGGGTAGATCGACAACATGGATGAAGGCGTCAGCAGCAGGGCGCTGCCATCGGCCGGACTGTCCCTGAGTGTGGTGACGCCAATCTGGCCGCCGGCACCCGGTTTGTTGTCGACCACCACGTTGGTGGCGTAGTTGCCGCGCAGCTTGTCGGCCAGCCGGCGCGACATCGCGTCGCTGGTGCCTCCTGGCGGAAAACCACAAATGATTTTGGCCAGCTCCAGGCTGCTTTGGGCCTGCGCTGACAGCGGCAGGCCCAGGCCTGCGAGGGCGGCGGCACCGAGGGTGTGGGTGAATTGGCGGCGTGTGCTCATGTGATGTCTCCTGCGGGTGGATGAATGTAGAAACCGACGTGAAAATCCGGAAGCTGTGGCAGCACTTCAGCGCGGCGCCATGCGCAGTGCGCCGTCCAGGCGTATGACTTCGCCATTGAGGTGGTTGTTGGTGACGATGTGGCAGGCCAGCTGGGCAAACTCCTCGGGTTTGCCCAGGCGCGGCGGAAAAGGAATCGATGCGGCCAGCGATTGCTGCACCGGCTCGGGCAACTGTTTCATGAGCGGTGTGGCAAACAGACCGGGTGCAATGGTGCAGACGCGGATGGCGTGTTGCGCCAGGTCGCGCGCCATCGGCAGGGTCATGCCCACCAGCCCGCCTTTGGAGGCGCTGTAGGCCTGCTGGCCGACCTGGCCGTCAAAAGCGGCGACCGAGGCCGTGAACATCATCACGCCGCGTTCGCCGTCTTCGAGCGGTGCCAGCTTCACACATTCAGCCGCAAACAGCCGGCTGATGTTGTAACTGCCAATCAGGTTGACCTGGATGACCCTGGCAAAATCTTCGAGCGGCGCGGCCTGGCCGTCCTTGCCGACCACACGCCTGGCCGATCCTATGCCCGCGATATTCATCAGGATGCGTGCCGGGCCATGGGCTGCGGTGGCTGTGACAAGTGCCGCCACCACGCTGTCGGTCTGGGTGATGTCGCAGGGGCAGGCGATGCCGCCGATTTCGGCCGCGACCTTCTCTGCCAGCGCCAGATTGACATCGAGCACGGCGACTTTGGCGCCCAGGCGGGCCAGCTCGCGCGCGACGGCTTCACCGAGGCCAGAGGCGCCGCCTGTGACCAATGCTGCGTGTCCCTGGATATTCATGGTTTGGCTTTCGCAAGAAGGGTGAAGGGCAGGGTGCCCTCATGCAGGGCCTTGACCAGTGCATCGCGGTGTTTGAGCACGGCACGCTGGTTGATCGAGCCCTTGTCGGTCACCTCACCCTTGTCGATGGAAGGCGGTTCATGCATCAGGTGCATGCGTGCGATGCGGTTGGCGCTGCCGGTGCCGGACCTGGCCAGCTCATCGGCCACCTTCTGGAAATGGGCCTGAACCGGCGCGCTTTCCAGCACCTGCTGAAGCGGGGCACTCGCGGCCAGCCCTGCCAGCTGGCGGACAGCGGCCGTCGGAAAAATCAGCGCGCCGACTTCCTTCAGGTTGATGCCGGTCAGCACCGCGTCCTGCACATAGGGAGCGCCCGCAGCAATGATCCGGGCGCGCAGCGGCCCGACGCTGACAAAAGTACCTGTCGCCAGCTTGAAGTCTTCAGCAATGCGGCCGTCGAACTTCAGGCCCTTGTGGATGTCGCCTGGGTCTATCCAGGCGACCGCATCGCCGGTGGAAAAAAAACCTTCTTCGTCAAAGGCCTCTTGCGTGGCCTCAGGCGCGCGCCAGTAACCGGGCGTGATGTTGGGGCCGCGGTAACGCACCTCGACCTTGCCATCCACAGGCACCAGCTTGAGCTCCAGGCCTGGCGTGGGCACGCCGAGGTCACCGGCTTTGACGTTGTGGCTGCTGACAAAAATGCCGAAGGGGCCGGATTCGGTCATGCCCAGGCCGGTGCCCATCACAATACGTTCGCCAATTTCCGCCTCCTGCGTCTGGTGCAGGCTGTCCCAGACCGGCTGGGCCAGTGCGGCGCCGGCGTAAAAAAACATCTTCACGCGCGACAGCAGGTTTTTGCGCAGCTGCGCATCACTTTTCATCGCGTGGGCAATCGCCTCGAAACCGGTAGGCACATTGAAATACACCGTCGGTGCAATCTCACGCAGGTTGCGCAGCGTTTCCTCCATCAGCGCGGGGGTGGGTTTGCCGTCGTCGATGTACAAGGTACCGCCGTTGTAGACCGTCATGCCGAAGTTGTGGTTGCCGCCAAAGGTGTGGTTCCAGGGCAGCCAGTCGATCAGCACCAGCGGATCCTGGGCCAGCACCGGCATGGACTGGCGCATCTGCTGCTGGTTGGCGCACCACATGCGCTGGGTGTTGATCACGGCCTTGGGCAGCTTGGTCGAGCCCGAGGTGAACAGGAATTTGACAATCGTGTCGGGCCCGGTGGCCCGCATGGCGGCATCGGCCGTCGCCGTGGCTTCGGTGCCGAGAAGTTGCTCAAACGGGGTGACAGCCCGCTCCAGGCCGGCCTCAGCAGCGCCTGAAGGAATGACAATTTCGACGTCATCAGCGACCGTGGCGGCAATCGCCTTGCCGTAACGCGCGGCGTCGCTGGCAAACACCAGGCCGGGTGTCAGCGTGGTCAACACATGGCGCAGTTTGTCGTAGTCCTGGCTCACGATGGAGTAGGCGGGCGACACCGGGCAAAAGGGCACGCCGGCGTAGATGCAGCCCAGGGCCAGCAAGGCATGTTCGAGGTCGTTCTCGCTGAGGATGACAACCGGCCGCTCTGCATTCAGGCCGCGGTCCAGCAGCGCTTGCCCGATGTTGCGGGCGCTGGACAGCGCCTGGGCATAACTGATGTGGCGCCAGTCGCCCGAGCTGCCGTCCGCATTTTTCACACGCCGCGCCATGAAAGTCTGCTCAGGACGGGTTTGCGCCCAGTGCACCAGCCGGTCGGTGATACGCAGTGCGTGTTCGCCCAGGGGCTGGTCAGCCTTCAGGTACTGCACGCCCTGGCTGCCTTCATTGCGCACGACGCGTGTCACGCCGAAGGTCAGCGGCCGGTAGCGGGGGGGGAGTTTTGTCTCGCTCATGTTTTTTGCCGGATGGTGTGGGGCATCAGTCTTTGCTGACTTTGCCGGCCTTGCCTTCGAGAAAGGCCCTGACCCGCGTTTTGGCTTCAGGCGCATTCTGTGCAATGGCAGCCATCAGCGCTTCGGTGAAGAAGCCCTGATCGGCGGGCTGCTCGGCGATACGCGGCAGGGCATGCATCAGGGCGTAATTGGTCAGCGGGGCATTCCCGGCCACACGTTCGGCCAGCGCCATGGCTTTCTCCAGCGCCTGGCCTTCGGGCACCAGGTATTGGGCAAACCCGGCACGTTCACCGTCTTCGGCGTTGTACACCCGGCCGGTCAGCATCATGTCCGTCATGCAGGCAACTCCGACCAGCTTGGGGATGCGCACCGAGCCGCCGCCGCCCACAAAAATGCCGCGCGAGCCCTCGGGCAGCGCATAAAACGCAGACTTGTCGGCCACGCGGATGTGGCAGGCACTGGCCAGCTCCAGGCCACCGCCGACCACGGCGCCGTGCAGCGCGGCAATCACCGGCACAGGGCCGTATTGCAGCTGCTCCAGCGCGGCATGCCACATCCGTGAATGGAGCATGCCCTGGCCGGCGTCGCGCTCCTGCAACTCGCCGAGATCGAGCCCGGCACAAAAATGGGCGCCTTCTCCGTGAATCACGGCTGCGCGTACGCTGGCCGGCATGTTCTGGAAGATGTCGCGCAGCGCCAGGACCAGCGCGTCGTTGAGGGCATTGCGCTTGGCGGGCCGGCTCAGGCGCACCACGGCGATCTCCTGCTGTTTGCCGGCAAATTCAAGCTGGATGTCTTGGGAAGGTGTTTTCAGGGTCATGATCAGGTTTGCAAAGTGAGTGAATTATTGTTATAAATAATAACCAATTCAATCGAATTTCAAACTGATTTATCAGTGTTAACCCGTATGCGACCAAAAAATCCGGTCGCGCCAGGAGACAAACATGGATTACGAAAACCTCATCGCCATTGATATCCACACCCACGCCGAAGTGAGCTGCTGGAACCCGTTTGACAACTACGGCGAGGAGTACGACCGCGCCGCCGACAAGTACTTCAAGAATGGTCGCAGGCCGACCATTGAACAAACCATTGCCTACTACCGCGAGCGCAAGATCGGCCTGATCATGTTCACGGTGGATGCCGAAACCCAAATGGGCCGGCGCCGCATTCCCAACGAGGAAATCGCCGAGGCCGCGAAGAACAACAGCGACATGATGATGGCCTTTGCCAGCATCGATCCGCACAAGGGGAAAATGGGTGCGCGCGAGGCGCGGCGCCTGATTGAAGAACACGGCGTCAAGGGTTTCAAGTTCCACCCCACAGTGCAGGGCTACCACCCCTACGACAGGATGGCCTGGCCGATTTACGAGGTGATCAACGCCTACAAGCTGCCGGCCATTTTCCATACCGGACACAGCGGCATAGGCAGCGGCATGCGTTGCGGCGGCGGTTTGCGGCTGGCCTACTCCAACCCCATGCACCTCGACGATGTCGCCATCGATTTCCCCGACATGCAGATTGTCATGGCGCACCCCAGCTTTCCGTGGCAGGACGAGGCGCTCAGTGTGGCCACGCACAAGCCCAATGTCTGGATTGACCTGTCGGGCTGGAGCCCGAAGTATTTCCCCAAGCAGCTCGTGCAGTACGCCAACACGCTGCTCAAAGACCGCATCCTGTTCGGCAGCGATTACCCGCTGATCACGCCGGACCGCTGGATGAAAGACTTTGAAGACGCAGGCTTCAAGCCCGAGGTGATGCCCGGCATCCTCAAAGGCAATGCAATGCGCCTGCTGGGCCTGGGACAAACTGCTGCGCCATGAGCCTGCGCGCCTTTCGCGACCTGGCCGACATCCAGGCGCTGGAAGCCACGCCTTATGACCAGGCGATCCCCGCACAAACCACCTACGGCCTGATCGCCCACGCGGCGCAGCGTTTTGCCGACCGTGAGGCTTTTCGCTTCCTGCCGAGCGGCGATCTGCAGCAGCCGGCGCAAACTGTCAGTTATCGCGACCTGCTGGCGCAGATACACCGCGCTGCCAACCTGTTGCGCTCACTCGGCGCAGGGCCCGACGATGCCGTGGCCATACTCGCGCCGAACATTCCCGAGACACAGTTTGTGCTCTGGGGTGCGCAGCTTGCCTGCAAGGCCTGCCCGATCAACTACCTGCTGCAACCCGAGCACATCGCGGCATTGCTGGCCGCTTCGGGCGCCAAGGTGCTGGTGGCGCTCGGTCCCAACAGCGAGCTGCCGCTGTGGCCGACGATTGAAAAAGTGCTCACCTTGCACCCCTTGCCGGTGCTGCAGATCCGTGTGGGCGAGGAGCTTGCCCCCGGCGTGCCGGTGTTTCAGGATGAGCTGGCCCGCCACAGCGATGTCCTGGCCTTTGACCCCATGCTCGCGGCCGGGCGTATCGCCGCCTGTTTTCACACCGGCGGCACCACAGGCGCGCCCAAACTCGCGCAACACACCCATGGCAACGAGGCGCACACCGGCTGGTTCGCCCACTATTTTTACGGGTTTGACGAACACACGGTGGAGCTCAACGGCTTTCCGCTGTTCCATGTGGCCGGGGCTTTTGTTTACGGCCTGTCCCTGCTGGCCATAGGCGCCACCCAGGTCCTGCCCACGCTCAGCGGCATGCGCAACCCGGCCTTCACCCGCAACTACTGGAAGTTCTGCGAGCGTGAACGAGTGACCGCGCTGGCCTGTGTGCCGACCATTCTGGCCACGCTGGTCAACCTGCCGGTGGACGCGGACATTTCCTCGGTCCAGGTGGCTTATACCGGGGGCTCGCCCCTGCCCACGGAACTGGCGGCGCAGTTCGAGCGCATGCCGGGGATTGCGGTGCGCAACATCCTGGGCATGACCGAGTGCGCTGGCCTGGTGTCGATTGAGCCGGCAGCGGCCCCGCGCGTGCCTGGTTCGACCGGCCTGCGCCTGCCCTACACCGAGGTGCGCGCCGTGCCCTGGCAGGACGGCGCAGCGCAGCTCGGACAAAGTTGCGCCACGGGCGAGACCGGCGTGCTGGTTTTGCGTGGCCCGCATGTGAGCCCGGGTTACACCGATGCAGCGCGCAACACCGGCATGTTCGACGGCCCCTGGCTGGTCTCGGGCGATCTCGGGCATCTCGATGCGCAGGGATATATCCACCTCACTGGCCGTGCCAAGGACGTGATCATTCGCGGCTCGCACAATATTGACCCGGGCCTGGTGGAAGACGCGTTTCTGGCGCATCCGGCGGTGGCCCTGTGTGCAGTGGTCGGTGAGCCCGACGCCTATGCGGGCGAGCTGCCGGTGGCTTTTGTCACGCTCAAACCAGGCGCCGTCTGCGATCCGGCCACGCTGCTGGCCGAAGTGGCAGCGCAGGTGTATGAGCGGCCCGCCACACCGAAACGTGTGACCATCATCGCCGAGATGCCGCTGACCGCCATTGGAAAAATCTACAAACCGGCCCTGCGTCTGCGCGCCCTCGAACACAAACTCACCGAGATGCTGGCCGATGTAGCCGGTGTCACCGTGCAGGGGCAGGAACGCGGCGGCGGTCTGTCCGCTGTGGTGCGTTTGGCCACGCCGCTGGACACTGCCGCAGTGCAGGGTCTGCGCGAGCGCCTGGCGGCCATCGCCGTGCCGGTCGAGTTTGTGGCCGGCACGGCCTGATCCTTCACCAGCCGCCGCTGGCCAGCCACTCTTCGGCCAGCTCCAGGGTCTGCACACCCCAGAAGGGCTCACCGTCGATCACCACCGTGGGGGAGCCAAAAATGCCGGCCTTCAGCGAAGCATCAACCGCCGTGCGCAGCAGCGGCCCGGCTTCATCACTTTGTATGCCGGCGGCCAGCCAGTCGCCGTCCATTCCGCCGGGCAGTGGCAGCGCTGCCAAAGCTGCAGCGGTGGACAAGTCACGCCCCTCTACCCAGTAGGCGTGGTAAATCGCGTGCGCCAGCGGCGCGGCCAGCTCAGGGCGCTGCTGCTTGACCCAGTAAAAGGCGCGGCCGGCAGCACGCGGGTCCATCACCGGGTCGTCGAGGTCACGCTGGAGCTGCAGCTGGTGGCGCCGCATATAACGTTTTGCATCGCGCCGGACGTAGTCGCCCTTGAGCGGTGTGGCCAGCAGCGACTTGAGCCCCATGACCTTGAGCACGGACACACCGAGCAACATGGCATGCCACTCGACACTGCGGCCATGGCGCGCCGCCAGGGCTTCAATGCGCAGCGACGCAAAGTAGCCAAAGGGCGAGATGAAATCAAAGTAAAAGTGCAGCGGTGCAGGCGGTGTCATGTTCCCAAGCGTAGCCCAAGTTGCAGTGCGGCCGCTCAGGCCTTCAGCAATACCGGCGCGCCGCGGCCCGCTGATTCCATGATGGCGGCAATCAGGCGATGTACCTGCAGCGCAGAGCGCCCCGTGATGGCGGGCTCTGTATGGTTGCGAATGGCCGCCACAAAGTCCTGCAGCACAGCGCGATGCGGCTGGGGGTCAAAGGCCATGATGTTGGCGCCCGAGCCTGAAGCCTGTTTCCGGCCCGCCGCAAATTTCCTGCCGTCCAACAGTTCAGCGTGGAGTTCACCCGATTCCAGCGTGGCCGAGCCGCCGGTGAAGTTCAGTGCGATACGTTCCGGAAAACCGGGGTAAGCGGCGGTGGTTGCGTTGATGCTGCCGATGGCGCCGTTGGGATAATGCAAGGCTGCAGCCACCGTGTCTTCAGCTTCCATGCGGTGCATGGCGCTGGTGCTGGCCATGGCAAAGACCTGGTCCGGCATCCCCGTCAGGCTGAGCAGCAGATCCAGCGTGTGAATCGCCTGCGTCATCAACACGCCGCCACCGTCGCGCGCCAGTGTGCCGCGGCCGGGTTCGTCGTAATAACTTTGCGACCGCCACCAGCGCACGCTGGCCGATGCGCTCACCAGGCTGCCAAAGGTGCCGCTGGCCATCAGCTGCGCCAGCGTTTGCGCCGCTTCGCGCAGCCGGTGCTGCAGCATGACCGCCAGCTTGATGCCGCAGTGGTCGCAAAAGTCCACCAGCTGCTGCGCCTTCTCCAGGTTGATCTCCAGCGGCTTTTCCACCAGCACATGTTTGCCGGTCATGGCCAGCCGCTGGACGATGTCCAGATGGGTGTTGGGCGGTGTCAGCACCAGCACCGCTTCCACAGATACGTCCTCCAGCAGGTCTTCCAGGCGCGTGCTCGCCTGCGCGCCCGCAGGCAGGCTCAGTGCGGCCAATTTTTCGGCGCTGCGGCCTATCACCCAAACCAGCTCCAGCTCGTCCCGCAGCTCATGCAGGCTTTGAAAGTGCGGCGCACTTCCCTGGCCTGCGCCGACCACACCCACACGCATTCTGGCGTGGCCCCGCTTACTCAAGCTTGATGCCAGCCGCCTTGATGACCTGCGCCCACTTCTCGACTTCTGCCTTCTGGAAGGCAGACACCTGCTCCGGCGTCATGCTGGACGGCTGCATGCCCAGGCTTTTGAGCCGGTCCTGCATCTCGGTGGTCTGCAGGATTTTCATGATCTCCAGGTGCAGGCGGTCCACGATCGGTTTGGGCACACCGGCCGGCACAAAAATGCCCTGCCAGGAGACGACCTCAAAATTCGGCACGCCCGATTCCGCAATTGTCGGCACATTCGGCAAAGCCTCCAGGCGTTTGGCCGAACTCACGGCAATTGCACGCACCTTGCCGCTTTGAATGTGCGGGCCGGCCACCACGGTGGTGTCAAACATCATGTCCACCTGCCCGCCCATCACGTCCTGTATGGCCGGGCCGCTGCCCTTGTAAGGCACATGCACAAACTGGGTGCCCGTGCGGAAGGCCAGCAGTTCCAGCGTCATGTGTTGCGAGGTGCCGTTGCCGGCAGAAGCCGACGAAACGGTTTTGGGTTTGGCTTTGGCTGCAGCCAGCACGTCCTGCAGGGTTTTGTAAGGGCTGTCCGCTTTCACGACCAGCACCACCGGGTTGGAGCCGATCAACACCACGGGGGAAAAGGACTTGACCGGGTCGTAACCGAGCTTGGGGTAAAGGCTCACATTGATGGCGTGCGAGCTGATGGTGCCGCCCAGCATGGTGTAACCGTCGGCCGGTGCGCGCGATGCAAGTTCAGAGCCTATGCTGCCGCCGGCGCCACCCTTGTTCTCGATCACGACGGTGGTGTCCAGCGCCGTTCCCAGTTTCTGGCCAATCAGGCGCGCAAGAATGTCCGTGGTGCCGGCCGCCGGGAAAGGCACGATGTAGTTGATCGGTTTCGATGGCCATTTGTCCTGGGCCCGGGCAGGCAGCGTGAGCGCGGGCAGGGCAAAAGGCAGGGCCGCGATCAGCGCGGTTTGAATCATTGAACGACGTTTCATGAAATCTCCGGAAAAAAGAGGGGGGGGGCTCGTGTTGCGCAGCAAGGGCGGATGGCTTTTTGAAGCCTGCTACTTGATCGCCTGTATGCGGTCAAACAGCTCGCGTGGCCAGGGAGTGTCCGGCGCTGTCAGGGGTGCACGTACGGCAGCGGCAAACGGCGCGCGATCCACCTTGCTCGGCGGTTTGCCGAGTTTGGCGAACTCGCCCACCAGGCGGGTTTCGCTGTCCAGGATTTCCTGACTGGCGCGCGACGATGCGTCCCACAACACGGCGTCGAAAATCTTCCTGTCGGCCTCGCTGAGCTTGGCCCAGGTGCCGCTGGCGACGATGCTGATCAGCGAGTCGGTGATGTGGCCCGTGAGGATGATGTACTTCTGCACCTCGTAGAACTTTTTCGCTTCAATCGTCGGCAGCGGGTTCTCCTGTGCGTCCACCGTGCCGTTTTGCAGGGCCAAATACACCTCGGCAAATGCGATCGGTGTCGGGTTGGCGCCCACGGCGCGCGGAAACATCACAAACAGCGGCGCATCGGGCACGCGCAGCTTCAGGCCCTTCATGTCCTCGGGTTTGGTGATGGCCCGGTTGGACGTCATGTGGCGCTGACCGTAATAGGTGTAGCCCGCAACGTGGTGGCCGCCGGTCTTGGCCGCATAACCCTGGGCCAGTTCCTTGAAGATGGGGCCGTTGCGAAAAGCCTGCCAGTGCGCATAGTCGCGCCAGACAAACGGTGCGGACGACAGCGACATGGGCGGGTGCGCGCGGCCCGCAAAAGCCATGCCGGTGTAGATGATGTCCACCGTGCCGAGCGACAGGGCCTGGTTGATGTCGGTCTCCTTGCCCAGCGAGGAGGCCGGAAACACCTCGATCTCGTAACGGCCGCTGGTGCGCTTCTTGATTTCCTCGGCCGCCCACAAGGCCTGCTTGTGATAGGGCTCCGAGGTTTCGTACACATGGGCCCATTTGAGTCTGGTTTGTGCCGCGGCAGTGCCTGCGCCCAGGCCAGCGGCCAGTGTCAGCAAGGCGCTTAGCGTGAAGGCAAAAAGTGTTCTGCGGTGCATGTCTGTCTCCTGTGTGTAGGGTCAACCGCGGCGGAAATGTCTGACTTGAGGAACACCGGCTTGTGCCGCATGCCGATGTCCTGGTTCTAAAAAAAAATGAGACAACAAATGCGCAAACCCAGGGCGACGGCTTCCGGCTAACGGACCAGACACGGCATCTTGGGGTTGAACTTCCAGTTCGGAATCAGGTACTGCATGGCCAGGGCGTCATCACGCGCACCCAGGCCGTGCTGCAGGTAAAGCTGGTGGGCCTTGTCGACTTCGGCCATATCGAGCTCCACACCGAGGCCCGGCGTTTTGGGGACCGCCACACTGCCGTCGACAATCTGCAGCGGATTTTTTGTCAGGCGCTGGCCGTCCTGCCAGATCCAGTGGGTGTCTATGGCGGTCACCTTGCCGGGCGCCGCCGCTGCCACATGGGTGAACATGGCCAGCGACACATCAAAATGGTTGTTCGAATGTGAGCCCCAGGTCAGGCCCCAGGTCTGGCACATCTGCGCCACGCGTACCGAGCCCTGCATGGTCCAGAAGTGCGGATCGGCAAGCGGGATATCGACCGCCTGCAGGGTGACGGCGTGGGCCATTTCACGCCAGTCGGTGGCCACCATATTGGTCGCTGTTTTCAGGCCGGTGGCGCGCCGGAACTCCGCCATCACCTCGCGGCCGGAGAACACACCTTCTGCGCCGCAGGGGTCTTCTGCATACGCCAGTTCCTTGTGCCGGTCGCGGCACAGGCGCACCGCGTCTTTCAGCAGCCAGCCGCCGTTCGGGTCCAGCGTGATGCGCGCATCGGGGAAGCGTTCCGACAGCGCCACAATGGCTTCAATTTCTTCCTCACCGCTGAGCACGCCGCCCTTGAGCTTGAAGTCCCTGAAGCCATAACGCTGGTAAGCCGCTTCGGCCAGCCGAACCACCGCTTTGGCATCCATCGCGGGCTCATGGCGCAGGCGCAGCCAGTCGTCGCTTGCATCAGCTTGCGACTGATAGGGCAGGCCGGTCTGCTGGCGGTCAGCCACATAAAACAGATAACCGAGCATGGCCACCGAGTCGCGTTGCTGGCCTTCACCCAGCAGGGCCGCCACAGGCACGCCCAGAAACTGGCCGAGCAGATCCAGCAGCGCGCTTTCGACCGCAGTCACCGCATGGATGGCGACCCGCAGGTCAAAAGTCTGGTTGCCGCGGCCGCCGCTGTCGCGGTCCGCGAAACGGCTGCGCAGGCTGTTGAGTATTTGCTGCCAGTGGCCCAGCGACTGGCCTTGAACCAGTCCGGCCGCGTCGTCCAGGGTGCTGCGGATTTTTTCGCCGCCCGGCACTTCGCCCACGCCGGTACGGCCCGAGCTGTCGGTCAATATCAGCAGGTTGCGGGTGAAAAAAGGGCCGTGTGCGCCGCTCAGATTGAGCAGCATGCTGTCATGCCCGGCCACGGGAATGACCTGCAGGCGCGTGATACGCGGCGTGGCGGCTGGGGGCGGAAGGGATGGATCAGGCATGAAACAGGGCGAAAAACCGATTTTTAAGGTCAGTCATCGTACAACCTGTCGTGCATGAATTTCTAGTGGAATTCCCTTGGTTTGTCCGGTCCTTCGCCCGGCGTTTATGCCGTCACGGCCGGCGTCTGGTCTGCATGCTGGCCTTTGCGCAGACGCTCGCGGCTGTTCGACAAATGGGTGCGCATGGCAGCACGCGCTGCCTCGGCGTCCTGGCTGCGAATCGCGTTGTAAATGTTTTCATGCTCGCCGTTGACCCGCTGCAGATAACTGAGCCGGCCTTCCGGCGCGCTTTGCGGCGTGTTAACCCGCGTACGCGGAATGATCATGGTGCCCAGGTAGGTCATCAGGTCTTCAAAGTGCCGGTTGCCGGTGGCGCGGGCGACTTCGAGGTGAAATTGAAAGTCGGGCGGCACCGCATCGGAGTCGGCATGGATGGAGTCCTGAAAAGCGCGCAGGGCAGTGGCCATGGCTTCCAGGTTTTCGGTGGTGCGCCTCTGGGCGGCCAGGCCGGCGGCCTCGGTTTCCAGGCTGATGCGCAACTCCAGCACCGAAATGACATCGGCTACCGTGGCGAAATCGGCAGCGGCAATCCTGAAGTTGCCGGCATCGCGGTTCTCGATCACAAAAGTGCCAATGCCGTGCCGGGTTTCAACCAGGCCTGAGGCCTGCAGCTTGGAAATGGCTTCACGCACCACGGTCCGGCTGACGTCGAAACGCACCATGATCTCGGCCTCGGTCGGCAGCTTGTCGCCGGGCAGAAGCTGTCCTTCGCGGATGCTGGCGGCCAGGCTTTCCACAATTTCCGTGACCAGCCCGCGCGGCCTGCGCGCGCGCGGCGCGTCGTCAACAAGGCTGGGCGTCAAATTCGATGTCATCTTAAATAGGGCCTAGGGGTTTGCCTTAGGAGGCGATCAAAACTCTTGACAGCTCTGGGTGCAGCACTAAAATTCCAGTCATCAGACAACATACGACTGATATGTTAGTCGCTTCAACGCACTCTAGCAAGCTTGAGTGAAAAGTCCAGCGTTGTAGCCGCCCTATTTTCTACCAGAGACAAACCATGAGCCTCCCGGTGCACGAGAAAATACTTTTGACCGGCGCGGCCGGCGGCTTGGGCCAGGCCCTGAGGGGGCGCCTCAAAGCCAATTGCAAAGTGCTGCGCCTGTCAGACCGCGTTGATTTTGGTGCAGCCGGCGCCGGCGAAGAGGTGGTGCTGGCCGATCTGGCCGATGCTGCAGCGGTCGATGGGATGGTGCAGGGCGTGCAGGCGATTGTTCACCTCGGCGGGGTCTCGGTCGAAGGCCCGTTCGGTCCCATCCTGCAAGCCAACATCCTGGGCCTGTACAACCTGTATGAAGCCGCGCGCAAACACGGCGTCAAACGTGTGGTGTTCGCGAGCTCCAACCATGTCACCGGTTTTTACCGCCAGAGCGAAACCATTACCGCCGACGCACCGCCCCGGCCCGACGGCCTGTATGGCGTCAGCAAGGCCTTTGGCGAGGACCTGTCGCGCTTTTATTTTGACCGTTACGGCATAGAGACAGCCTGCGTGCGTATTGGCTCGTCCTTTCCCGAGCCCAAAGACCGGCGCATGCTCGCGACTTGGCTCAGCTTTGACGATCTGCACCGCCTGATCAGCGCCTGCCTGACGACACCTGTCCTCGGGCACAGCATTGTGTTCGGCATGTCCGACAACGCTGTCACCTGGTGGGACAACAGCCGCGCACGCCATATTGGTTATGCGGCCCAGGACAGCTCGGATATTTTCCGCGACGCGGTGTTTGCACGCACGCCGGCGCCTGATCTGACCGACCCTGCGGTCCAGTTTCAGGGGGGTGCGTTTGTCAAGGCCGGGCCTTTCTCCGATTGATGTGCGGCCTGACACCACTGACCGTAAACCGCCTCAACGCGACCACTTTCCCCTTTCCCTGTGCGCTTCCCTGATTCCAACTTTTACCAAGAGGAGACAACCATGAACTTTCGCAGAACCTTCATCGCCAGTGCCGCCGCCGCTTTTGCCGCAGCGGCGTTTTCATTTTCAACGCCGCTTTTTGCACAAATCGTGCTCAAGGCCTCGGATGTGCACCCGCCCGGTTACCCCAACGTGGTCGCCATTGAAAGCCTGGGCAAGAAGCTCGAAGCCGCGACCAACGGCAAGTACAAGCTGCAGATGTTTCCCAGCGGTGTGCTTGGCAGCGAAAAGGAAATGATCGAGCAGGCGCAGATTGGTGCGCTGCAGATCGCGCGCATCTCGCTCGGCCCGCTCGGTCCCGTGGTGCCTGATGTGAACGTCTTCAACATGCCCTTTGTGTTCCGTGACGAAGCCCATATGCGCGCCGTGATCGACGGCCCGATCGGCCGCGAACTGCTAGACAAGATCACGGCCAGCCCAGCGCGCCTGGTGGCCCTGGGCTGGATGGACAGCGGCTCACGCAGCCTTTACACCAAGAAGGAAATCAAGTCGCCCGCCGACCTGAAGGGCCTGAAGATCCGGGTGATGGGCAACCCCCTGTTTGTGGACACCCTGAACGCCATGGGCGGCAACGGCATCACCATGGGTCACAACGACACCTTCAGCGCGCTGCAAACCGGCGTGGTGGACGGGGCCGAGAACAACCCGCCCACGCTGTTCACCGCCAATCACTACACGGCTGGCGTGAAGTTCTATACACAGACCACACACCTGATCATTCCGGAAATTTTTGTCATGTCCAAGGTGACCTGGGACAAGATGAGCAAGGACGAGCAGGCGCTGGTGAGCAAGTTCTCGCGCGAGGCGCAGATGGAGCAACGCGCCCTGTGGGACAAGAGCGTGGCCGACTACAGCACCAAGCTCAAGGCAGCCGGCATCCAGTTTGTGTCCATCGACAAGAAGCCTTTTTATGACGCCACCGCGCCGGTGCGGGCCAAATACGGCGCGCAATACGCCGACCTGATCAAGCGCATCGAAGCGGTCAAGTAAGCCGTCCTGGCCGTCAGCGAACCACCCAGAGTCACCATGAAGCAAAAGATCCCCAAGCTCCTCGACAGCGTCTATCTGGCATGTATCTGGGTGGCCGGTTTGTCCATCGCCGCCATGAGCCTGATCATCCCGTGGGGCGTCTTTGCGCGCTACGTGCTGGGCACGGGCTCGCACTGGCCTGAGCCGGTGGCTGTGTTGCTGATGGTGACTTTTACTTTCGTCGGCGCGGCTGCGGCCTACCGTGCCGGTGCCCACATTGCGGTCGCCATGTTGACCGACCGCCTGCCATCGCAGGCGCGCTGGTTCTGCGAGAAGCTGGTGGACCTGTTGATGATGGCGATCTGCCTGTTCGTGGTCATCTGGGGCGGCAAGCTGGGGCTGGAGACCATGAACCAGACCCTGCCCGACCTGCCCTGGATGCCGGTGGGCCTGACCTATCTGCCGCTGCCTTTGGGCAGTCTGCTGACGCTGGTGTTTGTGCTCGAAAAATCCCTGTTTGGGAGCCAGCAGGACCGGGCCGTCGTGTGTTTCGACCATGAAGCGGGCGAAGTGTCCGCAGAGGCGGTCTGACATGGATGCACTGGTACTTCTCGGTTGTTTTGCGCTACTCATGCTGATCGGCATGCCGGTCGCCTATGCGCTGGGGCTGGCGGCCCTGGTGGGCGCGCTCTGGATAGACCTGCCGCTGGACGGCGTGATGATCCAGATCGCCAGCGGCGTCAACAAGTTCTCGCTGCTCGCGATTCCGTGTTTTGTGCTGGCCGGCGCCATCATGGCCGAGGGCGGCATGGCGCGGCGGCTGGTGGCCTTTGCCGGCGTGCTGGTGGGTTTTGTGCGCGGCGGGCTGTCGCTCGTCAACATTTTGGCGTCCACCTTTTTCGGCGCGATTTCCGGCTCGTCGGTGGCCGACACCGCTTCGATTGGTTCCGTGCTGATCCCGGCCATGGAAAAAGAAGGTTACCCGCGCGACTTTTCCACCGCAGTCACGGTCAGCGGTTCGGTCCAGGCCATCCTGATCCCGCCCAGCCACAACGCGGTGATTTATTCCATGGCGGCGGGCGGCACGGTGTCGGTGGCGGCGCTGTTCATGGCGGGTGTTTTCCCCGGCCTGTTGCTGGGCCTGAGCCTGGCGATCTATTGCCTGTTTGTGGCGCGCAAACGCAACTTCCCCAAGGGGCGGGTGATCCCGATGCGTGAGGCACTGCGCATCTGCGCCGACGCCATGTGGGGCCTCATGACCATGCTGATCATTCTGGGCGGCATCATGTCGGGCGTGTTCACCGCCACCGAGTCGGCGTCCATCGCGGTGGTCTGGGCGTTTTTTGTCACGATGTTCGTGTACCGCGACTACAAATGGAGCGACCTGCCCAAGCTCATGCACCGCACCGTCAAGACCGTGTGTATCGTCATGATCCTGATCGGTTTTGCGGCCAGCTTTGGCTACATCATGACGCTGATGCAGATTCCGATGAAGATCACAACCGCCTTCACCACGCTCAGCGACAACCGCTACGTGATTCTGGGCATGATCAACCTGATGCTGCTGGGCCTGGGCACGCTGATGGACATGGCGCCGCTGATCCTGATCCTCACGCCCATCCTGCTGCCGGTGGTCAAGGTCCTGGGTGTGGACCCGGTGCACTTCGGCATGATCATGATGGTCAACCTCGGCATAGGGCTCATCACGCCGCCGGTGGGTGCGGTGCTGTTTGTCGGCAGCGCGGTGGCCAAGTTGCGCATCGAGCAGGTGGTGCGGGCCATGGGTCCGTTCTTCGTGATTCTTCTGTTTGTGCTGGTGCTGGTGACTTACGTGCCTGCCATTTCGCTCTGGTTGCCACGCGCAGTGGGTGTTTGAGAAAGCAAACATGCGGGACAAGCCACTGGATGATTTGCCCACGGTGCTGGTGACACACCCGGCACCGCGGCTGGCCATGTACCTGGGTGACAGGGCGCTGCAGCAACTGCAGCAGGTGGCCCGGGTGCGGCTCAATCTGCTGGAGACGGATCTGCATGGGCAGGCCCTCGCAGAGGCCGCGCAAGGCTGCGATGTCATCCTGGCCTACCGGCAGACGCCGGTCAGCGCCGAGGTGTTCAAGTCCTTGCCGCAACTTCGGGCGGTGGTGCGTTGTGCCATGGACATCCGCACCATAGATGTCGCCGCAGCCAGCGCCAGTGGCGTGCTGGTCACCCAGGCCAGCCCGGGCTTCATGGCGTCCGTGTCGGAATGGGTGCTCGGTGTGATGATTGACCTGAGCCGCTCCATCAGCCTGGCCAGCACGCAATACCACCAGGGCGCTGACGTGCAGCCGCGCATGGGCCGCGAGTTGCGCGGCGCGCGGCTGGGCGTCATTGGTTACGGCCACATCAGCCGTTACCTGTGCCCGCTGGCATTGGCGCTCGGCATGCAGGTGCTGGTGGCTGACCCTTTTTCCCGGGTGGACCAGCCCGGCATCGCGCAAGTCGAGCTCGACGAACTTCTTGCCAGCGCCGACTATGTCGTCTGCCTGGCACCGGCCAATGCCGAAACTGAAAACATGATGAACGCGCGCGTATTTGCTGCCATGAAACGCGGCGCCTACTTCATCAACGCCTCGCGCGGCGGTCTGGTCGATGAAAACGCCCTGGTGGCGGCGCTTGATTGCGGTCACCTGGCCGGCGCCGCCATCGACGTCGGTCGCGCACCCGACCAGATGCCATCGCCCGCAGTGGCCAGGCACCCGCAGGTGCTGGCCACGCCGCACATCGCCGGCCTGACGCCGCCAGCGATTGAACACCAGGCGCTGGAGGCCGTGGCACAGACTGCAGCCATCCTGCAGGGCCGCATTCCGGCCGGTGCAGTCAACGCAGCCCATGCCACACGCATGCTGCAAGGTGTGAGCGCATGACGACACCCGCTCTGGCCTGCGATTGCCATGTCCATGTGTATGACCCGGCTTGTCCGCTGGCGTCCACGGCCACCTTCACGCCGCCGGTGGCGACGGTGCAGTCGCTGATGGCCATGCACCGGTTGCTGGGTTTGTCGCGGGCCGTGGTGGTGCAGCCCACAGCGTATGGCTTTGACAACGCCTGCACGCTGGCTGCGGTGGCGGCGCTGGGTGGCGCGGGCCGTGCGGTGGTGGTGGTCGATGCGTCAGCAGACGAGGCCACTTTGCAATCCATGCATGCGGCCGGTGCCCGCGGCGTGCGTTTCATGATGCTGGCGGGCGGCGTGTTGCCCTGGGACGCACTCGAGCCCGTTGCGGCCCGCATCCAGCCGCTGGGCTGGCACATCAACCTGCAGCTCAATGGCTGCGAGCTGCCGCAGTTTGCCGACCGCCTGGCGCGCCTGCCCGTGCCACTCGTGATCGACCATCTCGGCAAGTTTCTGCCACCGCCTGCCGCCAGTGCCCCGGCTTTCCGCGCATTGCGTACGCTGCTTGATGGCGGCCGCTGCTGGGTCAAGCTGTCGGCGCCGTATGAAAGCTCGCAGTCGGGTGGCCCGGCCTATGCCGACGTGGGTGTGCTGGCCACAGAACTTGCGCGCGACTACCCCGAGCGTTGCCTGTGGGCCAGCAACTGGCCGCATCCCAATCGCCAGCCTGTGCCCGACAACGCCGCCATGCTGGATTTGCTACGCCAGTGGGCCCCCACCGATGCCGCCGTGCAGCGCATTCTTGTCACCAACCCCCAGGTGCTGTATGGATTCTGAAAGCGGGCTCTTGGGCCCCCACGCATGCACCCCACAAAGGAAACTTTCATGGTCACTACAAAATCAATGCGCCAGGGCCTGGCACTTTTCACCCTGGCTGCAGCCATGACAGCAACAGGCACCAGCAACGCCGCCACCTGGGTCTATGTGGCCAACGCCGACAGCCAGGACATCTCGGTCTTTCAGCTCGACCGCGCAGCAGGCGCGCTCAAACCCGTGGCGACCGTGCCTGTGGCCGGCGTGGCCATGCCCATGGTGGTCAGCAAGGACAAAAAATTCCTGTACGTGGCCCTGCGCTCGCAACCGTTCCGGGTGCTCACCTTTGCGATTGACGGCAGCAATGGCGGCTTGAAAAAACTCGGCGAAGCATCGCTGGCCGACAGCATGGCCAACATCGACCTCGATGCCTCAGGCCGCTGGCTTTTTGCGGCCTCTTATGGCGGCAACAAGATCACGGTCAACAGTGTGGGCGCCGACGGCCTGGTCGGTGCTGTGCAGCAAATTGTTCCCACAGCACCCAACGCCCACGCAATTCATCAAGACCCGCAGGGGCGTTATGTGTTTGCCACCAGCCTCGGCGGCGACAACCTGTCAAGCTGGCGCTTTGATGCCAAAACCGGCCAGCTGACAGCCAACGATACGCCGCTGGTCAATGTCGCGCCTGCCAAAACCGGCCCGCGCCACTTCCTGTGGAACAAGGCCCAGACCCACGTTTATCTGCTCAATGAACTCGACGGCGGTGTCGATGTGTTTGCCTACGACGGCGGCAAGGGCAGCATGCGCCATCTGCAGCGCAGCTCTGTGATGCCGGCCGGCTTCACCGGCAAGCCCTGGGCGGCAGACCTGCAGCTCTCGGCCGACGGGCGTTATCTGTACGGCTCGGAGCGCACCTCCAGCACTCTGACCACCTTCAAGGTGGACCCGGCCACCGGCCTGCTGCAAACCGCCGGCACCACCCCCACCGAAAAAACGCCGCGCGGTTTTGCGGTGGACGCCAGCGGCAAATTCCTCATCTCCGCCGGTCAGGGCTCCCACGCCGTGTCGCTGCACCCGATTGATGCGGCTACCGGTGTGCCGGCCGCCGGGGCCAGCCAGCCCGCTGGCAAAAACCCGAACTGGGTGGAAATTGTTGACTTCTGAAAAACCGCTGATGAATGCTGCCACGGTCACCCCTCTTTTTATCCGCATGCACGATGCGGACAACGTCGCCATTGTTGCCAACAACGGCGGCCTGCCTGCGGGCGCGGTGTTCGCCAACGGCCTGACGCTGATGGACCGCGTGCCCCAGGGCCACAAGGTCGCGCTGGTCGATCTGCCCCAGGGCACGGCCGTGCTGCGTTACAACGTGCCGATTGGTTACGCGCTCAAAAACATTCCCGCCGGCAGCTGGGTGCATGAGCGCCTGCTGGACATGCCGGCCGCGCGCGGACTGGAAGGTCTGCCCCTGGCCACCGTCAAGCCACCGGTGCAGCCGCCGCTCGATGGCTACACCTTCGACGGTTACCGCAATGCCGACGGCACGGTGGGCACACGCAACATCCTGGCCATCACCACCACCGTGCAGTGTGTGGCCGGTGTGGTGGACTTTGCCGTCCAGCGCATCAAACGGGAGCTGCTGCCCAAGTACCCCAACGTCGACGACGTGGTGGGGCTTGAGCACAGCTACGGCTGCGGCGTGGCGATTGACGCGCCCGACGCCATCATCCCGATACGCACGCTGCGCAACATCACGCTCAACCCCAACTTCGGCGGGGAGGTGATGGTGGTCAGCCTGGGCTGCGAGAAGCTGCAGCCCGAGCGCCTGCTGCCGCCGGGCAGCTTTGCGATCGTCGATGAGCGCCAGCCCGCCGCGGCACTCGACGTGGTCTGCCTGCAGGCCGAACAACATGTGGGCTTCATGTCCATGATCGATTCCATCCTGCAGGCCGCCGTGCCGCACCTGGAGCGGCTCAATGCGCGGCGCCGCGAGCCGGTGCCCGCCAGCGCGCTGGTGGTGGGTGTGCAGTGTGGCGGCAGCGATGCGTTTTCCGGCGTGACGGCCAACCCGGCGGTGGGCTTCTGCACCGACCTGCTGGTGCGCGCGGGCGCGACCGTGATGTTTTCTGAAACCACCGAGGTGCGCGACGGCATTGACCAGTTGACATCCCGCGCCAGCACGCCCGAGGTGGCTGAGGCCATGGTCCGCGAGATGGCCTGGTACGACGCCTATCTGAAAAAAGGCCAGGTGGACCGCAGCGCCAACACCACACCCGGCAACAAACAGGGCGGCTTGTCCAACATCGTCGAAAAAGCCATGGGCTCCATCGTCAAGTCGGGCAGCGCGCCCATCAGCGGTGTGTTGTCACCGGGCGAAAAGCTCACCCACAAAGGCCTGACGAGTGGCCTGGTGTATGCCGCCACGCCCGCCAGCGACTTTGTCTGCGGCACGCTGCAGCTGGCCGCCGGCATGAATCTGCATGTGTTCACCACCGGCCGCGGCACGCCTTATGGCCTGGCGCCGGTGCCGGTGATCAAGGTGGCCACCCGCACGGACCTGGCCACACGCTGGCACGACCTGATGGACATCAACGCCGGCCGTATTGCCGACGGCGAGGCCAGCATCGCCGACGTCGGTTGGGAGATGTTCCACCTGATGCTTGAAGTGGCCAGCGGCCGCAAAAAAACCTGGGCTGAACACTGGAAGCTGCACAACGCGCTGGTGCTGTTCAACCCCGCCCCGATCACCTGATATTTCACAAGGCCACCAATGACCCAAGCCACCCCTTACCAATCCTTTCCCAACAGTTTCAAGCGCGATTTGCTGGCCGGCAAAAAGCTGATCGGCTGCTGGTCCTCGCTGTCCAACGCCATCACCACCGAGGTGCTGGGTGTTGCCGGTTTTGACTGGATCTTGCTCGACGGTGAACATTCACCGAACGATGTCAGCACCTTCATCCCGCAGCTGATGGCGCTCAAGGACAGCGCCAGCGCGCCCGTGGTGCGGCCATCGTCGAACAACGAGGTCGAAATCAAGCGCCTGCTCGACGCCGGGTTTTACAACTTTCTGATTCCTTTTGTCGAAAGCGCGGCCGAAGCCCAACGCGCGGTGGCCGCCACGCGTTACCCGCCCATGGGCATACGCGGCGTGTCGGTGTCGCAGCGCAGCAACCGTTATGGCACGGTGCCCGACTATTTCAAGTCCATCAACGACCACATCTGCGTGATGCTGCAAATTGAAAGCCGGGCCGGTGTGGCCGCCGCGCGCGAGATTGCGGCACTCGACGGTGTGGACTGCATTTTTGTCGGCCCGTCGGATCTGGCGGCCGGTTTCGGCCATCTCGGCAATGCCAACCACCCCGAGGTGCAGGCCGCGATTGCCGCGGTGTTTGCCGACGCCAAAGCCCACGGCAAACCCACAGGCATCCTCGCGCCGGTAGAAGCCGACGCGCGCCGCTACATGGACATGGGCGCCACCTTTGTCGGTGTGGGCAGTGACCTGGGCGTGTTCCGCACCGCCACGCAGGCCCTGCACGACAAGTACCGCATCTGATTTTTTACGCAACACGAAAGACATACACATGAGCAAGCTGGGATTTATCGGTCTGGGCATCATGGGTGCACCCATGGCCGCGCACCTCATCAAGGCGGGGCACGAGGTTTTCTTGAGCACCCGCAGCAAAGTGCCTGCCGATCTGCTGAGCGGCAAGGCCGTGGCCTGCGCCTCGGCGCAGGAGGTGGCTGAAAAAGCCGACATCATTTTCATGATGTTGCCCGACACCCCCGATGTGGCCAAGGTGCTGTTTGGCGACAAGGGTGTGTCGTCCGGTTTGTCCAAAGGCAAAACCGTGGTCGACATGAGTTCCATCTCGCCCATGGACACCAAGGAATTTGCGAAGAAGATCAACGCCCTCGGCTGTGACTACCTCGACGCACCGGTGTCCGGCGGTGAAGTCGGCGCCAAAGCCGCCAGCCTGACCATCATGATTGGCGGGCCTGATGCCGCGTTTGAGCGGGTCAAGCCGCTGTTTGAGCTGATGGGCAAAAACATCACGCTGGTGGGCGGCAACGGCGACGGCCAGACCTGCAAGGTGGCGAATCAGATCATCGTCGCGCTGAACATTGCCGCCGTCGGTGAAGCCCTGCTGTTTGCCAGCAAGGCCGGCGCCGACCCGGCCAAGGTGCGGCAGGCGCTGATGGGCGGTTTTGCCGCCTCGCGCATTCTGGAGGTGCATGGCGAACGCATGATCAAGCGCACCTTTAACCCGGGTTTCCGCATCGGCCTGCACCAGAAAGACCTGGGCCTGGCGCTTGCCGGCGCGCGCAGCCTGGGCGTGGCGCTGCCACAAACCGCCAGCGCGGCGCAACTGATGCAGGTCTGCAGCGCCAACGGCATGCAGGACCTGGACCACTCGGCCCTGGTGCGTGCACTCGAGCTCATGGCCAATCACGAAGTCGCCAAAGCGTAAGCCCCTCATTTTCAAGACGAATTCCGGAGACAACCATGACCATCAACCGCCGCAAGGTTCTCGCTACCTCCATGGCCCTGGGCCTGGCCGCCGCTTCAGGCGTCCAGGCGCAACCCGCCGCCTGGCCGTCCAAACCGATACGCCTGATCGTGCCTTACCCGCCGGGCGGCTCGTCCGACATCATTGGCCGCTCGATCAGCCAGGCGCTGTCCGAGGCGCTCAAGCAGCCGGTGGTGGTGGAGAACCGCGCCGGTGCCAACGGCAACCTGGGCGCCGACCTGGTCGCCAAGTCCGCACCCGACGGCTACACCCTGCTGCTGTGCGACACCGGCGCGCTGGCCATCAGCCCCTCGGTTTACACCAAGCTGCAGTTTGACCCGAGCAAGGACTTGCGCGGCGTGACCATGCTGGCCTATTCGCCGCACTTGCTGGTGGTGCACCCATCCGTGCCCGCCAACAACCTCAAAGAGCTGGTGGCGCTGTCGCAAACCAAACAGCTCAATTTCGCCGTGACCGCCATGGGCAGCGCGCCGCACCTGGCCGGTGTCGCCGTGGAGCGGGCCAGCAACGCCAAGTGGCAATACATCCCCTACAAGGGTGGCTCGCAGGCCATCAACGACACCGTCGCTGGCCAGACCCAGGTGCTGATGAACGGCATGCTGGCCACCTTGCCCTTTGTGCAAAGCGGCCAGCTGAAGATTCTGGGTGTGTCCAAAGGCACACGCATGCCGCTGATCGGCAATGTGCCGACTTTGCAGGAGCAAGGCATCACCGGCTTCGAGTCCGGCACCTGGCAGGGTGTGCTGGTGGCCGCCGGTACGCCGCAGCCCATCGTGAACCGCCTGAACACCGAGCTGATCAAAATCATCCGCAGCCCCGAGATCCGCGCCCGCCTGAGCGGCCAGGGCGCCGAAGTGTCCACCATGTCACCGGCCGAGCAGGACGCCTTCTTTACCCAGGAGCGCAAGCGCTGGGCCGGCGTGGTGGCTGCCGCCGGCATCAAGCTGGACTAAAAATTGCTATCGAATCAGGAGCTGCTTACGCCCGTCACTAAAGGGCTGCAGCCTGATTTTGCATGTAGTCAAGGCGCAGCGGGCTAAACGCCCCGGCGCCGCCGCAGCCAGTGCTCCACACCTTCAAACAGCGCCTCACTGAGCAGCGCCAGCAAGGTGGCGGGCAGGGCGCCGGCCAGCAGCAGCTCGCCATCGTTCAGCGCCAGGCCGGTCACAATGCGCTCGCCATAACCGCCGGCGCCAATAAAGGCGGCAATCGTCGCCGTGCCTATGGCAATCGAGGTGGCGGTGCGCACACCCGCGATGATGGTGGGCAGCGCCAGCGGCAGTTCAACCTCGCGCATGCGCTGGGCCGCCGTCATGCCCAGCGCCTGCCCGGCCAGGCGCAGGCCGGCTGAGACCTCGCCCAGGCCGGTCACGGTGTTGCGCATGATGGGCAGCAGCGCGTACAGCATCAGCGCAATCAGCGCCGGCACGGTGCCAATCAGGCCCAGCACAGAAATCAGCATGGCCAGCAACGCCAGCGAGGGCACGGTTTGCAGCAGGCCGGTGGCGCCCAGCACCACGGCGCGCAGGCGCGGGTGCGGAAACACCCACACCGCCAGCGGAATGCCCAGCAGCGCCGCACCACCAACCGATATCAGCGTCAGCGCCAGGTGCTGGCCTGTCAGCCGCGCCAGATCGGGGCCGAACAGTTTGGCCCAGAAACCGCGCTGGCCAGCGTCGGCGCCTGTGCCCGCCGCTGCCGGGGCCGTCCCGCCCGCCTTGGCCACTAAATGATCCCGGGCAATCACATCAAACGCCACACCCTTCAGCTCGGCCCGCGCGTTCATGGCAATCATCGCGGTTTCATTGATGCTGCCCTCCAGCTTTTGCAGCGCCGCCCAGGCTTTGGGAAAACGCTGCGGCACATCCAGCCGGTAAAGCAGCACCGCGTCATAACGCGGAAAGTACGCCTTGTCGTCGGTCAGCACGCGCAGGCCCAGGTGGCCAATTTTGGCGTCGGTGGTGTAGATGTCGATCACGTCCACCTGCTTTTGCGCAATCGCGTCGTACGCCAGCCCGTGGTCCAGCGCCACCGGTGTTTGCGCCGCGCCATAACTCTGCGCCAGGCCCTTCCAGCCGTCGGCCCGGCCTATGAACTCGTTGGACAGGCCCAGCTTGAGCGTCGGGTGTTTGGCCAGGTCGCTCAGCGATGTGATGCCCAGGCGCTGCGCATTGTCTTCACGCATGGCCAGCGCATAACCGTCGTTAAAACCCAGCGGCACAGCCACCCCCAGGCCCAGCGGCGCCAGCGCGGCATTCATCGCCTGCAGGGTCATCGGCGTTTTGCTTTTCAGAATCTCCAGGCTGATGGTGCCCACGTATTCGGGGTAGATGTCAATGCTGCCGGATCGCAGCGCCTCATAAACAATGGCGGTGTTGCCCAGGCCCTGCAGCACCGAGGGCGGCGTGGGTGTGTGCGGCGCAGCCGTCTGCGCCAGCACCTGCGCCAGGATGTAAGACTCGGTGAAGCGTTTGGAGCCTATGCGCAGCGTGTCGTTGGCCGGCGGGGCGGCAAAAGCCAAGCTGCTGACAAGGGCCAGCAGCACGGCGATGCAGGTGAAAAGGGCAGGGCGGCGGGGCGTCATGCCGCCAGTATCGCCGCGCTGGCTGCGGCTGCCAACATCCTGTGGCAGACTGCTTTCCATCCGAACGCCCACAGAACAAAACCCTCATGACCATCCAGCTCTACGCCTTCGACACCCCCAACGGCCGCAAGATCAGCGTCGCCCTTGAAGAAATGGGCCTGCCCTACGAAGTGCACGTCGTGGACATCACCAAGGGCGAGCAGACCGCGCCCGACTTCCTGAAGATCAGCCCCAACAACAAGATCCCCGCCATCATCGATACCGACGGCCCGGGCGGCCGGCCCATCAGCGTTTTTGAGTCCGGCGCCATCCTGATCTACCTGGCCGAAAAGACCGGCACCTTCCTGCCCAAAGACCCACGCGCCCGCGTGGCAGTTTTGGAGTGGCTGATGTTCCAGATGGGCGGCTTCGGCCCCATGCCCGGCCAGGTGCACCACTTCATCGCTTTAACAAACGAAGTCGATCGCCGCTACGGCCTGGAGCGCTTCATGGCTGAAACCAAACGCCTCTACGGCGTGATGGACCGCCGCCTGGCCGACCACGCCTTCTTCGCAGGCGAAGACATCTCAATCGCCGACTTCGCCATCGTCGGCTGGGTCTGGCGGCATGAGCGGCACAAGATTGACCTGGCGGATTTTCCGCATGTGGGGCGGTGGTACCGGGGCATGATGGCGCGGGATGGGGTGGGGCGGGGGTTTGGGGTCGCCTTGAAGAGAGCGTAGAGCTTTCAGCCTAGCTCTTTCAGCTCATTGCAATGCCGATGTAGTCGCCAGAGCGTTTGAGCATGGAAAAAGTGGAAGACGCGCCGTTCTCGCCGCTGGACCGTATTGGGCAACTGACGATGCGGAATCTGGACATCATCGACACACGGGCCAAGCTGCAGGTTTATTCCAATGCCGGGATGTTGGAGTTGGGCAAGGGGGATGACTTTTTGAAGTTGGGTTAGTAAACCTGACCAATAGCCGCAAAAATGAAGCCCGCCAAGTGACATGCCTGGCGGGCTTTTTTACTTCAATTTATCTACCGTTCAGCTTATTAACCCACCTTCACTTGACCGTTCATCAGCAGAGGAAGAAGCCAGTCGCGGAGTTGAGCGAGTCGCAGGTTTTCTTTGGTGTTATTGGCGATCTTTTCGAAAGCCGGCTCCACGAATGCAGCGAACCTATCAATAACTTCACCTTTTGGAATAGCAAGTTTGGTCAGCTCGATGTCATTCGATACGATGGAATCGAAGACTGAACCAGAAGACTTGACATGCAGGTGATGGATCAACTCCTTGGCGAGAAAGAACAGAAACACATGACTGATCCCGGCCTTTGCACGCAACGCATAGCAAGACTGATTCATTGCCATATCTACACCAGCTAACACCAGCCTACCCACTGACCCGCGCGCCGTGATGAAAACCGTGTGCTTACCAAACACCTTTGTGCTACTACCTTTAAGACCTTCGGCGGTGATGTAATCCGCAGTTGAAAATTTGAAGATGGTTCCATCTGCATCGGTAGGCGTGAAGAATGGAATGTCGCCGCTCCAGTATTCAGACTTCTTTTTTGTCGGGGTACCTCCACCTAGTAGGTCGGCAACGGCCAGAACGCTCGAATCGTGCCATCCCAAGGGAATCTCACGTTTCAGCGTGGCGTTGTAAACCATCTTTCCACCAGAGGATTTGTAGGGCTTGCCCTTGACGTCTGGGAAGTCGAACTGCACGAACCAGTAGTCGTACAGCGTCTTAGCCATTGCCTCCAGCTCAGCGTTGATGCGATTGTTGCAGTCGACTTTGGCGTCGAGGGCGGAGAGGACGGCAGCAATTCTTTTTTGCTGATTTTTGTCGGAGATCGCCGGAATCGACATCTCATGCAACTCATTCCGGTTGACGCCAGGAACCGCGCTTTTGTCCGAAGTACGAATTCGACCGAGACAAGTCAACAGGTAGTAGATGTACTTGGGGTCATTGCCCTTGAAGGCGGTGACATAAAGCGCCGTGTTGTGAGGCCAGTATTTCCCATCGACGTAATACATTTCCCCAAGCGTGCCGTATCGTCCAGTTACGACACCCGTGCCTTCAACCATGTATTCGTCGTGATAACCAGTTATCCCAGCTGAGCTGATCACTGGATAAGGGCCCGGGCGGCGCTGACTTTCTGGAAGATCGTAGCCCCGCTTGAGATTTATGAGATCACCAAGGCGGTTGGATGTGACATTACTCATACCGCAGCCCAGCCAATTTCTTCTTGATCATCCGCTCTAGACTGGCCGACTCCTTGAATAGGACATCAAGTTTTTCAGTAAAACCATTCATCTTGGCGTTGAATTGCCTTTTGGTCAGCGCGGCGTATTCAATCTTTACGTCGAAATACTGCCCAGCACTAAGGCTGTAATTTTTTGAGGCAATGTCGGCGTAAGTCACCACCACGGAAAAATCATCTACCGCTTCTTTACTGTTGAAGGTGGCGATGATGCGGTCTTCTTCGGCTTCAGACAGCAGGGTCTTCTGGTTTTTACCGTCTTTGACCTTGGTGCCGAGGTTAGAGGCATCGATCAGCACCACGTCGGCCTTGTTGGACGCATCAATAAACAAGATGGACACGTTGGTGCCAGTAGTAGCAAAGATGTTGCTGGGCATGGATACCACGCCAGCCAGCATTTTGTTGTCCAACAAATGTTGGCGAATGCCTTTGTCGATGCCGCTTTGCGCGGTGATAAAGCCGGTGGGCACCACCACAGCGGCTTTGCCACCGGGCTTCAACGAATAAATGATGTGTTGCAAGAAGAGCTGGTAAATAGCCATCTTGTCCACGGCCTGCTTGGGAATGTTGGGCACCCCGGCAAAGAAGCGCTCTTGGTGCTCTTTGCTGTCCAGTTCATGCTTAAAGTCGCTGAAATCCATCTTGAACGGTGGATTGCTAACGATGTAGTCAAACTTCTTGAGTGTTTTGCCATCCCGGTGGTAGGGGTGGAGCACGGTGTTGCCCTGGATGATGTTGGGGATGGAGTGGACCAGATTGTTCAGTATCAGATTCAGACGCAGCAGGCTGGATGACTTTTGCGAAATGTCTTGCGAGTAGATGGTGCAGCGCCGCTCTCCAATGGCGTGGGCAAGGTTCATGAGCAGTGTGCCGGAGCCTGCCGAAGGGTCGTAGCAGCTCACGTTGTGGACTTTTCCGCGCACTTTCTCGGGCACGAGTATGGCGGCCATGATTTTGGCGACGGCGTGGGGCGTGTAGTACTCGGCGTATTTACCGCCGCTGTCTTTGTTGTAGTCCTTGATGAGGTACTCAAACAGAGCGGCGTAGAAGTCGTACTTCTCGCTAAAGATGCGCTCGAAGCTGAAATCACCCAGCTTGTTGATGACGGCGCGGCAGAAGGCGTCGCGCTTGGAAGTATCGGTTATGAATTCGCTGACCCGGTCAAACAGGGTGATTTTGGTGCCGCCATCGGTTTTAACGGCAAAGATGTCGTTGTTGGTGATAGCAATGTCGCGCAGGGTGTCGTCAAACAGCTTGGCAAACTCGGGCGCGTTTTGGCGGCCAAACAAGTGGGCAATGAAATGCTCGGGCTTCAGGCGGGCGGTGTCGGGGCCCATCTGCATTTGCAGCATGTCTAGGTCATTTGCACTCAAAGCAGCAATGGCGGACTCCCAGCTTTCCGCCTTCGCCAGTTTGGGCCGGACTCTCTTCGCCTCAAATGCGAACTTGTCGTTTAAAAACTTGTAGAGAAATACCTGCGTGATGATTTTGAATTCATTGCCGTCATTACCCAAGCCATATGCGGCGCAAATGGCCTTCAGACTATCGATTAACTCGCGGGTACGTTGTTCAAATTGCTGGGTTACCAAGCTTGTGCTCCAAAGTGGCCACCGCCCGTGCGGTTGCCTGCAAAAAATTCATTCATGTATTCAGCCACCACCAGTTGGTTAATCCCGCGCGTTGCGTCCGGCGTTAGTGGGAAGTTTTGCCGGGTAGCAAACTCGTCAATCACGATGGGCTGCATCATCCGCTCAAAATAGCTTTCGTTATTCAGGAGTTGGCTATTTTGTAATACTTGCTCGTCAGCCTGCACCTTGACACCTGTCAGCGCGTCAAACAAGCGTCGCTCTATCTGGGAAAGGCTACCTTGCTCTTTCAGGCGCTTGTGAATGCGCGTGAATTTAGCATCGCCCCTGTACTTGGCGCGAAGTTGGCTATTTTGCCGGTTCAGCTCTTTGACCTTGTCGTGAATGGCGTTGAGTGCGCCGATGTTGGCTGTCATTTCCTCTTGGCTGACTTCGCTGAGTTTTTTATTCTTGAATAGCCGCTCCAGTTCTTCCCGCAAGGTCACAAACTTGGGGTCTTGCTGGTCAAAGTTGTCTGCCAAGGCCTCACGCGTCTGGCGCAACGTGTTTTTCAGCTTGTCGGCCAGGACCAGTTCCTCTTCCCTGATCTTGGCGAATTTGAAAATGACGTCTTCCAGAGCGATGTTGAGCAAGTTGCTGGTGTCGGTTTCAGATTCGATGGCCTCTTTAAGGTTGAGCAGGTCGAGATGGTTGCTGGTTTCGCGATAGAGCTGGCCCAACTTGTGGAAGTCGAGCTGCTGCAATAGCCCGTAGTCGCCTTGCAGGCGAATCAAGTTGTAGAGGTTGCGGGCGTCGGCCAGCGCTTTTTTTAACGCTAGGACGACGGTGCGGTCTTGGATTTGGCTGAGCTGTTTTGAAAATTCTTCGGCGTTCTCAATATCGAAGCTAAAGAGGATGTCTTTGATGGCCTCGATTTCTTGTCTGATTTCTTCAGCCGATTTGAACAGGTTGGAGTAGTGCTCGATCTCGTCGCCCAGCTCCGACTGCAATTCATCAAAGTAGTCTTTATTGGTTCTGTCGAACTCCTTGCGGATATCGGCAAAGTCCACCACATAGCCGTAGCGGAAATCTTTGTAAGTACGGTTGACCCGCGTGAGCGCTTGCAGCAAGTTGTGCGCTTTGATGACACGCCCAAGGTAGAGCTTCTTCAGGCGTTTGGCATCAAAGCCGGTGAGCAGCATGTTGTAGACAAACAGGAGGTCGATTTTGCCGGCCTTGAAGTCTTCCACCCAATCCTTGCGCTCGTCTTTGCTTCCCACATCGTGCAGAATCAGCGCGGCGCTTTTCACGCGGTTGGCAAGCCGTGTACGCTCCGCATAACTGCCAGTTGGGGCGGCAGCCAATATGGCTTGCCCTGAGTCTTGGGCAACTATGGCTGACGATGAGGGCATGGCGTACATCGCCGTGAAGATGCGGAACATTTCACGGGCTTGGTCCGCGCTGTCACAGATCACCAGGGCACCAATGCTGGCATCGCCCCAGGCGCTGCGACTTCTTTCAAAGTCACGCACGATGTAATCGAGCATGGGCTCGACGAACGTTGGATGGGAGTAGATCAGTTTGCGATCCACATCACCTTGCTTGAGCCGAACCGTCGCGAGTGCTTCTTGCAAAGACAGCTTGTAGTTGGTGGCGATTTCTTCGCGAATAAGCCGAAGGGTATAGCCGTCGGCGATTGAGGCGTTGTAGTAGTACTTGTGGAAGTAGTCACCAAACAAGGCTCGCGAGCTGTAGTCGTCGCCCAACAGGGGCGTACCGGTCAGGCCGATTTTGATGGCGTTGCGGTCTGATTGACTGAGATTGGCCAGAAAGCTTCCCTGCGGGTTGTAGCTGCGGTGCACCTCATCCAGAAAGTAAACGCGCTGGATGTTGAAGTCGTAATCCTCGGCGCGCACTACATCTGGGTCGTCTAGAAATTTCTGGATATTGACCACGGTAATTTCAGGCTTGCCACTGTGGTTGTGCAAAGCCTGAGTGGTTTTGATGTCGCGCGCAAAGTCAGCGCGGCTATCGATGGTGTGGACCACCAGCCCCCGGCATGAAAACTCGTACTGCGCCTGCGTGGCCAGATCTATGCGGTCGACGATGAAGTAGAACTTCGGTATGACGCCTTGGCGCTGGAAGTAATCGGTAAGAAAACGGGTGTTGTAGTAGGCCAGTGCGGTTTTGCCACTGCCTTGGGTGTGCCAGATGATTCCTTTCTTGACGCCTTCATTGAGCTTCTTCTCGATGGCCTTGGTGGCAAAAAGCTGCGGGTAGCGCATGACATGCTTTTGCAAGCCGTCTGTTTCATTGACGTAGGCAAGAGCAAAGCGGAGCAAGAAAGCCAAGCGCCCACGACTGAAAAGGGATGTGCAGATGCGGTTGGTCGGCGTATCCGACGACTTGTTGCTCAGAAACTCGGGGCTGTGCTTGATGACGTTAAGATTGTTATCGCGCAGCACTTCGTTTTCAATGGCGTCATCCTCTGCCGTCAAAAGCTGGGAAAGGTCCAGCGTTTCGACCTCGCGGTCTTCGCGAAAATAGTTGAATACGGGCGAGTCATAGGAAGGGCTGGCATAGAACGCTCCTTCAATGGGCTGTGGCGAACCGTCTTCGTACTCCATGTTGTTGGAAAAAACCATCAACTGAGTGGCGTTGATAAAGCGCCTGAATTTGGGGTTGCGGCTGCGCGTGATGATGCGGTTGCGCTCGGCTAGCACGCCTTCGCGGTTGTTGGGTTTTTTGACCTCGATAAACGCCAACGGCATGCCGTTGATGAATAAAGTAATGTCCGGCCGGAACTCGTCGTCACCGTTCTTGCACGTTAGCTCGGTAACGACATGGAAGCTGTTGTTGTCAAAGTTCTCGAAGTCAATAAGCCGGATGCCTGAGCGTTCTGTGAGTTTTTCGTAGAAGGCTTTACCGAGGTCTTCGTTGTCCAATGAAAGCTTGACGTCAGCCAAAAAACGGTCGATGTCACCGGCTTCTGCTTCGGGGTTGATCCTGGTAATGGCGGAGTGAAACAAATCCGGAAAGATGTTGGTTTCTACATCCCAGGAGGCGCCTTTGAGGGAGAGGTATTGATAGCCAAGTCGCACCAAGTGCAGGACGCAGGGGATTTTGACTCGTGAGTCTTCGCTGAAAATCATTGGCTTAGTTCTCCCCGTTTTTCGCTCTTTTGGACTCTTATTCAGCCAGCAGTGCAATGTAAGCCCGGCGTGGTGTTGTCACAGTCCACCAGGGCTGCCACGCGTTTTTCCCCTCCCGTACCACTGGAGTTCATTTCTTGGCCTCCTAATAAGGAAGGAAGCAATCTTATGCGGAACAGGCCCCGATACTGAGAGTGCCGATGCCAATTGCCGTTGCGGCGTCTTTTGTGCATGGTGATAATGCGGCGGCGAAGCTTCGGCATGAGCCTGGCCCCAAGATGGATAGGTCTTTCATGGAGAAAACCAACATGCAACGCAGAAACCTGGTCCTGGCCGCAGCCGCCCTCGCAGCAGGCGCCACCCGCGCCCAGCAGCACACCGGCCCTCACCACACCCTGCCGGTCGCCCCATCCTCCCCCGACCCCTACGCCAAACTGCAAGGCGGGGTTCCACGCCATCAGGTCTTTACCCTGGGATGAAACGGAGCAACACCATCATGAGCAAATCAGCAAGCAACCCCAAACCAGTCGTCGAGGGTGATTCCCCCTCCCAGCGGATAGACGCCAAGATCAAAAGCCTGGACGACTGGCGCGGCAAGACGCTGGCCCGTGTGCGCGCGCTGATCAAGCAGGCGGAGCCGGCGGTGGTCGAAGAGTGGAAGTGGAGCCTGCCGGTCTGGTCGCAGGGCGGCATCATCTGCACTGGCGAGACCTACAAGGCCAAGGTCAAGCTGACTTTTCCCAAGGGCGCTGCGCTGGCTGACCCTGCAGGCTTGTTCAATTCCAGCCTGGACGGCAAGGTCAGGCGCGCCATTGATCTGCAAGAGGGTGATGAGATTGACGAGGCGGCCTTCCAGGCGCTGATACGCGCGGCGGCGGCGGTCAACAACGCCTAGTGGGGACGCCTGGTTGCTAGTGTTTTGATAGCTGATTGTGTAGGTGCCGCAAGGGCTGGCGGTCAGTTCAGTGCCTTGTCAAAAAACGCAGGAAGCTCACGCTGCAGGCGGGCCAGAAACGCAGCGCGGTCAAAGCCCGGCGGGTTGGCGCCAATGTCGCCGTCTTCGGACGGGATGGCCATGGTGGGCGTGTCTGAAAACGCGAAGTGCCCGGCATTGGGCACCCGGTGCATGTCAACACCGGGCACATGGGCGGCCACCCATTGCGCATGAAAGCGCGGCACCAGAAAACGGTCTTGCTGCGCTTCGTACACCGCCACAGGGATGCGGATCTGCGCCAGCGAAGCGGCGCTGAACAAGGCCCCCATGGGCGCCATGGCCACCACCGCCCGCACGCGTGAATCGGCCAAAGGTGGAATGGCCGGTGCCGTGGCGCCATCATTGGTGCCCGGCGCGCTCGCTTTGCCCGTGCTGCAAAAAATCGGGTCTTCAGCCCGCCTGGCGCTGCAGTGCGTGTCAAAGCGTGCGGGCTCGGCCCGCCCCCCCGCCAGGGCCAGCACGGTGTAACCACCGGCCGAATGCCCCACCGCGCCCACGCGTGGCCCTTTGGCGTCGCTGGCGATGCGGTCTTTCCACTCAGGGTCGTTCAGCAAGGCGTCGATCACGCGCGAAGCCTGGCGCGGCCGCTCTGTCACATAACGGCCCAGGCTGTCTTTGCGCAAGGACATGTCCTGCCAGTTGTCGCCGGGGTGGCGCAATGCGGCCACCAGATAGCCGCTCTGCGCCAGCGCCTCGGCCAGGCTGCTGTGCCCAAGCTCCGTGCCGCCGGTGCCATGACTCAGAAGAATCAGGCCCTTGACTTTGGCCTCGGGCGCGGCCCGCGGGGCCACGTTGACGTTGAAGGGCCCCATGGCGATGCTGCGTGCGGCCGACTGCGTGGGGTAATACAGGGCCGCCACGATGGGCGCGGGATCTGCCGTGGTGCCCGGGATGGTCATCTGGCGCCAGCCGGCTTGTGCCGCCATGGCCTGGGCCGCCGTCAGCAGCAGGCTGCAAACAACGAGGGTGATGGGGCGTGGTGACAGGTGCATGGTGGGCTCCGGTGGTGTTGGGTGGGGTGAAACTGGACGCGATGTTAGGAGCGGGCAGGGCGGCGCTGGGGAGGAATGCGACGGAACGGCCGGGCAGCGGCGCGAGATGCGGTTTTGTGCGGATGAAAGGTGGGCGTTTGGCAGATGACTTGCTCTGTCATTGCGGGCAGAGCCTGTCCCGGACTCGATCCGGGAACCCGCAATCCATGCCCGCCTACCCGCGCCGTTGGGTCATGTCGCATGGATCCCGGATCTGGTCCGGGATGACAAGCAGGGAGACAATGCGCCTGAACCTTGGCAGGACGATTCGACCATGCAAACCCTCCCCATCCGCCTGAACCCCGGCGATGACTTGCGCGCCGCGATTGAGGGGGCGGTGCGCGGCGCCGACTGCCGCGCGGCGTTTGTGATCTCGGGCATTGGCAGCCTGTCCAGCGCCGGCTTGCGTTTTGCGGGGGCGGAGCAGCCACGGCGCTTCAGCGGCGACATTGAAATCCTCAGCCTGGCCGGCAGCGTGGCGTTTGACGGCGCGCACAGCAGCTCGCACTTGCACATGGCGCTGTCCACCGCCAGCGGCGAAGTCTTTGGCGGTCATGTGGTGCCGGGCTGCGTGGTCCGGACCACGGCCGAAGTGCTGCTGGCGCTGTTGCCGGGTTGGGCGTTCTCGCGGGCGCCGGATGTGGTGACGGGGTATCTCGAACTTGAAATCACAAAACGTGACATCAAGTCGGCAGATGGTCAGCTCTAATGCTATTTAATTCATAGCTGCTTGCGCAAGTCTGACGTGGGCTGGAGCCCGATTTTGGTATAAAAAAAGCCATAAACAGCGCTGACGCGAAGCTCCAATTTGCAACCCTCAAAAAACTGTACAAAACAACAGTAATATGGTGAAATCCAAGCCTGTAAAGGGTTATGGGATCACCATGAACAAGACCAATCCAACCATTGCACCGGCCGGCGCGCCTGTCGTATCAGGCGCCATGCTTTCACCGCAGGTTTTGGCTGAGCGCATTCTGGTTATCCGTGGGCAGCGCGTTTTGCTGGACGCCGATTTGGCACAGCTTTACGGGGTCGAGACCAAGAAGTTCAATCAGCAGATCAAACGAAACCCTGCACGTTTTCCTCAAGACTTCATGTTCAGATTGACCGAGGAAGAGTACGAGAGTTTGAGGTCACAAAATGTGACCTCAAACCGCGGAGGTCGCCGGTACCTGCCCTTGGTATTCACTGAGCACGGCGCCATCATGGCGGCGAGTGTGTTGAACTCTGATCGGGCCGTGGCAATGAGCGTGTACGTGGTGCGCGCCTTTGTGCAGCTACGCACGGTGCTGCTGGACCACAAAGCCCTGGCAGAAAAACTGGCCGCTCTGGAGCGGCGTGTTTCTCATCATGACAATTCGCTGACTGAGGTGATTGACGCGATTCGCGCCCTGATGGCTCAGCCCAAACCCGCCAGTCGGCCGATTGGGTTTACCGCTGACTTGTCGGTGAGAGACAAGCTGGCTGGACTCGACATCAATGACGCTGATGTGGCCGACGCCGTGAGATGGGCACGGAAGGCCCCTTAAGGCTTGTCCACATGCTACCAAAACGATAGCTGTCAGCGCTTGGCTGCCGGCGGCCAGAGCCCGATTTGGTCATGAAAAAAGCCGCCGGCAGTTGCCAGCGGCTTTTCTTTATCAGGCGGTCGGCTAGCCGATCAAGCCGAACCCCAAACCTCCTGCGCCGTCTCAATCACCAGGCGCAGCTTGGTGCGTTGCGCTTCGACGGCGATGTCGTTGCCATGCACGGTGCTGCTGAAGCCGCACTGTGGTGACAGCGCCAGCTGCTCCAGCGGCGCGTATTTGGCGGCCTGTTCGATGCGGTGCTTGAGTTCGTCCTTGTCTTCCAGCGTGCCGAACTTGGTGGTCACCAGGCCCAGCACCACGGTTTTGCCCTTGGGCAGGAAGCGCAGGGGTTTGAAGTCGCCGCTGCGGATGTCGTCGTACTCCATGAAGTAGGCGTCGAGGTTCATTTCTTTCAGCAGCGCCTCGGCCACCGGCTCGTAGTTGCCGCTGGCGGCGTGTGTGCTTTTGAAGTTGCCGCGGCACAAATGCATGGCCAGCAACATGCCGGGCGGCTTTTGCGCGACCACCAGGTTGATGAACTTGGCGTAGCGGTGCGGCAGCTCATTCGGGTCGTCGCCGCGCTGGCGGGCCGCTTCGCGCATTTTTTCGTCACACAGGTAGGCCAGGTTGGTGTCGTCCATCTGCACATAGGTGCAGCCGGCGGCGGCCAGGCTGCGCAACTCGTCGCCGTAGGCATTGGCCACGTCCTGGTAAAACGCGGGGTCCAGCTCGGGGTAGTGTTCTTTGCTGATGCCGGCGCGGCCACCGCGGAAGTGCAGCATGGTCGGCGAGGGAATCGTCACCTTGGGCGTATTGCCGGCGCTGACCTGGCTTTTCAGGTATTGAAAGTCGGCGAGCTGGATGTCCTTGACGTGGCGCACCTTGTCGATGACACGCATCACCGGCGGTGCCAGCTCCTGCGAGCCGTCGGGGCGGACGATGGTGACCGGGATGTCGGTTTTCACGCCGCCAATCTGCTCCAGAAAATCAATGTGAAAGTAAGTGCGGCGGAACTCGCCGTCGGTGATGCTTTTCAGGCCCACGTCTTCCTGGAACTTGACGATTTCGGTGATCGCCTTGTCTTCAACCTTGCGCAGCTGCTCGGGGGTGATCTGGCCTTTGGCCTTTTGCTCGCGCGCTTCCAGCAGGTACTGGGGGCGCAGAAAACTGCCGACATGGTCGTAACGGGCGGGCAGATGCGGGGTGGGGGTGCTCATACAGGGTCTCCTGGGATGTTGTGGCCAGCCTGCATGTTAAAGCATGTTTTGCAGTACCAGATGAATACAAAAATCGAGTAAAAACCCGGAAATAGGCCTGAATCTATTGATTTATCGCCATAAATGTATACAGTGCGTATCCATGAAAGTTGAAAACGCCGCTTTTCCCCTGAATGCCTGGTACGCCGCTGCTTATGACGTGGAGGTGGCGCGCAAGCTGCTGCCGCGCACCATCTGCAAACAGAAACTGGTCATGTTCCGCAAGCTCGACGGCAGTGTGGCCGCGCTGGAAGACGCCTGCTGGCACCGGCTGCTGCCGCTGTCCATGGGTTCGCTTGACGGGGATGAGGTCACCTGCGGTTACCACGGCCTGGTGTACAACGCCCAGGGCCGCTGCACCCACATGCCAAGCCAGGAAACGCTGAACCCCTCGGCCTGCGTGCGCAGCTTTCCGGTGCTGGAGAAACACCGCTTCATCTGGGTCTGGCCCGGCGACCCGGCCAAGGCCGACCCGGCGCTGGTGCCCGACATGCACTGGAACGACGACCCGGCCTGGGCCGGTGACGGCAAGCTGATCACCGTGCAGTGTGACTACCGCCTGGTGATCGACAACCTGATGGACCTGACGCACGAGACTTTTGTGCACGGCTCCAGCATAGGCCAGCGCGCCGTGGCCGAAGCGCCGTTTGTGGCCACCCACGGCGACCGCAGCGCCAGCGTCACGCGCTGGATGGAAAACATCGATGCGCCGCCGTTCTGGGCCGGGCAAATTGAGCATGCGCGCGGTTACCGCGGCAAGGTGGACCGCTGGCAAATCATCCGGTTTGAAGCGCCGTGTACCGTCAACATCGACGTCGGTGTGGCCGAGGCCGGTAGCGGCGCACCACCCAAAGACGGCCAGCCCGGCGACCGCAGCCGCGGCGTCAATGGCTACGTGCTCAACACCATCACGCCCGAGACCGACGGCAGCTGCCACTACTTCTGGGCCTTTGCACGCAATTACTGCCTCGGTGAACAGGCGCTGACCCACAAGCTGCGCGAAGGTGTGGCCACCATCTTCCGCGAGGACGAACATGTGCTGGAGGCGCAGCAGATTGCCATGAACGAACACCCGGACCACCAGTTCTACAACCTGAACATCGACGCCGGCTCCATGTGGGCGCGGCGCCTGATCGACAAGCTGGTGGCGCGTGAAACCTCACCGGCAGCCGTGATACCGATCCGGCAGGTGGGCTGAGCCATGGCAGGCGCTATCAAAAAAGTAGCTGCTGGCTCAGACCAGACGGGGGCTGAGGGCCAGATTGGCACTGAAAGTGCGCAGGTGCGGGCGCTGCTCAAGCTGCGCGAGCTGATTCTTTCGGGTGAACTCGGCGGCGGCACACGCATTGCCGAGCTCGCCATCGTCGAGCGCATTGGCGTTTCGCGCACACCGATACGCGCCGCGCTGATGCGGCTCGAGCAGGAGGGCCTGCTGGAGGCGCTGCCGAATGGCGGCTACGCGGTCAAGGCGTTTTCAGAGCGCGACATTGCCGACGCGATTGAACTGCGCGGCACGCTGGAAGGCCTGCTCGTGCGGCTGGCGGCAGAACGCGGCGCACCCGCCGTGGTGCTGGCCGAGGCGCGCGAATGCCTGCGCCAGGTCGATGCGGTGCTGGCCGACCCGGCGCTGAGCGACGAGGCTTTTTCTGCATACGTGGATTTCAACGAGCGTTTTCATGCGCTGCTGTACGAGATGGCCGACAGCCCGGTCACCGTGCGCCAGCTCGAGCGCGTGGTGAGTCTGCCATTTGCATCGGCCTCGGCCTTTGTGGTGGCGCAGTCGAACTCGCCGCAGGCGCGCGACATGCTGGTGGTGGCGCAAGACCAGCACTGGCAGGTGCTCGACGCGATTGAGCGCGGCGAGGGTACGCGCGCCGAGGCGCTGATGCGTGAACACTCGCGCCTGGCGCAACGCAATCTGCGCCACGCGCTGTCGGGGCAGGGCGCGCACATGCCGGAGTCGCTCAAGGCCATGAAGCTGATCCGTCGCCGCTGAGCACACAAAGACCATGAGAAGTACCCAGACCTGGCAGGAAGCCCTTGTTGTCGCCACGCGCGACCTGACACCCACCGTGCGCGAATTCGAAATCCGGCCCACAGCGGGCCAGGCCGCTGCCTGGGAGCCGGGCGCCCATTTGCAGATGCAGCTGCTGGTCAACGGCCAGGTGCAGGTGCGTTCTTATTCACTGGTGGGCCTGCCCGATGGCAACCACTACCGCATTGCCGTCAAACGCATGGACGACGGCCGTGGTGGCTCGCTGGCGATGTGGCGGCTCGCCGCCGGTGACCGCCTGCAGATCAGCGAGCCGCAAAACCATTTTTATCTGGAGCTGTCGGCGCCGCATTACCTGCTGGTGGCGGGCGGCATTGGCATCACGCCGCTGGTCATGATGGCGCAGCAGCTTAAAACCCATGCGCAGAAAACCGGCGCCACGCTGCGCATGTTGTACGGCGCACGCACCGAGGAAGAGCTGGCGTTTTTGCCGCTGTTGCGCGAGACCCTGGGCGACAGCCTGCAAACCTTTGTGGCCGGCCGGGGCGAAAGCATGGACATCGCGGCCGAGGTGGCGGCCCTGCCGGCCGGGGCGCAGCTTTACACCTGCGGGCCGGTGCCCATGCTCGAGGCGATCAAGCTGGCCTGGGCCGCTGCCGGGCGCCCGCCCGCCGGCCTGCGTTTTGAAACCTTTGGCAGCAGCGGGCGTTTTGCCGCCCAGGCTTTTCGCGTGCTGGTGCCGCGCCAGAACATCGACATCCTGGTGCCGGCCGACACCACCTTGCTCGACGCGCTGGAAAGCGCCGGTGTGGAAACCCTGTGGGACTGCCGCCGCGGCGAATGTGGCCTGTGTGCCATGGACGTGCTGGCACTCGACGGGCAGGCGGACCACCGCGACGTGTTTCTCAGTGCCCACGAAAAGCAGGAAAACCGCCGCATCTGCGCCTGTGTGTCGCGCGTGGTGGGCTCGGTCACGCTGGATTCGGCCTGGCGGTCGGACTGAGCTGATGCGGCCCCCCGGCCAGTCGCCCCGTCAATAACGGAGCTTGCCGTCGCTTCCGATCACCGCGATGTCCACAAAAGTGCTGCCGACATTGCCTTTGGAAAAATCGACACGAAAGCCGCCGAAATCGATCTCTCCCATGCTCCTGAGGGTTTTCGCCAGCCCCGCAGCAGTGGGCTCTTTGTCGGTGTTGCGCTTCAATGCTTCGGCGACCGTGCGTGCTGAAAGGTAACCCTCCAGATGGAAGGACGTGTACTGTTCGAGCTGGGGGAACGAGGCTTTCATCGCAGCCTGGAAATCGCGGTGAACCGGCAGGGTGCGGCCATTCGGGTTGGGGTAGGTCTGCGCAATCCCAACACCGCGCGCGCCTTCAGGACCCGCGAGCTTGACGATCAGCCCCGAGGGCACATAAGACAGCACAAAGATCGACTGCGAGGCGCCGGCTTTTCGCAATGCCGCCACACCTTCGGCCATGAAACGCGGCGCGCCCAGGACCAGCACACCCTGGCCGCCCAGGGCGACGATCTGCTGGCTCGCAGCCGCCAGCGCCGGGGCCTCGGGCGCCGACTTCACGCCCTTGAGTTCCAGTCCGGCGGAGCGGCTGGCTGCCTCCTGCGCCACGGCCATGCCCGAGGTGCCAATGGGCAGATCCTGGTACAGCACCGACAGCCGCGTCATGCCGAGGGTGCGCGAATGGGTGACCATTTTCTCGATTTGCTGCTTGTCGCCGGCACGGATGTGAAAGAGTTTGGGGTGGCCGGGCGTCCGGAAGCTTTCTGCGCCTGGAATGGCGTTCATCACAAGCACGTCGGCGTTGTCGAGGAGCTTGTCGTCGAGCAGGCGTTTGAGCGCGTTGGAACCTATGGGCGAAAGCAGGGCCACGGGCTTTTTCTCAAGCGACTTTTTGAACTGCTCGACAAAACCATCGGCCGAATAGCGGTCATCGGCCTCGAACACACTGAGCTTGCGCCCCCGAATGCCCTGTTTGTTGGCTTCGTTGACATAGGCCTTGATGCCCTGGTTGATCTCGGGTGCGTCGGGCACCGGAAGCACCGTGAATGGGCCGATCTGGCCCACCACGATCTCTTGCGCGTTCACCGCTGGTATCACGGCCAGCGCGGCGAGTGCGAATGCGGTGTGTATGGCGAGGTGTTTGAGGGTTGCCTTTGTCATCGTGCCTCCGGGGTTGTAAGTCGTTGTGCTTAGTCTAAACAGATACCTCGGATGTTGATATATTAAAAATGCATAGCTGTTAGACCGTCTCCGGGCGTTCCAATGGCGGTTTGGCAAGGTGACAATCCGCAGTGACCCCATAAAGAACCTGGCGACGTAGCAGTACCCTCATACCTCAATACCAGAACTGGAGACCGAAATGACAAAAAGAGCCCTGATCAAGACCACCCTGGCGCTTGCCGCCCTGTGTGCTGCCGGCGCGGGTTTCGCGCAGCAGGTCGTCACCTTGCGCCTGCACCAGATGTTGCCGCAGCAGGCGACGATTCCGGCCAAGGCGCTGATCCCCTGGGCGCAAAAGGTCGAGAAAGACTCGGGCGGCAAGATCAAGGTGCAGCTGTTTCACGCCATGCAGCTGGGCGGCACGCCGCCCCAGCTGTTTGACCAGGCCCGCGACGGCGTGGTGGACCTGACCTGGACGGTGCTGGGTTACACGCCGGGCCGCTTCAACAAGTCCGAAGTGTTCGAGCTGCCCTTCATGAGCGGCAACGCCGAGCAGTCCTCGCGCGCATTCCAGGAATACGTCGAGAAGTTTGCCGCTGACGAATTCAAGGACGTCAAGCTGATCGCGGTGCACACCCATGGCCCCGGGCTGTTCCACACCAAGACGCCGGTGACAGGCCTTGAGAGCCTGCGTGGCATGAAAATTCGCGGCGGCTCGCGCGTGATCAGCAACATGTTGACCAAGCTGGGCGCCACGCCTGTGGGCATGCCGGTGCCGGCCGTGACCGACGCCTTGTCCAAGGGCGTGATCGATGGCACCACCATCCCCTGGGAAGTGACACCTGCGCTGAAGGTCAGCGAGCTGGTCAGGAACCACACCACTTTTGCCGGCAAGGAAGGCCTGTACACGCAGACCTTCGCGTTCTCGATGAACAAGGCGGCTTACGAAAAACTGCCGGCTGACCTCAAGAAGGTGATTGACGCCAACTCCGGCATCGAAACTGCAGCCCTGTTTGGCCGTGCCATGGACGAAGGTGACGTGGCAGGTCGCGCCATCGCCGAAAAGGCCGGCAACAAGATTGTTGCGCTGGACATCAACGAGACACAGCGCTGGCGCCGCACGGCCTCCACGGTCGAGACCGACTGGGTGGCCGAGATGAAGGGCAAGAACATCGACGGTGCCAAGCTGGCCGCCGAAGCCCGCGCGCTGATCGCCAAGTACCAGCGATAATTGGCACGGGCAGGCCGCACGCGGCCTGCTGGTGTTGCCCACAAACGCTGCCCCAATTTCGCCGTGAAGGCGAAGGGGGTGGCTTACTCTTACATGGTGATGAATTGAAGCTGCTTTCCCTGTTGGCCAGAGCCTGCGCGGTTCTGGCCGGTGTCATCCTGACCGCCATCACGCTGATCACCTGTATCAGCCTGATAGGACGCAACACGATTGGTACGACACTGGTCGGCGACTACGAGCTGACCGCTGCCGCCGCCGGTGCCGCCGTCGCCTTGTTCCTGCCCTGGTGCCAGCTGCGGCGTGAAAACATCATCGTGGACTTTTTCACTGCGCGCCTGTCCGCCGCAGCCAATAGCCGGCTGGACCGCCTGGGCAGCGCCTTGCTGGGCGCGGTGATGCTGCTGCTGGCCTGGCGCACCACGGTGGGAGGGCTCAATGCCCTCAGTTCCAACTCCAGCACCATGATGCTGGGCTTTCCCGAGTGGATTGTTTACGCGCTCATGGTGCCCCCGATTGTGCTGGCCGGGGTGATCGCCCTGGCCCAGACCGTGTATGGTGATTTTGAGGAGCAGGGACTATGAGCTCCTTGATGTTGGCAGGCCTTATTTTTGCCTGCATGCTGGGCCTGATGGCGATCCGTGTGCCGATCGCAATCTCCATGTTTGTTGCAGGCGTGTTCGGTTATCTGTATCAGGTCGGCCTGGCGCCGTTTCTGAACAACCTCAACGGGCTGGCCTATGCGCGTTTTGCCAGCTACGACCTGTCGGTCATTCCGCTGTTCATCCTGATGGGCAACTTTGCCACGCAGGGTGGCATTTCCAAGGCCTTGTTCCAGTTTGCGAGTGTGGTGATGGCGGGCTTCCGCGGTGGCCTGGCCATGGCGGCGGTGATGGCCAGCGCGGCTTTTGGCGCGATTTGCGGCTCGTCCATTGCCACCGCGGCCACCATCACCTCGGTGGCCTTGCCCGAGATGAAGCGCCACGGTTATTCCGGGCGGCTTGCGACCGGCACGCTGGCGGCAGGCGGCACGCTGGGCATCCTGATTCCGCCGTCGGTTCCGCTGGTGATTTACGCCATCCTGACCGAGCAGAACATCGCCAAGCTGTTTGCAGCGGCCACCATCCCCGGCATCATCGCGATGTGCGGCTACATGGTTGCCATCGCGGTGTATGTGCGCCTGTTCCCCGGCCATGCGCCCGAACATGACGACGACCGCCCGCGCATGACACTGGCTGGTGTGATGGCGGTGGCGCCGATTGCCATTATTTTTGTCATCGTGTTCGGCGGCATTTACGGCGGGCTGTTCACACCCACCGAGGGTGCGGGTGTGGGCGCTGCGGCGACCTTTGTCGCGGCCCTGCTGCGGCGCGAGCTGACGCTGAAAAAGATCAAGCTGTGTTTCTATTCCACGGCGGGCAGCAGCGCGATGATCTTCATGATCTTCATAGGCGCCGACATGATGAACACCGCGCTGGCCCTGACCCAGGTACCGGCGCAACTGGCCAGTGTCATCCAGGGCTGGAATGTGGCGCCGGTGCTGGTGGTGTCGGGCATCCTGCTGTTTTACGTGGTGCTGGGCGCGGTGATGGACGAGTTGTCCATGATCCTGCTGACCATTCCGATCTTCTTTCCGGTGGTGATGGGGCTGGACTTTGGCATGCCCAAGGAATCCGTTGCCATCTGGTTCGGCATCATGGTGCTGATGACGGTGGGCTTCGGCCTGCTGGCGCCGCCGGTGGGGCTGAACGTCTATGTGGTCAATGGCATGGCCAAGGACGTGCCGATCTCCGAGAGTTACAAGGGCGTGATGCCTTTCCTGGTCAGCGACGTGTTGCGCACCATCCTGCTGCTGGTCTTTCCGCCGATCTCGCTGTGGCTGGTCAAGTTTGTGGGTTAGGAGTCTGAGCGTGGCGCGTACATGGGACTGCGCGTTGCCGGCCTGAGGCTCCGCATCCCCGGACAGCCTCCACAGGCCATGCTGGCGATGGGGTTGGATGCCCGCTTGCTACACTGAATCCATGCGGCGTTTGCAATTTATCGAGCTCCCTGTGCTGTGGTTTCTGGTATTGATCTGTCTCGCGGCCGTGTCACTGGGGCCCGCGCAAGCGCAAAAAGCAGCACCTGCGGCCAGCACAGCTGCCAGCGCCCCGCACGACCCCAGCAAATCCATGTTGCCCGATGCCGGTGGTGCCGTGCCCTGGTCGCTGCTCAGTGCGGCGACCATCCGGATGAACAAGGGCAAGCTGGGGCCGGCTTTCCCGGAGACCTTGCGCCCCCTGAACGGCAAAACCGTCAAGCTGCAGGGCTACATCCTGCCGATAGAAGCCGGTCAGACCCACAGCTATTTCATTTTGTCGGCCTGGTCCCCGACCTGTCCGTTTTGCCAGACCGCCGGGCCCGAGGCCATGGTGGAAGTGCGGGCCCGCACCGCCGTCAAATATTCGATCGACCCGGTGGTGGTCGAGGGGCGCCTGATGCTGCTGGAGAACGATCCCGGTGGCGTGTTTTACCGGCTGGTCGAAGCGGTGCCCGCCAGCCTTCCATAACCCGGGGAAGATTTCATGTTACGACGCCTTTTTACTGTTGCCACCCTGTCGCTGGCGGTCACCGCCGCCTGGTCCCAGGCGGCTTTGCCGCCGGTCAGCCCGGCCACCGAAGCCGTGTTTGTCCAGCTCACCGCACACGCGGGCGTCAGGCAGGCGGTGGACTTCCTCAAGGCCGACGACGAACGCACGCTCAAGGACCAGATCGAGCTGACCGAGATTCCCTCGCCACCTTTCAAGGAGGCGGTACGCGCCCAGGAATACCAGAAGCGCCTCAAGGCCCTGGGCCTGGCGGACGCGCGTATTGACACCGAAGGCAATGTGATTGCCGTGCGCAAGGGCAGTGGCAACGGCCCGGTGCTGGTGGTGTCGGCGCACCTGGACACGGTGTTTCCGGAAGGCACGGATGTCAAAGTCAAGATCAAGGGCAACCGTTATGAGGCGCCCGGCATTTATGACGACGGACGCGGCCTGGCGTCCCTGCTCAGCGTGCTGCGTGCGCTGAACCAGACCGGCCTCAAAACCGTCGGTGACATTGTGTTTGTCGGCACGGTGGGTGAAGAAGAGCTGGGCGACCTGCGCGGTGTCAAGGCGCTGTTTCGCGACAACAAGGCGATTGACGGTTTCATCTCTCTCGACGGCCTGGACATTGGCCGCATCGTGAACCAGGCGACCGGCAGCCGGCGCTTTCGCATCATCTACACCGGCCCCGGCGGCCACAGCTTCTCCGCCTTCGGCCTGCCGTCGGCCACCCATGCGCTGGGCCGGGCGATTGCCAAGATCAGCGAAGTGCGCACCGTGGACGAACCCAAAACCACTTACACCGTGGGCACACTCAAGGGCGGCACTTCGGTCAATGCGATTGCGGCCGAGGCCGAACTTGGCCTGGACATGCGCTCGAACAGCGCGGTCGAGCTGAAGAAACTGGAAGACCGCATCATGGCGCTGGCGCGCGAAGCAGCCGATGATGAAAACAGGCGCTGGGACAAAAAAGACGTGATCAAGGTTGAGTTCAAGCTGGTCGGTGACCGGCCCGCGGGGGCCGGCCAGATCGACTCCCCCATGGTCAACGCGGCACGCCGCGCGGTGGCGACGGTGGGTGGCGAGGTCAAGAGTATTGCGGCATCCAGCACCGACTCGAACCTGCCTGTCAGTCTGGGCATTCCGGCCGTGACACTGGGCAGCGGCGGTGTGGGCGGCGGCTCGCACGGCCCCGGCGAGTGGTTTTCGCCCATCAATGCCTGGCTGGGCCCGCAAAGCACGCTGCTGACGGTGTTGTCGCTGGTGGGTGTGGACGGTGTCACCCAGCCGCTGCTGCCCAAGCGCCCACGCTGAAGTGACTGGCATGCCATGAGCCTGCAGCGCCTTTTGCTGACCGCCCTTTGCCTGGGGGCCGCGCTGTGGCCGGCTACCGGGGCCGTAGCACAAACCTTTCCCGCCAAGCCGCTGAAGATTGTTGTGCCCTTCGGTGCAGGCGGCGTCGCCGACCTGACGGCCCGCACCGTGGCGCAAAAGCTCGGCGAGCTGCTCGGTCAGCCGGTGGTGGTGGACAACAGGCCCGGCGCCGGCGGTGTGGTGGCAGGCGACATGGTGGCCAGGGCCGAGCCTGACGGCCACACCTTGCTGCTGATGTCCAACGGCACGGCCGTCAGTGCCGGCCTGTTCAAGTCGCTGCCTTTTGACACCGTGCGTGATTTTGCGCCGGTCTCGACCCTCGGTTTTTTTGACATTGCCATCATCACGCCGGCCGATTCGAAGTTCAAGACCCTGGACGAGTTGCTGGCCTTTGCCCGGGCCCATCCCGGCAAACTGAACCTCGGCAGCATCAACATCGGCAGCACACAACACCTGACGGCCGAGCTGTTCAGGAGCAGCGCCGGCGTGGACCTGCAGATTGTTCCGTTCAACGGCACGCCCGCAGTGATCACCGCCTTGCGCGGCGGGCAGATTGATGCGGCGGTGGAGATTCTGGGCCCCGTGTTGCCGCAAATCAGGGCCAGCGCCTTGCGCGCACTGGCTGTCACCGGCGACAAACGCGCCGCCGTGTTGCCCGAGGTGCCGACGGCCAAAGAAAGCGGCCTGACTGGCCTGGTGGCCACCAGCTGGAACGCACTGGCCGTGCCAGCCAAAACACCGAGGGACGTGATGGCCCGGCTGAACAGGGACATCACCGCTGCGCTCAATTCGGCGGAAGTCAGGAAAAAACTGGCGGATATCAACGTGGAGGCGCGCGCCAGCTCACCCGAGCAGGCGGCCGGCTTGCTGGCCAGCGAAACAAAGCGTTGGGGCGAAGTCATCACCCGCGCGAAAATACCGACGCAGTGAAGATGCAGAACGGTTTGTTGAAGGAGTGCCAGTCGTGAAGTTCGAGCACATCGGCATGGTGGGTTACGGCGAGGTCGGCAAGGTTTTTACCGCGGGCCTCAGGGACCGTGTCGCGGGTATCAGCGCCTGGGACCTGAAGTTTGCCGTGCCCGGATTGCGTGAGGTCCAACTGGCCCATGCAGCGCAGGCCGGTGTCGCCGCATGTGTGTCCATGGAAGAACTGTGTGCGCGTGCCGATCTGCTGATTTCTGCCGTCACCGCGTCGAACACGCTGGCCGTGGCCCAGGCGGCAGCGCCGTACATCCGGCCCGGGGCTGTATTTCTGGACCTCAACTCGGCATCGCCCGGCACCAAGCAGCAAGCCGCGGCGCTGATTGATGCAGCCGGTGGCCGGTATGTGGAAGCCGGTGTGATGACCTCGGTGCCGCCTTATGGCATTCGTGTGCCCATGTTGCTGGGCGGCGCGCTGGCTGCCGATCTGGCGGGCGTGCTGGGCACCTGGGGCATGGACGCCAAAGCGGTCAGCGAGCAACTGGGCGTGGCCAGTGCCATCAAGATGTGCCGCAGCGTGATGATCAAGGGCCTGGAGGCGCTGGTGATCGAAAGTTACACCACCGCCCGCGCCTACGGTGTGGAAGATTTTGTGCTGCCGACACTGGCTGAAACCTTCCCCGGCATTGACTGGGACAAACAGGGCGCTTACTTTTTCAGCCGGGTGGTGCAGCACGGTCAGCGCCGCGCCGAGGAGATGCGCGAGGCGGCCCACACCGTGCACGAGGCCGGCCCGGGCTTTGAGCCCTTCATGGCATCGGCGATTGCCGACAAGCAGCAGTGGGTGGCCGACCAGGCGAAGCAGGGGCTGTTCGGCGGCGTGGGCAAAGACGCGCGCTGGCAGGACTATGCGGACCGCTTGCTGGCCGCCCAGCCAAAGGCGTCGAGGCCGGAATGACATTGACATGAACCCAGAAGATTGTCATCCCGGCCTTGAGCCGGGATCCGTGCTGAATGTTCCATCGTGCAGGTCCGCGAAGCATGGATTGCGGGTCAAGCCCGCAATGACAACTTCAGGCAAGACCATGCGGACTGCTGCTGGGCCTGGCCTCAGGCGTAAGGCTTGAGGGCCTGAACCACCACCGCTGTGACCACCTCCACCGCCATTTTTTGCGTGTCGGTGCTGGCGCGGCGTGCAGAGCGCACCAGCATCAGCTCGCTCATGATGCGTGGCGCGCGAATGCTGCGCAGGGTGAAAGGCTCCGGGTCTTCCACATTGCTCAGGGTGTAACTTGGCAACACGGCATGGCCCATGCCTTCCCGCACCAGGCTCAGGATGGCGTTCAGGCCGTCCACCTCCAGCGTGATTTGCGGCTTGCAGCCTATAGCGATCATTTCACCTTCGATCAGGATGCGGAAGGCATTCGGACGGCTCGGCAGGATCAGGGGCAGGGTGGCGACTTCCGCCAGGCTGATGGGCTGGCGCTTGCCCGCGTTGCCCTTTTGGGCGCTAGTCTTGATGCTGCCCTTGCGTGAAATCAGCACCAGCTCTTCCGAGTTCAGGGTGGTGGTTTCCAGCTCGGGCGAACGTTCGGAGTTGTAGAGCACGGCCATGTCGAGGTTGCCGACACGCAGGCCCTCCTGCATCAGCACCGAAAAACCCTCTGTCAGCGTCAGTTGTGCCAGCGGCAGCTGTTGCCTGAAGGCTTGCGTCAGCGGCACGGTGATGAGTTTGGACAGGCTGGGCGGCAGCCCTATGGACACCCGGCCCGCCAGACCGCCGCGCACGGCGGCCAGTTCTTCGCGCGCGACCTCCACCTGGTGCAAAATGCCGCGCCCGTGTTTGAGCAGCAGCTTGCCGGCTTCGGTCGGTATCGCGCCGCGCCCGGTGCGCGTCAGCAGGTTTTGCCGCAACTCGACTTCCAGCAGGCGCACCTGGCGGCTCAGTGCAGGCTGGGCAATGTCGAGCGCGATGGAGGCGCGTGTGAAGCTGCCAAGTTCGGCCACACGCACGAAGTACTCGAGTTGTTTGAGGTCCATAGGGCTGTTTTTTGAATATCCTTTCTTCAATTATGCCCAACTGGCATAGCTGCTAGTTGGAGCAAGACCTTTTCAGGAGGCGTGCCAGCCACCAGAATCGCTCCATGCCCACCACCACTCCCGCGCTCAAGGGTATTTCTTCCATGGCCACCCGCCAGGTGCTGGCCGAACTGGTGACTGCGTATGAGCAACAGTCCGGTTGCACGGTCGCGATAGAGGCGGTGGGCGGCGTGGATGCCGCCAAACGTGTGCGGGCCGGTGAACCCTTTGATGTGGTGGTGTTGGCCTCTGACGCCATCGACAAACTGATCGTTGCCGGTCATTTGCAGGCCGGCAGCAAGGTTGATCTGGTGCGTTCCGGCGTGGCCGTGGCGGTGCGTGCCGGTGAAGCACTGCCCGACATCAGCTCGGAAGACGCGCTCAAGCGCACGGTGCTGGCCGCGCCCAGCATCAGTTATTCGACCGGGCCCAGCGGCGTGGCGCTGGCCAAATTGTTTGAGCGCTGGGGCATCAGCAACGAGATAGCAGGCCGCATGGTGCAGGCGCCGCCTGGGGTGCCGGTGGGCACCCTGGTGGCGCGTGGCGAGGTCGCGCTGGGGTTTCAGCAGCTCAGTGAGTTGTTGCACGTCGAAGGCATCACGGTGGTGGGCCCGCTGCCGCCGGCCATCCAGATCATCACGACCTTCTCTGCCGGCATACACAGCAGTGTGGTGGCCGGTTCAGCGCAGGACCAGGGGGTGCGGGCCTTGCTGGACAGCATGTGCTCGCCACAGGCCGATGCAGCGAAACGGCACCAGGGCATGGAGCCGGCCTGAAACCCATACGAACACAGGAGAACACATGAGCCTCATCATTGATTGCCACGGCCACTACACCACAGCGCCCAAGGCGCTGGAGACCTGGCGCAACCAGCAGATCGCTGGCATCCAGGATGTATCCCTGATGCCGAAAGCGGCCGACCTCAAGATCAGCGACGACGAACTGCGCGAAAGCATAGAGACGAACCAGCTCAAGCTCATGAAAGAGCGCGGCAGCGACATCACCTTGTTTTCTCCGCGTGCGAGTTTCATGGCGCACCACATCGGCGACTTCAATGTCTCGAGCACCTGGGCAGCGATCTGCAATGAGTTGTGCTTCCGCGTGAGCCAGCTGTTCCCTGACCATTTTGTGCCCGTGGCGATGTTGCCGCAGTCGCCCGGTGTCGATCCGAAGACCTGTATTGCCGAACTCGAAAAATGTGTGAAGGAATATGGTGCGGTCGGCATCAACCTGAACCCCGACCCCTCGGGCGGTCACTGGACCAGCCCGCCGCTGACCGACAAACACTGGTACCCGATCTACGAGAAGATGGTGGAGTACGACCTGCCGGCCATGATCCATGTGAGTACCAGCTGCAATGCCTGCTTTCACACCACCGGTGCGCATTACCTGAACGCCGACACCACGGCTTTCATGCAGTGTGTGCAGGGTGATCTGTTCAAGGACTTCCCGACATTGAAATTTCTGATTCCGCATGGCGGTGGTGCCGTGCCCTACCACTGGGGCCGTTTCAGGGGCCTGGCGCAGGAGATGAAAAAGCCGCTGCTCAGCGAACATGTGATGAACAACATCTTTTTTGACACCTGCGTCTATCACCAGCCCGGCATTGATCTGCTGAACACGGTGATACCGGTGAAAAATGTGCTGTTTGCGTCCGAGATGATAGGTGCGGTGCGCGGCATAGACCCGACCACCGGCAACTATTACGACGACACCAGGCGCTACATCGAAGCCTCAAAAATCCTGAGCGCCGATGACAAGCACCAGATTTATGAAGGCAATGTGCGCCGCGTGTTTTCGCGGCTGGACACACGCCTGAAAGCAAAGGGGCACTGACATGTTTGAACTCGGCGTTGTTTACCGCAACATCACTCGCGCAGACCGCGCAGCCGCTGACGGCCTGGCCGCGCTGGGCTCTGCCACCGTGCACGAGGCCATGGGCCGTGTCGGCCTGATGAAACCCTATATGCGGCCGATTTATGCAGGCGCCATGGTGTCGGGCACCGCCGTCACGGTGCTGCTGCACCCCGGCGACAACTGGATGATGCATGTGGTGGCCGAGCAGATCCAGCCCGGCGACATCGTGGTCGCCGCCATCACGGCCGAATGCACCGATGGTTATTTTGGCGACCTGCTGGCCACCAGCTTCCAGGCGCGTGGGGCGCGCGGCCTCATCATCGACGCCGGCGTGCGTGACGTGAAAACACTGACCGACATGAACTTTCCGGTCTGGAGCAAGGCCATCAGTTCCAAGGGCACGATCAAGGCCACGGTGGGTTCGGTGAACATTCCGGTGGTCTGTGCCGGCATGATTGTCCACCCCGGTGACGTGGTGGTGGCCGACGACGACGGGGTGGTGGTGGTGCCTGCGGCGCTGGCCGCCAAAACGCTGGAATCCGCGCGTGCGCGTGAAGCCAACGAGGGCGAAAAACGCAACAAGCTGGCCTCGGGCATCCTGGGCCTGGACATGTACAACATGCGCGAGCCGCTGGCCAAGGCCGGCCTCAAATACATCGACTGAACGCCATCATGGAAAAATCTGCAACAGGCGATTTCACCAAAACACCGGGCTGGCTGGACTGGTATGACGGCCCCGCCGTACCGCGCTTCCAGTTGCCGGCCGGCGCAGTCGACGCGCATTGCCATGTGTTTGGCCCCGGCGCGCAGTTCCCCTACGCGCCCGAGCGCAAGTACACGCCTTGTGATGCTTCCAGGGAGCAGCTGTTTGCACTTCGCGATCACCTGGGCTTTGACAAAAACGTGATTGTGCAGGCGACCTGCCACGGCAGCGACAATCGCGCGCTGGTGGATGCCCTCCGGCATTCGAACAACAAGGCACGCGGCGTGGCCACAGTCAAGCGCGATGTGTCCGACGCGGAGCTGCAGGACATGCATGCCGCCGGTGTGCGCGGCACGCGCTTCAACTTTGTCAGACGGCTGGCCGACTTCACGCCGCGCGAGGTCTTGCTGGAGATTGCCCAGCGCATTGCCCCGCTGGGCTGGCATGTGGTCGTGTATTTCGAGGCGCAGGACCTGCCCGATCTCTACGATTTTTTCACCGCGCTGCCAACCACGGTGGTGGTGGACCACATGGGCCGGCCCGATGTCAGCAAACCGGTGGACGGCCCCGAGTTCGAGCTGTTTGTGGAAATGATGCGCCAGCACCCCAACATCTGGAGCAAGGTCAGCTGCCCCGAGCGACTGAGCGTGTCCGGCCCGCCGGCCCTGAGCGGCCAGCAGCATGCTTACCAGGACGTGGTGCCGTTTGCGCGGCGCCTGGTCGAAACATTCCCCGACCGTGTGCTCTGGGGCACCGACTGGCCGCACCCCAACCTGAAAGACCACATGCCCGACGACGGGCTGCTGGTGGACTTCATTCCGCAGATTGCAAGGACTGCCGAGTTGCAACACAAGCTGCTGGTGGATAACCCCACCCGCTTGTACTGGGGCTGAGCCCGCTTATAAAACCAGGAGACAAACCATGAACGCGTATACCCCCATTCTTCGACTGGCATTGGCTGCTGCGGCAGGCGCTGCGCTGCTGTCTGCCTGCGGTACCACGGCGCCTGCGACCGCGCCGGTGAGCCTGGGAGCGGACCCGGCTGCGGCCTGCGCACGCCTGGGCGGCGCCATTCCTGCCAGTGCCATTGGCCTGCCCAGTGGTGCGGCCAGCATCGACTCGGCCCGCCTGACGCAGCCGGTGGCCCTGAGCGTGGCCGAGCGCGGCCCCACCCCCGCGGCGCGCATCACGCCGGCCACGCCCGCGTTTTGTCAGGTGCTGGGCCGCATTGCCCCGCTCGATCCCAGGGCCCCGCCCATCCTGTTCCAGGTCAATCTGCCGCTGCAGTGGAACGGCCGCAGCGTGCAATACGGTGGTGGTGGTTTCAACGGCACATTGATCAATGCGCTGGGCCTGATTCCTGCCGCGCGTTTTGACCAGCCCACGCCGCTGGCGCAGGGGTATGTGACCTATGGCACCGACTCCGGCCACCAGAATGCACCGGGCGTGCCGCCGCAGGCTTTTGCAGTGAACGACGAGGCGCTGGTCAACTTCGCCCATGCTTCCTACAAGAAGGTGCGTGACGTTGCCGTGGCCTTGATGCAGCAGGCCTATGGCCGCACGCCGGCGAAGCTGTATTTTGTCGGCAGCTCGGAGGGTGGACGTGAAGGCCTGACCATGGCCCAGCGTTATCCGGCCGACTTCGACGGCATCTTCAGCCGCGTGCCGGTGATCAACTGGACCGCCCTGCAGCACGCGGGTACCCGCAGCGGCCTGGCGACGATGGACGGGGGCTGGATGCGGCCCGCGCAGGTCAAACTGGTTCACGACGCCGTGCTGGCTTCGTGTGATGCGGCGGATGGCCTGGCCGACGGCGTGGTGTCCGATTTCGCCGGTTGCCGCACGCGTTTCGACGTGACCAGGCTGCGTTGCGCGGCCGGGCAAGGCGGTGACAGCTGCCTGAACGATACGCAGGTGCGCGCTGTGCAAACCCTGCATTCGACCTACCGTACGCCGTTTGCGCTGGCCAATGGCGTGACCGAGTACCCCGGCTGGGGTGTATCGGGTGAAAACACACCTGCCTTCGGCCCCACCGGTGGCTGGAACGCCTGGTGGCTGGGCACCAGCGCGCCGACCCAGCCGCCACAGCCCACCAACGGCATCGCCTGGATCTACGGCAGCGGCGCTATCCAGCATTTTTATGCGCGTGATCCGGCTTTCGATGTGCGCAATTACAGGCCCGAGAACTTCGCTGCGCGAGTGAGCCAGGTCTCCGCACTGATGGATTCCACCAACCCTGACCTGAGCGCCTTCAGCGCCCGCGGCGGCAAGCTGATGCTGCTCGAGAACATGGCCGACTACGCGCAAAGCCCCTACGCGGGCATCCGTTACTACGAGTCGGTGGTGGCACGCATGGGGCAGGGCAGCGTGGACCGCTTCTTCAAGCTCTACACTGCACCGGGTGTGGACCACGTGGGCGCCGGCGCGCCGGCCAATGCGGACATCCTGCCGGCACTGGTTGGCTGGGTCGAACGCGGCCAGGCGCCGGCTGGGCTGCAGCTGCTTGATCAGCAGTTGGCGCCGCCGTTCGCGACGGTTCGCGCCCGTCCGCTGTGCGAGTGGCCGCTATGGCCGCGCTACCGCGGCGGCGATGCGGCGCAGGCCGCAAGTTTTGAATGCAGCAAATGACAGGAGGCAGCCATGCCACTCGATAAACCCTACCTTGACGTTCCCGGCACCACCATTTTTGATGCGGAGCAGTCACGCCTGGGTTACCACCTGAACCAGTTCTGCATGTCGCTCATGAAGGCCGCCAACCGCGAGCGCTTCAAGGCCAATGAACGCGCCTACCTCGATGAATGGCCGATGACCGAGGAGCAGAAGCTGGCGGTGCTGGCGCGTGACCTGAACCGCTGCATCAAGGCCGGTGGCAATATTTATTTCCTGGCCAAGATTGGCGCGACCGACGGCAAGAGTTTTCAGCAAATGGCGGGCAGCATGACCGGCATGACCGAAGAGGAGTACCGCGACATGATGATTGCCGGCGGACGTTCCGCCGACGGCAACCGCGTGGTCGGCGAAGACGGAACCGCCCAGGCCCATCGCCAGCCGCAGGGCAAAGCCGGCGCAACACGGAATTCATGAACATGGCCAAAATCACCGCCTCCGTTTACACCTCTCATGTGCCTGCCATTGGTGCAGCACTGGATCTGGGCAAAAGCAATGAGCCTTACTGGCAACCTGTGTTCAAGGGTTATGACTTCTCCAAACACTGGCTGGCGGAGAACAAGCCCGACGTGATTTTTCTGGTTTACAACGACCATGCCACGGCTTTCAGCCTGGAGATGATTCCGACTTTTGCGATTGGTACGGCGGCCTCTTACCAGCCGGCCGATGAAGGCTGGGGCCCGCGTCCTGTGCCCGTGGTGCAGGGCCACCCCGAGCTGGCGGCGCATATTGCGCAGTCGGTGATACAGCAGGACTTTGACCTGACCATCGTCAACAAAATGGACGTGGACCATGGCCTGACCGTGCCGCTGTCTCTGATGTGTGGCCAGCCGCAAGCCTGGCCCTGCCCGGTGATTCCGTTTGCCGTCAATGTCGTGCAATACCCCGTGCCCTCGGGTCGGCGCTGCTTCGAACTCGGCAAGGCGATACGCAAGGCGGTGGAGAGTTTTGACCAGCCTCTGAATGTGCAGATCTGGGGCACCGGCGGCATGAGCCACCAGTTGCAGGGCCCGCGCGCCGGCCTGATCAACAGGGAATTTGACAATGCCTTCCTCGACCAGCTGATCGCCGACCCGGAAGCCCTGGCCAGCAAGCCACATATCGACTATGTGCGAGAGGCCGGCTCCGAAGGCATAGAACTCGTGATGTGGCTGATTGCCCGCGGCGCGATGGCCGATGTGGCCGGCGGCCCGGCGCCCAAAGTGGCGCATCGCTTCTACCATGTGCCTGCCAGCAACACTGCAGTGGGCCATCTGATTCTGGAGAACAAATAATGGCTGGGAATATCAAAGTGGCACTGGCAGGTGCCGGCGCCTTCGGCATCAAGCATCTTGACGGCATCAAGAACATCGCCGGCGTTGAAGTGGTGTCACTGATCAGCCGTGATCTGGAAAAGACGAAAGAAGTCGCCGCCAAATACGGCATTGCCCATGTCAGCACCGACCTGGCCGACAGCCTGGCGCTGAAAGAGGTGGATGCGGTCATTTTGTGCACACCGACGCAGATGCATGCCGAGCAGTCTATCGCCTGCATGAAGGCCGGCAAACACGTGCAGGTGGAAATCCCGCTGGCCGACACGCTCAAGGGGGCGCAGGACGTCGTGGCCCTGCAAAAGCAGACCGGCCTGGTGGCGATGTGCGGCCACACGCGGCGCTTCAACCCCAGCCACCAGTATGTGAACAAAGAGATCAAGGCAGGGCGTTTCAACATCCAGCAGATGGATGTGCAGACCTATTTTTTCCGCCGCAGCAACATGAATGCGCTGGGCCAGCCGCGCAGCTGGACTGACCACCTGCTGTGGCACCACGCGGCGCACACGGTGGATTTGTTTGCCTACCAGTGCGGCAGCCCGATTGTTCAGGCCAATGCCATCCAGGGTCCGATTCACCCGGCGCTGGGTATTGCGATGGACATGAGCATCCAGCTCAAGGCGGCCAATGGCGCGATTTGCACGCTGTCGCTGAGTTTCAACAACGACGGGCCGCTGGGCACCTTCTTCCGCTACATCGGCGACACGGCGACCTACCTGGCGCGTTACGACGACCTGTTCAACGGCAAGGAAGAAAAAATCGACGTCAGCCAGGTGGATGTGTCCATGAACGGCATCGAGCTGCAGGACCGCGAGTTTTTTGCCGCCATCCGTGCAGGGCGTGAACCCAACAGCAGCGTGGCCCAGGTGCTGGCCTGTTATGAAGTGCTGCACAAACTTGAGCAGCAATTGAAGTAGACCATGCAACTGCCAGTGCGCAAAATCGGCCCCTTCGAAGTCTCGGCCATAGGCCTGGGCTGCATGAACCTGAGCCACGCTTACGGCACGCCGCCGTCGGCAGAGCAGGGCGAACGGGTGCTGCTGGCTGCACTCGATGCCGGTGTTACGCTGTTCGATACCGCAGCGCTGTACGGTTTTGGTGGCAACGAAACCCTGGTCGGCAAGGTGCTGTCCAAACACCGCAGCCGTTTCACGCTGGCCAGCAAGGGCGGCATGGCCGGTGTGCAATTTGACGACGGTATCAAACGTGTCATCGACGGCCGTCCGGAAACCATCCGGAAGAACTGTGAAGACAGCCTGCAGCGTCTGCAGACCGATGTGATCGATTTGTATTACCTGCACCGCTGGGACAAAAAAGTGCCGATCGAAGACAGCGTGGGCGCCATGGCCGAACTGGTGCGTGAGGGCAAGGTGCGCAGCATAGGCCTGTCCGAGGTGTCGGCCACCACGCTGCGCAAAGCCCATGCGGTACACCCGGTTGCCGCGGTGCAGACTGAATATTCGCTGTGGACGCGCAACCCCGAGATCGCGGTGCTCGATGCCTGCCGCGAAATCGGCGCTGCGTTTGTGGCGTTCAGCCCGGTGGCGCGCGGCTTTTTGTGCGACGCATTGCATGACGTCAGTACGCTGCAGGCCAAAGACATACGCGCTGCCATGCCGCGGTTTACGCCTGACAATTACGCCGCCAACCTCAAGTTGCTGCCGCCCTACAAGGCACTGGCGCTGGAGGCCGGCTGCACACCGGCCCAGCTCGCGCTGGCCTGGCTGCTGCACAAGGCGCCACACATCGTGCCGATTCCCGGCACCACCAGCGTGGCACACCTGCAGGACGACCTGGGCGCGGTGAGCGTCCGTCTGGACGCCGGGCTGATGGAAAAGCTGGAGGCGCTGATGAACCAGCAGACGGTGAGCGGCCAGCGCTACAGCGCCCAAAGCGCGAGTGAAGTCGACACCGAGGAATTTTCCGCCTGAGACGCAGGCTTGCCTTGCTATCGAAGTGATAGCTGCTTGCGCCCGTCAGACAAAGGTTACAGGCCTGAACGCCTTGTAAATGCCAAAGAAAAAGCCGCACCCGGTCTAAACCGGATGCGGCTTTTTTGTGGCTCGGACCTGGCTTTACAGCGTATCGATAAAGCTGCGCAGCTTGTCCGAACGCGAAGGGTGCTTGAGCTTGCGCAGTGCCTTGGCTTCGATCTGGCGAATACGCTCACGTGTCACGTCGAACTGCTTGCCGACTTCTTCGAGCGTGTGGTCGGTCGACATCTCGATGCCGAAACGCATGCGCAACACCTTGGCCTCGCGCGGTGTCAGGCTGTCGAGGATGTCCTTGACCACATCGCGCAGGCCGGCCTGCATGGCGGCTTCCAGTGGTGCGGTGTTGGCGCTGTCCTCGATGAAGTCGCCCAGGTGTGAATCGTCGTCGTCGCCAATCGGTGTTTCCATCGAAATCGGCTCTTTGGCGATTTTCATGATCTTGCGGATCTTGTCTTCAGGAATCTCCATCTTCTCGGCCAGGATGCTGGCGTCGGGCTCGAAGCCGAACTCCTGCAAGTGCTGGCGCGACAGGCGGTTCATCTTGTTGATGGTCTCGATCATGTGCACCGGGATGCGGATGGTGCGCGCCTGATCGGCGATGGAGCGTGTGATGGCCTGGCGAATCCACCAGGTCGCATAGGTCGAGAATTTGTAGCCGCGGCGGTATTCGAACTTGTCCACGGCTTTCATCAGGCCGATGTTGCCTTCCTGGATCAAGTCGAGGAACTGCAGGCCGCGATTCGTGTACTTCTTGGCAATCGAGATCACCAGGCGCAAATTGGCCTCGATCATCTCTTTTTTGGCGTCGCGCGAGTTGGTCTCGCCTTCGTTCATGCGTTTGTTGATGTCCTTGAGCTGGCCCAAAGGCACCACCACACGCGCCTGCAACTCACCGAGCTTGGTCTGCAGCTCCTGAATCGGCGGAATGTTTCGCGCCATGATGATGGACCAGGGCTTGTTGGCCGCCACCTGTTTCTCGACCCATTTGAGGTTCAGCAGATTCGGCGGGAAGTCCTTGATGAACACTTCCTGCGGCATGCCGCATTTTTCGACAATGATGCGGCGCAGTTCGCGCTCCTTCTTGCGCACATCGAGCACCTGGCCGCGCAGCAGGTCGCACAGTTTTTCAATCGTCTTGGCGGTGAAACGCACGGTCATGAGCTCGTCGCTGAGCGCCTTTTGGGCCTTCACATAAGCCGGCGTGCCGTAACCTTCCTTGTCGTAGGTCTTGTGGACTTTTTCGAACAGCGAGGCAATCGTGTCGATACGCGTCAGCGCTTCTTTTTTGAGCTCTTCAAGCTTTTTGGTCAGCGCCTTGGAGCCGCCCTTGCCGTCGTCGTCGTCTTCTTCGTCGAACTCGTCAAAGTCTTCCTCGGCCACGTAGTCGTCGGCTTCGTTGGGGTTGGAAAAACCATCCACCACGGTGGAGATGACAATCTTGCCTTCACGGATGTCTTCGCCGAGGCGCAGGATTTCGGCAATCGTGGCCGGGCTTTCAGAGATGGCTTCCATCATCTTCATCAGGCCGCCCTCGATGCGCTTGGCGATTTCGATCTCGCCTTCACGCGTCAGCAGCTCTACCGTGCCCATTTCGCGCATGTACATGCGTACCGGGTCGGTGGTGCGGCCAAACTCGCTGTCCACGGTGGAGAGGGCTGCTTCGGCGGCTTCTTCAGCCTCTTCTTCGGTGGCGCCGGCCGGTGCGTTGGCGGTGATCAGCAGGGTTTCTGCGTCGGGAGTCTGTTCGTACACCGCCACACCGAGATCGTTCAGGGTGACGATGACCGCGTCCAGGGTCTCGGCGTCAATCAGCTTGTCGGGCAGGTGATCGGAAATTTCGCCGTGGGTCAGGTAGCCGCGGGTTTTGCCGAGTTTGATCAGCGCTTTCAGGCGTGCGCGGCGCTTGGCCATGTCTTCTTCGGACAGCACGGTTTCGTCCAGGCCGAACTCTTTCATCAAGGCGCGTTCCTTGGCCTTGCTGATTTTCATGCGCAGCGGTTTGACTTTTTCGGTCGTCTCCGGCACCGGTTCTCCGACCAGATCGTCCTCAATGTCGGACATGTCCTCGTCGCCAGCGATCTTGGGGGCGACTTTCGGTTTGCGGCCACGTTTGGCGCCGCCGGCTTCCACCGCAGCGGCGGGGTTCTTGGGCGGGCGGCCGGGTTTTTTCTTCACGGGCAGGTCGGTGCCAGCTGCGGCTGTGGTGACCTTCAGTTCGGCTTCTTTTTTGACGGCAGGCTTGGCGGTGGAGGCAGGAGACTTGGTCGGCACAGGGGGCACTTTCTTGACGGGCTTTTCGGATTTCAGGGGCGTTTTGGCAGCTGGTACTTTTTTTGCGGGAACTGGTCTGGATGTGGCGTTTTTTGCGGGTTTTTCAAGCTTGCTGGCGGTCTTACTGACAGGCGGTCGGGCTGCAGCTTTGGCTGCGGCTTTGGGCTTGGTCACGGCTTTGACGGACTTGCTGGACTTTTGGGCAGGCATGGCGAACTCCCGGGGTGAAAACTTTCCTCAACAGACTGGTTTCCCGGCACCTGACGGGGGCCAGGGCACAGGCGCAAAAAATGCCCGGGCTGGGCATTCGGGGACCTTTTCAGACCCCCAGGCAAGTTGTTTGGGCGAACATTTGGTGTGCAGTCCTTGCGGGGAGTTAGCCCTTCAACCTGTGAGGTCCCGTTCTTGCGGGGGGCTGGTACCGGAGGTGCTGCTGTCGCGCTTGCCGTGGCGGAAAATCGGATTATACCCGAATGCCTCATTTTTAGGCATGCAGAACCCGCCCCTTCAGCTTTTTTTCAGCAGGGCAGCAAGGGCTTCGTAACGCTGGCGGGCGGCCGGGTCGGCCATCACGCTGGGCAGCAATTCCACCATTTCCTGCTGGCGTTTGAGCTTGAGAAGCTGGTCCAGAATGCTGCGGACTTCGTTCCAGTCGCACTCGATGCCCTCCGGCAGCTGGGCAATCTGGTCGATGGCGTGTTTTTCCTGGGGGTGTTCACGCAGGCCCTCGCGCAGCGCGGCCCAGGGCTGGGGGCCGTGTTCATGCAACTGGCTTTCGAGCCAGGCAAACAGCGGGCCGTGCGGCGCCGGCAGCTCACACAGCAGCACATGTTCCTCGCCGCTGAGCTTGTCCCAGCTTTGCGGATCGGTCAGCATCAGCCGCAACACCCGGTCTTCGCGGCTGGCCGGCAGTACCCGGCCGGCGATGCGCCGCACTGGCCGGCTGCGGGAGGAACTCGCTGGCCCGGCCAATGCCGGCAGCGAGGCAGCGTAAGCGCCCTCGTCATGCAGGTCGGCAAAATTGCCGGAAAACTCCTCCAGACCCGGCCCGGCACCTGAATGTTCAGGCATTTTGTGCCGGTAGCCCTTTTCTGGCGTGCGTGAAGCGCTATTGTTTTTATAGCTGTTGGCGCTGGCGGCCGGTTGCCAGATCTGCAGCAGCTCGCGGCTGTCGATCTGCACCTGATCGGCGATCTCGGCCAGCAGTTGCCGCTTCAGCGTGCCGTCGGGCAAAGCCGTCCAGAGCGGGCGTGCGTTGCTGGCCATGTGGGCCCGGCCTTCGGCGCTGTCGAGCTCGCAGCCTTCGGCCGCGGCTTCCAGCATGAAACGGCTCAGCGGCACAGCTTTGGCCACATAGGCGGCAAAACCTTCCTTGCCGTGGGCGCGGATGAAGCTGTCGGGGTCATGCTCCTCGGGCAGGAACAAAAACTTGACACTGCGCACATCGGTCGCAAAGGGCAGGGCGGCGTCCAGCGCCTTGCGCGCGGCGCGCCGGCCGGCGCTGTCGCCGTCAAAGCTGAAAACCACCGCGTCGGTGAAACGAAACAGCTTTTGCACGTGGTCGGCGGTGCAGGCCGTGCCCAGTGTGGCCACCGCGTTGGCAAAACCGAGCTGGGCCAGCGCCACCACATCCATGTAACCTTCAGTGACCAGCGCGTAGCCCTGTTCGCGCAGGGCGCTGCGTGCCTCGAACAGGCCGTACAGCTCGCGCCCCTTGCTGAACACCGGGGTTTCGGGCGAGTTCAGGTATTTGGGTTTCTCGTCGCTCAACACCCGCCCGCCAAAACCAATACATTCACCCTTGACGTTGCGGATCGGAAACATCACGCGGTCGCGGAAACGGTCGTAACGTTTGGCTTCGCCCTGTGCATTTTCTTCACCCGGCTCGCCGCTGATGACCAGGCCGCTTTCGACCAGCAGCGGGTCGTTGTAGTCGGGAAACACACTGGCCAGCGCGCGCCAGCCCTCGGGCGCGTAACCGAGGCCAAAGGTTTTCGCGATCTCGCCGGACAGGCCGCGGCCCTTGAAATATTCAATCGCGCGCGGCGAGTTGCGCAGGTGTTTGATGTAGGCGATGCCGGCTTTTTCGAGCACGCTGGTGAGTGTGGCCTGCTGCTCGCGCATCTGGGCGGCGCGGGCCCTGTCCTGCGGCGAGACATCGTCTTCCGGCACCTGCAGGCCGACCTGCTGCGCCAGGTCTTTCACCGCCTCGACAAAAGTCATGCCGCCGTATTCGGTCATGAACTTGATCGCGTCGCCACTCACGCCGCAGCCAAAGCAGTGGTAGAACTGCTTGGTCGGACTGACGCTGAAGGAGGGCGATTTTTCCCCATGGAAGGGACACAGCCCCATGAAGTTGGCGCCACCCTTTTTGAGCTGCACATGGCGGCCCACGATGTCCACAATGTCCGCGCGCGCCAGCAGCTCCTGGATGAATGATGAGGGTATGGCCACAGCTGTATTGTGCCCCGGGAGCCTGCCCCATGCCCCGCCCCGCTGTTGCAGGACTGTCAGCCTTTGGCGTCGCTGCGGGGCTACCATGGCTGTACACAGTGCACAACCCGAGGAGACAAGCATGCCCAGCATTTTTGACCAGGACCTGGCCCCGAACTCGGCCAATTTCGCCGCTTTGTCGCCGTTGTCCTTTATTGAGCGTACGGCCGAGGTCTATCCGCAGCGCCTGGCGGTGGTGCATGGCGATCTGCGGCGCAACTGGGCCGAGGTCTTCATGCGTTGCCGCCGGCTGGCCAGCGCGCTGCAGCGCCACGGCATTCGCAAGGGCGACACCGTCGCCGTGATGCTGCCCAACACGCCGGCCATGGTCGAGGCGCACTTCGGCATTCCGGTCACGGGCGCGGTGCTCAATGCGCTGAACACCCGGCTGGACGCTGAAAGTATTGCCTTCATGCTGGACCACGGTGAGGCCAAAGTGGTCATCGTCGACCCGGAGTTTGCGGCCACCCTGAAAAAGGCCCTGGCCCTGCGCCAGTCGAGCGCGCCGCTGCTGGTGATTGACGTGGAAGACGCCGTGTACACCGGGCCGGTGGAGCGCATAGGCAGCCTTACCTACGACGAATTTCTGGCCACAGGCGACCCTGCTTTTGCCTGGCGCCTGCCCGACAATGAATGGGATGGGATAGCGCTGAACTACACCAGCGGCACCACCGGCAACCCCAAGGGGGTGGTGTATCACCACCGCGGTGCAGCGATCAACGCGATCAGCAACATTCTGGAGTGGGACCTGCCCAAACACCCGGTGTACCTGTGGACGCTGCCGATGTTTCACTGCAATGGCTGGTGTTTTCCGTGGACGGTGGCGGCGCGTGCCGGTGTCAATGTCTGCCTGCGCAGGGTCGAGGTCGGGGCCATTTTTGACGCCATCCGGACGCATGCTGTCACCCACTACTGCGGCGCGCCCATCGTGCACGGCATGCTGGTCAATGCACCTGACGCGATGAAAACCGGCCTGCCGCGCGGTGTGAAAGCCATGGTGGCGGGCGCCGCGCCGCCGGCCTCCATGATCGAGGGCATGGAGCGCCTGGGTTTTGACCTGATCCATGTGTACGGCCTGACCGAAACCTATGGCCCGGCAACGGTCTGCGCCAAGGACGAGGCCTGGGGCGAGCTCGACATCGGCGAGCGGGCCCGCCTCAATGCGCGCCAGGGCGTGCGTTACCACCTGCAGCAGGGCGCCAGCGTGATCAACCCCGAAACCATGCGGCCGGTGCCGCAGGATGGCGAGACCATGGGCGAGATCATGTTTCGCGGCAACATCACGATGAAGGGTTACCTGAAGAACCCGCAGACCACAGCAGAGGCTTTTGCCGGTGGCTGGTTCCACACCGGTGACCTGGCCGTGATCTACCCCGACGGCTACATCAAGATCAAGGACCGCAGCAAGGACGTCATCATCTCGGGCGGCGAGAACATCTCGTCCATCGAAGTCGAAGACGTGTTGTACCGCCACCCCGATGTGCTGGCTGCCGCGGTGGTGGCCAAGCCTGATGCGAAGTGGGGCGAGACGCCCTGCGCCTTTGTCGAGCTCAAAGCCGGTGCCAGCGTGAGCGCCGCAGACATCGTGGCGCATTGCAAGAAACACCTGGCCGGCTTCAAGGTGCCGCGCGCCGTGGTGTTTGGCGAGTTGCCCAAAACCTCGACCGGCAAAATCCAGAAGTTCGAGCTGCGCAAGCAGGCCGGCTCGGCGGTGGCGATTGATGTGTGAGGCGGCGCCGTGAAACCTGGACCACAGGCTGCTTATGTGATCCGCCATCCGGGCGCGTTTGCGCTGCGCGTGATCAAGGGTTTTCGCGCCAACCAGGGTCTGCTGCTGGCGGGCGCCGTGGCGTATTACGCCTTGTTGTCGATTGTTCCGCTCTTGATCCTGATGGCGATTGCGCTGTCGCATGTGGTGGACCAGTTGGCGCTGCTGGAGGCGCTGGGCCGCTACATCGGCTGGCTGGCACCGGGGCAGTCCGACTTCATCGTCGGCGAGCTGGAAAATTTTCTGGCCTACCGCGAGCTGATGGGCTGGGTGCTGCTGGTCACCATGCTGTTTTTCAGCTCGCTGGCCTTCACCGTGCTGGAAAACGCCATGTCGGTGATTTTTCTGCACCGCGTGGCCATTCGCCGCCGCCATTTCCTGATCTCTGCGCTGCTGCCCTATGCCTACATTCTGTGCCTCGGTGCCGGCCTGATTCTGGTCACGCTGGTCTCGGGCAGCTTTGCGGCGCTCGGTGAAAAGAGCATTGAGTTTCTCGGCTACAGCTGGTCGCTCGATGGATTTTCCGGCGTGCTGCTGTACCTGCTCGGGCTCGGCGGAGAAATTTTTGTACTGACCTCGGTCTACATGGTGATGCCGGTCGGCAAGCTGTCGCTGCGCCATGCGCTGATAGGCGGCATCACGGCGGCCCTGCTCTGGGAAGTGACGCGGCACCTGCTGGTCTGGTACTTCGGCACGCTCTCGCAAGTGGGGCTGGTGTACGGCTCGCTCACCACAGCCATCGTGGTGCTCTTGAGCCTGGAAATTGCGGCCACCCTGCTGCTGCTGGGCGCGCAGGTGATCTCGGAGTACGAACGCATAGGCACGGCGAGGCAGGATGCACCGGCCGAGCCCCTGCGCACCGGCTAGGCGGCCGCGCCTCTTTTTGCACGGAAGGGCTCAGTCCAGAACGATCTTGTGGGTCTTCACGATGTTTTGGTAGAACTGGATGCGCTGCTGGATTTCCTGGCGGTACTCGGCGGGCTTCACGTTCTCGGGAACCATCGCGCCGCGGGTGCGCCAGGCCTCCTGTGTCTGGGGATCGCGCAATACGGTGCGCATCGCTTCGTAGAGCTGGGTAATGATGGGCTCGGGCGTTTTGGCGGGCGCTGCAATGCCCGCCCATGAGGTGAGGTTCAGCTCCGGCAATTTGAGCTCGTCGAAGGTCGGCACGTCGGGCAATTGCGGCGCGCGTATGGGTGACGCTACTGCCAGTGCCCGCAGGCGCCCGCCCTGGATCACGGAGAGGTTGGACGTGAGGTTGTTCCACGTCATGTGTACCTGGCCCGACATCAGGTCAGTGAGCGCGGGGCCTGCGCCGCGGTAGGGAATGTGGGTGATAAACAGGCCCAGCTTGGCCTTGAGCAACTCCATGCTCAGGTGCGCCACCGAGCCATTGCCCGATGAGGCGTAGTTCAGTTTGCCGGGGTTGGCTTTCACGTATTTCAACAACTCGGCGAAGTTCTTCACGGGCAAAGCCGGATTAACCAGCAACACGTTGGCCAGCCGTTCGATCAGCGTGACAGGTGCGAAGTCATTGACGGCGTCATAGGGCAGGCGAGGCGATACCGCCGGGTTGACCACATGGGTGGTCTGCGAGGTGACGATCAGGGTGTAGCCGTCTGCCGGTGCCCTGGCAACCAGCGTGGAGCCGATGGCGCCGCCCGCGCCGGCCCTGTTGTCCACGATCACGGTTTGCCCCAGCACCTTGCCCAGCCGGTCGGCCATGGCGCGGCCTGCACTGTCCACCGAGCCGCCGGGCGGAAACGGCACCACCAGCGTGACGGGACGGGTCGGGTAACGGGCGGGTGCCTGGGCCAGCGCGGGCAAGGCGATGGCACTGGTCAAGGCACAGCTGGTGCCGATAAAGCGGCGGCGATGCAGGGTGGTGGTCATGGTGAATCCTTGTGAAGGGCAATCAGGGGTGGATGGAGGTATGGCAGCGAATGTGGGTGGCGATCTGGCACAGCACGTCGGCAATGTCCTCGCGCACGGCGTTGGCGCGGGGCAGCAGTTCGCGCGTTTTTTCATCCAGGTAAATCGCGCGGTTCAGCTCAACCTGCAGGCTTTGGTGCCCGCGTGCCGGCACGCCGAATTCGCGCAGCAGGTCCTGGCCCGCGTACGGGTCGTTGATGGCGACGCTGTAACCCAGTTGGCGGAATGCGTCGGCCACCAGCCCGGTAAAGGCGGAGCTGCAGCTCTGGCCATTGAGGTCGCCCAGTACCACGTCAGCCAGCGGCCCGGGCGCCACACGGCCCAGGCGCTCATAGGCATTGCTGGGCATGGAGTGGAGGTTCAGGTGCCAGCGGGGGCCTTGCGGCGCGGCAGCCTCCAGCGCGTGCGCCAGCGCGCGCCGGTAAGGGCGCCAGTAATGCTCAATGCGGTGCGCGACTTCCCGCGCCGGCAGGCGGCGGGTGTAGATGGGCTGGCGCGCAGGCGTGAGGCTGGACACCAGCCCGTTGCCCAGCGCCAGGGTGCGCGCTGCGGGCGCCGCCCCGCCGGGCCAGGTGTCGGCCAGCATGGCGACGTCGATGTCGTGCTCATGGCGGTTCGGGTCGATGTAGCTGCGCGGGAAGGTGGCGTGCACCAGGGTGCCGCCCACGCGGGGCACCGCATCCCACAGCCAGTGCACGTGTGTGTCCTCGAGTTTGCGCAGCTCTGCAGCGTCCACGGCGTAGTCGAAGTCGGCCGGGTAATCGGTGCCGCTGTGCGGCGAGTCACCCACCAGGGCGATGGCAGGTTCTGCCGGGTGCAGCACCAGAACGGGCAGGACGGGGAGGGCGGCTTCGGCTGGCATCGCGGCTTCTGGTGGATGGAACATGGCGCAAGCGTAGACAGCCGGGGCCTTGCGGGCAAACGACAATTTGATCGCTGCTGATAACCTGATGTAATCAGGGCATGCGCTTCAAATCTCCTTCCCTGCCCGAGTTGCATGCCTTTCTGGCGGTGTGTCAGCTGGGCAGCTTTCGCCGCGCGGCCGACGTGTTGTGCGTGACGCAGGCGGCCGTGAGCCGCGCCGTGCAGCGGCTGGAGCAGCGCCTGGAATGCACGCTGCTGGACCGCTCCGGCACGCGGGTGCTGCCCACGGAGCGCGGCCGCGATTTCCAGGCGCTGGTGGAAGCGCATGTGGCAGGGCTGGAGGGCGCGATCGGCGAGTTCGGGGTGCGTGCAGAGCCGCGCAAGCTGCGTGTGAGCGTAGTGCCTACCCTGTGCACGCGCTGGCTGGTGCCGCGGCTTGGACAGTTTCGCGCATCCCACCCTGACATCGAGGTCGAGCTGCGGCAGTTTCACCACGACGAGGATTTCACGCGGGACGATGTCGACCTGTGGATCAGTGTGAAGCGAACGGCGCAGGTCTGGCCGCGCGGCATTCGTGCGAAGTATCTGCAGGGGCGCGAGCTCATGCCGGCATGCACGCCGGCGCTTGCCGCCCGGCTGAAGGCGCCGCGGCAACTGCTTGAGCTGCCCTTGCTGCACCACACCAACTATCCCGGCAATTGGCGTTTGTGGCTGCGTGAAGCCGGTGCCGTGGACACGCCACCTGTGCTCGGACCGGGCTTCGACCTTGGCAACAACCTGATCGTCGCCGCTTGTGCGGGCATGGGCGTGACCGTCATCCAGCCCTTGCTGATCGAAACGGAGCTGGCCTCAGGCCAGCTGGTGCTGCCCTTCAGTCCGGCCGTGGCCACGGAACGTGGCTACTACCTCTGCAGCCGGGCAGCGCTGGCGCACAACGATGCCGTGGAGCAGTTCACACGCTGGTTGCTGGCCGAGTCGCGAGCCAGCATGAAGCACTTTGGGCTGGCGCCGCAAGGGCATTGACGGGGACTGCCGCCGCTGACCGCGGCGGAATATGCTATCAAAAAAGTAGCTGCTTGCGTCCGTCAGGAAAGGGCGAAAGCCACTTTTGACCTTTAATCCCCCATCACCACGCCCTCACGGCGCGGATCGGCGCCGCCCAGCCAGAGCTGGGTGCCGTGCGCCTGGCCACGCGTGATGGCTTGCAGGCCGCTGGTCATGTTCATCTCGCGCACTTCGGCGCCGCGGGCTTTCAGGGCCTCCACCGTGGCCGGCGCAAAACGTTTTTCTTCCAGCAGGCTGGGCCCGTTCATCGAGGCGAAGTTGGGCAGGTTGATGGCCTGCTGCGGCAGCAGGCCCCAGTTCAGCACGCCGTACAGGGTTTTGGCGGTGTAGTGGATGATCAGCGCGCCGCCGGGGCTGCCGCCGCTCATCACCAGCTGGCCTGTGGCCTTGTCAAACACCAGCGTGGGGGCCATGGACGAGCGCGGGCGTTTGCCCGGCTGAACGCGGTTCGCCACCGGTTTGCCTTCTGCGTCGGTGGGCGCGTAGCTGAAGTCGGTCAACTCGTTGTTCAGCAAAAAGCCGCGCACCATCTGGCGTGAACCAAAAGCGTCTTCAATCGTGGTGGTCATGGCAATCGCGTTGCCCCAGGCGTCCACGATGCTGATGTGGGAGGTGCCGTATTCCGGCTGGTCGGGCATGGGCGCGTAAGCAGACCTGACGCCGCCTGGCGTTCCGGGTTTGGCCACCTTCATGCTCTGCCCGCCGGGCTGCAGCGTGATCAGCCTGGCGCGGTCGGCCAGGTAGGCGGGCGCCAGCAGGCTCATCCAGCTGCCACCTGGGGCTTGTACAAAGTCGGGGTCGCCGAGGTACTGCGCGCGGTCGGCAAAGGCCAGGCGCGAGGCCTCGGTGTACAGGTGCAGCCAGTCGGCCGAGGGTGTGGGTGCGGGTGTCACGCCGTCGCCACCGGTGCCGGTGACCAGGCCCAGCGTGGCGGCGGGCGTGTAGTTCAGCATGCCCAGAATCTGCCCGACCGCAATCGCACCCGAACTCGGCGGCGGCATGCCGCAGATGCGGTAGTCGCGGGATTGGGCGCGGTAGTCGTGACAAATGGGTTCGCGCTTTTTGGCCTGGTAGCCGGCCATGTCGGCCAGGCTCAGCTTGCCGGGGTTGGTCGGGTGTTGCTGCACCTTGCTGACGATGGCCTGGGCAATGTCGCCTTCGAGCAGCGCTTTGGATCCGCCGGCCGCGATCTTCTTCAGCACATCGGCCAGCGCCTGGTTGCGCAGCAGTGCGCCAGCGGCCAGGGGTTCGCCATTGACGGGGTAAAAGTAGGCGGCTGCCACCGGGTCTTTTTTCAGGTGCTGCTCGGTCTTGAGCAGGGTGGCCAGACGCGCGCTGACCCGGAAGCCGTTTTCGGCCAGTGTGATCGCCGGCACAAACAGTTGTGCCCAAGGCAGCTTGCCGTGTTGCCTGTGCGCCATCTCCAGCATGCGCACGGTGCCTGGCACACCGACCGAGCGGCCGCCGACCACGCCGTCTATGAATGCCAGCGGTTTGCCGTCGGCACCGAGAAAGAGTTTTTCATCGGCGGCAGCGGGCGCGGTTTCGCGGCCATCAAAGGCCTCGACCGTGCTGCCGCTGGCGTGCAGCAAAAAGGCACCACCGCCTATGCCGCTCGATTGCGGCTCCACCAGCGTGAGCACCATTTGCACCGCAATCGCCGCGTCAATTGCCGAGCCACCGGCCTTGAGCACCTGGTAACCGGCGTCGGTGGCCAGCGGATTCGCCGCAGCGACGGCAAATTTGGTGCTGGCCCAGCCAGGTTTCTCGGTGTAGCCGGAAGCGCCTTCGGGCTGCTGCGGCACGTTGTAGGCAAACGGCGGGGCCGAGACGCAGCCCGCCAGCAGCAGGCTGCTGACCAGTACAGCGGCAAGAAAGGGGGAAACAAGGCGCAAACGCGCAGAGCTGTTGTTTTTCATGGCTTCTCCTGTGGGGTGAACGGCCATGGTAAACCCAAGCCCTGCCGGGCGCAGCGCGGGCTTGCCCGGCCCGGCGCCTGATTTGTGTAAGCAGCTGAAAAAAGGCCGACTCGACTCTTTGAAGTCGAATCGGCCTTCAGTCCAAACGGGACGGGCGCTAGCAGCTATTCATTCGATAGCGCTTCGAAACCTGGAGCTCAGCGCGGCGCCAGGCGGATCGCGCCGTCCAGGCGTATCACTTCGCCGTTGAGCATGTCGTTTTCAAAAATGTGCTGCGCCAGTTTGGCGTAATCCTGCGGCGTACCCAGGCGGCTGGGGAAGGGCACCGACGCGGCCAGCGAGTCCTGCACTTCCTTGGGCATGCCGAACATCATGGGGGTGCCAAAAATGCCAGGGGCAATCGTCATGTTGCGTATGCCGTTGCGCGCCAGGTCGCGTGCAATCGGCAAGGTCATGCCGACAATGCCGCCCTTGGAAGCGCTGTAGGCCGCCTGGCCGATCTGGCCGTCGTAGGCTGCCACCGAGGCGGTGGAGATCATCACGCCGCGCTCGCCCGTGGCTTCGGGCTCGTTTTTGCACATGGCGTCGGCGGCCAGGCGGATCATGTTGAAGCTGCCGACCAGGTTGACGGTGATGGTTTTGCTGAACACCGCGAGCGAGTGCGCACCGTTTTTACCGACGGTTTTTTCAGCCGGTGCAATGCCGGCGCAGTTGACCAGGCCCATCAGTTTGCCCATGGACACGGCCTTGGCGACCACCGCCTGGCCGTCGGCTTCCTGGCTCACATCACATTTGACAAAAGCGCCGCCTATGTCCCTGGCAATCGCTTCGCCTTTGTCGACCTGCATGTCGGCAATCACCACCTTGCCGCCTTTGGCGGCCAGCATGCGGGCCGTGCCTTCGCCCAGACCCGATGCGCCGCCGGTGACGATGAATACTTTGCCTGCGATGTCCATGAGTGTTTCCTTGAAGAGATGAAGAGGGGACGTGTGTTCCGGAGTTGACGTTGACGTCAACGTAAAAGGCAATTATCACGCATAAAAAAAGCCCGGCGAACCGGGCTTTCCTCGAAGGTATGCAGCTTACTTGTAGCCGACCCGGTCCAGCATTTGCTGCACCTTGACCTGGTTCGCGCCGACCGTGCTGATGGGGATGGTTTCAGACTTGAAGCTGCCGCCCGTCATCGCTTGCAGCGCCGGGTTGCTGAGCTTGACGCTGGCGACCGCCGGCCATTCGTTGTTGCCGTTGGCAAAATAGTTTTGCGCTTCCGGGCTGGCCAGGTATTCCATGAACTTCACCGCGTTGGCAGTGTTCTTCGCGTTTTTGGCGACCGCGGCGCCGGCGATGTTCACATGCGTGCCCCAGGACTGCTGGTTCGGAAACACCACGCCGACCTTGTCCACGATGGCCTTGTCTTCAGGGCTGGACGACCGCATGATGCGCGCCAGGTAGTAGGTGTTGGTGATGGCAATGCCACACTCGCCACTGGCCACACCCTTGATCTGGTCGGTGTCGCCGCCCTTGGGCGCACGCGCCATGTTGGCCACCATGCCCTTGAGCCACTCTTCAGCCTTGACCGCACCGAGGTGTTCCGTCACCGCGCCAAACAGCGACAGGTTGTAGGGGTGCGAGCCCGAGCGCGTGCACAGCAGGCCTTTGTTTTTCGGATCTGCCAGTTCTTCGTAGGTGTCCACATCGGCTTTGTTCACCTTGAGCTTGTCGTACACGATGACCCGGGCGCGTGTGGAAAAACCAAACCAGGTCGTGCCGTCGGCTGTGGCCTGGGCGCGCAGCTGTGCAGGGATGGCTTTTTCCAGCGCGGCCGACTTGATCGGCAGGAACATGCCTTCGCTGTCGCCCTTGGCCAGGCGTGCCGCGTCCACCAGCAAAATCACGTCGGCAGGGGAGGCCGCGCCTTCGGCCTTGAGCCGCGCCAGGATGCCGGCGTCGTCAGCATCCACCCGGTTGATCTTGATGCCGGTGGCCTTGGTGAAATTGCTGTAAAGCGCCTCGTCGGTCTGGTAGTGGCGGGCAGAATACAGGTTCAGCACCTGCTCCTGGGCGCTGGCGCTGGTGGCCACGCCCAGCAGTGCGCCCAGCAGGGCCAGGGTGTTCAAAAGGCGGTGTTTTTGACGCATGGGGTAAACGTTAAGGGTTGGAATGTGGTCAGTGTAATACAAACGCGAATTATTCTCAATAGTATTGAGGTACAAAGTGCTGTGAACCCGCACGCGGGCGCAAACCGGCCGGAAGGGCGCCGCATGCTGGCGCTGTTTGCTGCGCTGTCCCTGGTCAGCCTGTTGTTGCTGGCTGGCTGCGCCGGTCCGGCGCCCGGCCGCAGTGACACAGCGGCAGCCGCCCCTGTGGCCGAAGCGCCGGCTCCAAGGCCGCCGCGCATAGGCCTGGCGCTCGGTGGCGGGGCGGCGCGCGGTTTTGCGCATGTGGGCGTGATCGCGGTGCTGGAAGAGGCCGGCTTGCGTCCTTCGGTGCTGGTCGGCACCTCGGCCGGCAGCCTGGTGGCGGCTCTGTACGCCAGTGGCAAAAGCAGCGCGCAGTTGCAGCAGACCGCGCTGACCATGGAAGAGGTTGCGATCACCGACTGGATGCTGCCGATTTTTGGCCGCGGCATGTTTCGCGGCGAGGCCCTTAGCCGTTATGTCAATGATCTGGTGGCGGGACGGCTGATTGAAAACATGGCCATCCCGCTGGGCATAGTTGCGACCGACCTGAACAGCGGCCAGGCCGTGCTGTTTCAGCGTGGCGACACCGGCATGGCAGTGCGTGCGTCGAGCGCGGTGCCGGCGGTGTTTGTGCCGGTGAAGATCAATGGGCGTGAGTACGTGGATGGCGGGCTGGTGTCGCCGGTGCCGGTCCGTTTTGCCCGGCAAATGGGCGCCGAGCTGGTGATTGCCGTGGACATATCGAGCCCGCCCGAGGCCAACCCGTCCAACGGCACGCTGCAAATCCTGTTGCAGACTTTTGCCATCATGGGCAAAAGCATCAACCGGCATGAACTCAGGGACGCCGACCTGGTGGTGCAGCCCTCGCAGGCGGGTCTCAAAAGTGCCGACTTCTCGGCGCGCCAGCGCGCCATAGACGCCGGCCGGGCGGCCATGCTGGCGGCGCTGCCCGAGCTCAAGGCCAGGCTGGCGAAATGGCCCATCACAACCCGTTGATGCTTCTGTTTTGATAACTGGCCACGCATGGGGGGCAAGGGCTGCGGCCAGATTGGGCAAAAAAAAGCCTGATCTTGCAATCAGGCTTTGAAGGGGTCCGTGAAACTGGATTTCTGGAAGGACCCGAGGAGACAACTGGCTGGAGCACAGCTCCAATGGTTGAAGATCGGAGCCACACCCCTGATTCGGTAGAGCCGGGACCGGCCCTGGCCTGAATCAGCCGGCCCAGGGGCCAGCCGCTTCAAGCCTTGTGATCAACGCTTTTTGGAAGCGGTCTTGGAGGCGTTCACAGCAGTGGCAGTCACTGCGGTGATGTTGGCTTCAGCCATTTCGCTGGCTTGCTTGACGGCTTTCTGGACCGACTCGAAAGCGTTGTTGGCAGCAGCGACAGCGCTTTTCATCACGGCAACGGCGGTCTCGGAACCGGCTGGCGCGTTTTTGGCGGCGCTGTCCACCAGGCCCATGAATTTGGCTTGGGCTTCAGCAGCCTGGCCTTCAAAAGACTTGCCAACTTCAGAGCTGGTGGCGGTGGCGATGTCGTACAGGTGGCGGCTGTAGGCGGCTGTTTTCTCAGCCAGGGGCTGGAACAGGCCGGCTTGCAGGGCCAGCAACTCTTGTGCGTCTTTCACGCCCATGAGTGATTGGGTGTGGTTGGCGCTTTCAGCCAGAGCAGCTTTGGAAGCCTGGACATTCAGTTCAACCAGTTTCTCAACGCCTTCAAAGGCTTTGCTGGTCAGACCAAACAGGGTCTCGACGTTTGCTTTGTGGGAAGCCATTACTTGTTCAGCGGTCAACATATTCAAATCTCCAATATAGGTGGGTTAAAACTTCAAGTAGTTGCCTGCTGGACAAGCGCTCCAGGGAGTGGTTTGTCTATTGCTGCACTGCAACATAACTGAAGTATAGGGATTACCCGAGGCAAATACAAGCGGGTTTTGTTGCAGTGCAGCATTTTAGATATATGGCTCTAGGAGCCTGTCGTCCACGCGGTTTTCCACCAGCAGCCACAATGCGGTTCCGGGCACCTGCCACAGGTGCTTCTCCTGATCTCTTCCCCATGGTCTGGTTCGCCGCCTTGCAAGCTTTCTACGCCGATCACTTTGTATTGCCTTTGCCGGCGGGGCATCGCTTTCCGATGTCCAAGTACCAGCGCCTGCGGGATCGCGTGGCGCGCGAGCTGCCGCAGGTGCGCACGGGTGTGGCACCGCGCGCCAGCGACGGTGAACTGGCGCTGGCACACGACCCGGCCTATATCGAGGCAGTGACAGATGGCACGCTGGGCGCGGCGGCCATGCGTGAAATCGGCTTTCCCTGGAGCGTGGAGATGGCCGAAAGATCCCGCCGCTCGGCCGGTGCCACAGTGGCGGCTGCAAGGGCGGCGCTCGGTCTGGCGGCGCGGCCTGAAGGGGTGGCTGCGAACATGGCCGGCGGCACACACCATGCTGCAGGCGGCAAGGGCGGCGGGTTTTGTGTCTTCAATGATGCCGCCGTTGCTGCCCGTCTGATGCAGGCCGAACATGCGCGCCTGCAGCGCCATGAGCGGCATCCGCTGCGGGTGGCAGTGATTGACCTGGATGTGCATCAGGGCAACGGCACCGCCAGCATTTTCAGCCGCGACCCCAGTGTTTTCACACTCTCGATACACGGGCAGAAGAACTTTCCGTTTCGCAAGGAGGCCAGCGACCTCGATGTGGATTTGCCCGACGGCTGCACCGACGCGCCCTACCTGCAGGCACTGGAGCAGGCGCTCGATGAACTCGACCGGCGCTTCGAACCGGGCCTGGTGATCTATCTGGCCGGGGCCGACCCTTTCGAGGGCGACCGGCTGGGTCGGCTCAGCCTGAGTTTCGACGGGCTCGAGGCGCGCGACCGGCGCGTGTTCGACTGGGCCTGGCAGCGCCGCATTCCGCTGGCCTTTGCGATGGCCGGTGGGTATGGCGTCAACATCGACGAGACAGTACAGGTACAGATGAACACCTACCGGGTGGCGCTGGCCTACTGGCAGCGCTGGCAGGCCCTGCCCGGGCTGGCAAAATAAGTGCCCATGACCTCCTCCAACCGCCCGCAAGCCGAGCCCCGCAGCGCCTACAAAGTCTTTCGCCCGATTGGCACACGCTGGATGGACAACGATGTGTACGGCCACGTCAACAATGTTGTGTATTACAGCTGGTTCGACACCGCGGTGAACGGCTACCTGATCGAGAGTGGCGCGATCGACATCCACGCCGGCGCTGTGATCGGGCTGGTGATCGAGACGCAGTGCAATTATTTTGCGCCACTGTCTTTCCCGGAACCGGTGCTGGCCGGCATGCGTGTGGCGCATGTGGGCTCGTCCAGTGTGCGTTATGAGGTCGGCCTGTTCGCTGGTCATGCGAGCACGGCACTGACGGCTGCCAAGGGCCATTTCATCCATGTGTATGTGGACCGGCAGACGCGCCGGCCGGTGCCCTTGCCGCCCCAACTTTTGACCACCCTGGAGACCCTCAAGTGAGTGACACCCCCCACGCTGTTGATGCAGCCATCGACAGCCGCATGTCCGTGCGCGCCTTCCTGCCGCAAGCTGTTCCCCGCGCCACGCTGGAGCACCTGCTGGCGCTCGCCAGCCGCGCGCCTTCGGGCACCAACACCCAGCCGTGGAAGGTGTATGTGCTGCAGGGTGCCAGCAGGGACAGCCTGATGGACAAGGTCTGCGCCGCGCATGACGCCATTCGCGCCGACCCCGGGCTGGCCGCGCAATACCGGGAGGAGTACGACTACTACCCGGAAAAATGGGTTTCGCCCTATATCGACCGGCGCCGTGAAAACGGCTGGGGGCTTTACGGCTTGCTCGGCATAGGCAAGGGCGACAAGGACAAGATGCATGCCCAGCACCAGCGCAACTACCGGTTTTTTGACGCGCCCGTGGGCATGATGTTCACGCTGGACCGGGTGATGGGCCGGGGCAGCCTGGTGGACTACGGCATGTTTTTGCAAAACATCATGGTCGCCGCGCGCGGCCACGGCCTGCATACCTGCCCGCAGGCGGCCTGGAACGGATTTTCCAACATCATCCTGCCGCACATCGGTGCGGGGGAAGGGGAGATGCTGGTGTGCGGCATGGCGCTGGGATATGCCGACCAATCGGCGCTGGTCAACACCTTTCGCACGCCGCGCGTGAGCGCGCAGGACTTCACGACCTGGCTGGAGTGATCTCCTTGCGGGTAAAGTCAGGGCTTCGCGCAAAAGCGCATCTACCCCCTATTTTGAAAGATTGATCATGGCACTGACCACCACCCCTTCCGGCCTCCAATACGAAGACACCGTGCTCGGTACCGGCGCCATTGCCAAAGCTGGCCAGAACGTCAAGGTGCACTACACCGGCTGGCTGTACAACGAGGGCGTGCAGGGCGCCAAGTTCGATTCGAGCAAGGACCGGGGTGACCCGTTCCAGTTTTCACTGGGCGCCGGCCAGGTCATCAAGGGCTGGGACGAAGGTGTGCAGGGCATGTCGGTGGGTGGCACGCGCCGTCTCGTCATCCCGGCCGAACTGGGTTACGGCGCTCGCGGCGCCGGTGGTGTCATTCCGCCGAATGCCACGCTGCTGTTTGAAGTCGACTTTCTGGGGTGATTTCTTGATTACACGCGGCGCGGGCACTTCCAGAAATTCAGTTTTTTGGGATGAAGTGCAAGGCGCGCGGCGCGCAGGACACCGGAATGCACTTGGGTGCATGAGGATTCCGAGCACCGCGCAACGCCGCAATTCGCCCACAAAATGGATTTATGGGAATGCCCGACGATGATCATTACCAGCCTGCTTGATACCGACCTGTACAAGTTCACGATGATGCAGGTGGTGCTGCACCAGTTTCCGGGTGCGCAGGTGGAGTACCGCTTCAAATGCCGCAATGCCGGTGCCCCCGGGGTCAGTGATCTGGCACCGTATGTGCGGGAAATCCGCGAGGAAATCCGGGCCCTGTGCAGCCTGCAGTTTCAGGACGCCGAACTCGCCTATTTGCGCGCCCTGCGCTTCATCAAAAGCGACTTTGTTGATTTTCTGGGCCTGTTCCGGCTCAATCAGAAATACGTCACGGTCAATGCACTGCCGTCGGGCGAAATCGAGGTGGTGATTGAGGGGCCGTGGCTGCACACCATCCTGTTTGAAATTCCGGTGCTGGCCATCATCAACGAGGTCTACTTCCGCAACACCCAGAAACTCGCCGACGTCATGCAGGGGCGTAAACGGCTGGATGCCAAGATCGGGCTGCTCCAGGCCGAGGGACTGCGCGAGCTGAAAATTGCCGATTACGGCACACGCCGGCGTTTTGGCCAGGCCTGGCATGAGGAAGTCCTGCGCACCCTGATTGCGCGCCTGGGCACCGGCCCGGACGGTCAGTTTGCCGGTACCAGCAATGTGCTGTTCGCGATGAAACTCGGTCTGACGCCGCTGGGCACGATGGCGCACGAATACCTGCAGGCCTGTCAGGCGCTGGGGCCGCGTCTGCGCGACAGCCAGGTATTCGGGTTTGAGTCCTGGGCCAAAGAGTACCGGGGCGATCTGGGTATTGCGCTCAGCGATGTCTACGGCATGAGCGCTTTCCTGCGCGACTTTGACATGTATTTCTGCAAGCTGTTTGACGGTGCCCGCCACGACAGCGGCGACCCGTTCCAGTGGGGCGAACGCATGCTGGCGCATTACGCCAAAAACCGGGTCGATCCGAAAACCAAAACACTGATCTTCAGCGATGGCCTGACGGTGCCGCGTACTGTCGAGCTTTACCAGCAGTTTCGCGGACGTTGCCAGCTGGCGTTTGGCATTGGCACGAATCTGACCAATGACCTCGGTTATGAACCGCTGCAAATTGTGATCAAGATGATCCGCTGCAATGGCCAGCCCGTGGCCAAGCTGTCCGACACGCCGTCGAAAAACATGTGCGACGATGAAAAATACCTGGCTTATCTGCGTCAGGTTTTTGAGATTGCATGAGGGCGCCACTGACGCGCCCGCGCCCATTTGCGGATCTGCCAAACAAGGAGACATCATGAAACGACTGCGCTGGACACCAGTGGCGCTACTGCTGCTTTTTTGCCCCGGCTGGGCCCTGGCGGCCGGCTTTGACGGCGGCCAGTTGTCACCGCTGTGGGGTATTCCGTTTGCCGGCCTGTTGTTGTCGATTGCGCTGATGCCGCTGCTGCTGCCGCAGTTCTGGCACCACCATTTCGGCAAGGTATCGGCGGCCTGGACCCTGGCCTTTTTTGTCCCGTTTGCGCTGAATTTCGGGCTGTCCGTGGCGGGTATCAGCCTGGTGCACGCGCTGCTGGCCGAGTACATCCCCTTCATCATCCTGCTGACCGCGCTGTTCACAGTGGCCGGCGGCATTTTCATTCGCGGCAATTTGCATGGCAGCCCGGGGCTCAACGCGGGCCTGTTGCTGATCGGTGCCGTGCTGGCGAGTTTCATGGGCACCACTGGCGCTTCCATGCTGATGATCCGGCCCCTGATTCGTGCCAACGACAACCGCAAACATGCGGCGCATATTGTGGTCTTCTTCATTTTCATCGTTTCCAATGCGGGCGGCTCGCTGACGCCGCTCGGTGATCCGCCGCTGTTTCTGGGTTTTCTCAAAGGTGTGGATTTTTTCTGGACCGTCAAACACATCTTTCCCGAAACCCTGTTTCTGCTCGGCAGCCTGCTGGTCATCTTTTACCTGCTTGACAGCTGGTTTTACCGCAGGGAAGGGGTGCAGCCGGTGGACCCGACGCCGGATACCGGGCGGCTGGGCTTCGATGGTGCGTTCAACTTCCTGCTGCTGGCGGCGGTGGCGGGTCTGGTCCTGCTCAGTGGTTTCTGGAAGTCGCCCGTCGTGTTTGATGTGTACGGTACCGAGGTCGGTTTGCCCGGCCTGGTGCGTGATGCGGGCCTGATCGCCATCACCTTGCTGTCGTTGAAAATGACAGCCGACAAGGTGCATGCGGACAACCAGTTTTCCTGGGGGCCCATGGCCGAAGTGGCCAAATTGTTTGCCGGCATTTTCCTGACCATCATCCCGGTGATTGCCATGCTCAAGGCGGGCAGCAGCGGGCCTTTTGGTGCGGTGGTGTCTGCCGTGACCCGGCCCGATGGCCAGCCCGACCCGGCCATGTATTTCTGGGCGTCCGGCATTTTGAGCTCATTCCTGGACAACGCGCCTACCTACCTGGTGTTTTTCAACACCGCCGGTGGCGACCCGCAGGTGCTGATGGGCACACTGGCGACCACGCTGGCAGCGATTTCCGCCGGTTCGGTTTTCATGGGCGCCAACACCTACATCGGCAACGCGCCCAACCTGATGGTCAAGGCGATTGCCGAAGACCGGGGCGTGAAGATGCCGAGTTTTTTTGGCTACATGGCCTGGTCGGTTGCGGTGCTGATTCCCCTGTTTGTCCTGATGACCTTGATCTGGTTCCGGTAAATTTTTCCAGGGGAAAGACCTTCATGAGCAAGCCAAAAATACTGATCGCCCGCGCGATTTTCCCAGAGGTCATCAAAAAGCTGGAGCAACACTTTGAAGTGGAGGCTAACCAGACCGATGAGCCTTTTTCGCGGGAGCAGCTGATCCAGAAGCTGCAAGGCAAAAGCGGGGTTCTGACGACAGGCGGCGATCGCATTGACGCGGGGGTGCTGGCCGCCTGTGCAGACCTGCAGATCTGCGCCAACATGGCGGTGGGCTACAACAATTTTGAGCTCGACGCGATGACGGCCGCTGGTGTGCTGGCGACCAACACGCCGGACGTGTTGACCGAGACCACCGCCGACTTCGGTTTTGCGTTGCTGATGGCGACAGCCCGCCGCATCACCGAGAGCGAGCATTACCTGCGCGCCGGCCTGTGGACCCGCTGGAGCTACAACATGTTTGCCGGCGCCGACATCCACGGCAGCACGCTGGGCATTCTGGGCATGGGCCGCATCGGCCAGGGTATTGCCAAACGCGGCGCGTTTGGTTTTGGCATGAAGGTGATTTACCACAACCGTTCGCGGCTCGATGCAGCGCTCGAAGCCGAGTGCCAGGCCAGTTATGTGGGCAAGGAAGAACTGCTGAAAACCGCTGACCATCTGGTGCTGGTGCTGCCGTATTCGCCCGCTTCACACCACAGCATAGGCGCGGCCGAGCTGGCACTGATGAAGCCGACGGCCACACTGGTCAACATCGCGCGCGGCGGCATTGTGGACGATGCTGCGCTGGCCCAGGCCCTGCGTGAGCGGCGTATTGCCGCCGCCGGGCTCGATGTTTTCGAAGGGGAGCCGCAATTGAACCCCGAGCTGCTGCGTGTGCCCAATGTGGTGCTGACACCGCACATCGCCAGTGCCAGCGTGCCCACGCGGCTGGCCATGGCCCAGCTGGCAGCCGACAACCTGATTGCCTGCCTCACGGAACAAAGGCTGGTGACACCCTTGAACCCTGCGGTGATGGCCCGCGAATAGATGGCAGAAATGACTGTTTTTCAGGCATGGCTGGCGCTGGCCGCGCTGCTGTTGAACCTGCTGCTGCTGGTGTACCTGCTGCTGCGCAAGCCGGGCGCGAGTGGCCGCGAAGAGCTGCTGGCCGGTATGGCTGCGGGCAACGACCGGCTGGAGCGCGAGTTGCGGCGCGAGATCAGCGACAGCTCGCGCAGCAGCCGCGAGGAGCTGGCCACCACCTTTGCCACTTTTCAGCTGACGCTGGTGCAGCAAAGCGCCGAGGCCCTGCGTACGCAGAATACGCAGATTGATGCGTTTTCGCAGCAGCTGACGCTGCTGCAGAAAACCCTTTCCGACACCCTGAGCACCCAGTTGCAGGCGGTCAGCGAATCGAACGCACGGCGCATGGTCGAGGTGCGTGAGACGCTGGAGCAGCAACTGGCCCAGTTGCAGCAGACCAACTCGGCCAAACTCGACGAAATGCGCAAGACGGTGGATGAAAAACTCCAGACCACGCTGGAGACGCGCCTCGGCGAGAGCTTCAAACAGGTGGCGGACCGGCTCGAGCAGGTGCACAAGGGCCTGGGCGAGATGCAGTCGCTGGCCGTTGGGGTGGGCAACCTGCAGCGCGTCCTGACCAACGTCAAGACGCGCGGCATGTTTGGCGAGGTGCAGCTCGAAGCCCTGCTGGAGCAGGTGCTGACCACCGACCAGTACGCCAAACAGGTGGAGACCAAGCCGCGCAGCGGCCAGCGCGTGGACTTTGCAATCCGCTTTCCTGGCCGGGGTGACGAGGGCGAGCCGGTCTGGCTGCCAATCGATGCCAAGTTCCCGCGTGACGACTACGAACGCCTGCTCGATGCGCATGAACGCGTGGACCCTGCGGCGGTGGAACTGGCGGGCAAGGCGCTGGAAGCGCGTATCCGCACTGAGGCCAAGTCGATTGCCGAAAACTACCTGGCGGCGCCGCACACGACTGACTTTGCCATCCTCTTCCTGCCGGTCGAAAGCCTGTATGCCGAGGTCTTGCGCCGACCCGGGCTGATGGACGCGATACAGCGCCAGTACCGCGTCACGCTGGCCGGCCCGACCACACTGCTGGCCATGCTCAACAGCCTGCACATGGGCTTTCGCACACTGGCGCTGGAGCAACAGGCCTCGGAGGTCTGGAAGGTGCTGGGCGCGGTGAAGACCGAGTTTGAACGTTATGGTGAATGGGTGGCACGTATCAAGGAGCAGGTGGCCAAGGCCTCGGACACCCTGGACAAGGCCGACACCCGGGCCAAGCAGATGCGCCTGGCGTTGCGCAAGGTGGAAGCCCTGCCTGACGCCGAGTCCCAGGTGCTGCTGCCGCCGGCGGCCGAGGCCGACCTGCTGGACGAGTAGTTCAGGCGCACTGTGTTTGCTCTATATTTGATAGCTGACTACGCCCGTCTTATAAGACCAAAACCCAGATCTTTATCCCGATCATGACGCCCGAACTGGCCCGCCTGATCCTTGCCCAGATTTGCCTGCACGCGTGTATGGCCGGCACCCGCATGGCCGCGCCCTTGCT